>NZ_AP025732.1:0-1200000 GCF_023734775.1 Nostoc cf. commune SO-36 | reverse complement strand
TGAATGAAATGATTCGCTACTTCAGCTATATGAGGAATGGCGGGAGAAATTGCGGTGATTTGCTCAAGGGTGGGCAAGTCAGGAATATCTTTGGCGACTGCTACCATTACCCGACAAAGCGATCGCTTTAGTTCCTCCCCCTTATCTAAACCTGTAAGCTTATATTGGAAAAACTCTCTCAGCAGTGGATGTAATTGATAGATTCCCTCACCTTTGCGCTGGAGTAAATGCAGATTCAACAGCTTATCATCTCTGATTTCTTCTAAATCTTCTCCATCTTCTTCTGGTAAAGACTGTTCCACCAACTTCCAAGGTATAGGTGCGGCGGCAAATAAACTTAATAAACAACCCAGTTGTTTATCGCTGTCCTCTAATTCTTGCCAACTCAACTCAAAGGCTGCTAACACACCTCGTTGTGCTGTCATGTCAGCTTCCGACTTAGATTTAGACAGAGAACGCTCATCTAGTCGCTTGTTCTCCAGCCGCCGCAACATTTCTGCTAAAGATAAATCCTGTTTCCGCGCCAGATAGCGCCCCACTAATTCCACACCCAAAGGTAAATATCCCAGCCACTCACACAACTGATTTGCTAAAGCAAATTCTTTTTCAATTCGCCCCGGTGTTTCTTTGAGTAAAGACTTTAATAACTCCAGCGCCGCTTCTGGTTGCAGCACATCCAAAGATAACTGTGCGATGCGTCCCAAGTTCTGGCGGGTAGTTATCAGCACTTTAAACCGAGAAGGTAGCGACTGTAAGTAAGGCTTGACTTCTTCGTAGTCGCTGACATCATCCAACACTAGCAGCACATCACCTTCACGCCAACGCCGCCAACAATATTGCACTTGCGCGACTATATCAAAATCTTCTGGCGGTTTTAAATCAAGCTGCGTTCTAGCAAACTGCACAACTTGAATGCCTACATCTCCAGTTTTTGCCAGCAACCAGCAAAGCCCACCGTTGTAAGTGTTGCGTTGCTTGCTGGCATATTGTAAAGCCAGTTCTGTTTTACCAACTCCACCCATCCCTGCTATTGCTGCGATCGCAACTTGTTTATTATCCTGCAAAAGTTGGTGAAGATTTTGCAATTCTTCTTCACGTCCGACAAATTCCACTACCCCACTCAGGGGCAAATTTTGCGGTATTTCAGTAGAAACTATCGATTCCCCTTGGGGCGAATTTAGTCAGAAGTTTAAGGTGTTACCAGAAATGGTATTAGTTCCACCTTTAATATTTATCCCCTGCCAATTTTCAATAATAGTGTTCGTCAGTTGAGGTTGTGCTTCATTGGCTACAGCTTCCACAGCTTGAGCAATTTCAGGATCTTTCTTTGCCGCTTCCTCTACCTGCTGCCCAATGAGATAAGCTTGACCATAATCTAAAGATTGTGTTTTAGCCTGTTCGATAACCTTCGCCGTGCTAGGTTCCTTGCGTTTCAGCAGAACTAACAACTTTTCGCCTTCATTCCAAGCCTTTTCGCCGATGATTTCCCCAGTTTTTTCAAAGGCTTTGGTGATTACCAAAGTTGCGATCGCTGCTGCTGTCAGGGTTACAGGCTCCATATTTTACCCATTAACTACGAAATTGCACTGTGAGGTATCCTACCTTAGTGCATCTCCTTTGGAAATAAATAATACAAATTTATTAAGATTGATCTTAGAGGATGTTTTAAAAGTATTTGGCTGTGATTTTAAGCACTTAATGATCCCGGATTTCTCACCACACCTCTTAAAGCCTGTGCAAGTGCCGGGGAGAAGTAATGAGTAAGAAGTAAGAAGTTTTTACTCATTACTCATTACTTCTCTTAACAGGAGTCAGAATCAAGACGCGACGCTCGAATACTCGCTAACGCTCCGCTATCGTGGACTCGCTACCGCTACGCTATCCGCCACTCGTACAGAATTCATACTGAATTCTGACTCCTGACTCCTGAATTCTGTTTAGATAAAGGTATGAGATTAACTTTAAACATCTAACTAAAGGATGTTTACATTTGCCAAAATATAGCAATTCTTTAATATTAAATACTTCTTTAGTAGTAGTCTATTTGCTAAATAAATCGATTGAGAAATATTAAATTTTTCATACAGCTATAAATATTGAATATGCTGATTTATGCAAATGCTTTAAAGTGAAGACTTTTAGTTATATTAAGGAGATTGAAAAGCTTCTATTTTTGTAAAGTTCGATAAATAAAATTAATTTTGGCATCTTAGCGAGATAAGATGAAAAAAGTCAAAGAAAATGAAGATTTATAAGGTTAATAAAACTAATTTTTGGAAATTTAACTTAAAATACTTGTTCCTGTTTTTTAAACAATATATAGGTTCAAAATTTGGTGTATGTAAAAATGGCTTTTAGGAGATATATGAATGTGAAAAAGATTGTGTTTACCTCTGGTGTTATGTTTCGCGTAATCGCAACTAGCATACTAGGTATCATCGGTGGCAGTCTTGTCGGCTGTACAAATGGTTCTCCGAATGTCAATACAGCTATTAACACTAGTGCAGAAAGTAAGACTACCACTGGAAATTCAAAATTACGATCAGTTGCCTTTACCGTTGGTGATTTAAGTAATCCCTTCTTCGTTCTCATGGGACAAGCAGTTGAAGCAGAAGCGAAGAGAATTGGCGGAGAAGATGTCAATGT
Organism: Nostoc cf. commune SO-36; assembly: GCF_023734775.1. Classification (NCBI taxonomy): domain Bacteria; kingdom Bacillati; phylum Cyanobacteriota; class Cyanophyceae; order Nostocales; family Nostocaceae; genus Nostoc; species Nostoc commune. Next base: position 1,197,354 of record NZ_AP025732.1, on the reverse strand, counting down.
TATTGTAGCTTCCAGTGCATACGACCTCAACCAACAAGCCAATCAAATTGAAAATTTCACTGCTGCCAATACTGACATTATTGTTTTGAATGCTGCTGACAAAAGTGGAATTAGACCAATAGTTGAAAGAGCAAAACAAGCAGGCAGAATTGTCATAGCAGTAGATACAGGTGCAGAAGGAGGTGTAGATGCCACAATTACGACTAATAATGTTCAAGCTGGAGAAGTTAGTTGCAGATATAATTGCTGACCGTCTTAAAGGTAAAGGTAATGTAGTAATAGTTAACGGCCCGCCAGTGGACTCGGTGATTCAGCGAGTTAATGGCTGCGAGAATGTATTGTCTAAATATCCCGATATCAAAATACTCTCTAAAAACCAGAATGCAGATGGTAGCCGGGATGGAGGACTCAGAGTTATGACTGATTTGCTGACAACCTTTCCGAAAATTGATGCTGTTTTTGCCATCAATGATCCGAGTGGAGTAGGCGCAGAACTAGCAGCTAACCAAGCAAAACGTAAAGATTTCTTTATTGTAGGCGTTGATGGTGCGCCAGAAGCAATCACTGCGATCGCAGAAATAGATGGTTTATATGCCGCGACTGCTACCCAAAATCCACGAGGAATGGCCCAAAAAGCAGTTCAGGTTGGCAATGACATCTTAAATGGGAAGAAACCTAAATCACCTACCATTTTAATTCCAGTCAAGCTGATCACAAAAGATAACGTCAGCACAGAAAAAGGCTGGTAAATAATAATTGTCAATTTGAAATTAAAAGTTATGTCTAATCTGAATTGAGTCTTTCGATGCATTGACAGAGCTTTTGCAAATACCCATGATGTATATATGTGCGCGTGTAGAAAGTTTTGATATATCGCCTTTCGATATTCAGAAGTTTTCGAGATATTAATCACTTTTTAAAACATGATTTAGTGATGATTTCCATCTCATACATATTAAGTGTAATAAGTGTGAGTTGATTAATTTCTAACTCACAAATTCCGAATTTGAGATTATTTTTACAGGTTCTGCTCATGACAACAAATATTGAAACTTCATTTCCTGATGCACCAACCAGCACCCCTGTATTAGAAATGCAAGGAATTACAAAACGATTTCATGGTGTACCTGCGCTTCAAAATGTTAATTTGACGATTTATCCGGGAGAAGTTCACGCCCTCATGGTGAAAACGGAGCAGGCAAAAGCACATTGATGAAAATCCTGGCTGGGGCTTACATTGCAGATGAAGGAGAAATTCGCATCAATGGTCAACCCCTGAAAATTACCGATCCGGCGACAGCACGTAAGGCAGGTAATTAATCTCATTTATCAAGAACTGAATGTTGCACCGAATTTAACCGTTACCGAAAATATGTTTATGGGTAGCGAGTTGCGGCGAGGTCAGTTCTTAGACCGCAAAGGGATGCAACTGGAAGCAGAGAAAGTGTTAGAAAGCCGGGGAGCAAATTTTACCGGGCAGACTGTAGTTAGTACCTTATCGATCGCAGAACAACAGCAAGTAGAAATTGCCAGGGCGCTGAAGGACAAAAGCCGCGTTTTGGTGATGGATGAGCCAACAGCAGCCCTATCTGACCGCGAGAGTGAGCATTTATTTGAGGTAATTCGCAAACTGCGGCGTGATGGCATTGCGATTATTTACATCAGCCATCGGATGGAAGAAATCTATGCCTTAGCTGACCGGATTAGCGTGTTGCGTGATGGTCAATATATTGGCAGTCTGACACGCAGTGAGATTTCTCCCCAGCGATTAGTGCAGATGATGGTTGGTCGCTCCATGCAAGACTTTTACGAACATCAACGGCAAACTAATCCTGGCCCAGTCGTGCTGGAAGTCAGAAATATGAGCGATGCGCGGAAGAAGATTGAGCCAGCTAATTTTAAAGTTCATGCTGGAGAAATCGTCGGTTTAGCAGGGTTGGTTGGTGCAGGACGCACAGAACTATCCCGGCTGATTTTTGGTGCAGACCAGCAAAGCCAGTGGTGAAGTATTCTTGAATGGCAAAAAACTGGAAATTAATACGCCCAGTGATGCCATTTCAGCAGGAATTGGCTACGTCCCAGAAGACCGCAAAGATCAAGGTTTATTTCTAGAGATGAGCGCCCGTAAGAATATTGCCATCAACACACTCAAACAAGATGCCAAAGCTGGAATTGTTAACTGGGGTTCAGTTAATCGGCTCTCAACAGATGCAGTAGAAAACTTTAATATCCGCCTAGCCAATTTGGAAATTAGAGCATTGGATCTTTCTGGTGGTAATCAGCAGAAGCTACTGCTAGCGCGTTGGTTAGCCATTAAGCCGAGAGTATTAATGTTAGATGAGCCAACACGGGGCGTAGATATCGGTGCTAAAAGCGAAATTTACCGAATTATGAGCGAATTGGCAGCGCAAGGTGTAGCTATTTTAATGGTTTCCAGCGAACTGGCGGAGATTGTCGGCATGAGCGATCGCGTCTTGGTGATGCGAGAAGGACAGCTAGTAGGCGAACTGGATGGCAGTCTTGGCAAAGAAATCACTCAAGAAAAGATTATGCACTATGCAACTGGAGCATCGGAGGTATTAGCATCATGAGTCAGACAGTCAGACCACCTGCCAATAAAATACGCAACAATCCCGCATCCCGCAACCGGAAATCAATGAGTACCCTATTGGAAGTTGCGGGTATTCTGCCAATCCTGATAATTATCTGCATCTTATTTGCACTCCTTTCGCCCAACTTCCTCACAGGCGGTAACATCGTTAATATCTTGCGTCAGTCATCAATCAATATTGTGCTGGCGACAGGAATGACCTTTGTGATTCTCACCGGAGGTATTGACCTTTTCTGTTGGGTCAATCTTAGCTGTTTCTGCCGTAGTTGCCTTGTTAGTATCGCTACTGCCAGCTTTAAGTTGGGCAGCCGTGCCTGCTGCATTGCTAGCAGGATTGCTTTTAGGCTTAGTCAACGGCGCTCTCATCACCTTTTTTAGATGTGCCACCTTTTTATTGTTACCTTGGGTTCACTGACTGCCTTGCGGGGTGTAGCCTTCTTGGTTGCCAAAGGTACAACCGTGATTAACCGAGACATCAATTTTGCTTGGGTGGGTAATGATTATATCGGCCCCCTGCCGTGGCTAGTGATAATTGCGCTCCTGACTGTAATCGTTAGCTGGTTTGTGTTGCGGCAAACTGTTTTAGGAGTGCAGATATATGCCGTTGGTGGTAACGAGCGGGCAGCCAGATTAACAGGGATTAAAGTTAATCGGGTGTTGCTATTCGTCTATGGTATTAGCGGATTACTAGCAGGTTTAGCAGGAATCATGAGTGCTAGCCGTCTTTATAGTGCTAGTGGCGTAATCGGTCAAGGTTACGAATTACGATGGCGATCGCAGCTGTTATTCTTGGTGGAACTAAGCTTCACAGGTGGTATTGGTACCATTGCGGCACACTTCTAGGTGCATTAATTATTGGTATTCTCAACAACGGTTTAACCTTGTTGAACCTATCTTATTTCTGGCAACTAGTCGTCAAAGGACTAGTAATTATTTTGGCAGTAACCATTGATAGACTCCGCAGACGTTCTAGACGCTAAAGAATTTCTTTGGGAATTGGGCATTGGGCATTGGGCATGGGGCATTGGGCATTGAGAATAGGGATGAGTCTTTGCACTCCATTAATGAGCCTTTGCACTCCATTAATGAGCCTTTGAACTCCATTAATGAGCCTTTGAACTTCATTAATGAGCCTTTGAACTCCATTAATGAGTCTTTGAACTCCATTAATGAGCCTTTGAACTCCATTAATGAGCCTTTGAACTCCATTAATGAGCCTTTGAACTCCATTAATGAGCCTTTGAACTCCATTAATGAGTCTTTGGTTTCTACTCTCCTGCCCCACAATGCCCAATGCCCAATGCCCCATGCCCCATCCCCAATAATAAATATACAAACTATGACCTCTACTACTACTCGTCGTAAATCCAGCACATTTTATGTAATTTTGATTGCTGGTGCTGCTGCCCTCGGCGGCTTTCTGTTCGGTTTTGACACCGCAGTAATTAACGGCGCGGTTGGCGCTCTTTCTAATGCCTTTAACGCTAACAGTGTGTTAACGGGTCTTGCCGTGTCCCTAGCATTGTTAGGGTCTGCGGTAGGAGCCTTTTATGCAGGGAAAATCGCAGACCGTTATGGTCGAGTCAAGGCAATGGTAGCAGCTTCGGTGTTGTTTACCATCAGTGCCATTGGCTCCGGGATTGCCTTTGGAATCTGGGATTTTATCTTTTGGCGGCTATTGGGTGGCATTGCAGTTGGTACTGCTAGCGTTATCGCCCCAGCTTATATTGCTGAATGTTCTCCTAGCCATTTGCGGGGAAGATTAGGATCTCTGCAACAATTAGCGATCGTAGTTGGGATTTTTATTGCACTTATATGCGACTACTTTATTGCTATGTCAGCAGGTTCAGCCGAGTCGCCGTTTTTGTTTGGTATAGCCGCTTGGCGGTGGATGTTTTGGACAGAAATTCTCCAGCAATACTATATGGAATGTCAGCTTTAATGATTCCCGAATCTCCCCGGTACTTGGTTGCTCAAAGGCGGGAACCAGAAGCTGCTAACGTTCTGTCCAAGATTTTGGGCGGTGATGTGCTGGCAAAAATCGATGAAATTCGGCAGACAGTGCTTCGCGAACGCGAACCCAGATTTTCTGATCTCTTAAGCAGAAATGGTGGACTCCTTCGGATTGTTTGGATCGGAATAGGCTTATCTGTACTACAACAATTCGTTGGTATTAATGTAATCTTTTACTACAGCAGTGTTTTATGGCGTGCCGTCGGGTTCTCAGAACAAGATTCTCTAACAATCACGGTGATTACAGGAGCCGTCAATATTATTACAACACTGATTGCGATCGCCTTTGTAGATAAATTTGGTCGCAAGCCCTTACTTATAGTAGGTTCAATCGGGATGACCTTGACATTGGGGACGATGGCTTATCTTTTTGGCAATGCTCCCCTCGATGCTGCTGGAAATCCTAATCTTACCGGCAGCGCCGGGACTGTGGCTCTCATCGCAGCCAACCTCTATGTATTTTGCTTCGGTTTCTCCTGGGGGCCAGTAGTTTGGGTGCTGTTGGGAGAAATGTTTAATAACAAAATTCGAACTGCTGCACTTTCAATTGCTGCTGCCATGCAATGGGTTGCAAATTTCCTAATTTCCACAACGTTTCCTCCCATACTGCAATATTTCGGTCTAGGTTCTGCATACGGACTCTATACAATTGCGGCAGCTACCTCGTTATTTTTCATTCTCTTCTTTGTTAAAGAAACCAAAGGAATTGAGTTAGAAGATATGTAATTGGCATCCATTTACTACTCTGCCAAGGTACTTCCAAATAAAAAAATATCCCATCGTTTTAAGGGCAGGGGGGCAGGGAGCAGGGAGAGGAACAGTCGTGTTGAGTCCAGAAATTGGAATAATTTATTTCTTGGAAGTCCCCAAAACAACTTGATTGGGTTCGTAGTGAGCGCTCAAGCAAAAAACTAAAGTCCTTACTACGAACTTATCAAAATTAATCTGGTGTAGTAGTTGGGACATTTAAAGCACATAATAGACCAAGCTTTGCATTTATTTGGGATACCTGATGCTATTTTGCAGACATGGGCATAGCTAGCCTGCGATCGCAGGTAGAGGATTATTTTGAGTTGATATTAGACTACGACAAACTACGCGTCAAATTAAAAGCAGTGCCGATGCACAACCTGACTTTTCACGTTATATGGAAAAGCGCACGAAAAACCTAACCCCCTAACCCCCTTCCCTACAAGGGAAGGGGGAAAATTCAAAGTCTCTCTCCTAAAAGGAGAGAGATTTAGAGAGCAATACAGTTCAGTTAAGCAATTTTTTCCTTCTCATTCTTCTCTCTGCGTCGCGCCAGTTGCTTCAAGTCGGGAAACCCGCCCAACGCACTGGCTTCTCTGCGCCTTGGCGGTAGCCTGCGGCAAGCCGAAGCGTCTACGTTAAAAAGTTGACTTTGATAACAGAGTTTTAGCCTTAACTGAACGCGCAACCCAACAAAGCCCCGAAAATGTTGGGTTTCGTTCCTCAAACGCCACGTGCTACAAGTCGGCATAGCCGCCCAACGCAGTGGCTCCTCAACCTACACATTTCAAGGTTTTTGGCGCTAACCCAAGCGTATTGGAATATAACTTGCTTCATCCAGAAAAAGACACAAAATTAATTCGGTAAAAAGCAAAATTATTTCATCACGTAAAAGCTTTAGTTCGAGTGTAATATCTTTCGCTACCAAGTCAGAATTAAACCATTTTCAAGTAATAAGTCAATGCTAAAAATTATTTTTCAAAGCTTTTTTATCGTATTTTTGGCAATTCCAGCAGTTTGGGCAGCACCTCCAGAAGATGATCCTAATGTAGTAGATGCTAATAGGAATTTGCAGGGACAAGTCACTTCTGTTTCCCAGTTTTCTGATGTACAACCAACCGATTGGGCATTTGGTGCATTGCAATCGCTGGTGGAACGCTACGGCTGTATTGCAGGTTATCCCAATTCTACCTATCGCGGGAACCGTGCCTTAACCCGTTATGAGTTTGCCGCAGGTTTAAATGCTTGTTTAGATCGGATTAATGAGTTAATTTCCACAGCTACTAGCGATTTAGTTAATAAGCAAGATTTGGCAGTGATGCAAAAGTTGCAGCAAGACTTTGCCGCAGAACTGACAACTCTGCGCGGACGAGTAGATACTTTAGAGGCACATACAGCAACATTGGAGGCGCAGCAATTTTCTACTACTACCAGGTTGAATGCTCAAATTATTACCGCCGTTAGTGATACCTTTGGTAATAGAGTGGGTGGCGATCGCGATGAATCCAATCTCTACTTTGCAAATCGGGGTCGTCTCAACTTTGAGAGTAGTTTCACAGGCAAAGATTTGTTGAGAGTCCGGCTGGAGTTTGGCAACTTTGCGAATTCCAATGGTACAAGCCAAATAGCCGCAGCCACAGGCACAGGGATGACACGCCTGAACTTCGATTATGACAGCAACAATACACTTTTTGTCCCCCACATCCGTTATTACTTCCCAGTCAGTGAGTCCCTTAACTTCGTTGTTGGCCCTACAGGCATTGGTTACACCGACATTTCCACCACCGTCACTCCCGCCACAATCGCTGATGACGGCAATGGGGTTCCCTCACTTTTTGGATCATACAGTCCCTTATTCCGGCGAGGTGGCGGCGGTGCAGCCGCTAACTGGAACATTACCAAAGACCTGGTTCTCACCTTGGGTTATTTAGCCAGCACTCCCAATGTGCCATCACAGAGCAACGGATTATTTGATGGCGGCTACAACGCCCTAGCGCACTTAGCCTATTATGGTGAACAAGGAGCTATTGGTATTGCCTACTCTCATGGCTATAGCCCTGCTGGACTAGTCGATGTCACGGCTGGGACGGGTAGCGCCCTGTCAAACGCTCCCTTTGGCAATAACATTGCTACTTCCAACGATATTATCGGCGCACAGGGATTCTACCGTTTCTCCCCGAATTTCCAAATCCACGGTTGGGGTGGATATATTTGGGCAAATGCCAAGAGTTCTGGTTTGAGTGATATTTCCAATGGCAGGGGTGGAACAGATGCTCTATTTGTAAACAGTGGCGACAATGCCAATGTCTGGTTTGGCGCGATTGGTGTGTCGTTTCCTGATGTGGGGGGTGAGGGTAACTTGCCGGGAATTCTCTTTGGCATACCGCCGCGTGTCTCTAACAGTGATGTCCGTCAAGACCGAGATAACGCTTATCACATCGAAGCATTTTATCGTTATCGCCTGAACGACAACATCTCAGTGACTCCTGGTTTTTGGGTAATTCTCAACCCGGAAAACGACAGCAGAAATGATACGCAGTATGTGGGTGTGCTTCGGACAACCTTCGATTTTTAACTAAATGTCAGCACAATTCGCAATTCGCAATGACGCTCGCGGACTCGCTACCGCTACGCTAACGCAATTCGCAATTAATGCCCACGGATAAATCCGGGGGCTTAAACCCTGCATTGTTTAAAACTTATCTATCCATAAATGAATTTAGGGGCTTGTACCATCAAGGAAGAATTGGTCATGCTTGTTTTTGGAGAAAAATCATGGTCAAATTAACGTGAAAGCTAGCCTAGAACCGGCTTTTAGATATTGTAGATATTGTCTCCTTGTTTCGTTCCCAGTCTCCGACTGGGAATGCAGTCATAGAGGCTCCGCCTCCCTTGCTGGCGGCAGAGCCGCTTTCGAGTTGCATTTCCAGCCCAGAGGCTGGAAACGAGATTTGAAAAGGCTTTTAGCTTAAGTTGACACCAATGTACATCAACCCGGTGCGAACTCATTTGTTGCTTTTGCAAACCCATTTGTTACTTTAGCGAACTCATTTGTTACTTTTGCGAACTCATTTGTTACTTTTGCGAACTCATTTGTTGCTTTTGCGAACTCATTTGTTACTTTTGCGAACTCATTTGCTGCAAATGCAAACTCATTTGTTACTTTGGCGTATTTTAGCCAATACGCGCTACTTCTGTATATTCCGCTTCATTTGTTCTAACTCATCCTGAGTTTCCCAACTACGGAACTTTTCTTCTAAGTCATCAAACCCACCAGAAAAATTGCTAGTTTTATTCGACCAGCCAACGGTTTCAAAACGCTGCTGGGTTTGCGCTTTAGCACGGGCTGTCTGTGCTTCGGCGGCTTTAGCTTGCACCTCCTGTCGGCGCTGCTGAATTTTTTGCAGTAGTTCTTGAGATTGGTTAATGCGTTCTTTCAGCCCTTGCATATGTCCCCAACGCTGATTTCCTTCGCGTAACAAGGCTGCTTCTCGCTCACCCGCAGCACTCGCCAAATCTTCTCTATTGGCGTTTTTGGCTTTTTCAATACGGATATGCCAACGCTGAATTTCTTGAGCGGTAGACAGAATTTCTTCTTGCGATCGCTTCTCTTGTAATTTTAAATCTGCGATCAGTTTTAATGTGTCTTCCTCTTGCTCACGCAGCTGTTCTAGCAGCGCCTCTAACTCCAAATGTGGATTGTTACGCAAGAATTCTTCTAAACGGTTTTCAAGAAACCGACTCAAATCATCAAATAATCCCACTGCTAGAACTCCAGAGATCGGGTGCGTGACTATTTTATTGTAGTGATTATCTTGTACAGAGAGTCAACATTTTGTCTATTGCTGTGAATATCTCGGAACTTCCGCCGCCTTGTAAGCGGTCGAGTAATAGCATAATCTGGCGTTATTACCACGTTAGTTTGTTTGGGCGCTTGGGTAGTATAAATTACCGAAAAAACTAATTTGGTGTGTGGTAATGTTCAAAACTAATTTATCAGAATCCCGTGCTTGGGGAGCATTTTATACCTCGAAGTTAATGAATCGCCATATTGGGGCGATCGCAGCTTTAATTTTAATTAGCTTACTGAGTTCATTGAGTGGAACACCAATTGACCATACCATCTCTAACGCTTGGGAAGGCTTTCTCTGGGGATTAGCAGATCCAGTAATTAGCTTGGATTGTTTAGTTGGTATTATTGCTATTGGCTTACTCTCATCTGTGTTTGTTCGTGGCGCTGCGATCGCTGGATGTTTTGTTTTCGCAACAGTCTTGGGCATTGTAAGTCATCTATACCAGCTAAATTTACCAGGCACAGAAATAGCCATCGCCATTTCTACCATTGCTTTTGGTACTATGCTGATGATGCCAAATCAACCAAACTTTATAGTGTTTGCTCTGGTAAGCATTAGTGCTGGTTTATTTCAGGGTTACGCTAATGCTGAATCTATTATTGGGGTAGGAATGATGCCAGTAGTTGCCTATATACTAAGCATTACCTTAACTCTGTTTGTGGTTGCGATGAGTGCTAGAGAAATTGGTATTGCAATGGGGGTGGGAGAAATAAACCGAATTTTACCTTGGAAAATCAGCCTTGCTGGTTTCGCTTTATGTGCGATCGGTATCGTCTTTTTGAGCAATTCGATCATTTAAATCACACATTTCAATACAGTAGAATAGACATCTCCAGAAATTAAATATGCGTTAACCAGAACCCTTGTAGAGACGTAGCACTGCTAAGTCTCTACATTTATTTGTGGGGGCGTACAACTAGCTGTGCGCCCCCATTGCTTCTTCAGACGGGACAAAAGCAAGCGTTCTAGTGAATAAGTTGATCTCCCTCTGCGCTAATCTAGAGGCTATATATAGATAAAGGGTTATGACACCTGAAGAAATTGCGGGTACGTTAACAGAATTATTTGGCACATCGGCTGTTAGTGGCATTGCCCCTGGCGAGTGGCAAGTAGACACTTCTACTTTTCGGCTATTGGTGCTGCTTTCCGCAGATAATACTTGGCTGCGAGTTTTACTGCCTATTCTACCCATCCAAGAAGCCCAACCATTTTTAGAACAGTTCCTAGAAGCCAACTTCGATGACACTCAAGAAGTCCGTTACGCTTTGTATGAAGGGGTAATTTGGGGAGTATTTCAACATAACAGTGGCACTTTAGTGAGTGTAGATTTGTCTTATGCAATCAACCGACTTGTATCTCTCCATCAGGCTGGATTAGATAATGTCTTTAATCGACTAATTGAAAGCCGCATCCGGCAAATTATTCAGGCCGCAAAACAGCAAGGACAATCTCTACAAGCTACGATGCAAAGTTTAGAACGCTTTTACGCAGAAGGAATGATGGGCGAAATCAATCAAACCCCAGAGGCGCGAGAAGAAGTCTTAACTGCTTGGCGGCGTCAGTTAGAACGTTTATGGAATGAGGGTTAATTTCAATTTTTCAAATTAAACAAATTTACCGATATATTTATTTATCATGGATATCATTGAAATCCTCAAAGAAGACTATCAAAGATTCCCAGTAAATCAAACTTATAATATTTATGCCCCAGAGGTTTATTTTCAAGATCCTCTGAATAAATTTCGTGGCGTTAAACGTTACAAAGAAATGATTAATTTTATCCAAACTTGGTTTTTAAACCCCAAGATGGACTTACACAATATTCAACGTCTAGAAAATACAATAAAAACCGAGTGGACACTTAGCTGGAATACTCCTCTGCCCTGGAAGCCACGGATCTCTATTCCTGGTTGGAGTGAATTAGGTCTTAACTCTGATGGCTTGATTGTCTCCCATATCGATTATTGGAACTGTTCACGCCTAGATGTGGTGAAGCAGCATTTTTTCTCTTGAAAAAGTCAATAATTTAAATAACTGAATAGATAATTGCTATTAAACTAAAAATAATTAGGTAGTTTAACTGGAATATTTAGCCGGAATAATTATCATGGCTGCTCCCCACTCCGAGTGTGGTTTTGGAAATAGAGGTTTCAGGTTTCCGAAGCCAGCTAATGACAAGATCATATATCCATAGAATCTACTGAGAAAAATCATACTGTCTAATGATTTTTCCGTTTCTTCTTCTGATAAAGCGCCACCTTGGGTGAAAAGCCAGTCCGGATGAGCATTACGATCTCGTAGGTAAGTATGGGCTGTCATCACAGGAGTGTGAATATCATTCCATTCATCAGATAAGTATTGACTGATGAAATTTTTTAAACTACTACCCACATTAAATTTAGACTTACTCTTTTTAGCTTGGAAAGGTTGAGTATCAATATTCCTCAGAACAGCCTCAAGAATTGTAGATACAAGTAGTTCTCTAACTTGCCAGTTTGATTGGTGAGAAGCTTCTATAAGTTGGAAGAAAATATTGCGACAAATATCACTACCCCGTTCATTTCTGGCAATGAATTCAGTGAGTCTGATAAAATACTCTTTCCTTAGAGGAGAAATTTTATCTAAAAGTGATAATAAGTTAAGTGAATAAATAGGCTTTTTTCGTCTAATTTCTATGCGTTCTTTATATCTTAACTGTGCTGTATGCTGAAGTAGGCTAAGTTGTTGGGGAGCATCCACTTTTGGAAGATATACAGATTTTAGGAGAAAATAACAGACAGAAAGAAGCGTGAACCAGGAATCATGAACCAGGATAAACAAGAACGGCTCAAAGCGTGCTTACAAGAAGTGGCAACATTGTTGTATGAAGAAGCAGACAAAAGTAAGCTAACAGACCTGGAAGGCATAGAAAAAACAGTTCGCAGTCAAATATTAGAACTAGTTAGCCCAGAAATAGCCCTTTTTTTATCGAACAAAAAACTGGAACAAAAGTAGGTAAAACCAGGAAAATTAAAAGCTTGGTGGGGGAACTGACTCTTAAAGCCAAACAGTTACAGAAACTGGGTTTGAAGCCCAGAAGTCGGTTAAGCCCATTACTTCAAAAGTGTTGTTTGAGGCTGTCAGCTAACGAATCATACCAAAAAGCAGAAATTGAAGTTGAGGCATTGACAGGAGTGAAAGTGGGTCACTCAACGCAACAAAAATTAGTACTGTCACAAGATTTTGAATTACCACTTGCAAAACAAGCAGTTTCAGAAGTCAGTGTAGATGGGGGAAAAGTCCGACTCCGGGGTAAACCGAAAGCCGGGTGTCACTGGCGAGACTATAAAACCGTAAGACTACAAGGAATTTACTATAGTGCGTTTTTTGATGACAACCAATCATTAGTTGATTATGTCAATAGCCAGCGTCTGGTTAACCCATTAGTATGCTTGGGGGATGGTCATGATGGCGTGTGGAATTTAGTCAAAGAGTTTGGTAAAACAGAGCATTTTCAGCGTTGGGAAATATTGGATTGGTATCACCTCAAAGAAAATCTCTACAAAATTGGCGGTTCTTTAAAGCGGCTTAAAGTTGCTGAAACTCTTTTGTGGCAAGGTCAAGTCGAAGAAACTAAAGCTTTATTTCATAATCGTCGAGGCAAACAAGTTAAGAACTTCATCGCTTATCTTGAAAAACATCGCTCTCGCATTGTCAACTACAGCTATTACCAGGCTGAACAACTTTGTTCTATTGGTTCTGGTGCAGTCGAGTCTGCTATTAAACAGATTGGAGCTAGGATGAAAATTTCTGGCGCACAATGGAATGTTGATAGTGTTAATCAAATCCTCTCAGTTCGTTGTGCTTATCTCAATGGTTTACTGGCTATTTGAGTATTTCTGCCAAAACTGGATGCTCCCATACTATCTTAGTTATATTGAACAAATTTTAATATTTGGATAATATATATATAGTAATCCGGTTTGATTTCTGAAATGATCTATGTGGCAAGGGAACAGGGAACAGGGAACAAAAAAAAGGCTCTTTAAGGTGTACTGAGTTTTTTCAAAAATCAAATATGAAGACACTTCTATTTTATGTTCACGCGTTCCGAACTTGAAATCAAAACCATCCAAGAGTTACGTGACTTATGCCGACGCTACGGTATCAAGCCGACAGGGAACCCACGATACAAAGTTTCTTAGAGGATGTTTGAAAAGTCCTCTTCTTGGTAGCAAAACGTTCTAGATCCCCCTAAATCCCCCTTAAAAAGGGGGACTTTAACTCCGGTTCCCCCCTTTTTAAGGGGGGTTAGGGGGGATCTAAAAGTGTCTAAAAGCACAACGAAATACTTTTCAAACAACCTCTTACATCACTTCTCTGATGGCATTCCCGCAATTACCGCAATTAGCATTACATCAGATGCAAGAAGGAAGAGGGTTAAAGGCTCCCACTTTCACAACTTTTCAGTATATTGGCGCAGCAATAGATGAGATGAGTTCACCTACAGATGAGCAAATAGCACTGATTCGGCTAACGCTGGAAGGTAGGAAAATGAGTTACCCCGATAGATTTGAACAAGAAAAGCTGTTGAAGTAGCACAAAGCTAAGATGCTGGTTGAGCAAGCTTTTGCAATGTTGAGCCAGTAAACAGGCATTATCGTGCAGGATAGCACAACTGTACTGCCCTACGGGGGATTGAAACAAAATCCCTCAATACTTTAGAGTGAATAATAGACTCAACTTCAAAGTGCGATCGCAATGACTGATAAAGAACTCAAACATCTAATTGAGACTAATGCTAAAACAGTCCAAGCTATGTTAGATGAACTGGCGGAAACACGGCAGGAACGCCAAGAACTCCGAGAAGGAATGCTCCAAATTCAGAATGCAGTGTCACAATTAACGAACATACAAGAGAGAATAACCAATTTACTAATTTCTCTTGATGGCGATCGCCCCACAATTCTCAAAAAACTCTCAGCACTGGAAACTAAGCTCGATCAGTTATTGCAGCAAGACCCAACAGACGAGTTAGGTTGAAGAAAAATTCAGAAGTCAGAATTCAGGAGTCAGAATCAAGACGCGACGCTCGAATACTCGCTAACGCTCCGCTATCGCGGACTCGCTAACGCAACTCTTAGAGACGCTACGCGAACGCTATCAGTCGGAGATTCAGACCGCGCAGGAATTGAAGACCACCAAATTTTCAATTTGGTGGGGGTGCAAAAACGCCGATTATTCATCCACCAGTCGTACAGAATTCATTCTGAATTCTGACTCCTGACTCCTGAATTCTGTTCGGTAAACACTCATAATAATGCCTAGACGTGTCGAAACGACATTTATTTCCTTAACAGTCGATAATGTAAATAAATGTAAAAAATTCTCAGTCAGGACAAAAGTATCTATGCGTGTAATTTTAATGACCGGTAAAGGCGGCGTGGGCAAAACTTCCGTTGCTGCTGCAACTGGACTGCGTTGTGCGGAATTAGGGTATCAGACGTTGGTTTTAAGTACAGATCCCGCCCACTCCCTCGCAGATAGTTTCGACATGGAACTCGGACACGCACCCCAAAAAATTCGCCCAAATCTGTGGGGTGCTGAATTGGATGCACTGCAAGAACTGGAGGGAAACTGGGGTGCTGTGAAACGTTACATTACCCAAGTTTTACAGGCAAGGGGTTTAGACGGCGTACAGGCGGAAGAATTGGCAATTTTTACCAGGCATGGATGAGATTTTTGGCTTGGTAAGAATGAAACGCCATTACGATGAAGGTGAGTTTGATGTTTTAATTATCGACTCAGCCCCCACCGGTACAGCACTGCGCTTGTTGAGTTTACCTGAGGTCGGTGGCTGGTATATGCGCCGTTTTTACAAACCATTTCAAAACATCTCGGTGGCACTTCGGCCCCTAGTTGAACCTTTGTTTAGACCAATTGCTGGTTTTTCCCTACCTGATAAAGAGGTGATGGATGCACCTTATGAGTTTTATGAACAAATTGAAGCTCTGGAAAAAGTATTAACAGATAATACTCAAACCTCAGTGCGTCTTGTCACCAATCCCGAAAAGATGGTGATTAAAGAATCTCTCCGTGCCCATGCTTATCTGAGTTTGTATAATGTTGCTACAGATTTGGTAGTGGCTAATCGGATTATACCAAGTGAAGTCCAAGACCCATTTTTCCAACGTTGGAAGGAAAGTCAGGAGCAATATCGCCGGGAAATTCATGATGATTTTCACCCTCTGCCGGTGAAAGAAGTTCCCCTATTTTCTGAGGAAATGTGTGGATTAGCTTCATTAGAACGCCTGAAAGAAACTCTTTATAAAGATGAAGATCCAACTCAGGTTTATTATAAAGAAACAACTCTAAGAGTTGTACAAGAGGAAAACCAATACAGCTTAGAACTTTATTTACCGGGTATTCCTAAAGACCAAGTTCAACTCAGTAAAACTGGAGACGAATTAAACATTACTATTGGCAACCATCGTCGTAACTTAGTTTTGCCACAAGCCTTAGCAGCACTACAGCCATCAGGGGCAAAGATGGAAAACGACTATCTGAAAATCCGCTTTGCTGACAGCACAAAAGTTTAGTTTGTTGGATGTTTTTCTATCAACAAAAGGTTAAAACTGAAGAAGAATTCAGAAGTCAGAATTCAGGAGTCAGAATAAATCAGTGGGGGATTCAGACCCACCACTGATTTAAGACCACCAAATTGAGGAATGAGGATTAAATTAGATCCATAACTTTTTTCTGGGGGCATGGCACTGAAATGCTTTTATGCAGGAAATCTGGAAGTTAATAAATCCTTATTCCTGAAATTTGGTGGGAGTTTTAAACCCGTTTATTCATCCACCACTCGTACAGAATTCATACTGAATTCTGACTCCTGACTCCTGAATTCTGTTTAGATAAAAAGCAAGATTCTTTTCTTGCTAATGACACAGACGCTATTAAACTTGCGTCTTTTTTTATGATTTTTTGGTTAATTATTATAAAAGGTAAATAAATATTTATATTAATGATTTGACCGTAGTTTTACTGAAGACAAATTGATGAAATAAATCTCAAAATATCTTTAGATTTAGTTATGTCAATTTTCAAATTATTAATTTATTTTTCTATAAGCAATGACCTCCAATCCTGAACAAAATTCACCCTTATACCGTCATGAAGAAAGTTTACTGCGCCGCATTACAAACCGTATTCGACGCAGCTTAGAGTTGGAAGAAATTATCACAGTGACAACGGCAGAGGTGCGATCGCTACTAAAAACTGACCGAGTGATGATTTACAAATTTCATACTGATGGTAGCGGTCAAGTGATTGCTGAGTCAATTTACGAAAATCGGTTGCCATCGCTACTGGGGCTGAATTTTCCTGCTGACGATATTCCCCTTGCCGCCCGTGAACTCTTTATTAAATCACGAGTGCGTTCTGTTGTTAATCTTGATACTCAAGAGATTGGTCAAAGTCACCTGCGTGACTTGGAAAATGGAGAAACTATATCAGAGGAAATTCATTACCGCCCTGTAGAACCATGTCATATTAAATACTTGAGTGCGATGGGAGTCAAATCTTCTGTAGTAGCGCCCATTATTTATCAAGAGCAACTTTGGGGGTTACTGGTGTCTCATAATTCTGAAGCACGTCTGATTTCCGAATATGATCTAGAAGCAATACAGATGGTAGTCGAGCAGTTGTCAGTAGCGATCGCTCAAAAGTACCCTTCTCACACAAGTCCGTAAAACAGCCGAACGGGAAGCGATCGTTAACCGCATTGCGACCCTACTACATTCATTACCGACAATTGTATTACAACCAGCCCTAGAAGCGGCTGTTGCTGCCTTAATGGAGTTGGTGGCAGGCTTTGCATTAGAAATGCAGCTTTTGATTCCCATAACAGTAACGCGACCAGCTTAACAGAATGTTTAATACCAGGAAACAGTTGCGCCAAGCTTTATATCTGTGGACAGCAACCTGTGATGCCAGAACAAACCATATATCCACTCATAGAGCAGTATAGCGTCTGGCAGGAACACTACAAGTCTGGGAAATACGATACTTGGGCGATTTCAGATATATATCAAACTCCTAGTTTGCGAAGTTTGCAACCCGCTTTTCAACCAACTAAAATTCGCAGTATGTTGATGATCCCACTTCACTATCGTCAGCAATTGCTAGGTTATTTAAGTATTTTTCGCAACGAAATAGATACAGAAACGCTATGGGCGGGGCAGTATGACAGCGATCAAAGGCAACTGTACCCCCGGCAATCGTTTGAGGTTTGGCGCGAATATAAAAAAGCACAAGCTCAAAAATGGACAGTCGAAGAAATTGATCTAGCTACAAACATCGGTAAACATTTTGCTTCAGCAATTCAGCAGTATGAATTATACCAACAAGTACAAACCTTCAATGAAAATTTAGAAAAACAAGTTAAAAGACGCACAGTTGAGTTACAACGGACAGCTGAACAAGAACAGGCTGTGTTTAAAGTGATTACCGAAATTCGGGAATCTCTTGACACCGATACTATTTTTCAAACAACCACTAAAGAAGTTTGTCAATTAATCAAAGCCGATCGCGTTTCTGTTTATCGTTTCGATGCTAATTGGGGTGGTGAATTTGTCGGGGATTTTGAGGCTGCTAGTCCCTACTGGTCGAATGAGTCCGAACTAGGTATTAATACAATTTGGAATGACACCTACTTACAAGACACACAGGGAGGACGTTACCGCCACAATGAAACATTTGCAGTCGATGACATCTACAAGATGGGGTTTACCCAGTGTCATATCGACATTTTAGAGCAGTTTCAAATTAACGCTTTTGTCCTTGCGCCAATTTTTGTAGGGCAAAAACTTTGGGGTTTGCTAGCAACTTATCAACACACCGGCGCTCGGCAATGGAAAACTTCTGAAATTAACTTTCTCAGTCAGATTGCTGCCCAAATGGGCGTAGCACTCCAGCAAGCTGATTTACTTACTCAGACACGACAACAGACATTAGATTTGCAACAAGCAGCAGAACAACAACGGGTATTGTTTGAAGTTGTTGCCAAAGTTAGGGAATCTCTTGACTTAAATGCAATTTTTCAGACAACCACCCAAGAAATCTGTAAATCACTACAAGCCGATCGAGTTGCCGTCTACCGTTTCCAGGCTGATTGGAATGGTGAATATATCGCTGAGTTTGTGGGGGATGGCTGGGTAAAAGTAGTAGGTTCCAATACTAAGACAGTTTGGAAAGATAGCTATTTGCAGGAAACCCAAGGTGGGCGATATCGTCACAATGAAACCTTTGCAGTTGATGACATCTATAAAGCTGGTCACTCTCAATGCCACGTTACGGCTTTAGAGGAAATTCAAGCAAGAGCCTATGCGATCGCACCTATATTCACCGGGCAACAGCTATGGGGCTTGCTAGTAGCTTATCAGAATTCTGCACCCCGCCATTGGGAATCCTCGGAAATTAAGTTTATTACTCAAATTGCCAATCAACTTGGGGTTGCACTCCAGCAAGCTCAGTTGCATAATCAAACCAAAGAGCAGACAGAAAAACTAGCTCAAACTTTAAATGATTTACAGCAGACTCAAACCCAATTGATTCAAACTGAAAAAATGTCCTCATTGGGTCAACTGGTAGCTGGTGTTGCTCACGAAATTAATAACCCGGTGAACTTTATTTATGGCAACATCAATCATGTCAACGATTACACCCAAGATTTGCTGAGTATACTAGACCTCTATTTGCAAAATACCCCTAATCCCAGTCCTGAGATTCGCGATCGCTCTGAAGAAATAGACTTAGAGTTTATCATGGAAGATTTGCCCAAAACTCTGTCTTCCATGAAAGTTGGAATTGATCGCATCCGGCAAATTGTCTTGGGTTTACGGAATTTCTCCCGCCTTGACCACGCAGAAATGAAGCCGGTTGATATTCATGAGGGCATTGATAGCACCTTGCTAATTTTGCAGCATCGCTTGAAAGCAAAACCAGAAAGTCCGGCGATTAAATTAGTCAAAGAATATAGTAACCTTCCCTTAGTAGAGTGCTATGCTGGGCCACTAAATCAGGTATTCATGAATGTTTTAAGCAACGCGATCGATGCTTTAGAAGATTACAGAGAATCTCAATCAAAAACTCATAGCAGTCAAATTACCATTCGTACTGCTCTCGGGAGAACTCGAAGGTAATGTCAAGAGCATAGTAATTCGCATTACAGACAATGGGCCAGGAATATCTGAATCCTTGAAAGCTAGAATTTGCGATCCGTTTTTTACAACTAAGCCAGTGGGAAAAGGCACTGGCTTGGGGTTGTCAATTAGTTACCAGATTGTCGTAGATAAACATGGTGGTGTGTTGAAATGTGATTCTCAACCTGGGTTAGGTACAGAATTTTGGATTGAAATTCCAATTAGACAAATCAACTAATCATAGAAACAAAAAATCAACTTGCATAGTGCAGATTATCCCTGGTTTAGAAATGAAGAATGCAAAGTTATGTAATAATTTTGGTCTTCTGCAAAAAGTTTGAGTTTTGGAGTGAAAGCATAGTAGATTGATAAATGATAGATAGCTAGAAGCTGATTTATGCTTGACTAAGGTTTAACGCTTAGGAGGATACATGATTATGAATTCGATGAATCCCTCTGAAAACGTCATTAGTTGTTTGCAGACTATCTTGGATGCCACGGCTACAGGAAATTACGATCTTTTTCTTACAGTAGGTGATTCAGACTACAGAGTTGATATAACCAAAGAAAATTTTGACCAAGTTAGTTCCTCACTAATTCCCCGTATGTCTGAGGGCTATACAACTACTTACTTCGGTCATCTCAAACAAGGAGAAACTCAGACCTATTTGTGGAAGCTGAGTTTTGCTGATGATGGACATGAATATATAGTACGTATGGGGATGAAGGGGGACAAGTTAATCTGATATGGATTACTTAATATATATGCATATCTGCTGTGAAAACAAAAATACGCTGTAGGGTAGCAAAGATGTGCTACCCTACAATTCTTTTTAACAAAGTGTAGGGGTTTAAATCCCCGGGTTCTATCAAGCCGCAAGTGTAGTGGCGGGGTCTAAATCCCCGTTACAACACGTAATTGCGAATTGCGAATTGCCGAATTGCGAATTGGTTTAACTTCTAAGTTGCACCGGCATAGCTAAATAGGTCATTTTCAAACCACCCAATGGTGTAAAAATCACTGGAGTTAGGCTTTGATTCAAATGCATTTGAATTTCCGTAGATGGTAACTCTTTGAGTCCTTCCATCAAATATTTAATGTTAAAAGCAATTTCTATATTCTCCCCAGAAATTTGTGCCGGCATTGACTCTCTACCACTGCCCACATCTTGAGCTTCACAAGATAAGGTAATTTCTTGGGCATCGCTGTCAATACTCACCTTGACAATATTATTTTTCTGATCCGCTAGCACAGCAATCCGCTCCAAAGTGCTGACGAATTGTCGCCGTTCAATTGTCACTTGCCGCTCAAATTGACGCGGAATTAATTGTCGATAAGCAGGATATTGCCCTTCTAATGTCCGACTAGTCAAGCGTTGATTTTGCCATGCAAATACAACTTGACCTTGATCGAAATATAAAGCTACAGGTTCATCTGATGAAGCGCTATGAGCTAGCATTCGTTGTAGTTCGCGTAATGCTCTAGCTGGTACTGTCACTTCTACTTGACTAGTTCCACCTAGAGGACGTTCGTTGCTAGTTTCTACCACTGCTAGGCGATGTCCGTCGGTAGCTGCAAATTCTAGGGTATCTTGTTTAACTGTTAAATGCACTCCCGTGAGTACTTGCTTGGTTTCATCACCACTTGTAGCAAACAATGAACCGCGTAATCCCTCAATTAATGCAGCAGTGGTGAGATGGATTACTTCTGTATTTTCAATTACTGGTAGTTCGGGAAATTCTTCAGGCCCCATTGCTCGTACTTGGTAATGTCCACTCTTGGGTGTGAGTGTGACAATTAAACCTTCTCCACCTGGTGTTGCACCTGTGAGGGCTGATTCATCGTCTAGAGTGATTTCGCCTTCTGGAAGACGAGAGGTGATGTCTACAAGTAACTTAGCAGGAAGTGCGATCGCACCACTTTGCCATACCTCTGCGTTAAAGCTGGTACGGATTCCTAAGCTAAGATCAAAGGCTGTTAAGCTTACTTGGTTAGTTTCAGCATCCGCTTGGAGCAGCACATTGGCAAGTACTGGATGAGTTGGTCGTGAAGGTACTGCACGACTAACGAGTGAGAGATTTGTACTGAGATCGCTTTGGGAGCAAACTAATTTCATAAATCAGATTCAGCTGGTGAAAGATATCGTAACATCCTTATTGTTTATAGGCGATCGCTGTTTTTTGGTTAGTGCGTAGATGTAGCCTCCCGTAGGTATTACTGTTAAATATTGAGGGTTAGCAGCATAATGGGCTAGGACTGCCTATTTTGTGACAGAGCGCTGCACAAAGACCTACAATACTAGGTGCAGCCAATTTACAGCGCCCAGTCACAAAGAAGTTACAATCGGTTAAGTACAAGTGTCTGCAAGAACTAAGTTCTAAACAGCTGAGTCTGAGCGTTCTATTTGCTGCCGAATGGTATCAATAGAAGCATTAATGCCAGCTAGTTTGGATTCTAAATCATCTCGCATCCAAATTAAGAATTTTAGTTTCCGCTCTAAGCTAGCTTTGTGCGAAATGGGTTCGCTTCCATAACAAACATTACCCCAAAAAGGAAACATAGTTTACCTCTGTATTTAGCTTTTGTAACAGTGCAATATATTGCACTACTACATTGTGACTAATAATAATCAGACTGGTGTGTGTGACAACCGACCATTATTGGACGTGCTTAACGAATAGTTTAAAGGTTCTGGCAATTTGGCATCACAACTCTCTGAATTGCCGTTTAAATTAAGATATCAACAGAACAGAACAACCACAAATCGCCAGTTGTTGACCCAACGCTTTAGAATAACTCCTCAAGCAACGAAAAGCGCTTGGTCATCGCTCCGCTACAACTGGCTAGTAATTTACTAGAAAATATATAGCAAATCAGCGATCGCTCTCCTCAACTTTAAAAGTTTTCGGTTTATTGACATCAGTCCCTTTGGACGATACGCTGCTGAAAAAGCACGACCCCAAAAGTAAGAAGCCACCACGGAGTACAAGCTGCCACCAAGGTGTAATGGTTCCCTCAAGATTTAAGAGATTGTACATCATTCCTAGCAAAAGTACACCAGCTAGCGTCGGAAACACGCTTCCCTGACCCCCTGCGAGAAAGGTTCCTCCCATAACGGTTGCGGCGATCGCATCCGTTCCCAGCCAAAGGCCGCCACAGGCTGACCCGCCCCTAAACGAACGGCGAGAACGACACCAGCAAGCCCTGAAAGCAGACCACTAAATGTATAAACTAAGAGTTTCACTCCGTTTGGGTTCACGCCCATGAGCCGGGAGGCTTCCTCGTTATTACCGATAGCGAAACGTATGCAAACCTAATCGGCTTCTGTGCAGCATAAACCAAGTCGCAAAATATAAGAGGGCAACTATAAGCACGGGGACAGGGATGGAACCAATGAACCCCCTGCCCAGCCAAACAAGTCCCGATGCTGCCGATGGTACGGCAATTGACCTCTCCTCGGTGATGCTCAACGCCAGTCCGCGTGCAGCACTGGCAGTAAATAACGTCACAACGAACGGTTGGAGCCGCGCACGAGACACCAGAAGACCATTGACTACACCAAGCAACGTGGTGCTGGCAATGCCACCGATAATTGCCACGAAGCTTCCTTGTCCAGCAAGCATTGCTGCGACAACACCGCCTAAAGCAACGAGCGCACCCACAGACAGATCGATTCCTCCACTGAGAATCACCACAGTCATGCCCAGCGCCACGATCGCCAGCATACTATTCTGTCGCATGATGTTCATCAGATTAAGGGGTGTCAGGAAGGTTTCATAGCGAAACGATGCGAAAACAGCCAAACTAAAGAGTATGAGCAGCAGACCTTGCGAGGTGAGAAACTTGGCAAGAGACTTTGTAACAGCCATGACGCGTTAAATCTCCTTAGGACGCTGCAAAAAGATGGCGAAAAGAATGATTACGGATTTGAAAACTAATGACCAAGTAAACGGAATCAGGAGCATATTGAAACTTGTAGAGATTACTTGCATGAGCAAGGCTCCGACAACAGTGCCAAGTATATTTGCACGACCACCAGAGAAAGGTGTGCCGCCAACAACAACAGCCGCGATCGCATCAAATTCTGCGTTGATACCAACCTTGCTCGGATCGCCCATGCCAAGCCTCGCTGTCTCGACGAGTCCGGCAAACCCGGCAAGCAGGGCGCTAATTATATAAACTATATATTTCACCCGCTCCGCACGGATACCCGCAAGTCTTGCGGCCTCCTCGTTGCCGCCAACTGCAACGATATGACGCCCAAAAAGCGTAGAGCGGATACAGAAGAAAGCTGCTACAATAACGACTCCCGCAATCACAACCTGAATTGGGATAGAACCGAGATAGCCCTTTCCCAGCGCTTCAAATGTGGGATGAGTAAAGGGAACTAGCTTACCATCCCCGACAACCTGAGCAATTCCCCGCCATAAGATGAGAGCCGCTAAGGTGGTAATCAAGGCATCAAGTTTCAGACGTGAGATCAAAAAGCCATTGAGCAGACCAACCAGCAAAGCACCGCTCAAGGCGAACAAGATGGCAACAGTCATCCCATACTTAATTAGCAATGCCACAATGACTGAAACCAATGCCATAGTAGAGCCAACCGTGAGGTCGATGCCACGGGAGGCAATGACAAAGGTCATCCCAACGGCAACTAACATTGTTGTGGATACTTGGAGCAACATATTTAAAGTGTTGCTAACTGTAGCGAAACGCGGAGTGAAGACGGCGTTCGCAACATAGAGAATTAGCAGTGCCGCAAATGCACCGAAGTTCGGGTTCCACAGGGTTCCCCAACCCAGATCAGGCTTCTTACTCTTCATTGTTTGTCTTCCTTCTCTTGCTTTGCGTCCTTTGCGTCCTTTGCGGTTCGTTAAAAAAATGGAATTTGATAACGAGTTAAGCCTTAACTAAACCGTATTGATATATAAGGTTTTTCCCCTTTCCTCCAAAACCCGACAAGTATTGTGTCCTGCTCTGTTTCTAACTATTTACCGACGGCTTCTTGACGATCTGCACCTTCCGCCATTGCGTGCAAAATTGTCTTTATATTCTTCTGTTCGCCACTGAGTTCCGCGATTGATTGCCCGTCACGTAGGACGATAACACGTTGCGAACCTTCAACTAGCTCTTCCACTTCCGATGAAATCATCACAACTCCTAACCCTTGCTCTGCTAGTTCGGCGATCAACTGCTGGATCTCGCGCTTTGCACCAACATCGATACCGCGAGTTGGCTCATCGAGGAGAAGAAGTTTTGTATTCTTGCACAGCCATCGCGCCAAAAGTACCTTTTGCTGATTGCCGCCTGAGAGTTCGTGGATCTTCTGCTCGGCGCTGGCTGCCTTGATGTCAAGACGCCGCATGAAACGCTCGACAAGCTCGTTCTGTTGTTTCCTGGAAACGATGCCCCATTGCGTCAGGTTCGGTAGTGCAGCAAGCGTGAGGTTTTCGCGTACCGAAAGCTCAGGGATGATGCCGTCCGCCTTGCGATCCTCTGAAAGGAAAGCTATGCCAGCAGCGATCGCATCATGAGGATCGCGCAAGGATAAAAGACTACCTTCGAGTTTTACGGTTCCACTCTCAAGCGGTTCAGCGCCGAACAAGGCACGCACCGTTTCACTTCGACCAGAGCCGAGCAAACCTGCAAGCCCGACGATTTCGCCATGCCGCATTTCAATGGAGACACCATCAAGTCGTTTTTTATATTTGAGAGCTTCTGCCTGGAGGAGTACTGGCCGATCTAGGATGTTTTGCGACTGTTCTCTAAACGCCGTGACTCCTTTGCTTACTTCTTCTGGCTGGCGACCCAGCATATAGCAAACGAGTTCCAGACGATTGAGCGTAGACAGCGATCGCGTCACAATGTTACGTCCATCACGCAATACCGTCACGCGATCGCACACGGCGTAAAGTTCTTCAAAACGGTGGCTGACGTAGACGATGGATGTTCCTTCCGACTTTAGCCGCCGCATGACGTTAAAAAGAACAGAGACTTCAGTTTCCGTCAGCGAACTTGTGGGTTCATCGAGGATAAGCACCCGCGCCCCAAAGGATATGGCGCGAGCGATCGCCACCATCTGGCGATGAGCAATATTAAGCGAACCAACCACTGAGCGCGGATCTATCTGCAACCCCAGGCGCTCCAAGATATCCGCCGCCCTAGTATTCATGACCCGTCTATCAATGATGCCGAAGCGATGCGGCTCCCTGCCAAGAAAAATATTCTCGGCAACAGTTCGGAAATCCACAAGCTGGATCTCTTGGTAGACGGCGACGATGCCTGCCGCCTGCGCTTCGGTCGGGTTCAAAAATGCAACGCTTTTCTGGTCGTACTCTATCACACCCGAATCTCGTCGATAAGCCCCCGTCATAATCTTGATGAGCGTCGATTTGCCAGCGCCATTTTCTCCGACCAGCGCATGAATCTCGCCTGGCCTCAGTTCAAAATCCACCCCCCAGAGCGCTGGCACGCCGGAAAAACTTTTTTTTATCCCCGTCATGCACAGGACATTTCGAGTCGCCTGATTCATCGGCTTTACCTATCTGACCTTCTTAATTACGAATTACGAATTACGAATTACGAATTACGAATTAGTATGCTTCATCTACGAAATCTTTAGCGTTGGTCACGTCGAAGAGTCTATCCTTGAGAATAATCCTAGTCGGAATTTTCTTGCCGGCAAAATACTCCTCCATCGTGGCGAAAACAAGTGTGCCAAAACGCGGGTTTGACTCGACACTCACGCCAAGCTCACCCCGGATAATCGCCTCAAGTGCGGCTTTCTGGCCATCGATTGAACCGACTATTACATCCTTGCCTGGCTTCATACCTGCGGATTTGAGAGCTTGGATAGCACCTAATGCCATTTCGTCGTTGTGAGCATACACTGCGGTGATGTCGGAACCCTTAGCCTGGATGATGTTTTCCATTACCCTCTGGGCCGCAGCCCGTGAAAAATCTGCCGTTTGCGTAGCGACGATCTTCATGTTGGGATAATTGGCGATCGCATCACGAAACCCCTTAGCCCGATCAATTGCCACAGATGAACCCGCTGTTCCAGTAAGTTCCACAATGGATGCTTTGCCGTCGGTTGCCTGGGCTAGCCATTCGCCAACGCGGCGGCCTTGGGCGATAAAATCCGACCCCAGAAAGCTAACGAAATGTTCGCCTGGTTTTCCTGCCGCTTCACGGTCGATGAGAAAAACTGGTATTTTTGCCGCCCTCGCTGCTTCGAGGGCGGGTGTAAGACCTTCATACTCTCGTGGTGCAAGAAATATGACATCAACTTGTCGTGCGATTAGATCCTCAATGTCGGCAAATTGCTTTGATGTTTGCCCCTGGGCATCTGTCATCAGAAAATCATAAGTTTTTTTACGCTTGGCGGCCTCCTCCTTAATGCTGTTTGTTTCGGCAATGCGCCACGGCCCGATGTTTTCCGTTTGCGAAAATCCGACAATTTTTTTCGTTTTCTCGCGCACACAACCAGACAGCGAAAAAGCCGCAACAGTAATCACAATGTAAGCGCTAAATAACAAGAACTTTGGCATATAGGCTCCGATACCTGAGCATCCAAAACAGGTTTGATTCTTCATAACCTCATCATGTCTGAACGCTACATTGAGCTAATCTCAAAACAAAGACTATAAGGATAAAACGTTGGGTTTCGTTCCTCAACCCAACGACAGATATTATAAGTCAGGACTTACGCAAAAATCGCCGAAAAGCTTAATTTATCGAACAGCCTTCTCTACAAGAGGCTTCCGCCAACGCGAAGCGTCTCGCAGAGAAGACGCCATCGCGCAACGTCTCGTTAGAGAAGAACGCCAAGAATTCGTAGAGCGTGCGTAAGTCCTATAAGTGTTTAACCGAACCTGATATTATTAATTTTGGTATTCAAGTTAATGTGCAATTTTATCTAAACAGAATTCAGGAGTAAGGAGTCAGAATTCAGTATGAATTCTGTACGAGTGGTGGATAGCGTAGCGTTAGCGACGCAGGAGCGTCTGACTCGCTTTCCGCGTCGCTATCAGTGGTGGGTCTGAATCCCCCACTAATTTATTCTGACTCCTGAATTCTGACTTCTGAATTCTTCTTCAATACCATTTCATCTTTTGACTAAAACTCAGGTAAATTATGTTTTACTCATCCACTAAATGGTTTGTAACGATAGGGTTGACTGTAATAGGTTTTGGAGCAAATTTACAAAGTGCAATTGCACAAACACAATATCCATTTTCAACCACTTACAATGCACAAACTACCCTTACGCCCATTACAGAAAATATTTTAAGAATAACAAGCGTTGGAGAGAACGTTGATGCAGCTTATGGTCTAACGAAACTCACAAATATAGGCTATGGGGAATTTAACTCAAATACAGGTGTAATTGTCATTGACTCAGACCCAGCAGAGTTTGGTTTAGACAACTTACCATCTGGCAATTTTGCAATTTCTGATGAAGGAGAAGATAGACTCTTTGGAATTGTTAGTGGTAGCGCTGTACTTGATTTCCCCAATTCTGTGGGAAGTGTGAATAATACTATATCTATTACTGGTGGCACTGGCAGATTTAGCGGTGCTACTGGAACGCTCCGGCTTTTAGAAAGTCTTACACTCGGCAACCCAGACATCACTGCTCCTGTAACAGGTTTGCCTTTAATTTCAGGTTCAATTCAAACATTTCAAACAGTCCCAGAGGCAAATCAGATAACAGGACTCCTTTCTATGGGAGTGATTGGTTTTTTTATATTGAATCGTCGACGCAGATTATCAAAAAACTGTTATGATAAATCTTTTTTATCTGTACTTGAGTGAATAGCTATGTTGAAATCTCGTAGCAAGTCTTCTTCCGCATCTCGCTCTTGCTTAAGTTCTCGAATCATTTCTTGACTAGAACCAATCAGCAAGCCAGCAACTGCACCAACGATTGCGTATTTTTGCTCTAAATCTTTATACATTTGACTCGTGTAAGGGCAAGGAAGCAAACTAGCAGTAATAAAACCAATTCCTGCACCTACAAATGCTGTGACAAAGCCAGAAAAAGCGATTAATTTAGCGTTCATTTGCTTCGCTCCAATGCTTATAACTTTGCTAAATTATCAGAACATACCCTATATTGTCTCAGTGGTTCCCAAAGTTACGGTTTAATCTTTACCTCTTGTAATATAGCGGTTCTGGGTGAGTAGGTACTCAACCCTACCTCTAACGCCCTCCCCGCAAGCAAGGAGGCAGGGCGGTTTTATCAAACAGAGAACTAGCTTTCTAAGTACAGTTTTGGGTAAAAGCGTAGCGTTTTTAATGCAAGCCAATGCGTTCACAATGCAAGTCGATGCGTTCACAATGCAAGTCGATGCATTCACAATGCAAGTTGATGCGTTCACAATGCAAGCCAATGCATTCACAATGCAAGTCGATGCGTTCACAATGCAAGCCAATGCGTTCACAATGCAAGTCGATGCTGTTCACATCCTTTTTTACAAGTTAGTCGGTAGGCGTAAAGCGAGCGTGTCTTTAGACCTGAGATATAAGCGACTCGTGCGGTTTTAACCGCATTCAGAATTAATTTCTAGTCCGTGGGATGGTAAAATATAGCTATGCCACAGGTAGAATAACCGCTAGCACAAATGGATAACCAACCCCAAAACGACTGGCTAGGAAAAAATAATGGATAGTGGCAAGCGTTATACCACGATAAAAAAAGCTAGGATGCCAACGAGCATTCATTCCAGTAAACAAAACTATTAATTGATTAAAGTACGGTAGGGCATACTGGAACTAGAGAATTTATTCTCTAACGCTTAGGGAGATGAAGCCCACTGGGGTTAGCTAAATTAAACTAGATGCTTGGTTGTATAAACGGGCTTCCGGTTTAAGTATTGCCGAAAGGATAGTTGATTTTAAGGCGCGTCCATGAACTAAGAATCTCAGTCGCTTCTCCCAAAGGGAGACGCAAGCGCGAACAGCGCTGAGAGTGTCAATTACTCGAATCATTACGTCTGTTATCATCAGCATTTTGCCTGACAATTACAGATGAATGTTGATGAGCATTCGTCGTTTGCGCACCGTCTTCAACTGGAGTTGGCATCGCTCTTGATTGTCCATCTTCGTTTCCATCTGGCGATGGCGGTTGGGAACGATTAGTAGGTTTATTCTTCAAGAAGCGTTCTTCCAAATTCTTGATGATTACATACAGCACTGGAACAATCAGCAAACTCAAGATTGTCGACCACGAGTAGCCCACCAAATAAGGCTGTTCCTAACGACCAGCGCGATGCAGAACCGGCTCCGGTGGCGATTACTAGGGGGAAAAATCCCAGCAAGGAGGCGCTTGAAGTCATGACAATCGGTCGGAACCGTTCTTGTGCTGCGGTTACGGCTGCTTGTCGAATTGTCATACCTTGTTCAAGGGCTTGATTGGCAAACTCTACTATCAAAATGGCGTTTTTTGATGCTAATCCAATCAGCATTACTAACGCTACGTTTGCGTAGACATCATTCACTAAACCGCGCAAAGCTAAGGCACTCAACGCACCTAACAACGCTAACGGTACAGTCAACAGAATAATCGCCGGATCAATATAACTTTCATACTGAGCAGCCAGTGTCAGAAACACCATAATGATTCCGAAGCCAAAAATCAAAATCCCTAAGTTACCTGCACTTAATTCTTCGCGGGCAGTGCCAATCCAGTCACTGCCAACCCCCTGTATTGCTGCTTCACTCACCGCTTGCTGCATTGCCTGAATCGCCTGTCCACTACTAAAGCCCGACGCTTCTCTACCTTGTAAACTGATGGCGCGAAAGCCGTTGTAATGGGAGATGACAGATGGGCCTGTAGTGGGTGTGATTTTTGCAACCTCACTCAATCGCACCATTTGGTTATTTGCCGATCGCACATAAAGCTGCCGAATATCATCTGGCGATCGCCGATAATTAGCATCTGCCTGAACATATACGCGGTAGGTACGCTGTCCCAAGGTAAAATCGTTGACATACTGCGAACCAATTGCCGTTGAAAGTGTGGTGACGGCTTGTTGAAAATCGATGTTAAGTGCTTCTAAACGAGTGCGATCGAAGTCAATTTGAAACTGTGGTGTACTGGCAGTAAATTGGGTAAAAACGCCGCCTTTGAGCGCCGGTTTTTGATTTGCTTGGGCAATCACCGCTTGAGCATTAGCAAAAAAATCATTGATTGTCAGTCTTCCGTTGGTACGGTCTTCTAGCTGTAACTCAAATCCCCCTAAGGTACTAAAGCCTTGAATCGGCGGGGGACTGACTGCGGTGATAATAGCTTCTGGAATCGTTGCAAATGCCCCATTTATTCGGGCTAAGATTGCAGAGGCGCTTTGATCGGGTTGAGTGCGTTCCTCCCACGGCTTGAGTTTTGCAAAGAACACGCCGCGATTTGAGCCACTACCGGCAAAACCAAATCCCGAAGTGGCAAAAACGTTACTCACCTCTGGTTCTTTTTCGAGAATTTGTTCGAGTTTTGTAATTACTTGATCGGTATAGTTGAGGGCAACTCCATCTGGTGCTTGAATAATACCTAAGACAATTCCCTGGTCTTCATTCGGAACAAAGCCGGTGGGAACATGGGTAAACATAAAATAAGTTGCAGCTAAACCAACCACAAATAATCCGATTACCACATAACGAACGCGAATCAGAAAATTCACCGTCGCTAAATTCTTTTCAATAATCCATTGTAAAATTTGATTGAAACGACCAAAAAACCAACCAAGCGGGCCGCGTGCAGGGCGAGGCGGACGGAGCAAAATTGCCGCTATACTCGGACTAAAGGAAAGGGCATTAAACGTTGAGATGGCGATTGAAAAAGCAATGATCAACGCGAACTGTTGATACATTTTTCCTGTCGAGCCTGGGAAAAATGCCACCGGGATAAAAACTGCCATCAATACCAGCGACGTTGAAACTACCGCTCCGGTAAGTTCATCCATTGCCTCGACTGATGCTTGAAGTGGTCGCATTCCCTGTTCAACTTTGCTGGCGATCGCTTCAACAACGATAATGGCATCATCTACAACTAATCCTGTTGCCAAAATTAAACCAAATAACGTTAAATTATTCAACGAGAATCCAAACACGTAAGCGAATGCTAACGCCCCAATCAGTGAAACAGGAATGGAAACCAGGGGAATAATTGTGGCTCGCCAGTTTTGCAGAAACAGAAAAATCACTAGTACGACAAGAGCGATCGCTTCAACTAGTGTTTTCAATACTTCTTCGAGTGACGCTTGCACAAATCCCACGGTATCGTAGACAATCTCAGATTTTAAACCCGGTGGAAAGTCTTTCATCAACTCATCCATCTGAGCCTGAACGTTTCTCGCCACATCCAGGGCGTTACTACCAGGTAACTGATAAATTGCGATCCCAATGGACGGTTTACCATTATTTCTGGCATTGCTGGTGTAAGTCTCCGAGCCGAGTTCTGCACGACCTACATCTTGGAGCCTAATTAAACTGCCATTACTTCCCGTTTGAATGACTAAATTTTCAAAATCTGACGCATTTTTAAATTGACCATTGACTCGCAACGGAATTTCATAACTTTGACCTGGAGGAACAGGCGATTGGCCTAATGTTCCGGCTCCGGCGAGAATGTTTTGCGATCGCAATGCCGTAGAGACATCTGACATAGTTAAGCCTCGACTTGCCAGTGCATTTGGATCAAGCCATAGCCGCATTGCATACTGCTTTTCACCAAAAATTGTTAAATCCCCAACTCCCGGCGTTCTCAGCAGTTGATCTCGCAAATTCAGATCAATATAGTTACTAATAAACAGCGCGTCATACTCATTATTTTCTGGATAAAGAGCATACACTAACAAAATACTAGTAGAAGATGTTTGCGCCGTCACACCGAATTGTTGCACAGTTGTCGGTAGACGAGGCGTAGCGCGGGCGAGGCGATTTTGGACATTCACTTGAGCAATATCTTTATCCGTTTGTGCCCCGAAATATACTGAGATTTGGCTACTACCTGCTGAACTGTTTGAGGTCATGTACTGCAATCCCTCAACGCCGTTAATTTGTCGCTCCAGTGTAGTTGTTACCGCAGTTTCGACAGTTTCCACATCCGCCCCAGTATAAGAAGCTGAGACTTGAACGCGAATCGGCGCAATATCTGGCAAGTAATTGAGCGGTAGCAATGGAATACACACGCCACCAACAAGCAGAATTAGTAGGGTACAAACGGTAGTTAATATCGGGCGTTTGATGAAGGTATTCGCGATCGAAAAAATCATAAATTATCCTGGATTTATGATACTGGTTGAATTGGTGCGCCTTCTCTAAGTTTGAGAATGCCAGAAGTTACAATCGTTTCGCCGGATTTAAGCCCATCGATAACTTGATAATTTGTGCCTTGAATATCTCCCAGACGCACTAAACGCTGATGCACAACTTGCTGTTGTTGTCCATTTACAGTTTTGTTTTCGGTGACAAACACAAAACTTTGTCCACCAATGCGAGAAATTGCAACGGTGGGAATCAAGATACCTGGTTGTCGATTCCAAATCACGCGAGCTTGAACGTATTGCCCATCGCGCAATCGCCCTTGGGAATTCCGAAAACGGGCTTTGCTCAAAACTGACTGTTGATTAGAACTTACATTTGGAGAAATGTAGCTAATCGCACCTGTACCAAGCACTTGCTGGGTAGTGGGATCGATTAACTGCACGGGTAAGTTCGTTCTTAATTGGGGCAATCGATTTGAGGGTATAGAAAGATTGAGATCCAGTGAATCGTTTTGTGTAAGTGTGGTGATTGTTTGTCCGATGTTGACATAATCTCCAACCTTGACCGGAAATTCACCGACTACGCCAGTAATGGGTGCTACCACTTGCTTAAAATTGAGGCTGACTCGCGCGGCAGCCGTGCTTGCTTGAGCTTGGCGGATATTTGCCTGTGCTTGCCGAACGGCTGCCCTAGCTGCTGCAACTTGCTTTTCGGCTGTTTGGAGGTCTGCTTGAGCAGTTTGTAAATTATTTCGGCCAATGTCTGATTCTTGCCTAGCTACGGCTCCTTCTGTAACTAACTCTTGGGTACGATTGAACTGTGTCCGTTGCAGTTGAACATTTGCAGCTGCTTTGGTGCGTTGGGCTTCGGCTTGTTGTTGCTCTGCTTGAGCAGTAGCCAATGCTGCTTGCACCGAATTAGCAGCTGCGATCGCACTGGTGACATTAGCTTGAGCCTGATCTAAACTCAAAGATGCGATCGGCGTACCCTGCTGCACCCTCTGTCCACTCGAAACGAGAATTGATTCGATTCGTCCCTGGGTTTGGGGTTGTAGCGTAACTTTTTGCTGCGCCTCCAACGATCCAACAAACTCGGAACTTTCTTCGATTGTACCTGCGTCAATTCTCTGAAGTTTCACTGGTAATGGTGGCGGGTTTTGAGCATTTGCTGCCGGCTCGTTTTTTTGACAACCACTCGTCAAAGCTGTGACCATTAGTACGATAACTAATACTGGATTTGCGACTAATCGGTTTAAGTATTTAAGTAGATAATCACGTTTTAACATAAAACAAAATGCTGATCAGCTAAATCTATACACTGCATAACTTTTCCATCTCAAGCCAAGGGAATGAGAAAGCTTAATAACACCAGCTTTAAGGCAGTAGATTTTCTAGGAATCTAGATATTGATCGTTAAATGCATCTTTCATCTGAATCGCGGCTTAACCTCAAACAAACTCATCTTTAAAAATCTCTGGATTAATACTATGTGAGTTTGAGGAATTAAAAAAAATACCAAAGATAGAGATAATTAAGTTTGTAGGGTAGATATCAAAGGTTTTTGAAAATCATAAGTATCTGACTTTTTATTTTCATGTTGAGAAGGAAAATCACCTCCAACCATTCCAGTCTGGTGGGAGTAAGCTTGCTGAAGTCTAGATGTAAATAAGGAAGCCTAAATAGTATGTATAAAAAAATACAAAAGTTTTGCAGTGAAAATTACCAAACTATTTTTTGCTAGTATAATTGCTCTCGCTCTCAGCTTAGTTATAGCGCAATATCTATAATAATTAGGATATTCCGAAGTTTCCCAAAATTGTTATTAATGTCAGTTTTTATGTTTGAACAACAAAGAGAAAATATACAACTTCATGCTAAACAGTTAGCTACTGAAGCTTTACAAAAATCAGAACCATCGGCATGGTTTGAAGTTTTATATGCCGAAGCTCAAGGTGATGCAAAACTAATTCCTTGGGCAAAATTAGCTCCTCACCCTTATCTACAAGATTGGTTAACGAATCATCAACCGTTCGCTTCTGGAAAGAAAGCGCTAGTTATTGGTTGTGGCTTGGGAGATGATGCACAAGCTTTAGCTAATCTGGGATTTGAGGTAACTGCTTTTGATATTTCCCCCACGGCTGTTGCTTGGTGTAAGCAGCGATTTCCTAATTCGACTGTTAACTATGTAGTTGCAGATTTGTTAGCAATTCCCCCACAGTGGCATCTTGGGTTTGACTTTGTTTTTGAATGTCGTAATATTCAATCTCTGCCGTTGAATGTGCGTTCTTGGGTTATTTCTTCAGTTGCCTCTGTCGTTGCTCCTGGTGGTACACTTTTACTAATTACTCGTATTCGAGATACAGAAGCTGAACCCTCCGGCCCACCTTGGCCATTATCAGACTCGGAACTCAAGCAGTTTGAAAGTTTGGGATTACAGCAAGTAGAAAAACTTGAGTTTTTAGAATCTGAGCTTCTTGAGGTTAAGCATGTGCGGATTGAATATCATTTGAGCTTCGGCTAGTACTCCGGTAGAGAGATCATTTAGTGTTAAATTCGTCAATAAGTAGTATTCTTGCAGATAAATGCATTTTTGTCCGGTGAAGCTGGTAACATACTCGTTGTAGTTTGCATTTACGAGTGAAAACGTAAAAACACTCATTTATTAAGGTGATTGCTCACTTGTGGCTAAGTAGAGCAATTACCTACTTTTTATGTTCAGAGTTTTGGGATGAGGGGGCTAGCACTGCAACCATTAAAGTATTGCAACAAATATAATTGGCATAATCAATCCCTGTGGTTAGGGATTAATCATGGCGATCGCTCCTACGGAACTGCGATCGCTTTTCTATACAATTGCTTTCATAGCTTCATAAGTAGGTAGGCATGATTAAATATTAAGATGTCATTGCGAGTGAAGCGAAGCAATCGCAAAGTCTCTGGGATTGCTTCGCTTCACTCGCAATGACGGAACATATTGTATTTATTTACGCCCATTTACTTAGCAAAACATATTCTATCTGCCGCGTGGGTAGTTAGTATAACAAAGTCATCACTACTTGGTAAGATTATAGAGGGTTAAATTTTCTAACCAGCGTTGTATATACAAGAGTTCTGATGGAGTAGTTTAATATTCAATGATTTATTATCTCAACTCTGAGAAATAATACTTACAGCAGTTTTCATGTATTTGAACCACATCTGTCGTAGAGGCGCAACACCTTGTGCCCCTATAGGTTAGTCTATTTAGCTGAAAATAGCTGTAAGCAAATAAAATCTATCTTAAGATATCAATTCTTTGTACAAAAGATAGTTGCTGAGAATATATATATTGTGAGACAAAACATAATAATCATATACTTTACTAGGACTTACGCACTGTACAAACGAATGATCTTGTGTATTAACGTAAATAGGTCGTTTCAGCCTTTTCCAAACCACCCTTTATTAGTTGCGATCGCAAAAAGATAGTTGAAAAATTTAGCTAAAAGCTTTGAAAAGCATACCTGTCATTTCGGCTTTTCTGTCAATGCGTAAGTCCTATTTACTTAAAAAAAAGGAGGCAAAATTTGTCAAAAAACTAATTTGATAACTACAACCTTTTAAAGGGTGAAGCAGAAAATGGCTAGAATTACTGCTCAGATTGAGGAAGTGCTAATTGAGTACCATACTCTAAATAAAATCTCCAAATTTAAAGGCAAGAAATTAATAATGTTGAGTAATAAATGTTACTTAACATATTATATAAAGCCGCAGCTTGTGACTGGCTGATACAACTATTACTAGCCTGTCTCTGAGCCGATTCCAGAAAAAAGTACTGGTACTAGTAACGATCATGACGCGATCTCCAAATTCAGGAAACAATCAGGAACCATCTAATCCTCGTCTGTGGCTCCTGCTTTTAGGACGTACTAGTTTGGCTGTGGGTGTGGTTTTGCTGATTGGAATTGCATTCGGTGCTTGGTGGGCTAGAAGCTATATATATAAAGATTTAGCGCCATTAGTACAGCAAAATCTTCAGCAATTGTTGGGGCGTCCAGTAAAAGTTGGGAATGTTGAACGTTTTTCGCTCTCTAGTCTAAGATTTAGCTCTCTATCGATACCAGCAACCCCCACAGATCAAGATCAGGTGGTAGCGAAAGCCTTAGATGTACAGTTTTCGCCCTTGGAACTTCTCTTCACTCGAAAACTAGCATTAAACGTCACGTTAGTTCAGCCCAATGTCTACATTCAACAGGATAAAGATGGCCGTTGGGTAACAGCCCAAGTTAAGGCTGGGGAAGGACAAGGCTTTATTCAAACCGACTTGGAGACACTTCAAATTCAAGATGGGAATGTAGAGTTATCGCCAGCCTCCGCACCAACTAGACCGAAAGGCTCAGTCATATTAAATCAAGTTGGTGGTATTGCCCGATTTTTTGATCAAAATCAACGAATTGCTTATGACCTCAATGGTCAACTCGCCAGGGGAGGTGCAGTTAAAATCTCTGGTGAAACACAAACAAAAGCTGAACAAACTAACCTCAAGCTACAAGCACAAAATTTGCTAGCTTCTGATATTAGTAGATTAGTTGAGTTGCCAATCGCCTTGCAAGCAGGGCGTTTAGATGCTGACTTAGGGGTTCAAATTCCACCCAAACTGTCAGAAATAGCCGTTACGGGAACGGCTACAGCTAATCAAATTACTGCCAAAATTCCAAATATTCCTCAGCCAATTTCTAATTTCAATGGGAGATTTATATTTCAGGATCAAACAGTTGCTTTAGAAAATCTGAATACGAACTTTGGCAAAGTTCCCATTTTGGCTAATGGAACAATTAATACCCAAACAGGTTTTAATGTCTCTGCTCAAATAAAACCTATTAGTGCGAAAAATATCTTAGATACGTTGAATGTAAATTCGCCAGTTCCAGCTAGTGGCGAAGTCCAAGCAAATATTAAGGTAGACGGCCCACTTCTGCAACCAGTCGTTAGCGGTACGGTAAGCAATACAAAACCTATTCAAGTTGACCGCCTTCAATTTAAAACCGTCAACACTAATTTCCGCTTGAATGTATCTGAAAATGCGTCTCAACTTACCGTCTCTAATCTGAATTTAGTCCCCGCAGCAGGTGGTCAAATTACAGGAAGTGGTCAAGCTTATATAGGAGCCAAAGACAACGTAATCTTTAATGCTCAAGTTGATGGTGTGTCAGGAGATATACTAGCACGTAACTACGGCGTTAATCTACCGATCGCAATTGGGAATGTTTCAGCAAAAGCACAAATTACTGGCTCAATTGGTAAACAGCCCTTAAACCTTGAGATTTCCAATGCTCAGATAACACCGCCAACCGGTGGGAAAATTACAGCCAATGGTCAAATTCAACTGGCTCCTCAAGGTCAGGTAGGCGTAAATATTCAAGCTCAAGGTATACCAGGAAATGCGATCGCTCAAGGTTACAATATTTCAACTCCCCTGAATCTTGGTGGTATATCTGCAAACGCAAAAGTTTCTGGCTCTCTAGGTAGACCATTAAACGTCAATATTGCTAGCGTTCAAGCAAATCCAGAGGTCGGAGGGCAAGTAACAGCTAGCGGCCAACTTCTGCTTGCACCCCAAGGGAGGGTGGCGTTGAATGTCCAAGCACAAAATTTACCTGGGGATGCGATCGCACGAGCCTACAATACTTCACCCGGCATTACCATTGGGAATGTATCGGCAAATGCGAATATTTCCGGCACTCTGAATAATCTGCAAGCAGTAGCGCGGGTGCAAGCGCCTACCGCCACCTATC
Organism: Nostoc cf. commune SO-36; assembly: GCF_023734775.1. Taxonomy (NCBI): domain Bacteria; kingdom Bacillati; phylum Cyanobacteriota; class Cyanophyceae; order Nostocales; family Nostocaceae; genus Nostoc; species Nostoc commune. The sequence continues at coordinate 1,158,905 of NZ_AP025732.1, read as the reverse complement.
CCACAACCGGACGAGTTGTTGTTGCTCAACAAGGTGAGAATATCGTCTTTCCAAATGCGGTTTTTAACGTGGCAGGCGGTACAATCAGAGCTACAGGTCAACTTGCACAACAACGCTGGCAAGGGACTGTCAACACTTCTCAAATTCAACTTGACCGTTTCTCACCACAACTGCGAGGACGGCTTAATAGTAATATTGAGTTAGCAGGTACAACAGAATCTTTCCAGCTTGCAGATATTCGTGCCGCCGGACAAATCCGCCTTTCCCAAGGGGTAGCACTGCTAGCACAACCGCTCACCGCTCATTTTCAGTGGAATGGACAGCAGATTATCGTTGAAAATGCAAGTACCGCAGGATTGAGTGCTAATGGTACGATCGCTATTCAAACTCCACCAACTGGCGCACCGGAAATTGCGGGATTTAATTTAAATGTACTGGCACAGAATTTCAACTTACAAAATACTGGTTTTGAAATTCCTGGTGACGTAGAAGTAGCGGGGTTACTTGATTTTAAGGGACAAGTTACAGGTACTCCAGATGTTCCGCAAGCTACTGGCAATATCCGACTGCGGAATTTCCAGGTTAGTGACTTGGCGTTTGACCCGCTTTTAACTGGAAACGTGAATTTTCAAGGAGGACAGGGGGCAAGTCTGCGATTAGCTGGGCAGCAAGACAGGATAGCGCTGAATTTGGGTGCAGATTATCGTCCCACTTCATTTTTAGTTCGACGCGATGGAGCAGTTGCCACAGGTAGAATTGAGGGAGAGAACTTACTCATTAACGCTCAACAGTTTCCCATCGCTCTGATTGGAGGCTTTTTACCGAACAATCAATTGCAACCACTAGCGGGACAACTATCGGGAGATTTAGTTGTCAATCTGAATAATTATGCCATTGCCGGAGACGTTGCGATCGCCCAGCCTCGGATTGGCAGAATTACAGCAGATGAATTTCGCGGCAGCATCAATTATGCCGATGGTACTGCTAGCTTATCTAATGGTCAATTGCAAATTGGAGATAGCAATATCGCCCTCAGTGGCAATGTGCAACCAGGGAATGACCCGCAATTTCAATTTCAAGCTAATTTTCACCAAGCCAGAATCCAGAGACTTTTACAAACGTTTAATATCTTCGACTTTCAAGACTTTGGTACTGGGTTGGAACTACCAAATTTAGCTGGAGCAGAAGTACTTGACACTGAGTCTGTCACTTTACCCGATGCAGATTTGCTCACCCAGCTAGCATATTTCTCAAAAATTGTCGCATTGGTAGCACAACAACAGCAAGAAGAGAGAAATGAAACTGCATCTTTACCCACCCTTGCAGAATTAACGGGTACTTTGAGCGGAGCAATTACAGCGAATGGCTCATTAAAATCTGGGTTAAATGTCGGCTTTAATTTTCAAGGTGCTAATTGGCAATGGGGAGATTACTCCATTAATCAAGTCGTTGCTCAGGGCAATTTTGCCGATGGAATCGTCACACTTTCGCCGTTGAGTGTTGGCATAAATCAAGGACTGGTGGCTTTTTCGGGACAGTTAGGAACTGAGCAACTATCTGGCAACTTGAATGTAGCAAGTTTACCTTTATCGCTTTTACAGCCTTTTATAGAACAATACCCCATAGATATTACTGGTAATATAAATGCCGATGCCACATTGGGGGGTAGTTTACAAGACCCTAGTGCTAGAGGAGAAGTGACATTAGCCAATGCGACTCTCAACAAGCAACCTGTACAAGCAGGACAAGTAAACTTTGATTACAACAATGCTCGATTGAATTTTGATAGTAGCTTACTAGTGACAGGAACGCAGCCAGTTACCATTACAGGTAGCGTCCCTGCTCCGTTACCTTTTGCCGAAGTGCAGCCGGATAGCAATCAAATCAGCATCAATGCCAATGTGCAAAATGAAGGATTGGCATTATTAAACCTATTTACCAACAATCAAGTCGCTTGGGTAGACGGCCGAGGACAAGTAAATTTAAATGTTCAAGGTACTTTAGACCAACCAATTATCATTGGAAACGCCACACTTAATGATGCAACTTTTAGCGCTGAAGCTTTATCTGAACCCCTAACGAATGTCACAGGGACAGCGCAATTTAATGGCGACACAGTGAATGTCCAAGGTATCCAAGGCACTTACAATGAAGGGCAAGTAAGTGCATCAGGCATCCTCCCGATTCTTCAGCCTCAGCAAGGCGTAGTAAATCCTCTCACAGTATCAATAGCAGACAAACTCAACTTTGAAATTGCAGGACTGTATGAAGGCGGTGTTGGTGGCGATATTGTGCTTCGCGGAACAGCGCTAAAACCTGTAATTGGTGGAGAGGTTCAGCTGAGTGATGGTCAGGTGATTATTGGCAACTCGGCTACTGGTGAGAAAAAATCAGCAGCGACAGCAGCGGCTAACGCTAACGTCATAAATAGAGAAGAGTTTAAAATTAATGTCACACCTACAGCAGAGAGTAATCCTAACCCAGTGATTACACCAGAAAGTAGCACTAGGACAGCAACTCCACCCAATTTACCTATAGAGTTTGCAGATTTAAGGTTAATTCTGGACGACGATGTTCGTGTTACCAGTCAATCCTTTCTCGACTCAATACCAGGAGCAGCCGTCTTGAGTCAGCCTCTATTGAGCTTTGATGCAAAAGGCGACTTGACCATTAATGGTACATTAGCGAAACCGCGTCCTGAAGGAGTCATTCGTTTGACAGGAGGACGAGTAAGTTTATTTTCCACTGAGTTCACCTTGGAACGGGGCTACGAACACACTGCGCGGTTTATTCCAAGTCAAGGACTTGACCCTACTTTGGATGTCCGACTGCTCACAATTGTACCTGAAGCATCGGCAACGAATAATCGAATTTTGGAATCACCATTGTCTGCTGAAATCAGCGATGTTTCTGCTATTAACTTTGGAACTTTACGTACAGTTCGCGTTCAAGCCAGGGTCAACGGGCCAGCTAGTGAATTGGGCGAAAATCTGGAACTGACGAGTGAACCTAACCGTAGCCAGGGAGAAATAGTTGCTTTACTGGGTGGCTCGATTCTTGGTTCTTTCGGTCAAGCAGATGCAGGACAAGGGCTGACTAATTTCGCTAGTTCTACCATTTTAGGTGGTTTGCAAGGAACTATTACTGCGATTGGACAGGCTATTGGTTTCAGTGAGTTTCGGATATTTCCCACCCCAATCACTAGTAATGAAAAAACGACAGCTTCAATTCTGAATTTATCAGCAGAAGGTGTGTTTGACATCAGTAGAAATTTATCTGCCTCTTTATCACGCCCTCTTTCTAGCGATGAGTCTTTCCGTTATAACGTGCTTTATCGACTCAATGATGAAATTTTGATGCGAGGCTCAACTAATTTGGGGGATGAAAATCAATTCCAAGTTCAGTATGAAACCAGATTTTAGAGCAATACAGTTTAGTTATAGCTTTGCAATAGATTTAAGGAATTGACAAAAAATAGTTTTGGATAAATTATTTTTATATGTCAACTTCAGCCCAAACCTTTTTAAAACTTCGTTTCCAGCCAGAGGTAATCTCTACAAGCTGGTTCTAGGAAGGTTTTTACCTTAAATTGAGACACCGTAGCCCCGCGATCGCAAAGGGGTATAATGACTAGAGAAGCTCTTATACAGTTAGCAAAGCAATTTCATCATCTTTCTCCCCTGCTCCTACTAAACAATTTAGTTTCAAAAAGTAAATGGTGAATTTTTGACTTGCTAATGCCCAATAATTTATTGAGAAGTTAGGATGAAATTACCATCGAACTTCAGTTGAGATATTTTCTTCTGAGGCAATTAAAAACATCAAATAGCAACGTTTATTCTGTCAAGTTTTACCAATTTTTAGTAAATTTAAATTACCAATCTCATGCCAAATCGTCATTATCCTCCTGCTTACTTACGCTATCTCAAAGCCAGGTTATTGAATCTAGGGCGACCTAGTTTTTGGGTAACTGCAATTTTTTTATCTGTAATCGGACTAGTAACCTGGGAATACTGGTCAAACCCCAATATTTTCGTTTCTAAGCAAAAAACCCCAGCCACTTCACAAAAGCCTGCTGATTCCTCACTCTCAGAAGAAAACAAAGCTATTGCAGCAGATATTGATAACCTACCAGCTTTGTTTAATGATTTTGAGCAAGCACCTCTCTCATTAACTGCAAATACGCCCCAGGAAAAGACTGAGGCAAAAAACAGCAAAGGCTTATTAGAGGATGCAATTAAAAAACAAAATTCTGCTAGTGATAGCAAATTAAATCCTGGTTTAGGTGTTAATACCGACACTTCCCCAGCCATGAAAAATCCCTTTGTAGTACAAACAGAAAATTTATTGCGTGCTGGGACGGTTAATAGTAATAACCAGTTTCTGGGTATTAAAACCTTAAATGCGGCATCTGAACCAACAGAGGGTCAACAAACATCCTCTAGTTTGAGTATTGGATTGACTAATCAAACTAACAAGAATCAAAATACTCTCCCTGTCAGCCCTCTGCAATCAGCGCTCAACCAATCGACAAACCAGAAATTGTCTAGCTTTAATGGTTCTGCAACTCGAACAAATGCGTCGAGTCAAGTATCAGAGGCAGGAACAACGTTAATGCCACCCATCAACAGCTTACCCAGTCAGTCTCTACCAAGCACTGGGTTAACTACTGGGGGACGCTACACATCAACGGGTACAAACTTACCACAAAATCCTGACAATACTATTTACACTAATTTAAATGGTGGTCAGGTAGTCCCTGGTAGTGGGTCAACGGGTACGAACTTGCCACAAAATCCTGACAACACTATTTACACTAATTTAAATGGTGGTCAGGTAGTGCCTAATATAGCACCAGTAACGCCCCCATTCACCTCTACTGCACCAAATAATCTTGTACCTTACTCTAGTCCGAGTCAAGGTGTTGTCAACCCTACAAACCCTGTGGGATATGGAAATTATGGCTTGCAGCAGCCAACACAACACCCACAGTCCAATTATGGAAATTATGGCTTGCAGCAGCCAACACAACAGCCACAGTCTAATTATGGGAATTATATTTTGCAGCAACCAACACAGTCAAATTCCTTATATCTGCGGCAGATTCGAGACAAGTATAGAAGTCCGGGTCAAAACTGATTTTAAGCACGTCGCTTAACTGAATAAATTTTAGTTAAGGAGATTGTGGGCTATTTGGAATAATGGGAACCTCTGGTGTTTCGGGTTGTTGCTGTTGTCGTTGTAAATATTTACTCAGTACATAAGCCATATCTCCACGGGTTACGGGTTTTAATGGAGAAATATTTCCTTGAGCATCTGTGTTAAGAAATCCCTCAGTAGCTACTGTAGCGATCGCTTTTCTAGCCCAAGCTGGGATAGACTTTGCATCTGGATATGAAGCCAGAATTTCATTCACAGAATCATCGGGAAACTGAAAGACACCGTAAGCCTGAGCGAAAATAGCTAGAGCTTCTGCCCTTGTCACCTTTTGGTTAGGGAAAAATTCATTACCCCGATAGCCTTTCATGATGTCAGTTTTTAAAACTGTCTGTATATCATTAAATGCCCAATGAGAACGAGGAACATCTGGAATCGCTAAATTTCCTTTGTTAACAGCTTCTCTTTTATTTAGCCCAAATGCTTTCACCATAATCGACGCTAATTCTGCCCTACTCAGTAACCTTTCTGGGTAAAATTTGCCATCAGAAAAGTTTGTCATCCATTTGGCAGCAGTTACCTTTTGAATATAATCAGATGAGATTCCAGAAGTAGATTCTGGGACTTGAGCGATCGCTGGCAAGTTTTGTAGTAGTGCCAATAAAGATAGAGTAATTGAAAGCTGACGCATCATGATAACCACTTTTAGCTGCTGTGAATTTAAAAAACTACGTTACTGAGGTTAACGCATTTGGTATTCCTAATAACCTGTAACTCAGTTGATGACGAATTTAAGTTGGGCAATGTTGCATACCTGCTTGTTGTAAGTTATGTATTTAGACTGCCAGTATCAAGTCAAGCATGAGGCTGACTTGAAAAAGTTTTAAGTAGGATGTGTAGCCTAGCACTTTGAAGGTGGGTGCAAGTATGGTGAAACTCTTATTTTTTAAGCTAATTTATTTTGCGATCGCTTGTAGTCAATCACTTAATTTTATTCCTAGTTGACGTAAGTATTTATTTATATCCTTCTCTGCTTCAGCACGTTGAGCTTCTAATTCGCGTAGCTTGATAATCTCCGCTTCAATATCGATTTTGTCATTTTCATCCTTGGGGGTTAGGACATAGCGGTTGATATTGAGAATATATTCATTAGCCGCTAGTTCTTCTAGAGCCACAACTTTAGCATATCCCTCTTCATCTTGAAAGGCTTGGTAAGCTGTGATGATATGAGTGATATCTTCTTCACGCAGATAATTTTGATTACGGCTCTTTTGATATTCATTACTAGCATTGATAAACAAAACTTTATTTCTACGGTCTTCTTGCTTATCCCGATTAAAAATCAAAATAGCCGTAGGAATACCTGTGCCATAAAATAGGTTGCCTGCAAGACCAATTACTGCTTCAATTAAGTCAGATTCAATAATCTTTGTGCGAATCTCACTTTCTGCACCTCCACGAAATAAAACTCCAAGTGGAACTATTACCCCAGCTTTGCCAGTGTTTTTGAGTGTGGCTAGTATGTGCTGAATAAAAGCAAAGTCACCACTTCCTTTAGGAGGAATTCCATAACGGAAGCGGCCATAAACATCAAATTTAGCTAGCTCATAACCCCAATCACGGATGCTAAATGGAGGATTAGAAATTACTCTGTCAAAAAGCATTAAATTACCATTTTCAACTAGTTGTGGTTCACGGATAATATCTCCCAAGCGGATGTCAAAATTAAAAATATCATGCAAAAGTAAATTAATTTTGGCAAGGCTAAAAGTATTCTGGTTTATATCTTGTCCATAAAGCAGTAAATCATTTGGCTTATTTTCCAAATGTTTAATTTGCTTGATACATTCAGTCAAAATACCTCCAAATCCACAAAAAGGATCACAAATACTCATTCCTGGTTGTGGTTCAAGCAGACTTACTAACAGTTCTGCTACCTTCTGCGGAGTAAAAAACTCTCCAGATTTTTTACCAAGATTAGCTGCAAATTGTGAAATTAAGTATTCACAACCTTTTCCTAATAGGTCTGGTTCACCAAAATATTTATTCTGGAGTTTAATCTCTGAGAGATGCCATATTAATTGGCGTAGTACTTGATCTTGCTTTTTAATATAAACTTGACTGTGGCTATGTTCAAAATTATAATTTATGAAAATTATTTGTAATTCTCTGACACCTGGGTTATAAATTTCAATAGCTCTACCAGCTTCATTAAGTGCCTGACCAATATTTTCAGGTATTTGCTGTAAATAATTCCATTGCGAAATTGCAGGAACAAAAAAGCGTGGTTTGGCTTTGTGAGATTCTTCCTCAAATAAATCAGAGAATCGCTTTATAAGCAGAAGCCTGAACAAATAGTTAATATAATCATCACCATTAGTAACGCCTCGTAGGATACTAACAGCAGTCCAAAGTCTATCTTCTAAGTATTCTAAAGTAATCATTGCTGTCCTTCCAAAGTTTGAAAAAGAGTAAATTCTGATAAATTATTTCGCGTGTCTAAAATTTCCAGGGTAATACGGTTAGCTCGTTCAGTAGCTAAAAATAGTTGAGCTAATTTATTTTGAGTCTCCAAATTAGGTAATGGAATCTTGAGACTACGTAATTGAGAAATTGGAATCAACTGAATGGTAGAAGATTGCAAATATAAAGTGGCTAGTTGCTGTTCTAGCCATATTGAACGCATCAAAACTGCCAAATACACAGGATCGATTTCTACAATGGGGCGAATAACAGCCACATTATTGCTCGCCAAGCTACCTTCTAATTTATCTGTAACTACTGACGCTTTCAGGAGCGTACCTCGGTTGGAAATCACCACATCGCCAGTTTTTATTCGATACCGCTCAAGGTCAGATAAGCGTAAATGAACCACATTTGGGTTACGTTCAATGTATAGGTACTCAAGATCAGACAAACTAACAACGCGCTCTGGTCTACCGTTATCGTCTGCATAACGGCTAAGTGTAATTCCTTGGAATATTTCCCCTATTTTCTGAAGAGGCAGAGCTAAATGAGACATAAATCTGCTAGACTATCTATTAATTAAGCAGTAAGTGGTTTATTGCATGAAGTAATAAGCTTACTGTAGACAGTCTAGCGTAGAGATTGCTAGAATATCCGCAACCAGATTGTAAAGACATGAAAAAAACGCAACTGGAGTACCAGTCCAGCAGCGTTATCTTATTTCAAACGTTTTTAATTTGGTTGTCCATCCATTAACGGTCAGGCGCACTGCCTGTTGACCGTAAATTTACTTTGAGGAAAAATTGTAACTGCCTAGCTAGTAGTAATTGAGGCGAGAAAAACAGAGACATTACCAAGTAGCGCCTGAGTAATAACTTCCAGTAAGTTAAGACCCTGCTTAGAAGCAGTGGAAAGATGCATAACGGATATTAGCGAATGAAACCGCAAACTCGAAGGAGCGAAAACCACCGGAAATCTTCTGCTTACATTTCATCATCCGCAAGTCACGTTCTGCCTGATTATTGGTAAAGGGAACATCAGGTTGTGTCAGAAACCGTAAAACATCACTCTGAAAATTTTGAAGCCGCAACAACAAGTTATGACCAACACGTCGTTTCACCCGCCCACGATTACCTTTGCGGATTAGGGGTGATTGAGAGGAGTGAAAACTCAGCCCTCGTTGTAGAATTTGCTCGTACAGTTGAGTCAGACGAGCAACAACATTTTTGGGAATACCTGATTGATAACGATGCTTGTAATTGCAAGCTAAAAGCAACAACTTGTTCATGGATTTAGCCCAAGGTTCTTGCTCGATTTCATCTATTGCTTTGAGTTCTCGAAGATGATGGGCATTACACAAAGCGTGATTGACATCAAGGAGTTGATAATAGGGTTTCCAATGGTCGTGGACTACTACACCCTTGATATCAGCTAATACTTCTATGTCTTTACGTTGAGGAGAAACTCGATACCAAGTTTGTGTTTTAGTGGCAACCACGTGCAGCCAATTGGTTTTACCACCAATCCTCAAAGAAAGTCTCGTCTAAATGTTTAACTGCTGCTGCTTTTACCTCAGAGGCCATCTCTGCTACTACTGGTTCTATGATTTGAGCCAGAGTCAAAGTTGTCTTTGCGATTGTCCCTGGTGTCATTCGGCAACCAAATAAATCTAGCAGCACTTCACTCAATCGGTCTTCGGGAATAAAGTGTTGATGATTTAGATAAGCTGCAACTGCTCTAATTCTGGCTCCATACTGTACTGGTGCTGTGACAGATTCTGGAAAACTACCTTGTAGGAGAGTTTTACATTCTGGACATTCTTTGACTGCCACTCTGTGTTCTGTGACGATGATGCGTGGGGCTGGTATATCAAATACTTGTCGCTTGATGATTTTTTTGATTCCTACATCCCCAATATCACTTCCACATCCAGGACATGAGCATGGTGTTGGATGTTCTACTATTTTCTCTGGCTCTAATACTTGTTTTAATGTCTGCCCTGGATGACCTATCTGCCCCCCTGATGGCCGCTTCCCTTTTTCTCTTAAACTTTTTGTCCGTATTTGATTTGACTTTTTGAGTCCGTCGCTGGCTGGTGGTTTTGAACTTGTTTGGCTATCTAGTCCCAAACTTCTCTCTAGCTCTGCTATCCTTTCCAGCAGTGCCTTAACCTCTAGCTCTAGCCTTTCTATTTTTTGATCTTTTTCTTCTGGACTCATTCTTGAACATTACCATCTTTTCTCCCTTCACGGGAATATCCCTGACTTTCCTACCTGGGCAGTTACGAAAAATTTATGATCTCTCCACCGAATAATCCTAACTCAGATGACTCTCAGTTAGACCCTCTGACATTTTTATCTATGGTGATTAACCGAGAAGACGCGCCTCAGATTCTCAACAAATCTGTCGAATTTGTCGCGTGGATAAGCTATATCCAGCAAGATCAGGCTGAGGCTGTACGCCGGAAAAAGGCTGAGGCTGAGGCACAACAAAAGATTGAAAGTGAGGCTAAGGCTCGTAAAATCCTTATGGCAATAATCATAGAACACGCCAAGAGTCAGGGACTTGACCCTTATAAAGACTTGGACAATCTCCAATGCAAAAGTTATAAGCAGCTTTGTACTTACGTGAAGTGGCGTTTTCCAGAACTGAGTAATCGTATCCCTCTGTATCCCGGTTAACGTCTCATAATTTTCGTTATGGAATACCAAAATGTCTCAAAAATGACACCTTGGTGTTCCATTTCCATCAGCAAAAATTGTTCACAAGCTTTTGAGTGTAAAAATTCTAGTCTTATTTAAAGATAGAGATTTTAATGGATCTTTAAACTTAAAAAAGTATCTTTCTTTCGGTTGGCTCGACCGAAAACACCTGTGGATAATGTGTCGCTGGCGGTCTTTGATGAAGCTAGAAATAAACAGTAAAAGGTGTGTAACTTAGGGTATGTTCATCTTAGATAAGTTTTATGGAGCAGTTTTGGCAATGACCGCAGCAGCAGATCCCGTAAAGTTGATGAAGCAAGAAGTTGGCAAAGCCGCCGCGGCCCTGGTTAAGTCGGGTTCCATTGTGGGGTTGGGTACGGGGTCAACTACAGCATATACGATTCAGTTTTTGGGCGATCGCCTCAAGTCTGGTGAACTCAAAGATATCATTGGTATACCCACCTCGTTTCAGTCAGAAGTGCTAGCGAAGCAGTATGGTATTCCTCTCGCCACCTTGGATGCTATTGACCATATCGATATTGCCATAGATGGAGCAGATGAAGTCGATCCGCAAAAGAATTTGATTAAAGGCGGTGGTGCAGCTCATACCCGCGAAAAAGTCGTAGACTACTTGGCAGAACAGTTTATCGTTGTGGTAGACAGTGGTAAGTTAGTAGACCGCTTAGGTTCTAGTTTTGCTGTGCCTGTGGAAGTGATTCCAATGGCAATTACTCCTGTTACCAATGCCATCAAAAAACTCGGTGGCAAACCAGAACTCCGTATGGGTATAAAAAAAGCTGGGCCAGTAATCACCGATCAAGGTAACTTTGTCTTAGATGTTAGATTTGACTCTATTGAAGATCCAGTCGGATTAGAAAAGACATTGAATAACATTCCCGGCGTTCTGGAAAATGGTATTTTCGTTAACTGTGTCGATTTAGTTTTAGTTGGTGAAGTCAAAGATGGTCAGCCATTAGTGCGGCAACTGTAAGAATTTTAGATTTTGGAGCAATTGTAGAGACTTAGCACTGCTACGTCTCTACATCGTTTTTCGTTTTTCGCTACACAATAAAACTGAGCGCTAGACGATAACGTTAGTACCAATTACCAGATTTGTCGCTGTGAAATTATCCAAAGTAGCCAAGGTGTAAGAGTAATAAGAAGCCTCAGTGTAAATAACTAGTGTAAAAGTGTCTGATTGCACAAATTTTAGGTTGCCATCATTGATGGGATTGCTACTACCGTAGCCCCGACTCTTAAACAGGTCAGTGAGGACTAACTTATCCTCACTCTGATTAAAGTCAGTGATAGTATCACCAGCATCACTCAAGGTTTGGTAGATGAACTGGTCATGACCACTACCGCCAGTCAGCGTATCGTAACTTGTACCACCAATAACGATGTCATTGCCACTACCACCAATAACGATGTCATTATCTTCGCCACCAACAAAAATGTCATTGCCAGTACCACCAAGTAGGCTATCATTACCTGCACCGCCCCGTAGCAGATCGTTGCCACTCTTACCATCAATGCGGTCAGAACCCCCTTGACCATTAATGACATCATCTGAGTTGTCAAACCCATCCACATTGTTGTTTAGGTCATTGAAGAAGGTAACTGTATTTTTGTTGAAGATGGTGCTTTGGGTGGAGTTGGCATTGAAGACATCAAAGCTGTCACGAATGCGGGTTTGCCCATCAAACAGAATATTGCCGATGGTGGAGAGGTTATCTAGGTTTTCCAGGGGAAAGTTTTGCAGGATAAATTTATTATCAGCCACCCCTTCAAAGCTGATTTCCAGATTGTTACCATTCTGGCTGAGTAGCAGATTTTGGGCTGTCAATCCAGCACCTTGGAATTTGATGGTATCCAATTCGCTAAGAGAACTCCACAAAAAAAATGATCCAATAGCTATGTGGGTTTAGCAAAAATTTCTACAAACCATTTTCTGAGATTGGGGAGGCGGTGAATCTGTGTTTCAATTTCTGCCATAGCGGAGGTAGTAAGTTTAACTCCTGTAGAATAAACTGTTTCTACCAATGTGACCACCGGATTTTTACCCTTAAATGTGAGAGTTTGGGCGAAATTCAGTACAGTCTCAACAGTGTCAAGTAAACTACCATTCCAATGCTGTTCTAACCAGCCAAAACAACGTTCTATCGGGTTATATTTGCTATGATAAGGCGGATAATAAGCAAGTTGTAACGTCAGTTGAGATGATGTACCAAAATCTACAATCCGCTTCATAAATTGAGTGCGGCGAGAATTATTTTCAGGTCCATTATCCTGATTAATCACCAGTTTTTGAATATGAGCAAATCTGTGTTTGACAGTTTGCCACCAGCTTTCAAGCAAATCAACAATACAATCAGCGGTTAATTTGGAAGAAACAAAGAATAAAAATAACTCGTTGTATTCAGGTATAAAAATGCCGTAGGGAATCAGAGTTATCTCCGTCGGGAAGTCGTGGTCTACTGAGATGGTTGGCATTCGATTTTTACCCCCACGGTCAAATTCTCCAATCTTAACTGCTACCTTAGCATCAATGGAAATTCGCAGAGTATGAGGGTCATTGTCAGCTTCACTATTAATTTGTTCAACTTGTTCAAAAATCGCTTCTGTTTCGGGAATTTTCTTGATAGGCTTGGTTTTCAGAACTCTTTTTAAGGTATAGCCTAAATCATTCAATTTTCGTCGAATTGTTTCTGATGAAGGTAGTTCTTCCTCTGTGTAACCAAATTGTTCAATTAGTTGACGACGGACTTCGCTTGCCGTCATGCGTGTATACAAACGTATACTTTTAAAACTGGGGTCAGTTTGACTTTGTGGGTCTACTAACGATTTTATATCCCTCAACAAGTTTGATAATTTTGCTTCAGCCCGCTTGCGTCCACTACGCCTGAAACCATCAATAAAAGGCTGACCACTCTCTAACTCCTGCATCCCTTTACGGATAGTGCGCCTATTCCATCCCAACTCCCTTTCCGCCACAGTTTGTCCACCTATTCCCAAACCTTTGACTACTTCTGCCATGAATTGTCTTCGGTCACTTCCCTTGAGTTTTTTCGCTGTTTTGATGTACAGAGATTTTAGGTGCGCGGTGAGTTGAATGATAGATTTTGGATACATGAGCTAGACTGCACACTGAATTTATCTTTCTCTTATCATAGGATCAATTATTCTGTGGAGTTCTCTAAGTTAATTGCCTCCCGGAGTGTGGTGATGTCGTTGTTCGCATTGCCATCATCAGCATCTCCGGTATTATTCACCGTAAATGTCGCTAGCACACCTGCATAAGCTTTCCGCGTCGTTTCTGTAAATGCTAAACTCACTTCCATCTGAGCAGTGCAAACTTCTAACTCCCAGTTACCGCCTAATGCTGCATTGCCAATTCGCTGACGGGAAGCGGCAATATTCGCTCCTGTGAGTTGGTGCAGTTTTTGGACAAATTCTGCTCCTGCATCACCCAAAGCTACATTGCAACCATAGATGAGTAGGTTCCAGGGTTTATCACTTTTGGCAGAGGCTGAACGTATATTCTGCCATTGTTGCAGTTGCTGGCTGTATTTATCTAGGTTATCAAGTCCTAAATTGGTGTTGCCCAACTGTAAGCTACCTGGGATACCGTGACAGACTATATGAATGTTAGTCAAATTCAAGGGATTGCAACTCGCCAGCATTTCTGTAATTTGCTCAACACCGTTTTGTGTAGAGTCAAGCACAAACACTTGGGTATTGGGAAGCACACCATTGGCTAAACCGCTATAGTCTTCAATCGCCATGTCGATGAAGACTAAACTATGGGTATCGGAGGTGAAAATTGCAGAATTTTCTTGGAAGTGTGAGGTATGTAGCGTTGTCATTTTCTTACTTCGAGCTAAGTGATGAGGGAAACTCAAACCGACTTCAGCCTTGTAATTACAGGAATTTCACACAACTATCGAGAGTAAAAAATTATATGTTTACTAATTCTTTTCCCTTTCGTTTTTATCATCTAGCAAGTTGCCATTTTTGTAAAGCAATTGTAGTATGCAATCTTACTAAGTCCTACAACTTATATTTAGCAAATATATCAAAAATCAGCTTTTATCCGGCGGTAAAAGCTAAATTACCTCTATTTTTAGGGAAATTAAATCTGCATTATGCATAATCCTTGTAGAGACGTAGCATTCCTACATCTCTACATTTTTTCACTCATATCTCTATTGATAAAACCTAAAAACATACCTTAACTCGTCTTTCACTTTAGGCTTACCACAGTCCCGCGCTATCATCTGAGAAAGATAAAACTTTTGTGATCATGGGGAGGTCTTTCTCACTTAAGGTATTTCAACAAATAAATTATCCCGTAAGATAGACAGGCAAGAACCCTGCCCGATAAAAATATGGGAAAATTTTTGGGAAATCCCTGAAGACTCAGGACTCGCTAGTTATCTGCTCACTCAGGACTCAGGACTCTTTATGTTAGCAGGCACAATTTTGCAGGATGGAAAATATACCCTAATTCAAGAAATTGGGCGGGGTGGCTTTGGCATTACATTTAAAGCTACACATCACTACTTGGGTCAGGAGGTGGTGATGAAAACCATCAATGAACGGCTGCGACAACATCCTGATTTTGCCAAATTCGAGCGCCAATTCCAAGATGAAGCGAGACGATTAGCTGCGTGTATCCACCCAAATATAGTCCGAGTTAGTGACTTTTTTGTTGAATCTGGATTACCTTACATGGTGATGGAATACATTGCTGGCGAAACCTTGGGAGACGCATTTGTATTACCAGGGATACCACTGCCTGAAGCCACAGCAATTCATTACATCCGACAAATTGGCGCAGCATTGCAGGTAGTACACAACAATGGTTTATTACACCGGGATGTCAAACCAGATAATATCATTCTTCGTCTGGGAACACAGGAAGTAATACTAATTGATTTTGGCATTGCCAGGGAATTTAATGGCGGTGCTAGACAGACTCACACAGGTATGGTTTCTGAGGGTTATTCTCCCATTGAGCAGTACTTGACGCAAGCGCCACGCACACCTGCCACAGATGTTTACGGTTTAGCAGCAACCTTGTATGCACTGTTGACAGCTCAAGTTCCCATACCAGCATTATTGCGCGATCGCGAGCAAATGCCTTCTCCCCGCGAACTGCAACCACACTTGAGTGCTGCTGTCAACCAAGCCGTAATGCGCGGTATGGCGGTAGAGTCTCGTTTTCGGCCAGCGACAGTTGCTGAGTGGCTGCAATTGCTCCCAGGCAATGGCATGAATGGAACACCACAAGTTTCACCTACTTACGCAGTGCCAACTGTTAATTTATCTGCCCAGCAAGCAGAAACTGTAATTGGGAAAACTGCCCAAAATTCTATTCCTAGACGAGCTGCGTTGGCACAGCCCAACCCAGGCATCGCTAAAGAAACTGTACTGGCTAAAAAGCTGGGGTCATCTCAAGTATTTATTGGTCTAAGTGTAGCTGTAGTGGCAGCTACAGCAGGTTTTGGGATTACGAGCTTATTACCTAAATCTCAGCAGCCAAGCACAAAGCCGCTTTTTGAACAGCCAACTCAAGAATCAGGTGCAAAAGCACCCAACTTCAACAGTAAATCTTCACCCGGAGGTGAAGAGACTAACACCACCTCAAGAACCGAATCAGCACCACCTTCTCAGCGTCGGCGCAATCGTCGTTCTTCCCAAAAAGAATCTCCCATCTCTCGCCCTACAAAAGAATCACAACGCGAGGATTCTGAACAATCCACACCTTCACCTAGCGTTTCACCTACACCCTCACTAGTAGAGAAACTACGGGCGATCCGCTCATCTCGTAATGCTTCCCCTGAACCATTGCCACAAAATAACTTACCCACTTCTAGTCAAGATTCTGCCTCTCCTCAACCCGTGAGTCCGTCGAACCCTGTGGTTATACCAGCAGCACCACCAACGGAATCTAAACAATCAGATCCTTCTGCTGTAGTAGTACCAACACTGGAAAAGCAAAATTCACCAACTAATAGCCAACCCCAGAATGTTCAAAAGTTTGAGGAAAAGCCACAAGATGACAATAATTAGTCAATTTTGAATTTTGAATTTTAGTGAAGCAGCGCGGTGTTGGACTCACTGCGCTAACTTCTATTAACTAATTATGTTAGCGTAGCGGTAGCGAGTCCGCGATCGCGACGCAGGAGCGAAGCGTCATTACGAATTATTTTAAGGACGAGCAAGCTTATTCTGTAGAACAACTTCCCCCTTTTTATTAATCTTCACGGGATTCTTGGGAAAAGCTTGATTATTTAAATAACGCATAAGTCTTACAGTCTGAAAACTCTGATCAATATGAGGAATTCCTTGTCTATCCATCCGAACAGGTATAATTTTACTTGATATCAAATCTCCTGCTTGGTTGAGTTTAGCCTCTAAAATCATTGAGTCACCTGTCTGGGCATTTGTAGATAAAGTCCGATATCCTAAAAAGTTTCCTAAAGAATAAGCAATAATTTTTCCTTTATAAATTTCCATCGCTCTGGGAACGTGAGGCCCATGTCCTAGTACTAAATCTGCTCCTGAATCAATCATGTTTCGAGCAAACTTGATCGAATTACCTCGGTTTTCTCCATAAAAAAACTCTGTCTGATTCTTAACGTGCAGCGCCCCCGTTCCTTCGGCTCCAGCGTGCATCGATACTATTACTATGTTGGCTTTATTTTTGGCTTCTGCTACGAGTGCTTTGGCTACTCCTAAATTATGGATGGAATTATACATTTCATAAGGAGAAAACCCAATCATTGCTACAGGTATATTGTTGGCTTCCAAATAAAGAATTTGCTTTTTATGTCCTAATGTTGCAATACCCACAGCCTCAAGATTTTTCTTTGTATCTTTAAACCCTACTGGCCCGAAGTCCATTGCATGGTTATTTGCCATATTGAACACATTAAAACCAGCCTCAGCAAATAGCCGGGCATACGCAGGTGGAGAGCGAAAGGCAAAGACTTGTCCTCGACTGATATCTTTGGCTGTATAAGGATAATTAGTTAGGCTACTTTCAAAATTACCAAACAAGATATCAGATCCTTGTAAATGACTTCTCACTGACTTTGGTAATAATTGATCTCGAAAGCGGGGTAATCTATGGTTAGGGAAATTAGTGCCGGGAATAATATCTCCAACCGCTTTGATAGTAATAGTCTTTGTAAATGTTTGTTCTTTTGTTGTTGATGGCGTAAGTTCAGGGATAGCTAATCGAACTTGTACAGGCTCGGTAGGTTTAGTAGCAGCGTTTAATCGCTGTGATTGCCCAAGCCGAATAATGACTCCTATACTAATACCTAGATATAAACAGACGCTGATAAAACTAAATGAGAATACTCGCCCCAGGCTGCCATCTACCATCGTTCACTCCTCACACGATGGCATTAGTTTACCCTGAAAGCCTGTGCAAACGGTGTATATTTTAGTGTTTTTTGGGAAATAGTTGACTAAGTAAATACTGAACTATTATCTCATCTCATTTGTAAATAATGATGTATCGCAGCTACTAAGCCAAACACCATCGGTTTGTCTTCAGAGATCGCGCCAAAATATCACAGATTAAGATGCTCATGACTTCACTGGAGGCGATCGCATCTGTGTTCAAATGGGAACCATAAGAAAATAAGCTAATCCTTCAAACCCTTTATCAATAAACACAGGTGTAATGACCTGCAATTAGTTATTGCGCCTTTTATAGATGTAAGGGTGTCGGGTGTGTTTCGGGTATTCCTTTGCATCAACAATTGTAAGAGATTTTTTTTAGATCCCTGACTGACAATCTCCCGAACTAGACATCAACCATTTACTATCAATTTTTGTTGACTCGTTAATTTTTAGCACCATGCAAGTTGGCATCAATCAGATTGGCATCAATCAAGTATGCCTTTCTCAAGTCAGCATAACTCAAATCAGCACCACTCAAATTAGCATCAATGAGATTAGCGTCAATCAAATCTACATTTCTCAAGTTGGTATTACTCAGGTTGGTATTATATAAGTCGGCATCATATAGGTCGGCATTACTCAAATTAGTACTGCTTAAATCGGCATAACTCAAGTCAGATCCACTTAAGTTTCGACCTTCAGATTCCTGACTGACAATTTCCCAAACTAGACGCCATTTACTATCAATTTTTGTTGCCTCATTAATTTTAGCATCACGCAGGTTGGCATGATTCAAATTAGCACCACGCAGGTCAGCACCACGCAGGTCAGCACCACGCAGGTCAGCACCACGCAGGTCAGCACCACTTAGGTTAGAACCATTTAGGTTGGCACCACTGAGGTTGGCATAACTTAAGTCATCTCCACTCAAGTTTTGATCTTCAAATCCCTGACTGATAATCTCCCATATCAGATACCATTTACTATCAATTTCCCTTGCATCATTAATTTGGGCATCAGTTAAGTTGGCATAACTCAAACCAGCACCAATCAGATCGGCATCAGTTAAGTTGACAAAACTCAAGTTGGCATCAGTTAAGTTGGCAAAACTCAAGTTGGCACCATTCAAGTTGGCACCATTCAAGTCGGCACAACTCAAGTTGGCACAACTCAAGTTGGCATCACTCAAGTTGGCATCACTCAAGTTAGTACTGCTTAGATCAGCATCGCTCAAGTCGGCACCACTCAAGTCGGCATCACTCAAATTAGTACCGCTTAGATCAGCATCACTCAAGTCGGCACCACTCAAGTCGGCATTACTCAAGTCGGCATTACTCAAATTAGTACTGCTTAGATAAGCATTACTCAAGTCGGCACCACTCAAGTCGGCATCACTCAAATTAGTACTGCTTAGATCGGCATCACTCAAGTCAGACTCACTTAAGTTTCGACCTTCAGCTCCCTGATTGACAATCTCCCAAACTAGATGCCATTTACTATCAATTTTTGTTGACTCGTTAATTTTGGCACCACTCAAGTTTGCACCGCTCAGGTTGGCATTACTTAAATTGGCATTACATAGGTTAGCATCACTCAAGTCCGCATCACTGAGGTTGGCATCACTGAGGTTGGCATTACTGAGGTTGGCATCACTCAGGTTGGCATCACTCAGGTTGGCATTACTGAGGTTGGCATCACTCAGGTTGGCACCCCTCAAGTTTTCATAACTAAAATCGATACCACTCAGGTTGGTAGTACTGAAGTTAACATCACGCAGATTGGTATTACATATTTTTACATCCGTCAAGTCAGCACCACTCAAGTTTGCATTAATCAGGTTAGCACCACTCAAGTTTGTATTAATCAGGTCAGCACCACTTAAGTTTGCACCACTCAAGTTTGCATTATATAGGTCGGCATCAATTAGATTAGCGCCACTCAAGTTTGCATCACTCAAGTTTGCACTACTCAAGTCGGCATTGTATAGATCAGTACCAACCAGATTAGCATTGCTCAAGTCGGCACAACACAGATTGACACGACACAAATTAACACTACTCAAGTCAGTACCACTCAAGCTTTGACCTTCAGATCCTTGATTGACGATCTCCCAAACTAGATGCCATTTACTATCAATTTTTGTTGACTCGTTAATTTTGGCATTACGGAGATAAACATCAATTAGGTCAGCACCACACAAGTCAGCACCACACAAGTCAGCACCACACAAGTTCGCACCACACAAGTTCGCACCACACAAGTTCGCATCTGTGAGCATAGCATTAGTAAAATTTGCACCTTGGATATCCGCATAGCTAAAGTTTGCACCCGCAAGATTTTGATCTTTGAAGAAGCACCTTTGGAGATTTTGACCAGAAAAGTCTAAAGACATTGTTAAGTTTAAAAAGTATTTTATTAAATAATTCGGCAAACCCTGCCTCACCTAAATTACGAGAATGTTAGAATTACAGCCTGTTAATAAACTTTTTTTGTTAAGATTATGCAAATCGATTATACTGCAACTGGTAAAGCACGTGTTTTAGATTCTTTTCTTAGATCACAAGAGGAAGCATATTTAGATGAGTCTGCCTTAAAAGCGTTAAAAGAAAAAAATCTACTTGATAATAATATTCTAGAAGGAAAAGACTTTCAGATTTTCAGAGAAGATAAAACTTGGCAAATTGTACACAAATTTCCGATTAGTCAAGCTAAGGAAGCCGTAATTGCAAGCTTTTTACCAAAACCTGACATGATCGGCTCTGTAACCAATCAGCTAATTAATGGTAAATCAATTTATATTTGCCATTTTTAATCTAGTAAAATAGTTAATTTTTATAAACTTAAAGTTAAACACCTTGAACAAAGACCGATCGCAACATTGAGCAACTAGCTAAAAAATAGCGATGAGCGATCGCACTCCACCAAGGTACAACTAGTGTTGTACCTTCAACTTTATTTCACACTTCTAAACCACTCAGTAATCCCCTGAGCGATCGCTTTTGCCATTTTCTTCTGTTCTTGTGGGTTCACCACTTGCTCAAATTCATCGGGATTGCTCATAAAACCCAATTCCAGCAACACTGATGGCGCATCTGCTGGACGTGTCAGCGCTAGGTTGTTCCAAAACACACCATAATAAGGTCTACCGAGGTTTTTGACTACATAGTTCTGTAAAAATATTGCGAGGCTGTGGGCTTGGGGATGATACCAAAATGTGCCGAATCCCTTGGTTTTCTCGGCATCGCCATTATCAGGTAGAGAGTTGTGATGTATGGAAAGAGCGATCGCAGGTTCTTCTTGACTGATAATTGCCTGACGTTCTACTAGCGAAACTTCGCGATCGTCCTCTCGTGTCATCACCACCGTTGCCCCTTGCTTCACCAACTCGTCGCGCAGCAACTTCGATATCACTAAATTGACATCTTTTTCTAAATATCCAGTTGGGCCACTGGCACCAGATTCTTTACCGCCATGCCCTGGATCTAGTACAATCTTAAAATTAGCTAAAAGCTTACGTCTTGTGTTCCCAATTTTAGACGGATGACGCAAAGCCAAAACCAGGGTAGTACCGTCGTATCTCAGCTTATATCCCCACTGTTGAGCTTTTTTAAGGTTAAAGGTGTATTTTACTTGTCCTGGAGCTTCCTGTTGCCAATCTAGACGATTAATTAAGGGGTCATCATCCAGGCGAATTATGTCCGTTTGGGCAGTGGTATTGTAGAGGGTGAGAGCGAGAGCTTGCTCACTTTGTTGTACGCTCACAGGTACAGGAACTTGTAAAGGGAAAACTATCTCTGTCGCACCAGGGAGTTGACGGTATCCGACACTGCGAATGATTGTCTGTGGCGGAACTGCACCAGGGAGAATGCGGGTTTCTTTACTATTAATCCAAGCGCCATAATCTAGGCGCAACCATTCACCTTCCCTACCTGTAACTGTTGCGCGTGTGCCTTTGGGCAGTGGCGTGAGTCGAGAATAATCGGTGCTTGGGCCAGTGCGAGCCACCCCTGACTCTACTGTAACCTCAGAAACTGGCAACTGTGCTTTTGAAAGGATTTGAATTTTACCAGTCCCTGGTTGAGTTATCGTCTTGCCATTGAGCGTCAGTTGAAACTGAGGTTGTCCCAAATCTACCTCTTTACTTGAGTCTGGGACAACAGCACCAGAAATGATGTTGTTACCGTAAATTAGGGATGAAAAAGCAGGATCAGGTTGTTGCAGTGTAATGCAACCCTCATACTTTCCTACGCTAGACTGGGCATGAGGCTGATTTTGCCCTGTCAAAGCTGCCAAATTACTTGGTAGTTGTGCCTGTTGGGGTTGGGGTGAAAGGCCAATAGTTTGATTAGCTAACTTGACAGAGACATTAGCGTTAGGGGGTGCGATCGCGCTAAAACAAATTATTTCTCCCGGTAGTCTGGCAATGTCAACTGCGGGAGTCAGTGAATCTTTAGCAAAGGCTAACCCTTGTGGTAACTCAGCCCCAGTGGTAAGCCTTGTCACTTTAATCTGGAGTTCTTGATTGTCGTGACGCACAGTAAAAAGATTCTCCCCCAACTGCAAGGGGAAACTTGGGGAAAAATGACCTGCTTTGCTGCGGGTAATTGGCTTACTATTGATCAAAACCTGACCATCTGGTGGTGCAGTGCCCAGAAAGAAAATTTTTTGGGCACTTGTCTGGTAGTTTGTCTGGGGAAAAACGACTATAAGAGATGGTTCTGCCAATGCTACGGAGGAGGTAAGAATACAGCCTAGTACTACTAATCCAAAAAGCTTTTTCACTGCAAAATCACAGAAGATTACACCACAATAACTGTGGCACAATGACGGGATGTATTTTTAGAAGTTGTTAGAAATTCAAATTACTATGACTAAGTTTATCTTTGTTACTGGAGGCGTAGTTTCCAGTATTGGTAAGGGCATTGTAGCAGCAAGTCTAGGGCGTTTGCTCAAGTCGCGCGAATATTCGGTGTCGATTCTCAAACTTGACCCTTATATCAATATCGATCCTGGGACGATGAGTCCCTTTCAGCATGGGGAAGTATTCGTTACCCAGGATGGTGCGGAGACAGATTTGGACTTGGGGCATTACGAACGCTTTACCGATACCTCAATGTCGCGTTTGAACTGTGTTACTACTGGCTCGATTTACCAGGCAGTCATCAATAAAGAGCGGCGCGGAGACTACAATGGCGGTACTGTACAGGTAATTCCTCATATTACCAATGAAATTAAAGACCGCATTCTACGAGTTGCTAAAAGCACAAACCCTTCTGTAGTGATTACAGAAATTGGCGGGACGGTGGGAGATATTGAATCACTACCGTTTTTGGAAGCAATTCGCCAGTTCCGCAAAGAGGTAGGACGGCAGAATGTGCTGTATATGCACGTAACGCTAGTACCGTGGATTGCTTCGGCGGGTGAAATGAAAACTAAGCCGACACAGCATTCAGTTAAAGAACTGAGATCCATTGGTATTCAACCAGATATTTTAGTTTGTCGGAGCGATCGCCCCTTACCCAAGGGATTAAAGCAGAAATTATCGGGATTTTGCGATGTGCCGGAAGAATGCGTCATCACTTCTCAAGATGCCAAAAGTATCTATGAAGTACCGCTGAATCTAGAACGGGAAGGAATGGCAGAACAAGTGCTGAACTTGCTGCAAATGGAACAACGTAAACCAGATTTGACGCAGTGGCAAACCTTGGTACAACGTTTACATAGTCCCAAGCACGAGGTAGAAATTGCCATTGTTGGTAAATATGTGCAGTTAAGTGATGCCTATTTATCTGTAGTGGAAGCACTAAATCATGCTGCAATCTCCACTTATGGCAAACTGCGCCTGCGTTGGATAAATTCAGAAGATTTGGAAACTGGATTAGCCGAAACTTATCTTAAAGGTGTCGATGGGGTAGTTGTGCCAGGAGGTTTCGGGGTTCGGGGAGTGGATGGCAAAATTGCCGCCATTAAATACGCCCGCGATCGCCAAATTCCTTTTTTAGGTTTATGCCTGGGTATGCAATGTTCTGTGATTGAGTGGGCTAGGCACGTAGGCGGATTAACAGGTGCTAACAGTGCCGAATTTGACCCTTATACAACTGATCCGGTAATTAATTTATTGCCAGAACAGCAAGAAGTAGTGGATTTAGGGGGTACAATGCGCTTGGGACTATACCCTTGTCGTGTTCTCCCTGATACTTTAGCTTTTAAGCTCTATCAAGAAGATGTGATTTATGAGCGACATCGACATCGCTATGAGTTCAATAATGCTTACCGCGATTTGTTGTTAAAGTCTGGCTATGTGATCAGTGGTACTTCTCCCGATGGACGCTTAGTTGAAATTGTGGAATTAACCAAGCACCCATTCTTTCTTGCTTGCCAATTTCATCCAGAATTTCAATCACGCCCGAGTAGCCCTCATCCCTTATTTAAAGGGTTTATTCAAACAGCGATCGCTCTTTCTAATTCAACATCTGATACACCTACACCATTGGAGGTATCATAACAATTCGTAATTCGTAATTCGTAATTCACAATTAATTTTTAGATTTTGAATTGGTGCATAGCAACATTAACTTAAGGCTTCAGTAAATTTGGACATCCAGGGTGCATCATTTCGTAAATTTCGGACTTGAGGAGATGTTGTGGCGTACTGGGTGAAAATCCTTTACGAGAGGAGAGAATATGTAGTGAATTTTGAAACGTGTCCATGCTTTTTGTTATGAACTCAATGGCAGGGTTACTTTTTGGTTGCCCGATAGTGCCATTCCCGATAGTGATTAACCCGCCAAAAGAACTTGGAAGATTATCAAAAGATTCTCGATTATTTAGAATGTGTGACAGGAATTAGAATTAGATCATGCCCACTGGGTGAAAATAATTTACGAAAAAAACGAATATGTAATTAATCTCAATTGCATCAGTTCTTTTTGTCATGAACCGAATGGCAGGATAACTTTTTGGTTGCCAGATGGCACTATTCCCATCATCATCAACCCTGTGAGTAATCCTGAATCATACCAAAAAGTTGTGAAATACGTTCAGAAAGCAACTGGATATTGTTTGTCTTAGTGTAAACGAGGAACTTAGTCTTACTAAACTTTTAATTAAAGGTAACAATGTTAGCAATAAAGGCACGAGGAAAGATTCAATGAATACTGTTGTGCTTAATCTAGAACCGATTGCTCATTTAACCGACGAACAGTTTTATCAATTATGTATTGCTAATAGCGATTTAAGCCTGGAAATGAATGCAGCAGGAGAATTAATAATTGTGCCACCAGTAGGAGGAGAAAGCGGAAATCAAGAAGCAGATTTAATTACAGACTTGAATAATTGGAATCGTCAAGCTAAATTAGGGAAAGTTTTTAGTTCTTCAACTATCTTTATACTTCCAAATGGTGCAAAACGTTCCCCTGATGCGTCTTGGGTAAAGTTGGAACGGTGGGAAGCTTTAACACTAGAACAACGAAAAAAATTTCCGCCACTTGTACCCGATTTTGCAATTGAACTGCGTTCCGAAACAGACCGTCTTGCACCTATCCAAGCGAAAATGAAGGAATACATAGAAAATGGTTTGCGTTTAGGTTGGCTAATTAATCCTCAAGATAAGCAAGTGGAAATTTATCGACTCGAAAAAGCTGTAGAAGTTATTCAAATGCCGGCGATTCTTTCTGGAGAGGATATATTACCTGGATTTGAGTTCCAAGTATAGTTAGGCGATAAGCGTCAATCCCTAGTTCTCAGGGGGTAAAAGCACAATTAATTCTCCAAGGTGCTTTAATATACTGAGTACTTGGTGTATTTCTGAATCACGTTCAATTGATAGTGCATAAGATCGTGCATACCAAGGATGTTCTTGTTGAATCAATTTGACAAACACAAATTCTCTACCGTTGATTAGTAAACCAAAAGTCGGTTGTGCAGAATTTGGACGATCAAGCATATAGGCAAGTGCTTGAGGTAAGGCTGTCATCACATCAAATTTACTGCTTTTAGATTCGATGACAAGTACCCAAAAACATTTATTTTTGGATGACAAGAACATCAATATTTCCTTTAACGATAAAACTCTCGTCTTCAGCAGAAATCTCTATAGAAGTCTCGGTTTCAATCTCAAAAGGAGGTTGATAAAACCCAGCTAAATCGAGTAAAGGAGACAGCACTACCATCTTTACCGCCTCTTCTGACATTAGACGGTGCTTATTCAAGTTTAAATAGTTGCTTTTCACTCGCGCCATCGCTTGCTTTTCAGCATCAGTCAGAGTTGGTAAATTTTCTGTCCATTCTGGAAAGAAATTAATGTCTGTAGCAAGTTGTAAACCAAATTTTTCTTCTAATTCGTAAAGACTTATATCTCTAGCTGGGATTGTTTGAACCATAATCTAACATTCCGAATAGCGTTGCCATGCCAACTTTGCTGCACCTACTATCCCCGCAAAATTGCCTAACTCTGCTGGTAATATTTGTAAATCCACTCGTGATAAAGGCTGCACTCGCTTCTCAATTTCTGCCTTCACTGTTGGTATGAAAAATTCAAAGCTGCCACTGATACCCCCACCAATCACGATCGCTTGCGGTGTGAGTACATAAATTAAACTCGTCAATCCTATCCCCAAATACTTACCATATTCTTGCCAAAAAGTCAATGCTGTGGCATCTCCTTGCTGGGCGAGAAAACCTAATTCGATAGGTTCTTTGAGAGTGCGGCGGCGAATTGCAGTAGCACAAGCATATTGTTCCAAAGAACCTCGATTGCCACTATTACAAATTGGGCCATCAGGATTTAATGAAATTAAACCCAATTCCCCGGCGGCTCCTTGATGTCCAATAAATAGTTTGCCATTGAGGATAATGGCACCACCAACCCCAGTACCTAAAGTTAGCAGAATCAGATTTTGAAAATGGCGACCGGCTCCCAGCCAAGCTTCTCCTAAAAGAGCGCAATTAGCATCATTAGCGATCGCAGTCGGTTTGCCAATTTTAGCTTCTAACCAGTCTGCTAAAGGCACATCGATCCATCCAGGTAAGTTAATGGCGATTTTGGCAATGCGTCCTGCTGCATCGGATGGGCCAGGAGTACCAACACCAATAGCCACAGCTTGATTATCTGGATCAATTTGTGCGATCGCATCTACAAGCACCGCCAGTACTGCCTCTGGTGTTGTCGGTTGGGGAGCCGCCACAGTCAAGGATTGCAGACAAGTACCGTCGGGTGTAAAACGCCCCAGCTTAATTGCTGTTCCCCCCACATCAATGCCAATTACTTGAAGTTTGTCATTTGTCATTTGTCATTTGTCATTTGTAATTGAGCATTGGGCATTGGGCATTGGGCATTGGGCATTGGGCATTGGTGAACAGCTATTCCCCCCTATTCCCTATTCCCTATCTGTTACCGCAGTGTCTTTGCTTGGGAGAAGACGCGCGGCTTTCAACTCCGATTTCTGTAAATTAGCAAAATTCGTGGTGCGAAAACTCGATTGCTCTTGCCAAGCTGTAATTGGCGCACCTCTTAAGATACCAGCAAGAGCAACGGAAAGGATAAATCCGCCAGTAGCGGCAGCAATTAACGTTAGATTATCTTTCATACAAATCTCTCTATTGTTTATTTGTCATTTGTCATTTGTCATTGCTCATTTGTCATTTGTTCCTTGTCCTTCGTCTTTTGCTAACGACTAATGACCAATGATTACTTTCGGATTCTATTTTCTCTCCGTAAACGGGGATTGACAAATTCATTTAACCCCTCACCGAGTAGTGATAACCCTACCACCATGAATGTCATCGTTAAACCAGGGAAAAGTGTAGTCCACCAAATGCCAGTAGGTAAAGCTTCTAGGGCTTGCTTTAAATCGTGTCCCCATTCTGGCACTTCTTCGGGAAGTCCTAGCCCCAAAAAACCCAAACCGCCCAACACCAAAATTGCATCAGCAGCGTTGAGTGTGAAGAGGACGGGTACACTTTGAATGACGTTAAAAAATAGATAACGAGAAAGTACAACCCAAGTGGAAGCACCCATTGCTTGAGCAGCTTCGATGAACACTTCAGTTTTCACGCTCACGGTGTGGTTGCGAACAACGCGGTAATATTGGGGAATGTAAGCAATGCTAATAGCGATCGCTGCATTTAATATCCCACGCCCCACCACAAACGCCAGGGTAACAGATAGCAGTAGTCCCGGTAGAGTGTAGATGCTATCCATAATAAACAGCAACACTTTATCCAATTTTCCACCGAGATAACCACTCAGCATCCCCAAAGGCACACCGATAATCATACTCAGCGCCGTTGCCAAAATCACCACCTGCAAAGCAGCTTGAGCGCCGAACAGCGTCCGGGAGAACACATCATAACCCAAACGACTAGTACCAAACCAATGTTTAGCTGAGGGTGGCTCGTGAATTGGATTAGAGAGAAAATCTTTAGGGTTTTGCAGCCATCCCCAAGCCTGGAATACGGGAGCGAAGAATGCCAGAAAGATGAAAAATAGGGTAATGGCTAACCCAATGAGCATGAGTTTTTGCGAAAGATTGAGACTTTTGCCAAACTGTAAAAATGTCGGTAGTCGCCGTTTTGTAATGGCCATAAAGCGATCGCCTGGAGCAAAGCTTGATACGCTGACTATTTTACATATCAGATAGGGGATTGCGTAAACATCGTGAATAAAAGTCTAACTGTTTCGCGGTGGATACAGAGCTAGACTGAGTTAGAGGTGAGATTATGCCTTATTTTTGTTAGAAATAAATTACCAGTCGTTGTCACCACAAAGTTTAATTATCCCAAGTAGAGAATGACCAAGTTAATGGAGGAATCATGAACGCTTACAAAAAATACATCACCATTACAGATCCAAGTCAAGTAATATTATCTGATTTACCTTTTAAGGTAGGACAAAGAGTAGAAATAATTATCTTAGCTGAGGATAATCCTAGAGCAGAAATTAGTAAAAAGCTGAGAGATTTATTTGATAAAACACAGTCTCTACCGGGAGTACAAGATATTACAGAAGCAGAAATCTCAGCAGAAATTGAAGCTTATCAACGCGGGGAATGAAAGTTGTTATTGACACGAATGTTTTAGTTTCTGCTGTCCTTAAGGGTAGAGTACCAAGAGATGTTATTCAGTTTATTTTTGATAATCCAGATTGGCAATGGATAGCTTCTGAAGAAATTATTGTGGAATATAAAGAAGTTTTAAGTCGCAGCAAGTTTAAGTTGACAGATGAGGTGAGATGTGAGTGGTTTAAAATTATCGATACATTTCTAACACTAATTGATGTCAATTTTGAAGTTGATTTTCCCAGAGATAGAAAAGATGCAAAGTTTTTAGCTTGTGCTATGGCAGCAGAGGCAGATTTTTTGATTACGGGTGATTCTGATTTTAATCAGGCGCAAACTTTAGTAAATACAACGATTATTTCTGTATCTTTATTTAACAGGTTAGTTTGCGATGTCGGGGGGTGAGTATTGAGAATTAGTAACTGTCAATGATTTTTTACTATTCCCCATTCCCCACCTGACTTTTCACGTTATGTGGAATAAATCCACCAAAAACCTAACCCGCTAACCCCCTTGCCGACGCTGGAAGGGGGAAAATTCAAAGTCTCTCTCCTTTTAGGAGAGAGATTTAGAGAGAGGTTTTCCAGATGCCGTAAAAAGTCAGATTCCCGACTCCCCACTCTCTTACAGATTACTTTCAATCAATTGGCGGTATTCGCTCTTTTGCTTCACACCTTTAACTTCTTTCACCAGCTCCTTATCTTTGAATAATTGAACTGTTGGTGTTCCTGTCACATTAGCATTTTCAGCAATATCTCGGTCTTTGTCGATGTCAATTTCTACAAAGTGAATTTTACTGTCAAATTCATCCACCACTTTATTTAAAATTGGCTTCAGGGTATGACAAGGGCCACAGCCAGGAGAGACATATTTAACAAGGAGTAAGCGATCGCTTTCATGGAACAATTTCCGTAAAGCATAACCTCCCTGATGGCGCGTCTCACTCAAATTAAATCCAGCTTCTTCCTCTGCTTCAGTCTTTTTAGCTGGCTGATGTTCTAATTCATTATCTGCCGTTTCTGGCTGTTGATGGAATTCTTGAATCAAGCCACTGGATGACAACCAGCGTTCTGCTAACATCGCCGCCATACAGCCAGTACCCGCAGCCGTGATTGCTTGCCGAAACTCATGATCTTGCACGTCGCCAGCAGCAAAAACGCCTTCTACACTGGTTTCTACAGAACCATGCTTGGTGACAACGTAACCTATCTCATCCAGTTCTAATTGTCCTTTAAATAGAGAGGTATTGGGACTGTGACCAACGGCGTAGAATAAACCCTTAGCGTGCAGTTTGCTCTCTTCACCAGTTTTGGTATTGCGGACTTTCACCCCTTCCATGTGACCGTTACCGAAAATATCCACGGCTTCTGTGTTCCAATGTACTTGGATTTTTGGGTTACTCAAAACGCGGTCTTGCATAGCTTTAGAAGCCCGCATTTTATCGGTGCGTACTAACATATTTACCTTAGAACCGTATTTGGTGAGGTAAATTGACTCTTCCGCCGCCGAGTCGCCAGCACCAATTACAGCCAATTCTGCACCGTGAAAAATCGGTGTTGCACCATCGCAAATCGCACAAGCGGAAATACCCCGACTCCAAAATTCATGTTCGCTGGGTAAACCTAAACGTTTTGCTGTTGCACCCGTAGCAATGACGATGCTGTTGGTTTTAATTTCTCTTTCTTGCGATCGCACTGTAAATGGACGCTGACTCAAGTCAACTGATATAACATCTTCAGTATATAGTTCAGCCCCCCAGCGCTCCGCCTGAGCTTTCATCTGATCCATCAGTTGCGGCCCGGTAATCCCCTGGGGAAACCCTGGAAAATTCTCAACTTCTGTTGTTGTCATTAGTTGCCCACCAGGTAAACCCCCGGCTTGGAAACCTTCAAATACAACGGGTTTCAGGTTAGCACGTCCGGCATAAATGGCAGCTGTGTACCCTGCTGGGCCAGAACCAATAATTACCAAGTTTTCTACAGTTGTGTTAGCCATGAAAATATGTGAACTCATAACGACTACGTTTAATATAGCATAACAAATTGCGATCGGCTATGCCAGATGGTAAGCGATGTCTGCGACGGGCTACGCCTACGCAAAATGTATTTCTGGATGCAAGAATTATCGTCACTAGCAAGAATGGCTTCTACACTGGTTTCGATAAAACTCGGCTTGGTGACAATGTAACTTACCTCATCCAGTTCTAACTAATTCTTAAATATTGTGATAGAAATCCTCACAAGTTGGGAATACTCAAGGTTGAGTGTGCCGCTTACTAGCTTGAACAGCATGGCAAATGTTTGCAGGTATGTCTTAACTAGCTCTCAACAAGAGTTAGCGTAATCGTGGGAAAGCATCAGAACAAAGTTAGTATAAGGAGCAATTTCAATGCCCAGTTCAACATCCGCTTTTTTCTAAAAATTTTTAATGATTTACCCACGAGAGGTAGAAGAAAACGATACAGAGTAGCAAAATACAAAAAAATGCCAGAGATTAAACTTCATATTGGTGGAAAACAAAGACATCCAGACTGGAAAATATTCGATGTTGAACCTCGTCCAGAAGTAGATTATGTTGGTAACGCATCTGATTTAAGTCAATTTGAAAATAATTCAATAGCCGCAATTTATGCCAGTCATGTCCTAGAACATTTTTATCACTCAATAGATAATGAGTTAATTAATACATTAACTGAATGGTATCGTGTTCTAAAACCAGGTGGTCAACTTTTCATTAGTGTTCCTGACTTAAAAAAAATGTGTTGGCTTTATCTTCATCCGCAATTTACGGTATTTGATCGTTTACATTTAATGCGGATTATATTTGGGGCACAAAGCAATATATATGATGTTCATAAAGTAGGATTTGATTTTGAAATATTGGGCATATATTTAGAAGAATGTGGCTTTACAGAATATCAGCAAGTAGATAATTTTGATCTATTCAATGATTGCAGCACAATACGTATTCTAGATACACTCATCAGTCTGAATTTCATTGTTCAAAAATCAATATCTTTAGAGCAAACTTAATCTTTGATTTTTTACTTAGGTATAGCTATATTATCTTGTCAAAATGTAAATTTTTGATAATAAATAGTTTTACACAAACCCTAAACAAATTTCGTTTACCAGTCAAAAAAGTAGTATCAGGAGCAATTGTAATGACCCGTCTAGAATCTGATTTATTAGATAAAATTCGTCAGCAATTTGACAGTTCCCCCTATCCCAGAATACCTCTAGATAAATCTCCTAAAAATAATTCAAATGAACTATATATTCATAACTTAATGACTCCTGTTTATTTGAGAAACCAAAAAGTTATAGATACCAAAGGAAAAGTAATTTTAGATGCAGGATGTGGCTCAGGTTACAAATCGCTAATTTTGGCTGAAGCAAATGTAGGAGCTAAAATAGTTGGCATCGATATATCAGGAGAATCGATTAAATTAGCACAGCAACGCCTGGAGCACCACGGCTTTGACAATGTGGAATTCATTGTTTTATCAATAGAGGAATTACATAAGTTAGATTACCAATTTGACTATATTAATTGTGATGAACTGCTATATCTTTTTCCTGATCCTGCTGTCGCCTTACAAGCAATGAAATCAGTTTTAAAGCCTGATGGGATTATTCGCAGCAACTTGCATAGTTCACTACAGAGATTCAATTACTTTTGCGCTCAGAAACTCTTTACAATGATGGGTTTAATGAATGAAAATCCAGCAGAATTAGAGATGGATATTGTCGTCGAAACAATGAAAGCTTTGAAAGATAATGTCACTCTTAAAGCTAGAACTTGGAATGCTAATTATGAAGGAGAGGAAGGAAAAGAAAGAATTTTAATGAATTACTTGTTTCAAGGAGACAAAGGCTACACTATCCCTGATATGTTCACAGCTTTAAAATCTGCTGATTTAGAGTTTATCAGTATGGTGAACTGGCGACAGTGGGACGTTAAAGATTTGTTTAAAGAACCAGATAATTTACCTGCTTTTCTGGGGATGAGCTTACCTGACATTTCTATAGAAGAGCGGCTAGAGCTATTTGAACTATTACAACCCATTCATCGACTGCTAGACTTTTGGTGTGGTCATCCCGACCGACCACAGACTTTTGTACCTTTTGCCGAATGGACTGATTCTGATTGGCAAGTAGCAACTGTGCATCTTCATCCTCAGTTAAAAACGCCTAAGTTTAAGGAAGACCTTCTAGCCTGTGCTACAGAGTGCAGAATATTTGACGTTAGTCAACACTTATCGCAAATTGGACAGTTTGTCAGTATAGATAGCGCAATGGCTGTTTGTTTACTACCTTTACTAGACCAACCTCAGCCAATGATGTCCCTAGTGGAGCGCTGGAAACAATTTAGACCGCTAAACCCTGTAACTTCACAGCCTACAAATGATGAACAAGCTTTTCAATTGATGCAAAAGATGCTCTTGACCCTAGAGGGTTTTGATTACCTCATGCTGGAGCGTTAATCTAATGAGGATGTTGGGGACTTCCAATAAATAAATTATCCGTCTTGTGAGGTGGGCAAGATGCCCATCTCACTGAAGTTGAATGAAATTTCACATATACAAATTGATTATATTGCCGATGATCTTACTATCCTAATCTCAGGAGATCAGGAACGGAAATCGAAAAGTTTCTAGATGAAGGATGGAGTAAACTTTAACGAAAGTGGGGTTACAACTAAAAGGTTTAGTTGTAATGGAGATAGTTTAGAGTTAAGTTAATGGCAGATTAGCTTTTTTAACGAAATTCCTGACGACAAAATGTGTGTAATAATGAAGCATTAAGTAGTTACTAAAGATTAGTCCAACTCACGTTAAACTGGGAAAATAATCTAAGTTAACTATACTTAAACTAGTTTGTCTGCATAATGGTTTCTACCTTTCCAAACTCCTCTTCTGTTGACCTATCTCGCATCCGACTTTCGATTCGTTCATTGCAACCACAATTAGTAGAGTGGCGGCGGCGATTGCATCAACAACCAGAGTTGGGTTTTCAAGAAAAACTGACTGCCGAATTTGTATCAGAAAAACTGCAAGAATGGGGAATTGAGCATAAAATTGGCATTGCCCATACAGGGATTGTTGCCACTATTAAAGGTAACAAAGTTCCTAGTACAGATGCGATTAATCGCGTCTCTCTCAACTCCCCACTTCCCACTCCCCAAGTTTTAGCGATTCGGGCGGATATGGATGCTTTGCCAATCCAAGAACTCAACGAAGTGCCGTATAAATCGCAGCATGATGGAGTGATGCATGCTTGTGGACATGATGGACATACAGCGATCGCTTTAGGTACAGCTTACCATCTCCAGCAGCATCGCCAAGACTTCTCCGGTACTGTAAAAATTATCTTTCAGCCAGCTGAAGAATCACCAGGGGGGGCAAAGCCGATGATTGAAGCTGGAGTCCTGAAAAATCCAGACGTTGATGCAATTATTGGTTTGCACTTGTGGAATAATTTACCTTTGGGAACAGTGGGTGTGCGTGCTGGGGCGTTAATGGCAGCTGTGGAGTGCTTTAACTGTACAATTTTGGGCAAAGGTGGACATGGCGCACTACCCCATCAAACTGTTGACTCCGTTGTAGTTTCTGCCCAAATTGTAAATGCCTTACAAACCATTGTCGCTCGGAATGTTAATCCTATTGATTCAGCAGTGGTGACAGTGGGCGAACTTCATGCTGGAACCAAGCGGAATGTGATTGCTGATACAGCCAGGATGAGTGCGACTGTCAGGTATTTTAATCCTAGTTTGAAAGGCTTTTTTAAGGAGCGTGTCGAGCAGATTATTGCCGGAATTTGCCAGAGTCATGGTGCGAGTTATCACTTAGAATACTGGTCACTTTATCCGCCAGTAATTAATGATATTAGAATGGCAGAACTGGTGCGATCTGTAGCAGAAGAAGTGTTAGAAACTTCTATGGGTATTGCGCCTGAATGCCAAACTATGGCTGCTGAAGATATGTCATTTTTCTTACAAGAGGTTCCTGGTTGCTATTTCTTTCTGGGTTCTGCTAACTCCGCGAAAGACTTAGCATATCCTCATCATCATCCCCGGTTTGATTTTGATGAAACCGCCTTGGCAATGGGTGTGGAAATATTTATTAGATGTGTGGAAAAGTACTTTATTTAAATTTAAAAGCTATACTCATCCCCCTAAATCTGAAAAAAATCAGTTTTGGGGGATTGACACTCTCAGGTCTAAAGACACGCTCGTTTCCAACTTACTGAGGCTTTTCTATGATGAACGTGATATTTGATAGGGGGTGGGCATGATAAGTAGCGACACAGACCCTACTGAACATCAAAGAAAATGGCATTTATCAATCGCTATATGATAAGTGGTTCGGTGCGGAAAAAGCTTGAATAAGGGAGTGGGGAGATGAGGGAGCAGGAGGAAAATTTCTCTCCTCTGCACCCTTACCCCTGCTCCATGCCTCTTTCGCCACTCCCTACTCCCTACTCCCCTCGTTAGCAATTTGAGCTTTTGCCTGTTGCCATAACTTTTCTAACTCATTCAAACTGTAATCAGAAAGGGGGCGATCAACAACTGCCTCCATTTTTTCTAATCGCTGCACAAATCGTTGATTAGTGCCTTGCAAAGCAGTGCTGGGGTCAAGGTTATGCCAACGGGCTAGCTGAATTACCGCAAATAGTAAATCGCCTAATTCTGCTTCTTGCCGTTCTGGTGTTTCCTCAGCTAAAGCCTGTTGAAACTCCCCCAACTCCTCATGAAACTTATCCCAAACGCCCTGAATATTTTCCCATTCAAACCCGATCGCCGCAGCCTTTTGAGAAATCTTCATCGCCGCCGTCAGTGGGGGAAGGGTGCGCCCATAACGAGCAAGTTTAGCACTAAGTTTTTGCGCCTCTGGAGATGCTTCGCCCTTCTCCGTAGCCTTAATCTGTTCCCAATTTTGCCGCACCTCATCCACACTTGCCACCGACACATCACCAAACACATGGGGATGACGGCGAATCAACTTTTGGGAAATCCCCTGAGTTATTTCTTTGAGGGAAAATTGCCCAGATTCGCTAGCGATTTGGGCTTGCAATACCACCTGTAATAATAAATCGCCTAACTCCTCTGCGATCGCATCCTTATCTCCACTCTTAATTGCATCCACCACCTCGTAAGCTTCCTCAATCACAAAGGGCGTCAAAGTTTCGGCAGTTTGAGCCAAATCCCAAGGACAACCACCATCAGGCGATCGCAACTTTGCCACCACCTCAATCAACTCCTGCAACGCCCTCAAAGTCTCTTCTTGCTTTTCCATACCTCTGCGTACCTCTGCGCTTCCCTTAGCGTTCCTTTGCGTTAAAAAAATTATTTCTTTACTCTCGCCCGACGATTACCACCCCTCACTTTCCGCTTCTTAATTTTGCCACTAGGAAGCAACCCCCGAACCCCCTGTTTTCGCACGCGCTTATAAGCCGAACCCCCCCAATCGCTGAGAGAATGACTCATTGCACCGAGTTCCAACCCCAAAAACAGGGCGACATATTCAGTATCGTATTGCACGAGCGATCGCCCCACAGTTTGTCCCAAATCCTGCCAAGTAAAACTCAGATTCCAGAACCTTTCGGCAACTGCCAAAACGAAAATTGCCAAAAGAGCAAGCAAACACCCCAGATAAAGTATCCGCAGAATCGTGCCAATAATCGGCCCGTGGGATAAAAAAGAACGATGCCGCAGACTTTTTTGATAAGGTAGCCAAATCCAGCGCAAGAAACCCCAGCGTTGGAATTGCACAGAGTAGATATCCAAATCGGGGCCAAACATCAACCCACCAAAGAGAAACCCGCCTGCAACCAACAAAGTCGCATTGCTGCTGCGAGTCTGCCACAAAGTAACGCCCGCCACCAATGGCAGAGCATACATAGTAATGCGATCGTGCGTCCGACCAGAGGGCATCCTAAATCCTGTTAGCGATAGCGGGGCGTTTAGCCCGTGCTGAATACTGAGTCAGTATAAGAGAAAAAAAGATTTTCTTAAAACTACTAGCGCAACGCGAAATGTTTTGCTATATTAGTTAAGGATTAGTCAAACGGGCGGTTAGCTCAGTTGGTAGAGCGCCTGCCTTACAAGCAGGATGTCATCAGTTCGAGTCTGGTACTGCCCATAGTTGAGGCAATGTTGTCTTGGGGGTTTCCCCAATAAACAACTGCCATTAGAAAGCCGCTACTTAGCGGCTTTTTTGTGATTTTACCCATAAGTTTGCTGTAAGGGCAAGCTTATTCCAGTTTATTACCAGAAAAGAGCCGATTTGTAACTTGCTCTAACACCTTTAATGCTGTTAATGAACCTCGAATTAGCCGAGTAGCAGCAAGGGGTTGTCGAAGCATTGCGATCGCTAAAGGGAAAGGCTTTAGGGAGCCATCTGAGTTAATTGCCGATGTGAGATCGGGGATATTGTGCTGACAATCGTCGCTGACTACTCGCAGCATTGCTACTGCAACTCCAGCCGCATTAAAAAATTCTAAGGCGGTAAATCCCTCCATATCAACAACATCAGCCGCCAAAGCCTCACCTAAATGGCGTTTTTCGACCGCAGACCAAATCACGCGATCGCTTGTCAGACACTTGACTAAAGATACTTTTTGTGATTGCGAAAAGTGCAATTGTGCTGTAAAAGTGCGATCGCACTCTTGCTGCTTCCCCTGATAAATACAATCTTGATACAGGACAATATCACCAACCGTGTAGCGATCGCTCAAGCTGCCACATATCCCCATAATCAGCACTCTCGATGGAGCGAGAAATTGTCCTTGTTGCAGATATTTGAGTAAAGGCTTCATCCCAACAGGTATGGCTACTACCGTTGGGATGGAGCCGATAATGCCGCTTAATCCGCGACACACAGCTTTATATTCTGCTCCCTGAGGCACTAGAATTGTGTTAATGGGTAAAAAATTAGTCACTAGTCTCAATAGTTTCCAGTTTGCGTTTGGGTATTAACTCCAAGGTACGGAGGGCGATGTTGGCCGTATTCCCTGTAGCTTTCTATAAAGCTCTGGCAGAATAATTCCTTATGCTCAACAGAACCAAGTTTCATCTTGAAGTTTCCTTTTGTATTAAAGATTGGGTCATATCTGAGTGACAATAAGTAATATTGCTGTTTAGTTGTAACCAGAACTCGCAAACCGAAGATGATTGCTGTAGCATGACTAAATAATTGTGTCACCCACACGATAATTTTCCAAGATGGTTAAGCTTGATAACTCCAAATCCGCACGAGAACTCTTCAATATTTCCAAGTTGGCGATTCAATTTTCGTGGCTGACGGTGAGTTTTTGGATTGCCGTAACAGTAGCTGGCGTTCTGGCTTTCAGTTCCCTTAAGTATGCCTTGTTTCCAGATATTACTTTTCCAGTGGTGGTTGTGAATGCTACAGCCCCCCTGACAACTGCCCTGGATACAGAGACGAAGCTGACTAAACCCCTGGAAGAACGCCTCCAATCTTTAGAAGGACTGGAGAATATTCGCTCATCCACCTATCCGAGTCAAACTGCTGTTGCCCTTTCTTTCGCCGTTGGAACGAATTTAGAAACATCGACCAAAGAGGTTGAAACTGCACTCAAGCAGTTGACTCTACCTCAAGGAGCAACTTCCAAAATTATTCCCCTGAATCTAAACGAGTCAGCGGCCATTAGCTATGCCGTAGAGAGTCCTAAGCGGAATCTTACAGATTTGACGAAGTTGGCGCAAGATGAGATTGTGAGTGCGATCGCTAAACTACCAGGAGTGCTGAAAGTCTCACTATTGGGCGGTGCTACTGCAACTCCCCTAAATCCAGCGAATGTAAGTGCAGCCGCCATCCCCCAAGCAGGGGCAACATTAGTCAGGTTTAACGGTCAAAATGCACTGGCATTTCAGGTAATTAAACGCGGTGACGCGAACACCTTGGAAGTAGTGAGTCAGGTTGAGAAAGAAGTTCAAAGGCTACGCTCTAACCTCAAGGATGTTAACCTCACCTTAGCTGCCACGCAAGCAGAATATATCCGCCAAGCTACCCAGTCAACAATCGATGCTTTGCTGGAAGCAGTCTTGTTGTCAATAGTGGTAATTTTTCCTTTTTTGTGGAATTGGCGGGCAACTCTCATCTCTGCCTTGGCAATTCCGACGTCTTTGTTGGCGACGTTTATCGTCATGGCAATTTTTGGCTTTAACCTAGAAACGATTACGTTGCTGGCTTTGGCCTTAGTGATTGGCAGTGTCATCGATGATGCAATTATCGATGTCGAAAACATTATGCGGCACATCGAAGATGGCGAAACTCCCCGCCAAGCCGCCTTTTCAGCTACAGATGAAATTGGCTTAACAGTCGTTGCCACCACTGCTACAGCAGTAGCGGTTTTTTTACCCATTGGTTTGATGGGAGGAGTAATCGGACAGTTCTTCAAGCCTTTTGGAATCACAGTTTCAGCAGCCATGATTGCTTCGACATTGGTTGCTCGTACATTATCACCAGCCTTAGCCACCTATTGGTTAAAACCTGTTACTTCAACTACCCAACGCCAAAAAGCCAACATTTGGGTGAATTTTACCCAATTTTACAGAAACTTACTTAACTGGTCTTTAAACCACCGCAAAACAGTCATTGCACTAGCCATAGTTAGCTTTCTTGCAGGTATGGCACTGAGTCTATTCATTCCCAAAGGGTTTATTCCTAAATTAGATCGCGGTGAGTTCAATATTACCTATACCGCACCCTTGCCGACTATTCCGAGTGGAGCAGAGGGACAGGCGAGAAATTTCAATCCCCAGTCTCCAACCCCCAATCCATTGAACGATTCTCTAGAGGTTGCCAAGAAACTAGAAGATGTGGTGAGAAAATCTCCAGTAGTGGAAACAGTGTTTACTACTGTTGGTTCTCGTGAAGGTGAGCCAAACAAAGGTACGCTTTATGTGAAGCTCAAGGAAGACCGCAACATCAAAACGGCGGAAGTACAAGACCAATTACGCTCATCTTTGCCTAATCTGCCTGGTGTGAGTACTAGCGTCGAAGATATTCAATTTGTTGACACTGGTGGACAAAAACCTTTACAGGCATCATTGCGAGGCGATAACCTCCAAAGCCTCAGCAAAGCTGCCAAGGCAATTAAAGAGCGGATCGAAAGATTACCGGGATTTGCTGATGTGACTGTGACAAGTGAAACAAATCCCCAGGGTACAGTTTTTCAAATTGAGCGGCTCAACAATCAAAGAGTAGCCTATATCAGTGCCAATCTGGGCAAGGATTTATCTTTAGGTAGTGCCACAGACCAACTATTAGCCGAAGCGAAAGCAGTGTTACCTGCTGGTGTAACTTTAGACTTGGGAGGAGATTCTGCCCGTCAAGGTGAAGTCTTTAGTAGTTTTGGTACTACTTTGCTTTTATCAGCATTGTGCATTGTCGTAGTACTGGTTTTGCTGTTTAAAAGCTGGATAGACCCAGTAGTTATTGGTGTTTCTTTGCCCTTATCAATTGTCGGTGCGATGTTGGCTTTACTCTTCACCAAAAGTGACTTTGGGATGATATCGCTAATTGGCTTCGTATTTTTGTTGGGACTAGCAAACAAAAATGCCATCTTACTGGTAGATTACATCAACCAACTCCGTAAATCTGGCTTAGACCGCACAGAGGCGGTTCTGACAGCAGGGCCGG
This sequence comes from Nostoc cf. commune SO-36, assembly GCF_023734775.1. NCBI lineage: Bacteria > Bacillati > Cyanobacteriota > Cyanophyceae > Nostocales > Nostocaceae > Nostoc > Nostoc commune. The sequence continues at coordinate 1,118,436 of NZ_AP025732.1, read as the reverse complement.
TGCGCCTTAGACCAATTATGATGACCACTGCCTCCACACTTTTAGGGATGCTACCGATCGCATTGGGTTTTGGTGCTGGTTCCGAATTGCGATCGCCTATGGCCGTTGCGATCGCAGGTGGACTAGTAACTTCAACTATCCTCAGTTTGATAGTTGTGCCGGTAGTATACACCATTTTGGATGATTGGTTTCCCCGATTTAAGAAGAGGGGGGCAGCTTGATGCAGGTTTTTGTCACAGGGGGTACGGGTTTTATTGGCGCTCACTTGGTACGGTTGTTGCTGCAACAGGGTTACACAGTCAAAGCACTGGCACGCTCAAGCAGCAATTTGGAAAATCTACACGGTTTGGATGTGGAAATTGTTAAAGGCGATTTGAACGATCCAAATCTTTGGCAACAAATGGCAGGTTGTCAATACCTATTTCATGTCGCAGCCCATTATTCCCTCTGGCAAACAGACCGAGAATTACTCCATCGTTACAATGTTTTGGGTACGCGTAATGTCTTGGCAGCCGCTCGTAAAGCAAACATCGAGCGCACCGTTTACACAAGTTCAGTTGCGGCAATTGGGGTAGGATCATCTGGGGAAGTTGTCGATGAAAGACATCAGAGTCCTGTAGAAAAGTTGGTGGGTGACTATAAAAAGTCTAAGTTTCTGGCTGAACAAGAAGCTATGCAAGCCGTTGCTACAGGTCAGAAGGTAGTTATTGTCAATCCCAGTAGCCCCATTGGTTCTTTGGATATCAAACCTACCCCTACGGGTGATATAATTTTACGGTTTTTACGAAGGCAAATGCCTTTTTACTTGGATACTGGTTTGAATTTTATCGATGTGCGTGATGTGGCATGGGGGCATTTACTGGCTTTGCAGAGGGGTAAATCAGGCGATCGCTATATCTTAGGTCATCAAAACCTCAGTTTAAAGCAACTACTCGAACAACTCGCCGATATCACAGGTCTAAAAGCACCTCAACAAACTGTACCCGCTTGGTTGCCCCTTAGCGTTGCCTGGGTTGATGAAAAGATTCTCGCACCCCTGGGAAAATCGCCCTCAGTGCCATTGGATGGCGTTCGCATGGCGAAACAACCTATGTATTATAATGCTACAAAAGCTGTCCGAGAATTGAGTCTACCTCAATCTTCGCTGAACGCTGCACTTAAGGAGGCTGTGGATTGGTTTGTAGCTCAGGGTTACGTCAAATGAGAAAATTAGCAATTAATGTGTGGATGCAATAGGCAGTAGGGGCGCACAGATGTACGCCCCTACAAAGGTTTTATGTTTTCGTGTGGTGTATCTATATCTAAAAGAGGAGCGATCGCAACAATGGCAGTTAATCTACAACAAGCGATGGATATTGGGAAGTATCTGGTTACGCAGCGTTTAAAAGGGCGTAAACGCTTCCCCTTGGTATTGATGTTGGAACCTCTTTTTCGTTGTAATTTAGCTTGTACTGGTTGTGGTAAAATCCAACATCCAAAGGAAATTTTAAAGCAAAATCTCACTCCCGAACAGTGCTTTGCCGCAGTGGAAGAGTGCGGCGCACCGGTTGTCTCAATTCCTGGCGGAGAACCTCTGCTACATCCTCAGATTGATGAGATTGTCCAAGGATTAATTGAGCGCAAGAAATATATTTACTTGTGTACCAACGGTTTGTTATTAGAAAAGAGTCTAGATAAGTTTCAGCCTTCCCCTTACCTAACTTTTAGTGTGCATTTAGATGGAATGCGGGAATTGCACGATCAATGTGTCGATCGCAAAGGTGTTTTTGATATTGCTGTCAAAGCCATTCGCACCGCTAAAGCTAAGGGCTTTCGTGTTACCACTAACACCACCATCTTTGAGGGTACTCAACCCCAAGATATGCAAGAGTTCTTCGACTTTCTGGAAACACTAAATACTGACGGGATGATGATTTCTCCTGGTTACAGTTACGAGTGGGCGCCAGATCAAGATCATTTTCTCCACCGAGAACAAACACGCGCCCTCTTCCGGGAAATTCTCTCTCCATACAGAAGTGGCGAAAAAAACTGGAACTTCAATCACAATCCGCTCTTTCTAGATTTTCTCACAGGTGAAAAAGACTACGAATGCACACCTTGGGGTAGCCCTAGTTATAGCGTTCTCGGTTGGCAAAAACCTTGCTATCTGCTGAACGAAGGTTATTACTCTACCTTCAAGGAATTACTAGCACAAACTGATTGGAGTCAATATGGACAGAAGAGTGGTAATCCCAAGTGTGCCGATTGCATGGTTCACTGCGGTTACGAACCTACCGCCGCTATGGATGCAATGCAGCCGCAAAATATGGCGCGTGCCCTTGGTAGTGTGTTTGGCAGGAGCTAATAATTCGTAATTCGTAATTCGTAATTCGTAATTATTAGGACTTACGCAAGAGTTACGGAATAACGAACCACAGAGGCGCAGAGTACACGGAGAAATCAGAGTTGGAGAGAGATTTTGCGTAAGTCGTAATTATGTTTTGTGACGAAATACAGTTCAAAATGAGCAACAAAACCCAGATGTAGAGATGCCATTTATCTGACTTTTCATGGTATGTGGAAAACCTTTCTCTAAATCTCTCTCCTAAAAGGAGAGAGACTTTGAATTTTCTTCCTTCCCGCGTCGGGAAGGGGGCTAGGGAGTTAGGTTTAATATGTTCCGTCATTGCGAGTGAAACGAAGCAATCGCAAAGTCTCTAGGATTGCTTCTCTACGAGACGCTCCGCGAACGCTTCTCTACGAGACGCTTCGCGAACACTCGCAATGACATCTTATATTTAATCATGCCTACCTACTTATCAGTTACGGAAAAAGAAAGAATCGGCTACACTTCAATCTGTTGAATAATCTGCATTGTTTCCACGCTGACGGTGCAGACTCTTTGTAGTAAATCTATTACCTGTTCTTTGTAATCTGCAAAGCGATACATATTGAATTTTTCCGCAATTGTCGGATCTTTAGGTTTCTTTTCTTTGTATTGATCTAATATCCATTCTAAAGCACAACGGTTGCCAAGGCGATATTCCCAAGCAATTTTAGGGACACCTTCTAAAGTGGTGAAATCATCTAAAATAATAGTTCCATTGGCTGCATCGGCTTTAAGTTTTGCCTTTGGTGCAACCCGAATCGATGTTTCTTTACGTGAACCGCCAAATTGAATAATTCTTTCTACTTCTGTGTGATATTGGCTAACCAGAAGTTTAGACATACTTTATCAAACTTTTATAAATTTAAAGTATGTCAAAGTTAGCCTTAATTATTACTAACTAACAGCCGTAATCTACTGAACTAAAGTATGAAGTTTAAAGTTAAATACTCCGTAAAAAGACGTGAATTTCCAAATAACATCACGTTTTAACAGAGATTATGACAAACAGAGACTAATAAAGATGTCAGATATACTGCCATTGATTTTGAATTATCAAATAAAATACACTTGTCTAAGCAATAACACGGTGCATTTCTTTCCTCCTCTCTTCCTCTGTGTCGCGCCAGTTGCTACAACGGGGAAAACCCCCGCAAAGCACTGGCTTCTCTGTGCCTCTGCGGTTCGACTCCTAAATTGGTGCGTTAACGCAGTGTAACGCACCCTACCAATCACCTACTCGTCAATTTGACCAACGCGGCGGATATTCAAAATGTCGCTCATTTTCTTAATTTGGACGAACACTTGCTCTAGTTGAGAGCGATCGCGTATATCTATTCCTAAGTCCATCAATGCAGGTTGACCAGCACAGGTTTTCACCTGGGCATGGCGGACGTTGATCCCTTGGTCACTCAACCGTGACAAAATATCCTTTAGCACCCCTACGCGATCCAGGGCTTCAATTTGTACATCCACTGGATACGTGTGTGGACGACCACTATTTTCGGCGCTTGGGTTCCACCTAACTGGTACTAAGCGCTCATATTCCACAGTCTCTAGATTATTGCAGCCTTGGCGATGAATTGAGATCCCTCTACCTCGCGTCACTACACCAATAATTGGTTCGCCAGGAATCGGGGTACAACACCCAGCTAAATAATATACCAACCCCTCTACCCCAACAATAGGCGAATCACTGGCGCGGGAAGTAGTTGGAGGCGCATCTCGCAAAGCTTTTGATGTACTTGGTTCTTTGGGGATAAATAGCGACACTGTAGAAGCTGGTTGTTGCCCCTTCGCCACTTCTCGCCAACGATTTAGCACTAGGTTTAACGTAATTTCTCCATAACCCAACCCAGCGAGTAAATCGTCTACACTGTGGTAATTACACTTTTGGGCGACAGTTTCCATCGCATCGGACTTCAGCAGACTATCAAAACCAGTTTTACCGAGTTCCTTTTCTAACAACTCTCGCCCACGGGCAACATTTTCTTCCCGGCGCGATCGCTTGTACCATTGTTTTATCCGATATTTCGCCGCCGAAGTCCTGACAAAGTTCAACCAATCTAAACTCGGATGGCAGTTCTTTTGGGTTAGAACCTCTACAATGTCACCATTATGCAGCCGCGTTGACAGTGGCACCATTCGCCCATTCACCCGCGCTCCTGAACAGTGGTTTCCTACTTCGGTGTGAATCCGATAAGCAAAATCTACAGTCGTCGCACCGGGGCTTAAAGGAACAACATCCCCCTTAGGGGTGAAGACATAGACATCATCTTCAAATAGATTATCTTTGACGCTATCAAGATACTCTTGTGCGTCCTTGAGATCAGTTTGCCATTCTAGCAGTTGCCGCAGCCAAGTAAACTTGTCATCTGTCCCTGTCAAATGGCTAATACTAGAACCTCCTGTTTCTTTGTACTTCCAATGGGCAGCAATCCCGTACTCGGCGATATGATGCATTTCGATTGTCCGAATTTGCACCTCTAAAGGACGACCAGTTAATCCAATCACCCCAGTATGTAACGACTGGTAACGGTTAGGTTTTGGCAGCCCAATGTAGTCTTTAAATCTCCCAGGAATTGGGCGAAAAGCATCATGAACCACCGCCAACGCCCGATAGCATTCCTCATTGCTTTGAACAATAATCCGCAGCGCTGCCAAATCGTAAATTTCATGAAATTCCTTTTGCTGGCGGTGCATTTTTTGATAAATGCTATAAAGGTGCTTGGGACGACCACTAATATCCTGAAAGCGGATTCCAGCTTGGTGCAAACGCTCTTGCAACATCTTCGTAGCTTTAGCCAATTTCTCTTCTCGCGCTGTCCGTTTTTCAGAAACAAGCTCCTGCATTTGACGGAAAGCTTCCGGTTCCAAATACTTAAAAGCCAAATCTTCCAGTTCCCATTTAATTCGCCAAATTCCCAAGCGATTGGCTAAGGGTGCGAATATATCTCGCGTTTCCTGGGCACTGCGGCGGCGGCTGGCTTCTGACATATATTGTAAAGTTCGCATATTATGCAAACGATCTGCCAATTTCACCACAATTACCCGAATATCTTGCGCCATTGCCAAAAACATCCGCCGGAAGTTTTCCGCTTGACTTTCGGTTTTGCTAGTGAAATTAATTTTAGAAAGCTTGGTGACACCCTCGACCAATTGCCGCACTTCTGGGCCAAAGCGTTCTTCTATTTCTTGGCTTGTAACTTCTGTATCTTCAACTACATCATGGAGAAATCCAGCTGCTATCATAGCAGCACTACCTCCCAAGTCACGCAGCAAGTCGGCTACAGCAATGGGATGGGCAATGTATGGTTCTCCAGATTTGCGGTATTGACCTTGATGCAGTTGGTAAGCAAATTCAAATGCGCGACCAATTAAGACCGTATCAGTATGCCTTCGGTCATCTTCAGCCGCACCGTTACTTGTCGATGATTCCTTCAAACATTTCTTCAACCATTCCGGAATGGCTAGATCAACTGATGAATTTATAGCTAGACTGCTCATAGAATTAGGTTTGGATAGGATCGGTAGATTAAGTGAATGATAAATAAAAGTGGCAACATCACACTAAAAAGATGCTGTCGCCCAGAGACGGGTAGAAAAAACAGTGTAAGGATGATTCTCGCATTGCCAACGGTAGTCATCCAGTTTGAGTTTCAAGGATAATAAAGAAAGAAAATTCCTTGATGGCAAACAAAGCCTCAAATAACGATTTGAGGCTTTTAGTGCTGATAAGTCTAAAAGAGAAGTTTATTGTAAAAGAAAAATTACTTGACATTAATACTATCTTAACTACCAGTCGATGTCTTTAAACCGTGAGAAATATCTGGCACTCGTAACCTTACTAGAGCAATTACGCTCAGATGCCACAACTACCCAAATTGTTGCACCCGAACTGCGGCGGCGTGTAGCCTCATTGCAGCAATTTTTTGGGCAGCAGATTGTGCCTTTGGCTGATGAAAACTGGCGAGTTCAGTCTTATCAAACGGAGATGAGCAAGCAATTGCGCCTGTTGGAAATGGATGTAATGTTTTTCCAAGGAGCGCGGCAAGCATCTACTGCACAAACGAGACTTCAAACGATTAGCGATCGCTTGACAACCCTCATTCAATATTGTGATGCCATTCTGCAACCAGAAGCGGAGGGAGAAAAATAACAATTGTTCACCTTTTTCTCTAATTTCTCCATCATCTCATTTATGACCTATACTGAAAAGTTATTTTGCTAACAAGTTGGGCATTGGTTATTAATTGTTCTCCCTCATCCCCCTATTCTCCATGCCCCATGCCCAATGCCCCATTCCCTATGCGCCATTCCCAATCCCTTGGAGGAGAAGATTCATGGTGCGGCGCATATATGCTTCTACTGGTTCGCTTGTAGGTTTGAAGATTAGTGCATAATATAGTGACCCGCTCACAAGGTCGATAATTAGGTCTACATCTGCCTTTTTGTGAATTTCGTCTCTAGACTTGGCACGCTCAAGTACTTTAGCAAAGGCTTCACGTCGGAGTTTTGTATATTTTGTCCAGTAAACCTCGGCAAACTGAGGATTGCTAGACGCTGTACTAATTATCAAGGCGAGTGTCTGACGACCAAGGGGACTATCTATTTTTTTGGCGGCATTATTAATTAAGATATCCATGTCTCCCCAAAAGCTGCCAGTATCGGGGATCGCTAAATCATCTCTCAAACTTTCTATCGCGTCTGCAACTAGTTCTTCTTTGGAAGTGTAACGCCGATAAATCGTCGTTTTACCAACTCCAGCACGGGAAGCGATCGCTTCTATACTCATGCTTTCATATCCTACCTCTGCAAGCAAGTCTAAGGTCGCTTGCAGAATAGCTTGATCGGCGTGGATGCTGCGTGGGCGTCCAGAGGTGCTATTGATTTGCTTATTCATCAAAATCTCATCCTCAAGCAATATTTTCTTGGCCATTTGCTTTTACTTTTGGGCATAGAACATAGCATCTGGGGAACAAATAAGCCCTATAACCCAGTTCTCATGCACGAAAACAGCAGGAATGACCATCCATCTTTAGCATAAGTATTTCTGCTGCTTTTTATTGAAGTCTCCTTGACCGTTTTAATATGATACGCTACCGTAGCGTATATATACAAAATTTAATTTTAGCTTTGGCGTAAGCGTGCAAAGCCTTGGCATTGCTTGATATCTCCCAAATATTATTTGTGCTAACAATGGCTACTAACATTAAAGATTCTAGTTTTGACCAATTTGGTTATGTCCACGGGCCATTGAAGTGGGCGATCGCTTTTACGGCTTCCCTGGGTGCGATTTTAGAAGTTATTGATACTAGTATTGTCAACGTTGCTTTGACTGATATACAGGCTAGCCTTGGTGCAACTGTCAGTGAAGTAGGGTGGGTGGTAACTGGATATGCGATCGCCAATGTTGTCTTAATTCCCTTATCTGCATGGCTAGGAGATTACTTTGGGCGCAAAACTTATTTTATTTTCTCGTTGATTGGCTTTACCCTTGCCTCAGTTTTATGCGGGTTGGCATTCAATTTACCGATGCTAGTTTTTTCTCGAATTCTTCAAGGTTTATGTGGTGGCGGGTTGCTAGCTAAAGCCCAAGCGATTTTGTTCGAGACTTTTCCACCTGCTGAACAAGGTTTGGCACAGGCAGTTTTTGGGGTGGGTGTAATTGCCGGGCCAGCCATCGGCCCGACTTTAGGGGGATTTTTGGTAGATGGGTTGGGCTGGCGCTGGATTTTCTTTGTTAATATTCCCTTCGGGATCATTGCAGTGGCGATGTCTGTGATATTTTTGCCCAAAGACAAAGACAAGAGCCAGACACAAAGCCAAGCCGTTGATTGGTTCGGGATTGGGTTTTTGGTGATTGCGATTGGCTGTATGCAAACTTTATTAGAGGAAGGAGAGAAAGAAGACTGGTTTTCCTCCGGTTTCATCACCACGTTAGCGATCGCCAGTATTATCGGATTGGGACTATTTATTTGGTACGAATTGAAAATAGCCCATCCTGCCGTTGATTTAAGAGTTTTGCGTCACCGCTCTTTAGCTGCTGGAAGTGTATTATCAGCAGTGGTGGGGATGGGGCTTTATGGCGCACTCTTTGCTGTACCGATATTTGCTCAGAGTGTGTTGCACTTTACGGCAACGCAGACAGGATTATTGTTAGCACCTGGTGCTTTAGCATCTGCGATCGTCATGGTTCTATTAGGTAAGCTATCCACCAAAATCGATGCTCGAATTTTAATTGCAATGGGTGCTGTCGGTACATCTGGAGTCATGTTTCAACTAGCAGCAATTACCCCACAAACAGGCACAGATGATTTATTTTGGCCTTTGCTATGGCGTGGGGCTTTTACTGTATTAATGTTTCTCCCCTTAAGTCTGGCAACATTAGGAGGGCTACCCAAACAGGATATTTCTGCCGGCTCTGGTTTCTACAACCTCACCCGACAACTGGGTGGTAGCATCGGCATTGCCCTACTTACCACCTTACTTGATCGACGACACGCTTTTCATCGAGCCATCTTGTTAGCAAACCTTAGTCCTTATGATCCAGAAACGAATCAACGCCTCAATGCACTCAACGGGGCGCTCCAAAGTCAAGGTATAGATGCGACAACGGCTCAACAACAAGCACTAGCTTTATTAAGTCAAACGGTAGATACCCAAGCTGCTGTTTTGTCTTATGCAGATTGCTTTCGAGTCGTAGGTATAGCATTTCTTTGCTCATTACCTCTATTATTATTCTTGGGTAAAGGCGGTGCCGGAGCAAAAGCGCCAATTGGTCACTAGGGGTAAATAGCGATCGCATCCCTATGTAAAATTATTCAATTTTATTAGTAAATAATGGGTAACTCAATACTAAATTCAGTTCCCCAATCTGGATCAGATATCACATTAATTCGACCATCATGGCTCTCGATAATTTGGTAACAAATCGATAATCCTAATCCTGTTCCTTTGCCGACTGGCTTAGTGGTGAAAAAGGGATTAAATATCTGATGCTGAATCTCAGTAGGGATTCCGCTACCGTTATCCTTGATACGAATTCTAATGTAGCGATCGTTTAGTTTCTCTGTGTGAATCCAGATCCGGCTAGGATAATTTTGCATTGATTCTGGCGATGACCTAACTTGTTCAGCTTCTTCTAAAGCATCGATCGCATTATTCAGGAGATTCATAAACACTTGATTGAGTTGTCCAGGATAACAACAAAGCCAAGGCAATTCTCCATATTCCTTAATTACTTCAATACCAGAATGCCGCTTGCTAGGGTTAAGGCGACTTTGTAAAATCATCAATGCAGCCTCTAAACCCTCATGAATATCAACGATCTTGAATGTTGCTTCGTCTAACCGAGAGAAGTTTCGCAAAGATTTAACAATCTCGCTAATCCGCTCGGAACCTGTCTGCATTGATTGAAGTAATTTTTTAATATCCTTTTGAAGAAAATCAAGATCCAGGGCTTTGATTTCCTGCTGAATCACTAGGCTCGGATTGGGATATTCTTGCTGATAGAGATGAATCAGTTTCAGCAAATCATCATAGTATTCACCCGCATAGGTGAGATTTCCATAAATAAAGCTAATTGGATTATTAATTTCATGGGCAATCCCTGCGACTAAATGTCCTAGCCCAGACATCTTTTCCGTTTGGACAGCTTCCAGGGCATTTTGTAGTTTGATCAGAGTTTCTCTTAAGGTTTCATTCGCTTGGGAGAGTTCTACCTCAATGCGTTGGCGCTGTTGAATTTCTTTACTCAGCGCATGAATTTTTTGGTTAAGCAAAACGAATTGATCGCTAGTTCGCTTTTCTAACCGCAGCAAATTAATAGCTGGGCTTTCTGGCGATCGCGGTTGGATCAACGATCCTTGACTACGACAAACAATTCCCTCTCCTTGGACTTGGTGGATGGTTAAAGCTCCCAAAGTCATTTGACGACTTTGGGAGCAAGCTCGAAGATAGTCGATAACCTTCTCTGAAGAATCAGTGACCAACTCGGTAAGATGTTGACCAATCAGTGCTTTACTGCTCTTGTTAAAAAGTTTGGCAGCAGCTTGATTGACTGCTAAAATTTCACCTGCGCTAGTCACAAGAAGCAGAGGCTCTGGTAAAACCTGGGCAAACTTTAAAAATTGATCGGGTGTCATGCGGGGATCTTTACCGTTGCTCTTAGCACTGACGGGGTAAAAGTGAAGAGACTAAACTATGCTTTAAAGTATTCTTGTGCTGTAAAGTCTAATTCTTCGCTAGGTTGGAGATAAATGACGATTTTGCATTCTTGTGCGCCTCTGGCAATTGTGTCTTGTAACTCGACTCTTGCGTAGCCGAGGTTGTCAGCTGCGATCGCGCCAAAAATATTAGATGTCATGACACACATGCTTTCGCGCCCCTCTACCTGTTCTGCAAAGGGGCATTTGCGATTGCCTAAAACGATCTTCTCATCAGTTTCTTCAATTACGTAAAAGTCGCCTTGAATCCGGCGTTTCCAATCTATGAGGACGGCAGTTACCTGGTTACGAGAAAGATTTGACAGTTGCAAAGCGTTCTGGTAGATATGATTGACATGTTGACCTGTTCGATAGCCGACTACATTCAAAAAGCCTTCTGCCTGTTCAATTCCAACGACATCTTGTAGGGTTCCAGCCAATTCTCGAATCATTGTACGCAGAAACTGATCGCGCTCGATGGGTAATTCTAAGGATTTTATTTGGTTGTCGATCGAAGATATGTCAACCATGATGGTCTTATTTTCTCGATATTTTTAGATGGGACAAGCATCAATGGCACTAAGTTAAACGAAAATTAGTGAAGCACTAAAATCTTTTAATTAAGCACCATGTATAGCTATTAATAGTCTTCCCTAACTGGCTACAAAACTCACTTCAACTAAGATTGAATGGCACTAAGCTTAGTTATTTGTTGAAGAAAGCTGTTTTTCTTGAGGAGTTCAGCCGGGATAGCTACAAAATCGGACAATACTCAAATTCCTGTCAATGCAATGTATAAGCCCTAAATTTTTCTCTGCTGAAAGTCACAGAAGAGGCTTACAGCAGAAATCATGAAAATAGCTGTAATATACACCGTTATATACAGCACTTATTGTTTGAATGCAGTTACACCACGATATGTGGTAGGGGCACAGTATGCTGTGCCCCTACGAATGCTAGTATTTGACGCAAGCGAGAACGGCTATATATGTGCATCAGAAAAGTAAAAGCCCCACTCAGTTTTGAGCCGGGCTGTGTAAAGTTTTATTGCTAAAATTAGAAATTTTGATTTTAGAAAAAGTTCATTATTGTAATAATGCCAACGCTGGTCAACATCATCAAAGCGCCCATAATTATAGATTCGCTTAAACGATTGGGAGATTTTGAAGTGTTCATTTAAGTAAAATCCTTTTTATTAATTGTTTCTTAACCATATCAAAGTCAGTATAAATATCTATATAACCATTGTAAAACTTAAATTTCCGTAAAGTTTCTTAGTAAATGCTTCATTTATAGTTAGGTGTTAATTTTTACTTATAATTAGTTATTCTCCTGATTTCCCCACTTCCCATTCTCCATTTAGAAAATGTAGTAATTTCCGAACAGAATAATTACCTCATTTCCGAGCGGAATATGAGCCTTGGTGAGGTAAAATAAATCTTAATCAAGGTAAAAATATTTGAACAGAAGATTATCATGACAGTCCCCACGGCATCTAGAAACCAAGCGATCGCTTTTGACTTAGAAAAATTAAATGAGCAATTTGAAACTGCCACTCCCAAAGAAATACTGGCATGGTCTATAGAGAATATCCCAACGGGACTGGTGCAAACAAGCGCCTTTAACGTGGATGACATGATAATTACACATATTCTTTACAGTGAACTGAAGCATCCCGTTCCTGTGATATTCCTCGACACCTTGCACCACTTCCCTGAAAGCCTAGAATTGGTAGCCAAAGCTATAGAAATCTACAACCTGGATTTGCAAACTTTTAAAACTCCAGATGTAGATACCCGCGAAGCCTTTGAAGCCAAATATGGTGATAAACTCTGGGACAAAGATATTGCCAAATTCCACCACATTACCAAAATTGAACCACTACTACGGGGTTTAGACGAACTCAACAGCGTCGCTTGGATTACTGGCCGCCGTCGTGACCAAGCAGTAACCCGTGCAAATATGCCCATATTTGAATTAGACGGTAAAGGTCGGCTGAAAGTAAATCCTATCGCTACTTGGACACGTCAAGATAGCTGGGTTTACGTAGCTGAACATGGAGTCATCTACAACCCACTCCACGACCAAGGTTATCCCAGCATCGGCGACCAACCCATTACCACCAAAGTAGGCGAAGGCGAAGACGAACGCGCCGGACGCTGGCGGGGAAGTGATAAAACAGAATGCGGAATTCATATTTAGTCATTGGTCATTTGTCATTTGTCATTAGTATTAGACAAAGGGCAAATGACTAAGAACAAAGGACAAATATGATTAAAATCCTCCATCTCTCGGACATCCACATGGGAAGCGGCTTCTCCCACGGACGAATTAATCCGGCAACGGGATTAAATACACGACTAGAGGATTTTGTCAATACTCTATCTATATGTATTGACCGAGCGCTGACAGATGCTGTTGATATGGTGATATTTGGTGGCGATGCTTTCCCGGATGCTACACCACCGCCTTATGTACAACAAGCTTTTGCTAGCCAGTTTCGCCGTCTGATGGATGCCAATATTCCGACAGTGCTGTTGGTAGGCAACCACGACCAACATTCCCAAGGACAGGGAGGAGCAAGTTTAAATATTTACCGCACTTTGGGAGTGCCAGGGTTTGTTGTTGGTGATACATTAACTACGCATTGTATCGAAACCCGTAATGGTAAGGTGCAAGTAATTACCCTGCCTTGGCTGACTCGTTCCACTCTAATGACTCGCCAAGAGACTGAAGGTTTATCTTTGGCAGAAGTTAACCAACTATTAACAGAACGTCTGCGAGTTGTTCTAGAAGGGGAAGTTCGCCGTCTTGACCCTGATGTGCCAACTGTTCTTTTGGCTCACTTAATGTCTGACAATGCTACCTTGGGCGCAGAACGATTTTTAGCGGTGGGTAAAGGTTTTACTCTACCCCTATCTTTGCTGACGCGACCTTGTTTTGATTATGTAGCCTTGGGACACGTCCACCGCCACCAAAATCTGAATAAATCCAACAACCCGCCGGTGATTTATCCAGGGAGTATTGAACGGGTAGATTTTAGTGAAGAAAAAGAAGACAAAGGCTATGTGATGCTAGAACTGGAGCGGGGAAAGGTTGAATGGGAATTTTGTCCCTTAACAGTTCGGACTTTCCGCACCATTGAGGTGGATATCTCGAAAGCAGATGATCCGCAAGCGATGTTAATGAAAGCGATCGCCAAGTATGATATTCAAGATGCTGTAGTGCGGCTAATTTACAAACTCCGCTCTGAACAGATGGATTTAATTGACAGTTCCTCTCTACATACTGCTTTAAGTCCTGCTCATACCTACACCATTCAAGCAGAATTAGTTAGTCAATTAGCCAGACCCCGGATTCCTGAATTGAGTGCGAGTAGTAGTATTGACCCAATGGAAGCGCTGAAAACTTACTTGAACAACCGCGAAGACCTCAAAGACATCGCAACCTCAATGATGGATGCAGCGCAGAAGTTGCTAGCAGATGATGTAGAAGTTTGGCTAGAAGCAGCAACTAGTGAGTAGTATAAAGCCAATTAATTTACTATACTCCACTCTCCCAAACTTATGACGCAAACAATCCAAGCAAAGGACACTGACTTACGCTATTTAATCGATAACTTTGGTATTGAGTTAGTTTTAGATGAATCATTCTTTCACGAATGGCAAGAAGATTTAGTAGAAATTAATGATTTAGAAAAACAACTCTTAGATAAGGTGAAAATGGGTTATTTTAATCTTCTGAATTACCCACCTTTACTAGAAGATGTTGTTAGAATGGCAGTTGTAGACCCATTACTTTTTATTGGGGATTTTTATCTAGCCCCGTTTTATCTAAAATCAGAAGAATCTATAGATATTGCTGTGCCAGATGAAGATGTAATGGGAGCATCCACTTTTGGAAGATATACAGATTTTAGGAGAAAATAACAGACAGAAAGAAGCGTGAACCAGGAATCATGAACCAGGATAAACAAGAACGGCTCAAAGCGTGCTTACAAGAAGTGGCAACATTGTTGTATGAAGAAGCAGACAAAAGTAAGCTAACAGACCTGGAAGGCATAGAAAAAACAGTTCGCAGTCAAATATTAGAACTAGTTAGCCCAGAAATAGCCCTTTTTTTATCGAACAAAAAACTGGAACAAAAGTAGGTAAAACCAGGAAAATTAAAAGCTTGGTGGGGGAACTGACTCTTAAAGCCAAACAGTTACAGAAACTGGGTTTGAAGCCCAGAAGTCGGTTAAGCCCATTACTTCAAAAGTGTTGTTTGAGGCTGTCAGCTAACGAATCATACCAAAAAGCAGAAATTGAAGTTGAGGCATTGACAGGAGTGAAAGTGGGTCACTCAACGCAACAAAAATTAGTACTGTCACAAGATTTTGAATTACCACTTGCAAAACAAGCAGTTTCAGAAGTCAGTGTAGATGGGGGAAAAGTCCGACTCCGGGGTAAACCGAAAGCCGGGTGTCACTGGCGAGACTATAAAACCGTAAGACTACAAGGAATTTACTATAGTGCGTTTTTTGATGACAACCAATCATTAGTTGATTATGTCAATAGCCAGCGTCTGGTTAACCCATTAGTATGCTTGGGGGATGGTCATGATGGCGTGTGGAATTTAGTCAAAGAGTTTGGTAAAACAGAGCATTTTCAGCGTTGGGAAATATTGGATTGGTATCACCTCAAAGAAAATCTCTACAAAATTGGCGGTTCTTTAAAGCGGCTTAAAGTTGCTGAAACTCTTTTGTGGCAAGGTCAAGTCGAAGAAACTAAAGCTTTATTTCATAATCGTCGAGGCAAACAAGTTAAGAACTTCATCGCTTATCTTGAAAAACATCGCTCTCGCATTGTCAACTACAGCTATTACCAGGCTGAACAACTTTGTTCTATTGGTTCTGGTGCAGTCGAGTCTGCTATTAAACAGATTGGAGCTAGGATGAAAATTTCTGGCGCACAATGGAATGTTGATAGTGTTAATCAAATCCTCTCAGTTCGTTGTGCTTATCTCAATGGTTTACTGGCTATTTGAGTATTTCTGCCAAAACTGGATGCTCCCGATGTAATCATTAAAGGCAGAATAGATACCTTAGTTTTGAAAGAGCAATTATGGGTGATGATTATTGAGTCTAAAAGAGCTTCCTTTTCAGTGGAACAAGGACTCGCACAAATTCTTGCTTATTTGTTAGGAAATTCATATACTGATAAACCCAGCTTTGGGATGATTGCCACAGGAAGCGAATTCATTTTCGTCAAATTAGTGAAAGGAAATTCACCACGTTATGCTTTATCAAAGGGTTTTTTGATGCGAAACCCTGGAAATGAATTGTACGAAGTGCTACGTATACTGAAACGCCTGACTCAGTTGGTGAGTGCTTAAATCTTACTTACTTATTTGTGATTCAGTAGTGAGCGCGATCGCAAAATATGATATTCAAGATGCTGTAGTGCAGCTACTTTGTTTTAAAAAAAAGCTTTATTGGCTAAAAAATTTTAGTTTTATTGTTCTGTATTACTTATTACATATTTTTAGCAAATATTTGTGTATATATGCAATCAGATTGTCTCTCTTTCCACCAGAAAAAACCCATTTCTTGAAATTCCTTGGTAAATCAGACTTTTGATGACAAATTGCTCACTTAGTAAAAAAAATTTAATCATTGTTTTGCTCTAAATAACGCTCCCAGGGTCTGGGTAAGTGTGTTGCTAACTGCTTTGCCGCCCACAACTGTACGTAAGCTAGTATTACTAATTGTATCCAATTTTCTTCATGTTTGACATCTGGAGTTTGAAACTCTGTCATCAACAAACGCTGCTTACTGAAGCGGAACATGTGTTCGAGATCAAACCTTTGTCTGAAACTTTGGTAAGCAACAGTAGGTGAGATTTTTCTTGCATCCAGGTTTTTTCTTTGACACGTCAACAAGTGGAGATTGGTAGAAAATCCGATTACTACGTACTCTGGCGATCACTACCAAGTTTTTGTGCTTGGACTGTTCACAAAGAAATGAACGTTCACTATAAGCAGTATCTCCCACCAATACGCACAATTTTTCACACCACGGGAGTGATGAATCGGACATTACAGATTGAATTTGCTGACTGGCAACATCAGTACCACTTTGCTCAAGCGATACCCTTTCTCCAGATAAGGGAATTGCCCAAGCTGCATGACTATCAGTCTCTTTCTCTGGTAAGATTGAAAGTATAGAGTAACAATGACCAATGTTAATAGGTTTGTTACCAATTATAGTATTGGGCTGATAAATATACCCACGTCCTGCTAAAGTTTTAGCGTAAGGACGTGGATGTGGTGTTGTATCAGTTGCGAACAAGTAAAAAGGGCGTTGTTGGGGTTGGTCAATTAACTCAGACACCACCCTAATCAATTTATTGGGTTCTTCTTGTTCTTCAACTTCATTGTTTTTCTCCTGATTATTTGTATTAAATGATTTTTGAATGGCTTTATAAATAGAGTTATAGCTTCTTGGAAACAAAGGGCTTAAAGATAACTCCGCAATTGAATTGGCTTCCGTATTACCCGCAAGCGCATCCAATAAATCCATACAGGCATCGCTACATGATTCAAAACAGTTGTAAATTTTTTGTCTAAAATCCTGAAATCGCGCTATTAATTTATTGTTATTAAATTTCAGCATACTCATCAGTATTTCCCAATCATAGTTTGTAGTTTATATTACTATGCGTTGGGGATCTGGTGGCTATGCTTTTTTTTTCTGCTGGTAACCATAAACAAGATTAATTATTCGCTTGTTCGCGCTAGTCTCACGCGAACTATTTATTTTTGTCCAAAGTCCAATAATTTGTACGCGTTGAAAGGGCTGGGTAAAAGTACCTTACTGCGTTGCTTCAATCGGATGAATGATTTAATCCCTGGAGCGAAAGTAGAGGGGAGATTGAATTATCGCGATCGCAACATTTATGATCCTAAGATAAATTCGGTCAAATTACGCCGCCAAATCGGAATGGTTTTTCAAAGACCGAATCCTTTCCCCAAGTCAATATATGAAAATATTGCCTTTGCACCGCTTGCTAACGGTTACAAAGGTAACGTTGATCAATTGGTGGAAGATTCCCTTAGACGCGCTGCTATTTGGGATGAAGTCAAAGACAAACTCAAAGAGAAGGGAACTGCATTATCTGGCGGACAACAGCAACGACTTTGCATTGCTCGTGCGATCGCAATGAAGCCAGATGTATTATTAATGGATGAGCTTTATTCTGCTCTCGACCCTATTTCTAGCCGCCAAGTAGAAGAACTCTGCTTAGAACTCAAGCAGAAATACACCATCATTATGGTGACACACAATATGCAGCAAGCTTCGAGAGTGGCAGATTTCACGGCTTTTTTCAATACAGAAATTGACGAGTATGGCAAACGTCGCGGAAAATTAGTTGAGTTTAATCCGACAGTGCAAATGTTCAGTTCTCCTCAAACCAAAGAAGCTGAGGATTATATCAGTGGACGCTTTGCTTAAAGAAGCATCATAGTAGAAGGGGAAAGGTAAAAGCCAAGTTCAGTTGTGAGCGACTATTATTCTATTTGCCTTTTAACCTTTCCCCCGTACAAGCTGAGACTAAATAATATAACTAGCAACTTAGTTTACTACTTCAAAGGCGAACAAATACGCTTAGTTTATTCTAAGCCTCGTGGTAAAAGATTGAGTATTATCGGTTTTTTGCAAACCTTAATCAGCTTTATTTATGGTTTGGTTATTTGTGGTGTTGACAGAAAATCTTATATCAAAATAATCAAGCAAAAGTAGTTGAAGCCGAAAAGTCTCGAATCAACTTTTCTTATTTAGCTATTAAACGTAATAATCTACTTTTCAGATATTACTCTGGCAAACTTATAGTTACAGTTACACATCAAACCGCGATCGCCTGACGTATCTAATTACTGCTCAATGGTATTAAAAGCTATAACCATTATTTTCCATAGCTTAGAGGTTTTTTTTAGTGCCATTCAACTCTGACCGTTCCTCCAGCAGTTCCATCAAAGCATACGCTGTAAGCACTCTCTCACCAGCATTACCCTCACTCACAACCACTTTGAGCAATAGTCCCAGACGATCTAACTGTCGTTTGCCATTTTCTTCCGCAAAACCCAGCTTTCCACCATAAAAGCCTTACACATCCCGCTTTTGTCAGTCGGTAAACGACTGGCAAAAGCGGTGATTGCAGTTGATTATGTGTGCTATTTTAAAATCTACGTTATTTTACTGATTACAACATCTTTTTATATGTGAAATACTTTGCACAGAAGAGACAGTATTTTGATTATACTTCTCCACCCAGTTCAATTGATTAGGATCAACAGGTAGAAATCTATGACAAAAGTTAAACAAAAAGTATATCTCATCACTGAGCAACAACGTGACGCATTGTTGAATTACCTTCTCAATCGTCCATACCGTGAAGTTGCTTCTGGAGTTCAGTTTCTGACAAACGCACCTACTACTGTTCTTAATGTGGACGTTCCTGAAGAAGAATCGACAGATATATCTGTTGAACAACCATATAAAACAGATAATGAGCATGAACCTAAACTTGAAATAGTTCCTTCTCAGACAGAAGAACTAGCTTTATTTAGTCGTGCCTGATATTACAGCACTTCCGGCAGCTATGAGGTACATCCTCAAAGCTAAAAGCTATGTTAGGAGAGAGGCAATAAGAAAAACTGTATTGCATAATAGCGGGAAGCGCTGTAACTGTTAATTTTACTAACTAGAAGACACAAAGTCCTAAAAAATTAACCTGGGTGTTTATCCAAGTTAGTAAAGGTTCCAGTCGATACTGTATTTGCCTCTAGGAGTGATTGCGCTTAGAGGCAAATCTATATGTTTATAAAAGTCTGCATTATAAGACTTTTTACTTTCATTCTATGAGCTAGAAACATAGTGTTGAATAATAAACTAAATATTTCCAAGGAATTTTACCACTGTTCTGTCTTTTAGACTTTAAAGGATACTACTTAGTTAGCTCATATATACCAAATCTCTAAAATCAGACAGTAAACTTAAACACTAAATAACCAAAGGAAATATGATTATCCTAACTACAAATTGCTGTAAGTTACTCGCTAACAAAAATTTACCAAAGACGAATTTTCTTTCAAATATTCACAATTTAAGTTCCAATCTTGAAGTACATTTTCCAAATGATATGCATTGCTCAATTTGAAATTTAACTAAATTGTAGAAGCTTTAAACATAGAAATATTGAGATGTTGCAATGAATAATAACGAGCATTCTATCTTTGAAACCCAGAATCACCCACTTCTGCCTAATCCTCTGGCATTTCAAGATCCCTTTGAAACATCTACCACTTCTCGTATTCCTGGTGGAATAAGTTCTCTAGAACTCGCCGAAGCTTTGGATTCATCCAGGCTGGAGCCAACAAATTGGGTTAAGGGAATTTCTGATCCTCTGTTAAAAAATACAAATTTTAACTCAGATAATTCTAGTACTAAAATCCTTTATCAGAACATTGATGGACTAATTGTTGGTCAACTCCAGATTGGAGATGTCTTGACAAATTCGAGGAGAACTACACAGACACCGGCCCGTGAACTTGTTTTTATTGATGCAGGAGTAGAGAACTCTCAGCAAATTTTGTCAGGGGTAAATCCTTTGGCAGAAGTGGTTTATCTTAATGACAACGAGGATGGTGTAGAGCAGATTAGTCAGATATTAAGAGAACGGCAGAATATTGGTACTATTCATATCGTTTCTCATGGTGATGAAGCAAAGCTACAACTTGGTACAACATCTTTAAATAGCAAGAATTTAAAGCAGTACGCCAAGCAAATTCGGGGATGGGGAGATGCTCTGACTGATACGGCTGATATTTTAGTCTACGGATGTGATATTGCTGCTGGTAATGATGGGAAAAAGTTTGTCACTCAACTAAGTCGGTTAACAGGAGCCGATGTTGCTGCTTCAGATAACTTGACTGGAGCATCAAATCTTGGTGGGGATTGGGAGTTAGAATATACGACTGGTTCGATTGAAGCTAACACCTTAACAAGTGACTATCACCAGGTGCTGTTCACTCCTACAACAATTCAGGAACTTTACAATGCTTGGCGTTCCAATACACTTCCTGATTTAAGTTCAATTCAACTAAAACTAGATAGCAATTCTGTACTCAATGGCACAGTTACAATTGCTTCTAACGACTCTAACTTACTCAAGTTAACTGGAACTAATCTTAGTTCCTCTATTGGTACAGGACTTAGCACAGCAGATAGCAGTGATGACAAGGGTTTCAATTTTACCAATGCCACACTAAATTTAAGTCTCAACGCAGATTTTACCTACACATATTCTTTATCAGGGCAAGCTGCACTAAATAATTTTGCCGAACTGACGTTATCTGCTGATAATATTACAGCTACTGGTACGCAAGACGGTACAACAGTTAATCTGACCAACTTCCAACTAGGCGTTGGCAATGTTACTCGCTTGAGCGGCAGCACTCTTGTTTATAATGCAGAGAACGAACAGTTAAACTTCGCTGCAACTAATACATCAGCTTTCATTGGTCACGGTGCAAACACACCTGATACTAATGACAACACGGGACTAACTATTTCTAATGGGACGTTCAATCTCTCTGCTATTTCTGGTCAAAGCTATACCTATGAAGTCAGCAGTGGACTTGTATCCCTAACTGGGAGTTCAACACTTTCCTTCTCTGCGGATGGTGTCACCGCAACAGGTAACGCTTCTAACACCACAGTAACGCTAAATAACTATGCTTTAAAAGTAGATGATGTTGCCAGTCTGAGTGGCACAACACTAGAGTTTAGTGCTGAAAAAGACGCTAATGGACTGAGCCTGACACTTGCAGGTGAAAATGTAAATGGCTTTATCGGTTATGGTGCTGCCACAAATGATACTGCTGATGATGTTGGAGTCGCAGTTAGTGATGTCGGCTTCTCCTTAACCTTGAATTCTGACAAAACCTATGACTATAGTCTGAGTTCTAATAGTGTAGTCACTCGTGGCATTGATGGGTTAACTCTTTTGTCCCAGAACGTGACTGCTGTTGGTAATCAAAATAGCATTAATTTTACCACCGGAGTTTTTGAACTAAGTTTAGGCGATCTAACTCGCATTAGTGGTGAATCATTATTATTTACCACCCAACAAACCGCCAATGGTAAAACGGTAAGTTTCATTGCTGACAGTATTGCTGCACTCATTGGCTACGGTGCAAATACAGTTGATATTACCGATGATGTCGGATTGAGTGTTGCTAATGCAGATATCACCATCAATATCAACGCCAATAAAACCTATGATTACAGTATTATTAACGCCGATATTGATTTCACTGGTATCGATGGATTAACTCTATCTGCACAACAGGTAAATATCATAGGTGATGTAAATAACTCTGCTGTTAGCACGGGTGGTTTTGAGTTGGGACTGGGAAATATTGCCTGGGTTAGTGGTGATGCACTCGCATTCAAGGCTCAAAAGACAGCAGATGGAAAAGCGATCGCTCTTAACACAACCAATATTTCTGCCCTCATTGGCTACGGTACTGACACTGAAACTACTGCTGATGATCTGGGTATCTCCGTCACCAATGGCAACCTGAATCTCGGTATTAAAGCAGACAAGACCTACAATTACAATCTGACTAACGCGAATGTCGCAGTGGTTGGCATCGATGGCGTAACACTCTCGGCAAATACGATTAATGCTAGTGGAGATCACAGCAACATCAGCCTCAACCTGAGTAATACTACCTTGGGCTTGGATAATTTCATCAGTCTCAGTGGCGCATCCTTAGAGTTTCAGGTAGCAGATAACGGAACAGACAAAACCGTTTCTTTTATTGGTGCAGACCTAGCAGCCTTTACAGGCTTTGGGGCAGAAACCGCAACTACCAGCGATGATGTAGGTTTAGATATTAGCAACGCTGACCTCAACTTACAATTCAATGCTGATAACACCTACAGTTACAACCTAGCAAATGCGGCTGTTGCGGTTCGTGGCATACCTGAACTGACCCTCTCAGCAGATACGGTGAACGTCAGTGGCGACCATACTGGCACTAGCTTTAACCTCAGCCTCAACAACGCTGTATTAGGTTTAAGCAACCTGATGAACTTGAATGCTGCATCCCTAAAGTTTACAGTTGAAGGCATCGGTGCTAATAGAACCGTCACCTTTAAAGGTGAAGACCTCTCAGCTTTTGTGGGTTACGGCGCAGAAAGTATAACTACCAGCGATGATATTGGACTAGCGATCGCTAATGCTGATTTTGACCTACGATTCAATGGTGATAATACTTACCGCTACAGTCTGGAAAATGCGTCAATTGCAGTACGTGGCATTGATGGATTAACACTCTCTGCGGATGCTGTCAACGCTACTGGCGATGGAAATAATACCCTAGTTAGTCTAACTAACGCCAAACTGGGTTTAGGTAATCTGCTCAGTCTCAGTGGCGCATCTCTGGAATTTAACGTTGAAAAGACTGGTAGCGGCAAAAACATCACATTCAACGGTGAGAATCTTTCGGCGTTTGCGGGTTACGGTGCGGCAACTTCTGATACTAGTGATGATATTGGACTGGCAATTAGCAATGCTGACCTTGACTTGGTATTGAATGCCGATAAAACCTATTTCTACAAGTTAGACAACGCAGATGTTGCCGTTAGTGGCATCAATGGACTGGCCCTGACTACCGAATCGGTCAGTGCCACAGGTGATAAAGATAATCTCTCGGTTAGCACAGGCAGTTATGAATTAGCACTGGGTAACGTCGTGCGGGTAAAAGGCGATGCTCTGGCTTTTAGTGCTGAAAATGGTCAACCTTTCACCTTCAACACCACTAATGCTTCTGCGCTAGTAGGTTATGGAGCAAACACAACTACGGTAACAGATGACATTGGACTATCTGTCACTAATGCTAACCTTGATGTCACCCTCAACACTGACAAGACCTACAACTATAGTATTGCCAATGCCAACGCCTCACTGCTTGGGGTTGATGGGCTGACCCTGACTGTGAATCAGGTCAACATTACTGGCGATCAGACCAACGCCACTGTTGCCACCGGCTCCTTTAAAATAGGCGTGGATGGTGTCGGCTATATTCAGGGGGATGGTTTGGCCTTTGACCCCTCGAAGAATGGCACAGATCCCCTACGCATTGCTGCTATAGGTGTTGAAGCCTTTGTGGGTGCAGGTGGTGGCACAGATCAAGCCTCTGGTATCCAGTTGAGCAACGGCGATTTAGGATTGGTGATTTTCGCCAACGATCGCAGCAGTTATGCCTTAGTTGCCCGTGGAGAAGCCGTTTTGCTAGGGACAGAAGACTTAACACTCGAAGGCAGTTTGGCTCTCCGCATTAACTATACAGGGCAGACTGTCAACGAAACTATAGCATTGAGTGGTGGTAACACTCTAGATGTTGTCTTTGGTCAAGGGCAGGAAAATCAACTACGGGTAGAAGGCACTGTTAATGCCGAGATTGCAGGTAATGTCGCCTTTGGTGGTGAGTTCTCGATGGAGTTGTTCAAACAAAAAACCGTAGGCGCACAAAATGTCACATCTACCCTGAATAATCAGAATTTAACACTGGCAGAACGGCAAACAGCCATCAGTGAATCACTATATCAACAACTACGCTCGACCTTAGCCACAGAAAAAGCTCGCCTAGAGGCGGAAAACTCCATTGTTGAATCGATCAGTGCAACCGTTGATGGGTTTGCGTTTAATGAAGACTACGTAGATATCGCAGGCGATCACTTGCGGATGGATCAGCCGCATGGCTTTGTTACAGGTTAAAAGGTGGTCTACAATGCTGTTGGCAGCAATACTGCGATGCCTGCGGCGGGCGTAGCCATCGGTGGCTTGGTGGATGGACAGGAATATTACATCATTGCCGTCGATAATCAGACAATTCAGTTAGCAGCCACTTCTGGCGGTAGTGCCATTGATATTACTAGTGCCGGAAGTGGATTGCAACAATTGCGCGAAGTTTATGAGTTTGCAGCTACAAACACCATCCGCGTAGACCTCCAGCAAGACCTAATTTACTTTAGCGCTCCCCACGGTTTTGCCAACATCAGTACGGTGCATTACGATACTGGTAATAATCCGCCCATTGGTGGCTTGGAAAATGGTAAGAACTACACAGTGGAGGTGGTAAGTCCAACGGCAGTGCGTTTGCGGCAGCAAATCGGTAGTCAAGTAGTAAATTTGACCTCCGATAGTACAGGGCAACACACATTACGATCGGTTGTCAAAGTTTCCAGCGCTGACAGTAGCAACGGTGGAATCAACATCGTCAACGACACTATCGTTTTTGCTAATCCACACAACCTGGAAACTGGCGATAAAATTCAATACTACCGTCCTTATCGAGGACAAGCAGTTGGTGGTACTCTCGACTCTCTGCTGACGAAACCAGATGTTTATACTTACAACGTACTTAAGATTAGCGACACCGAAATTAAGCTTGTCAGTACCTCTACGGGGAATGTCATTGACCTAACTAGTGTAGGAAGTGGACTAAACGTCGTCACATTAATTGAGGGAGTTGCAGGCGATCGCGACCACCTCACCTTCCAAACTGCCTCTAATATTCAATTTATCAACAGCACAACCATTAAGCTGAACTACGACCACGGTTTAACTACCGGACAAACCGTAACCTTACAACTTGACCCTGGTGCAGCTTATCCGAAGACACCGATCGCTGGTTTGGAGGCTGTTGCCTACTCTACGCAACCAAAAGTTTATGATGCAGCATACAACAACATTTATTATGTCAAAGTAGCGGCTAATGGCAATCTGCAATTTGCCAAGACAGCAGAGGACTTAGCAAACAGCAACTTTATTACAATTCAAAAGCCTGTCTATTCAGGTGGTAAAGCCGGCTCAGGATTCCGCCTAATGCCCACTTGGAGTTTTGGGGCGGTTTCTCTCCCAACAATGACTGAGCAATTAGGTACACCCCTCTCCTTTGCACCCCAGAACCAGATTCGAGTTGATGTCGAGAGAAACGAGATTCTCTTATCTACCCCAATAAATCTGAAAGTCGGGGAGGCGGTACAATATCGCACTGGTGGTACACAAGCGATCGGCGGTCTGGTGGATGGGCAAACCTATTATGTCATTAGTAACACAGGCACAGCCCTGAAATTAGCTGCTACCCCAAGTGGCACAGCCATTGACCTCACCGCAGGCGGAGGCGCTGGGAGTCATAGCTTTATCCGTGCGGGAGTGGAATTCCTCACCAATAATGACATTGCTCAACAACGCCGAGATGCTGCTGTCGCTTTAGAAGAACGCCTCAGCCAGGATTTAGGCATACAGGTGACACTGAAAGCTGGAAATGCCACTTCTAACAATAACCTGACGGCAACCACTGCTGAAATTGCCGCAGGTCGTCAAGTTAATTTCCGCGAGATTGCTGTTACCTATAACGAACAGCAATTAGAAAGCACTAAAATTCTGGCTGGTATCACCAATGGCTACGCCTTCATAGGTACAGGGTTGGGAACTGCTGAAGAAACCGGGGTCAAAATCACAGATACCGATTTGGGGTTGGCTCTTTACAAGACCATTGATTATTCTAAACCAACTTCTGAGCAAGACCAGTTCACCTATGCTCTCGCAGCCTCTGGTAGTGCCGCAATTGTGGGAGTTAATGGGCTGACATTAAGCGGTACAGCACTCCTAGAAGTGAACCGCACAGGTAAAGCAGTTGATGAAACCATCTCTACACCAGGTGGTGAAGTCCAAATTGCCTATGCCAGCAGCGAAGGTAACATTATTCGGACAACGGGACGCCTCGATTTAGCAGTGGATGGCGCAGTCGTCCTCTCCGGCGATTTCGGCATTCAACAGACGGCAGACACCCTGTTAATTGGAGCCACCAATGTCTCTGCTTTCATGGGTAGTAATGGCGCAGGTATCCAGGTTAGCGATGCCGAACTGGGTTTAGTAGTTTACATTGGCAGTAGCGGTTCTACTTATGCTTTGCAAACATCTGGTACTGCGGCGATCGTTGGCGTTAGCGGTTTAACTCTTAATGGTAGCGCCACTATAGAAATCAACCGCACAGGAGCAGCCGTTGACGAAACCATCTCTACACCAGGCGGTTCTGTGGATATTGCCTACACTGCTGATGAAGGTAATGTAACTCGCGCTGTTGGCAATTTGGAAATGAACGTTGCCGGATTTGCCCAACTTTCCGGCAACTTTGGTTTCGAGAAGAATGGTAACACCCTGCGCGTGGGTGCAACTGATGTTGACGCTTTTGTGGGCAGCAACGGTACAGGCTTGCAAGTCAGCGATGCCAACCTGGGGTTAGTAGTTTACACCAGCAGTAGCGGTTCTACTTATGCCCTTGCAGCCTCAGGGGCGGCGGCAATGATCGGCATTAACGGCTTGACTATTGATGGGAACGTGACTCTACAAGTCAACCGCACAGGTAAAGCAGTTAACGAAACAATTTCAACAGCGGGTGGAGATGTCACCATCGAATACACTGCCAGTGAAGGCAATCTCACCCAGGCAACAGGTACATTAAACCTCGATATTGCTGGATTTGCTAGCCTTTCCGGTAACTTCGGTTTCAGAAATAATGCTGGCGTTCTGGAAATTGGGGCAACTAACGTCAACGCTTTCCTCGGAGCGAATGGCACTGGTCTGCAAGTCAGCGATGCTAGCTTGGGTTTGGTGGTTTACTCTGCCGATAAAACTTATGCCCTCTCCGCTTCCGGTACAGCGGCCTTGGTTGGTGTAGCTGATATCACTCTCAATGGTACTGCAACCCTGGAAGTCAACCGTACTGGTAGAGCAGTAAATGAAACAATTGCCACGGGTGGGCAGAATGTAGCGATCGCCTACTCTGCGACTGAAGGCAACTTCACTCGTGCTGTCGGTAGCCTAGATATGAATATTGCCGGATTTGCCGAAATATCAGGCGATTTTGGCTTTGAGAAGAATGGCGACACTCTGCGCGTGGGTGCAACTAAAGTCGATGCTTTTGTCGGTAACAATGGCACTGGTTTGCAAGTTAGTGATGGCAAATTGGGTTTGGTACTTTATGCCGATCAAACCTATGCCCTCTCTGCTTCTGGGACGGCGGCTTTGGTTGGTGTAGATGATATCACTCTAAGTGGTACTGCAACGCTGGAAGTCAACCGCACTGGCAGAGATGTTAATGAAACAATTGCCACAGGCGGGGAGAATGTAGCGATCGCCTATACTGCTGATGAAGGTAACTTAACCCGTGCTGTCGGTAGCTTAGACCTAAATATTGCCGGATTTGCCGAAATATCAGGCGATTTTGGCTTTGAGAAGAATGGCAACACTCTGCGCGTGGGTGCAACTAAAGTAGATGCCTTTGTGGGTAACAATGGCACTGGTTTGCAAGTTAGCGATGGCAAATTGGGTTTGGTGCTTTATGCCGATAAAACTTATGCCCTCACCGCCTCCGGTACAGCAGCACTACTTGGTGTAAATGACTTAACCCTCAGTGGCACAGCCACCATAGAAGTCAACCGTACTGGTAGAGCAATAAATGAAATAATTGCCACAGGCGGGGAGAATGTAGCGATCGCCTATTCTGCTGATGAAGGTAACTTAACCCGTGCTGTTGGCAGTTTGGAAATGGACATTGCCGGATTCGCCAAACTCTCCGGTGATTTCGGCTTTGAAAAGAACGGTAACACTCTGCGCGTGGGTGCTAGAGATGTCAATGCCTTTGTAGGGGCTAACGGAACAGGCGTTCAACTCAGCGATGCGAATCTTGGTTTGCTGGTTTACACCGACAGCAAAACCTATGCAATGGAAGCTTCTGGTACAGTTGCTTTGGTTGGCGTGAATGATATAACCCTCGCTGGTAGTGTGGCTTTAGAAGTCAACCGTACTGGTAAAGTGGTAAATGAAACTATTGCCATGCCGGGTGACGATATCCAAGTACAAATTGGCACAGCTGATAACGTCACTCGCTTGATGGGGACTGCAACCTTAGATGTAGGGGGATTTGTAGTATTGAGTGGTGCGATCGCAGTTGAAAAAACAACTACCACCGAAAACAATATCACTCAAACTCAACTGCTGTTAGGACTTGCGGATGTTAATGCTTTTGTTGGTAGCGGTTATGGCACTGCTGGTGCTGTAGGTGTGCAATTAACTGATGGTCGTATAGGTCTGGTACTGGAGCAGCAACGAAACAACAGCACCAGTGAAACTACTCAAAATTATGCCCTGATGGGTAGCGGTACTGCTGGAATAATTGGCATCAAAGACCTGGCTCTAAGTGGCACATTAAATGTCGCTATCAACCGGATGGGTCGCCCTGTAGATGTCACAATTGACACGCCATCTGGAGAAGTTGCCGTCAAGTTTGATAATGCAGCAGAAATCACAACTCTATCGGGTGTCGCCACTCTGGATATTGCCGGAGTCGTTCAAGCTTCTGGTCAACTTGGCTTCGAGAAAATTAGCACCACAACAGGAGATATAACCAATACCAAGCTACTGGTCGGTATGGCTAATGCCAGTGCCTTTATCGGTGCTGGTGGTGGGACAGATAGTGCATCCGGCATTCAGTTGAGTAATGGGAATCTGGGCTTGGTAGTTTACTCAGAAGCAAATCAAGCTACTCTACAAACTACCAGTACCTATGCAATAATCTCCAATGGTGCAGCATCTCTGCGTGGCGTAGACGAATTGACAATGGAAGGTACTCTGGCAGTGCGCGTAAACCGGACTGACAAGACGGTGAACGAAACTGTAAACGTGGGTAATGGACAATCGGTGGCGATTGTCTTTGACGAGAACCAAAAGAATCAACTACGTGTAGAAGGTACAGCCCACCTAAATGCAAATGGTAATATTGCCTTCGGTGGTGAGTTCTCAATGGAATTGTTCACCCTGCAAACGCCAGGGGCGATAGGTCAAGCAACTAATCCCAACATCGATGACTTGACGCTGACGAAGCATCAAACCAGCATTAACGAATCGTTGTATCAAGACTTACGGGCACAACTAGCTGCGAAAAAAGCCAGTCTAGATGCAGAAAAATCCACTGTCAAATCTATCAGCGCCACAGTAGACGGGTTTGCTTTCAATGAAGACCGAGTGGATATCCAGCGCGATCGCTTGGTGATGGATCAACCTCATGGTTTAATCACAGGTGAAAAGGTGATTTACTCACCTGGTGCGGGTAATCAAGTAATTGGTGGACTAGTCAGTGGTCAGGAATACTACGTTATTAAAGTAGATGACCAGACACTGCAATTAGCTTCGACAGTAGGCGGTCAGCCAATTGATCTAACCAGTGCCGGCAGTGGAGCGCAGCATCTTCAGGAAGTAATTGAGTTTGGTGCAACCAATTCTATTAAGGTCGATTTGGAGCAAAACCTGATTCTGTTTGACAATCCCCACGGGTTGACTAACATCAGCCGTGTGCAGTATGACGCAGGGCAAAATGCTGCGATTGGCGGACTGGTGAATGGCAAACAGTATACCGTACAGGTAATCAGCCCTACAGCCGTGAAGTTGCGTGAATTAAATGGCAGTGGTGTAGTAGATTTAACCTCAGATAGTTTGGGCAATCAGTCCTTGCGTCCAGTCCTGGTGATGGAAACGCAGAATCAGCTGAATGTTGACCTGGAACAAGACCGGATTCTCTTCGCCAATAATCATGGACTCACCACTGATACATTAGTGCGCTACACAGCACAAGGTAATACTGCCATTGGTGGACTGACAGATGGGGCATTGTACTATGTGAAGTCCCTTAATGCTAAGACCATTCAACTGAGTGACACCAAAGGCGGTACTGCGATTAACCTGACTAGCGATAGCCTAGGTAATCATTCTTTAGCACCTGTCAATGAATTTGGGGCAGAAAACAGCCTGCGAATTGATGTCGAGCAAAACCGGATCATTTTCAGTTCCTCCCATTCCCTTAACGAAGGAGAAAGTGTACGCTACGAGGCGCAGGGTAATCGCGCTATTGGTGGTTTAAGCGATCGCGCCCTTTACACAGTTCATGTGATCGACGGCAACACCATCCAATTGCGGCAAGGCAATACGGTGGTAGACTTGACCAACGACAGCTTAGGCGAACACGCCTTGGTTCCGGTGTTGACCTTTGCCACAGAAAACGGTTCTGGTAGCGTCAACATCAATGACGAAACCATTACCTTTGTGGGATCGCATTTCCTTCAAACCGGGGATAAGGTGCAATACTACCGGACGCTTGATGGTAGCCGTCCAGTTGGTGGCACTTTTGATGGACTTTACACCAACCCTGACGTTTATACCTTCTATGCCATTCGGGTGAGTGATACAGTCATCAAACTGGCAAAAACTCAAGCCGACGCCTTAGCCAATAACTCCCTAAACCTGACCAGTGCTGGAAAGGGATTGCAAACACTGACTTTAGTAGAACGCGCCAATGGCGATCGCGATCATCTCACCTTTGAACTAACCTCTACTTTGTCTGCCAGTGGTACAACAGTCAGCCTCAACTATAATCATGGCTTCCAGACTGGACAAGGTGTAGTACTTCAACTCGATTCTACCGATTCCTCTCCCAGTTCTCCCCTCAGCGGCATCATTGCCGATGCTTACACTTCCCAAGCGCGGGTCTATCGTCCAAACGAAGAAAAAACTTACTACATCAAACGCATCTCTAATACTCAGTTTCAGTTGGCAGAAACACTCACCGATCTAGCCAATGATAATTTTATTGATATGTCAAAAGTGGCAGGTGGCTCTAGATATCGCTTCATGCCCACCTACCACTTCAGCCCCTCTGGGAAAACGGTGATTGATGTCCAAAATGACCAAATCATCATTGATTCTGGGCATGGTCTTAGCGATGGTACTCAAGTGAAGTATGAGGTGGGTGCAGGACAAACTGCCATTGGTGGTTTGAGCGCAGGTGCTACTTACTACGTCAAACGGGTAAGCGACACAACGATTCAACTCAGCCAAACACTGGGCGGTGCATCTCTAAATATCACGAGCGATGGCCAAGGTAATCACCAATTTACTCAGGTTGCGACCACCTTTGAGGCAAAAAACCGCCTGCAAGTTGATCTCAGCCGTGACCAAATTTTCTTCTCAACGGCGCATGGTCTAAAGGATGGTGTGGCTATTCGCTACGAAATCGAGCCAGGTGAAACAGCAATTGGCGGATTGACTGTAGATAATACTTACTACGTCAAAGTTATCAACAACACGGCAATTCAATTAACCACTGCTAGTGGTGGATCTGTCGTCAACTTGACTAGCGATGGCTCTGGTATCCAGCGACTCACGCGCACTGCTACTAATTTCCAGGCGCAAAATACATTGCGGGTGGATGTCAATCAGGATCGGATTTTGTTTGCCTCAGCCCATCGTTTAGCAGATGGATCTGCGATTCGCTACGAAATTGACCCAGGTCAAACTGCCATTGGTGGACTGACTGTAGGTAATACCTACTACGTCAAGCGGATTAGCGATACTGCTATTCAACTGACCGCTACATCCGGCGGCACAGCCATAAATCTCACCAGTGATGGCATTGGCAACCATCGCCTCGTACAAACTGGTGCAGCCTTTAACGCAGATAATCAGCTAGCTGTTGATGTCGCAACTAATACTATCATCCTACCAAGTCCGGTGAATTTGAAGGTGGGTGAGGCGGTGCAATACCGGACAGGTGTAGCTCAAGCAATTGGTGGGTTAGAGAATGGCGCGACCTACTATGTCGTGAGTATTCAGGGAACTGCCTTGCAATTAGCCACATCTGCCAAAGGTACACCAGTTGACCTGACTGCTGCCGGTGGTGCAGGCAACCATAGCTTTGTGCGGATGGGTGTGGAATTCCTGGCTAACAATGACACAGCCCAACAGCGTCTGGCGGCGGCTGTTGCCCTCGAACAACGCCTTAGCAACGACCTTGGTGTTACCGTTAATCTAAATGTCGGCAATTCTACCTCCAGCAACGAGCCGAATGCAGACCAGGGAGCGATCGCTACAGGTCGCCGCGTCAGCTTCCGGGATGTGACGCTGACTTATGACCAACAGCAGCAAGAGAAAACCAAGTTATTAGCTGGTATCACCAACGGTTACGCCTTCATGGGCACGGGTTACGATACACCGGAGGAAATGGGGGTCAAAATCTCCGATATCAACCTTGGTCTGGCTCTCTACAAGACTATCGACTACACCAAACCCCTAACAGAGCAAAGCAAGATGACCTATGCTTTGGTGGGCGATGGTCAAGGAGAAGTTGTTGGCATTGCAGATTTAACCCTAGAGGGTCGGCTGGCAATTCAAGTCAACCGTACTCAACGGGTTGTCGATGAAACTATTACCACTCCCGGTGGAGAAATTCAACTAACGCTAGATAATCCGGCTGATATTACCCAGATTCAAGGAACAGCTACCCTGAATGTGGCAGGCGCATTGGCTGTTTCTGGTTCCTTTGGTATCGAACAAACTAGCACCACCGTTAATAACGTCACAACTACAAAACTGCTACTGGGAGCCACCAATGTCACAGCCTTTATGGGTGCGGGCTATGAGAGTGACAATCCCATTGGCGTGGCATTGAGCGACGGCACATTGGGCGTGATAATGCAGCGCCAGGGTACAGATCCTGCCACCTATGCCCTGCAAGCCTCTGGTACTGCCGAATTGTTGGGTGTGAAGGGAGTCACCCTGAGTGGCACAGTAGCGATCGCAGCTAACCGCACAGGTGCAATCGTCAACGAAACCATTGACACCCCTGAAAGCAAAGTCACCATTAACCTCGGTGCAGACGAAGGTAAGTTGACTCCCAAAGCTACTGGCACGCTGAACCTGGGAATTGACGGTTTCGCCGCCCTTTCTGGCAGCTTTGGAATTGAGAACACTGCCGAATCCCTCCGCATTGGTGCAACCAACGTTAACGCCTTTGTTGGGGTAAATAGCGCAGGTCTGCAAGTCAAGGATGGGGAACTGGCGCTGGTGGTTTACACCGGTAAAACTATCTCTGGTTACGCCCTAGAAGCCAGAGGTAGTGCGGAATTGGTCGGCGTGGATGGGCTAACCCTGAGCGGTAGCGCCACCGTGGAAATTAACCGCACAGGTAAAGCTGTTAATGAAACGATTGTCACACCGGGCGGAACAGTTGCGATCGCCTATGATGCTTCAGAAGGCAATATCATGCGAGTTGTCGGGCATCTCGATACAGAGATTGCCGGATATGCTAGCCTTTCGGGAGACTTTGGCATTCAAAGAACTGCCGATACGCTGTTGGTAGGAGCAACCAACGTTAACGCCTTTATTGGTGCAAATGGCGCAGGGCTGCAAGTCAACAATGCAGAATTGGGACTTGCTGTTTATACCAATGGCGCAGCTTCCACCTACGCGCTGCAAGCCAGAGGTAGCGCAGAGATGGTAGGGATTGACGGGCTGACTTTAGATGGTACTGCCACCTTAGAAGTCAACCGTACTGGCAGAGCAATTAGCGAAAAAATTGCTACTGCCGATGGAACTGTAGCGATCGCCTACACCAGTGACGAAGGCACGCTAATGCGCGCAATTGGCACACTGGAGATGGATGTGGCAGGATTCGCGCAACTCTCCGGTGACTTCAGCTTTGAGAAAAAGGCAAATCAACTGCGAATTGGGGCGACAAATCTCAACGCCTTTATCGGCGCGAATGGAACAGGGCTGGAAGTTAAAAATGCCACTCTGGGACTGATTGCCGATACTACTAGTAAGACCTATGCCCTCACCGCCTCCGGTACTGCTGGTATGGTGGGCATTGATGGTCTGACTTTGGATGGAACCGCCACAATCGAAGTCAACCGCACAGGCGGCGCAGTCAATGAAGTGATTGCAACGCCGGGTGGAGATGTGGCGATCGCTTTTGATTCCACAGCCGGAAACGTCACGCGAGCTTTTGGTAACTTAGAACTAGATGTAGCCGGATTCGCCCAACTCTCCGGTGAGTTTAGTGTAGAAAATAATGCAGGTAAACTACGTGTTGGTGCAACTCATATCAACGCCTTTCTGGGTGCGGGTGATACGGGGTTACAAGTTAGTGATGCCAACCTCGGTTTAGTCGTCTACACCGGGAATAAAACCTATGCACTCGCAGCTTCCGGTACGGCTGCTTTAGTCGGTGTCAACGATGTCACCTTAACGGGAACTGCCACAATCGAAGTCAACCGCACAGGCGGCGCGGTCAACGAAACTATCACTACACCAGGCGGTAATGTCAATATTGTTTATACCGCCGATGAAGGAAACCTGACGCGCGCGTTGGGTAGTCTTGAACTTAACTTTGCTGGATTTACCAAACTTGCCGGCGATTTTGGCATTGAAAAGAACAATGACACTCTCCGCATTGGCGCAACGAATGTTAATGCTTTCTTGGGAGCAAATGATACTGGGCTGGAAGTTAAGAATGCCAATGTCGGACTAGTGATGTACTCTGGTGGCAAATATGCCCTCGCCGCCTCCGGTAGTGCGGGTATCGTCGGTGTCAACGGCTTGACCCTCGATGGTAGTGCTACTCTAGAAATCAACCGTACAGGTGGAGTTGTGAGCGAATCTGTTGCTACCGCAGGTGGTGCAGTGGCGATCGCTTTTAACGCCAACGAGGGAAATGTTACACGAGCAGTCGGTAATCTCAATATGGATGTGGCTGGATTTGCCAAACTCTCCGGCAACTTCGGCTTCGAGAAGAACGGTAACACTCTGCGCGTGGGTGCAACGAAAATCAACGCCTTTGTAGGCAGTAATGATACAGGTTTGCAAGTCAGCAATGCAGAACTTGGGCTGGTAGTCTACTCAGATACCAAGACTTATGCCCTCGCCGCTTCTGGAACAGCGACAATGGTGGGCGTGAATGGACTGACCTTGACGGGAACTGCCAGCTTGGAAGTCAACCGTACAGGTAGCGCGGTAAACGAAACTATAGTGACATCGGACGGTAGTGTTGCGATCGCCTACACCGATGATGAAGGCAACATCACACGGGCGATCGGTTCCCTAGAAATGGATGTGGCTGGATTTGCCAAATTCTCTGGTGAATTTGGCTTCGAGAAGAATAACAATATCCTCAAGGTAGGGGCAAGGAAAGTTAATGCCTTTGTCGGGGCAGGCACTACTGGAGTTGAGGTAAGCGATGCTGCACTTGGGCTAATAGTTTACACGGATACGAAGGGCTATGCTTTACAAGCGTCTGGTACAGCCGCCCTCGTTGGCGTCAATGATGTCACTCTCACAGGCACAGTGGCAGTGGAAGTGAACCGTTCCGGTCGTGTAGTTGATGAAGCGATCGCTATGCCCGGAGATGACATCCAGGTGAAGTTTGCGTCTGGGGATAACGTCACCCGCCTTTACGGTACTGCCCGATTAGATGTGGGAGGCTTCGTCAGCCTCAATGGTGATATCGCTGTCGAAAAGACAGATTCTAGCAGTGGCGGTGTCACAAATACTCGCCTGCTGTTGGGCGTAGCCAATGTGAACGCCTTTGTGGGTGCAGGCTACGGTACAGCTAACGCGATGGGTGTACAACTCACCAATGGTAAATTAGGGTTGCTAATTGATCGTCAATCTGATGGGACAACAAACACCACCGGATATGCCTTAATGGGCAGTGGTGAGGCGGAACTCACGGGCATTCAGGATCTCGCCCTCAGTGGCAACCTGAATGTGGCCATCAACCGTATGGATCGAGCAGTCGATAGCAGTATCCTTACGCCTGGTGGGGCGATCGCTGTGAAGTTTGCTGATGGCACTTCTCTTCAAAGCGTCACGGGTTCAGCCTCCCTGAATATTGCCGGAATTATCCAGGCTACTGGTAGTTTGGGAGTTACCAAGACCAGCAGTACTGTTGGTGATGTCACTACCACCAAACTGAATCTGGGAATTGCGGATGTCAGCGCCTTTGTGGGGGCTGGTGGCGCGGGTATTCAGTTGAGCGGTGGTAATCTGGGTTTGGTTACTTATTCTGAAATTAATAAAACAGCTGGCACATCCACCACTAGCTTTGCTCTGAATGCCAGTGGTGCAGCTAGCTTGGTTGGTGTAGATGATTTGACGCTGGAAGGCACTTTGGCTGTACGCTACAACAGCACTGGCAAGATAGTGGAAGAAACTGTCAACGTGGGTGGTGGTAAGTCTGTTGAAATCAGCTTTAAGGAAGGACAGGAGAACCAGCAGCGAGTTGAGGGCACTGTTCACGCCAACGCCGCCAACGCTGTAGCCTTCGGTGGTGAGTTCTCGATGGAACTGTTCACATTGCAGACACCGGGCGCGCTGGGACAATCCTCTAATCCAGTGTTAGATGAATTGAAGCTTCAGAAGAATCAAACCCTGATTAGCGAATCCCTCTATCAACAATTGCGGAATCAACTGGCGACAGAAACAGCCCGTTTAGATGAGAAAAACGCCACAGTCAAAGCCATCTCCGCAACGGTAGATGGTTGGGCGTTTAATGAAGATCATGTAGATGTAGTAGGCGATCGCTTAATCTTTGATAATCCGCAAAACCTCAAAGATCAAAAGGTCGTCTACCGAGTTGGCAGTGGTAATACAGCGATCGGTGGTTTGCAAGATGGACAGGAATACTATGTCCTTTACGTCGATGACCGCACAATTCAACTCTCGACTACTCAAAATGGTTCTGCGATTAACCTGATTACAGCAGGTAGTGGCGTTCAGCAATTGCAAGCAGTGGTGGAATTTGCTGCAACTAACTCCATCAAGGTGGATGTTAACCAAGAACGCCTGTTGTTTAGCGCTCCCCACGGTCTTAAGGATGGTAGTTTAGTTCAGTATGACGCTGCACAAAATCCGGCGATCGGTGGTCTGGCTGCCAATGCGTTATACAAAGTGGAGGTGATTGATGCTACCACCGTCCGCTTGCTCGATAGAACAACCAATGCGACGATCAACCTTACCTCCGACAGTATTGGCAACCATGCCCTGCGTTCAGTCACATCAATGGATACGCAGAATACCCTACGAATTGATACTGTCAATGAGCGGATATTCTTCCCCACTAGTCATGGCTTGATCAACGGTGTGCAGGTACGCTACAGCGCCCAAGGCAATTCTGTGATTGGTGGTTTGGTAGATGGCGAGTCTTATTATGTGCGCTCAGTGACACCGAATAGCCTGCAACTGAGTGCAACCAAAGATGGGGCGATCATCAACCTGACCAGTGATAGCGTTGGCGATCACTCCCTCACGCCAGTTAAGAACTTTGATGCTGATAATCAACTGCACATCGATACTGACAACGAATACATCATCTTCTCAACGGCTCACGGGCTGCAAGAAGGACAAATCGTCCGCTACGAAGCTAAGGGTAATCTCCCCGTCGGTGGCTTGGCAAATGGAGATGAGTACTTTGTTCACGTCATCGATGACAAGACGATCCAACTTAAGAGAAATGATGAAATCATTGACCTGCTTTATGACAGTGCAGGAGATCATGCCTTAATTCCGATTGTCAGTTTCCCAACTCAAAACGGTTCCGGTAGTGTTGACGTGGTGAATGAGACAATTAAGTTCTCTAACAAGCACTTCCTAAATACTGGTGACAAGATTCAATACTACGAGCCGCAAGATGGATCTGCAATTGGCGGTACCTTTGATGAGCTAATTACTAATACAGTAATTCACACCTTCTATGTCATCAAAGTTGATGACATGACGATTCAGTTAGCTAGTAGCCGTGCGGAAGCATTAGACCAGAATGCCATCGACTTTACCAGCACTGGTAGCGGAATGCAAACCATGACACTGGTTGAGCGTTATGACTCCAAAACGCAACAGGCTGGCGATCGCTTCCTCTGGCACTATTCTAAAGAGATCAAGGCGGTCAACGGCACTACCATTGAGTTGGAATACGACCCCAGGCTGCAACTTGGACAGGCGGTTGTTCTGCAACTCAAACCAGATAGTGGTGCTAAAACGCCTATTGTCGGTTTAGACGCAGATGTTTATTCCGAAAATCCCCAGGTTTATCATCCTACAGAAGATAAGACCTACTTTGTTAACGTTAACAAGTCTAAATTAACTGGCAAAGTCCGGCTGCAATTTGCCGAAACCCTAGCAGATTTGAAGGCAAAGAACTTTGTTGATGTATCTCCGGTTTTAAGTAAGACTGGCTTCCGCTTAATGCCAACTCTACACTTTGGCGGCGGCGGTGCGATGGTGGTAGATGTGCAAAAAGACACAATCATCATCGATTCTGGTCACGGTTTGAGTGATGGTGCAAAGGTACGTTATGAAATTAATCCAGGTGATACGGCAATTGGTGGTTTAAATACCAGCAGCATTTACACTGTGAAGCGGGTCAGTAATACAGAACTGCAACTGACCAATGGTGCAGGTACAGTTGTCAACTTGACTAGTGACGGTCAAGGTGAACACCGCTTGGCCCTTGTAGCCGCCACCTTTAATGCTGAGAACAAGATTCAGGTAGACCTGGTTGAGAATCAGATTTTGTTCTCAGCCAATCATGGTTTGAAGGTAGGCGATCGCATTAATTATGAAGTGGATGCTGGACAAACTGCCATCGGTGGACTGATTGCCAATCAAGACTATTTCGTTCAGTGGGTTAACGACACAGCCATCCGACTCTCTGCTACTGCCGACGGTTCGGTGATTGATTTAACCAGTGATGGTCAAGGTATCCAGCGATTCACGAAAGTTGCAACAGTTTTCTCCACACAGAATACCATTCGCGTTGATGTGCAGAATGACCAAATTCTGTTTGCCAATGTTCATCAACTCGATAATAATACTCGCGTTCGCTACGAAATTGATCCAGGTGAAGTAGCGATCGGTGGTCTCCAATCTGGACAATTCTACTACGTCAAACGGATCAGTGATACCTCGGTTCAACTTAGCTTGGCTGAGAATGGAACTGCGATTAACCTCACCAGTGATGGACGTGGCGATCACCGTCTGGTGCAGGCTGACTTTAGCTTTGTGCCGCAAAACACCATCACCATTGATGTAGAGAAAGAGCGGATTATTCTGCCCAAACCCGTAGATTTCCAACTCAACGAACGGGTGCAATATCGGGTAAGTGGTGGACAGGCGATCGGTGGTCTGGAAAATAACGCTACCTACTACGTTGTGGGGATTAATGGTGGTTCTCTGCAACTGTCCCTGACCAAGAATGGTGTTGCTGTGAATCTCACCTCAGCCCCTGTCACAGGGAACCATAGCTTCGTTCGCCTCGATGGTTTTAACTTTGCCGCCAATAATGACATTGCTGAAGGACGCCGCGCCGCCGCGATCGCCCTGGCTCAACGCCTCAGCAACGACCTCGGTGTCACAGTCAACCTGAGTGCCGGCAACGCTACCTCCACCAATGACCTACCCGCCGCCACCACAACCGTTGACGCTGGTCGCAAAGTCAGCTTCCATAATGTACAAGTCACCTACGACGAGCAGCAGTTGCAAACTACTAAGCTGTTGGCGGGTATTACCAACGGCTACGCCTTCATGGGAACAGGTTACGATACTGATACAGAAATAGGTGTCAAAATTACCGATATCAACCTTGGTCTAGCTCTCTACAAGACCATCGACTACAGCAAACCCCTAACAGAGCAAAGCAAGATGACCTATGCTCTCGTTGGGGAAGGTGCAGGAGCATTAGTCGGTATCGATGATGTCACCATCGAAGGTACTTTACAAATAGAACTCAACCGTACTGGCAAGGATGTTGATGAAATAATTATTACGCAGGGTGGGCAAATTAACCTGGAACTGGATGCCGCCAACCTCACCCGTGTGGCAGGAACTGCTAACCTGAATATTGCTAATACCATTGCCCTCTCAGGGAAGTTTGGCATTGAGCAGACAACTGGCAAATTGCTAATTGGTGCAAAGGATGTCACAGCATTCATTGGTTCAGGCTACGAAACCCCTAACGAAATGGGAGTCAAGCTCACCAATGGCAGCTTGGGTATGGTACTGGAGACAGGAACTAACTCCACCCCCGCGAAATACGCCCTAGAAGCTAGCGGTACAGCCAGCCTTGAGGGAGTCACCGGACTGACCCTAGAAGGCACGATGAAGGCGCGAATCAATCGCATGGGTGAGGCTGTGAATCAAACCATCACCCTGGCAGATAGCGAGACAGTAGCGATCACTTTCAGTGAACAAGAAGCTACTCTGACCCGCGTTGAAGGCACTGCTCACTTGCAAGTCGCAGGTGTCTTAGAGGCTGAAGGTAGCGTTGCTCTGATCTTAGGTGATCCTCTCCCCGATGGTGGTCGAACAATTGAGATCACTGCCGCAGATGTCTCTACTTTCGTTGGCATCGGTGCAGATACTCCTGATAACGGAGAAGACGACATCGGCGTGAACCTGAGCAACGCCAACTTCAGCTTGACTGTCAACACGGACGATACTTACAACTACACCATCGACAATGCACAAGTTTCTTTAGTCGGCCTTGATCTGTTTAAGTTCTCTGGGACAGCAAGTGCAAAAGGCGATCGCAACAATGTTAGTCTCCAATTGGATGAACTGAATCTGTCGATTTCCGACTATGCAAGCCTCACTGGTAACTTTAGCTTTAACGTTAGCTCTACAGATGGCACTCAAGTCATTGAGTTGGGTACTGTAAACGCCTCTGCCTTTGTTGGCATCGGTGCTAGCACCCCAGATAAGGCCGATGATGTCGGTTTAGAATTGAGTAATGTCAACGGCACGGTACAAATTAGAAAGTCGCCTCAAGGTCAAAGTGCCTTTGCCTACTCAATGTCTGGGGATGTGGCTTTATTTGGCGTCAACGGTTTGAGCCTTGGCGGTCATGTCTCTGCTCAGATGAATCAGACTGGTGTTGACGTCACATTAGGTGGTGTGACCATCGCTACAGGAGTCAACCAAGTTAGCGGCACAGGCTTGAACCTCAGTATTGCCGACCTCACTACCCTCAGTGGCGATCTTACCTTCAACATCCGCGAGTCCGATGGGGCAATGCTAGCGGCTGGTAAAAACTTGTCTGCGACTGTCAATCTTGCGGATGGTCTGTCGGGCAGTTTGAGTGATGGTACTTTGGGACTGGTCATGTACGGTGGTGGACTTTATGCCCTCCAGGGAAGCGGTAAAGCTAACTTGGCACTAGGAACTGATTTACAATTTACTGGCGATTTAGGTATAGAAGTTAACCGTACAGGTAAAGTTGTCGATGAAAAGATTCAAATCGGCAACCAAACATTAGTAGTTAACTTTGTTAGCGCCAGCAATATTACGCGCTTCAATGCCTCGAACTTAGATATGATACTAACTCAGAGGATTAAAGATGCTCTGATTAGCGGTGCCGATAAGTTAATCGACCTGAAAGGTAGCTTAGTACCTCAATACAAAGAAGATGGCACACTCATTTCCGAAAGCTTGTTGTCTAAATCACTGCCAGGTACTAATGCCACCATTGATAGTATTTTGGGTATTAGCACTTATCTTTCCCTTGGAAATTCGATAAAGGATTATATTTCGCCTACCCCTGCTAACCAAACCACTCCACAAACCCTACAAGGGTTAATCAAACAACTACGAAATGTTTGGTTACCAACTCTACCAATCGCTAAAGGGCTTGATTTTGTTATTGGTCAAAGTGGTTTCTCGTTGTCTTATGCAAGCGATAGCGAATTCAAACGCAATATCGGTTTATCACTCGACCAAGAAGCGAATCTATTTGGTCTGGAATTGGAAGGTCAAGCAAATATTGAGTTTGGCGTTAAATTAGGTATCGATTTTGACCTGAGCTTCGACTGGAAGGAATTTACTTCTAAATTTGACCTCAATAAGCTTTCCTTTAAGGCGACTGCTGCGGCAAAAGATATAGTTCTGGGTGGTTACTTTGGGCCGGTTGGTTTAAGCATCGGTTCCAATGAAGTTGGTAAAGAGAAAGGTACGGCAACCTTAAGCCTTGGTGGTGGCATCTCCTATGTAAATAGCGAGTTTCAAGTCACTACCAACGACAACCGCATTGATGTTGTCCTCCCCGTATACGCGACTTTGGCAGGTAACGATTTATCGGGTGGAGCAGCACCAGCCAAGGCATATCTAGAAGGTCAATTATTTGGCGGTACGGGCGTTAAATTCCGTCACGAGAACTTTGATAAACTGCTGAATTTCCGTAACTTCGGCATTGGCGATGTGCTGGTAATGTTCAAGGATTTGGTGGGCTGGGCGCAGCAGTACCGTGAATATGACATCATGCAAACGGAAATTCCGTTTGTGGATCTCTCGCTTGGCGGTGTTCTTGACTTTGCAACTGCTATCAACGATAAAGTTCTTTCGAAGATTGATTTTTATCGCCCACGGGTTGATTTGATGTCGGGTATAGGCGCCAGCATAACTGGCGGTAAGCTGACGGCATCGGGTGCGAACTTTGGTAGCAATTTAGCAGGGAAGTTTGTAACAATTAATGATACCTCCTACCAAGTTAAGTCGGTAGAAAATAATACAACTATTGTTATTGATGCTGCTAGCGATATCAGTATCGCCAGCAAGGACTTTGTGATCCACGAGAAACGCCAACTTCTACGCACTTACCAGGAATTGATAGTAGCGATTAATAATTCTGGTATCCTGCCGTTGAGTGTGCCTTTAACTTATGACCCAATCAAGAATGAGCTTGTAATACCGTTTAGCTTCCGCAAAGACTTACCGGTGCTGAACGACCAGCAGCTAAACTTGGGACTTGATTTGGGTGATGTTGCATCGCTTTCCACCAATGCCAAGACCTCAATTAACGCTGGTGTTGATGGACGCATGGATTTTGTCATTAACTTTGGCAATACTCCTGGAACTAAAGGCGTCAATTTATATATCGACAATGTTGAACTTAATGGTAGAGCTAGCCTAGAAGTCAAAGATTTAGAAATAGCGGCGAAGTTAGGTTTTGTGGGCTTAAAAGCAGGCGGAATTGGTACAGATTCTGGGGTAAGGATGGCAGCGACTGTCTCAACCGGGCTAGACCGTGACCCGAATACAGTTACTCCAGGCGATCGCCGCTTTAGCTTTAGTGACCTAATGAGTGGCGACCTCTTCAAATCCTTCTACTTCAAGTTGGACGGTGATGCCCAAGCCAAACTCAAGGGTATCAAGGTAAATGGTGGTTTTGGCGATATCTCCATCGCGCCAAACGCCGAACTATCGGTCTACGTACCTACACTTACTAAGTTCAAGAGCGGTGTCCAAACTGTAAACCAGCCAGTTACTCAAGCATTCGATCTCAACGCTGCGATCGCCAGTGGTAAGGTTAAAAACGAAGGCATTATTGTAGTAATGCCCGATGTCTCTGATCTACTCAGCCTCAAGAACCTAAATTTTGAGACAATTATCATGGGTGTGCGGGCTGGTATCGACTTTATGAGCGATTCTTTAGCAAATGAGTCGTTCTACAGTACACCAATTCCAGTTATTAATCGCTCGTTAAGCGAAACCTTTACTTTCCTCGATAGTCTAGCTGCCAAACTAGAAATCGCAGCGAAAAACCCTGCTGGTATGGTTCAGGAAGTTGAAAATACGATCGAATCTGCCCTCGGTATTAGCGATGACAACACCTTAGCTGCCGACCAGCAGAAATTCTCTCTCTCCCTCAGCAATGGTGCCTTAAATATCCGCTTCAATTGGGAAGCACTATTCTCTGATAAATTCGATTTCAACCTTGATTTAGATACCTTTAAGCAGCTATCAGGTAGTGCTGGTGCGGCAGCACTAGATGCGATTGATGCCCTCGCAGACCTTAAAGGTGGTGGTAAGCTAACCCTAGAAGCGAT
Source organism: Nostoc cf. commune SO-36 (assembly GCF_023734775.1). Classification (NCBI taxonomy): domain Bacteria; kingdom Bacillati; phylum Cyanobacteriota; class Cyanophyceae; order Nostocales; family Nostocaceae; genus Nostoc; species Nostoc commune. The sequence goes on along the minus strand of NZ_AP025732.1, from coordinate 1,074,044 downwards.
CGCTAAACTCAACTTTGATATTGGCGTTGACCTTGACAGTATCCTCAAAGGCGACCCCAAGATTTTCCTCCGGGATTATAATGCCCAAACAGGTAAAGGCACTCATGCCCAAATTGGTGCCCGTCTTGTTGGTACCGGACTCGATTTAGACTTCAAGGCAGGCCCAATCAACATTGGGATTAATAACGGTACTGTTGTACTTGATGCTGATGGTAAAGTTGATACCAAGGACTACGCAAGTCTATTAGTTGCAATTGACCAACAAGCAGGTACGTTAATTGACGACGGATTATTCTACATTGGTAAGGAATCCTTCAAGGACAACTTACAAGCCAAACTGACGGGCGGCTTTGATATCAACTTGCCAGTACGCATAGAAATAGCTGGAGTTGATATCAAACTCAGCCCAATCGAAGTTAAAACCAACCCTGTCTACGGCGACCAAGGCTTAGTACAACTGTTCAAACACCTGGCGAAATCTGCCGATAAGGGACAGCAAGACCCCCTCATCATGAGCTTCCCAGATATTCGTGGCGAGTTTGAAAAACTGGGCGGTCAATTCTCACTCCTTGGCTTAATCAACGACCCATCGTTTATTCTTGATAGCGTCGATACAGCCGTGGGAACCCTAGAGGATGTCCTGAGTTCAAACCTAGCTCAGGATATCCCGTTGATTGGCGATAAATTAGGTGACGCAGCTTCATTCCTACGGGATATGCGCCTGGGTATTTTGGGTGATTTACGTAGAAAATTGAGCGGCAATGGTAAGGCGATCGAATTTATCCGTGAAACCCTGTACGATATTCTTGGCCCTAATAAACTCAAGATCCTACTCGACACCAATAAGGACAACCGCATTTCTGTCGATGATGTCATGGTGGGTTGGTATGACAAGCTCGGCAACTTGATGCAAAACTGGATAGTTGGCGGTGCCCTACCAACTGGAGCAGATGCAATCCAATTTGATATGGATTTGGGTGGGAATTTAGTCGGTACAGGTGTGAACTTACCGCTCAATTTCAGTATTCCTGGCTTTAGTCTTGATATAAATGGTGGTTTTGCACTTGATATTGGCTGGAAATTTGACTTCGGCTTCGGCTTTAGCCTCCAAGACAGTTTCTATCTTGCCACCAACAAAGATGGTAGTAAGCCTGAACTAGAAGTTGGTATCAAGGCTTACTTAGACGGTAGTCCCACTGATCCTAATGTCATCACTCCTTTCAGCGGAGAAGGTAAGTTGTTGTTCTTCAAAGCCAACATGAAGGATAACAACCCAGGTGGTAAAGCTAGCGGTATATATGGTGGATTATCTCTCGACCTCAAAGGTGACAGTCGCGGTCGCATGGCGCTAGGACGTATTCTCTCCGGTCGCACCAAAGACCTATTTGGTGTCAGTTTTGGAGTCGATACCAAGTTAGATATCGGCATGACCTTAGAAATAGATGGTGCGAAGGGACTGCCAAAAATAGGTGCTGACCTAGAATTTAATTGGAGTTGGCAACTGGGTCAAAAGATGATGGCTCCCAGTTTCGGTCTGCGCGATATGCGGATTGACATGGGCAGTTTCGTTAGTGACTTCTTGACACCTATCGCTGAGAAAGTCCGCGATGCCCTCAAGCCAATGGAGCCACTCATTGATGTCCTTGATGAGAAAATAACTGGTTTAGATAAGATTATTCCTGATGACCCCACCCTCAAGGGATTAATCAACAAAATCATGGTGCTGAAGGGTCGCAAGCCGATTGATTGGAGCTTCATCACCGAAGCCAAGCAAATGCTTAAGTTGGTAGATCAAATAGCTAGCTTAAAAACAGGTGAATGGCTCCCCTTGGGTAGCATCATGGGACTGGGTACTAACAATGTACAAACTGTAGCCGCGACAAATGTTCCCCAATCCACCGAAGTTGACCAATTCCTCGCCGCAAATACCCGTCAGGCTGGCTCTGTAAACTCTAGTTCTGGTACGAATAAGACACCACGCTCTGGCTTCCGAATTATGGAGTATATCAAAGATATCTCCAATTGGAAGAATATTTTAACCGGGGGAAGCGCAACACTATTTACCTACGAGCTACCTTTATTAGAGTTTAGCGCCGACTTTGATGCACTTTTAGCAGTGATTCCCTTAGTACCCACTCCAGCTACAGTTAATATTTCTGCAAAAGGCAGCTTTAGTGCCAAGGCTGATTTAGGCTTTGGTTACGATACCTCCGGTATTCAAAAAGCAATTAAATCCAAAAACCCGCTCGATGCTTTTGATGGCTTCTTCCTCACAGACTTTACTATCCCCACGCAGAAAGGTGTGAAGTCACAAGAAAAGGATGAGTTTACTGTTGAAGCTTACTTAGGTTTAGAAGCGGCTCTGGCACTAGCTATCCTGGAGGCAGGTGTCGGTGGCGGTATTAAGGTGAAGATGGGTGTTGATTTGCAGGATATCTCCAAACCCAAGCTAACTAAGGATGATTTAGGGTTTGTGACGAACCAAACCTGGGAGAGTGATGGCAAGATTCATCCTTCGGAAATTGCCACAATGTTCAGCTACGATCCCAAAGGTGATGGCAAAGCTGGGGGACTTGAGAACTTGGCAAACGTCAAGACCGAGGTAAACTTGTTGATCAATGCCTTTGTAGACCTGAATCTACTTGTCAGCAAGAAACGTATCTTAAACGTTAAGTTGATTGACGCTAATTTGCTCACCCTGGAGTATAAGGCGCCTAATGTACAGCCACACTTGGGCAAAGTCGAAAATGGTGTGCTGTACCTCAATAGTGGTAGCCGCTCCAGCCTCCGTAAATATGGCGACATTACAGATAGAAGTGAAACTTTTACCCTGTATGGTCAAGGTAACACGGTTAGCGTTGAATTCGAGGATTACTATCAGACCTTTGAAGGTGTTACTAAAGTTGTTGCTGATGGTGGCGCAGGTGATGATACCTTCGATGCATCTCGGTTGTTTGACATTGGCGTTGAGTTTACTGGTGGTGCAGGCAAAGACAAACTGATACTCGGTACAGGCGGTGGTATCGCTGACGGTGGCGATGGTGATGACGTGCTTGATGCATCGGTTTCATGGCTTCTTGACACTAAAGATGCTCGTTATACAAGCTACCGCAACACCTTCAAGGGTGCAACGTTGATGGGTGGCATCGGCAGAGATAAATTAATCGGTAGTATTGCTAACGATGTGCTGCGTGGTGGCCTTGGCATTGATAATCTCTCCGGGGGCCAAGGCAATGATACTTACTTATTTGAGGATGATTTTGGACTTGATAGGCTCAACGACAGTGAAGGTAATAATACCTTAGACTTCTCGCCTGCAACTAAACAACTCAATGCCACTGTCAATGCCCGTGGCTTTGCCGTTACTCAAGGTGAAGGAAACGAAATTAAGGGTAATTTGACCTTCAATCGGCTGGTTATGGGCGGCGGTAATGACCTGGTAAACATTACAGACTTTGGCGATCGCACTATCTTCATTGACGACAAAGGCGGTAACGATACCTACTTCGTGCGGTTGGGTCGAGCAACTGGTTCTGGTGCTGATGGCATCATTAATCTCAACGATACCGTAGGAGATTTTGATGAAGTAATCGCTGAACAAATGATGAAAGATGCGATCGCTCTTAACCAAAACCAGCTTCGCAACGGTCGTGAAATTCTCAACTATACCAGTGGCTTAGACCGTCTCACCCTTATTGGTCGAGCAGGCAAGGTCGAGGGTACTAACATTCTCGATTTTGGTAGCAATGTTACCTTGAACAACACTGACAACAATGGTGTCTCTCGCAACAGCACCACAGATGTTAGGGTGGTTGCTTCCCAGGCTAACTTCCAAAGTCAGATTAACGCTGATGCGATTATCGTTGAAACCCTCAAGAATATCACAGTCAGCAAGACTCTCAACGCAGTCCAAAATGGTTACGTAGATTTACGTACTTACGGTGATAAGTCGAATATCCTCATTGAGTCTAATATTAAAGTTTCCACAGGCGATAGCGAAGACGGAAAAGGCAACGGTTGGGTACGGTTGATAGCCGCCGATGGTGCAATTATTAATTCCAATGCCTCCAGCATTATTGGTAGCGATAGCCACCTAATGTTGAAAGCGAAGAATGGTATTGGCAGCGACAAAGCCGCTCTATTAACAGAGGTTGGAACATTAACTGCTGCAACATCGCTTCACGGAACAGGCGGCATTGTAATTGAAGAAGCCGATAGCCTGAAACTAAGCAATTTAGAGAAGACAGCAACGATTGTTAACGCGGGATTAACGATTCCTCAAGTTAGCGTTACACCTACTTGGATGCAGAACAACCAATGGGTAACACAGCTAAGTGACGACTGGCGAGGTTTGATGACAGATGGTAATGAACAGTATGCAGTTGCTGCTGGTAATGGCAACGCTTCTGTCACCCTCTTAGCTGAAGATTCTCTCCTTACTTTAGTAAGCGGTACTAGTACCGACGCACAGCAGGGGCAGAGATTGTCCTCACTGCCGATGACATGAACTTCCGCACGGGAGCAAATCAAGTTAACGGTATAGTAATCTGACCTTACAAGCCAATCAACTTGCTTGGACATACAGCCTCGGTGCAGCCGCCGAAAACTCCGCTGGTGCTGATCTCAATGATGTTGGTGTTGATAACCTCAATGTTATGGAGTTATCTAGTTTAGACTTAGCTGCGATCGCTGGCAACTTTGACACTGTAACCATCGGTCGTACCAATGCAGGCAACCAGATGACCATCGGGGATGTAATGTATGGTACTACAGGCAAGATGGTCGCCGCACCCCGCAATCCAGAAGCTTATCAACCGGAGTTCCGCAATACCACAATCCTCAAAACCGATCATCTCGATGTCAGAGGTGACGTTCGCGCCACTAGTGAAAATCTCACCATTGAAGCTCGCACTGCCCAAATTAACAAGCAAAATTTCCACAACCCCAATGGTGTGCCTGATTCCGGTATTACTGCCGATAATCTCGTAATGAACCTGACTGAGCAAATGGTAGTTAGTGGTTGGTTACGCGTACTCAAAATGTCAGCATCAACATTCAAGGTAGTACAGGTACTAATACCCTAGTTAGCTACGAAGACGGTATTAATAGCCTAAAAAACAGATATCGGTAGTGATATTACTGTCCTGCAAAGTGGTAGTTTAGCCATTAACACTAGTGATAGCATCAAGATAGCTGGTTTAGTCGAAGCCAAAGGAGTTAATTCCGGTATTGATATCTGGGCTGATACAATGACCCAGGTCATGGAAGGTGGTGTGATAGCCGCCCGTGAAGATTACGGTAATATAAAGGTTTCTGCTGGTGAATTGGTGATTATTGAGAGTGGAGGTGCAGTCACCGCAGGCGCTCGTTTTGATGAAATTAACGGTAAACCCACTGCCGTGAAGACAGGCAAAGGTGCAGACGCAACGATTATCTCGCCGCATGAATTGGTAATTAAAGGTACTGTCACCACCAGCGACCAGATGAAGCTCAGTGCTGGTAGTCCCTTAAATCATTACTACGATGACTACTTCAGTAAGTTACCTAAAGATGCTAAGGGTAAGGATCATTATCTAACAGCCATTGGTGAAGATCAATTTGGTATGCTGATCACTGGTACATTAACCAGTCTGGCTGATGACACCACCTTGGAATTAGTTTCTAGTGATGACATTATTATCCGGGGCAACATTGATGTTCTTGGTCATAATTCTGACCTGAAGATTAGTACACCAACTTGGGTTTACTTAGAAACTTTCCTTAATGTCCAAGATAACATCACCATCGAATGTGGTTTTGATGCCAATGGTAACAGCACTAATGGCGCAAATACCGAAGGTTCTAGTGTTTATGTTCACGGCACAGCCAGAATTAACACCAAGCAAGCGGGTAGCAGTATCAATATTCGCGGAGCGCAAGATGTTGACATCTTAGGTACAGTAGTTGCTGGTGGTACGATTGGCGAAACTGGCGTAACCTGGGCTGGTAACGACTCTACCGTTATCGTTACCGCAGGTCAACAAATCTTCTTAGATACTGGTCTACTTGCGTCTAAGTCTGTAACCATGAATGGTGGTATTGCTGGCGCTGATGATAATGGCATTGGCTTACTGGTGACAACTGCTGGTGGTGCAACCGCAATGGGCTTAACCTCCGATGGTTCTGGCGCTTTAATCGCTATGAACAATGCCGGGAACATGGAAATGATGGGTACTTTGGTATCCGGTGGTAAGTTAGTCCAAGTCTTTGATAATAACGGTAATCTGCTCTCACAAACCATTGACTGGTCTGGTAACTACGGTAAAATTAACATTCAATCTGCTGGTCAAGCCTTTATTGGTGGTCATACCGTTAATAAACAAGGTGAGCCGATTGAAACTGGCGGTTACTTATTCGCCCACGACTATATTAAAGTAACAGGGGGCGCACACAGTTCTGGAACAGGTGCATACATTCAAGCCGCCAGTGAATTAGTTACTCATGCTGCTAATAGTTCCATTGAAATCAACGCCGCCCAAGATGCAGATGTTCAAGGTTTATTAGCACCAGGTGGCGAAGTTACCACAGTCCGAGACAGCAAAGGCTCTTACATGGGTCGCTATGTCAATGTCAAAGACTTTGGCGGCCAATCAACCATCAAAATTACCGCAGAAAATCAAGTCAGAATTGGTCAAACCTTGCGTGCAGGTAAACAAATTGACCTGATTGGTGGTATTGATCCTGTAGAAGCAGGCGTAAACCACTCCGGTAAAGGGATGGTGCTTTATGGCTCAACGCAGATTTCAACTTGGGGCAAAGATAGCCAAATCAACCTGAATGCACCAGGAAGAATTGACATCCTTGCACCTGCACACACCAACGAAATTGAAGCCGCAGGTTTCTACGAATTCGCAACTGGTGTAGTCAGTCAAGATGTCACCTTAAAACTACGCCTTGATAAAGTTGGCTATAAAATGAAGCTGATGTCACTCTATCTGCTAGTGCTACTGCTGATAACACTCAAGTAGGAAATTTAGTAGCAGACTTAAATAACGCTATTAAGAACGCAACTTGGAAGGTTGTAAGCTCTCAAGATACTACCACCCGTCCAATTGGTAGCACCTACGCTGGCTTTGAGAATTCTGACATGGAGGTGAAAATCCGGGAAGGTCGCTTAATGTTGACCAGTTCTTACGAAACTACTTTCCTCAAAACTGGTTCAACTAATGCTAATCTCTTAGGTTTCACTAACCTGACCACTGATTTAACCTCTACCTTGCCTTATACTATCAAAGCCGATCAAGTTGGCTCAGTCGTCACTATCGGTTCTCCAAACGGGCCAAATGGTAAGCTTTATATCGCTGGTAAGGTACTTGGTTACAAAGCAATCAATCTTAACAGTGGTAAATCCCCCGATGGTATTGATATTGACCTCGATGGGACTGGGTTACTAGAAACTCGTGATGGTTCGATTCAAATGAATGTGGGAACCTACGGCATAGTCAAAGGGGATATTATCGCTGGTGGCGCAGGTTCTGACATTATCCTCACTGCCGAGAACACCCTTGAGTTACACGGTAGCCTCACTGCTAATGATCAAGTCAGCTTAAGTGCTGGTAAAAATGTCGTAGCAGGTCAAACCGTATTCACACCTCGGCACCAGTAAAATTAATGGACGTTTAGTTAATATAGCTGGTTTAAATGATGTCATCATAGACAGCACCATTGGCGAAGGTAGCGTTGGTATGACCAACCTTAATATTGCTGCTACCCAAGGAGATTAACCCTTGCACGCACCTCTGGGCGGATTATTACTGATGCCAGAATGTGACGATGACAGGTAAAAACGTCAGCATTGAGGGCGTAGTTCGCAATACCGCAGGTGATGCTAATGCTAATACCGCAGAAGTTTTAATTGCAGCTACCAACAACGCTACCTTAATGACTGACATCATCAGCCAAGGTACACTCAAGATTACGGCGGGTAATAACATTGAGGCTTACAACGGTCAAATTCTGGTACAAGGTACAGGAGAAGTCCTCAATATTAGCCAAACTAATGCTAACGGTAGCATCAAGTTTGGTCGCACTATCTTAGTTAATGAGCAATATCAGCAACAAGGCTTAGATTTAGCGGGTATTGGCAACGTCACTATTAATGGTACAGGTATAGTTAATATCGGTTCTGGTGTCCGCATCATGAGCAGTGCCGATAATAGCACCGTTAATGTTAGTGGTGACGTAATTAATGTAACTGGCTCACTCTTGGCTGGTGCATCTCTCAACAACAATACCGTCACTTGGACAGGTAAGACTGCTACCGTTAACCTCAACGCTACAGATGTTGTCACCTTCGGTGGTGCTGGTGTAGAGAACGGCAAAATAGTCACTCGTGGTGGTTCAGCTTGGGCGACTGATAACGTCAACATTAATGTTGCTGGTGGCGCTAATCAGCTAGACTTCACCATGAACGATCTCAGTTCCATTAAGAGTGACGCAACTGCACGCTTTGCAGAAACGGGTACATTAATCTTTGCAGATACCACCGATAGCAAAATTAATATTACGGCTCAAGGACAAGTCGAAATTGATGGTTTAATTCAGGCTTATGATGATAACGCAGATATTACGATTGATAGCGCAGGTTTACTATTAATTAACGGCTACCTGAAAGCAGACGATACCCTAACGGTTGACGGTGGGACAAATGACTCTGGTTACGGGTTAATGCTGACTCCGTTAATTTTCCGCGATCCTCAAGGACGTTTAATTAATAGTTCTAGTTTCTACATTAATAGCAACGGTGAATATGTCGATGCGAATGGTGTCAAATTAGCTTTAGGTGTTGCGCCTGTTGAGAGTTTAGCAAACCTCACCCGTGTGAGTGGTGGTACATTAGAAACTGCATTCGGTGGCAATATTAATATCTCGGCTGAAGCTGGTATTGTGTTAAGTGGACAAGTTGCACCTTCTAATGGCACGACTGTTAACCCTGACAAAATCAGCATCATCAGTGAAAATAATGCAGGTGATGTCTTCATTGACAATAAAATTGGAGCGCGTGGTCAAATAATCATTAAAGGTAAAAATCTCTACCTGCTTGACTACCAAGAAACTGATGCTCTGAAGTCTGTACGCCCCAACAATGCTTTAATTCAGACTTATGGTGGTGCTACAACCACTGACCCCAGCATTCAAATTCACGGTACTGGTAAAGTCATTATTGCCAAGAGTCAAGCACCTCTCAGCATTGCTTTAGTTGATTCTTATAAAGATATTGAAGTTATTGCTGATTCTCTCTGGGTACAAGGTTATTTAGACAGCAGTACAGATGTCACCTTGAATGTAGTCACTTCAGCCGAAATTAATGGTTTAGTTAGCGCAGCGCAAAACCTCAATATCCGCGCTGGTATTAACCCCAACTGGGATTTAAACACCCTCCGAGGTACAGTTACTCGTTCTCAACTCAGTGGTGGTAATATTCTTATCAATGGTACAGGTACTTTAAAAGCCAATAATATGGCCACTCTCCTCGCTGGTGGAACAGTTACTATTAGTGCAGATTCTGCCCTTGGTGCAGGAACTAAACCTGTACCCATTCCCTTTATTACCCAAAAAGCCATTACTGTTCCAGTCGTCACCGCAACTAAGCCGGTTGAAGATGGCACAATTCAGGTTGAAGTAGTTAACTGGATACCCACAACTGTTACCGAACAAGTAGGAGTAGATCAAGTCCGCGTGGGTAATGAATTCTTCACGATGGATGCCAAGCTCAGTCAAGATAGTTACTGGAACCCCACGAAAAATATTGAACGGGAATGGTTTGTTAATAAGGTTGACTATAATACTGCTGACATTACAAGTTGGTCAGCAATAAAATATAGCACAAGTAATAAGTGGGCTTATACCAACGCTCAAGGAAAGAAAGTTGAAACTGATATTGCAGACCCAAATTACAGTTTCAATGAATTAAATGATGACCAGAAAAACGCTGTTATAGAATATTTGGGTTACTACAAACTCTATGATTTTGGTTATAGCAATGCCAAAGTCGATCGCACGGTTAATGGTAATCCTACTCGCACTGATGTTTTTTGGAATCTAACTGAAACTACAGAATCTTATAAAACTGATTCTGTTAATGGACAAACTTATCGCAAAGAATTCATTGGTGGAAGTGACTACAAACAAGCTGGTTTAATTAATACCATTGACTACAAGGTTGACGATGTTAACTGGGGTAGCGCTGGTAAACCATTAACCGATCATGTTTTTGCGGATTTGACCGCTACACAAAAAGATCAGGTAGCCATTTACAAAGGTTATTCTAACTATCAAACTTATTTAAATACCTTGGTAAATGGTGGCTTTTACAACTCTTACGATGTGGCTAGCAATCCTAATAATATTGCAACCAAAATTATCAATATTAATGTAGATGGTTGGGGAGATAAATATATCCGTGTACCAGTAGGAATTGCGGCTGATTTAGCAGCAATACTCAAAACTGTGTCTCAAGGTGAGGCGAAACTTTTAAATGACAATAATAAAAATAACTTTAATGAGCTTTTACCTAATAGCTACAACTCATTACATCAATGGATAACTCAAGGTAGTGTTTCCTCTCCTACGGGTGAATATGTTGGGTATTATTGGAACACAGGCGATGTTAGCTATATTCAAGCAGCTTCAAAATACTACTACCCTAATGATGACTATCCTAAAACAACAATATCCATTCCTTTTATTGGTGAAATAGAGACATATCTCCATAACAGTCCACATAATCCAAATGAAGATGGAGAAGCTTATTGGCAAGTATCTTATGTCAATAACTCGGGTATTCGTTACTTTAATGTTGATGAACGTAACACTGTAGAGTTAAGCATTGCTCCTGAGTGGAATAGTGGTTTGACATCTAAGCAAGCCAGTACTTATCAGATGGATCGTTACACTAACCAAATTCAAGCTTACGATCAATATGTAACTGCTCTAAACTTTAACACTTCATCTTTCAGTAAAAACTTTTCTAACACCAGAACTGATCAATTTGGCTTTGAATATGATTATTGGGGAGATTGGATTAAGCTTGGTGGCTATTGGATGGACAATGATGATGGCTCTAGCACGAAGTATGATGAAGAAGAAGATGTACCTACATGGGGATGGAGAAATTTAATAAGCAGTGATAAATCTGTTTTAGATGATGTCTTTGGTGATGGACATGATCGTGAAACGTATGATGATGATCCGTACAAGTACCCATATAATAATTTGAGTTATTCTAATCTGAACTCTTGGGAATCGCAGTACGATCAAGTTCAGTCAATGATTGAGTACACAGAGCAATTTGGTGGTGATGATGTCGGTGGTTTTGTTCGAGGTCGTAACGAATACAACTACACTCTTAAAGAGGACTGGCAAGATTATCAATATCACTGGATTTCTAGATACAAACCTATTTACGACACTCGCCTGCAATTATCCTATCAATGGGTAAGCCGAGAACAGGATATTTATGATGGTCGTCCGCGTTACGAAACCCGTAATATTCAGGTTAAAGATGTCAGCATCAAGACGGAAACTAAATTCCGCACTGAAAACATCACCGAAAACCAAACAATTTGGGTAACGGAACGTCAGACATCAGCTAACCAAAAAGATTACGGTCAATTTGCTGGTTACTCCATTAGTGCTGCTAATGGTATTACTATCGACGCAACAGGTAACATCAGCATCACTGGTCAACTGGAGACTAAGGGCATAAGCGGTAATATTGATATCACCAGTTTGGGTGAAGTAAATATTCAAGGTAAACTTCCTGAAGGACGCAGTGCTAGTGATACCCTGGCTGCACCTTCCTATATTTCTGCTCAAAACAACCTCAACATCACTGGTAGCAGTATTAACGTCCTCGATTCCAGCGAATTACTGGCTAAGAACAACAGCGGACAAGTCAACCTCACTAGCACTTCCGCCACTGGTGACATCAATTTTGCAGGTACGGTAAATGCTGGTACTCAAATCCAACTGAAAGCAGGTAATGACCTGAATATTACAGGCTTACTCAACGCAGGTAACGAGATTATTGCCCATGCTGGTAAACTCGCTGATAAAGTTGGTGGCAATGGTAACATTACTGGAAATAGCTCCACTTACCTACAAACTGGTGCCAACGGGAACATTACCATGTCTGCGGGTGAAACCACTGGTAATGTTGACCTCCCTTCCGGTTGGCTCACCACTGGAACTCTGAATATCACCGCTTCTCAGGGTACTATTAACAACTATTTAGTTAATAATGGTGTCCGTCAACATGGTTTAATGACGGCTGACACCATCAACCTCACCGCCAAATCTGGTATTAGTGCCAATCTTGACGTTACTACCCTGAATGTGAATAACACCAGTAGCGGTTATATTGACCTCACAGTTGATAAAAAAGCAACTACCGATGTTCAAACCACTGTCACCAACAATAACGGCAATATTAATATCAACTCCATTAGTGGTATTAGTTTACTCGACGTTACAGCTTTAGGCACTGGTAACGATATTCAGATTACTGCTGGTGGTAATGTCACTGTTAATAAGTTAAAAGCAGCCGATCAGCTTACCCTCAACACCAGTAGCGCATTAATCCTCAGTCTGAATGCAGCTGATGATTTATCTGCTGGTACTTCTATGACTCTCTCCGCAGGTAGCATCACTCGCAATAACAACAACCGCATTCGTGCTAATACCATAGATATCAACACTGCTAACGGTAATCTTGACCTCTACACCCAAGTCAATAACCTGAGCCTGGAAGCAGGAGGTACAGGTAATGTAAGCATTAACAACATTGCTACTACCTTAAACCTCACCTCTGCGAAAATTGGTGAGGGTAACTTTACCCTGAATACTAGCGGTGCATTAATCGCTACTTGGGTCGAGTTAATTAATAATAGTCAAGCACGCACCTTTAACATTACCTCCAGTGGCGACATGACCATTGGAAAGATTAATGCTGGTTTGTACAGTGATTATGATGCCCAAGGTAACTTAATTTCCAGCAGTCAAATTAATCTCACTTCTAATACTGGTGCAATTCTCGCTGTCAACCCCAATGATGGGATAGCTGATGTAGTAGCGCAGAAAATAATTGCTAATTCTGGAAAAACGATTAATTTTGAAACAGCAACAGAAACTAACGGACTATCTGCAACTGCTAACACTGGCGATATCTTGATTGAGAGAATTAGCGCCGATGACGCGAAGACATTGGTTTTAGGCGACCTGATTGCATTGCAAGGTAATGTGAAAGTTGTTACCGCAGGTAATCTAATTGCCAATACGGGAATCGAATCTGCCACCTACGGTAGCATCGAACTTGTGAGTAAGACTGGTAATATCATTGTTACTACCTCTACCACTAATCCTACTGATAAATTACTCAAGAGTAATACTTTAAAATTACGGGCGACGCAGCAAATCATTATTGATGATGATGTCACCCTAGAAGGAACGAAACTCCTAGAACTAGCTTACGGTAAAACAGGTATTCTTCAGGGTTCCGTACAACTACCTAAAATTAAGACTGCCGAATTAACATTAGAATTAGGTTCCGGTAGCATTATCGTTTCACCAGAAACCTTTGTTGACGCTAGTGGCAAAGCGATTCCTTTAGATAAGGTCAATTTAATTGCACGTGGAAACCAAATTACTGAAGGTCAGTTTGTCGGATACTACCGCTACCAGGATAGCAAGAACACTTACTACTTAGACACAGCAGAACTTGTTGAAGGCACAAAAGTTTATCAGGCATCAGGTAGTGACTTAGTAGCGCTAACTGCTGCTGAAGTTGATAGCTTAAGACTAGCCCCTGTATTGAATACCATCAGTTATCAACTCATCGAAGCAATGAGCGGTCGGTACGTCTTTAGTGGTAATAATGGTCGTGAATACTACATCGATGGTTATGAATTAAGTAAAGGTGGCGATCGCAAAAATCTGAACGAGATTCCCAATGGTACTACTGTCTATACTCGTCAAAATGACGCAGGGGACTATGCTTACACAGTCGTAGACCCAACTGAAACTAACAAGGATACAAATGGTAATGATGTTGTAGTTGGTTACAAGGTTGTTTACTCAAACGAGTCTGATTACAAGATATTCATCGCCCAAAATCCGCAGTACAAAGATGTCCAAATTAAATTTACTGCGGTTAACTATGCATCTCTAGACCTGCAAGCCAAAATGAAGCAGGAACTAGCTGGTGGTATTCAACTTGTCACTCCATCAGGAATCCTTCAAGAGGAACGGACTGGATTCCCAATGCTGGCAAACTCTATAACCCTGAAAGCACAGCGTGACTTAGGCAACATTAGCTTCAAAGATATCATTGGTACTAATGTTGAAATTGCGACTGGTGATAACCTCGATATAATTGGCGCACCAACTGTAACAGGAAACCTGAAGATATCTTCTAACGGTTACTTCGATGACAAAGGTAACTTTATCGGTGGTCTAATTACTACTGGCAAAGAAAAAGTAGTTATCGATAATGTCATCACCGAGAGAGATGTTATTCTCAAGGCTTCTGGATTAGAACTTGCAGCTTTCAAAGGTATCAATATTAAGACCGATGTCCAACAACTTAAAGCAGCGATTATCGACAAAGGCGATATTACCATCAGCGAAGCTAATGCGATCGCCCTCAGTGATGTTTCCGTTAAGCAAGGAAACCTAACAATTTCCACTGTTGATACTAATGCTGTAATGACTATCGGCAAAGTGGAAGCAGGTAATAAAGTCAACATCACAACAGGACAAATATTTAGTGCTGCTAGCGATGGTGTAGTTGACCTTACTGCTGAAAGCTTGACGATGCAAACAACCCAAGGTATAGGTACAGACAATGCATTACTGGAAACCTCGGTTAAAAATGTAAGCGTTATCGCAGGTGGCGGTGCTAACCTCAGCAACTACGGTGGCTTGACTGTCGATAGTATAAATGCTGGCGGTGGTGTCCAAGTAGAAACCCATAGCCCGCTAGCGATCGCAGGTAATGTATCGGCAGGTGCTAGAATCCGCTTGCAATCGGGTGATTCTCAAGGAAGCGGCGACGATTTGACGATTAGAGCTAATATCACCACGATAAGTGGTAACATTACCCTCAATTCTGGCGATAACCTCTTAATAGCTGAAAATACCTTGATTGCGACACTGGGTGAAATTATCATCCAAGGTGACTTTGATAATAAAGATTTTGGTATCGGTAGCACTATTACCCTAAGCGGTACCCTCAAGAGCATTGGTGTTAAAATTGACGGCGGCGATGATAGCGATATCATTAATATCGATGGAAATATAATTAACTACTCAGCAACTGGTATTCTCACCACTGTTATTAGGTCGCAGAATGGTAACGATATTATTAACCTGGGCGATAAGAACAAAACTCTTAACAGTATCGCAGGTTCGATAGATATCAATACCAGCGATGACTTCGATACCTTAAATATCGAAAATAGCGGCAACCCGTCGAACAATAACCTCAAGGTGACGGTTGATAGAATCTCCGGTTTAGCGGGAATGACAGGTGATATTAGTTATCTCAAGGTTGAAAAAATTAATATCAACTTGGGTTCGGGTAACAACTTGCTCAACATTGCTTCCAACATTACTGCTGAGGTAAATGTCAACTCCGGTCAGGGACAAAACACCATCTTGATGGACTACGCTAACAAGACGGAAGCATTCGACCTATTACTCGATAACGGTACTATCACTGGCTTTACAGGCGCAGGCAATCTAGAATACACTAACTTCCAGGCAATTGATGTCAAGTTGGGTACAGGTGATGACAAGTTCACTATCAAAGACACTAGCTTTACCCAGAAAATTTCCGTAGATGCAGGTGCAGGTTACAACGAGTTAATAGTTGATATCGCACGCGAAACCAACAGCCGTAATGAAACCATTAATATTGGTCAAAACAATATCTTTGGTTTAGGACTCGACCAACGCTTTAAATACTCAGGCATGAAGGAAATCGATGTCCAATTAGGTTCTGGCGCCGACAACATTAACTTGCTCAACGATTTTACTGGCAAGCTCAACTTTAATACAGGTATCGGTGCCGACACCTTAGTTCTAGAAAAAACTCTGGGTATTACTAACATCGGTACCCAAGAAGGCAACGATATTGTATTCATCCAGACAATTGGCGCAGCGACCTCGGTTGATACTGGTGCTGGTGATGACTATATCGAGGTTGCTAATAATGAGAACACAGTCGATAGCATCGCTACATTGCTAACAGTCAGCGGTGGAGAGGGTCAAGATTACTTAATAGTCAACGATTCTGCTGATAGCGATAACAGTACGTTAACTTTAACCAACAGCACCATTAGAGGACTAGATTTAACTGCTGGCATTAACTACAGCCAACTGGAAATGCTTGATGTCTTAATGGGTTCGGGAAGCGATGTTGTCAATATTGAAAGCACTCACCAAGGAATTAGCTACATTTTTACAGGTGCAGGCAACGATACAGTGAATGTTGAAACCATTGCTGGCGAAACAAACGTTAAACTCGGTGCTGGTGATGACACAATTAATGTAGGCGATCGCAACAAACAACTAGATAACATTTACGCTGCGTTGATTGTATCGGGGGGCATAGGTAACAATACATTAAATATCGATGATTCTGGAGATAGCAAAGACAATACAGCCATCCTCAACGACACCCTACTTACTGGTTTGGGAATGAATGGTGAAATTAATTACGGTAACTTTGAGAACCTAAATATCAAGCTTGGTTCGGTAGCGACATTCTCAGCATTGAAAGCACTCATCAGCAACTAACATATATCGATACAGGCGCAGGTGATGATACAGTCAATGTCGAAAATATCTCTGGTGAAACCAACGTCAAACTCGGCGTTGGTAATGACACTGCAAATGTCGGCAATCTTAACCAACTTGTTGATAATATCTCAGCAGCACTGATTGTATCAGGCGGTATAGATAGCGATACATTAAATATCGATGACTCAGGTGATACAAAAGACAACACAGTGATTGTCAACGATACCTTAGTTACTGGCTTCGGCATGAACGGTGAAATTAACTACGGCAACTTCGAGAATTTAAACCTAATAATGGGTTCGGGTAGCGACATTCTCAGCATTGAAAGCACTCATCAGCAACTAACATATATCGATACAGGCGCAGGTGATGATACAGTCAATGTCGAAAATATCTCTGGTGAAACCAACGTCAAACTCGGCGTTGGTAATGACACTGCAAATGTCGGCAATCTTAACCAACTTGTTGATAATATCTCAGCAGCACTGATTGTATCAGGCGGTATAGATAGCGATACATTAAATATCGATGACTCAGGTGATACAAAAGACAACACAGTGATTGTCAACGATACCTTAGTTACTGGCTTCGGCATGAACGGTGAAATTAACTACGGCAACTTCGAGAATTTAAACCTAATAATGGGTTCGGGTAGCGACATTCTCAGCATTGAAAGCACTCATCAGCAACTAACATATATCGATACAGGCGCAGGTGATGATACAGTCAATGTCGAAAATATCTCTGGTGAAACCAACGTCAAACTCGGCGTTGGCAATGACACTGCAAATGTCGGCAATCTTAACCAACTTGTTGATAATATCTCAGCAGCACTGATTGTATCAGGTGGTATAGATAGCGATACATTAAATATCGATGACTCAGGTGATACAAAAGACAACACAGTGATTGTCAACGATACCTTAGTTACTGGCTTCGGCATGAACGGTGAAATTAACTACGGCAACTTCGAGAATTTAAACCTAATAATGGGTTCGGGTAGCGACATTCTCAGCATTGAAAGCACTCATCAGCAACTAACATATATCGATACAGGCGCAGGTGATGATACAGTCAATGTCGAAAATATCTCTGGTGAAACCAACGTCAAACTCGGCGTTGGTAATGACACTGCAAATGTCGGCAATCTTAACCAACTTGTTGATAATATCTCAGCAGCACTGATTGTATCAGGCGGTATAGATAGCGATACATTAAATATCGATGACTCAGGTGATACAAAAGACAACACAGTGATTGTCAACGATACCTTAGTTACTGGCTTCGGCATGAACGGTGAAATTAACTACGGCAACTTCGAGAATTTAAACCTAATAATGGGTTCGGGTAGCGACATTCTCAGCATTGAAAGCACTCATCAGCAACTAACATATATCGATACAGGCGCAGGTGATGATACAGTCAATGTCGAAAATATCTCTGGTGAAACCAACGTCAAACTCGGCGTTGGCAATGACACTGCAAATGTCGGCAATCTTAACCAACTTGTTGATAATATCTCAGCAGCACTGATTGTATCAGGTGGTATAGGTAGCAATACATTAAATATTGATGACTCAGGTGATACAAAAGACAACACAGTGATTGTCAACGATACCTTAGTTACTGGCTTCGGCATGAACGGTGAAATTAACTACAATGACATTGAAAAGTTAAGTATTCTACTTGGGTCAGGAGCCGATTTAGTTACCATCGAATCTATCTCAGTTGACACCAATATAGATACTGGTCTTGGCGAAGACTTTATCACTCTCGATGATCTCAGCTTACTTTCGGCTCGACTTATAGTTGATGAAGAAAGGAAGAACTAGTAGTTTATTGAAAATTTGCTGATTCTCGATTTGTAGAGACGTGATATTTCATGTCTCTACATTTATTTTGTTTGGTCATAATAAAATCAGGATTTTTACAAGCCCTGTTTTAATTTGCCGTTTATTTATACCAGTAATTATACGAGCTTAACAGCCCTAATTGCATATAAATTACGTATAAATATCATTGCAATTTAACTTTCTGTAGTAGCTCCTGTGTTCTTAAACTTAACAAAGTTCGATCTTGCTCACGAGTTAGAAATACCCTTAAACAAGCGCCCACGTATAAGTTACCTCATATAGATACATTCTCCATATTTACTTATTTTTGCATAGTTTGTTTTTATTATATCTACTTACTAAATTAACATTTAAATTGCATTTAAGAGTAATTACTGAGGTTGTTACTATGTAAAATACTTAGAATAACAAGGAACAACAAGTTCAAAAGGGTTCAAAGATTTAATTCTCCAACATAGTATTTACTTGGTAAGGATAACAAGCGAGAGTAATGAACTTACAGTTATTTGATAACTCCTTACCATATCAACAGTTTGCAATCGAAGATAACTACTCAAGCACCAATTAACTGAACTTTTAGATTTTATTTATTAATAGCAAAAAATAACGAGTAAAAATATGAAATCTAACCAGCCCTTATTTTCCCAAGCATCTTTTCCAGAAAATAGCTCTATTTTAGTATTCATTGACTCACAAATACAAAATTATCAAGACCTTAGAAATGGTATCAAGGCAGGTACAGAAGTCTATATTCTGCATCCAGAAGTTGATGGAGTCGAGCAAATTACACAAACTTTGTCCCAGCAACAGTATGTTGAGAGTATACATATCATCTCACACGGGGCACCGGGAACACTTTATTTAGGGAATGCGGAACTAAGCCTAAAAACTTTAGGACATTACACCCAAGAACTTCAAACTTGGTTTAATTCAACTCCTAACTACTATACTCCTGCGCTTCTTCTTTATGGTTGTAATGTTGGTGCGGATGCCGGAACTCAGTTTTTAGAGAAACTGCACAACATTACTCAAGCTAATATATACACTTCTAGTACTGCTGTTGGTAACTCAAACTTAGGTGGTAAGTGGGATTTAGATGTTCGCTACGGAAAAGATATTTCACATTTTCCTGGTTTAATATTTCAACCTGAAGTGTTAGTAACTTATGCTGAGTATTTGGAACGGGTGGCGATAAATATTACACGTATTATGACTCAAAAGAGGCGACTAAAGGAACGGTTGCTTTTACAGATATCAGTTCTACTGGCATCTTTCAGAGTACAGTAGGTAGAGACGGGCAAACTCCGATTACTCTGCCTTTTGAATTTAATTTTTACGGCAATAATTTCAGTCAAATAATTATTGGTGAAAATGGAGGGATTTCATTTAATGGAACCGCTCAATTTAGGAATAACGCTATTATCCCATCTACTAGTTCTGGCGTACCACTAAATAGCATTTTCCCTTTTTGGGATGATTTAGATGCACAAATAACTGCTACTGACCGCACAGGAAAAATTTACACAAAATCAGAATATAATCGTTTTACTGTACAGTGGACTAACTTCAAACCTGAAAATAATAATAATATAACCTTTCAAGTTGTATTATACAAAGACAGCAATAATATTGATTTTATTTATTCAACGGCAACACCAAATGATGGAAGTAATGCCAGCATTGGTTTAAGCAAGGGTACATTAGAAAATAGCAAAGCAGTTGGTGTAGCATATTCAGTCAATACATCTAACCTTAATGGTGTTAGTTCTATCCGTTTTGTAACTGAACCTCAATTAAAAGTCAATACTCTAGCAGTGAAAGAAGGTGACACAATCACCCTCTCTTCTAGTAACTTTAATGCGACAGATGTTGATAATAGCATTGATCTTAGTAAAATTACATATACTATTAGCAATCTTCAAAATGGTGAATTTCGGCTAAATGGTATCCCTAAAACTACATTTACCCAGCAAGATATCAACAGCGGAGTAGTTCAATTTGTTCACAACGGTAGTGAAAATGCTCCATCTTTTAATATAACTCTTAGCGATGGCTATAACACTTCTAGTCAAAAAACTCCGACTATTAGCTTTACTAACATCAACAATAACCCTGAAGTAAAAGATATAATATCTTCTGTTACTTTTAATGAAAATGCGCTTAATATTGCTGCATCTATTATAAATAGCAACATTACCCTTACGGATATAGATTCCTCTGATTTTAATGCAGGTAATCTCACAATTAACTATAGCAGTGGTAGTGGAGCAGAAGACCGAATTTCAGTTAATAGTGGTAGTAATGGTATTACTTTAAGTAGTGGAAATGTTAGCTATAACGGAACTGTTTTCGGCAGTATTGACACTACTAATAATGGTGCAGGTGGCAAAAGCTTAGTTATTAGATTTACTAACGTTAATGCTATTTTAGCTGCTGTAAAAGCTTTAATTCAAAATCTTACCTATCAAAATATTTCTAATATACCTAACCCTAGCCGTACTATTTCGGTTACAGTCAATGATGGAGATGGTGGAACTAGCAGTGCTGTATCTAAGTTATTAATGTTACTGCCGAAAATGATGCACCTGTTAACACTGTTCCAGGAACACAAACTATCAATGAAGATGAGATTTTAACATTTACAGCCGCCAATTTGATATCGATAAGTGACCCAGATGCTGGTGATAATCCGATTAAAGTAACACTTGTAGCGAACAAAGGTACTCTTAGCCTCAATGGCATTAGCGGGTTAGATTTTACTGGTGGTGTAGGGGATGGCACTGATGATGTTACGCTTCAATTTAAAGGCATCATCACAGATATCAATAAAGCCTTAAATGGCATGAACTTTAAGCCGAATGCTAACTCTAACGGTACTGCTTCAGTTCGTGTGTTAACAGATGACTTAGGCAATAGTGGCTGCTGGTACTAACTTGACCAGCGATAAGCACTATTACCATCAACATCAATGCCATCAATGATGCACCTATAAATACTGTACCAGCAGCGCAAAGGGTCAAAGAAGAAAATACTTTAGTCTTTAACAGCGCTAATAATAATCTAATTCGAGTTGATGATGCAGATGTAAATGAAAATGTTACGGGAGTTTTACGAGTAACGCTTTCTGTAACAAAAGGAATTTTAACTCTAGCATCCATCAATGGGATTAATTTTGATTCTGGTAATAGCAATAGTCAAGCTAGTATAACTTTTACTGGAAAGCTGGCTGATGTTAATAATGCTCTCAATGGCCTAACTTATCTTGGTAATACAAATGTAAACGGCATCGATACGCTTAAAATTATTACAGATGACTTAGGTAATGTTGGTATTGGTGGTAGTAAGAAAGATGAAAAATTAATCAGTATTACCATAGATGCTGTTAATGATGCTCCTATTAATACAGTACCTGGTGCCCAAAGCGTTGAAGAAGATAAAGATTTAATCTTTAGCCATGGCTAATGGTAAGGCTATTACTGTTAGCGATGTTGATGTTAATGAAGGTACAGGTGAGTTAGAAGTTACATTATCTGTAAATAACGGTGGCTTAATCTTAGCAGACACAACAGGTATAAGTTTTCTATCAGGTAGTAGTAATGGTAAATCTAGTATTTTCTTTAAAGGAACCTTAAGTGCAATTAATAAAGCACTAGACGGTTTAACTTATCGAGGAAATTTAAACTCCAACGGTACTGATATTTTAAGTATTGTTACCAGCGACTTAGGAAACAAAGGTGAAGGTGGCATTCTTCAAGATGCGAGTAAAACAGTACAAATTAACGTTACTGCTGTTAATGATGCCCCAGTCAATACATTCCCTGGGCTACAAAGCATAGAGGAAGACAAGGATTTAGTCTTTAAGAGTAGCACTCAAAATGCAATTAGTATCAGTGATATTGATTTTGCAATAAATGCAAACGAGATGCAAGTAATCCTTTCTGTCATAAAAGGAAAACTAACTTTAGGACAAACAACAGGACTAACTTTTCAACAAGGAAATAACAGTAACTCAATTACCTTAAAGGGTACACAAACAGATATTAATAGTGCTCTGGAAGGTTTAACTTATCGAGGAAATCAGGATTTTAATGGTGACGATACCCTAAAAATTCTCACTAGTGACTTGGGTAATACTGGGATTCCTGGTGAACTGAAGAAAGAAGATACCGTCCAAATAACAACCATAGCTATCAATGATGCCCCTGAAATTACTGTTCCTGTTAGTCTGGTCATAAACGAAGATACAGATTTAGCATTAACTGGTATTAACGCTATTCAAGTTAAAGATGTAGATGCAGCCGAAAGTACTGGTGAAGTCCAAGTTAAGCTTTCGGTAGCAAAGGGTACTTTAAATTTAAAAGTTATAACTGGTCTAACTTTTGATGCTAGCAGTGGTAATGGTAAATCGGATGTCATCTTTCAAGGTAAAATTGCCGATGTTAACATCGGCCTTAAAAGCCTTGTTTATCGTGGAAATCTCAACGCTAACGGCAACGATACATTAACAGTTACTGCTAGCGACTTAGGTAATGCTGGAATTGGTGGTATTTTAACTGATACCGAAAGAGTGCAAATTACTATCAATCCAGTTAACGAGGAGCCAATAAATACCGTTCCTACGCAACAAACCGTTGATGAAGATGTCCAGTTAATCTTCAGTACTGCCAATGGTAATGCTATTAGTATTACCGATGTAGATGCTTTGGAAGGTACTGGAAAAGTTGAAGTTAAATTATCTGTCACCAAAGGTCTAATAACTTTATCTAATACTTCTGACTTAACTTTCACTGAAGGTGATGGTGTTAGCGAATATAATCTCACCTTTACTGGTAGTGTTGATAAAATTAACCAAGCTTTTAATGGTCTTGTTTATCTTGGCAACCAAGATTCTAATAGTAATGCCAAAGGCGATGATACTTTAACTATTATCACAAGTGACTTAGGAAATACTGGCAGTGGTGGTATCAAGACAGATACTGATACTGTTACAATCAAACGAAATGCTATCAATGACGCACCTGTAAATACAGTTCCTGCTAATCAGAGTGTAGATGAAGACACAGATTTAGCTTTAACTGTCGCCAAAGCTATCCAGATAAAGGATGTCGATGCTGCCGAAGGTACTGGTGTAGTTGAAGTTAAATTGTCGGTCGGCAAAGGCATTTTAACTCTGCAAAATACCGCTAATTTAACCTTTAACACCAATAATACTAATGGTACATCCACGGTAATTTTTAGTGGCAAAATAGCAGATATCAACACTGCTTTAAATACTCTTGTTTATCGCGGAAATCTTAATGCAAATGGTGTCGATACCTTAACTGTTACTACTAACGATTTAGGTAATACTGGTGGGGGTGGTACTCTAACTGACATTGATAGTTTTCAAATTACTATCGACCCAGTAAACGATGCTCCAGTCATTGCCGTTCCTGCGGAGCAAAACATCAATGAAGATTTCACATTAGTTTTCAATGGCTTTAATAAAAATGCCATTACCATCAACGATGTGGATGTCAAAGAAGGAACTGGAATACTGGAGGTAATGTTATCTGTTACTCGTGGTTTGTTGACTTTGAGTGATACTACAGGCTTACAGTTCACCAATGGCGATGGTCTTGGCAATGCGACTATGACCTTTAGAGGCAGCATTGACAGAGTAAATCAGGTTCTCAATGGCTTGACTTATTTGGGCAATAAAGATTTAAACAGCGATGTCCAAGGTGAAGATAACCTAACTATATCTACTAGTGACTTAGGTAACAGAGGTAAAGGTAATATCCTCAAAGACGAAAAAACTGTAAAAATTCAACTGACTGCAATTAATGATGCTCCTATAAATACTGTTCCTGGTGAGCAAACTGTCAAAGAAGATACTGATTTAACCTTTAGCACTACTAATAAAAATGCTATCACGGTCAGCGATATTGATGTTAATGAAGGAACAGGGGACTTAGAAGTAACAGTTGGTGTCACTAAAGGTGCTTTAACCTTAAAACAAATTACAGGGTTAACCTTCTTGCAAGGTGATGGAACAATTGACACCAGCATGACTTTCAAGGGTAAAATCACAGATATTAATAGTGCCCTTGAAGGTTTAGCTTACCGAGGTAATCAAGATTTTAACGGTGAAGATACCCTTACCATTAATACTAATGACTTAGGTAACTCTGGCTCAGGTGGATCGTTAACAAAACAAGATATAGTCAACATTAAAGTTAGCGCTGTCAATGACGCACCTATTATAGTCTTTAGTAATTTCAAGAATTTAAGCCAAAAAGCTCCTTCTGATGCAGG
Organism: Nostoc cf. commune SO-36; assembly: GCF_023734775.1. NCBI lineage: Bacteria > Bacillati > Cyanobacteriota > Cyanophyceae > Nostocales > Nostocaceae > Nostoc > Nostoc commune. The sequence goes on along the minus strand of NZ_AP025732.1, from coordinate 1,049,055 downwards.
AGCCGCTTTTAATGATAAGCAAGTGAAACTAAACTTATCACTTCAAACAGAAGCTGCAAATAATAACTCTGCTTACTTATACCGAGTCGATGATGCTAAAGGCTCAATTCGAGACCCACTTACTGGTATGTTACTTGACCCTACATCTAGTTTGAGCGTCGAAACAAAAGCAGCGTTATCTGGAACTAATAACAACAGACCGCCTAGTCCAAGACACAGAGATACAAGCGGCTAATCTTCAGACCCAAGAGATTTCTGTTAATTTAATCGATGGTGGATACTACCTACCATTCTTAGTTTCTGACGGTACCCTTTCGAGCATTAATAAAGATTTAAGTCGTATCCTGACATCACATTTAGGTATTAATAGCGACGGTGTAGAGCATATTCGCAACTTGGGTAATAACAAATTTGGTTTCGAGGACTTAATTGGTGGCGATCGCTCGTTATATATTACGGATGATGGTAAGATAAATGTGTTTTAAATAGCAAATAATGTTATTAGTTATGAGTTAAGAAACAATTTTCAATTACAACACTCATAACTGAAAACTCCTAACTTTATACTGTGTTAGACCGACCTGTATCTGAACTATCCAAGCCTCGCAAGCGTTTACCCGATCAGCGCTGGCAGATTTATCCACAAAAACCAGAATTTGCCCAAAAGTTGGCGATTTTGACAAGTATTTCACCCATTGTCAGCCAGTTGTTGAATTAATCGGGGTATGGAAACACCAGAACAGGTACAAGCATTTTTAAATCCAGAGTCCTTAGTTTTGCCTTCGCCGTTAGAAGATTTTCCAGATTTGGCGATTAGTTTGGAGTTGTTGCAAAATGCGATCGCTTCTCAAACAAAAATTGCTATTTGTGGTGATTACGATGCTGATGGAATGACCAGCACTGCTCTACTTTTACGTAGTCTCCGCACTTTAGGCGCACAAGTAGATTATGCTATTCCCAGCCGGATGCACGAAGGCTACGGTATTAATAAACGCATCGTTGAAGAATTCCATAGCGAGGGTGTGGGATTAATTCTGACTGTAGATAATGGCATCTCTGCGTTTGAACCAGTTGCGAGAGCTAGAGAACTTGGTCTTGCCGTTATTATCACTGATCATCACGATGTACCCAAAAATTACCACCAGCTAACGCTATCCTCAACCCTAAAACTAATAGCTGAATCCTCACCTTATCGAGGTGTTGCTGGTGTTGGTGTTGCCTACATTTTGGCAGTGTCTCTAGCACAACAGCTAGGGGCGACTAAGGGCTTGATTCAGCCGATGCTAGCACTATTTACACTGGGAACGATCGCAGATTTAGCCCCCTTAACTGGCGTGAATCGCCGTTGGGTGAAACGCGGTTTACAACATTTACCCAAATCCAACTTAGCTGGGGTGCAGGCGTTGATTCAGGTAGGTGGCGTGCAGGCGAGGGGGGATGAGGGAGTAGGGGGAGTAGAGGAGAAAATCCAAAATCCAAAATCCAAAATCCAAAATCCAAAATCGCTCAAGCCTGAAGATATAGGTTTTCGCTTGGGGCCACGGATTAATGCTATTGGTCGGATTGGTAATCCCCAGACTGTGATTGAATTGCTGACTACAGATGATATGGGGGTGGCGCTGGAAAGAGCAATGCAGTGCGAACAAGTCAACGCCTCTCGCCAGGAGATGTGTCAACAAATTGAACAAGAAGCGATCGCTTATGTGGAGACGGAATTTGTTGCATCTCTACAGCAAGACCGTGTATTAATTGTTGTTCAACCCAATTGGCATCATGGCGTTATTGGGATTGTCGCTTCCCGCTTGGTAGAACGCTATGGCGTTCCTGTGTTCATCGGTACTTATGAGGATGAGGGACATATACGCGGTTCAGCACGCTCAATTCCAGAGTTTCATGTGTTTGAAGCTTTGGAATATTGTCACGATTTACTAGGGAAATTTGGCGGACACAAAGCAGCCGGGGGATTCTCTCTACCAGCAGAGAACTTAAAGATGGTGCGATCGCGTTTGATTGAGTTTGCTAACCAGTGTCTTGAACCGCAGCATCTCAAGCCTCTACTCAAAATTGATGCCGAAGTCAACCTCAATCACATCAATCAGCAGCTTTATCAACAGCTTAATACTCTACACCCCTGCGGTATGGACAACCCCGATCCAGTTTTCTGGACACCTAATGTTCAAGTGGTTGAGCAAAAAATCGTTGGCAAGGGTCATATTAAATTGACAATCGCTCAAACTGTTGATAATCAGGAATACAAAATCAAAGCGATCGCTTGGCGTTGGGGTGACTATTTTCGCTTACCACCGCGAGTGGATGTCGCTTATAAATTGCGAGAAAATTACTTTAACGGTAACACCACCATTGAGCTAGAGTTAATAGGTGTTAGATTGCCAATTCAACTTCCAACAATTTTTTGTTTCGCCACCTACCCCGTCAATTACCACCTTTGAGTACAATCAGAGACAGTATACTTGTGGTTTCTATAAAAATGGCATTGAAGCAGAGTTAAGAATTAAAAATACTGAAGGCAAGGTTTTAGCCATGCAGCCAGGAAATATGATTGGTTTACTGGGCACTAATCGTCAAAATGCTAAAGAAGTTGATATTTCTCAGCCACAGTACGACAGTATTATCCAAGCTGCGCTTCGGGCGTTATCAGTTAAAAGTTCTTAATTAACTTATCACTTGTGATTGTAAAACTGTGAGTGCTGATTTATAAGTTATGAGTTGAGAATAAAATTTAATTCCTCACTCCTAACTCTTAACTCTTAATCAGCACTCATAAATTTTATAAGTTGCCGTTACGAAATGCCAGCAAAAAGATTACCGCCGGCCCAGCAATGACGATTAGCGCCACGGAAAGTAATTGGAAAATAACTTCCCAATTGATGCTGGTAAAAGCGTTAAACAAGTCAGACACAGCGTCAAACATTTTTCCTTTTCTCCTCTCAATTTCCTTAAAAAATTCAATAACTTAATTACAAAACCCGCAATCGATCATATCTGGCTATGGCCTGTTGGATTTAATTTACTTAACAAAATTATAAGAAAAGACATAAAAACGTAAAATAGGAGATTGGGAATGGGGTTAGGGTAGAGGTGACAGGTAACAGGTGATAGGGAATAATCTGTAACCTGTAACCTGTAACCTATTCCCTTCTTCAATCACCAACCGAAAATGTCAACTTGGCAATGTGTAAAGCAATGTGGAGCCTGCTGTAATCTTGATCCAGCAGAACGTCCAGATTTGGATGAGTATCTCTCACCGCCAGAACTAGAACTTTACCTCAGCATGGTAGGCGAAGGCGGATGGTGCGTTAACTTCGACCATACCACACGAGAATGCCGCATCTACTCAGATCGTCCTCGCTTCTGCCGTGTGGAATCAGAAGTGTTTCAAGATATGTATGGAGTTGAACCAGAAGAAGTTAATGATTTTGCTATCGACTGCTGTCGCCAGCAAATAGAGGGAGTATATGGCGATCGCAGTCTGGAAATACTACGCTTCAATAAAGCTGTAGGGCTGTGACACTGCCATTGTTCGTTTTAGTCTCTGGGTTGCAATTTATTACAACAATCTGAGAATATGATAGAAATATGAAAACACCCTAGGAACCAAAACTATTGCTTGTGAAACTTGACTCTGCACCTTTGGGCATTTCTGGCATATCTCAGACTAAGATCGAGCTAGAACCCAAAGACAGCAATGATTTTAACTTAACTCCTGCGATCGCTCCATCAGTTCAGCCTGTAGCTGCCGATAGTCCTCAAAAGCAGCAATCAGCGTTAGTAATTTTTGGTACGACTTTTGTAACTATTTTTCTGGCAGAAATTGGAGATAAAACTTCAATTATCTACCCTATTAATCGAGTGCAGAATCTCATTCGCCCTGGGTAGTGTTTATCGGATCGGCGGCGGCACTGATAACCACAGCTTATTAGGCGTACTTTTAGGTAGTTGGATAGCCAACGACTCAGCCCAAAACTGTAGAAAAATCAGCAGGTATGATGTTGTTGGTGATTTCCCTAATGCTGTTTGGGATGTATTTACTGGTCATTAGTCATTTGTCATTTTCCCCCTGCTTCCCCTGCTTCTCTACTCCCCACCCCCCTTAATAATATGGATTGGCATCTTTTAGGACTGAGTTTTATTACAGTTTTTTTATCAGAATTGGGTGACAAAAGTCAGCTAGCGGCGATCGCACTTTCAGGGCGTTGTAATTCTCCGCGTGCAGTATTTTTTGGTGCAGCAGGTGCATTGCTGTTGACAAGCCTGTTGGGATCATTGGCAGGGGGTGCAGTAGCTGAATTATTACCTACGCGCGTGTTAAAAGCGATCGCTGCTGTGGGATTTGCCATACTTGCTGCACGCCTTCTATTATTTAACAATGAACCATCGGCAGATTCTGAACAAACACCTTAAAGAAGAATTCAGAATTCAGAATCCAGGAATCACAATTATTCTTCATGGGCGATTGGAATCCGCCAAGGTTTTAAACTAATATCATTCAGTCAGACTCGAATTCATACTGAATTCTGACCCCTGAGTTCTGAATTCTTCTTTACATAGTTTCCCAACCAGTTCCTTTGTAGCCGTATTGAAAAATTTCTGGATGCAGAATTTCGGCCAAAATTTCTAGAGAATCTACCAGTCGAGGCCCTGGACGATTGAAGTAGGAATTGCCATCAGTGATGTAGACCCTACCAGTTTCCGTAGCGTGCAGTTTTTGCCACTCTGGACGTTGAGTTAACAAATTGGCTTCTTGGCGAGTACGATTTAAATCAAAGCCACAAGGCATAAAAACAATTACATCAGGATCAGTTGTTAATAGTGTTTCCCACGGCAAGATTGGAGAAGGCTGACCTGTACTGCAAAATAGAGACTGTCCTCCTGCTAAGTTAACCAATTCAGGAATCCAATTCGCGGCAACCATCAAAGGATCAGTCCACTCGATACAAACGACAGTAGGCACTTCATTTAAAGAAAGTCCTTGGATTTTTTGCTGACAAATTTTGACGCGAGCTTCTAAATTTTCTAAGACTTTTAGTGAGTCTACACCAAATATATTGCTGACTCGCTCAATGTCAGCCCACACATCCTGGAGAATATTGGGTTGTAAAGAAATAATTTGGGGTTTACTGTCAATGAGTGTAGCAACTGCCTTTTCAACTTCGTGTAAACTAACAGCACAAACATCGCACTGGTCTTGAGTGAGAATGTGGGTAGGCTGCAACTGCTCTAAAACATCTGTTTTGATTTCATAAATACTGAGAGCAGATTGCAATAAATTGTTCACTTCATCGTTAATTTGGCTGCTGGAGGCATTAGAGTTTAAACGCGCTTGGGTACAAATGGGGCGATTTTGGATTTCTGGAGGGTAATCGCATTCGTGCGATCGCCCCACAATAGCATTAACTAACCCTAGTGTCGCTAAAATCTCTGTTCCACCGGGAATTAAAGAAACAATTCTTACATCACTTTCTGTCATCGCTCCACCTCCGTAAAAGCTGCCTTTACCTTAATTTTGGCAGAATTTGAGTCATTAGGTATCTTTCTATAGGAGAATTAAGGGTGTTTTGGTAGTCACCACTAAGCAAAAAATTTTACTGGGCATTGGGGTCTGGGGACTAGGGATTAAAGATTAAGAATTAAGGACTAATAAAAATTTTCTCAGTCCCCAAATCTAAATTCAAAATATTATACTAATTAACAGTATCTTTACTTAATAGTAGAATTACTTGAGAGTAGAATTACTTCAGAGTGGAACTATTTGAGATGCTAATTATCCCCTGGTAAAAACCATAAGCATGAAGTAACAGAAATAATTAGCAAAATGTTGCTTAGAAGGAGTTAGTCAGAATTATAAGATTTGATTAGAAAAATTATATTTTCCGGTTCTGAAAAACCATGTCTCGTAGTTGTAGTTATACAAAAGCAGTTCTACTTTTTGCGTATAGCTGTAAGGCAAAATTATTTCTTCTTGAGGGCAACTAATGCAGGTGGTTTCAGCTAGAGATATTACAGAGTGCAACCCGACCCAAGATGCTTTAAAAAGCAGAGAAAATAGTCGGCGAAAACAAAGCCAGACGCTAGTACAGCTAGCAAGAAGCAAGACATTTCAGCAAGGTAATCTCAATGCGGTGTTGAGGGAAATCACAGAAACTACTGCTAGGACGCTCTTAGTAGAGCGAGTTGGCGTATGGTTATATAATGAAGAACGTTCCAAAATTGAATGCATAAATTTGTATGATGTGAAGACTAAAAAGCATACTTTTGGTAACTCGCTTTCAAAAACAGATTTTCCTGCTTATTTCCAGGCTTTAGAAGAAGAACGTACCATTACAGCAGATGATGCCGTAAACGATACTAGAACCCAAGAATTATCTGAATCTTATCTTTCAGTTATGGGCATTACGTCCCTATTAGATGCACCAATTTGGCTAGAGGGTCGTTTGGTAGGTGTAGTGTGCCACGAACACGTAGGCAAAGGTCGCCAATGGACTTTAGAAGAAGAGACTTTTGCTGGTTCGATTGCAGATTTTGTAACGCTAGCTATAGAAGCAAACGAGCGAAACGTCGTACAGGAAGCACTGCGACAGAGTGAAGCGCAATTCCGGGCGATTTTTGAGCGTTCCTCTATCGGCATTGGACTGATAGATATGAAAGCACAAATAGTCGATACGAATCTGGCACTATGTGAGATTTTAGGATACAGCCGAGAAGAACTATACGGCAAGTGCTTTACCCATTACATTTCCACACAAAGGGGGGATTTAAAACTTTACAAACAACTAATTTCGGTAATTCGCACAGACTTAAAAACAACTTCGAGTGATGGGTTGCAACCTTCCAAACATCACGAGCAGCTTGTCCAAAGACATCGTATTGAGATGGAAAGACGATGCATACATCAAAATGGTAGCTTAATTTGGACTCATATTTCTGTTTCTATTATACCAGGCAGCAATGGTGAACCTGAGTTTTTTCTAGCGATGATTGAGGACATTACTGAACGCAAGCAAACAGAATTGAAACTGCGTGCTTCTCAAGAAGCAGCAGAAGCGGCTAATCGGGCAAAAAGCGAATTTTTAGCAACCATGAGCCATGAGTTGCGGACACCTCTCAATGCGATTATGGGTTTGTCGCAATTGCTGGAACAAGAAATAGTTGGCTCTCTTAATGAAAAGCAGAACGAATATGTAAATTCTATATATAGTAGTGGTGAACATCTGCTGACACTGATTAATGATATTCTTGATTTATCTAAGGTAGAAGCAGGTAAAGAGGAACTGTTACTCTCACCTTTGTCAGTCTCAGATTTGTGTAATTATGCCATCTGGACAGTGCGCGATCGCGCCTTAGAAAAAGGATTGCAACTTACATACGAAATTGAGCAAGATGCGGATATTTGCATTGCTGATGAACGGCGCATCAAGCAAATGTTACTCAACCTGCTCACCAATGCCATTAAATTCACTTCCGCCGGTCAGGTATCGCTGGTAGTCAAAAACGTACCCCAAGGGATAACGTTTACAGTTTCAGATACTGGAATTGGTATAGATTCAAATCAGTTTCAATTTCTATTTGAACCGTTTAAACAACTTGATAGTCGGTTAAATCGGCAGTACGAAGGCACTGGTTTGGGTTTAGCTTTAACACGCAAATTAGCGCGTTTGCACGGTGGAGATGTTACGGTGACATCAACTTTGGGGAAGGGTAGTCAGTTCACTCTGTTTTTACCAAATCTAGTGCAGCCTGAAGATGAGAGAAATGAAGAAGAAAATTTTACCTTGTTCTCTTCTTCTCCAGTCATTTCCAGAAATAAAACTATTCTGCTTGTGGAAGGAAATCAAAATACTGCCACAGTATTGCAAGATTATCTTCACACAATTGGCTACCAAGTCAAATGGATAAATAATGAAAATGACTTTTTAAAACAGGCGCAAAACCTCCAACCGGATTTAGTGTTATTTGATTTCCAGTTAATCAAGGATGTTAAAATCTTGAATTTGCTGAATATCCTTAAAAAAGAGCCTGGTTGGGAAGATTTGCCAATTGTAATTATAACCTCTAGCGAACCTTTAGAAGAGGAAATTTCCCAGTTGACGGGCACTGTCAATGACTACCTCATTAAGCCATTTCGGATAGCCCAGCTAGAGTCAATACTGATGCGATATTTGAGTTAATTTTTCATAGAAATGCATTTTTTATAGCTAATTAATAAAAATCTTCAGGAAATTCAAAAAATTTTCTGATTAAGTTAATCATAAGTTAATACTTTGTTGATGGTATCTTATAGGTCAATACAGTTCAGTTAAGCATCTCTTTCTTCTCTCTGCGTTCTCTGCGCCTTGGCGGTTCGTAAAAAAAAACGACTTTGGTAACAGAGTTTTAGCCTTAACTGAACCGTATTGTCTCATAGGTGTAGAGAGATTACATTGCAACGTCTCTACACCCATAAAAAGGTAGGCAATGTCTACCCCAGACGATTTAATCTGCACCTTCAATTGGTGCAAAACCTTGACGCTGAATATTTTCTGTCACGGCGCGTGGTTCCAAAAATTGCAGTAGGTAATCAGGACCACCTGCTTTTGAACCTACTCCAGAAAGTTTGAATCCACCAAAGGGTTGCCGTCCAACGATCGCTCCGGTAATATTGCGGTTGATGTACAAATTACCGACTTCAAATTCTGTCTGCGCCTGCTGAATATGGGAAGGCGTTCGAGAATAAAGTCCGCCAGTCAAGGCGTAATTAGTACCATTGGCGACTGCTAATGCTTCCTGGAAATCTTTCACCCGAATTACCGCCAGCACAGGGCCAAAAATTTCTTCCTGGGAAATTACTGCGTTTGGCGATACTTCACTAAAAATGACTGGGCCGATAAAATATCCTTGTTCGGGTGCTGGTAATTCCAAGGCTAATTGTGCTTCTGCCTTACCCTTCTCAATATACTCGCGGATGCGATCACGGGCATTAGCATCAATCACTGGCCCAACTTGTGTACTAGGTAACTCTGCTTCCCCAATATTCAAGGATTTTGTAGCTTCCACCAATCGTTGCACAAAGGCATCATAAATCGGTTCCAGCACAATCACCCTAGAAGCCGCAGAACATTTTTGTCCACTGTAACCAAATGCTGACTGCACAACTCCTACAACGGCTTGGTCTAAATCAGCACTTTCATCGACGATAATGGCATTCTTGCCACCCATTTCCGCAATCACGCGTTTCATGTGCTTTTGTCCAGGTTTCAATATTGCGGCTTCTGCGTAAATTCTACAGCCCACTTCCTGGGAACCTGTAAAGGCAATCACATGAGTATCTGGATGATTTACCAAATAAGCGCCGACTTGCGAACCTTTGCCAGGTACGTATTGAAATACACCTTTGGGGAAACCAGCCTCGATTAAAATTTCTGTAAGTTTTGCCGTAATTACAGAAGATGTTTCCGCCGGTTTGAGGAGAGTGCAATTGCCTGAAACCAAAGCTGCGACAGTCATTCCACAAGCGATCGCTAGCGGGAAATTCCAGGGAGAAATTACTACAACAATACCGCTTGGCTGGTAAATATAACGATTAGTTTCGCCTGGAATGTCGTAATTAAAACCTTCATCTAACCGTTCTATCTCATCAGCGTAGTACCGACAGAAATCTATCGCTTCCGAAACCTCTCCATCAGCTTCCTTAACTGGTTTCCCAACTTCCAAAACCATCCAAGCCGATAATTCAGCGCGGCGGAGTTCCATCAAATCACCCGCTTTCCGCAAAATATCAGCGCGTTGTTTAGCTGGTGTTTTCCTCCACCCAGGAAAGGCTGCTTTAGCAGCTTGCATCGCTTGTTCTGCCTGTTCAACACTAATCAATCCAACCTTACCAACTACCTCACTGAAATTAGAAGGATTGAGAGAATCGACAAATTCCGGCGTATTAACATATTCGCCATTAATCAACGGCAAATAAGTTTTACCCAACTGTTGGCGAACCCTCTGGAAAGCTTGCGCCGTCTTCGTTCTCACCTCTTCCTCAGCATAATCAGTATCAGCAGCACCGACAAAATGAGAGTAAGGAGTTAAAGAGTTCTTTTCATCTTTGACAATCGGCGGCGCTAATAACTCTTCAATTGGTCTATTTTCGAGATTTTGCCGTAAAAAAGAACTATTAGCGGTATTTTCCAACAACCGCCGAATTAAATACGCCATCCCCGGCAACAATTCACCGTAAGGACAGTAAACTCTGACTCGATAACCCTTGTCAACCAATGCCTTGGCAACTTTATCACCCATACCGTAGAGGACTTGTAATTCAAAACGACGGCGGGGGACATTTAAACTTTCAGCTATGGCAATGGCGCGAGAGTGCGATCGCACGTTATGGCTACCAATGGCAGAATACACATAATCATGATTTTCTAGCAATAACTGAGTGATGGTTTCAAAGTTAACATCAGTTGCGGCTTTGTCGTTGTAAACTGGCTGTGGCCAATGCTTTTGGGCTGCTTTGATAGTTTCCTGATCCCAATATGCGCCTTTCACCAAGCGGATTGTTAGAGGATAACCGCGCTGTTTCAACCAAGAAATTACGTCTTTGACATCTTGTTCGCTGTCACGCAGATATGCTTGAATGGTTATACCAATATCTGTGCGTAGCCGAAACTCTTCTTCTAGTAAGAGTTTTTTCAGGATGCTGAGAGTTATGTCCTTATAGGCATACTGTTCCATATCAAAATGGACAGCTGCACCTAACTCTTTAGCACGACGTAAGAGAATCCGAATGCGATCGCTAACTCGCTCTTCACTACCTTTAGCATCTAATGGGTCAAATTGAGAATAAAACGCTGTTAATTTAACAGAAACCTGAACTTTTGGTATGGGTTCGCCATCAGCTTCATCAATAGCCGGGATAACTGGCCAATTCTTTGATGCTTCCACCAATTGTTGCATTAATTCTAGATAGCGTTCTAGATAAGACTGCGCTTCGGCTTCGGTAATCACCGCTTCACCAAGTAAATCGATGGTGAAAGCCATTTTTTCTTTTCGCAGTCGTTCAACTGTTTTGATGACTTGTTTAATATTTTCCCCAGAAATATATTTATGAGCAAGAGTCTCAACGGCTGTACCAACAGTTGTAGCAGCAACTTGCCCTGGCATCGAGTCGGGATTAGCAAAGTTTAGCATTCCCTTTAAAGCTGCCGGTAATTCTACAGACTCATCTCCTAAATATTCTTGTAAATGTGAGGCAATTTCTGATTTACTGTGTAAAGCAGGTAGCGTATCTATAAAGCGAAATAGTTGCACCCGTAACCCAGGATTACTCATCGCCCAAGCTAGTAATTTATCATCCCAGCGCATTTGATCGCGCAGGGAAGACAAAAACGAACGATTTTCGGACGTTGCTGCTAGAAGTTGTTTAGCAATTTCTTGAGTTTTAGCTTCGTAGGTGCTTGTCTGTACTTGTAATACCACTGATAATAAACTCCGTTAATCAAGGCAAGGCTTTTTGTACAAAGCCTGTGTCTTCTATTTTGACGCTTTCATTTAGCTGTCACCATATTTAGCTGGTTTGCGCGGAAGCCCCACGCCTTCTGCAAAGCCTTGGCGATGGGATGGATAGCGGGCGGTGACGATTCTGCCTAGGCTGTTGACTCTGTATCCTTTAGCCCATAAGACTTCATGCAAAAAATGTGTCGCCTGTGTTTGACTTAAAGTGCCTGAAGCAGGCACTTTAAGTCAAACAAAAATAACACGAATAATTTTCCCGAAAATTCCCGAAAAATGCACAAAGTCAACAGCCTAGATTCTGCCTCTAACCAATGTCTTTATGACAAGAGTTGAGGTGGATGAGGAATCGCCAATGCGTGTTACACCTGTTCAAGGGCGCAAAGGGGCATCCCGTGTATCTAATAAAGCTCATCGTGTATCCGAAGCAATAGCTTATAAAAAGTTTACGACCCCCAGACGCAAGACTTCTCGCGTAAAGTCACAGGAATACCCGATAGTTGCATCGGCAAGAAACTTGCCAGCCAAACATTCTTTTGTTACCCCATAGCCCCCAAGAATCTCAACTGCTGTTTGTGCGTTTTTGATTGCGACATCTACTGCAAAAGTCTTGGCAGCTGGTGCTTTGATTGTGGCGGCAAGTTGGGGAGAAGTTTCTGCTGTAACTGCTGCATCCCATACCATCAGTCTTGCAGCTTGGGTGTTAATGATCATGTCTGCTAATTTTAAAGCCACTGACTGATGTTCGATAATCGGACGACCCCAACTGACTCTTCGCTTGGCATAATTCAAAGCATACTCATAAGCAGCACGAGCCAAACCAACATAAGAAGCTGCCAGCCCAATAGCTACTTCTGGAAGCAACATCAGTAGTTTTCCGGCTTCGCCTTCTTGTCCAATCAGGTTTTCCACAGGGACTAGGACGTTATCCAGGCAAATCTCGGCATGATGAGAAGCTTTCCAACCAATCATCTGTGTCTTTTTGCCAAACTTAATCCCAGGCGTATCTGTTGGAACGTAAAAGATAGACAAACTTTCGTGTAATGGTTTATCCATCGCTGTACGGGCAATGATGAAGTAGGCATCCGCAATCCCACCATTTGTAACTAACGGGGATTTTGTTCCATTGAGAATGTATGCATTGCCCTCGCGTGCTGCAAAGGTTTTCATCCCAATATTGGAGTCTGGGAAGGGGCAGAATATATCTGAGGTGGCGATATTAGCTTCACTCTCTGCGGCACTGAATAGATGGGGTTTTCCAGAATTAACAAAAGATAGTATTCGTTTTTGTTGTTCTTGGGTTGTAACTCTACTGACAAACAGCGACATAGCTGCGGTGAGATTAAAGTAACTACAAGCAATGCTGACATCAACAGCGCCTATTTCTTCTAAGACTACAGCCATGTCTATGCATTTCCCACCTACACCTCCTAACTCTTTTGGAAGCATCAAAGATGTGAATCCTAATTCAGTCCCCTTATGGAACAAGTGTTTGCAAAAATCCCAAGGTTCTATCTCTGGATTGTTAGACTCTTCTATTATCTGAACAATAGGACTAATCTCGTTTTGAGCAAAGTCACGCGCAAGTGATTGCAACATCTGCTGTTCTTCAGTGAGGCTAAAGTCAATCATGGTTTATTTTTTATTTATTCCTACTGCATAAATATACAGCTTTCTTTAAAGTATAAAAGTTTAATACTTGGTATCAAAATGTTGGTTTTGTAAGCGTATTTTACTATGTTAATGTTTGTATAAATTAGAAAAATTATTTGTATATACTAGTTCTAGAATATGCACGTCTCTTTCAACAAGCAAGTACAAAAGAAAAAAATGTCAAAAATACGTAAAAAAAATTAATTGCTATAGCAACGCAAACACATCTAAACTTATTTACTCATCAAAGTTTTAACAGGATTGGCTTATTTTTATAATACTCAGAATGGGTATACTCACTCTATGCCTACAGAAAACTTCATGAATATTTTATTTTCTAACTGGCAACACACACTCCAAACCTTTGGTGTTGACCACGTAATCGCTGAGAAATCCTTTAGTGACTTGGTTACAGGTTACTCTACTCCTGGTCGCTACTACCATACACTTAAACACATTGATCACGTCCTCAGCACAATTCAGATTTTGCAAGGCTACACCACCAATTTAGCTGCTGTTCAACTAGCTGCCTGGTTTCATGATGTAGTGTATGACACTGAAGCTCAAGATAATGAACAACGAAGTGCAGACTATGCTTTTGATCTGCTGAGTAATTTGGGTATTCCAGAAAGTACCATAACTATTGTCACTCGTATCATTCTGAACACTAAAGACCATCAAGCTGCGGTGGATGATTATGATAGCCAAGTCCTACTTGATGCAGATTTAGCGATTTTGGCTACTAACCAAGTGCTGTATGGAGAATATGCCCATGCTATTCGCCAGGAATATAGCTGGATGGCAGAGGCGGATTATATCACAGGTCGTCAGCAGGTTTTAGAACGATTTTTACAGCGATCGCGTATCTACTTTACGCCTTTAATGTCAGAATTCGCCGAACCATCTGCCCGTGGCAATATTCAAGGAGAAATTCAGTCTTTATTATCTAGTTAGTTTTATCGCCGTTAGTAGCATGAAATTGTTTCTATATGAATTATGAGTAGCCCTGTAACGCATTCCCCACGGATGAATCCGGGGGCTTTTAGTAGCCCTGAGAAATAGCGGCTTAGAACGCGCGCAGGTTCCGAAACACTATCCCCCGAACCTCTAGGCGTGGTTACGATTAAACAGAGGATGGACTCATCCCCACGCCCCAAAAACACATTGGTTTGCCACTTAGCAAGCAGTGTGTTTCTACCTTATCAAGGCTACGCGACAGCCTCTATGTCTACTGGCGAAGCCGTTTCTGCGGGTTTACACAGTGTAAGCGCCCATTTCGACATACTCATATTATCTCATGAAACACAAGTATTTTTGGACAGCGTTAGCGACGCGCAAGGCGAGTCCGCGAGCGTCTTAAAATCGCCTACGCCTTGCCCCCATGTTTGAAAACAGGGGCTTCCACGGCGAGAGGTGTTTGGTGAAAGTGGGTGCAAATATTCTAAAATCCTTGATTTGGCTTTGATTTGATTTTTGCAAGCACGCATTTATTCATCTTTGACTGTCCGAAAATTATCGCTCCTAACAACCTCCAAAATGAATAACTCATTATTAATCGCTCTAACCCTATTAACATTTACAGCCGTATCACCACTCAGCATCGCTGGTAGTGTCCAAGGTTCAACCCATGCCATCAAAATGTCTTCATTTAACCTTAGTTCCCAAAAATGGCAAAACCGCGTTTTACTAGTGTTTGCACCATCTGTTAATAACCACGACTATCAGCAACAGATGCAGTTATTTGACCAGCACCAAAACAGTTTTATAAACCGGGATTTAGTTCTTGTTCAAGTTTTGGCAAATCAAAGCTATGCCAACGGACAGTTAATAGATGAGTCTTCTGCTGCCAATTTGCGAAATCGCTTTGGAGTTGATAAAGAAAATTTTCGCGTTATTTTGGTGGGCAAAGATGGTGGTGTTAAGCGCCAAGACACTACACCAGTCAAAGCGAAAGCAATTTTTGAGCAAATTGACGCTATGCCCATGCGCCAGCAAGAAATGCAAGAGCGAGGCAGAAAGTAGCTATAAAAATCTTAGAGTCAAAGTTACACCATTGGAGCGATCGCTCTTAGTTATGATGCACCTGTCGGTAACTAACTGCTCGGCTTGGGGATCTTAATAGCAATTGGGGAGGTGATTCCCTGATTCCTGAGTCTAAACCTTTGAACTGACTTTTCACGTTATGTGGAAAAGCGCACGAAAAACCTAACCCCCTAACCCCCTTACTAGGGTGTTGACTCTCTCTGTGCGTTTTTAGAAGTTAACAAATCATGCAAAATATGTGTAGTCATTGCGAGCGGAGCGTCTCGTTGGCGCAGCCTCTCGTAGAGAAGAGAAGCAATCCCAGAGATTTTGCGATTGCTTCGCAAAGCTCGCAATGACACAAGAGAGATTTTGCCCTGACACAAAAATAGTATGAGTCAAAAACGCCCAAATTTCATCAAAGTCAACAGCCTACCCCCTTCCCGATGCGGGAAGGAAGAAAATTCAAAGTCTCTCTCCTTTTAGGAGAGAGATTTAGAGAGAGGTTTTCCAGATACCGTGAAAAGTCAGACCTTTGAAGCGGCAAGAATGCTATAAGTTGAATTTATTACAGAATCAGTAACTCGCAATACTCACACGAAATGACCGAAAATAATTTAGTGCTATTTAAAACAAGAGGAGTAAATTTATCATGTCTCATCTGCTAACAGCGATTCGTCAACGACTATTGTGGAATGTCACTTTTGCAATACTCCTAACTTTGATTAGTATTTTAATACTTCCTGGGGCTACTTGGGCAGCCTCTTCTAGTTTGGGAGTTGATAATGGTCATCTTAGTTCTTGTCCTCCTTCCCCTAACTGTGTTGTCAGTCAAAATGCTGATTCCAAGCACGCTATTGACCCGATTACTTATCATGTAGACCGCGATGCAGCTAGAGAAACCTTACTAAAAGTTCTCACTGTTGTTCCTCGCACAGAGGTTATAGAACAGACTCCTAATTACATCCATGCTCTTTCTAAAAGCCGCATCTTTAAATTTGTTGATGATGTAGAGTTTTATTTGCCTTCCAATGAGTCAGTAATTCATTTGCGCTCGGCATCTCGCGTGGGAGATTCGGATCTTGGTGTCAACCGCAGGCGTGTCGAACAAATTCGTTTGGCGCTGCGCGATCTAAATATTTGATTGCCTTAATTAACGCCTGCCAGCACCACGATGAGGCACTTCAGTCTCCTGTAGCTTTCTTTTAGGTGCAAACACTTCTTGATGTTGTTGCTGCTGAATTTTATCTTGTGCAAACTTTACACGGGTGCGAACTCCGAGATCAACATCTGTATCGAGCATCTGCTGAAGTTGAGTTGTAATCCGCGACGCTTGATCGGGTAAACTAGCTGCTATAGCGATCGCTACTGTTTCTAAACTCGTCACTGCTGCATAGCGCACTACCCACTCTGAATCTTGAGAAATGAGTAATAGCGCCTCTAATACTTGAGTCTGAACAGATTCTAGTTTCTCTGGTGGTAGTTGATGCCAGCGCAAAGTGCCTAATCCCCTGGCAGCTGCCCGCCGCACACTTAAAGAAAAATCGGTTTTTGCTGCCTCGAACAAGGTATCTAGTGCCCGGACATCACCTATTCCTGCTAAGGCACGAATAGCCCAAGCTCTAGCACCGTAATTGTAGTCATCAATTAGTTCTAATAATGGCGGTACTGCGGCTTCCCCAATCGCAATCAGCCCATCTACGGCTGCCACCGCCGCCCCTGGGTTGTTGTAGCCCAAAGCTGCAATCAAAGTGGGAACAGATTCCTCTATACCAGCTGCTGCTAACTGCTGAACTGCGTCTAATAGGCGCTCCGAAGAGTCTGCTTCTTCCACAGCACGAATCAATATTTGGGCAAGCTCGCTGTTATTCATAATAATTTTTCATGGGTAATTAGTCATCAGCCAATTGTAGCTTAAGCTATCCGTAGTTGACATCATACACAAACCCCTAGCCCAGATTGTGCAATCGGGTTGGGGGTTTATAGGTGATAAACATTTGTTTTAAACGTATTAATGACAACTCATCATCACAAAATAATTCAGGAGTCAGATAAATTCTGACTCCTGACTACTAAATTCTTCTCAAACTAGAACTTAAGACTACAACAGCGAGTCCATCAAATTCATCACTTTAATCGCACCTGCGGACAAAGTGCTTGTTGCTGTGTGGTTAACTTGATATTCTAATAATCCTTTGAGAGAAATTAGCTTCAGGCTATTTTCGGCAAGAGTCTGGGCGATCGCATCTGCTGCGGGTAGATATCCAATCGCTCCCAAGTCTGCTAACACAGCTCGACGCAATTGCAATTTCTCTCCCCCTAAAGCCTTTACCAACCGTTCTCCATAAACTGGTTCTTGGGTTAATTGATACATGGCTCGTGCGGCAGCATATTGCACCAATTCGATTGGATGCTCTAAAAATGGTGTTATCAAATGGGTGAACTCAGTCGCCTTCAAGGTTCCCAAGGCTTCTAAGATGGCATCGTAGGGTTGAGATAAATCTGGCTGTGATATCAGCTGTCCCTGCAAACCTACTGATAATAGTTTGATTAGCGCCGGAATACAAACCGGATCGCCTAGCATCTCTAAGGATTGTGCTGCTGCTTCTCGGACATAAAAATCTGAGCAGTCTAAACACCCAATTAAAGGTGATACTGCCTGGCGATCGTCTAGTTTCCCTAAAGCTCTAGCTGCGTTCCGCCGCAGAGGATATCCGCCTTCTGGTGTCCTGTCGGCTTCATCCTCTAAGGCTTTGATCAGTGCTGTAACCGCAGCTGGTTCACCTATGCGAAACCTACCCAACCACCAGGCAGCATAAAACCGCAGACCTAAATCTGCACTTTCAAGATTAGCTAGAGCCTGCTCTACCGTTAAAGATCCACCGTCGGCATTGCCACCTGTCAGTGATAAATCTTCAATTTTCTGCGGACTGGGATTCATGGTTGTGTTCGCTGTGTGTTGTCTCAGCGTTCAATGGTTGAATGCTGACTATTTTGCCACCCAAGCGAGTAATGCGCTGCATTTCCTGATTCATCCGGTTCTCAGGCACTGTGATAAACACACTGGCACTAGAACGAATGGGATAGCCGACTTTTTCTGTTTCTTCGCTTTGGCGCAGACCGACTACTTCATAGCGGAAGGAGCGGCTACTATTTCTACCATTAATTTGTCCAAGCATAAATCAATCCCAAATTTATAAATTAAAGTTTTCATTAGTCCTTGGTCTGTAATTAATGACCAATGACCAATGACTAATGACCAATGATACTAAAGTGGCTTCACACTAGCGATTTTGCCACCTTGTTTTACGACTCTCTGGAAGTAAGCAGATAGTCCTTCATAAGGTAAAATCACAGCTTGATTGACCCGGCGTGTGCTAGGATACCCAGCTCCAAAAACGCCTGCTACTTCAATGCGGTAGAGTCTGCCTTCTTGTCCAAAAGTTCCTGCACCACCGAAAGTACTATTGGGGGTAACGCCTTTTTCCGGAGCAACGTAGGAAAAGCCGGAAGGGCCACCAGATGGAGGAACAACAACAGATGCACTGTTGCGTCCTAGTTCAACGGCAAGGCGGGAGGAATTACCTCTAAGTTGGGAGGTATCGCTATTGGCATAGCCACGATAAAGTTGGAATATCCGGCTAAATCCGACAGTTTTTTGACCTGTTTGAGTCTTGAAACCGCGATAGAAAGGCACAATATTGTCACCAAAGCTACTTTGATACTCTGGTGAATCAATATAGGAATCAATGTCGGCCTCATATCCCTTGGTTTGATATAAGTCTAAGTGATAGACCACCTCAGACTCATCATAAGGGGCACGACCCAACAAATGTTTATAGTTCAGTTCAATGACGCGAGTTTGAAAGCTGTTGTAGAAAAACTTGGATTTGTACAGTTCTGATTTGGCTACTTGACGTACAAATTCTTGTACTGTGCTTTTCCCATCGCGCAGAATAGATTCAGCACTTGTGAGACGCTCAGATTTCATTAAGTAATCGTTGCCCAACAGCTGACGATAGACGGCAGTAATTACTTGCTCTATGTCTTCTTTAGTTGCATTTGGGCGCAATTCTAGAGGAGCGTTATCACTAAAAGCTTCTGTTCCCAGACGAGAAGCTGCTGTTGTAATAGCCATTGGTAATTTTCCTTTTGTAATTGGTAATTGGCAAAGGGAGTGGGGATTGGAGAGTTGGGAGTAGCGAATTTCACTACTCCTAACTCCCTAGTACAGACGCGATTAATCGCGTCTCTCCCTACTCCCCACCCCGATTCCCTCTTTATACAGATGTGATGCTAATAACCTTGCTGCCCTTACGATTAAGCTGCTGCAATTTACTAGAAAGTTGCTCGTAGGGTACGAGCAATTCCGCAGTACCGCGCCGCACTACAGCTGAGTTTACAGAAGCAGCTTGTAGTACTCTAATCCGGTATGTTTCTCCTCGACCACCTGTTGAGAGACCTGTTAAGGCTCCTGTAGAGACTGGGTAGATAGGTGAAGCCAGATTCTTAGCTATTTCCCAAGTTAGGCGTCCTTGTTTTTGCCCTTGAGCGCGATCGCTATTGGCATAACCCCGATACAGCTGGAACAATCGGCTATAGCCAACGTTTTTCAGCCCTACTGGGCTATTAAAGCCACGATAGTATGGTACTATATTCTCGCCAAAGCTTTCTTGATATTCTAGTGAGTCAATGTATGAGTTAATCTCAGCTTCGTAACCTTGTGAGTTGTAAAGCTTGACGTGGTACGAAATTTCTGACTCATCTTCTGGGGCGCGACCCAATAGATGCTTATAATTCAACTCAATAAAGCGAATTTGCGAGTTTGAATGGAAAAACTTATTCCGATAAAGTTCCGACTGAGCAATGGCTAACACAAATCCCCTAACTGAAATATCGCCTTGCTGTAACAGTGATTCAGCACTGACAAGACGCTCTGATTCCATTAGGTATTCATTACCCAAAACTTGACGGTAAGCTGCCCGGATGATCGCTTTCACATCCGTTTCTGTTCTATCGGGACGTAGTTCTGCCAGTCCTGAATTTTCAAAGACTCCAATTCCTAGCCTTGTTGCTTGTCCCAAAATTGCCATCTTTAAACCTCCTCAGTTATTAGCTATAAAACTGAATGCGTTTTCAGAAATTTTTTTCTAGTCTTTATTAATCAAGAAAGAATTTAGGAGTCAGGGGCCAGAATTCAGAAATTAATTCTATTTACTGGTAGATCCGGCAATGCTTTCGCTGTTAGCCTCTCGGAGAGAAGGAGTCTACAAGCGTCTGAAGAAACGGTGAAACACCACACTAAATATATATGCATCCATATTTAGTGGCCTATTTTAGTAATGGTGGGTCTGAATCCCACACTTAAATATTTCTGAATTCTGCATTCTGAATTCTTAATTCTTGTTTAACAGTCTTTTGAAAATAAAACTGCCCAGAAAGGTAAACCAACTCTTAGCTATTTACTAACAGAGCTTGTTTTCCTTTCCGGGCTAAATACACTCTATTAGCTTAGAGCGTTAATTGCGTAGTCGATGTAGGAATTAGCTTCTACAGCAGGGTCGCCACTTAGACCGTGGTTAGCCTTGATGTACTTGAGAGCTTCAACGTACCAGCTAGGAGATAGATCAAAGGTGCGGTTGATTTCAGCCAAGCCAGAAATCAAGAAGTCATCCAAGGGGCCTGTACCACCGACAACTAAGGAATAGGTAACAATCCGCAGGTAGTAGCCGATGTCACGCGCACACTTTTCTTTACCAGTGTTGGTAGAAGCGAAGTTAGGGCCTTGTTGTTGAGTGGTGTAAGGGAACTTGTTGTATACAGCTTGAGCTGCGCCTTCTGTCAAACGTTGGGCATTAGCGCTCAAAGCTTTTGCTGCTTCTAAGCTAGCTGGAGCTTGACGGAAACGACCAAAAGCGGTTTGAATTTCTGTGCTGGAGAGAAAGCGACCTTGAGAATCTGCTGCTGCAACTGCTTCGGTAAGAGGTGTCTTCATCGGTTTAGTATCTCCCTATTTACAATTTTGTTGAAATTTGTTTTGTCTAACTGACAGTAGTCAGCAAATAGTTTTGAGCGGGTTTAGCTTACTGCTGCTGCTGCACGATCAAAGTAGCTAGCAACTTCAGATGAGATAGCGCTGCAATCGCCTCTGGTGATACCGTTGGGGTCGTTAACAAGAGCCAAAGCTGCGTCCTTCATTTTTTGCACACCAACTGCTACAGAAGCACCAGGAGTTCCTAGAGCCAAGTAGGTTTCGCGCAGACCGTTCAAACAACGATCATCTAATACACTTGCATCACCAGCAAAGATTGCATAGGTAACATAGCGTAAGATGATTTCCATGTCACGCAAGCAAGCAGCATTTCTACGGTTGGTGTAAGCATTACCACCAGGAGCAATCAACTGGGGTTGTTCTGCAAACAGAGCGCGAGCTGCATTGGCAACAATTGCTGAGGAGTTGCTGGTAATCCGGTTTACGGTATCTGCACGCTTGTTGCCATCTTTGACTAGAGCAGCTAGAGCGTCTAACTGAGCAGCGCTGAGATATTCACCACGGGCATCAGCTTGGGTGATTACTTTTGCAAATGCATCTAAAACCATTGCCTTAAATCTCCTAATTTGCTTGGTTAAGAATAATTGGACTCAAAACTGAATGGTTCAGCTTTTTTTGATGTCACGCACTGCCTGACGAGTTACGAAAGGTTCAAAACAGACATCCACGGAATAAGTTTACAATCTCCAGGCTTTCAGATTAAAACTTTTGTTAAAAAACTTCAAACTTCTGTGAACGGCTGGAAAACCTGATTAAGATGTCGTTTTTTGCCTTCAAGTTATCTTTATACAATGCTGCCGCATCATTATTTATTACAAATTATTGTTATGTTTGTTAATCTAATTTACATAACTTTACATTTGCCTCTTTATAATTCATGAGAAGTTAGCGCATCGCCCCGAAAACAGTTATCCATTCGAAAAAAAGCTACATAGTAGAACAAGTAAACACTAACTTTGTGCTTTTTGTTACTAACTTTTGCGTACTACAGTTAGTTTCGAGTACTCGACTGTCTTTATTGTTCTGCTACTCCGTAAGCGAAACTCTCCCCAATAGTGTTCGGTTAAGAAATTTCTTTGTTGAGGCAGAGGGAGAAAAGAATTATTGAGATAAGAACATTCTTGCCTCCCCTGCTTATCAGAACGGTATTGCAACTCCCCTAAAAGACCAGATACCAACTTAAATAAGGGTTTTCTGGTTTGAATGTTGGGATAGCTTGGACGTAAAGGTTAGCCATGTCTTCAATTGTTGTCAAAGCTTGTTTATTATGATAAAATCCCTGCCCTTATAAACCATAAATAAGATTGATTATTTCTCAAAAAATGAGCTAATTTTACATACCATAAAATATGAATTTTTGGCGGGATGAAGACAGAAAAATGGTTGTTTGCTATCTTTACAAAAATGCGATAAATGACCGTTTCTACGAAAGATTGATTATTATTGTAGAGACGGAGATTCATCGCGTCTCTTACCTTAACCGAACAGTATTGAGATTCATAAGATTAGAACTCTAGTATATAGATGATTTCAAGTTTATTAAATACATAATCTAGGTCTAAAACCCAGGTATAAAGACTGTTTACTGGATCTGTCTCCAAAATTATTAATTTAATTTTAGTAGTTAAAACTAGTAATAAATTATCAAGCTTTTTCCACTAACTGTCATTTCAAAGCACTAACAAAAAAACTGACATAACTAATCGATGCAGCCAGATTAACTATATAATAACTATAATATTTTTTCCAGCATTGAAAAACCATTAAAACTTACTCAGGAAGATGAATCATGTCATTAATTAATATCCTTCATTTAGTTGGGTCTGCACACAATGATTTTTACTGTGATTTATCACGGCTTTATGCCCAAGATTGTTTGGCAGCAACAGCAGATCGATCGCTTTATAACTTTCAAATTGCATACATTACACCTGATCGCCAATGGCGATTTCCTAACTCCCTCAGTCGAGAGGATATTGCTCTGGCCAAACCGATTCCTCTGTTTGATGCCATACACTTTCTAACGGTGCAAAACATTGACATCATGTTGCCACAAATGTTTTGTATTCCTGGAATGACTCAGTACCGCGCCCTATTCGATCTGCTCAAGATCCCTTATATAGGCAATACTTCAGATATCATGGCGATCGCAGCTCACAAAGCTAGAGCCAAAGCAATCGTCGAAGCCGCAGGGGTGAAAGTGCCTCGTGGAGAACTGCTCCGCCAAGGAGATGTTCCGACAATTACACCTCCAGCAGTCATCAAACCTGTAAGTTCGGACAACTCTTTAGGGGTGACTTTAGTTAAAGATGTTACTGAATATGACGCTGCTCTGAAGAAAGCATTTGAATATGCTTCGGAGGTCATTGTAGAAGAATTCATCGAACTCGGACGAGAAGTCAGATGCGGTATCATTGCCAAAGACGGGGAGCTAATCGGTTTACCCCTGGAAGAGTATCTGGTAGACCCCCACAATAAACCCATCCGCAACCATGCTGATAAACTTCAACAAACAGACGATGGCGACTTGCGTTTTGCCGCTAAAGATAATATCAAGTCTTGGATTGTAGACCCTAGCGATCCAATTACCGAAAAGGTTCAGCAAGTGGCTAAGAAGTGTCATACAGCTTTAGGTTGTCGCCACTACAGTTTATTTGACTTCCGAATCGACCCAAAAGGAGAACCTTGGTTTTTAGAAGCCGGATTGTATTGTTCTTTTGCCCCCAAAAGTGTGATTTCGTCTATGGCGAAAGCAGCCGGAATCCCTCTAAATGATTTATTAATAATCGCTATCAATGAAACATTGGGTAGTAATAAAAAGGCGTTACAAAATTGACAGTGAATTTGTTATGGGACTTACGCACAGTTTACGAATTCTCGGCGCTCTTGGCGTCTTCTCTGCGAGACGCGAAGCGCGATGGCGGTTCCAGAAATTAAGCTTTTTAGCAATTTGTGCGTAAGTCCTGATAAGTAATCACCCGAACTTGATATAAGATATAACTTGATCAAACATCTGAATATTAGTCACCGCCTAATTCCACCAGTTTGCCAATATTAAAGTCAATTTTTACCCAGCCTTTGAGTTGTTGCAGATTTTGTAGCAAAAGTAAAGTAATTTGCCAATGATGCAAAGTTAAAAATGGTATCGGATCATCCAGACGATAAATAGCATCTGTACCTCGTACTAACCTCTCAAACCAAGTTTGCAATTGTTTCCCAGAGCGAATCCCAGTCAATCGCCAGATTTCGTGATATATCCAGTAAGTGGGCTTGCTATCTGCAAGAGGTTCTAGAGGGGCAGCTAGGGGAGTTTTCCCAAAATAGGCTTCTGCAACACCTGGGTGATTGTAAAACATTGTAATCGCCGAATGGGTGCGGGGATTACATTCAATGGCATAAGCTGTACCATCTTCAGCTTGGATAAAGTCAAGAGACACTTGTCCAGTCAGCCCCAAACTTTTCACGAAATGTTGTACCCATTCCCGAATTTGAGGATTTTCGACATTTTCATAATTAATCTGAAACGCAGAAGAATTTGAGCAGCAATGCAACCTTAATTCACCCTCTCGGACTGTGCTATGAGTACATAATTCTTTCCCAGGAATAAACTCTTGCATAATCCAAGGTTTTTCTGGGCTGATGGGTAAACTCTTGACAAACGCTGCTGTCTCTTCTGGAGTGTCACAGGGAAGTTTGGTTAAATTTAAGCGGCGAACTGAGTCATAAGAAATACTTTTAAGTATATATTTGCGTGTTTCTTGGCTAAAATCAAAGTTGATAACTTGTTCAGGATCGGTGATTTTAAAAGATTTGGGGACTGATAAACCAAGCGATCGCGCCTGATCGGTAAAGGCAAATTTATCATCCAGCATCTTGGTTATATCTGCATCGAAGTGGAAAACTTCACAGTATTCTGATAGTGCAGGTTTTGCTAAAGAGTCGTAATAACTAGCCACAGGACTGCATACAGGTACATAAATGTCAATCTTTTCTTGTTTGACAATTTCTACTAGCGCCTGAGTGTAGCCTTCTGGGTCATCTTGTGGTGCAGGAATTGTATAAAAACGACTTACAGCATTGGAGAATCTATGCCCAGATAACCAATATTTGTTACCTTCAACCAGAATAACTCTGTGTCCGGCTGCATGGAACGAGCGGGCAAGTTGCAATGCCTTAGTCATTTTACCGCCGCTAACCAAGATATTCTGGGGATGGGCTGCTACGGCAGGTTTTTTCGTAAACAAAAGACCCCATAGTAGGGATACTAATACGATGAAAGCATTGAGCGGTAAAGCTATCAGCAATAATGCTAGAGTACCCAGAGTCTTGAATAGGGCTACTATTTTTATCCACACACCTGTTGAAGGCGTTGTGGATTCGGGGAGAGATAAGGAGATTGATTGAGCCATAAGTCTTTCCTTTGCGTTGAATGCGGCTTTGCTAGGGAAGCACAGCTGTGCTTCCCTAGCGGATATTGCATCCAAATGAGAACTATTTGAATTTTTTGCGCCTGTTACACCAAGCGTCTAATCAGGGTTATACCATCTCGTATGGGTAACAAAACTTGCTCTACGCGAGGATCTGCGGCAACAATGCGGTTGAATTGTGCGATCGCTTCCCCATTGGCGGTACGCTGTTCGGATGGTAGGTATACTTGTCCCTGCAACAACGTATTATCTACGCAGATTAATCCGTCGGGAGCCAGTAATTGCCTATCCAAGATAATTTGGAAGTACTCTACATATTCCTTTTTATCGGCATCAATGAAGATCAGATTAAATGCTTCTTCTGCCACCGCCAGCTTGTGCAGTGTCTCTAGTGCGGGTGCTACTTCTACTACAATCTTGTCACCGTGGGGAGACTCTTGAAAGCAAGTTTGAGCAAATTCTGCCACATAAGAGTCTACCTCACAAGCAATGAGTCGTCCATCGTGTGGTAACGCTTCTGCCATTGCCAAGGCTGAATATCCTGTGAACATTCCCACTTCTAAGATGCGCTTGGCTTTGGTTATATGCACAAACATCTTCAATGTTTGTCCTTCAAGATGTCCTGAGAGCATTTCCTGCTCTAGTTGCCGCACTGTTTCACCATCACTAAAGCGTTTACTCCAGTCTTCTTTGCTGGTTTTCTGGGCTAGTGCTGTCAATGCTGCCGATTCGGGAGTAGTGCAATCATCCAAGTAGGGATCTAAACCTGCTGCTAACTGCAACCCAAGACGTAGAGATGTCAATATCTCTAAAGGAGTATTACTTTCCTCTGCAATTCTCAGGGTTTTTTGTAACTGTGCAACTAAGATGCTGTGTGGGGTTATTGGTCTAGCCGTATCTCGTCCTAAAATACTGGTCATGTTTTCACACTCCCAATAGTTGGGATTCTTCTTGAGTCTCAATGTAAGCGTCAATCCCATCTCCGCCACGCGGGTATGTAGCACACAAACGTTTGTGTTCAGCTAAGGCTGCATCTAATTCTTCACGGGTGAGATCGTTGGCAAAAACGCACTCACCAATGGGTTTTGGCATGGCTGCGCGTTGTTTACCGTCTCGTGTCAAGCTAATAGACTGGGTTGCATACCACAGTAAATCTCCATCTAGTAGAGGGTGATCCATTGATAAACCGAGGCGACTCATCAAGCTCAAAATGCGATCGCGTTCTCCTGTTGTAATGTAACCACGTCTGGCGGCAATGGTTGCAGACAAAGCCATGTCTACATTGACTGCATGACCATGATATAGGGGTACGAGGGGAGCTAATTCTAAGGTAGGACTCCAAGTATGACCGTAGGCGATGACGCGATCAAGGTCTAACTCATGCAAGTTGGGAGTCTCCAACTCCAGCATAGTTTTAATTGCCTCGTAATTGAGTTTGTGAGCGATCGCTTTCAGTTCACTTGTGCCATTCACATGTCCAAAGTGAGTATGCAGCAATTCTTCGCCATATTCATCCAGTAGTTCAAAGACTTCAGAGTTAGCAACAACAGCAATTTTGACTAATTCTGCCATGCCATTACGAACTTGAGCCGTTGGTAATGTTTGCAAAAATGAGAAATCGAGGATAACTTTTAAAGGAGCGTGATATGCGCCTAAGCGATTTTTTAACTTGCGATGGTTGACTGCAACCTTAATCGCCACACCTGCATCAATTAAACCAATCAGCGTTGTCGGAACGCGAATATAGTTACTCTTGCGGCGGTAAGCAGCGCACGCAAACCCAGCTACATCAGTGATTAAACCACCACCGACTACCAACACTGGTTCCTTGCGGATTAAGCCAAAATCAGAAAAAGCATCAACAATTTTTTCAAAGGTTGCCAGGGTTTTCGCTGGTTCTGCGATCGCAATGGGAACTACAGTTAGATCAATATCATAGTGTTTAAAATATGCCTTGATCTGTTTCCCATATAGCCTGTTGACATTGGCATCAATCACCGTCAAACAGCGCCCTAATTTTGCATAGCTGTCTGCAATTTCTCTGTTATTGATATCAAATGCACCGTTCACATACACAAGACTAAACTCAATTTTTTCGTAACCTTCCACACGAAATTCGGCTTCCGTTGCTTCAAAGGACGCTTGAACATTACTCATTATTGTTGACCTTGATAAAAGTGAAAATTTGTGAGAATTTGGGCAATATTTCCAATTTAACCTAAATGTATGGCAATAACAAAATACTGCCGTTAGACACCTAAAATTTTAGGCATTCTAAAGCAAGCTTTCACTACAAAAGCTTATTTTTATTACCATGCGATGTTACTAGATAACACCACAATTTAGTTAAATTCTTCCAGCAAACCTTTTATTATAGGTTGCCTATGAAGTTAATCCCAGCAAAAGCTTATCATCATAAAGATTACGCTTTTTTGGGATTGTTGGCAAAATCTAGATAAGTTAACCTTAATCTAGATTAACTCAAAATGGATTTTTAGAAAATTAACCTAAATGCAGATTAACTTTAGGATCAGCTCTATTATAGTGGTTTTACCACTGTTCTACTTCGCAAATTTTCTAATAGAGAAAATCGCACAGAGAGTTTATCTCCAGGTTTCCATTTGAGGTTACAGCCCTCATTAACCTTCAGTTCGCTGTTGTTTAGCATTAGCTTTGAACCTTTTATCGCTACACTCTGTTTGATTCAGAATGACAGTGGACTTCTAGTTTGATTTTGTTAACTTTCTGTTCAGTATTAAATATACTAACGTAAGTAACTTTTGAAAACCAAAAAACTTTAATTTATCAGAGTTACTAATTACACATATCAGCTTAACTCAATTCGTAATCATTTTTATCTTAACAAATCTTAAAAAAGAGTTAAGTTGGCTCATTTGCCCTAAATAATAGGGTTTCAGCTTAAAAATAGTAGACTATATCCTAACTAGATACATAAAACATGATATATGTCTTCTGCCCAAAGTGTAGTTTAAGTCTTATTTTTTGAATACTAAAGGCTTTTTGTAGCGATGGAGTACGTAGCTCAGTAATGATGGATGATTAATATAAATTAGTTAGTATATTTATTACTTCCAATTACCATGCAACAGCTATTTCCTGGAGAAGTCTTCGCCAACACTGCTGATTTTGACACTGGTATTCGTCAACTGTTACCCAGATATGATGAGATGTTGGATGTAGTTGCCCGTTGTCTACCTTCGACAAGTCGGCGTATTTTAGAATTAGGCTGTGGTACAGGCGAACTTAGTCTCAAGATACTTAATCGTTTTCCCGATGCCCAAGTAATTGCCTTAGATTACTCACCTCGAATGCTGCAATTTGCCCAAGATAAAATCACAGCAGCTGGATATCAAAAACGGTGGGTTGGTATACAAGCAGACTTTGGCGATTGGGCAAATAATCCAGAGAAATTGGATATTGGTAGCGAATTTGATGGCTGTGTCTCATCCTTGGCAATCCACCATCTTCAAGATGAGATGAAATTGAAGTTATTTGAGCGAATTGCTGTCAGCCTCACTCAAGGCGGCTATTTTTGGAATGCAGACCCTACTTTACTAGAATCACCAACCTTAGAAGAAGCTTACAAGGTGGCACGAGAAGAATGGTCACTTCAACAGGGAATTAGTTTAACAGAGATTCGCGCGAAACTTGGCGCTAGTAGCACCCAAGGTTACTCTAGTCAAGACCAGCTAGCTACTTTGGATACTCATTTACAGATGTTGACCAAAGCTGGATTTAAAATAGTTGCAGTACCGTGGAAATATTATGGTCTAGCAGTGTTTGGTGGCTGGCTGTGAAAACTTGAGGTTTTGGATGCTTGGGCTTAGGATTTGCCCGTCTCCAATTGGTATTCATGGCATTAATAGCTTGATAGTAACAAAACAGCAATAAATAATATTATTTCTCTTGAGAAGAACTAATATCGCATTAGGTCTGTAAAGGAGGTCTTAGTAAATTACGCAAGGGTTTTGGCTGAAACTTGCGGTAATTAAGCTTGATTTGCGTTTTTATGCGATATTTCCGTATCAGAAGTACCCCATGAGGGTACTATCCATACCTGACAAATTTATCCGAAAATACAGAGTAGAAAATTTTTATCAGCAAACAAACCAGAGAAAGGCAATTTTGATTCGTTTTTCTGCTTCTTTCTCCAGTGGAGTTAAGACAGCTGTTTGCCATAACTTAGTTTTGAAAGGAGAATATCTTGGATGGCTCGCAATAAAAAGAAATCAGCCGGGTTCAAGTATGAGCATCCACATAACTCTAGATGCCCTATTTGTTGTATTATCCCGCCCCATATGTTGGAAAATGTCGTTGTAAATGGCAATCCCGAACAGCGTAGTTGGGCTTTTCATACATTAAATGTTTCGGCACAATTTCGCGGACGGAGAAATGTCGTCGGTAGTGTCTTCTTTGCACCTTCTCCGGGTGAAAAGCGCCGCACCATCTATGATGCAAAACATAGTCAGCAACTTCCTGGTACACTAGTGCGTGGTGAAGGAGATCCACCAAGCAGTGATCCAGCAGTAAATGAAGCCTACGATGCTGCTGGTGCTACTTATGACTTATTTTATGAAATATTCGATCGCAATTCCGTTGACGACAAAGGACTACGTTTAGACTCCACCGTGCATTATGGTGTTAAATATGACAACGCCTTTTGGAACGGCGACCAAATGGTTTATGGTGATGGCGACGGAGAAATGTTTCAACGCTTCACGAAGTCAATTGATGTGATTGGGCATGAACTAGCTCATGGTATAACTCAGTATGAAGCGGGTTTGCAGTATTATGGCGAACCAGGCGCACTGAATGAGTCTTTTCTGATGTTTTTGGTTCTTTAGTGAAACAAAAGGTCAAAAATCAGACTGCACAAGAGGCAGATTGGCTTATTGGCGAAGGTCTTTTAGTACCGACCGTTAAAGGTGTTGCTCTCCGCTCAATGAAAGCACCAGGAACAGCTTATCATGATCCAGTATTAGGTAAAGATCCCCAACCAGGCCATGTAAAAGATAAATATATGGGTGTTGAAGATAATGCTGGGGTTCATATCAACTCAGGAATTCCTAACCATGCTTTTTATCTAGCGGCTGTTGAGATTGGTGGGTATGCTTGGGAAAAAGCTGGTAAAATCTGGTATATAGCTTTACGCGATCGCTTAAATGCCAAAGCAGATTTTAAAAAAGCTGCCAATATCACCATTAAAATTGCTGGCGAACTCTACGGTAATGATAGTAGTGAGCAAAAAGCTGTGCAGAATGCTTGGCAAAAGGTAGGAGTTAATTAGAACAAAGAGTTAGAAGTAAAAAAAAACTCCTCACTCCTAACTTTTTTAGATGTGTTGTTTGTTATTGCAAAACTGGGAGGTGAAAACTATCATCTCCCAGTCTTAGTATTTATCCCAACTAAATAACCCAACGGAGAGCAAAAAAATGCGGATAACCTTTGAACGCACCGGCGGTTTTGCCGGAATCAGCAAGAAGACAACCGTTGATACAGAAACTCTCCCGCCACATGAAGCTGCAACACTTCCCCGATTGGTGGAAGTTGCTGATTTATTTAGGCTACCTGAACTAATTACCTCGCCAAATCAAGAGAGCGATCGCTTTCAGTATAAATTAACAGTGGAAGATAACGGCAAGCAGCATACGGTGACTGTCAGTGAAGCAGCATTACCAGGAACTTTAAGACCCCTGATTGAATGGCTGCAAACGATAGCACAAAAAAGGTAATTTACTGAACTAGCAATTAAATTTTTAGATAAAAATCCAGTCAACGCCATCTAAAATTAAATATCCCAGGAGAATGCAAAGTCGTGGGCGAAGAGAATGTAAATTTTAATTCCACAGAAGAAAACCAAGCTGATAATTTTTTGCACCTACCATCTGTAAAAGAGGATTGGGGTGGAGACGGTAGAGGGCGCATGAACCTATCAGGAAGGCGTACAGCAATCTCCAAAGAGTATGTACCTCGTCAATACCAATTTTTTGATACAAATGCCCTACCAAAAGAACACGGTTGGCGAGTGAGCGGAATGCCAGATAATGTAGCATTTGGAAGTAAGCGATCGCTAACCTGGCATGACAACGGTGCATCCACTTCAAAAGTAGTTTTACCGCCTCAGTTTGAAGCGCCTTCTGGCTTCTTTACTGCCGATTTAGAGATTTTTATACTCAAGAGGTGCGATTCAACTAGGTGAGTGGCAATTAAACAAGCATGGCTACTCCTTTATTCCCGCAGGAGTGAAAGTAGGCCCTTGGAAAGTGCTAGGCAATGAAGAAGTTGAAATTCTTTGGATGGAAAACAGTTTTCTTAAATATAAAAATGCACTAAATGATCATCCAGATGCTAGTTTAAATGAATTTATTCCAGCATTGGATAGCAAATTGCTACCGTGGGGCAATGCAGATACAGTTCAATTATACAAGCAAATAAGAAGTGGCTAAGAAAGGATAGTAACGGGGGTGGAGCCTGGCTCCTTGCTATCTTGCCACATTATGATGGCAAGTCCCAAATGATTCAATGTTATAACGAGGAAGGCTATTGCTTAGCTGGATACTGTGATATTGGAGACCACCGATTTGTAAAAGATTATTTTGCTTATGGCCCTAGTTTTATCACCAGTCCTTGGCACAGAACAGATGATGGCGGTTTATTCTTTATTCGAGTTGATAGGGATTTATCACAAGTTGCAACAGTTTTGTCATATCCACATGGAAACCTATAGGTTTTTTATGGAAAAAGGTTTGTGCATGAATAATCTAATTTCTTTTTAAATAACGTCCAGTGGGTGAACCCAAAACTTGTCCATTGTTGTAGATAAGATTTCCGCGTAAAAAAGTGCTTTTCACGCGCCCAGTTAACTCCATTCCTTCAAAAGGGGTATAACCTTGTTGTGACTCCGATTCAGCAGCACGTACCACAAAGGTTTCATTGGGGTCTAGCAACACCAAATCAGCATCATAACCAATAGCAATATCACCTTTTTCTAACAAACCAAAGCGCCGCGATGGGTTCCAAGATAGCAACTTAGCCATCTGGTTGTAAGACATTCCCCGCTTACTACCTTCACTAAATACACCAGAAAGTAAATATTCTGTACCACCAAAACCAGACTTTGCTAACCAAATATTATTCGGGTTTTTAGCACTTCTTTTTTGTTCAGCAGAACAGCAAGCATGGTCACTCACTATCCAATCTACTTGATTATTTAGCACTGCTTGCCACAAGTATTCCACATCAGCGCGAGGACGAATAGGAGGGTTAACTTTTGCCCAAATTGTATTAGGAGTATCGACATCTAATAACAAATGTCCAACAGTAACTTCTCGCCGAAAATTGATATGAGGAAAAGCAGTTTGCATAGTCAAAGCTGCTTCCATTGCTTTACGCGAACTCAGGTGTAACAAATTGATATTTGCACAGTTAGTCTCGGATGCCAAATAAGAAGCAATGCAAATTGCTAAACCTTCAGAATGAGGCGGACGCGCTGCACTATAAGCGTGTAATCCACTAAGACTAGAATCGTTTTCAACTATTTTGGTGTAGGCGTTGAGAATTTCTGCAACTTCACAGTGTAAACTCAAGCTGATAGTATCTCGCGCTTCTGGATGTTTTTCCATCAAGCGAGTTAAACCGCGCATAATAAATTCAAAATGGGCGAAGTCATACCGTTCCTCTTTATTAATCATCAAAAAGAGGTTTTGCTGGTCTGATAAACCATGCAAGCCATAGCCGCCATAAAACATGAAGATTTTAAACGAAGATACGCCATGTTCTTCAAACAATAGAGGCATTTCGTCGATATGTTGGCTAGCTATAGGTGCGATGTGATAGCTGTAATCCACAAAAAAATTACCTGCGGATAAGGCCAAAACCTCTGGAAAAAAATCTTGGTAAGAACCACCTTTATTGAGATAATACTGCCCTGTACGAATGTAATTCAGGCTGGTAGTCACACCTCCCATTGCGGCTGCTTTAGTTTCAGTAACAGCATCTTTGTCAAGGGATTGATAGATACCGATGTGCATGTGGGCATCCACCACTCCAGGAAAACCCAGCAAGTTTTTGCCATCAAAGACCTCTCTGCCTGTGTCTGGGCTAATATTAGGGGCAATCTGAGCAAATTTTCCATCTTGAATTCCTAAATCAAGTAGTTCGATTACATCCTGATGAGGACGAACTACTCGCACATTTTTGATAATTTTATCTAATAGGGGAGTTTCAGACACAGTAGACCTCACACTAAAATGAGTTTAGTTAGGAATTCAAACATTGAATCGAGGCAAAAACCAAATTCCATTATTATATAACGTTTTTTTATCAAATTACCTTCAGGAGAAAAGACAATGGAAAGTTTTAATGAGTATCATCTAGACCCAAAGCAATTTACTTTTCTCAAAACTTTTGTAGATAACTGGGAAGTGATTAGAGATGAGTTTACCCGCTTTATGAAGGAGGCATCTGATGAAGAGTTAAAGTTAACCTATAATATTTTTGGACCTAAAAGTAAAACTATTAAAACCAAGGGTAATTCAAAATACAGTGCTTTTGGGATTTTATTTCAAGGTATTTTTATTGAAAAATACATTCAGGTGCATCAAATACAATATCCTGATTATGGGGCGGATGAAGCATCACAAAAGGCACTCACATTAAGAGAGAAATATTTCCCAAATTTGGCGAAAGCCATAAAAAAAGTCAACTTTAACGATGATGATATCATCAGAAATGTGTATTTTGGTACATTCCATCCTGGCTTGGACATCAAGTTACATGTAAACTATAATCCTCATACAAATCGTGGCTATCTAGGATTGATTGTCCCAGAGGGGGATGTGGCTATGAAAATATGTCATGAGCAGCTTTATTGGCATGAAGGAAAATTTCTGGTTTTAGATCACAGCTATCCACACTGTCCCCATAACTACACTAATTATGACAGAACTGTATTGGTTGTAGACTTTTTTAAACCGGATAAATCTAGAGAGGAAATTATCAGATTTGAGAAAGAGCAAGTTACACAACGGATGCAAGATAATCCTTACAGCTTAGGCGTTTTTGGTAAAAGCGATAAAGCTACAGTAGAAGATTTTATCAAGTATGATTTAGCTCATCAGTTAGAGTGGGATAAAGCTTTATAAGTTTAGTGTAATGCACCTGAAATTCTTGATGGTGCGTTATGTTTTCAGTTAACGCACCCGAAATTTATATTGATTAAATAAAATTTAGAAATGAACGCAAAAACTTACAAAAAATTAATAGCAAATCAACTTAATCAAGATTTTAAATCTGCCGTTGAAATTGTTGAAATTCCTATTTCCCAACCTGCTGTTAATGAACTTTTAATTAAAAACAAATTTGCTGGCGTTAACGGTGGCTTTGACACCTTACTTTGTCGTGGCGAGGTTCCATATATTAACTTAATTCCTCCCTTCGATTTAGGTGTGGAAGCTGTGGGGAAAGTTGTTGCTATGGGTGAAAATGTTAAAGATTTTCAAATAGGTGATGCTGTTGTAACTACGGAACGTGGCGGCAGCTATCGGGAATATCAGGTTATTGATGCAAACTTAGCGGTGAAGGTGCGCGAAGCAACACCAGAGTTGCTAACACTAATGCCTACAGGTGTATCAGCTTTGGTGGCATTAGAACAAGTGGGAGAGATGAGAAGCAATGAAGTGGTTTTAGTGACAGCAGCAGCAGGGGGAACTGGTCATATTGCGGTGCAATTGGCAAAGCTAGCTGGTAATCATGTCATTGGTACTTGCAGTTCGGAGGCGAAGGCAGATTTACTGAGAGAATTAGGGTGCGATCGCATTATCAACTATCATACAGAAAATCTCAATCAAGTCCTCAAACAAGAATACCCCGATGGGATTAATTTAATCTTCGATTGTGTAGGTAAAACTGTATTTGATACCTGCGTTGAAAACTTGGCGGTGCGGGGACGCTTAGTGGTGGTTGGTTTTATTTCCGAATACGCAAAAACTATAGAACAAATTACACAACCACGCCTTTATCACCAGCTATTTTGGAAGGCAGCTTCTGTGAGATGCTTTCTCATGGTTCATTATAAAGAATATATCGCAGAGGCAGGCGATCGCCTTTTAAACCTCTTCTACACAGACAAACTCAAAGTTGCCGTTGACCCAAAACAATTTCAAGGCATAGAATCTATACCCAGCGCTGTAGACTATCTCCTCAGTGGTCAGAATTGTGGCAAAGTAGTTGTCAGGTTTTAAGTAACACGGTACTAGTTTATATCCAGTCAGGGGTGAGAATGACACAAGATTCAGAAAATACTTTAAAAGTTGCTCGTCAGGCATTTGAGAATCTGACGCATGGTATGGCAACAGGAGAGTGGGAACCATTATTAGATATGCTCACAGAAGATTTTACCCTTTGGTTTCCAATGGGTAAATTCCACGGTTTAAATGTAGGAAAAGAGCGAACTAGAGAGTTTTTTGAGTATGTTTTTGAATCCTTTACTCCTGGGTTGAAGCTGACTGCTTTAGACCGTGTTACTAGTAATGAAACAACTGCTGTCTTTGAGTTTCGGGACGAGGGGACTTTATTCGGACAGCCTTACAAAAATCGAGTAGCAGTTTCTTTTGATGTGCGTGGAGACAAAATTTGTGGCTACAGAGAATACTTCGGCAGCGATGGTAAATCCTATTAAATAATTCGTAATTACGAATTACGAATTACGAATTATTTAGTTTCTCTCAGGGTTGAATTCGTTAATTTCTTTGCATTTAGCTTCTGCGGCTTGATATGCTGCTAAATAGTCCTTGACCACCTAACATTACATCACCGTAATATTCGTAAGGTGGATCACCATAGATTGGTAATGGATCATCTTCTGGATAATCTTCTTTCGATTCTTCAATAATGGCTTTCAGTTTTTTAACGGTTAGTCTTTGTGCCGCAAAATACCAGAGTTCTTGGGGATTTTTGTTCAGGTGCGGTAATGTGGGATCGATAATGCGTACAAAGGGGCCGTTGTCTGAGGTATCGTCTAGCTCAATCCAACTGTGTTCAATCGGACTGTATGGTTTCCCAGCAAAAGCTAAAAATCCCTGAATATATTTTGCTCCCTCGGTGGCTAATGCTGCTTTGTAAGCATTATCAAACGGGGTGCTAGCTCTGCTGTTTATACTTTCAGCAATTTTGATTGACAGCGTTTCATCCAATAGTTTGTTCATCAATAGCAAGGATTAGAGCAGCCGTAAAAATATATTACCACTGCTGCTTACCATTTTGCTTGGCCATTGGGCATTCACTAATGACAAATGACAAATGACTAATGACAAACTCTACCTTGTATTAATTACCATCTGTAAATTTATTAACATTGTCTGTAAAACTAGAGGTTTGTGGGTGGATCAGCTTTTATCCTAATCGTCTTGGGACGACAGGGACTTCCCCAACAAACCTGCCCAGAGGGCATATTAGTAAAAACACTACTACGAGCGCCAATCACAGCATTAGCCCCGATTTGCACTCCCGGGCCAACAAAACAATCTGCTGCTACCCATGCACCATTGTCAATCGTGATCCCTGCTGTTTTCAAGCCAAAGGCAGGATCTTGGAGATCATGACTACCAGTACACAGGTAGCTTTTTTGAGAAATTACGCAGTGTTCACCGATGCTGATTTGATCGAGGCTGTATAAAACTACGTTATCTCCAATCCAACTGTAGTTGCCAATGGTGACTTTCCAAGGGTAGGTAAAGCGAGCGGTGGGTCGAATTAATACGCCTTTGCCGATACGAGCGCCAAATAATCGTAGCAAAGCACAACGCAAAATATTTAATGGTTGAGGAGTGAGGGGAATGCGATCGCTTGTACAAACCACCAAAATAAAACATACCAACCTGGGCGACCCCGATCAAACCAAGATTGGTCATATTTGCGTAAATCTACGAAAGGTTTGTCATTTGTCATTTGTCATTTGTCATGAGTCAATGGTCAATAGCTTTCCCTCTGTTTCCCTGCTCTCCTGCTCCTCTGCTCCTTCCTTTGGGAGAGTTGCAGTATTTAAGTGGCCACCACAGTTGCGTAATTCGTAAAGTTTAACGCCAATTTGATATTCATATTGACTCAGCAAGCGTGCATAGATATATCCGGCTTTGCCATCCAAGAAACCGCGTTGAATAATATAAAATAAGACAAACCGCAAAATGGGTTTAAATGGTAAGTGTACCCACACTTTTTTTAGAAAGCGCTTGCGTTGCACGGCATCACCAAATAGATTTGCGCCGATGGTACCGCTATCATCTTTACCTGTGAGAATATTAAAATAAACACTAGCTTCCCAGTTGGAATATCGGTTATGCCGTTCTAACCAGTGGTAAAGGTCGCGGAAGTCTTCATGGAGCATATCATTTTTGAGATACCCAACTTTCCCCTGCAAAATAACGTGTTCGTGAACTTCGTTATCACCAGTATTGGCAATTTCTTCTGTATTTAGATTTTCGTAACGACCTTTTTTATGTTGAAATAAACGTAGATTCCAATCGGGATATTTGCCACCATAGCGAATCCATTTCCCTAAGAAAAAGACGCGGCGGTTGAGATAATAACCCGTATATTCATTATTTTGAATTGCTTGGTCAATCTCTTCCCAAAGTTCGGGGGGAATGCGCTCATCGCAATCTACAATTAACACCCATTCGTTACGAAAAGGTAGATTATCTAAAGACCAATTTTTCTTTTTGGGCCAGCGTCCATTGAAGTTGAATTGCACGACATTTACACCGTGACTTTTAGCAATTTCAACACTGTTGTCGCTACTTTGAGAATCTACTACAAATATCTCATCTGCTCTGCTGAGGCTAGCAAGGCAAGCAGGCAAGTTTGCTTGTTCGTTTTTTGCCGGAATTAATACAGAAACTGGTATTTTAGATGACATATAACTATAAAATATGTTATTGGTTATTTCTTATTTGATGTAGATAAAAGACCTTGAATAGCAGCATTTAAGTAACCAATCTGACCGTAAGCGTACACAAGTTTATCAAACCGTTCTGCTGGGTCAGAGAAATGTTTTAATGCTTTATACAAGCCGCGCACAAATCGTTCACTACCTCCCTGCAATTGACCGATCCCAGCTTTACCAGCGAGTTGTTCTCGATAGCATTCACTGATACCTTGCCACCAGCCTCGGTTTAAAAACCAGGAGCGTTGGAGGCGCTCTGGAGCTACATTGTGAGCTACTAGTGCTTCGGGAAGATAAGCAACTTGCCAACCAAGCTTTAAAGCAAATTCGGTCATTTGCAGTTCTTCGTTTGATAGCAAATTTTTCCCGACTCGACCAAGATGGGGATCAAAACCGCCAATTTTTTCTAAAAAACTGCGGTGGATCGAGTAATTTAAGCCTCTGGGTGTTGAGCCAGGTTCTTCGATGTAGATAGTACTGTCACCCAAGTCGTATGCACCTAGATTTGCAGCTAGCCCTGGAGATAGCCACCGTGGTTGTTGGATTCCTGGGGGCCAGATGAGAGTGACTTTGCCTCCTGCGATCGCTAGTTTAGAATTATTGTAATAGGCAAAATATAAAACTTGTAGCCAGCCCTTGCTAGCAACGGCATCGTCATCTAGATAAGCAAGAATGTCACCACTGGCTACTTTTGCGCCCGTGTTGCGGGCTACAGATAAACCAATGGTGGGTTCAAAGACATACTTCAGGTGGGGATTGTGGGCCCTTTGTTCTACAACCTCACGAGTGCGATCGCTAGATCCGTTATCAACTACGATAATTTCAAAGTCAGCAGCAAAATCCTGCCCTAAAAGACTATCAATTGCAGCCCCTAAATAGTTATCTCGATTGTGAGTACAGATAATGGCAGAGATTTTGGTATCTGGCATAGATTTAATTTTGGATTTGAGATTTGGTACTTCGGCTCCTTTCGACTACGCTCAAGGCAAGTCGCTCAGTCGAACGATTTTAGATTAAAATCTTAAATCCAACGCACAAGTTTGCTGAGAGTTAATCTAAACCAAAAGTTACTGACCTACCAACCGAGTTTATTCGGAAATAATCTTTAAAACTTCACGTTTGTTGAATATGGCTATGTAAAACTACAAGGGTTTGGGCTAGTTGACTAAGGCGGGTTTCCAAGGATTGCTTGCGCCCTAACAGTTGACGTAACTTTTGGTAACGAGCGATCGCCATGCTAACATTGGGAACCTGATCCGGTGGACATGGGCGCGACCAGACTTTACCAGCATCGTCCACACCACAGAGGCGGTAGCCAGTAATAGATGATTGATAAGATACTTTTCCACCAGTGGCGCAAATTTCTTCTACGTAGTTCATCAGGCGGTCAACTTCTGCATGGCGTAGTGTTGCGGTTCCCCCCGGTTCTGGTTCCTGGGGATTTGATTCTAACCAGCCATTGACTATTGGCCCTTCTAAGTAAATATCTTGAATTTGCTTCAAAATACTTTGTAATTCTGTTTGCCAATCGGCGACAGTTTCCTGAATTTCTTGCAATATGTTCATCGCTAATGCTGGATTAGCACCGTGGCGATGGTTGCTAAAGCTGGGAGTTTTCAACTTAGGTAGGCTGGGTATTTTGCTACCACTCTCTTCTGTTTGAAAGGTCTGTACAGAGTCATGGTGAGGAAAGAAATTTTGTTCAGAAGAATAATCATTCTCTGTGTCTACACCCAAGTCAACTGTTTGTCCTTGTGACTTTACTTCCTCATTCTGAGAAGATGGAGTTTGTGTACTTTCTGTGGGTTCGTTGGCTCCGACGCTGATTCTAAAAGAGAAAGGCCGTTTTGTGGTCGAATCAACTGTTTCAGAGGCCGAGGCAGTACCGCGATTTCCTAAATCGTGTAGAGTTGCTTCAATGCGTTTTAAGCCTGCGTTCATAAAAATATCCTAAAATTTGCTATCCCCAGTGGTATTGAATAATTAAGAATGGGGTTGTTGGGATTTTCGGCTGTTGTCAGTTGTGCATTAATGATGCTGGTGCTAATTTTATCCTTTATAAAGTTATTTGAAACCAAAAGTATCACTGATTAAGTAAAAAATGCGGTGATAAATTGCAATTGTAGGCATATTGTTAAAATATTCAGGAAACAACTTTGGGTAAAATCATCTTAGTAACAGGGCCAGCACGATCTGGTAAAAGTGAATGGGCAGAAACTCTAGCCATACAGTCAGGAAAAGCAGTTGTTTACGTAGCAACAGCCACTGATAATCCAGATGATCAAGAGTGGCATCAACGCATTCTCGAACATCAACAACGTCGTCCCCAAGACTGGGTAACTTTATCTGTACCTATGGAACTGTCTGCTACCCTCGCCGATGCCAAACCCTACACCTGCCTTTTAGTAGATTCTTTAGGAACTTGGGTTGCTAATTTCCTAGAACAGGACGAATTTACCTGGGAAAATATTGTTGCGGAGTTTTTAGAGACGGTGGATCTGGTTGCTGCTGATATATTATTTGTCGCAGAAGAGGTCGGTTGGGGTGTAGTACCAGCTTATCCTCTTGGGAGGACGTTCCGCGATCGCCTCGGTTCTTTAGTGCGCCAGCTAAGTACACTCAGCGAAACTGTTTATTTAGTGACTGGTGGTCATGTCCTCAATCTCAGCATCCTTGGTTCGCCATTGCCAAATACAAGGGATGCTGGAACATTTAGGAGTCAAGATTCTTAAACTATTGATGCAAATTAATCTCAAATCTCAAATCTAAAATTTTATTATGGCAACCAAACAAGAAGTTAGAGCATATCTTGCCTACTGGTTTCAGTTGGGTAAAAAAGTGATTACGAGCAACGGTAAGGCAAGCATTTTGCCCCAAGAGGTGTTAAATGGCGATCGCTATAGTGAAGAATTTGAAGAGTGCTGGCAGAAAATTATCTCACCTGAATCGGGTGATTGTTACCTGGAGGGTACATCCGAAACCATTGCTGAACTGTTGACACCAGCATGGGATATGCTACCTTGTAGCCGATGTAGTATGCCAGTAGCCGCACGGAACGTTGGGATGCCGGCGTTATTATGTCCCTGCAATGATTTACCTAACTGGCCTAATAGCGAATTGCCAGCACCGCGAGAGCCAATTAAGACTCAAGAACAACTCAAAGCAATTCGCGATCGGCTTTTAAATAATATTACATAAACAATTTTTTTGTCGAAAGCCAGCAGCGGGATTTGAACTCGCGACCTTCCGATTACAAGTCGGATGCACTACCACTGTGCTATGCTGGCAACTTTAGCGATCGCTCTTAAGTAGCAACCACGATTTATCATTGTACCATAGTCTATTTGTTTGTCTAGCTGTAGATACTAAAAAATATCTGCCTCTTCAGAAATTAGGCTAAAAGACCAGAAATTTGGGCAATATCGAACACGAACAGCGTGCCGTAGGCAAGACTCGCAATACGGGTCGCTGAAAACATTGCTGAATTCTGACTCCTGACTCCTGAATTCTGTTCGATAAAGTTGATCAATTAATATTCATATCCTGGGCTGGACGCAAAAATATCTGGTAAAGTTCTAAAATTGTATTTTTTTGACCCGGTTAGTAAAGCAACAGAAATATATAATTGTTCTTTACACATCGGAAGCATGGCAGCGTTGATCGGACGAGATTTATTAAGTCTGGCGGACTTCAGTCCAATAGAAGTTCAAGAACTCCTGCAATTGGCAACTCAACTTAAATCACAGCTGTTGAAGTTGCAGTGTAATAAAGTTTTGGGGTTGTTGTTCTCCAAAGCTTCAACTCGCACGCGGGTAAGTTTTACAGTGGCGATGTACCAACTGGGTGGACAGGTAATCGATCTCAACCCTAATGTTACTCAAGTTAGTCGCGGGGAACCTTTACAGGATACAGCGCGGGTGTTAGATCGATATCTGGATGTTTTGGCAATTCGCACTTTTGCACAGCAGGATTTGGAAACTTTTGCTCACTATGCAAATATTCCGGTGATTAATGCGCTGACTGATGCAGAACATCCCTGTCAGGTATTAGCTGATTTATTGACGATTCAAGAAGGCTTTGGTACTCTTGCTGGGTTAACTTTAACCTACGTGGGTGATGGGAATAATGTGGCTAATTCTCTGATGTTGGGTTGTGCTTTGGTGGGGATGAATGTCAGAATTGCCACCCCTAGCGGATATGAGCCAGATTCTAAGATTGTAGAACAAGCAAGAGCGATCGCTAATAACAAAACGGAAGTCCTCGTCACTGACGATCCAGAGTTAGCAGCTAAGGATTCTAATGTACTTTACACTGATGTTTGGGCGAGTATGGGGCAAGAAGCAGAAGCCGACAACCGGATGC
Source organism: Nostoc cf. commune SO-36 (assembly GCF_023734775.1). NCBI lineage: Bacteria > Bacillati > Cyanobacteriota > Cyanophyceae > Nostocales > Nostocaceae > Nostoc > Nostoc commune. The sequence continues at coordinate 1,006,082 of NZ_AP025732.1, read as the reverse complement.
CAATTTTCCAGCCTTACCAAATTTCGGAACACCTATTGAGTCTTGCGGAACCAGAGGCAATTGTTTTACACTGCTTACCAGCCCATCGTGGTGAAGAAATTACCGAAGCTGTTATTGAAGGTTCTCAATCACGAGTTTGGGAACAGGCAGAAAATCGCTTACACGCTCAAAAAGCTTTACTTGCAAGTCTTTTAGGGGCACAGTAAGGGAATAGGGCACAGGGGATAGGGTATAGTTTTCTTGCTTGTAACCTCTAACCTGTAACCTGTACCCTGTTATATTCTTATTTGTCAAAAGGCAAAAGAGAAGAAAATAATTTTGCTTTTGCCTTTCATATTTTTACTTTTCTCTTGTTATCGGGAGTTTTTTGTAGTACTAATGTTCTAGAGACATTAATAATTACTTCCCGCAAATTTATGGAACGTCTAACGGAAGCTCAACAAGAACTTTACGAATGGTTGGCAGAATACATCCGATCGCACCAGCATTCGCCTTCAATTAGGCAAATGATGCAAGCGATGAACTTGAAGTCACCAGCACCAATTCAAAGTCGTTTAGAGCATTTACGCACTAAAGGATATATCGAATGGACTGAAGGACAAGCGCGAACAATTCGGATTTTGCGTCCTGTTAAACAAGGTGTACCAATTTTGGGCACGATCGCGGCTGGTGGTTTAATAGAACCGTTTACTGATGCTGTAGATCATTTAGACTTTTCTAATTTCGATTTACCTCCCCAAACCTATGCTTTGCGCGTAGCTGGCGATAGCATGATTGAAGATTTAATTACTGATGGCGATGTAGTATTTCTGCGTCCAGTAGCAGAACCAAATCATTTAAAAAATGGTACTATCGTTGCCGCCAGAGTCGATGGATTTGGTACTACATTAAAACGTTTTTATCGCCAAGGCGATCGCGTTACCCTTAAACCGGCAAATCCTAAGTACAATCCCATTGAAGTCAGCGCTATACAAGTACAGGTGCAGGGTTCACTCATTGGTGTTTGGCGTGGTTACAACTGAATTGGGGAATGGGAAAGATAAGTACCAATGACTAATGACTAAATAAATATGTACCTGACGAAAAATTCAGTGCAGCAACTGCCCACTTTCCGATTGAAATTACCGTTTGCAAGGGAAAGTAAGGGCAGTTATTACACGCAACCATTACCAGGATGCCCAAGAATGCCTTCGTCTCTGCAATTGCGGCAATATCAGCGCCAAGCGATCGCTAGCTGGTTTACCAACAATGGCAGAGGGACGCTGAAAATGGCTACTGGTAGTGGTAAAACTATTACCGCATTAGCGATCGCTTGTGAATTATATCAGCAGATTAATTTACAAGTTCTGGTGGTGGTATGTCCCTACCGCCATCTTGTTACCCAATGGGCGCGAGAATGCGAAAAGTTTAATTTGCAACCCATTTTAGCTTTTGAGAATTTACGCACTTGGCAAAGTCAACTTTCTACCCAAATTTATAATCTGCGTTCTGGTTCTCAACGGTTTGTCACAGTAATTACTACGAACTCTACTTTAATTGGAGATGGTTTTCAGTCTCAACTCAAATATTTTCCCGCCAAAACTCTAATTATTGGGGATGAGGCGCATAATTTAGGCGCACCCAAGTTAGAAGAAAGTTTACCGCGCAGTGTTGGGTTGAGGCTAGCTTTATCTGCCACACCGGAGAGGTATTTTGATGATTTTGGCACACAATCTCTATTTGATTATTTTGGCCCAGTTCTCCAACCAGAGTTTACTTTGAGGGATGCGATCGCTCAAGGTGCTTTAGTACATTATCTATATTATCCGGTACTGGTAGAGTTAACTGAAGCTGAAAGTATTGCCTATTTAAAGTTAACCAAAAGAATTGGGCGATCGCTACTTTATCGAGATAGAGAAAATGGACAAGCGGGAAATTTTGAAGACAATGAAGATTTAAAGCCGTTGTTGATGCAAAGGGCAAGATTAATTGGTGCAGCAGAAAATAAATTAACTGCCTTGCATGAATTAATGACAACTCGCCGCGAAACTACTCACACTCTTTTTTATTGCAGTGATGGTTCCCAAGATGCGGGACAACGTTCTTCTCTACGCCAACTTAAAGCTGTTGCTAAAATTCTGGGAGTAGATTTGGGGTACAAGGTAAGCACCTATACGGCTCAAACAACTTTACAAGAAAGGGAAATATTGCGCCATCAATTTGAAAGTGGAGAGTTGCAAGGTTTAGTTGCAATTCGTTGTTTAGATGAAGGTGTTGATATTCCAGCAATTCAAACTGCGGTGATTTTATCAAGTTCTGGAAATCCTCGCCAATTTATCCAGCGACGGGGGCGAGTTTTACGTCCTCATCCGGGTAAAGAACGCGCGACAATATTTGACATGATTGTTTTGCCACCAGATTTAGATAGAGAAACTATCGAAGTTGAGCGTAATTTGTTGAAAAAAGAATTACGGCGCTTTGTAGAGTTTGCTGATTTAGCTGATAACGCTGGGGTTGCAAGAATGAAGTTACTTGAATTTACAAAAACGATATGGTTTATTAGATATTTGATGATAAATCAGAGAATATATATATTAGGATTTGGGTTAGTGCTAACAGAGCCAATTCAAAGCTATCTCATTCCTGAAGACTTTAGAATGCGCAATAGTGAGTTTTATGTGTTTGTTCAAACATCCACGGTGAGAGATAATGAAAACCTTACGACACAACGAATTCTGCCCACAAATTGATGCAAACAATAAGTGAAGTTTAACTTATTTCAAGTATTGGAGAATCGACATATAAGAACCAATTTTCATCAACAAATTCTAGATTTTCATCATAAATAAGAACTAACTCACCAATCTTTTGAATATGATGATTTGGTGCTTGTGTGGCATCAGCACTATCACCTATCAGTGAAAACTTTAGTTGTAAAAAACGTTCAGTGTGAGTAACACCAATAGAACTGCTAACTAATTCGGTTTTTAGTGTACGAGGTAACGTAATTGTTTCATAATATTTATCTTGCTCATCCCAATAGCCACACACTTTATAATCAGATTTTTCAAGATGTTCTTGAACAAGAATATTAGCATCTAAATTTTCTAATATTTCAGTTAAATCTCGCCAGACTTGATGATTTTTTAATTCCAGTATTGTCATAATTACGTGGGTTTAATGTTCTGTTACCAAACCAGGGAAATGTAAGACACCATCAATAAATTTTGCATGAAATCGGCGGTCGCCACCTTTACCTAAGACTTTAGATTTCAAATCGTAGCCGGATTCCTGGAAGCCACCAACCCAACATTACCGCGAAGGGAGACTTGCCCTTTCTCAATGGCTTTTAAATGTTTGCCCTTATGATCATATTTTAATCCCAGCTTTATCTGTGACTCTGCAAATGAAACTAGCAGACCAGTGGTACAAAAATATACAATATCAGGTTGGATATCTCCCCACTTATCGGGTAAAGCTTCCATTAAATTAATACTGCTTTAGTATAAACACAACACAGAAATCACAAGATTTGCGTAAGTTATATATGTTTTTGTAAAATTTTTGCGAGTTTAGAAACAAGTGGTATTAAATATGAAATAATAAGATTATGAATTTGATAATAATGGGACATAAGCTGCTTTAAAAATTTCAAATACATCCTATTATAATATAGATTAGTTAGCATTAATAATAACAGATAACGATTAAATAATAAAGTAGTTTTTCAAAGAAAATTATAAATTTGCAAAAAGTATTTTTGCAAATTCCAAGATAACGTAAACAGTGGCTTTACTGAGGCTATTTCAGCACTAGAGAAAGTTAAAATGTAGAAAAACTATATTTTAAAATCCGATATGTCACAAGAGGCGAATATCGACGATGTGCAGGAGCCAATAACTAGCGCACCGCCGGAAGTACGGCAAATTATTGAGCGCGTATGGAAGCTAGAAAAAGGCAGGCTAGATAAAAAGATTAACAGCCATATAAATGATAATATTTTAGACATTATTAAGGAGGAGGTGCGATGAAGCTGACTTCAATCAAGCTCTGCAACTTTCGCTCCTTTTATGGTACGACACCAGAGATGATTCTGGCTGGGGGAGATGCTCAGAACACGACAATTATTCATGGCAATAATGGCTCTGGTAAAACTAGCTTGCTGAATGCCTTTACGTGGGTATTGTATGATAAATTTAGTGCAGCGTTCGCATCGATAGAGCAGTTAGTGAATAAGCGTGCGATCGCAGAAACCCAAAAAGGTCAAGCTGTAGAATGTTGGGTAGAGATTGGCTGGGAACATGAAGGTAAACGCTATCGAGTGAAACGTGCCTGTCGGGGTTATAAAAACGAAGGTGATTTTGACGCAGGTAAAACTCAATTAACCATGTGGGTTGGTGCGGATGATGGCAAATGGAATATACCAATTCAGCAACCAGACGATATAATTAATCAAATTTTACCCGCTACTTTACATCAATATTTTTTCTTTGACGGGGAACGAATTGAAGAAATCGTTCGTTCTGATAAAAAAGCTGAAATTGCCGAAGCTACAAAAATTTTCTTGGGTGTAGAAGTAATCAACCGTTCCATCAGACATTTAGGAGATGCTAAAAAAACTCTAGAAAATGATTTGAAAGCAATTGGTGATTCTGAAACTAAACAACTATTACGACAGCAAGAGAAGATAGAACAAGAACGTGAACGCATTACCAAACGGCAAACTGAAATTAAAGAAGAGTTAGAATATCAGCAAACTTTTAAGAAAGAGACAAGTAACCGTTTGCGAGAATTGAGTGCTGCTAAAGAATTACAAGAAAGATGGCAGGATTTAGAATCACAGAAACTTGCGAATCAAGAAGAATATAAAAAAACTAAAGAGGCGCTAAAAAAAGTTATTTCCGCGCGGGGTTATACCGTTTTACTCTCAGAAACTACATCGCAGTTTCGAGAAATTATCAATGATTTGAAGCAGCGCGGCGAATTAACATCAGGAATTTCGCGGGAATTTGTGAATGATTTACTCAATTCTGAACGTTGTATTTGTGGTGCAGAGTTGCACGAAGGTAATCATTCTCATACTCATGTGAGTACTTGGTTAAATAAAGCCGGTTCTTCGGCGGTAGAAGAAACTGCAATTCGGATGAGCGCACAAGTAGATGAAATTGATAAGCAAGCTATAGGTTTTTGGGAAGAAGTTGATAGAGAACAAACTAGGATTAATCAATTAAGGCAAAGTATATCTCAAATTGAAGGCGATTTAGACAATATTCAAGAACGGTTGCGAAAAGATGCTAATGAAGAAATTAGCAGTTTACAAAAACGATTAGATGAAATTGAAAGTAAAATTGATGAATTAAATCGAGAACAGGGTGCAAATCAACAGCAAATTGCTCAACTCACAACTGAAATTGAAGGTTTAAACAAACAAATCGCCAAACAAAAGCTTAATGAAGACAAGCAAACTTTAGCACAGCGCCGAATTAATGCCACTCAAGATGCAATCGAACGGTTAACGGAAGTTAGAAATCGTCAAGAACAACAATTTCGCCTGCAACTAGAAAAGCGAGTACAAGAAATATTTACTGAGATTTCAGTTACTCCATACATTCCTAAAATTAGCGATAAATATGAACTGACATTAGTAGAAAATACTACAGGTGTGGAAGCGCCAGTTGCAGCTTCTACCGGGGAGAATCAAATTCTCAGCTTATCCTTTATAGCCAGCATCATTGACAAAGTGCGGGAATGGAGTGAAAAGCGGAAAATGATGATGATTCCCGATAGTAGCACTTTCCCAATTGTGATGGATTCGCCGTTTGGTAGTTTGGATGAAAGTTCGCGGCGACACATTGCGAAGACAATTCCGCAATTAGCGAATCAGTTGATAGTTTTAGTTACTAAGACTCAGTGGCGGGGTGAAGTGGAAGCAGAAATGACAGACAGAATTGGTAGAGAATATGTGCTTACGTATTATTCTTCTAAGCCAGATTGCGAACAAGATTATATTGAGTTGGGTGGGGAAAGATATCCTTTGGTGAAACAAAGTCCGAACGAGTTTGAATATACGGAAATTATGGAAGTTGAACGGGATAGATAATTACAGCAGTTTTGATGTCTTTAAACCACATCTGTTGTAAGTAAATTAGGCACAAAGATTTTTTACAGGACTGATGGAAAATACCTCTCAAATTCTTATTCATCCGTGTTCTTTGTGCCTCTGTGGTTTAATTTTCCGTTACCTGTGCGTAAGTCTAATTTTAGTTACAGTTGAGAAAAGTGGCTTTTGAGAAGGAATAAGCTTATGGTTGCGAGTCCAGACAGAAACTATATGTCTCCCCAGGAATATTTGAAATGGGAAGAATGCCAAGAAATTAAATATGAATATATTGATGGTGAAGTTTTCGCCATGACTGGGGGTACTCTTCCCCATACAACTATTGCTTTAAACTTAGCTTCAGCGTTAAAAAGTCATCTCAGAGGAAGTGGGTGTCTTCCTTTCATGGCGGATGCCAAAGTAGGAGTATCGGAGAAGGGGCCTTTTCATTATCCCGATGTTGTGGTGAGTTGCGATGAACGGGATAAACAAGCTATTCAATTTCTCCAATATCCTTGTTTAATTGTTGAAGTTTTGTCCCCAAGCACGGAAGCTTACGACCGAGGCAAAAAATTTACGCGGTATCGTCGTATTCAGACTTTGCAAGAATACGTCCTCATCGATGCTGAAAAAATTGGTTTAGATTGCTTCCGATTAAATGATAGAGGACTTTGGGAGTTACATCCTTATGAGGAAGGGGATGAGGTTCATTTAACTAGTGTTGATTTCCATTTTCCTATTTCTTTGGTTTATGAGGATGTTCAGTTTGTAGGAAAAACGAACCGCCAAGACGCAGAGGACACGGAGAAAAGAGGGTTAAATGGAGATGATTTTTAACTAATTAGAACATATTTTATGAGTATTAAAACTGAAGCAATTATTGAAGATTTGTACGAATTACCTGACAATTGTAAGGCAGAGATTGTCAATGGAAAATTGGTGCTGATGTCTCCAACTGGATTTTTACCAGGACGTGCAGGTGGTGAAATTTATGCAAGTTTACGGGATTATGAACGTCTGACAAAAAGCGGCTATGCTTTACCTGATAATGTCGGTTTTATTGTCAATCTCCCTCATCGTCGTTCTTTAAGTCCTGATGCCGCATTTTATACTGGCAAACCTACAGATGGGAAGTTCCTTAATGGTGCGCCTATATTTGCTGCTGAGGTGAGAAGTGAAAATGATTATGGTGAGACAGCAGAGAAAGATATGGCTAGCAAACTCCGTGATTATTTTGCGGCAGGTAGTTTGGGATGTGGATGTACTCAAGGAGGAAGTTATCAGAGTATATCGTGCTGGTAATCCTGAAGAAGCACAAGTTTATCGCCGTGGTGAAGTGGCGGAAGCTGAACCTGTGTTACCAGGATGGACTATGTTGGTGGATAATTTGTTTGTTTAGTGTTTGTTTAGCGATCGCCCACGCCCACACACTATCATAAAATAATACCTTGGCAATTGCGTAAACCTAGCGATCGCCCACATACTATCATAAAATAATACCTTGGCAATTGCGTAAACCTAGCGATCGCTTTTCGCTGTCGGTTAAGATGGCAACAATGTAAATATTAATATCATGGCTGAAACTGGCAGAATCAGGGTTGCTAAAGATAAAGCTGAGTTGGTGAAAGGTCTAACATCTTCAGATGGTGGAACAGGGCCTTTTAATACTTTTGCTGATGTGATTGTATTTGCAGCAGCTTTGGGTGCAAAGCATAAAAAACGGGTGGCTTTGGGAGAGATTTCTAAAAGGGAACCGTCACCAATACCCCAAGAGCAGTTTATAGTCAGGGGATATAATACGGTAATAAATTTAATAACAATTGCTGAAATTAAAGATATAAAAGTTTTATCTCTTCAAGAAGGAAACAATAACGAAAAACGTAATTATATCTTTGAAGAATATGCAAATGGTGGACTTGAAATCTTACAATCAGAAATTCGTGGTGCAGTAGATTATTCTGAAAGGATTTTATTGATGCTCAGTTCTGAGAGGTTTCAAGATAACTCGGAAGAAGAGGATTTTGATTTAAGCAAATTTCTTTTGTAAATTAGCATCGATCCATGATGAATTATTAGCAACCGACTAAGCAAATACTTATGATATATAGAAAAATGAAACAATGAGTAAAGAACAACAGCCAGGAAATCAGCGAAGTTTAGTTTATTATTGTGAATGTTTCTCTAATATTAAGGTATATACAGCGCTTCCCGCTATTATGCAATACAGTTTTTCTTATTGCCTCTCTCCTAACATAGCTTTTAGCTTTGAGGATGTACCTCATAGCTGCCGGAAGTGCTGTAAAAGCCAGAAAAAGGGTGATGCTCTTAATAAACCTATATTACTTTTATCTATAATTGACCTAATTACACAACATTTAATTACAGATAATCGTATCACCATATCAGATGAATTGATTGATACCTTCAAGAAATATTGGCAAGTACTTGCTTCTAGTACTTTTAAGGGAAGTGATTTTGCCCTTCCTTTTTTTCATCTAAAAAATGATAATGGTAAATTTTGGCATCTCAGGTATAGTTCTGGATATGATGGTGGTCGTCCGCAAACAATTCCGAAACTCAAGGAAGATGTTGACTATGCATATTTGGATGATGAACTATTTAATTTAATTCAAGATGAAATTTCTAGGCAAATATTAATTGATGCACTTGTTTCAGCTTGGCTCCCATCTGAAGATAATACGATAGAAAATTTTTTAACAATTAATGAAAATTTTCAAGATTTCTCCTTAAAAATAGACAAAAATATAGAGTCTACTAATTTGGATTCTAATCCTAGACGGAGCTTAAGAAATCAAGTAATTAGAAATGCTTTTTTCAGGAAAGCAATTGTAAATATTTATGATTACAAATGTGCCTTTTGTGGGATAAAAGTTACTAAATCTGTAAGCTAAAACATCGTTGATGGCGCACATATCAAGCCATTTTCACAGTTTTATGATAGTAAAATTAATAATGGAATTGCTCTTTGCAAAAATCATCATTGGGCATTTGATAGGGGTTGGTTTGCTGTAGATGACCAATACCAAATCATAGTTAGTAATGATTTAGTAGAAGTATCTCCCCATGTTAAACCTATGAAAGATTTTCATGGTGAAACGATACTTTTACCAAATACAGAGCAACACTTTCCAGGACTGGAAGCGCTGCAATGGCATCGCCAAAATATATTTCAATCAGGATGAAATATCAAACTATACCCATATCAGAGTTTAACTTCAAATATAGGTATAGTGATTAATACTTAGGTAAGTTTAACTATTCAGTTAACTTCAACATTGGAACTAAAAGAAGGTTAGACCATGTTGAAGCTGAACGCCCAAAGGCGGCTGGATTTCCCCTGCCCTCATTTCTGTAGGCGGTTAGCAAGTTATTCAGAAGGGTGTTTCCCATCTCATCCCATAACTTTTCGACAGGATACTCCCACTGTCCATCTTTGATAAATACACGGAAGGCCGCAAGAATAGGAAATACAAAAGTAATAGGAAGGGTGTGATTAAATTGCTTACCTGTGATAAACTGATAAGGCTTTTTTTCAACGCCGTTTAACTTACTCAGCCCTTTTTGCCGATCATACTCATCACGAAGACACTCCTCAATATAGAGTATATCTTTAAGTAAAGGCACAATCTCCCTAAAGTCTTCCTTTTTCCAATTCTTAATGAGAGTTCCGTATGCAGAGCAAGTTGCACTAGGATTTTTAGGTGAACCGTCTGAACCTCGCCAGGGGTACAACTTATTATTAATGCAAGCAAGGCGACGAACCAAATCAGTCACATCGAATTGCTTATTTTCACCTTCTCTGAAAGCAACATAAGGTTTACATCCAGCAGGAAGGTATTCTTCGATGATGTCCCAATCTCCAGCTAAGTTTTTAAGACTAAGAGAACTCCACAAAAAAAATGATCCAATAGCTATGTGGGTTTAGCAAAAATTTCTACAAACCATTTTCTGAGATTGGGGAGGCGGTGAATCTGTGTTTCAATTTCTGCCATAGCGGAGGTAGTAAGTTTAACTCCTGTAGAATAAACTGTTTCTACCAATGTGACCACCGGATTTTTACCCTTAAATGTGAGAGTTTGGGCGAAATTCAGTACAGTCTCAACAGTGTCAAGTAAACTACCATTCCAATGCTGTTCTAACCAGCCAAAACAACGTTCTATCGGGTTATATTTGCTATGATAAGGCGGATAATAAGCAAGTTGTAACGTCAGTTGAGATGATGTACCAAAATCTACAATCCGCTTCATAAATTGAGTGCGGCGAGAATTATTTTCAGGTCCATTATCCTGATTAATCACCAGTTTTTGAATATGAGCAAATCTGTGTTTGACAGTTTGCCACCAGCTTTCAAGCAAATCAACAATACAATCAGCGGTTAATTTGGAAGAAACAAAGAATAAAAATAACTCGTTGTATTCAGGTATAAAAATGCCGTAGGGAATCAGAGTTATCTCCGTCGGGAAGTCGTGGTCTACTGAGATGGTTGGCATTCGATTTTTACCCCCACGGTCAAATTCTCCAATCTTAACTGCTACCTTAGCATCAATGGAAATTCGCAGAGTATGAGGGTCATTGTCAGCTTCACTATTAATTTGTTCAACTTGTTCAAAAATCGCTTCTGTTTCGGGAATTTTCTTGATAGGCTTGGTTTTCAGAACTCTTTTTAAGGTATAGCCTAAATCATTCAATTTTCGTCGAATTGTTTCTGATGAAGGTAGTTCTTCCTCTGTGTAACCAAATTGTTCAATTAGTTGACGACGGACTTCGCTTGCCGTCATGCGTGTATACAAACGTATACTTTTAAAACTGGGGTCAGTTTGACTTTGTGGGTCTACTAACGATTTTATATCCCTCAACAAGTTTGATAATTTTGCTTCAGCCCGCTTGCGTCCACTACGCCTGAAACCATCAATAAAAGGCTGACCACTCTCTAACTCCTGCATCCCTTTACGGATAGTGCGCCTATTCCATCCCAACTCCCTTTCCGCCACAGTTTGTCCACCTATTCCCAAACCTTTGACTACTTCTGCCATGAATTGTCTTCGGTCACTTCCCTTGAGTTTTTTCGCTGTTTTGATGTACAGAGATTTTAGGTGCGCGGTGAGTTGAATGATAGATTTTGGATACATGAGCTAGACTGCACACTGAATTTATCTTTCTCTTATCATAGGATCAATTATTCTGTGGAGTTCTCTAAACTCCTCAACACTCTCACTAGTATTACGATACCTGCTGATATTTGATATTTCTTCTTGGCTGATGTTGACCAACACAAAAATTTGGACACTAGCACTTTCCAACTCTGAATAGTCAACCTTACCAGTTTGTTGGTTAAGTTTTGGTTTAGATCCTTTTGATTTTAATTTATCGTAATAGCTGCGGGCTTTTGTGATAGCAGTGTAAGTATGCCCACCATTTACGATACCATTACCTATGAAATTGTCTTCCTGCCCCTCTTCAGGACTGACAAGTAAAAGCTCAACGTCAAACCCTCCACCAGTGCCATGACCTTTAACTTGTATAGAGTCTGCAACAATTAAAATTCCATTGTTGTAGAAAATAAACTCTTCTGGCTTTTGTGCCAGAGTTGTCAACATACTCTTTACAGTCCGCCGATTTTCGTTGGCTAGTCTGGCATTAGGATCTAAAGGTAAACCTTGAGGCACTTCGCATATAGGGACAGTGAGATTCCAAATTACTCGACTGGATTCTTTGTCCTCTTTGTATGCTTTACAAGCAGCAGTAGCAAAGAAGGGAGCTGTTATCTTTGTAGACATTTATTTTTCCTGCGCTCTACGGAACGCTTTACTTATGTTTTATGCCCAACTGGACACTCACAAAATTATACACTTATACTTTGACTAAATGCAACTACATAAACGTCATTTTATATACAATCATTACAGAACAGCTGGAAGTCCTACGGCTTTCGGTTCAACAAGCTTGCCATCAAAACTTATAGTTTTATCTTCTACAGTCCTAGCATCCGCCAATGCTTTACGAAGTTCAGCACGTTCCATCTGTTCCTGAATTCCACCCAAGATGTAAACCAATAACTTCGCCGCTAAATCTCGTCCAGCAACCTGCACCCGCTTTTTATTTGGGTCATACAAAACCCCATACCAGAGAGATTGAGGATATTCCATACCACTAAAGCCGCCTTGTTGATCAAACTTCCGCAGCTTCTTAAAAATATCTGCTAGGGAAAAACCTTTTTTAAATACCAAAATTCCCAAAGCTTGCGCTAATGCAACTTGAGCAACCGGACGGAAAAGCATATTTCCTTCACCTCCATCCTTCTCAAAGCTGAAGCGCCGCAAAGCTGGTGTATCCTCGTGTTCTAAAATTTTATAACTGGAAAGACTAGCCAAATTATCAAATAGCTTGCTAAATTCCTCAATCCCCTGCTCAAGTTCTTCATCCTCTGGACGCATGGGAATTAGACCTTTCTCCAAGGGTTTCCAGTGGGGGAACTTTTGAGCCAAATATCGCTCAGACATATCTTGTAGAGCTTGTAAAGTGGTTAAAACTGTAGAATTGGAAGCCACTGTTGCACTATTCCAATTAACGCGGGGATTGCGTTCTTGTCGTTGTTCTAATAGTGGATGTGTAACTGCAATTTTTCTAGCAACGATCGCAAAACCATCATCCTCATTCAACTGTGTTAGTTGCCCTTTAGTCAACGGTGCAGCCATCAGGTTGACATGAACAAAAATCGATCTTACCCTCCGCCTCGCCTGGGTGCGAGTTTCCCCAGCCGCTACCGCACAGATGAACTCAATACCAATTTTTTCCTTGGGTAAATTTTGCAAATAAGCAAGGTCTACTTGGTACTTTTCTATCAAATCATTGACTGTAATAAAACTGTCATCAGCACCTTTATCTTTTTTATAGCGCTGGAGTTTACGAGTTTTAATTAACTCCATCAATCCTTGAACGCCCATTAATCGATGTTGACCATCTAGTGCATAAATAGTTACATCATCCTCAGAAATATTTAGCAGACCTACCTTACCATCTTTACCTAGGGGTATAAAATCAGTCGTAGACTTTGTGGCGCGTCCTTCGCTATCCCACTCAGTAGCTTTAGGATTATCCACCCACGGTTGATTAATCACCACCAACACCGGCGGAAACTTATGATTGTCTCTAGCCGCTAAATACTGGACTAGCGGTGCTTGACGTGACCAATCAAGGGGACGTTGCTGAATTTCATCAATACTATCCGCGTCAATCTCGACATTATCAGTTTCAGGATTGTACTTTTTCTGAAACAGAGGTAAACCAGAGGCGAAGTGAACCCGACCTGCAAACCATTCCAATGTAACAGAGCTAACATAAGCCTCAGTACCACCCATCTCGGTTTTTTGAACGAGAATCTGATCTTTTCTCCCTAAAAACTTCTCTAGGAGTAAAGCTAGTACCTGTTTTTCCTTGTTTTCTCGTTCCAGGTATTCTCTAGCGATGTCAGCAGTTGGGTCAGATGCACTATCTTTCATGTTAAATTTTAAAAACAGAATAGGATTATGTCGTTTAATTATCTAAAAAATTAGATATTAGTAGTAAAGTTTTTAAAAACTTTTCTTCAACCCACGAAAGTGGGCTTTGTATGTGTAGACGCGAATTCTATTCGCCCTATTTACCCCGATATTACGCCAGGTTTCCAGAGAGAAGGAGAAATGACTACAGCACAACAAACAGAAAATAAAGGTCAGCAAACACGTACTGTAGCAGAGTTAGTGGACTACATCCAAGCTCTGACCATTGAAATTCAAGAATTGTATTGTTTAGACCAGATACCTTGGGTAGTAGGCTATTCCGGTGGTAAAGATAGTACTGCCACTTTACAGCTTATCTGGAATGCGATCGCAGCACTTCCACCTGAAAAACGGATTAAGCCAGTTCATGTTATTACAACTGATACGCTAGTAGAAAATCCTGTAGTCTCTGTTTGGGTACGCAACTCTTTAGAACAAATGAGAGTTGCAGCTAAAGAACAAGGAATGCCAATTCAAGCCCATTTACTTTATCCCGCAGTCAAAGACACCTTTTGGGTAAATTTAATTGGCAAAGGCTACCCAGCACCGCGTAATCGTATGCGCTGGTGTACTGAACGATTAAAGATTAAACCGACTGATAGCTTTATTCGTGAAGTAATTCAAGCCAATGGTGAAGTAATTCTCGTTTTGGGTACTCGCAAAGCTGAAAGTGTTAAACGTGCTATTACGATGGCTAAACATCGAGAGTCGCGCATACGCGATCATATAAACACTAATCCTAATCGACCTAACTCACTGATTTACCTTCCCATTGAAGACTGGCGTACTGATGAAGTTTGGATTTACCTAAATCAGTGGCAAAACCCTTGGGAATATAGCAATAAAGACTTGTTCACCATGTATAGAGGTGCTACAGCAGATAATGAATGTCCTCTAGTTGTTGATACATCTACTCCTAGCTGTGGTGATTCTCGATTTGGTTGCTGGGTTTGCACAATTGTTAATAAGGATAAATCAATGGAGGCAATGATTCAAAATGATGAAGAGAAAGAATGGATGCAGCCTCTATTGAATATCCGCAATGAATTAGATATTAGAGATGACCGTGATAAAAGAGACTTCCGACGAATTTGGGGTGAAGTTCAACTTTTTGAACGTAATTTAGATGGTGAAATATCCGTTGAACCAATTCATGGCCCATACACAAAATATTGGCGTGAATATTGGCTAAGACAAGTGCTAGAAGCGCAAACAAAAACCCGTCGTACAGCGCCAAAAAACATGGGTAAAATCACCCTAATTACTCTAGAAGAAATGAGTGAAATTCGCCGTATTTGGCTAGAAGATAAACACGAATTTGATGATAGCTTACCCCGGATTTATCAAGAAGTGACTGGTGAAGAATTTCAAGATTCCCGTCCTGGCGCTGACTATAGCTTACTAGGTCGTGATGAATGGATAGTATTAGAAGAAATTTGTGAAGGTGACGCGATGCACTTGGAACTCATGGCGAAATTGTTAGACACAGAACGCCAGTATCGCAAAAAGACTCGTCGCGTGGGAATATACGATACTTTAGAAAAATGCTTTAATACGAGTTCCCGTTCTCCAGAAGATGCGATTAAAAATGCTCGTTTGAAACGCGAATTAAGCGAAGCAGTTAGTCAAGGTGACGTTGCGAAAGTCAAGCAGATGACTTTGGGCGATGTTGCAGCAATCAATAAAGTAGATGAAGGTAAAAGTGATGAACCTGTAACTTGGGCAAGTATGAAATTTAAAAAGGATAACTCAGAAGAATAGAAGGGGGGAGTCAACCAAACTACTTAAATAAAGAAGGCTTGACAAAGTTTGATTATTTTAAAACAAGCGAGGTTCTATGATTCAAGCCATACACAAATTAGTAACTTTTGAAGATTTTGCAGCTTGGCGGCCTGAAGGTGGAAGATATGAATTACATGATGGCGTGATTGTTGAAATGGCTCAACCAGTGGGAGATCATGAGGATGTTGTTGGTTTTTTGGCACTAGAAATATCTGCTGATATCAAGCGTCTAAATTTACCTTATTACATTCCAAAAACTGTATTAGTCAAGCCATTTGAAGGTGAATCTGCTTATTCACCAGACATCTTAATAATCAATCGACCAAATTTAGTGAATGAGCCTTTGTGGAAAAAGGAATCAACTGTATCTCAAGCTGCATCTATTCCATTAGTTATTGAAGTTGTTAGTACTAATTGGCGAGATGATTACTATAAAAAATTAGCTGATTATGAAGCTATAGGTATTCCCGAATATTGGATTATAGATTACGCGGCTATAGGTGCTAGGAAGTTTATAGGCAATCCTAAGCTGCCTACTATATCCATTTATGAATTAATTGATGGTGAGTACCAAGTTACTCAATTTAGAGGCGATACCCATATTGTCTCACCTACTTTCCCAGAATTGAATTTAACCGCCGAACAGATTTTTCAAGCTGGAGGTGTGCAAATCTAGCCATTATCTGAATTCCTTTTATCACAAAGTTTCTGCTTCTGCGATCGCTGTCGAACTCATGTTAATTTTAAAAACTAATGATATTTCTTGAACTCGTATTACAAAACTTTGGTCCCTATAGTGGAAAACAAGTAATCAACCTTAACCCAAAAATTGATGAGGAAACCTCACGCCCCATTATCCTCTTAGGTGGGATGAATGGCGGCGGAAAAACTACCCTCATGGATGCCATTCGTCTCGCTCTTTATGGCGCTCGTGCCCAATGTTCTACCCGTGGTAATTTAAGTTATAACGATTTTCTCAACCAATGTGTTAACAACAAAATAGATCCAGTTGCAGATACCCGTATTGAATTACTTTTTGAACATATTGAAAATGATAAACCAATAAAATATCGTGTTGTGCGTAGTTGGACAAAAAATCCCAAAGACGGTAAAGATACATTAGGTATTTTAGGCGATAGTGATACATGGCCTGATGCTTTAGTTAATATCTGGGATGAATATATTGAAAATCTCCTGCCATTAGGTATTTCTAACTTATTTCTCTTTGATGGTGAACAAGTTAAAGAACTTGCAGAACAGGAAACACCACCCCCAGTTGTAGTAGATGCAATTCGTGGACTTTTAGGTTTAGAATTAGCAGATCGTTTAGCAGTTGATTTAGATATCTTAGTTAACCGTAAACTTAAAGAAGTTGGTAATAGTAAAGATTTAGCAAATCTAGAAGAAATTGAAACTAGGCTAACCCAACAGCAAGAAGATTATCAAACTACAGAAGAGAAAGTAGAAACTCTTAAAAATCAGGTAGAGGAGTTAGAACAAAAGCAGCAAGAAGCCTTTGATAAATTTATTTCTGAAGGTGGGAAGATTGCAGCAGAACGCAATCAATTAGAACTACAACAGGATACAAAAACTGCGGAAATTGAACAAGTACGTCAATCGATGTGTGAATTGGCGGCTGATGTTTTACCTCTGGCATTAATTCCCAATTTGCTTAATCAGGTGCAAACACAAGGTGAAAAGGAATTTCGCCATCAACAGGTACAAATTTCTAAAGATTTGTTACTTGAACGAGATCAGCGCTTACTCACTTGGCTAAATCAAGTTGAAATTCTCCGATAGAAGTTGAAAAAATCCAATCATTTTTAATCCAAGATGTAGATAATTTATATGCAAAGACTATCCAGACAGAAGCACCTTGGCTATTAGCTGATGATGAAAGCTTAAGTCAACTAGATAATATTATATATCACTTACAAAATTCTAAACTTTCTGCAAAAGAAAAATTAGCTATTCTCAAAAATAAAGAAGAAGAAATTCAGACTCTAGAAAGACAAGTGCAAACAGCAGCAGCACCAGAAGATTATACAAAGCTGCGTCAAGCACTAGAATCGGCACAAAATCAAGTTGTTGAAGCTAAAGCAAATTATGAAACAATCCGCCGCCGTTTAGCTGAATTAGAAACTATTATTGCTAAGTCGAAGAGAGAATTAAGTGAATATACTGTAGAAAATATTAAACATAAAAATAGCGAACATATTATTACCTCAGCAGCAAAAGTTCAAGAAACACTCAAGACTTTTCGGGAAAAATTAACTCTGCGAAAACTCAATAAATTAGAGGAAGAAGTAAAAAATTGCTTCCTTTATCTGCTGCATAAATCAGATTTAGTGCATCGGATAACTATTGATACTAAGACTTTCAGCCTTTTGCTTTACGATTTAAATGGTAAACCAGTCCCAAAACATCGCCTTTCTGCTGGCGAAAAACAACTACTTGCGATCGCATTCCTCTGGGGTTTAGCAAAAGTCTCTGGACACCGCTTACCAGTAGCCATCGATACGCCGCTAGGTAGACTCGACTCCTCACACCGCAACAATTTAGTTGAACGTTACTTTCCATCTGCTAGCCATCAAGTAATTTTGCTATCTACTGATACTGAGATTGGGAAGAAAGAAGTCGAAACACTGCGAGAAAACGAAGCGATCGCCCGCGAATATCTCCTCAAATACGACTCCTCCACCCGCCAAACAACAGTAGTAGAAAATCAATATTTTTGGTGATTCTAGTACTTACTTTGTCTCCACATAAATTTCTCTACCAAAAACTGTCTAAATTCCTCATCGAGATAATATAGCGAATTTCGGATTGCTTGGCGTAGTTTACAAGCGGGTTCCAGGCAATCACGCTCGTAGTCCATTAATGTTAATTCCAAATGAGGATAGAGAATTTTTAGAAAACCTGATGCTGATTTGAGAATAGCATTTTGGTCACGAATAGTTACATTTTTGGCAAATTTAGTATGCTGTTCTACGTAGAACCTGAAGCGATTGTCTTGGCGTAGAGATAGCAATACTTCACCAAAAAAATCCATTTTCAAACCAACTTGAGAAGCTATCATTTCTTTTTGAAACTTGGGAATTTTCCAGCCGGGAATAATACCAGATAATCGGTCTAATAATGCAGTTTCGGCAAAAAACTTGGGGAGGTTAGCAATTAAATTATCTTCATTGCGTGGTTCTAATTGATCGTCTAATTCAATATTACAGCACTTCCGGCAGCTATGAGGTACATCCTCAAAGCTAAAAGCTATGTTAGGAGAGAGGCAATAAGAAAAACTGTATTGCATAATAGCGGGAAGCGCTGTAGCTAGCATCACTAACCCACAGTCACTAGAAATATCTGCAAAACCAGAACGATTATAACGACCACTAGCCAGATAATTTTTCAGTGGGCCAATCATCTCTTCAGGATTATCGAAGGTTAAACTTTGAACTTCATCTAAAACCACAACTTCATGACGACCGAGTAACCCAACTTCTTTAGTTCTGCCGTTGATAAACAATTGGGCAGGAGTAACTTTACCACCACTAATTAAAGTAACTTTACTACTGATATTTTCAAAAAAGAAGCTTTTTCCAGTACCTTTAGGAGCTAATTCTATGACATGATAATTAGCTTCCACTAATGGTAATAACCTAGCCAATATCCATGTTTTAGCTTCCTGCTGATAACTGGGATGCTGGGGGTTAAAACCCATTGAGCAAAATATTAAATCCCGCCATTGTTGTGTATTAAATTTTTCCCGACATTCCGCATAGCCTTGTAAATCAACTTGTGAACATTGAAATGGTTCAAAATCCATCACTTCAACTTTGCCATCGGGAAGCATAGCTAGAGTAATTTTGCCCCATATTCCTTGGCGTAGCAGTATTTTATAACGTTCGACAATATCAGTCGCAATGCTACATTCAGTCAAATTTAATACCGGAATTTGTGCCAATGGTTCAGGAATTACTTTTCCTCCCTGTTCTAATTTAATGCGTACCTGCATTAAAGCAATGAGTTTTCGGATTTCCCCTTGAGTAAGGTCAAAAATAATTTCATTCCGGTCATCTTTCCGGGGAAAGGCTTTTTTAATAAAACTATCGATTTTCTCTAATTCTATTGATGTAAGTGTTCCTGAACCGGGCACTATTTTATCTAATAACCATTCAGCCACAAAACTAGGCACGCCAATAGAACTGAGTCCACTA
Source organism: Nostoc cf. commune SO-36 (assembly GCF_023734775.1). Lineage (NCBI taxonomy): Bacteria > Bacillati > Cyanobacteriota > Cyanophyceae > Nostocales > Nostocaceae > Nostoc > Nostoc commune. The sequence goes on along the minus strand of NZ_AP025732.1, from coordinate 986,451 downwards.
GATGGGAGTCTAGTTTTATCAATACAGAGATTTCCGAAAACCTCACGAACCAAATCGTTATTATAGGTTGTTGCTTCCCAAGAATTCATCTATATCAAATCCACTACTATATATTTGGTTAATAATAATTTTTGAGTCAGGAGTGAGAGCAGTGCTTTCAATTTCAGCATAGGCAAACCTAAAAGTTAAATTGCCAGTTAAAGATAAGTTATTTCCCGGATAATTTGGGGGCAATGGGGGTACTTCGGGAATTATTATCTGAAAACTGAAGCGCTGATTAGCAGGAATTTCCTGTTTTAATAGTTTTCCCTGCTGAAAATCAGGTAGTTCGTGAATATATAGGCAAAGGTCTGTTAGCGGCACTGAGTTAGGATTCTCAATAGTAATTTCTAGTTTTCCTGCCTGTCTGGGTTTGCCTTCACTCAAGCAAAAAAGCAGTACAGGAAGACGTTGGATCGATTTTCGCAGAACAGATACGCCGACCACAACTTCTTCGGGAAATAGCCCACCGTGAGAACCGATAATTTTTTTATTGCTAGTGTAGCTAAAAGAACCTAAGCTGGCGGAGCCTTTAACAATACTAATATCGTGAGGAAGACCGTAGCGATTGCCTTCCAAAACCACAAACCTGGTATCATCTGTTTTACCGATCGCCATTCTCCCCTTTGGTTCCAGTTCTGGGGGGCAGTGGGTGATTTTTTCGGAAGTACCCATCATTTGACCATGATCGCTAGCAATCACGATTCTCAGCGCTTCTGGATCGGGGTATTGTTGCAAACAGTAATCAATTTTCTTGGCAATGCCTTCTAGAGTGTGGGGACGGTCAAGTTCGTAAAGGCTTTGCCAATCTTTTTGAGTGTGATAAAGACTATCGAATATATCTGTATCCCAACAATACAACTTAGAAGTCTTTTTTCTCAAAGCGCTGTAAAGTCTGTCAACTTGTCTATCTGTATAACGTTTGCCCATACCCATTTTCACAAAAGCTTTGCCAGCATCCGCAACCCAAGCAGAATCATCGGCAACAATTGAGCATATAGGCTCCATTTGGCATACTCTGTTTTAGTGGGCAGAATACTAAACCGAGGCTCAATGGCAGTTTCTACAGCTAGTTTGTAATTATTCGTGAGTAAAGCCAAAAGTTCTAGATGATCTAACCATCCTAAGCCATCGACCACAACCCAAAAAACAGGACTTTCTTGGCAAAGATTTTGTACTTTTGATGCAAAGCTGTAGTTGAGGTAGGAATTTTCTACTGAGTCTACCTGCATTTGGGGGTAGTGCTGGAGCATCCACTCAACAAAGCTATCCGCCAACTATCACTAATTTTTGTTGCAACGGCAGATTGCTTAATAACTTCCCAGCGACGGAAGGGCAGGTAATTTTTTGTTGCCCAAGCTAAAGCTTGCCCAGGAGTAGCATCTAAAGCCAGGGGTTGGGGGGGATGTTGATTAAGATTTAATTCTTGCTTCTGCTGATAACTAAGATAAGGGGTAACTTTGGCTTCCCTGGCTTGATTAATCCAGTTAGGCCGATTGCCAAGAACCTTGTAAGCACAATTTGCAATTCGCTCCATACCTACTTGGTTCGCAGGCATTAGGGTATCCAGAACTTTACCTTCGGTGCGAGAGATGAGTTGTTCCCAATAGGTGTCAAACTCTTGTCTGAGGAAGTCGGGAACTGGCAAGGGATACTTGCCGATGTCATTGAAGACTGGTTCTGCTATGCCTAACCAGCGACGCAGGAACAATAATTTATCTTCAGTCTGGTAATAGTTTGCTAACTTATGTTCCTTGAAACGTTGCTGCCAAACTTGCTCTAGGAGTTTGTACTCTTCTGGAATTGGAGTTGACAACCAAGTGGCGAGATTTGAAATCGAGGCTTGGGCAAACCATATCTGTCCATTACTGTTGGTGATATTGTCTGCCAAAAAGTGGGCAATGGGGTTGTCTTGGGGATAAAAATCTAACTTGGTAGTCAGAATCAGTAGTTGCTCGTCAGTCCAATCATCTGGTAAGGGTACATTAGCAAACAATTGCCCTAGTATGTAGCGGGGATGCTGCTTAATCTCCGTGATTTACTCAGTTCTATTCCACGATCGCAGCCAAGTTTCTGCCCATTTGCATAATCGCTCACCTCTTACCCAGCAAGGATTGGCACTGACAACCAAAGAACTGTATCCATTCCACCTCTGTTGTAATTCGGATATAGCCGGAGGGAATATCGTATAATCCAGTAGGGTCTAATATGATATGTTGATCACTCATCCGTCTTTTCTGAGAGAATTTGCCCTAACCTCTCGTATACATTTTGTTGCCCTAAACGGGGAAGTTGCCGTAACAGTACGAAAATTTGATTGGTTATATCTTTCTTCTGTTCCTCAACGCATTGACGTTCTATATTCTCTAGTAACTGAGTTTCTGTAACACTAATTAAGTTAATATAATCAGATTTTTCAGCTTGAATTTGCTCAAGTAGATTGTTTGCTATTTCTAGTTTCTCCGCATCATCAACCGATTGGTTTATTTGAGTACAACTGGTTTCTAAATCTTTTACCCATTGCTGGGCAGCAGCTTGTTTTTGTTGGAGAATTTGTGATTGTTTTTGTTCATATTCCTGTATTTTATTCCTAACATTTACTTCTAACAGAGAAATCCTCTCTTGAAAGCGGTCAGTATTATGGATATTCAACACCTGACTAGCAATTATTGCCAAAACATCATTAAAACTGGCAATAGAATCACTTTGTTGATAGCGAATTTCTAGACTTTGTATTTGCTCTAGATCGTGCTTTAAACTCTGAATTTGTGGTTGTAATTCTTGGTAATTTTCGTAATCAGCCGAATCTTGAAATACAACATCAAGCTTGGCATATTGTGTATTAATAACATCTAATTCTGTGAGATTTATTACTGACTGTAGTTGAGTGCGGAGATTCGCCAGACTAGAACGATCGCTAGTGATTTTGTTTTGAATTGACTGTACAATCTCAGCAAGTTCACCCTGAAATTTATCAGCATAATTGAAGCAAGATTGTAAATTTTCAATTTCTTGAAGTGCTGCTTGAGAAAGATGAATAGTTTTGATTTTTGTTGCAGAATTACGAATATTCTGCATAATTTGTGTATCTTCAGCTTGCTTTTGCCCTTCTTCTGCCTTCTGCCTAATGTCTGTTAATCTGATATTGCTGGTACGCAGGGCATTTTGCAAACTCTCAATTAAGTGGGGAGGCAAGTCTGCAATTTGGGTAATCTGGTCAATAATTCCTTGAATCTCAATTTTATAATTATTGCAAGCTTGTTCGGTAGATAGTGACTCAGCACCCTTGCTTTTTGCTGCTACAAGTTGGTCAATTTTATTACTTACAGTTTGAAATGCTTGAGAGAAGCGATCGCGTTGTTGTTCTGTTGGTAAAATTGAGTTGTTTGGCGATCGCTTCAACAGTTGCGGGTAAAGTGGTAACAGTGCTGCCAATTGTGCATCATGAGGTAAATTTTCCACAGCTTGGACTGGTTGGAACCACTTGTCAATTTCAGCAACCGCAGCACTCATCTGCTTTCTATTCTTAGTTAATTCTTCTTTTTCTAACCCATCCGGTTCATTAGATTCCAAAAAAGCAACAACTGCCTCTAAATACTCCTGCGCCTCATCGTAATAATTTATTCGTGATACCGAAATCGGCATTTCTGCTTGTTGGCGACGAATTAGTTTGGACTTTTGTTTAACAATCCAGTCGTTAACAAATGCGGTGGGGTTTTGGAGAATATCAGTAATTACCCCAGTCTTGCACAGACTTATCTTGTGAAGGAACAAACTCTCCCTTTTTAGTAGTAAGTTTGACGCGTCCTCGCAAACAAACTTCTTTGCGGTGGATTGCCAACCATCCTGCTAGCAACATGGTAAAGTTATACTCGCTATAACCAAACGGTGGCGCGGAAAGTACTTGCCAAATTGTTTCTAGACCAAAAATCTTTTGCGGTAATCCTTCTAAATCAGTTATTTCAGAAATTTTATGCCAAGCAGCGCGGATTTTTTCATGAGTTGGTTCTTGAACGATATACTTATCAGAGGTTTTCTTAAATAGACCCCATAACTTGACAAAAATCTGGTCAAGAACAGTCCTATAAGACTGGTCTTGAAGTGTTTGTTGAGTGATATTATCTTCTATGAAGATTTGTTTTGCAGTCCAGCCGACAATTTTTTTACCTGTCTGATGGTCTGAACGCATTTTATCAATTTCATCCACGGGCGGGACGAAGGGATATAAATTTTGTAGAAGTACGCTGATTACCCGTTCTGTTTTGTGTTGTTCTGTTGGTGGAATTTTCTCGATTCCCACACAATAATAAGTGCAATTATTTAATAACCGCGTTAACCGCGTGCTTGCCTCTTCCTGCCAACGTTGAAGCTGTTCTTGATAAGCTTTGCCTAACAATTTTTGAGAAGTAGGGTTAGTTTCTTCAAGAGCTTTTATCTTGAGAATTACACGAGATAAATTTCCGGTTTCTTCTGTAGGAATAGCAACCGCAATTCGATTATTAATTAGCGATTCAGACAAGTAATTAGCTATATTATTCCGTAATTCTTGTAACTCTTCTTGAGTTTCGGCGATTACATACGCGAAAATTCCCTTTTCTTTAGTATCGTTTAGAGTACGATTGTTCTCTAAGGCTTTAAGGAATTTATCAATACTATATATTTTACGTTCAAATTGCCAATCTTCACTCACTAATTTGTTATCTTTCACAAATCTTGTTGCAATAACTGTGGTATTATAAGGATATTTTTTAAGAATATTTTTTTCTCCACAATAAGCAACAACTTCGTTAATTGATGTTGGCTTTAATTTGATTTTTTCTTCAATTTCTTGTTGAATACTTTTAGGATTAATTCCTTCCCAGAAACGATAAAGTTTTATTTCTGGTCGGTGGTAAATTAAATCTCTTTCCTTTTCAAGTTTATCTAGTCCTGCCTGGAGTCGAGACTTAGATAAACCTGTCAAACTTACCAAAATATCTTGATGTTCTTCTCGGTCTGGTTTGGTCAGGTTCTCGCCACTAGCTTCATATAAAAACAAGGCTTTGAGAACAACTAATTCATCGTCAGTCTCGGCACCTGCCACTAAATCCACAGCTTTTTTGTAGTGGTTATAAACGGGGTAGTTAGAAAAGTTTTCAAGAAAGGTATCGACTAAAGCAATAGGATAGATATAATTGACTTTGCCAGCATTTTCCACAGGTTGAGTTGCAATAAACCTTTTCACATCACCTTTTATAAACTGGATAGCAGTTCTATCTTGGGTAAAATCAAGGTTGCACAGCAGATAAGCCGTCAGAGGATGGAGGGGAAAACAACCCTCGGATAAGTGGGTATAAAATTCTTCAAAAGACCAGCCTTTATTTTTATAAATTTTAATTCTTCGCTCGAAAGCTGTTTCAGCTTCTCTCCTCAGAGTGTTGTGCCATTGTGAACGAAATGTTTGCCAAGTAGATGCATTTTTTACCAACAATAAATTCTCTATAACCAGTTCTAAGCTAGAAGCAGGGTTGTAAGTAGTCCCATCTTTTGGTGCAAGGCGAGTTGCAATTTTTTGGTATTCTGGTATTACATTGGCAGAAATCCCAACTCCTTGGGCGGGATGAATTTGGGTGAAACTTAAAAGAGCGATTTTGCCTTTGTAGTTTTCACAAATGTTGGTAATATTTTGCAGTGCAGCACCTCCAGCACCAATATCATCTGCTGCCCAAGCTTTTAGATATTGGTTTAGCTCATCAAATAAAATTAAAATCCCTTGGAAGTGAGCATTTTCACCAATGCAATGATTTTTTATCAGGTCTTCTAAAATTGCTTGAATATTTATATCAGCAGTAAAATCAGGAGTAAATCCCGTGATTTGAAAAGCAATTTTTTTAACAGTAGATATTACACCAGAGTTATTTTCTCTGAGTAAGCGAATGAGAGAATTTAAATCACCATCAGGATTACCATTACTTTGTAAATATTTCTCTGCCTTTGCTCTATTCTCTGGATTCAAAGTTTCCAAATAGCGTAAGGGTTCGCTGCATATATGGTGTGCTAAAGAATCTTGAATACCTGCTGCTTCTAGACTTTTAACGAGTTGTTGTAGAAATTGTTTTCTAATGTCACCGCCGATATCACCACTAAGACAGATAACTAAATGTTGGTGGCGTTGATTTTGTTTAAAAAGCTTCAATCCTTCAGAAATAGCCTGATTTTTGGCAGATGTCGCTTTTTCTACTTGTGACAAAATCCCTTGCACTTCCTGACTGTGGAAGGGTTTTTTGAAAAAATTGGCTACTGCGATCGCAAAATGAGATTTACCCTTACCATATTGTTGAATCATCAAATGGATATTCGGCTGATTTGGACTATGATAACTACGGCGCACCGCATCCAAAATACCAACCGTCGATAATTCAGGTTTTGTTGAGTCGTAATTAAAGATAAAACTCTCACACAGAGGCAAATTCTTCTCTAAATCATCCAACATCCCAAAGTTTACAGAACTGGCAATACTACCCTTTTCGTTGATTTCAACAAGTTGGTTGAGGAGCATAATCAATTAAAATAGCAGATGCAAAGTGATAATTATCCTGAAGGAATACGCTTAATTCGCTCTGACGACCAATTTTTGGGTGCTAGTTGCTGGGGTAGCAATATCCACAAAAGTTTTTCTAACTTGCGAGTTTCTTCCAGTTGCTTCCAGAAAAGGGTAATGTGACTGCCAGATGTCACCTGTAGATAAGTAATCAGACAATCTAACCCTTCCAGTAAAACAATCTGCTTATTAACCCCAGAACACATTGACTTGATCGCATCCAATTCCAGATCCAAATTATGATGAAGCGTGAGAAAGTTTTCTCCCGGATGAATCCTTTGTAGCAAATTTTTTCGGTAGTTGACCCGTTCAGCATTATTGTCAAAAGCGATACGTACTAGTTCGCTTTCATCAGGTGTATCCCACAGTAGCAAGTGAATTCTGTCATCCGGTCTGGCATCTCGCAGCAGGAAATCAGCTTTATCCGTCATAGGCTTTTTCCAGCAGTGCCAAAGGTTCATCCCAGCGCGGAATCACTTGGAAAGGAGGTACTGCCCGTCGCTGTTCGATGATGCCATAAGCTTCTAGTGCATTTAGCTGTTCCTGTAGTGCGTCTGCTTTGATTCCCAGTACAGCAGCAATTCCCATTTTCTGGTTCAAGATGGACTCGGTAAGAACAGAACCTTCGCCTTTAAAGTCACGTTCCCACAGCTTGGCTAGGAAATATCCCACTAAGTAAGAGTTAGGTAAGTGGGCATTTCCAGCAACATATTTATCTTCTTGTTGAGTGATAAACTTGCAGGATGCTAAAGCTTGAAACTCAGTGTATGTCCGCAAGATAAATTTTATTCTGTCAGCAATCACTTTGCTTTCTTCTTCAAACTCGGAAGCAATATGATACAATAACTCCTCGCTAGTAAATTTACTATAGCGAGGCAAGAACGTATATATAAAGTAAGACCATCCACCCCAATCAACAGGATTTTCTGGTGTTTGTTGTAGTCCTTTATCACCAAAACTTAAATAAAAATGCATCAACCAGTCTGTAATATTTGACTCTAAGCCTGAGTCTAGTCGCAAGACAATTTCCCCTTCCCGACTGGGGCGATTATTCTTAATTAACCCTGCACGTACCGCCCAACTTTTTACTCGTCCTACTTTGCCATTACCTAAACTTGTTTTCTCCATCAAATTAGGCAAGCTATCATTTAAGCCTTTTTCTTGGGCAGCAGTATGAAGCAGTCTATTGATTTCGTCTTTTTTAAAGGAAAAAGAGCCATTAAAATGTAATTGCAATTTAACCATCGTATATTTTATAAATGCGAAGTTTAATTAAATATATTTTCCTGACACTAGATTCAAAATATGTATGAGATATTGACTGTGAGGATATAGACAACTATCGAATTGTATATTACTAACTACTATATATACCACTTTAAATATTGATATTAGTGTGCGTAGATAGACTCACTCTTCCCCTTTTATTTTTAGTTATGGAATCCCCAATCGAAAGAATAAAACTCTCTCAAACAGCTAAAGACCAACTTACCAAACTTAAGCGCAGCACCAAAATTGACCAGTGGAATATCCTATGCCGTTGGGCATTTTGTCGTTCCCTCGCAGAATCAACCACGCCCTCACCCGTCCCAATTCCCCAGGATAGTAATGTCGAAATGAGTTGGCGCGTTTTTGGTGGCGAAATGGCCGATATTCTCCTCCTCGCCCTCAAGCAGCGCTGTCACAATGACGGTTATCTCACCGATAAAGAAACCCTCGCCACTCAATTCCGCTTACATTTGCATCGCGGTATTGGGTACTTAGCAGGCGATCCAAATATCAAGAAAATTGAAGATTTAATTGAACTGGCGGTTAAAAATTGAAAGGATATTAGTTGACTGTTAACTGTTCACCGTTAACTGACAACTAATATTATGCCTGAAGCGCTAGAAATTGAGCGTCATAGAGCTGCGATCGCTCGCATTGATATATCTCGCCCTGTACGATTGGCTATAGAAGGGTCAATCCTCAATCAAGACACCACTTTTTTTGATTACGGCTGCGGCTACGGTGGTGATGTGCAGCGAGTAAAAAACTTAGGCTACACCAGTGCAGGCTGGGACCCTTACTACTATCCTGATGTACCACGCACCCCCGCCGATGTGGTCAACTTGGGTTACGTCCTCAATGTTATTGAAGATTCAGAAGAACGCCGCCAAAGCCTAATCCAAGCCTGGGAACTCACCGGGAAAGTTTTAATTGTCGCGGCTCAAATCCTGATTAACGCTCCCAGCAAAACCCAACTTGCTTACAATGATGGCATTGTGACGCGCCGCAATACTTTTCAGAAATATTACGAACAACAAGAACTCAAAACTTATATTGATGAAGTATTAAATGTCGATGCAGTACCGATCGCACTAGGCGTTTACTTTGTTTTTCGAGATGAAGCTGAAAAAGAAAGTTACAAAGCTATCCGCTTCTTTTCTACCACTTCTACGCCGCGAGTCCGCATTCCTATTAAGCGGTTTGAAGACTATCAAGAACAGCTGCAACCACTCATGGCTTTCTTTACCAAGCGCGGTAGACTACCTGTGAAAGGCGAATTGGAAAATGAACAGGAATTACTGAAGGAATTTGGTAACTTTCGCCGCGCCTTCGGTGTAGTATTGCAAGCTACTGATGAGGCTGAATGGGACGCGATCGCTTATCGTCGTTCTCTCGATATCCAAGTTTATCTCGCCCTGACTCACTTTGATAAACGTCCGGCATGGCAGAAGCTAGCCCCAGAAATGCGGCACGATATCAAAGCCTTTTTTAGTAGCTATGAGGAAGCGTGTCTTGTAGCCGACCAAAAGCTTTTCAGCTTAGGTAAACCTGGGGTAATTAAAACTGCTTGCGAAAAAAGCAAAATTGGTAAGCACACTCGCGGTGCTATTTACGTCCATGTTTCGGCATTAGCAGCACTCGATCCCTTACTGCGAATTTGTGAAGGCTGCGCTAGCCGCACTATTGGGCGTGTAGATGGAGCCACATTGATCAAATATCACACTGATAAGCCGCAAATATCCTATCTATTTTACCCCGAATTCGACACTGATCCCCACCCAGCTTTAAAAGTCAGTATAGGTATTGATTTAAAAACCCTCTTCATTACTCACCGAGACTACGAAACTAGGGTAAATCCGCCGATTTTGCACCGTAAGGAAACATTTGTTACCAGCAACTACCCACGCTATGAAGAATTTGCTAAACTCACCCAACAAGAACAGGAATTAGGGCTGCTTAACCAAAAAAGCGACATTGGTACGCGTGAAGGTTGGGAAAAATGCCTCGCTGCACACAGAGTAGAAATCAAGGGACATCAGGTTTATCCAATTCAAGAAAGTTAATAAAACGCTGACGCTATAAGGTTATCCTGAATTTGGATTTAACCCAAGTAAATCTTGGTAGTTTCTCATGTTTACGAAAAATCACATAGCAGCTATGGCAAGTTTCAATCTCTGATAGAAATTAATCGGAACTGCTGCCACTCAGATAATCCAAACCCTTAGAGGTAGTAGTTAGATGATATACTTTTCAATTTCCTCGTTGTATTTTATTGATATTTCCTCAAAAGAGGCAAAAAGTTGAAACTATGAGGAAAATTAAATCGCTGCTGGGAGTTTTCGGTAGTCGCAAGATGGCGGCTTTATTATTTTTAGGTTTTTCATCGGGTTTACCGTTATTTTTAATTGGTAGTACCTTAAAGGCTTGGATGACGGAGGAAAAGGTCGATTTGGCCGCTATTGGTTGGTTTAGCCTCGCTAGTTTGCCTTATTCCTTAAAATTTTTGTGGGCGCCGTTGGTGGACAGGTTCACTTTGCCAGTTTTGGGGCGACGACGGGGTTGGTTAATTTTGACGCAGATTGCTTTGATTGTAGCGATCGCATTCATGGCTTTCCAACAACCCAAACAAGCATTACAACTCCTAGCCATCAACGCCATAGTCATTGCCTTTATCAGTGCAACTCAAGATATTGCCGTTGATGCCTACCGTACCGACGTTTTAGAAAAACTAGAAATGGGGGCTGGTGCAGCAGTTTTTATCTTAGGTTATCGAATTGCCCTGTTAGTCGCAGGTGCTTTAGCCTTGATACTTGCTGACAAACTGCCTTGGTCATCAGTTTACTTGTTTATGGCAGGGACGATGGTAATTGGTATTCTTGCCACCTTGTTCGCACCGGAACCCAAGGAAATTAGCCCTCCAGGTTCTCTGGCTGATGCTGTAATCTTGCCTTTTCAGGAATTTTTTCAGCGTCAAGGGATTATCAAAGCAATTCTCATGCTGGCATTCATTACCCTATATAAGCTAGGTGATGCTTTGTTGAGCAATATGACCACACCTTTTTTGCTGCAAACGGGTTTTACCAAAACCGATATTGGGGCAATTCAAGTGGGGATGGGGTTAATTGCGACGATTGTTGGTGCTTTAGCAGGTGGATCAATTTTGAGTGCTATTGGCATTAATCGATCGCTTTGGGTTTTTGGTATTCTACAAGCAGTAAGTAACTTAGCTTACTTTTTTCTAGCATACATCGGTCAAAACTACCAAGCTATGGTACTTGCCATCAACGTAGAACAATTTTGTGGTGGATTGGGGACAGCAGCCTTTGTTGCCTTTTTGATGAGTCTTTGTAACCAGAGGTTTTCGGCAACCCAATATGCTTTGTTATCCAGCTTAATGGCTGTCAGTCGGGATATTCTGGCGGCCCCTGGAGGCGCGATCGCTCAAAGCACGGGTTGGCCTGTATTTTTCTTAATTACCATTGCCGCCGCCGTACCAGGACTACTCCTATTACCAGTATTTGCCCCCTGGAACCCTCAGCCAGTGGCAGTATCCAGACCAGGCCTTGAGGACGAAGAAGAGGATATATGGGGAATCAAGTAGTTATTGCTGTCGGAACATTCATCCTCTTACTTACTGGTCTATTACTTGGCTATGTTCTATCACAGTTAGTTCTAGGATATCTAGCATTTAACCTTTTAACTTTTTTCGGAACACTCAGCCTAATTTTAATTTTTGGGACACTTTATTACGTTTTATTTTGGCAGTTGCGGAGAGATCAGTCCCGGCCATCAACTCCATCAAGCATAAATCAAAGTATACCAACCCAGGTAGAGGAGGGTTTATCTGATAGCTATCTCAAAAACAGGCTAATCGCTAAATTATCTGGTGACACTGCCGCAGCCGAACGGTTGATTGAACAGGCAAAGGAAACTTATCCTGGGATGGCGGAGAATTGGTATTGCGAAAGAGTGCTTGATGACTTGGAGAGCGATCGCCAGAGGGAGTAAGGGAGCAGGGGGAGAAAAGTATTGCCCAATGCCGCATTCCCAATTCCCATGCACAGAAAATCGCTAAAATAAATCAAGAATACTTCACAAATCTTCAGCTAGGTTCTCATAAAAGTTCCTAGCTTCTTACAATTAAAATATGGCTATTTTTCGTCAATACATTGCCCCACTGCTTGCAGTATTAGTATTTTTCTTTGCGCTTGTGGCAGTCAGCGCCCGGATCTTTTTACCCTCCGATATGGCAGCACCCGCACCAATTGAAGAGGTGGGAGTAAGCTTTCAACCTACTCCAACTGATTTACCACCAGCAGCACATAACGCGAGCTAGCTAAGTCAATAAACATCAGCAGTGTCTGAGCAACTACTACCTGGGTATATTATTCGTCGTGGCTCCACTTTGGATCGGGCGCTACTGCTTAAATTCATGCAGCGAACTTACCAGGATCTCTTTCCCAATGAGGATTTTTCTCACCTAGAGCAAACAGTTAAGCAATACTTTTCTAGTGACACGCCTTTGTGGTGGGTAGAAGAGGAGGGGGAGCAGGGAGCAGGGAGCAGGGAGCAGGGGAGTAATAAAGAATCTCTCTCCTCTGCCCGTGTGCCCCCTATCGCTTGCCTCTGGGTGGGCAATGCTATAGATCAAGTACATGGGAACCGTCATGCTCATATTTTTATTCTCTACGTTGTACCAGAGCATCGGCGACGGGGTATTGGTAGAGCCTTAATGCAATATGTGGAAAATTGGGCTATTCAAAGAGGCGATCGCCAGATTGGATTGCAAGTTTTTCAATCAAACAAACCCGCATTAAATCTTTACAATCACTTAGGTTATCAAACCCAATCCCTGTGGATGGTAAAATTCCTGAGTGCAGAAAAATAAACTATAGGTAGGATAGCAGTAACATAACTTTAGCGTCTAAGTTATCGAACAGAATTCAGGAGTCAGGAGTCAGAATTCAGAATTTTGTGCGACTGGCGGATAGCGCCGGCGGAAGAGCGAGTACTCGATAGCGTAGCGTTAGCGAGTACTCGAGCGTCGCGTCTGAATAACCGGCGTTTTTGCACCCCCACTAAATTGAAAATTTAGTAGTCTTCAATTCCTGCGCGGTATGAATCCCCGACTGATAGCAAAGCGTTAGCGAGTCCGCGATAGCGGAGCGTTAGCGAGTATTCGAGCGTCGCGTCTTGATTCTGACTCCTGAATTCTGACTTCTGAATTCTTCTTCAAGGCGTTTCTCGTTTGGATAAAACTCAACGAGGGAAAAGAAAAGTGTATAATTACGCAACTAATACTTATAAAGCTTTAACTTATTGGCGCGGGGGATTATGTGTTAATCCCGAAAAGGGATTGAAATGAAATTATGTATGACGCAGATGATCTAAGCCTACTCGATATTGAGGAGGAGCTAGAAAGCCCCCTAGATAAAATAGAGCCGCTAACTGACGAATCAGTTGTGGCAAAACCAGATCCTGAAGAGATGCTAGCCCTGCTGGAAAATCCCCAGCCCCAACAAAAAATGTTAGCAGCGCGTGCTTTTTGTGATATAGAAGATGCGCGTGCTACCCCCCATCTGATTCGCCTCTTAAGTGATACCTGTCCCTTAGTGCGGGTGAGTGCAGCTTATGCACTTGGACGCAATCCTAGTTCAGAGGCAGTGAGTCCATTAATTGCTCAACTAAACAGTGATTGGAATGGCTATGTGCGTAAAGGTGTTGTTTGGGCTTTAGGAAACTGTCGCGATCGCCGTTGTTTACCGCCTCTAGCAGATGCTTTAAGAACTGACATTTCCGCAGTACGTTTGTGGGCTGCTAGCGCCTTAGCACAAATGGCAGATGTGGGTTATGAAGCGGTTATAAGGGCAATACCACCATTAATTGAAGCCTTAGTCAAAGATCCTGTGGAAGCAGTGCGGAGTAACAGTGCATGGGCAATTGGTCAACTTTGCCGCGAACTGCCTTCTAATGTAGTTTATGCCACAGCGATCGACGCTTTAATTCAAGCCTTTGCCGAAGACCAAGATTTAGGAGTCCGGGAAGACGCTAAAGCCTCGCTATTAGGAGTGGGTGATCCCCGTGGCTTACAGCTAATTGAAACCTTAGAACAAGAAGGGTGGTTTTGATTTATTTATTTAGGCATTGGGAGGAGGCAGAGGAGAGAAATTCCTCTCCCTCATCCCCCAATACGGTTGGGATAAGGTTTTTTGATGACACCGCCTAGATCGCGTCTCTTGCCTTAACCGAACCGTATTGCCTTATCCCCAGCCATTACTAAGCATCAGCTACAGGTTTGAGCAAATTTAAGTCATAGGGGCGCTCAGTATCATCTTCGCCCAGATATTCACCATTTTGAATTTCCAGAATAACTAGCGGAATCTGCCCAGGATTTTCTACCTTATGTAGAGTTGCTGCGGGAACATAAGTTGATTCGTTTCGATTCAGTAATATTTCCGTATCGCCACAAGTTACCTTCGCTACACCAGAAACTACAACCCAATGTTCATTGCGATGATAATGGATTTGTGGTTTAATTCCATGCCTGGGCTTGATTTCAAGACGACTAATTCTATAGGTTTCTCCCTCCTCGATTACCTCTACTTCACCCCAGTATCGTGTACCTGAATGTGGAGATAATTCGTTGATATTTGACTGAGTATTATTTTCATTGGGAGCCATAATCAATTTCTCAACCAGATGAGTATTAGGATTTTTAAGTAATTTACCGTAAACGACATAAACCTGGGTAGAGAGATGCAGCCACAACATCTCTATTGATGACAACTGCTATAACTTTACTCCAGACAAAAGATCCTATCCGTAAATTTCTAAATGTTTGAATGCGTAAATTGCTTAACTGCCCGTATACTGAATCCGATAAATCCGATTATTGGCTTCTTCTGTTAGTAGTAGACTACCATCTGGTAACACCAGTAAACCAACAGGTCGTCCCCAAGTGGTTGGTACAGATGGATTTAACAAAAATCCTGTGAGAAAGTCTTCGTAATAGCCAAGCGATCGCCCTTTAGAATCGAAGGGAGCAAATACAATTTTATAACCAGTACCGCGATCGCGATTCCAAGAACCACGAAAAGCAGCAAAAGCACCATTTCGGTATTTTTGGGGAAACGTTTTACCATCATAAAACTGCAAACCCAATGCTGCTGAGTGCGCCTGGAACAGCACATCTGGCGTTTGAGTACGAGCTACTAAATCGGGACGTTTACTTTTGTCATCCGTTTTTTGACGCGGATCGAGGTTGTTTGGTGTCAGATAAGCATAAGGCCAGCCATAAAATGCCCCTTCTTTAACCCGTGTCAGATAGTCGGGAACCAAATCATCACCGATTCCATCGCGTTCGTTAATAGTGGCGTAAAGTTCCTTAGTTACAGGATGAAAGTCTAAACCAACAGGATTACGCAAGCCCGAAGCGAAAGTTTGCTGCTGGGAACCATCTAAATTCATCACCTGTATCGAAGCCCGTGGTAGGGGTTCTTCATCCACATTGGTTCCTGAACCAACTGAAACATATAATTTATTGCCATTGGGCGAGACAACGACATTGCGCGTCCAATGATTGTTATAACCTTGAGCGGGCAAGTCGGCGATTTTTTCTCCCTTACCTGTAATCTTGTTTTGATCTTGAGTATAGGGAAAACGCACCACAGCATCTGTGTTCCCCAGAAAAAAGGAATTATCTACAAAAGCCATACCGAAGGGTTTATTGAGTCCGTTATCTGTACTAGCAAAGGTTTCTCGAACGTCGGCAATACCATCGCCGTTGCTGTCACGCAACAAACGAATGCGATTTTGCCCGGTTTCAGTCACTAGGACATCACCACTGGGGGTTAAAGCTAGCCAGCGTGGGGCATCTAAACCTTCGGCAAAGACGTTTACTGTGAACCCTGGTGGTACGCGCAGCACCGGATTTTGCGGAATCGGCACTACCTCAGGCCGCTTGGAAACACTTTCTGTTGCGAAGGGTGCTGGCAAATTCTTCAGATTGATGCGGATGGGTGTAGGTGAAAGTGCTTCAGTACGGACGATATTTTTTGACTGTGTAGAATTCTGTGTCGGTTGGGCAGAAGGTACAGTTTGTGCTGTGGGATTATCTGATGAAGCGCGAGTCTGGTTACAGGCTACTGCCAAAGTCAGTAAAAAAACTGGCAGCAAAAAACGCGCAAAGACTTTCATGGCGGTAGACACTATACACAACTTTCTTACTGTAGACTCGATACTTAATAATTGTCGCCAGTCTAAAGTCCTATTTTTATTAGTTAGTTAAGCTCTTAGAGGATTGGGCACTGGGAAAATCATTTATTGCCCGATGTCCAGTATTCAGACATACAAGCATTTATTTAGTCAACAAAAACTTTTCAAATTCTGCTGATGGTAATGGACGGCTAAATAGAAAACCTTGCATAGAATTACAGTTGTATTGGCGCAAAAAAGCCAGTTCTGCTTCGGTTTCTACACCTTCAGCTATTACATCTAAATTGAGATTATGAGCCATTTGAATTAATGCTTTAGTAATGGCTGATTTCTGTGGATCGTTAGCAACATTATGGATAAAATAACGGTCTATTTTTAACGTATTAATTGGTAAGTTTTTCAAATAAATTAAAGAAGAGTAGCCCGTACCAAAATCATCGATCGCAATTTTTATACCCAAAGATTGCAATTTAATCATAGTAGCGATCGCACTATTTACATCCTGCATAATCATACTCTCGGTAAGTTCTATTTCTAAGTAATTTGGTTCCAAATCATTGGCAGTTATAAAATTGACTATTTTATGAATAAAGTCTGGTTGATTAAATTCAATTACTGACAAATTTACGGCAACAAGCAAAGAATAAATTCCAGCATCTCGCCAGCTTTTAATTTGTTTGCATACCTTTTTTAATACCCATTTACCAATAGGAACAATTAAACCTGTAGACTCTGCTAAGGGAATAAATTCTGTTGGGTAAATCATCCCTAACTCTGGACTTTGCCAGCGCAATAAACTTTCCGCCGCAACTATTTTTCCAGAAGCGATATCGACTATTGGTTGATAATAAATTTCAAACTCTTGAAAGTTATTTTGTTTGATAGCCCGGTGTAAGCTAATCTCTAACAACTGCATTTTGGGAGACAAGTTATTAATGACAGGTTTAGGAGATAAATACCTTTTTAAAGTAGCGTGCTTTTCCAACCTGTTCATTATGGCACTTAATAACTCAGACCGAGTGAACGGCTTAGTTATATAGTCATCAGCACCCATATTCATACCTTGACGGAATCTGATTTAGCAGATTTGGCAGTTAAAAAGATGAAGGGAATCGTTGCCGTTGATGGTTCTTGGCGTAAACGTTGTTAACACGCCATAACCGTCAATTTCGGGCATCATCATATCACATAGAATTAAATCGGGAACTTCGGAGATAGCCAAATTTATCCCGATTCTACCATTAGCCGCAGCGATAGTTTCAAAATCCTCAGCTTCTAGTAAATCTAAAATGTTTTCACGGACTGCTTCTTCATCTTCTATTATTAAAATTTTGGACATATATTTTCCTCGATTTATATTTTATTATTTAATTAATCACAAAATAATAGTAAAGTTTATACTAAATTCCAGCATACTTAGAACAAAGATTTCACCTTGGTAGATATCTAAAATGCTTTTTTACAATTTCCATCCCTAATCCAGTGCCTAATATATTACCTCTTAAAAAGAATCTAATGTTCTTCCTCAAAAGAACCAATACTAGCCTTGTCTATATTTTTCTCTGTTTTTTTGCCAGTGCTTCACAGATACCTTGAAGGGTAATTCACACGATTATGTTACCTTGGCTATCTTCAACTAGTAGTAAATATCACTATTGCTAACCGACATGGTAGTGATAGCACTGAAGCTACCTCCAAAAATTCTGATATGCTAAATATTATGAAACTTCAAAAATATTGGTTGTTTTAAAACTAGCTCTTGAAGCTACAAGCATTATTTGACAATACTTTGTGAAGCAGCCCACTACCTGGGAACATGAAGAGAAGAAGACACTTTTGCGTCGTATTAACATCAGTACGTAGGTGTAGCCCGTTGTAGACATCCCACCTAATATTGATTTTGGCGGCACAACCATCAGCAGCAAACAGTCAATAATTAACTGTTTGCTTTGTAACCCGATAAGCTGAGGTAAAGCTTGCATAGATTTTTCCGATAGCTATTATCAAACAATACTTATTTCAAACTGGTTATCTAAGTATTTTCCAATATTTTGACGCTAAACAGATAGTAATATTTGGTATATAAACACTACAAAAAGTGTGTTAAGAATTACAAACAGCTTATACCCAGCTAGTTGGAAATTGGGCATTAGGCATGGGGAAGCTGCACAGGAGAGTAATTTCCCCCTGCTCCCATTCGTCTACGCTCACGGCAAGCCTGCTCCCCTTGCCTTTCACTCAGAACGCAACTGTACCCGCCGTTCGCCGTAACGTAATAGCCTTTCTATAGTTACAAGCCGATTTTCCCAAACTTTGACTTGATAGGAATTCGACTTAAGTTCTTGGCTCATCAATACTCGAAATTGTGACTGGAAGCGAGTTAGAGAGGCTTTTGCCACTAGCAGCTTACTAGGAGAAGGGGAAGTGGCAAGCTGATTTAAAGCACTGCGTAAAACTTCTGCCTGATTGTTAAAATCTGATATTTTCTGAGCAGACCTTTGTAGTTGGTCATTTTGGAAAACAAATTTCCATTCCCGTTGCAGTGCGGTGTAACGGATGGCGGCAGTTTGAAAAGGCTGACGGTGAGGAATCGGTTGACTTGTTTTAGATTGAACCCTACCTTGGGTGTTATTAAAAAGTTTTTGTAGATCGTTGTTAAAATTCTCTGCGGCAAAGAGTGCATAACCACTAACTGGCAAGTCCCTTACCAACTGGAGTTGATCAAATGCCCCGATGGTTGGCAAAGAAAGTAAGCGAATTCCCGGCACTAACAAGGTAGCTCCCAATTGTTTAGAAGCAATCCAGGGTTGAGCAAGTCGTTGGAAGCGAGAAGTATCCAGAGCATAAGTCATGGGAACGATTAAATCTACATCCCCCCGCCTTGCCCAAGTTTCCCAATTTTGTTGAATTTTCTGAATCCGCTCTATTTCGGGTAAAGGAAATACCGCAACTGACAAAATCAAATTTGGTTGCTTTTGTCGCAACTGCTGTGATACTTGGGCGACAAAACTATCAACTTGCTCGGTGCGAAATGTCGTCCACTTTTGCCACAAGTCTGGTTGGCTAGGAGAAATATTCAATGGATCTACACCAGTAAGCCGTTGAAATTGCGCTCTTGCAGCTTTGCCATAGCCATAGGTTCGACCTGCTGATGGGTCTTGGAAAGGGTAGCGAATGTAGTCTAACTGTAAACCATCCACCTTATAGCGAGTGACAATTTCCTCATACAGCTTGAGCAAGTATTGCCGTACTTCGGGGTTGGCTGGATCAAAGAATGGCTTAGTCTGGCCAACGGGAATCATGTTGCCAAGGTTATCGTAGTTTGCCCAATCGGGATGAGCCGCCAGTACTGGCCCTGGATAATCAGGATTAACGTTGAGAATTTCATTGTGACGTTGGTTGCCAGCAGCAAAAGTCCAAACCCAAGCGTGTAATTCCATGTCTCGCTCATGGGCTAATTTCACTGCCTCTGCCAGTGGGTCCCACCCACGAATCAAGGGGTTTTGCTCTTTTGCGACTTGGCTTGGATAAATTGTATAACCAGCGTTAACAGTTTCAAAAAAGACGGTATTAATTCCAGCTTGGGTGAGGCGATCAAAAATCTGGGCTAGTCCGGCTTTGCTACCAGCACGAACAATCGTCCCCCGATCTAACCAAACTGCCCGAATTTCTGGTTGAGCTAGTTTTTGATCAACTGGAAACTGCTGCCACAAACTTGTTTTAGCAAGCAACCACTGCTGACGAGCCAGTGCGTAGTTTTTTTGGGCAATCTGTTGGGGTAAATTTTTGGCAATTACCCTTGCTTGTGCCAAGGCTTGCTCTTTACCCATAACTAGCCCCCCTAGCTTGGTTGAGGCCAATTGTGTCTGCTGCTCTTTTACTGGCAAAGAGGCGTAATTGTCTAAATGTCTAGAAAACTGCTTCTGTCCAGATATCGTTTCACCAACATTAGCCGCATCGGTTAATACCGCTAAATGAGCGCTTTCCACTCGACCAATCAGGTTTTCTAGCTCTTGCTGGAGGGCGATCGCTTGGTTGGTGTCAATCGGATCATTAGAGTTAGGTGCAACATCTAGACGCACCCTTTGTTCCAACTGATCAATAGCTTCCTGAGAGCTTGGGGGTTTGACTATAGGAAGCGGTCTAGATATGGGAGCGGTGGCAGTTTTAGGAGGGGATAGCGGAGATGAACTGATCCCCTGCCCCCTGGGTGCAGCCGCCACATTCGTAGAGCAGGTTTGGGAACCTCCTGCTATTTTTTTAGTACGATTTGATGGTGGTAGTGCTGTGAAATAGTAATTAATAGTAGCTTTTAACCAGGCATTATCTAACTCAGCTGCTGAGGCTGTATCTGTTCCCCAGCGCCAGCCCATAAAGGTGGAGCGCTCAGTTGTCACTACTGCGGCAGGATTATCTTTGGAATTCCAAACAGCAGGAGATTCAGTGCCCATATCGTTAGGAATTACAACGCCGCCACGGACTTTTCCAAAGAGTCCAGTTTGATTTGCCCATCCTGGGATATTGGTTTTGGCAGGTTTAATCTGTTGTGTATCACTGAGGCTGAATCCCCAATAACCTCCCAAGAGCGATCGCAATAACTGTCGTACTCCTGGCGATGACAGACTACCTATAGGGCCACTAGCAATCAAACGCCCTCCCTTACTCATCCATTCTTCTAGAGCGATCGCTTGGGTGGGTGTTAATGTCTCAACGTTTGGCAAAAACAATACCCGGCGATCGCCCCAATCTGCCGCACTTTTGACATCATTTAGAGGAATTACACAATATTTCACCCCTGTTGCTTGTAAGCGATCGCTTATCCCTGTCCATTGATTTGCATTTTCTTGGCCGTACACTACGCTCAATACAGGTTCTTCGGTTGCTGCTGTTACTGGCAAAATACTCAAGAAATTTAAAATTACAATTTCGCCACTTAAAATCAATAATTTTTTAGCTTCTTTAATTTTTAAACTTATATATTTTTGGTTTTCCTGATGCTTCACCAGTAACTCCTCACTTTATTAATTAATTTCGTTATTACTCGGAATTCATTAGTACATAATTTAGGGCTATAGCTTTATTTCTCGTAAGTCTACTGAGACTCTAGCCTAAATTACGTAAAACTACTATTGGTATGGTTTTTCAAAAATAGAACTAGGATTTCTATAGACTTTTTGTAGAAGTCTTTAGTTGAACGACCTTCATCAATCTAGCCTATCAAAACCAGTAAAAAATGCCAAGATAGATACTCAAATTGTCCCAGGCAATTCTAGATCAACTTTTGGCTCTTATATCGGCAATTTAATTACATTTCTGACTAGCTTTTTTATTTTTTAATTTGCAAGCACAATAGGCGTTTTTATAATTGCAGATAATTTTCACTGCCACCTAAACTAAAATAGTTACTTTAATTATAGTTATTTTTTCTAGCAAAGTTACTATTATTGTAGTGCTGCTTCGCTACTTCAATTAATAGATAATAAATAATTATCGCCCTTATAAATTACTAGGACTTACGCATTGACACAAAATACAAAATATGCATTTTTGAAAAACCAAATCTGTCGTAGGGGCACAGCAGTGCTGTGCCCTCCATAGTGCGGGTTTATGTACCATTAAAGAATAATTAATCAAAGCCGGAAACGACCTATTTTCGTGAATTCATACCATGATTAATTTGTACAGTGCGTAAGTCCTAATTACTTATTTAGCCAAGTTTTCCCAATATTTGATAGATATAATTGAAGAATAATTTAGAAATCAGAATTCAAGATCAAAGTCTGAAACACTCTACTTCCAAGCAAAATCAAGACGCTCAAAGCTATGCCGCAGGTTTTACGCTACGCACTCAAAGATAATTCATGCTGAATTCTGACTCCTGACTCCTGACTCCTAAATTCTGTTTTGGATAAAATAAACTTTTAAATAATTGCGAGACTAACCAACTGATTGCGATCGCAAGAGTTAAGCTAACAAGATGTGAGTTCAAGCGGTTGTATGGTGTTCGCTTAATTAGTCCATCAAAAGACCTCCCCCTGATTTTACTACACTAAACTTGTCCCTCTGCCAGTCGGAAAGAGACAAATTTCAGATGTAAGTTGACATCCATGACAGTTGTAATATCCGACGACGATAGGACGTTTTTTTCACTGGAGTCCTTAAAGTTAGAGCAGAATGCATAAATTGGATAAATTGTCTAGATTAAATAATGCAGGTATTGATTAAATCTTCAACTCCTGCCACTGGTAATATTTTTGTCTCTAGTTTGCAGGCTAATTCTTCAATACTCATATCATCTAGAAATACTAATTCACCATGTTTGAGCATTACATTTGGCAATAAAATCCCTTCGCCCAAATCTTGCCCTTGTAAGTTCAACAGCAAATCATGCCCTGTCAGCAACCCTGTTACAGTAATTTTCTGTCCCCAATAATCACTGCATAAAGCACGCATATTTACTTCTAAACCTTCAACAGAATTCAACCGTTGCAAGATAGGTTGAAATGCCTTTTCTACTGCGTTGCCTACTACCCAAGTTAATTTTCTCTGAGGAGAAACTTTTGGTGGTAATAATTCTGTTGCGGCGGCTGCGAATTGCTTGATAAACAACTGAATAGAACCAACACCATTATCAATTTGAGGATACTCTTCATATTCAGATTCGCTTGGTAATTCCTCACCTGCAATCAAAAACCACTCATCGGCTAACCAAGCAACGCTAGAACCAAATTGTTGGCGAAATTGCTGGGTAAGCATTTTGACTTGAGAAATCACCTCTTTAGCTTTTTCTTTGGTTACTGGTATAAGTTCATCTTCTTGGGGTCTAAATCGTGTCAATCCGACTGGTACAACTGCCACTGATGCCACCGTAGGGACTTCATCAGTATGAAAGGATGCTAAATCTTTTAGGGTTTTCTCCAGATGTTCCCCATCATTTATACCAGGACAAACAACCACTTGAGCATGAATTTGTAGTCGCCTTTTTTGAAACCATTTGAGTTGTTGCAAGATTTGTCCCGCACGGGGATTTTTTAGTAGTCTAATTCTAACTTCAGGCTCTGTAGCATGAATAGAAACATACAACGGAGACAAGCGCATTTGCTCAATCCGTTGCCATTCTCTTTCTGGCAAATTAGTGAGGGTAAGATAAGAGCCGTACAAAAAGCTTAGACGGTAATCGTCGTCTTTAAAGTATAAGCTAGTACGCTTTCCTGGTGGCTGTTGGTCGATAAAGCAAAATGGGCAGCGATTATTGCACTGAATTAAGCCATCAAATAGGGCAGTTTCAAATTCTAGCCCCAAGTCTTGATCGTAATCTTTTTCGATTTCCAGGCTATGAGTTTTACCAGTAGCGTCTAAAACTTCTAGTTCCAAGACTTCATCAGCACACAAGAACTGATAATCAATTAAGTCACGCGGACGTGTACCATTGATTGCAACGATCGCATCCCCAGACTCAAAGCCAATCTCTGCGGCTATAGAGTCTGGAAGAACCTTGGTAATTCGGGCAGGATGAATGGTAGTCATGGGGGATTGGGCATTGGGCATGGGGCATTGGGCATTGGGCATTGGACTAATGACTAATGACCAATGACTAATGACTATTATGAATTATCCTTTCCAACCTGCTGCGATCGCTAGTAAAATCACACTACCAAATGCTAATCTATACCATACGAAAATCAAAGTGTTTTTGGTTGCTAAGTATTTGATCAAAAATGCAATTGATAGGTAAGAAAAAATAAAGGTTGAAATAATCCCGACAACTAACAATCCAACAATGTTATCTGGCAACTGTTGCTCCTGAAACAACTTGAAGATTTTCAGGCTTTTATACAGGGTAGCAATGGTAAGAGTTGGAAACCCTAACAAAAATGAAAATTTTGCTGCTGTATCGCGTTCTAATCCTAAAAATAAGGCTGTTGTCAACGTTGAGCCAGAACGAGAAACGCCCGGAATCAAAGCAAGTGTTTGTCCCAATCCAACTAAAATACCATCCCGAATCTGCAATGAATCGAAACCTCGCTTGCGAGTGCCAATTTTTTCTGCCAAAGCTAGTAAAAGTGCCATGACAATTGACATAATGGCAATAATCAATGCACTCTCAGGTAAAACATCTTTCAAAAGAAAGCCGAAAATTAAGGCAGGCATTGTTCCTACTGCAATACCGACAAGGATTTTCCATTCTTCGCGTTGCCAGTCTTTGTCTTTTATTGCTTCGATTCCACCTTTGACAATACTAGAAATCAGTGACCAAAAATACCCCAAAATTGCTATAACACTACCAAATTGAATTGCATCAACAAAATCTTTAGAGCCTAGCTCTTTCCAACCAAATACCTTTGTCACAATCAAAAGATGTGCAGTACTGCTGATTGGCAAAAACTCTGTGACACCTTGAACAATACCCAAAATAAAAGCTTGAATAAACTCCATATCCAATTAATACCTTTTCCGTATTTTAGACATTATTCTTTAGATGATGTTGCTTTCTATACTCTCTATTGCACCTAATTTTGTAGAAAATTAAATTTAACCGATCAATAACATCATCGAAGACGCTGACTATGTTCTTACACCCACTTCAATAAGTCAACGAAATTTTGTCAATTCATCAAACTTTAATATTTAGCGGACTGATGCCAGTTCGCTTTTTAAGTGTTAAATTTTACCCTTCATTTCTCTTTAGTCCCCTATTTACACAGAACTACAGAGAGTTGTGTACATAGTGCAACTTTAAATTGATGAGTCTGTTGCAGTATGTTTTGTTTGGTTTGTGTCAGCACTGCCTAAAATTTCAGTATAATTGCAATGCCCCAGGGGGGGATTTTAAAATGTGATATCTTAAATAAGATAAAGTTTAGTAACAAATATTAAAAACTTTGATTAATAATACATTGTCCTCCTACACCGCCTCTACCCCTTCTATAGATACTGAGTTGGATTTAGCTGATACTGGGCTGACGGGTATCAAGCAATTGGAATCTACACTCTCCTTTTCTCCCTCTTTACCCTTATCTATTTCTGCCCGACAAACTTGGTTAGTGTTTGCGGCGGCAGTGTTCTTGGTATCAGTGCCAGTATTTATAGAAGCGCCTATCGTGCGATCGCTACCAAGTCTGAGTTTAGCGCTTACAGCATTTTGGGTGTGGCTAAGTTTTAGCTTAATGTCACGTCCCGCAACTTACGTCTGGGGGGATTTACTCTTAGGATTTAGTGGGAGTTGGTTAGCGGGGGCGATTTACTGGGGCTGGTTACGTTGGGAACCTTTATGGCATCTGCCAATGGAGTCTATAGGCTTACCATTTGCTTGCTGGTGTCTAATGAAGAATTGGGGCAAGGTGGGTAGCTGGTTTTATTTAGGTTCTTTACTCGGTACAGCTTTAACAGATGTATATTTTTATCTAGTAGATTTAATGCCCTGTTGGCGGCAAATTATGAGAGTAGATGCAGATGTAGCACCGCAAATATTACAAAATGCCCTCATACAAGTACAAACACCTTGGGGACAAAGTTGGGCAATAATTCTTGCCTTAGTGCTGTTAACAGTCGGAATTTTACCTTTAAATCTAAAGCAAATACACTGGTATGCCTTTAGTGGCGCAGTTTTAAGCACAATATTGGTAGACAGTCTATTTTTGTTAGCTGCGATCGCAGCGTGAAGAAGACAGAACACGCTATATGTTGCAATGAGCGTGTAGACTTCTCCTACTGAAACTTTTCCTAGCCCAATCTACGGCACATCAAAAATGATGCTGTAGATGAGATTAATTAGTTAAGAAATATTACATAAAAATCCATCAGCATCAAGTCTTTTTTGGTAAGGTTTTCGCTCTTAGGAATCGTAAGTTTGGTTTCTGCTTGAGAGGTAGAATCAGCCACCCCGAAAAGATTTCGTCTAGCTGAGAATGCTACCGAGATCGTCGATGTAACGCTATCGCTGCTATGCAGGCACTCTTTCTACAATAAAAATTTTTGCCAAAAGTATAGTCAAACCCAGTAACGGTAAATATTGTGGATATTAATACGCTGTATATTAGTTTCTGATGACTGCTGTGTTGACTAAGCTATCAGCTTTTGTCCTTTGTTCTTTGTCCTTCGTCCTTGGCGCTCTCACGTAGAGGCATTAACGGCTTCCCGCAGGGTATGACTAATGACTAATGACTAATGACTAATGACTAATAACTGTTGTTAGCTTAAAACTTTTATTTCTGTTTGATGGAAAGAGGTAGAAAATCGTGAAAGGATTGGCGCGTTTATTAACAGTGTTTAGTTTGTTACTTGGTTGCTGGGGATGGTTGGGAACAACTCAGATAGCCCAAGCTGCTAGTTTCAACAGTTTTGCTTTTCCCCAAGTCCCAGTTCTGGCAATTGAGCGGCAGAATCGGGCAGACGCTAAACTAGGAACGGAATTTGGTAAAAAAATTGATTTGAATAATACCAACGTCCGAGCTTTTCAACAGTTCCCAGGGCTTTATCCCACCTTGGCTAAGAAAATCATCACAAATGCTCCCTACAAAAATGTAGAGGATGTATTGGATCTTCCAGGATTGAGCGATCGCCAAAAACAAACCCTGCAAGCTAACCTTGATAAATTCACCGTGACAGAATTAGAGCCTGCCTTCAATGAAGGAGACGATCGCTTTAACAACGGTATCTACAGATAACTGAATTGCAGTTAATCTAGCAAATAGCAGCCCACTCCTGATTCCCAGGAGTGGGATACGATTAGGAGTTAGGAGTTGGGAGTTATGAGTTAAAAATTCAAAACTCCTCACTTCTAACTCCTCACTTCTAACTCCTAACTCTTCACTTCTCCATTACCTTGCCCCAGATAGATATAGATATTCCTAGCCAATTTGATGTCTTAGTAGTCGGCGCGGGTGCAGCTGGACTATACACAGCGCTGTGTCTACCAGAGTCCTTGCAAGTCGGTTTGATTACCAAAGAAACCGTTGCTTTGTCCGCTAGTGATTGGGCACAAGGTGGCATTGCCGCAGCAGTAGCCCCAGAAGATTCTCCCCGTCTGCACATTGAAGATACGATTCAGGCGGGTGCGGGTTTATGCGATCGCACTGCTGTAGAATTTCTCGCCCAACATGCCCCTAGCTGCATTCAATCCCTAGTTAACCTGGGGGTAGCTTTTGACCGTCAGGGTCAAGCCTTGGCTTTAACTTTAGAAGCTGCCCATTCTCGCCGCCGTGTTCTCCACGCTGCGGATACTACAGGCAGGGAAGTCACCACCACACTCACCACCCAAGTATTACGTCGCCAAAATATTCAAGTCATTCAGCAAGCTTTAGCCTTGAGTTTATGGACTGAACCCGAAACTGGTCGCTGTCAGGGAATTAGCCTGTTTTATCAAGGAAAAATTACATGGGTAAGAGCTGGTGCTGTGATATTGGCAACTGGCGGCGGTGGTCAAGTATTTGCTCAAACCACTAACCCGGCTGTTAGTACCGGTGATGGGGTAGCGATCGCCTATCGGGCTGGGGCTATCCTCCGCGATTTAGAATTTATCCAATTTCATCCCACTGCCCTCACTAAACCTGGTGCTGATCGCTTCTTGATCAGCGAAGCTGTACGCGGCGAGGGGGCACATCTTGTTGATAACGAGGGGCGGCGTTTTGCCTTTGACTACCACCCTGCCGGTGAACTTGCACCTAGAGATGTAGTCAGTAGAGCAATTTTCAGCCATTTACAACGTACCGCCCTTGATCTGGCTACTGCCCATGTGTGGTTGGATATGCGCCCCATCCCCGCCGACAAGATTCGTCATCGCTTTCCCAACATCATCAAAGTTTGTCAGCATTGGGGCGTTGATGTCTTCCATGAACCAATTCCTGTAGCGCCAGCTGCCCACTACTGGATGGGTGGAATTGTTGCGGATTTGATGAATCGGACAAATATCCCCGGTTTGTACGCGGTGGGTGAAACCGCTAGTACCGGGGTACATGGGGCAAATCGTCTTGCCAGTAATTCCCTACTAGAATGTATTGTGTTTGGGGCCCAGATGGCTCATATTGAGTTAGAAAATATTGGGTTGCCGTCAGAAATACCAGTGCTGCCATTACGGAAATTTAGTGTTGATGCTAGTGAGTGGCAGATTCAGCAAGCACAGCTAGAAGCACTCAGAGAGAAGTTACCGCGTCTAGTTTGGGAAAGTGCTGGTATTTGTCGGGAGCAATCAAGGTTGGAAAGTGCGATCGCTACTATTGAATCTTGGCGGCAAGATTTTGTTGCCTTGTCTTTAAGTCAATTTTTGCTTAATTTACGTCCAGCAGAACCAGCTAGTTTTGAATTACCAAATGTTGAAAGGCAATTGGGACTTTGGGCAGAAACCCACAATTTATTAGATGTAGCTGATTTAATTCTCAAAAGTGCTGCTTTTAGAACCGAAAGCCGAGGCGGACACTACCGTTTAGATTATCCTCAACCAGATCCCAATTGGCAAGTCCATACACTTATAGAAACAGATCATTGGTGGAAATCTCCACCATTATCTTGATTGAAGTTTGTGGAATAGGCTTGTAGTAAAAAACTCTTGGTATTAGGCAGAGACTTGAGTCTCTGGCAGTTCAAGTATTTTTGCAATAGGTTTAATCGAAAACCGAAAATTGCCATCAGCGAGTGCCGCTACCATGATGACTGTCGGGGCCACCATAATTTGGTGGAACATAGGTGTCTTCTAAATTTTCAGAATTGACTTTGTGGGAGATTAAGGTGTTGCTGCCACTAGCACTAAAAGTATTAGCACTTGCAGTATTGATTATACCTGTGCAAACGGCAACTTTTGGTATCAATATGTAAGCGCTTATACAAAATATCATAATTTTTGTGATTTGGATCTTAGTTTTCATAGCCTTCAGTAAATTTACTATCTTTTGTTTTAAATGGTATTATTCTGCCTTTCGTATATATACTGATCTTTTTGAAAAATAATATTTTAACTTTATTAAATTATTCTCAGTAGTGTACAAGTAATTTTGGTATTAGTTGTAGATTCACTTTAGTTTACTAGTATTAAAAAGTATTTATACTTACATTGGTATTCTTAATTAGCCGTTTTTGCATCAGTCTAAGGTTAGATATGTCAATAGCTACTTGTAAGCATTGTGTTTAATTCAATATTTATTAATAATATCTTAATATTTTGTAAGTATATACACTATGTTTACTTAATAGCAACTTCATTAAAGCCTTAAATAATACTTATTGTATTGTATAGTTTAATCTTAACTAAAGTAAATATATATAAAGATAAAGTAAGGTAAGTGCGATATGATAAGGTTTCTAAAATCTCGAAAACCATAAAATTTAGTACAAACCGATCTAGTACGGGTATATTTTTTTAAGTAAAAATATTTACAAGAAACAAATAGTTTTTTGATTATCTCTGATGATTAATTAGTTTCTTAGGTATGTTCTTCAGGTGAAAAAGCCTTGCTATATCTACATCTTGCCTAAAAATCTACCTTTAATCACATACACTATGCCTTTTCAAGACAGTGTGTTGGATCTATCTCAAGCTTATGCTGCTTAATTAAAGGTATAAATATTGACTAACAACAGAAGATTTAGAGTCTGAATCTTGACTAGTTAAGCAAACTCGTAGCGATTTTTACCCAGGCGCTTGGCGCGGTACATTGCTGCATCTGCTTGTTTCATCAAAGTTTCACTGTCTTGACTGTTGTAAGGATAAACACTAATGCCAATACTGGCAGAGACTCGAATTGCATAGCCATCCAAAACAATTGGCTTGGTAATACTGCTTAAAATTTTCTCGGCTACTTTAGCAGCTATTTGGACATTAGGAATTGCCCGTAAAATTATGGTAAATTCATCGCCACCTAAACGAGAAACTGTGTCACTAGCGCGTAAAGAGTTGCTGAGTCTTCCAGCGACAGTCATTAGCAAGCGATCGCCCGTCTCGTGCCCTAGAGTATCATTGACTTGTTTAAAGCCATCTAGATCAATAAACAGCAGTCCCAGTAACAAATTATTGTGTTGCGCCCAATGTAACGACTCGTTAAGTTGTTCAGCAAAAAATTTGCGATTGGATAAACCCGTCAAGGGATCGTGATACGCTAAATAACGCAAGTGGTCTTCTTTGAGTTTTAATTCATTGTTAGAACGGAATAGTTCAGCAGCAGTACGCTTAAGCTGTTCTTCCATCAGCTTTCGCTGAGTAATATCTCGGATAACGCCAACTAAAAAGAAATTGCCAGCTGAGTCTTTATGGAGCGATCGCTTAGTGGCAATTTTATAAGTCTGTCCATCGGCATTTGTAAATTCTTCTTCATGTTCCTGGGATTGCTGAGTCCGAAAAACCAGATCATCCTGTTGGCGAAACACATCAGCTTCGTGTTTAGGGAAAAAGTCATAGTCTGACTTTTCAATTAAAAGCTTATTCGGATAACCGATAAATCGACAATACGCCTCATTTAAAACAATCCACTGATGCAGTTCATTTTTCACAAAAATGGGATCAGGAATCGTGTTGATTACGTGATACAAAAATTCCTTAGAACGTTTCCACTCTTGCTGCATGTGGGCAATATGACTGGTCATCCAAACAGCTGAAGTGCCAAAGCTCAACAGTGAGGGAATAAGTGGTATCCACCAACCGTATAAGAAAGCAAAGTATGCACTCAGGGTTAATACAAAGCAAGAAACTAGAATACCGAGAAGGCTCCTAGTTGGATTTTGTATTCGCCATGTCATCATGGCTCCCAAATAAGACCAGACAAAAATCCACAAGTATTCCACCAAGTCAGACCAGACTTTGAGTAATGGTCGTCCATCAACAGCAGCAGAGATTAACTCACTAATAAAATAAGCTTGCAGTTCAATACCAGGTACAGGCTTTGCCGTACCCATTACACTGCTGGAGTAGGGAATAAATACAAAATCTTGGAGACTGGGTGCAGTAGAGCCAATAAGTATAATCCGATCTTTGATCAAGTTTTCTTTAACTTTACCTGTCAATACATCTTTTATCGATACCTGAGTAAAACTACAAAATTCTCTAGATAAACTTTGACATTGGAGTTTGGGAAAATTGGTTAAAATTTGGTAGCCTCTAGCATCAGCGTCTACATAAGCACCATCATTAGCCTCAAAACGAGCAAATGTTGCCTTACCCAATTGCAAATACTCAGGGTTGCTTTTTGCTTTAGCGGGAGTAATCCCCTTTGGCTTTAAATACAATAAAGCCAGCTTCAGGGCAAAACTTTCGTGTACTTGATTTTTAACGTGCCAGTACAACAAACTGCGACGTACTTTACCGTCAATATCATACAGCACGTTGTTAAAGCCCACTTGATTCTGGTTCAGTCCCAGTGGAGGCAAAACACTAAGGTTTTTGTTTTTATCATTAGCTAGTAGTTCAATACCAATTAGGTTGGGTATTGACTTATAAGTATTACGGAGTTCTTGATTACCCGGCTCTACTGATAAATTTCTGTAGATATCTAAGCCAATAGCACGGGGTTTGTGGACATTTAACTTTTGCAACAACTGAGCAATCTTCGCATCTGGAATCGGCCATGAACCTACTTCGTCTAAATAAGTCTCATCAATTACTACGATCGTAATACGCTGTTCTGGCGGTTCATTTGGACGTAAGCGAAAAAATTGATCCAAAGCTGGCAACTCCAAAGATTGCAATAGTCCAATGGAGTGCAAAAACAGAATGCAGATTGCAACGCTGGCGGCAGTAACCAATTCTCTGTGTCCTCGACTAAGCGATTGTTTTAGTCCAAAGATTAACTTCACAAAACGCTTGCCTAGCAGCTGATTCATTCCCATTACCTAGTAGGCAGAAATATTCTCTATTTCCAATAGCTATTAACTATCGGACTAACATAGCTCAAGTGGGAGCAAAATAGAGTTTCCAAAGGTTTTTTCAACTCAGTAAGGTTCTTCAAGACATCGTAGTATTTGTGATGCATCACCATATATTGAGAGCAATTATCTGAATAAAGAGCAATTCGCACTTTGTGCGATCAGCACAATTTAATTAATAAATAGGGGTTGCTGAAAGTAAGTTAAGTGAATTTAATGCTCAAAACCTTGTTTGGTAAAACTTACTTAATTAAACTCGTACATTTATGATCAATTAAATATTTTACTGAGAATTACGGTAACTTCCAAAAGATACACCTTTAGGGTCGATACTTACATAATTACATCCCAAGGTAAGTAACAACTACTACAAAAGAAAATAAAAGTGGACAGTGTACCAGAGTCAATATACTTAAATAATTTCTTTTAGGTTAAGGTTTTTGCTGATAAAAGCCGCATAAAAATTGGTAGTAGAATGTTTGACAACAGTTATTATCTATTACCAAAAACAAAATAGCCAACTGGAAACGGCTTTTACTGTATGCATCCAGTTGACTATAGAGTGGGAATTACTGAAGCTCAGTGTAGGTACTTTACTTGAAATACTTGAAGTTCCGAGGCCCTGTGTAACCAGAAACTTTCGCTAGTTCCTCTAAGTTCTGGACTCCGCTATAGCTGATACCATTGATGATCCAAGTGGGAAAACCTTCAATTTTTGCGGCTTTACACAGTTCTGTTTGAGCTTTGAATCCATCGGGAGCGCACTCTACTTTAATATCATTATTAATTATTTCCTCAGCTTCTTTACCAAAAAGCAGCTTTTGTTCATGGCAGTGAGGACACCAGTAAGCACTATATTCCTTTGCGCCTACCTTTGCCAGATGCTGTGCTAAAGCTATTTCTGCCTCACCAGAAGTAGTGGTAATTTCCCAACCGAACGCTGGGTTGGCGTTTTCTTTGGGAGTAAAGGTAATTTTTGTAGGTTGTCCAGGAGTTGCAGGTGTAACATCTGATTGATTCACGCCAGCATAGACGCCTAAAGTACCAATCAGCGTTACCATGCCGACAATGATAGCGGTAAAAAAGATTTGTCCAATATCCTCCCAAGTTCGACCGATAATCGTTAGTACCAACAGGCTGAGGGAGAACAAAGCTGAACCGATACAGTAAAGACAAATAGCTTTGATTTGAGATGTCAGCACGTACATCAAGTAGCCGCTAAAAACAGACATAGCGATCGCACCCGTTAGCAGCAGGAACCACGTCCAATTTTCCAATTGTTTGCGGCTATTATTTTCTCCTGATTTCAAGACCAAGGGAGCCAAAGCAAATACCACCATACTGGTGTATGCCAAAAACCCAAACAAAGCTAACGGCTGACCAAAAACCGTTGCCCAAGGGCTAGAAAGCACATCATTACAGCCCTTAGCACCAGCCTGTGCCACACAAGCAGCACTGCCTCCCGTTAACTTTTCGATAGTGAGATAACCTGTTATCAGGGCACCACATCCAGCGATCGCGGCAATCAATGGACGTGACCATTTATGAATCCAAGGAGTAGAACGGCGGCGAATCATAAATTGTTACTGTTTAATGGGCATTGGGCATTGGGCATTGGGCATTGGGCATTGGGCATTGGGCATTGGGCAATTGAGTATTAATTATTTCTTCCCATGCCCCATTCTCCATGCCCCAATTAAGAATGTAACTTCACTTGTTCTGCTGATTTGCTTTCACCTTTGGAGTTCCAATTGCGATGGGCAGCTTCCACAAATTGGCTGACGCGAATTGGGTCAATTGGTTGCTCAATGCGTCCGTGACGTTTCAGGGAACTGGAAACTATTACACCATCTGCTGCTTGCATCAATGTATCAATATTTTCCCAATTGGCCCCACTACCGATAAATACTGGTGTGCCATTTGCTGCACCACAAGCTAGTTCTAAATCTTCTAAGTTAGGAGGACTACCAGTAGCCCAGCCTGACAAAATTACTCCGTCTGCTAAACCCCTTTCAATGGTGTCTTTCACGGCAACTGTGAGATTTGGAGAACTCAAAGGACGGGCGTGTTTCACCAACACATCGGCCAGGATTTTAACATCACAACCCAACTCCCGTCGATAGCGGAGTAGTTGATGGGCTTCTCCCTCAATTAATCCTTGGTCGGTTGCCATCACGCCTGTGAGGACGTTGACGCGGATAAATTGCGCGTGTACACAGCTAGCGATCGCCATTGCGCTTTTGGCGTCGTTTCGCAAAACATTTAACCCTATAGGCAAAGTCACCAAATTCTGTATCCGCTGCACCACAATGGTCATGGCACTCACAACCACTGGATCGACTTGGTTTTTGGTAAACGGCGCGTCGAAAAAATTCTCGACAATCAGACCATCAACCCCTCCACTTGCTAAGGCTGCGGCTTCTTGTTCGGCACGATCAATCACCGCTTTTAAACTACCTCCCCAACGGGGTGAGGTAGGCAGTGGTAGCAGGTGAACCACGCCAATAATTGGTGAGCGAGTTTTAAATATCTGATATAAGTCCACGTCTTTAATCCGCCTCGCGGAGTCCAGAGTCCAGAATTTTTTTGACTATTGAACGCCAGTTCAACACCACTCCCCTGAACAGAGGAAACCTCTATATGGGGGTGGCTCTTCAACGGGGAAAATCCCGCACGTGACTGGCCCCTCTTGACCCTTGACTCTTGACTTTTCATTAACTAGTCAAATGTGTTTTATGATAGTCGGTTTATTGCCTCTTTCCTCAGATGGAAATTGGCGTGAAACCTCCCATAAGATATGTTAAGATAAAATCTGGCTACAAGAGGAGTTTGCCACTCACTAGACGCAAGGCAGCTTTCCGTGGTTTAGGCGTCTGTCCGCGCACAGTCGTAGGACTTGCCAATCGCCAGGGTAGCATTACTGCTTTATCAAGCGTAGTCGCTTTCGTCGATTTCCCTGAGGGTAGCGACTTCTCACAACAAGCCCTTTGGGCGGCTCCCCGATGGGTAGGTTAACAACGCACACGCTGCGGTAATGTAAAATACCAATAAGCGAATTGTTAAAAAACATTACAAGTGTCAAATGTACCCAAAGACACTTCAATTTACCCTGGGGAACAGATTGATAAAAATATCATAACATGACCTCTATTTTTATTATTAATAGGGTCATAAGTCCACGGACAGTTGCTGACAGTGGAAATTTACCACTGTACTGTTATTAGAAGGATAGTGATCGGAAAAAAGCGAAATTAGCGCTGGAATGTTTGACTACAAGAAAAAAATGAAGATATTTTTCAAATATGGGTGACAAGCCAACAATTGCTATTTCTCACCTGGGCTGCGAGAAAAACCGAATTGATACAGAACACATGCTGGGAATGCTCGTAGAAGCAGGCTACGGTGTAGATACAAATGAAGAGTTAGCAGATTACGTTATTGTTAATACTTGTAGTTTTATTGAAGCTGCGCGGCAAGAATCTGTCAGAACTTTAGTAGAACTGGCAGAGGCAAATAAAAAGATCGTCATCACTGGCTGTATGGCGCAACACTTCCAAGAACAACTTTTGGAGGAGTTGCCCGAAGCAGTAGCTGTGGTGGGTACAGGCGATTATCACAAAATTGTAAATGTAATTGAGCGTGTTGAACTTGGCGAGCGGGTCAAACAGGTTAGTATTGAGCCAACCTACATTGCCGATGAGACTACACCGCGCTATCGGACTACAACAGAGGGCGTTGCTTACCTCCGAGTTGCCGAAGGTTGTGATTATCGTTGTGCATTTTGTATCATTCCTCATCTTCGAGGGAACCAGCGATCGCGTACTATAGAATCTATAGTCGCCGAAGCGGAGCAGTTAGTTAGTCAAGGGGTAAAAGAGATTATTTTAATTTCTCAAATCACCACTAACTACGGTCTAGATATTTACGGTAAGCCAAAATTAGCCGAATTACTTCGTGCTTTGGGGAAAGTAGATATACCGTGGATCAGAATGCACTATGCTTATCCCACGGGACTGACCCCAGATGTGATCGCGGCGATTCAAGAAACACCCAACGTCTTGCCTTATCTGGATTTGCCCTTGCAGCATTCTCATCCAGATGTTCTCCGCTCCATGAATCGTCCTTGGCAAGGACGCGTAAATGATGGGATTATAGATCGCATCAAAACGGCGCTACCAACAGCCGTATTGCGGACAACATTTATTGTTGGTTTCCCAGGAGAAACTGAAGAGCATTTTGAGCATCTACTAGAGTTTGTTCAACGGCATGAATTTGACCATGTTGGTGTCTTCACCTTTTCCTCTGAGGAAGGAACCCCAGCTTACAAACTCCCAAATCACTTGCCCCAAGAAGTGATGGACGAGCGGCGATACCAACTTATGGAAATCCAGCAACCGATTTCTCAAAAGAAAAATCAACAGGAAGTAGGCAAAATCGTTGATGTCCTGATTGAGCAAGAAAATCCTGAAAGTGGTGAATTAATAGGTCGTTCAGGTAGATTTTCCCCAGAGGTTGATGGTCTGGTATATGTCAAAGGCCAGGCAAAATTAGGAACCATCGTGCCAATAGCGATTCACCACGCTGATACATACGACCTCTATGGTCAGGTAGTCAATAACTAAATTGTTATTTGTCTTTTGTCCTTTGTCTTTTGTTAAATGACCCTTACAAATTCATCCTTATACTAAGGTCAATACTGCATTAATGGCAGTTTTCATGAGGGTTTACCTGAAACGCTGGCGGACTTGTTGGCATAGCCTCTCCAAGATTTGAGGCCTCGCTACCGCCCTAAGCTGACTAATGACTAATGACTAATGACTAAATAACTAATGACTAAATGACTAATCCAAAATCCTTACATAAAATTTAGGACGAATTAATGACTCTTTCATTTCAAGAATTAGGAATTTCCCAAGAGCGTGTCGAAGAACTAGAGAAATCGGTTTTACCGAACCAACTAACATTCAAGTGCAAGCAATTCCCAATTGCTAGCCGGTCGTGATGTGGTAGGTCAATCTCAAACAGGAACAGGCAAAACGGCAGCATTTTCACTGCCAATTTTAGAGCGGCTAGATATTAATCAAAGAGCCGTGCAAGCCATAGTTTTAACACCAACTCGTGAATTAGCAATGCAAGTTCACGACGCAATCGCCCAATTCATCGGTAATGAAGGATTGCGGGTGTTAGCAATCTACGGTGGTCAATCAATTGACCGTCAAATGTTACAACTCAAACGTGGCGTTCACATGGTCGTGGGTACTCCAGGACGGGTGATCGATTTGCTCGATCGCGGCTGTTTAAAGCTCGATCAAGTGAAGTGGTTTGTGTTGGATGAAGCCGATGAAATGTTGAGCATGGGCTTTATCGACGATGTGATCAAAATCCTCTCGCAAGCGGCCCGTAGATCGCCAAACAGCTTTATTCTCGCCAACAATGCCACCATCGATTCGGATGTTGGTGAACAACTTCTTGCGATCGCCTGCAACTGTCACCGTCGAGCAACCAAAAGCCGCTCCCAACAAGATTAATCAAGTAGCTTACTTGATCCCCCGCCATTGGACAAAGCCAAAGCATTACAGCCAATTACGGGAAATGGAAGATCCAGAAACAGCTTTAATCTTTGTTCTTACCAGACGCACAGCCGCCGAACTCACCAGTCAGTTACAAGGCGCTGGTCACAGTGTCGATGAATACCACGGTGACTTGTCCCAACAAGCGCGGGAACGTTTATTAGTAAGATTCCGTAACCGTCAAGTTCGCTGGGTGGTAGCAACTGACATTGCAGCAAGAGGGTTAGATGTAGATCAACTCTCCCATGTAATCAACTTCGACTTACCCGATAGTGTAGAAACTTACGTCCACCGTATTGGTCGTACTGGTCGTGCTGGTAAAGAAGGAACAGCAATTTCTTTAGTACAACCATTTGAGCGCCGCAAACAGCAAACATTTGAACGTCATAACCGCCAAAGTTGGCAAGTGCTGACGATTCCCACACGCGCCCAGATTGAAGCAAAACACATTCTGAAATTGCAAGAACTGGTGCGGGAAGCTTTGACAGGTGAGCGTTTGGCTTCATTCTTGCCCATTGTCAGCGAATTGATTGAAGAATACGATGCTCAAGCGATCGCCGCAGCAGCATTGCAAATTGCTTACGATCAAACTCGTCCCGCTTGGTTGAGTTCAGACGTGGAAATTCCCCAAGAGGAATCTTCTGCTCCCAAACCCAGACTTGGTAAGCGTCGTGAATCTTCTTCTAGCGATCGCCCCCAGTGCTGCGTGGAAATCAGATAGCAACAATGGTGAAGAAAGACATTCTTCTCCCAAGCCCAAGCTACGGACAAGTGGACAGGATTCTTCTGTATCTCCTAGTAAAAAGATAGGTTCACCTACAGCTAGAGAATCAGCTTCTTAGTCAACAGTTAGAAGTTAATCAAATTTGGATTTTAGATTTTAGATTTTAGATTTTTTCTTCAATCCAAAATCCAAAATTCCAAATCTAAAATTGGCAGAGTTGAGAGTTAAGAGTCAGGATTTTGACTTTGGCTCTTGACTTTTTAGCTTTTTGGGAAACTTTTTCTACCCGTTTGTAGGAAGATCAATTAAAGATGCATTCTTCGTGGTCTTATGTTCACTATTCCAGACTTAGAGCAACTACAAGCAGAGCATCCAGAATGGCAGATGGAGCTAGTAGACGGAAATATAGTTGTTATGGGGCCATCAGATTATGAGTCAGAAGAAATAAATGCTGAGTTTGCACGGCAGATGGGTAACTGGGTACGCCCACAGAGACTAGGACGGGTGACTGGTTCTAGCGCGGGTTTCATTTTGCCTACATTAGAAACTGAAAACGGGAAAGAAGCTGATAACGAAAAACGAAATCTTCGCGCTCCCGATGTGTCTTTTGTTCGTGCTGATAGACTGAAAATAAGCAAGCGCGACTTTGTAGAACTCCTACCTGATTTGATGGTAGAAATAAAATCTAAGTCAGACCGGATCAAACCATTGGTAGAAAAGATTCAGCTATTTTTACAACTCGGATCTACAGTTGGTATCTTGATCGATCCTGACAAATTGACACTTACAGTTTATCGACTCAACCAAGAACCAACAGTTTTGCAGGATAACGATAAACTGACACTACCAGACTTGTTACCAGGTTGGGAGTTAGTAGTGTCAGAAATTTGGCCTCCTGTGTTTGAGTAGTTCAGAAATACTACAACCAAGGACGACTAACTAGTTCTAACTCTGCAACTTCACCGTCGCTCAATTTCCAGCCCAAAGCACCAGCATTTTGTCGCACGTGTTCGGCTGTTTTCACCCCAGCAATGGGAATAACGTTCCCCTGAGCAATTAACCAATTGAGAGCAACTTGGGCAGGGGTGCGATCGTATTTTTCCCCGAAATTGCGTAGCAAAGATATAACTGGGGCAATTTTTTGCAGTCCTTCTTTGTTAAATCGCGGGTCTATTTTCCTGGCACCAGTGGGGGTTTCAATACTATCAATGCTGTACTTTCCAGTGAGTAATCCTTGTGCTAAAGGACTATAAGCCAAGATAGTCACACCCAACTCACGCGCAGTTGCAATAATACCTTTGCTTTCAACTTGGCGACTGAGTAAAGAATAGCGTACTTGGTTCACAGCCAAAGGCACTCCACGCGCCGCCAATATTTGATGCGCGTCTCGCATTTGCTCTGCTGAGTAATTACTTACACCAACTGCGGCAATTCTCCCCCGCTTCACTTCATCCGCTAGAGCATTCATCAAATTTTCTTGACTTAAAAAGAAGGCAAAAGGCCAATGCACTTGATACAGCGCGATTCGCTCTAATTGCAAGCGTTTGAGGCTTTCTGTTAAAGCATCAGAGACGGATTGGGCTGTAAATCGCCACGGTAGAGGGCCAAATTTTGTGGCAATTTGTACAGGTTGTTGTGTCTGTTGCAGAAATTGTCCCAAAAATTTCTCTGATAGTCCCATTCCGTAGACTTCGGCAGTATCAAAGAAGGTAATACCAGCTTCTAAGGCTGCGGTAAAGGCTTCTTGTAACTGTTCTGGGCCATAGCGATCGCCATAATTCCAAAATAGTTTATCACCCCAAGCCCAAGTGCCGATGCACAAGGGTGTAACAGATGGGCCATTTTGCCCCAATGTGATATTTTCCACGGTTGCAAAATTTAATTTATTTACATTTCTTTACTTTTATAGTGTATCGTTACAGGCAAGATTGGGTGCGATCGTCACCACTTGGCTGCAAATCGTGTGGTGTTGCACGCCCGTAGTAGACATCGCGCCTTGCATAAAAATTTAAAACCTGAATCAAACGCACATAAACAAGATCCCCAACTTCTTCGAGAAGTCGAGGATCTGCGGGTTGCAATTCTCACAAATCAAATAGGATTGCTATATTTGAGTGTATTTACTTGTATTTAAGAATTAGATGATTTATCCTGTTTGGGTTTTTTGATTAATTCCATGTAGACATTAATCTCACTAATTTCTACATCATGCTCAACTCTGGTTACTTTCCATCTTTCCTTTTTTAGGTAAACTTCCTCTCCTACTCTGGGAATAAATTGGAGATCGTAGAACTTTTTAAGAAAATCTTTTTGATTTTCTTCCCATAATATTACTTTGACTGGTTCTTTAGTCATTGCTTATGCCTTTTTGGTTACTAGATGAAGGTAAGTACTTTGATGACATACATACGGCAAGTTTATCTTACTAATTCAATGGAATAGCGTAGTTAAAACCACATTTTCACATTGATATTTTTATGTGCCTTGATTGTGTCCGATAAAGTTACATCACAATACCATAATTCTAGTAAGCACCTATAGTCAGAGTTTCTTGAAGAATTACTTCTGGATCGCTTATTAAACCAATCGATAGATTAAAGGCTTATTATGGTCATAGTGGTCTGTCAA
Organism: Nostoc cf. commune SO-36; assembly: GCF_023734775.1. Taxonomy (NCBI): domain Bacteria; kingdom Bacillati; phylum Cyanobacteriota; class Cyanophyceae; order Nostocales; family Nostocaceae; genus Nostoc; species Nostoc commune. Next base: position 945,581 of record NZ_AP025732.1, on the reverse strand, counting down.
ATTCATTTTGACGGTTAGAGAGACGCGATAAATCGCCGTCTCTACTATTAATCTATCCGTCAATTATTTCTTGACACACTACTAGTAAATATCCTGAAATATTTCCATACTCACTGGTACAATCACTGTGTTTTCACTAATGCTGGAGGGCGATCGCTATTTCTTAGCTAGTTCCTGCTCAATGTTGTTATCAGTCTTTGTTCAAGCTTTTTGACTTTTATTCTGATCATGATAATTCAACCGAATTTTACGGGAATACTTATAAATGGAAACCTAAATATTTTTGGGAGAGCATTATGTTTGGACTTGAAAAGATAACAGTTGGAAAAGTATTAAAAGCTGCAACAGTTGCTGCTGGAGTTGGTGCTGTAGCTATAGCTGCACCTATAGGAGTAGTTGCTGTTGTTGGGCTTACGGCTGCTGGGGCTGGTGCAACTTGGCTCGCAGAGAGTGTTGGAGATGAACTAAATAATAATGATAAGGATAAAAGTGACAGCTAATTCTCTCTACTTCAGGTAAAAGGGGAAAGTGTAGCAAATGAACAAAAAACCGGGTTAATCTCAAAACGCCTACTGTATGAAGATTGTGTCGATAGATTTAGTAGTTGATTTTTTAACATTACTAGTAACTAATCCACGATTTGTCTATATAGTATGGCTTATCCCGGTTTTTGTTCCAATGAAAATAATACCCTATAAGTGCTATCAAGTCTATCAACCTGAACGGTTCGGCTTTGAATAATTTTATGTTCTCTAAATAACTAAAAATGGGTGTATTTAACAAATTTACAGCAACGTTTCACGAGTCTAGACAATTCCTAAAAAGAAGTCTAGAAGAATACATTATGTTTAGCTCAGAAACTAAACAGTTGACTTTGACAAAAAAAATGGTTTTACTTCTCTGTCAACAAGCAGAAGCTAGAGTTGAGCAATTAAAAAGCTTAGAACCACACTCTGAGGAAGGACTTGTTGCGACAATAGAGTACAATAACATTCAAGTAAAGTTACATTTTACTCCTGAAAAAATAACTCTTAATAAAGATTGTGTTGAAGGGGAACTTCGCTTATTGAAACCCCCTCAGTTTGAGACTGAATCGATAGTTTACCGTTACCTCATTGCAGGTTGGACAAGATTTTTGGGAGGTAAACTTCCCAATGGAGCTTTACCAAAAGAGGTTAGAATTGAAAATAATAAGGTTTACTATACTCTTCCTCGAACTCAATTGCAGCTTTTAGATTCCCTTTTTCATAGTCTTGAAAATGGTTCTGCTTTGATGATTAACCTTCAACAAGGAAATTTAACTGTTGAAACTTCAGTAGCTCTGAGTTGGAATAATTTTAAGCTTCAAAATCTGCTTCAACTTCTGAGTCTCAAATAGGCATATCTTAATCTGTCATATTTTGGCGCGATCGCTCTGGAAACCATAAAAGGACAATTGAGGATTATTATCAAGCTCTCCTCACTTTGCCAAAATATGACAACAGACATGAAATATCAATTCTATGTATTTTGCTGTGCGGCAATCTGGACAGCTTTTATATCAACATTGAGGTGTTGAGCAATCTGCTCCACACTCATCCCTGTTTTTAGTAACAAAGGCACGGTAAGTTTCAACATTTCAGCTTTCTGTTCTTCTCGACCTTGTTCTCGACCCTCGGCTTTCGCTTCCTGATAAACCCTTGTTTGCTCTAAAGTCAGTCCTAGCATAGCTTCAACTTCCTCTCTACTCAATGTGTCCGTTTCCTCTAATTTTACCCGCTCAATCAATTGCTTTGCTTGCTCTGCCATCACTTGATCCGATGCTAGAGTCAACTGCATCAAATTGATACCTATTGCTTGCTGATTAGTCGCGCCTAACTCATCTAAATAGATTCGCTGCACTTGGTCACTGTTGAGAAATATTCGATGAGTTTTTTGATCCCTTGGTTCCAAAGAGCGTGATGAAAAAATTACCACACAAAACCAGTCATCGTACTGAGAACGATTCCGGTTCAGGTACATCATCGACTCGGTAAAGAACCGATGGTAAAGGGCTTCATCCTTTTGGAATTGAACTTCAGCAAAAAAGATTACCCTGGATGTTGCATCCTCTGGAGGTAAAAACACACCATCCATGCGAAAAGCGGTTTCTTTGACTTCAACTGATTCAAATCGATAGTTTTGCCCTTGCAGAGGAGGATTATCAACTAGTTCAAAGAGTAACCCAGGAAAGCGCTTAAAAATTTGATAGTAAATGGAGTCTCGTTTCACTACTTCATCCTAAAATTCTCTTGTTATGCGACACCGAATAGCCCGTCGTAGACATCGCGGATTACAACCAAGCCCTAAAAATTAATCCTAACTTGGCTGAAGCTTACGCTAATCGAGGAACTGCTTGTCAAACGCAACTTCAACTTTTCGTTCGCTGATTTTAAGCGGGTAGGGTTTATCTTTATTTAAAGAGAGAGAGACTAAATCCTATAAACTATACGAAAAAGTAGCTATGGCAAGCGGTGAAGTATTTGATACCAAAACAAAATCCCTATCTGTGCCAAGAGTAAACCTGCTGACCATGTTCCGGCTGGGTTTATTTCAGATGGGGTTGAGCATGATGTCTATTTTGACTCTGGGCGTACTCAACAGAGTCATGATTCAAGAAATAGCAATTCCGGCGACGCTGGTATCAGTAGTCTTAGCACTGCCTTTATTTGTTGCTCCTTCCCGTGTCTGGTTCGGCCAGATTTCTGATGCCAAGCCGTTGTGGGGATATCATCGTACAGCTTATGTTTGGGTGGGCGCGGCAATATTTGCGATCGCAGCATTTTTAGCGGTACAAGTAATGTGGCAGATGAATCTTGCTGGAAATAGTGCAGGTACTTGGGTATGGACAACCCAAACAATCGGCTGGACAGCACTTTTGGCTTTAGTTTTCGCTGTCTACGGTCTAGGAATTTGTGCTAGCGGTACTGCCTTTGCTGCTTTATTAGTGGATATATCTGAAGAAGATAACCGTTCTAAAGTAGTCGGTGTGGTTTGGTCGATGCTAATGGTGGGGATTATTGTTGGGGCGATTATTAGTGCCAGCTTGCTAAGACAGTTAACGCCAGAAGCAACCGTAGAAACCTTGCAGCCAGCAATCAACAGATTGTTTACTATCGTCCCAGCAATTGTATTTGGTTTAGCGATCGCAGCAACATTCGGCGTAGAAAAAAAGTACTCCCAATACTCAACCCGTTCCACATTGGCGAACCGGGAAGACAGCATTACTCTAGGCAACGCTTGGAAAATATTGACAGCTAGCCCACAAACAGGTATATTCTTCACCTTTTTACTGGTGATGACCATCAGTTTGTTTATGCAAGACCCGATTTTGGAACCTTATGCGGGTCAAGTGTTTAAAATGCCCCTAGCGGAAAGTACCAAATTAAATATTTTTTATGGAATGGGTTTACTGATTGCCTACGGTGTTACGGGCTTTTACATTGTCCCGCGTTTGGGTAAGCGCAGAACTGCACGTCTAGGCTGTATGTTGGTGGCATTCTGTGCAATCTTGCTAGGTATATCAGGATTCACAGCTAATGCAGCAGTTCTCAAACTAGGTTTGTTCTTTTTCGGTTTAGCCGCAGGTTTCTTAACAACAGCAGCAATTAGCTTAATGTTGGATCTCACCGCAGCAGAAGCCGCAGGTACGTTTATTGGGGCATGGGGATTAGCGCAGTCTCTTTCTAGAGGTGTGGCGGTGGTAATCGGAGGTACAGTTTTGGATATTGGACGCAAGCTGCTACCTAACCTAGAGTTAGCTTATGGACTGGTATTCGTTCTAGAAGCAGTGGGAATGGTGGTGTCAATTTGGTTTCTGAATCGGGTGAACATTACAGAATTTCAAACAAGTACCAAGCAAGCGATCGCTTCAGTTTTAGAAAGCGATTTAGACTAAACTGTATGGGGCATTGGGCATAGGAGAAATGACCAATGACAAATGACAAATGACCAATGACAAATAACCAATGAATGATTTTTGGACAACAATTCTTGATTTTGCCCAAACTACCACTACCAGGGTGGGCAAACAGCTAATACAAGATTTTGGAAAAGTACAGGCTGACCAAAAAGCTGATGGTAGTTTGGTGACGCAAGCAGATAAATGGGCAGATCAGGAAATTAGGGATGCGATCGCTTCTACTTTCTCTGGTTACGGCATTTTGAGCGAAGAAAGCGATCAGTCATTTCCCGGTACTGAGTGGTGCTGGGTAATTGACCCTCTAGATGGTACAACCAACTTCACACGCGGTATTCCTCTCTGGACAATTTCTCTAGGTTTACTGTATCGAGGCACACCCATTTTTGGTTATGTTTACGCACCAACCTTGAATCAAGCTTTTCATGGTTTCTGGGCAGGTTCATCTGGTTTAGCAACTCCAACAGGAGCATTTCTCAACCACCACCCCATCCATACTAGTATTGATAATCCCAGCAACAATCACTTTTTCAACCTCTGTTCTCGTAGTACCGCAGCTATGAAAAACGGCTTTCCCTGTAAAATTCGGATGTTAGGTGTGGCTAGCTATAACTTTTTGACGGTTGCGACTGGAGCAACATTAGGTGGTATTGAGGCGACACCAAAAGTTTGGGATTTAGCGGGGGCTTGGGTAATTGTTCAGGCTGCTGGTGGAACGTGGTTATCGCTTAAATCAGAACCGTTTCCGTTGTCACCGGGAGAAGATTATAGCGATCGCTCTTTTCCCACCCTTGTGGTTAGTCGTCCCGAATTAGTTCCGGTATTTCAGCCTTTACTCGAAGGCGTAAAAATTTAATTTGCCGTTTACATACTTGGAAACAGTGATTTTGTCAACCAGCATAATGGATGTCACTATACTGATATTAAACTTAACAAAACCCTAGTCAAATAATGAATCTAGTATAAATAAAGTTAGTAATAATCCTGATTTAAATACAAGACCAGTGTAGTTATTAATTTAAGTAGTGTCGTGACTTTGATCACACTGGTTGATTTAGTATAAATAGTTTTATGTTGTCTAATCTAGATTTGATTCGAGAGTTTGTACAAAACTCTATCCAGAAAAAAGACGTTTTGTTGTCAAATCCCGCTTTGACAGCGCAAACAGTTTATAAAACAAACCAACTGACAGCAAAATCTGAAGGCGTGATTGCCACAATCCAACTATCTAACACCCTATCTGAATTCTCGATTTCTCCAAAATCATCCCAGTGGGAATTGATAAATCAGGCATTAGCAGAATATAGTTATCTCCTCAAAGGAGAAGTAGATAGTCGGGGTTTCTATCAGTATCAATACTGCGAAATTCCCAAAGGCTATCAGATGTACTGTACTAAATCTGTACTTCTATGGCGAGCTTGGTGGAAATATCGCAAGTATACTTTAAGACCAGGGATTCCGTTGGAACTTTTGATTAGAAGACGTGATTCATGGTATCCAATCCGAGATTTAATTATTAGTGACGGACTTCTTTATATAAAAACCTTAGGAAGCGAGATAGCACTTGACTCAGAAGACTTAGTTACTTGGTTAAGCAAAATTGATGTAACCAAAATTAAAGAAATACCTACTACAGAAACATAAACCCTATCCATTTTGAAACCTGGAGTTTTTAAAGAAAGTGTATTATTCGGTCATAGCTTGAGTTATCAGCTTTACCCTAATTCCAAAAAACTATGGTTTTCAAGGTAGACGCGCTTTAAATGTGGATAAAAGTATACAGATGTACGCCCCTATAGTCAATTCATTATACTGTCAAGATTTTTAAAAATGATATGACGAAATATAAAGCAAAGGATATCAAGAAAAATGAAAGGACTCTGGCTTGAAAACAACCAATTGCAACTACGCACGGATATTTCCATTCCTGAACCGCCACCAGGAGAAGCCTTGGTACGCGTCTTGCGTGCGGGTATTTGCAACACTGACCTGGAACTACTTAGAGGCTACTATCCCTACACTGGTATTTTAGGTCATGAATTTGTCGGGGTCGTTGAACAAGGCCCAGAACACCTAGTTAACCAACGCGTAGTTGGAGAAATCAATGCTGTATGTGGGCATTGTCGATTTTGTCTGAGAGGACAACCAACTCACTGCGAAAATCGCACAGTTTTGGGTATTGTCAACCGCCACGGAGCCTTTGGTGAATATCTCTGTTTGCCGGTAGAGAATCTGCATCTAGTACCTGATAATGTACCAACAGAAGTAGCAACATTTACCGAACCTATAGCAGCAGCTTTGGAAATTCAGCAGCAAGTGCCATTGCATCCAAATGATCGCGTGTTAGTGGTTGGAGATGGTAAATTAGGGCAGTTGGTAGCTCAGACATTAGCTTTAACTGGCTGTGAACTCTTAGCTGTAGGTCGTCATCGAGACAAACTAGCTAACTTAGAGGCACGGGGAATAAAAACGAGTTTAGCCGACGCTGTTACAGATGGATATTTCGATCTTTCAGTTGAATGTACTGGCAACCCAGAAGGATTTGCGATCGCCCGTCGCGCCCTCCGTCCCCGTGGTACGCTTGTTCTGAAAAGTACTTATGCTGGCAACCTCAGCTTAAATGTTTCTTCTTTAGTAGTGGATGAAATCACCCTCATCGGCTCCCGTTGTGGCCCCTTTGCCCCAGCCCTCCAGCTACTAGCCACGGGACAAGTTGATGTGCAACCCCTGATTCATGCCACCTATCCCCTTATTGAAGGGCTTGCAGCTTTTAAACACGCTCAGAGTCGGGGTGTTTTAAAAATCTTGCTGGAGATTGGTTAATAGTCATTTGTCATTGCCTTTTTGCCCTTGTCTCCCTCATCTCCCCCAGTCCCCAATTCTTAATACATATAGGGATTAGTCTTGGGTTGATAGTCACGACAATCGATCGCTTCTTCTGTATTGGCAATAGATGGGCGTACAGTACATTTAAGACGGTAATTGTCGGTAAAAAATTGGCAACCACTACAGGGAATTTGATGCATAAGTTTGGCTGTAGTCACACTATCTCGCGCCGCCGTCCAGAGACTCAACATAACGAGAATAGTTACAGTCCAAGCAGTGATAAAACATATTGGGATTAGGAAAGGTTGAATCGCGTGAATGAGGAAAAATATAAGTTCTAGCACGGTATTTGGTGATACAAATTAGGAGTTAGAAGTATATTAACTCCTAACTCCTAATTCATAACTCTACTGAGAAGTATAGTGAACTACTTAGACTTGCCTACGGCTGAAGTCTGAGCTTCCCAATTCATCAGGAATAGCCTCTAAAACTCTGTAGTTTTTTTGGTCTGACATTCCCTCCAAGGGCAGGAGTCCTGGTTCCCAAGACCCAAATTTTTCTCTTGCAACATATACCTATTAGCTTGGTTTTCGCTTGGGGCATTGATGGTGAAAAACGCGGTCTTGGGGTCTCCCCAAGTAGAGCGATTTTGAACCCGAAGGGTCAAGACAGTGTATATCTTACCAGAAAATTTTGGGGATTCGTCATACATCCCCCGCTCACAATCCCCACCTTATGAGTACATTGAAGGTGGGGACTTCCGCGACACGTTAAATGCCAGCATGACCCAGCGCTAAACCTGTTACCAGCATTCCCAAAACAAGAAACGGTTGGGCGCTGGCTTGGTACTTAACATCGTTCTTCACAGGGTCGCGTAGAAAATACATATCCTGCAAGGTGATTTGTGGAATTATTAACAGTACTAGTATTGTTGCATACAAATTTTCATGAATGCTGACTAGATAAGCTGCAATAAATCCTTGAAAGACATCAATTGTTACTACACAAATCCATGCCGCAGTAGTAATGCCAAACATTACAGGTAGTGACTGTAACCCTAGCTGGCGATCGCCTTCTACACTCTTAAAATCATTAACAATGGCAATACCCAATCCAGCCAAGCTGTAGAACATTGTCAAAATCACAATTGTGGAATTCAGTTCACCAAACAAAGCGTGTCCTGTAGACCAAGGCAGGGTGATATAGCTTGCACCCAAGGCGTAGCTACCTAGCCAACCGTTTTGCTTGAGTTTCAGGGGAGGTGCAGAATAAATGTAGGCGATGAAAGAACCGATAATTGCGATCGCTGTAATTGTTGGGAATTCATGACCAGACCAAACATCTAGTGCAAATGCCAAACCATAGCCAGCAATCAGTAATACCCAAATCTGAATAATTACCTGGGGTAGGGGAATTGCCCCAGAGGGAATTGGGCGATAGGGTTCATTGATGGCATCGATTTCGCGATCGTAGTAATCGTTGAGGATTTGGGTGTAACCTGTCATCAATGGCCCAGCCAGCAGCATACAGGCTGCTACCTTCAACACATTTTCCAGCGTCCAAATATAGTTACCAGAAGAAGCCGCACCACAGACTACCCCCCAAATCAGGGGAATCCAGGTAATCGGCTTCATTAGCTGCAAACGAATTTTCCAAATTGAAGTTTCCCCAGCAGCAGCACCTTTCATTCCCAGTAGCTGCCTAGCTTTCGCATTGCGATCGGCAGATGTTGCTTGCTCATTGAGATTATTTGCCACTGAGTCTATTGCCTCAGATGGGTTGGGGTCTGGGGTAATGGGAGTTAATTCTGACATAAAATTTACTGATTAATAAGGCATTGGGCAAAACAGTTCCTCTTTTCTATGTTCCCAGTTCTGAGTAAAGAAGTGAGATTTTCTACTCGATACGGGCTAAATCTTAGCTATTCGCTAACAGCACTCATGAGGGGCATTGAGCATTAGCCAGAAAACCATCTTCCACGAAATTTAAACAACTTACAGGAGTTAGTCGGAGAAATTATTAGTTAATGGTTCCTATGAGTTAAGGGACTTCCAGTTAAAAAAATATCCCGTCGTAGGGGCGCAAGGCCTTGCGCCCCTAGAAATCTACAAATAATTTGCGATAATTTATTTTCTGCAAGTCCTTAAACAAAAAAACTACTCATAAAAAACCTGGGCGTTCTCCCAAATTAATAATTCTAGATCAAGTCTTAATGGTGCTTCAGTGTTGTAGCAAAGCAAGGAAAGCTCCACCTCACGAGAATATGGAGCATATTATCATATCAACTACCTCTAGACGGCTTCTCTACGAGATGTAGCCTGCGGCAAGCCGTAACTCTTGGAGACGTTCTCGCGTTTGCGTCTACGTTCAAAAAATTGATTTTGATAAAGAGTTTTTAGCCTTAACCGAACCGTATTGGCTTATATACCATTTTAAAATAAGTAATATTACTTAAAATTTTGCTCAAATTCGGATCGAAAACACAATTTTTCGGTAGGCAATGCTTTTTTAGTAGCGTCTCTTAGAGAAGGCTAAATACGTTTACGTATAAATTTATTACGCATCATGTCAGTCACACTAAAACTTTATTTATGCTTTGTTTTATACTCAAAAACTTATACAAATTTAAGACTAAACACGTATTAACAAAAGTAGCATTATTTTATTCGTACACGGATATCATCAGTGTACGATGTGGTTATGATGTTGTCTTCTACTTTCTTCTTGGAGAGAAACACAATGTCCTTTGAGCTTCCCCAGTTGGGTACGTCTTCTACTGATGTGCTATCTAAAAACAGCCCTGCACCTGCCTTGGACGAAGGCAGCTTGACAAGTTCTTTAACAGGACTGGGACAATCCAACCAATCTCTCTTGTTTGTCGATAGATCAGTGACAGACTATGAGCAATTGCTGGCGGGTGTGACTACGGGCACGGAGATCCATGTGCTTGATCCGGGGGAGGATGCTGTTACCCAGATTACCAACACCCTGCTGGGGCGGCAAAACATCGCCAGTTTGCATATCGTTTCCCACGGGGAAGCGGGGGGAGTGGATTTTGGCAGCAGCGTCCTTAACCTGACCGATCTGCCTCAGTACGCAGCTCAGTTAAAAACCTGGAGCAAAGCGCTGACAAACGATGCGGATATTTTGTTTTATGGCTGTAACGTTGCCGAAGGCCAACTCGGTCAGGCGTTTGTCCAAAACATCAGCCAGATTACTGGGGCCGATGTTGCCGCCTCCAATAATCTGACAGGTAAGGATGGCGACTGGAATCTGGAAGTGACTACTGGTAACATTGAGTCGCCCCTCGTCTTTGACTCCAAAGTTACCTCTGCCTATGCCTACGATCTGAACATTCTAGGTGAAACCTTCAAGGGCAGTGATGTCACGAACCTCTCGTGGATCTACAACACAACAGGCACGCAACCGTCCCTGACTGCCCGCTCTACAGCAGCAGCATCGACAGGCGGCATACCCGGTGGTGGTGGCTTAGATGCGGTTGGGTCAGGTGCCTTGCGGTTAACCTCTGCTGCCACAAGTCAGGCATCCTTTGTGATCTACAACCGTCCCATTAACGCCACCAGTGGTCTTTCCATTACGTTCAACATTAATGCCTATGGTGGCAATGGTGCAGATGGCATCAGCTTCTTCCTCATTAATGGCAATGCCAACCCGACTAAGGCAGGTGCCGTTGGAGGATCGCTCGGCTATTCCAGTAGCAGCGTCGGATCTGGTCTTGTCGGCGGCTACCTTGGCATTGGCTTTGACGAGTTTGGTAATTTCTCTAGCAGCGAATATGGTGTCGGTGGTCCGGGTCAAAGAGCTGATTCTATTGCGGTTCGGGGCAGTGAAGCAACAGGCTATAAGTACTTGGCGGGAACGGCAACGCTTACACAAGGTATTGACACTCCAGGTAACAGCCGATCGAATGCTCAGAAGAAGGTGCAGATTGATTTGACACCAGCAGGACTGTTATCCCTCAAAATTGATTTGAACAATGACGGAGATTTCTTAGACAATAACGAAACTCCAGCCGCACTGAAAAATTACAATGTCGTTGCCACGAATGGGGCACTGCCATCCACGTTCAAGTTCGGTTTCTCCGCCTCCACTGGCTCCCAAACCAACATCCATGAAATCACAGGGCTGGATGTTAACACGTACAATAATGCCGCTTACATCCCGTTGGTCAACTTTACCAGTAGTAATGGCTCAGTCAGTGAAGGAGCAACTAGTCTAAATCTCACAGCACAGATTGATGCTGTAACTTCCAATACCGTTACAGTACCAGTTACGCTATCGGGAACAGCGACGAACGGAACAGACTACACACTGTCTGACAGTAAGATCACAATTTTGCCACAACAACTGACTGGTAGCATCACCCTGAATCCGATTGATAACTTAATAGCCGGGTCTAATAAAACGGCTGTGGTGACAATGGGAACGCCGATGGGTGGTGCTCAACTGAGTCCTCAGAATAATGTTTTCACAACAACGATCGTAGACAACGATTACTCTCTATCTACTACTGGATCATCCACCTACGTTGAAAACGCTTCGCCGATCGCGATTGCTCCGACAGCGATGATCGTTGGTGGTGCCGCCGCCCCAGCTATCAACGGTGCAACGGTCAGCATTGGTAATGGGTTTAGCAGTACTGAAGATCGCCTCGGCATTCAAGGGCAGAGTGGCACCAGTGGCACGATCGCAGGCTCCAGCATTACCTGGGGCTACAACACCACATCTGGCGTACTCGCCCTCAGCGGCACAGACACGGCTGCTAAATATCAGGCAGCACTCCAGCAGGTGGTTTATAGCGACCTCAGCGACGCGCCTAGCACCACTACTCGCGCTGTTACTTACACCATCAACTACAACTCCGATCAGCAGGCTACAAGCACTAGCACGATCAACGTCACTGCCGTTGACGATTCCTCAGTAATCACTCCTTCTGACGCTAGCAGCGTCACCGTCGTAGAAGACATTGCCACTCCCATCACAGGCATCACGTTTGCCGATGTCGATGCCGGTGATGGCAGCGTCACCGCCACCTTCAGCGTGCCGGCAGGAACCCTGGCTGCTATGCAAGGCGGCGGAGTCACCGTCGGCGGCACATCCAGTAGCCTCACCCTGAACGGCACGATCGCCAACATCAACGCGTTCATTGCAGCCAGCAAACTAACCTACCTAACAATGGTGGACTCCAACGCTGCCCTCACTTTGGGAGTCAGCATCAACGATAACGGCAACACACCCGACCCCGCCCTAACTACCAACGCTAGCCTCACGATCAACATCACCCCCGTCAACGATGCCCCTAATTTCACCGCCACTAACCCCGTAACGACTCTGGAGGATGCTGAACTGCAAACCGTGAGCAACTGGGCTACCTTTAACCCCGGCGGCAACACTGCTGAAACCGAGCAAACTGCCACTTACACCGTCAGCAACCTCAGCAACGCTAGCTTGTTTACCGTGGCTCCAACGGTTGCTCCCAATGGCACCCTCACCTACACCGCCGCTCCCAACGCCTCCGGGATTTCCACCTTCGATGTTGTGGTCAAAGATAGCGGTGGCACAGATAACGACGGTGTTGATATGTCGATGCTACAAACCTTTACCATCACCGTGAGCGCAGTCAACGATGCCCCCACCTTGGGCAATGCAACACTAGCAGAGGTGGCACAAAACACCACTAACCCCGGCGGTAGCAAGCTCAGTAGCTTATTTGGCAGTCTGTTTAGTGACCCTGATACGGATACTAGTCTGAGTGGGTTAGCGATCGTTGGCAACACTGCGACTACACAACAAGGTCAATGGGAATACTCGATTGACGGCACTACCTGGACAAGCGTCGGTGCAGTTGCCGATGATGCCACCGCCCTGGCACTCTCTGCTAGCACACTGGTGCGCTTTATCCCGGCCACTGGCTATAACGGCACTCCCCCTGGCTTAACAGTACGCGCCCTTGATAACTCCTATAGTGGTGGGTTTACGAATGGCACTACACGAGTGACGGTAAACACGACGATCAACGGTGGCACAACGGCAATTTCAAGTGGCACACCTGCTGCCCTCAACACCAGTGTGAGATCGTTGTCCGATCTGCTGTGGCGCTACAATAGTAGCGATGGGCTGAATGCTGTTTGGCAACTGGATGGCTTTACCTTCCAAAGCGGTTACTACCTACCTAGCGTGGCTGACCCAGCCTGGCAGATCGCAGCAAGCACAGCCGATTTCAATAATGATGGCATTGCTGATATTCTTTGGCGTAACCAAGTAACTGGGGCGAACACCATTTGGGAGATGAATAGCACGGGTTACGAAACCACCCATACCCTTCCCCAGGTTGACGTAAACTGGCAGATTGTCACTACCGCTGACTTCAACAGGGACAGTACACCTGATATTCTCTGGCGCAATATGAAAACCGGGGAGAACGCGATTTGGCAGATGAATGGCGTGACGCGTGAAACCGGCTACTTCATTGACCCAGTAGCGGATACAAACTGGCAGATTGCAGGCACGGCTAACTTCAGCGGCGACAGTACACCTGATATTCTCTGGCGCAACGTGAAAACCGGGGAGAACGCGATTTGGCAAATGAATGGCGTGACGCGTGAAACCGGCTACTTCATTACCCCAGTAACGGATACAAACTGGCAGATTGCAGGCATTGCTGACTTCAACGACGACGGTACATCTGACATCGTATGGCGTAATCAGGCAAGCGGAGAAAACGCCATTTGGCAGATGGCGAAGCAGAGCAATGGCGAGGCGAGCCGTCTAGGAGGCTCCTACATTCCCCAGGTGACTGATCAGAATTGGCAGATTGTGGGCATTGCTGACTTCAACAGGGACGGCACGCCCGATATTCTCTGGTATAACAAGCCGGCTCATAAGGAGGCGATCTGGAAGATGAGTGGTGACTTCAGCAGCAATCTGTATTTAGAAACCTATTTACTCCCTGACGTAGTGGGAACCTGGGACTTGAAGTCTTTTGTGGCAGATTTAAATACTTCTGACATACCCGAGGCATAGAAACTAAGTCTCGCTGCTAGGCAAATTAGGCAAAGCGGTAGCCGCACGCTCGTGCGGCTACCGCTTTGCTTCAATACTGAAGCACCATTACAGACTTGATCTGGAATTATTAATTCGGGTAAACAATACGAAGCAAAAGGCCAAGCCCTGCTTCACATCACAAAAATCACAAAAAACTTTTGCAAGAGTTCTCCTATTTTCAATGCCCCATACCCCACTCCCCATTCCTATAACTTAAAACGAAATTATCAAATAATTATTTTGAAACTTTGCTCCAGCAACGGGTCTGCCGCTTAGAGCCGGGGGTAAGGGAATATTGCGCCTCTGGTCTCCTGCTTCTACCGTAACTTCTGGCCCATATTGGGTAAGCTTCACTTGCTTTTTGTCAAAACCTGGCAAGAATAAGCGTACTTGACGATTGTGGATGTCTATTTCAATTGGTTTGGGAGCCTGTAATGCTTGTGCTTCAAAGTTGGGTAAAGCGTCTATTAGTGGTTGCCAGTCACCTGTAGGTGAGTCGGGAACGACGTTCACAGGTAGGGGTATAAATTCCTCTAACAGGTTGGCATTCGTCGGCGTAGATACAAACAGAACACCACCGACAGTTAAACCAATTTGTTGAGCGCTACCCCACAAATAACGAGCATTTGCTACCTCAATGGGATCTCCTGTAGTCACTAAGAAAGCAACGAGACGCTTGGGATCAGCAAGAGCGGCTCTCCCCTTTTCTAAGAAATTATTGACTTGGTTAGTGGGCGCTGCAAAATTATCTGCTGTCCAGTTGATATTGAAAAAACTGCTAATCAACGGTTGAATCAAGGGTGATTCAGTAATCGTCTTCCCTAAATCGGAGTTGACAAATAATTGCCGAAATCGCCGGACATACCAACTGAGAGATTCTGGCAAACCCAACATTCGCAATGTTAAAGAGTCACCCGTGCCATCGTAGACGATCGCATCATATTTGCCACTGGCATCATATTCACGGATAGCATTCAAGGCTAGGGCGTTGTCCATACCTGGTAATACCACCAGTTCTTGCCCAAAAACGTCTTTGAATATGGGCGTGCGGAGATATTGCGCCTCAAGTTTCTTCACTTCGTCCCAGTTGCGTTCTAGTAGTACAGATGCTTGAAACTGGACTACTTGCAAATTGGGGGCGATTTCCTGCGGATCGGCAGCAATAGGAGTACTCAGCAGAATTGACAATGTTGGTTCTGCTTGTCCTGCTAGGAGTACGCGCTTGCCTTGACTTGCCAATAATTTGGCGGCGGCGATCGCAATTTTGGTACGAGCGGTGCCGCCTTTGCCCAAAAATGTCAATATTAGAGCCATTACTTGATTCCTTTTTTCACCGCCTTTGCTTTTCAACTCCAACTTAGCATTCAACAAAGACTCTTAACCTGTGCTTTAAATTTCAGATACCAAGAAAAACCAGGTTTTGAGTTCTTTACTACACTGGTTTGATTTCATCTTCAAAAAACCAAGTGGAAGTATTGTCGTCAAACAACACCACTACACCGATCCCAGCACCATCGGTGACTTTGTAGCCTTGGATGATACCCACTTGTCCGAGTTTTTTTACAACTGGGGCAGAAACGCGATCGCGCAAACGAAAGACTTTAACCTTTTGTCCGATTTCCATGCCTGATTTCAGATAAACCAAGTCTCAGTGTAGCGGAATGTGTGACTCAACGGCCGCTGATTCAGGGAGAAGTGAGGGGGATAAGGGAGATGAGGAAGGATGAGGAAGAGAATTCCAGACCTTTAACTTCTGTCCTAACAAAAAAATAACGGCTGCGATTGCCATCCTTGGCGAAACATTTGCGATCGTTAAAAATGACAAGGATGGGTATTTTGGTTAAATCCGATGACGGCTATAGCTGAATATCGAGACTTAATTTTACTTGAGGAAGTTAAATATTGGAATTAATGGGGAGTTGCTACTGCGATCGTTGCGATCGTATTTTATTGGAAATTTTCGATATATAATTCCATCTATAAACAGTTACCCCGGCGTTCGCTGATGTACTGTAAACATCTTTGGTTATGGTGTGGAAGTTTTGAGGATTGACAGCAAAAGCATGGTAGAAGAAATTGCAATTCCCCTAAAAAATCGTTTAGATGCACTACTTGTTCTGCGTGGTTTTGCATGTTTAATGGTAGTAGTTCTTCACTGTAATCCTCCGAGAAATGCAATTTTTTATAAAGGTTATGATCTGAGTTGGCTAACATTTAGCTCCGGGCTGGTAGGCGTCTGGATTTTCTTTTCTATGTCAGGATACTTAATGGGTAAAGCTTTTTACACTAAACGTTATACTGCTGATGTCCCAGGAGTTATCAATTTTTGGCGTAACCGATTGTTGAGAATCTGTCCTCTCTATTATTTTGCTGTATTGATTTTGGCTCTATTCGTCTATACCGATATTCTTAAAATAGAAAATTGGGGATATTTGTTTAGAATAATTACGTTTACATACAATCATTCATTGCCACCAATATGGAATGGAGCGATGTGGTCTTTGTCAACGGAAGTACAGTTTTACATACTTGTTCCTTTCTTATACACTTTTCTATCACATCGTTTAATTAGTAGAAAACAGATTGTGTTTACAGCTATTTTCATCATTTTGGTTACTTTTTTTGTCAAGCTTGTATTTTGGATTACTTTACGACATCAAATAAGTGAAGAGCTTAAATATTTTAATAAATATTCCTATACTCAATTAGTGACAAATATAGATTTATTTTTATGTGGTTTTATCGTTAATGGATTACTTTTTCATCAAAGCAAAATAATAACTAATTTTAAAAACATTAAAGTAAATCAAATATATATGAAATATTTAGCTATTATTTTGCTCATTATTCTTTATATGCTGACTGCTCATCACTTATATCATCATGAGCTATGGAATTTACCAGAGCGTGCTGGCAAAGGTATGAGGACATCTACAACCTTTTTTATTTGGCAACCAATAACTGCACTAATCACATCTTTTTTCATATTTGTATTTGAGTTTGACATTTATCAAACTTCAATAAAAAATGAAGTTTTATCATTTAGCGTTATTTTAAGAAATCCATTAAGAGTAATGGAGCTGTTTGGGAATCTATCATATGGTGTGTATATATGGCATATGCCAATTCTTGCAAAAATTAATTTTATATTTACATCACAAATTCCTATTGAAGCATTTTATATGAGATTAATTGCTACTCTTCTTTTATCAACTTTATTAGCATCTATTACATATTTTGTAATAGAAATTCCATGTAGTAGGTGGAAGACCTACCAAAAGATTCAAATTGGAAACAATTAGGCAATATGCAGATGGCAACAGGTAGTAGAGAGCAAATATATCAACCAATTCCACGCCGCTTGCTTCAAGAAACCATGCCGACGATGTATGATTTAGCTAGTGAATTAGTATGTAAATCAGGTTTACCAGAAGAATTTCATTGCATTCAAGCAGATTTACTCAGTGAAACTTGTCAACCTCCCAACTACTGCTCTGAGAAAATTTTAGTCGCTAATGACTTTCCCAAGGAGTTGATCTAGTTGGTGAAAAATTCAGAAGTCAGAATTCACGAGCAAAGCCGGAGACTGAGATAAGCAAAAACTTACCCTTTTTATAAAGAAAGCAGCGTTACCGACAGAATTTAGATTTTTAGTCAAAATCTGTTTAAGATAGCAGATTTATTGTATAATCCCCAAAACAATTTAGGTACTATTTTCTAGTAATGATCTATTCTTCAAGGAACACAAGAGTGCTTTGATCGCTATAAAGTTTTATGAAAAATTGGGTGTGTAAGTAGTGAACAAGGAAGCGACAATTGTACGAACTATGCGAGGATTTGTCCGTAAAGCAGGGAGTATAAGGCGTATCCTGCCGATAAATGAACGGTTGTGGGCAAAGTTTGACTTGCTGAGAACTTTGGTGCGTCGGGATTTAGAGGCGCGTTACAAGGGTTCTGTTTTGGGCAACTTGTGGCCTTTGCTAAATCAGCTATCACAATTACTGATTTATACTTATGTGTTTTCCACCGTGCTGAAGGTGAAGCTGACTACTCTCAAAGGTTTACCAGCAAATGATTTCACCTTTGGTTTGTGGCTATTTGCAGGGTTACTTCCTTGGATTGCTTTTACGGGTGGTTTAATGCAGTCCGCTAATTCGGTACTTGGACAACCGAATTTAGTCAAGAAGGTGGTGTTTCCTCTAACTTTGTTACCTTTAGTGCCAGTTTTGTCAACATTTATTGAGAGTTCCTTTGGTTTAATGGCATTGATTTTTTTCGTGGCGGTAAATACTCATACTTTACATGCTACCTTAGCGCTATTACCCTTGGTCTGGCTAACGCAGCTATTGCTAACAGCAGGGTTGGGCTATTTAGCAGCAGGACTAACGGTGTTTTTGCGAGATATTCCACAGACTTTAGGAATGATTTTAAATATTTGGTTTTATGTGACACCGCTTGTCTATCCAGCATCAGCAATTCCTGAGCAATGGCGGACTTTGGTATTCTGGTTAAATCCAATAGCAGCGATCGCTGAAGTTTATCGTGACATAGTTTTAGTTGGAGAAGTCAAACACTGGGGCGAGTGGGGAGTTTCTTCGCTAATTGCAGTTGTAGTGTTTTTTGGAGGCTTGTGGTGTTATCGCCGCCTGCGTCCAGCATTCGCCGATGTATTGTGAAGTGACAGTTTGATAGGATGAAGTCATTTAACTAGAGATGCCAGCATTGATTATGTAGTGACATCTGGCAAAATAAAATGAGTGTGTAGGTGTAGCCCGTCGTAGAAATCGTATTTTAGCTTTAGTGTGTGAGTTTTGAGGATTGACAGCAAAAGTATGGGTGAAGAAATTGCTATTTCCCTTAAGAATGTCTCGAAGTGTTTCAAACGGTATAGCCGACCTGTAGATAGGCTAAAAGAAGTTTTGCTACCTGGTAAGAGTAGAACAGATGAATTTTGGGCACTTCGGGATATAAACATTGAGATCCCCAAAGGACAGACAGTTGGAATCCTTGGACGCAACGGTTCTGGAAAAAGTACATTGCTACAAATTATAGTGGGAACCCTCACACCATCCAGTGGTGATGTGCGAGTCGTAGGTCGAATTTCTGCTTTATTAGAATTAGGCAGTGGTTTTAACCCAGAGTTTACTGGCAGGCAAAATGTCTTTTTTAACGGACAATTGTTAGGGTTAAGTCAAAAACAAATCGAAGACAGATTTGATGATATTGCCGCTTTTGCCGATATTGGCGATTTTATCGATCAACCTGTTAAAACTTATTCTAGTGGTATGTATGTCCGCTTGGCATTTTCTGTTGCAGTCAATGTCGATCCAGAAATTTTAATTGTTGACGAAGCACTTGCTGTTGGAGATGTTGTATTTCAACATCGTTGTATGCGGCGAATGCGTGCAATGATGGATTCTGGAGTTACAACATTATTTGTTTCCCACGATGCAGGCGCGATTAAAACATTGTGTAATTCAGCCGTGATGATTCATGATGGAAAAATACATACGACAGGATTGCCAAATGCTGTTGTGATTGAATATTTAAAATTAGTTACAGAGCTTGAATTAGGTTTAGCACAAGATATTAAAGTTAACTCTCAACAGCAAGTAAATACCGTTGTAGATAACGCAATACAAGCTTCAGATTCTCCAACTTTTGAGATTGAATCTCCGAGTTCCAATTTCAGCAAGGCAACACGCAGAGGAAGTGGGAAAGCCAGAATAGAAAGCGTAAAAATCCTGAATCAATTAGGTCATTATTCTGGCGAAAGTCCAATATTTGCATTTAATGAAGAAGTGACATTAATTATAAATTTAAAAGTTTATTCTGCCATAAAAAGTTGTATTGTTGGCTTTCATGTATGTGATAAAAATGGTAATGAGGTAATTGGTAGTAATACTTTAGAAGAAAATATCAAAATAGATAAATTAGAACCAGGAGAAGAAATAGAAATTAAGTTTAAATTTAATTTACCTCTTCGACCTAGTTCTTATAGCTTAACAGTTGCTGGGGCTGAAAGCTATGAAGCTCTTAGCTTTGACTGGATTGATAATATAATGGTTTTTCAAATTTTACCCCCAGAGACTGGAAAGCTAATTCATGCTTTAGTCCATCAACCGATGGTCGTTAAAGTAAACAAAAAAGTTTTGCCAACAGTAGTGACACCAGCTTAATTAATACAGATATTAAAGTTAGATTATGAATAAAGATTGGTCAAAGGATTATCCATCGGCTGAAAATCTTACAGAAGAAGGTTTGGGTGAAAACCACGTTTTGAGGAAAATGTTAAACCTCATTGCAGACAATCAGCGAGTAGTAGACTTTGGGTGTGCGACTGGTTACTTTGCTCAGTTACTTAGTAGAAAAGGCTGTATTGTGACAGGAGTAGAGATAAATCGAGATGCTGCCAAAGTTGCCGAACAGTACTGTAAAGAGGTAATAGTTGCCGACTTAGATTTTGTTTCTGTTACAGAAATATTGCCTAGTCAGGAGTTCGATGTTGCAGTATTTGGAGATGTTTTAGAGCATCTGCGAAACCCTTGGAAAGTTTTAGAAGAAACCAAGCAGATGTTAAAAAAAGATGGATATGTAGTTGCTTCTATTCCAAATATTGCTCACGGTGCAATTCGCTTGTCTTTACTACAAGGTAAATTTGAATATACAGAATTAGGGATTTTAGATAATACTCATCTGAGGTTTTTTACCAGAAAAACGGTTGAGGAGTTATTTGAAATACCAGGATATTTCGTAAATATTGCTGATCGGACAAAACTAGAAGTTTTTTCAGAGAGTTCTTTGATACCTCAAAATAAGAGAGAACAATTCGACAGTAATACTATTAAACAAATTGAAGAAGATAAAGATGCTGACACTTTACAATTTATTATTCGGGCAGATCCTTGGACTATAGAAGGAGAATATGCTGCAATAAGCGATCGCTTCTCTAATCTGTTGGAAGAATCAGAGCAATTAAAATCTCAACTGCATTCAACACAAGCAGAACTGGATCAAGCCCAAGCTCAAGTACAGGGTAATCAGCTTCAGTTAGAGCGATCGCAGTCTCAACTCCAACAAACCCAGACAGAATTGGAGCGATCGCAGTCTCAACTCCAACAAACCCAGACAGAATTGGAGCGATCGCAATCTCAACTCCAACAAACTCAGACAGAATTGGAGCGATCGCAATCTCAACTCCAACAAACTCAGGCAGAATTGGAGCGATCGCAGTCTCATCTACAGCAAACCCAAACAGAATTGGAGCGATCGCAGTCTCAACTCCAACAAACTCAGGCGAAATTAGAGAAATCACAGTCTGAATTAATATATGCTCAAACTTCTATTACTGCAATGCAAACTAGTAAGTTCTGGAAGTTAAGGAAAGCTTGGTTCAGAGTTAAGGGTTTCCTGGATTTGGTTCCCGCCTCAGAAATGTTTACACATAATAAAGAGTTAAACACAGTTAATAAAACAGAAGACATCCTGGAAACTTCTAACTCTCTTCAAGAAGATTTATCCACTGATAACAGGTTAAAAATGTTTGCTTTTATTAGTGGGTGCCCGGGAGATTCTTATCGTTATCGATGTCATCATCAAGCGGAAATCCTAAAGTACCTTGGCTATACAGTTGATGTATATGAACCAATGGTGTTTTTATACAATGAACTTATCATTAAATATAAAATAATTGTTGCTCATCGAGTTCCTCATACTTACGAATTTGAACAGTTTGTTTCCAATGCGAAAAAGCTAGGCATAAAAGTTATTTTTGATACTGATGATTTAGTGTTTGATCCATCCCGTATTTCTCAAATTCATGCTTTTACGCTAATGGATCAGCAAGAGAAGACGCTATATGAAAATGGAGTAAAACGATATCGTAAATCCATGTCTTTATGTGACTACATAACAGTAAGTACCAACAAACTCCAGCAAGAAATAAAACAAAGTTTTCCTAATAAAGTTTCGATAATTTTACGCAACCGTATAAGTAATGAGATGGAACAAGGAGCAATAGAAGCTCGTAAGAGTTATGTTCCTAATGATGGGATGCTTCGAATTGCCTATTTTAGTGGTACTAAAACCCATGTTAAAGATTTTGCAGAATGTGTTTTAGCTTTAAAAAGCATTCTTACAGAATTTCCTTATGTCCGTCTCATGGTAGTTGGACATCTCGATATCCCAGAAGCATTACAGGAAGTTGCCTCACAAATAGAGTGTGTTCCATATATGCCTTGGAGAGATTTACCAGAATTGTACCGGAAAGTTGATATTAATCTTGCACCCTTGGAAAAAAATAATGACTTTACCGAATCAAAAAGTGAACTAAAATATTTTGAAGCAGCGCTTTTATCTGTCCCAACAATTGCTTCGGATACAAGTGCTTTTCATGTCGCTATTCAAGATGGAGTCAATGGACTACTTTGTAATAGTTTGGATGAATGGAAAAATGCTCTGTATCAACTGGTAACTAACTATAAGTTAAGACAAGAAATGGGGCATAAAGCCTTTGAGGATGTAAATTCTCGCTATTTGACGCGGGTTGCAGCCTCAGAAAGTATGCAGAAGTGGAAATATTTATTGGGGGGAAGCTTATCACCCAATAAACCTCTTTCCATTGCCTTTATTCTGCGAGCGCCGATTGCTCAAACGGGTGGAGGCTATAAGCATATTTTTAATTTAGCTTATTATCTGGCAGCTAAAGAACACACCGTCAATATCTATATTGAACCAATTGCTCATCTAACCAATTTTACTACTGAACAAGTAAGAGATTTTTGCGATGAGAATTTTGGAAAGAGTAATGCTATCATTCATTGTGGTCATGCTGGAATTTTAGAATCAGATATAGCGATCGCTACAAATTGGCCTACAGCTTATGTTGTCGATCAACTAGTTAACACCCGATTCAAAGCATACTATGTTCAAGATTATGAGCCTTACTTTTATAAACCTGGAGAGGCTAATTTTACTCAAGCAGAAGCCACCTATGATTTACCTTTAAGTATAATTACTTTAGGCAAATATTTGGCAGAAATATTGAGCCAAAGAAATAAAATTGACTATCCGTATGTAGATTTTCCTTTAGGTGAAGTGTTTTTGGCAGAAAATCCTATTTTGGAGCGTCATTTAAATACAACAAAGCCCTGTTCAATACTATTTTTTGCTCGTCCTCATATCCCCAGACGTAATTTTACTTTGGGAGTAGAATCATTAAATAAATTGTATCAGCACAATTCTGACGTGCAAATCAAGTTGTATGGACTGGAAGAAGCTTTAGAACTTCCATTTCCTTACGAAAACTTGGGAGTTTTAACTCAAGCTGAAACAGCAGAAGCAATGCGCTCATCTGATATACATCTATCTTTTTCTATGACAAATATAAGCACAGTTGTTTTTGAAGCAATGGTTGTGGCTGTGCCACAGTCGAAGTAGATGTACCTCCAGTAAGATCAATGGTTAAGGAAGGAACTTGTTTATTATGTGAAACCTAATTCACAAGCTGTTTTTAATGCATTAATGGATCTCATAAATAATGCTGGAATGAGACAAGATATTGCTACATCCGGCTATGAATCAGTGAAGGATCTAACGTTACAAAATATGTGTCTGAAATTTGAGAAAATTCTTATGCAGTATAGCTTTAGAAATAAAAGTTGAATTAAGTATAAAGAAAGAAGCTACTGATTTTAGGTTTACAAATTGGAGTCATTAGACAACATGATTACTAGAGTAGATTATCAGTTAAATCGCTTGCAATTTTTAAAGAAATTAGTGAATTTAGAAAATGCAGAAGGTTTAGAAATAGGAGCTTGCGATTTACCAACTGTTACCAAAGAGGTTGGCAAATGTGAGTTTGCCGATTTTCGTTCATCGGAAGAAATGATTGCTCTTTGGAACCTTCCTGCTGAAACAGTAATGCCGGTCAAATATATTCTCCAAAGAAATAGTAAAGTTCATCTTCAAATTGACAAAAACTTTGATTTTGTAATTCTCTGTCATGTAATTGAGCATATTCCTAATGTCATTGGCTATATTAAAGATTTAGATAATTTGTTGAAACCAGGAGGACTCCTAATTATTGCCTGTCCAGATAAGAGAAGAACTTTGATGCTTCAAGACCTTTAACAACAATAGAACATTTACTCAACGATTATTACAATAACTGTAATTATCCTTCATTAGAACATATCTTGGAATTTGCCAAAGTTATATCTGAAGATTTAAAACAGAAAAGTATAGCATCACCTAAAGAGTTTTATAAATGGGGATGCGAAAATTTTGAATCTGGACTTGCAGATGCTCATTGCCACGTTTGGACAGATGAAGAGTTTTTCACTCAAATGGAATACTTGATCGATGGAGATATTATTGAAGGCTTAGAAATTGTTGATAAACAATACAATGATGGTGATTATAATGAATTCCTTATCGCTTTCAAATCTTCTGAATGAATCCAGAGTTAATCAGAGAAACATAAATTTATAATGAAAGTATTTGTTACATTATCAATTCATTAAATATGTCACAATCGCTTTTGCTATATATCAGTTTAGTGTATAATTATTACGCAAATGAAGTCTAAGTATAAGATAGCAGCTTATATAACTGCTTATGAAGATCCAAAAGCAGTTATGGATTGTCTTAATGCTATTGCTTGCCAATCCTGCTTTGCGGTTGACAAGTTGCTGATATTAGATAACTCCACAAAAAAGCCTTTATTGCATCTCACAAATAAAGACAATATTTTAATCAAGTTTCATCCAGAAAATATAGGGATTGCGGCAGGGCTAACGTGGGCAATCAAATGGGCTATCAAACAAAAATATGACTTTTTATGGTGTTTTGATCAAGATAGTGTTCCGGACTACAAACTGTCTAGAAATTTTGCTAACCACTTATTATGAATTGTTCTCAACAAGATAATTATAAAATTGGTATCATTGCTCCTACCCCTTCTGATCCTAGAACGAGTAAGGTTATAGAAGGTGCAGTTTTTTTTAAGGATCATTTTTTAGCACTTAAACATAATAGTAGTGTTGATTTTTATGAATGTGATTCCCCGATTACATCAGGATCTCTAATTTCATTAGCTGCCGCTAAAACCATTCCTCCTCCTTGTGTTGACTTATTTATTGATGGTATTGACCTTGATTATGGATTGCGATTAAGGCAAAAGGGCTTTCATAACCTAATTGCTACTAAAGCTAGTATGCACCACAATTTTGGTAGTCCTATTCAAGTAAAATTTATGAATAAATATCGATACATCCAACAATATTCGGCTTTACGTTATTACTATATCTGTCGTAATCATAGTTATTTAGAAACTCGTTTTTCTCAAGGTTACTATCACTTTACTAGCTTAATGCGGCGACTAAAATATATGCTGCTTCAAATTGTTTTTATTATACTATATGATTTAGAAGATAAACAATTAAAAATATGGGCTTGTTTATTAGGGACTTATCGGGGCTTGATTGGAAATATTAGTAAAACTTGGTAATTAATATTTTTATATGACAGACTGCAAGAATGAACACACAATTAATTAACTCAGTATCAATTATCTTAGTTAACTATAATGGTGCAGATGTTTTAATAAATTGTTTGAATTCTCTAGAAAAATTTATTCCTAAAGATAACTGTGAAATTATTTTAGTCGATAATAATTCTCAAGATAATAGTATAGATATTGTTGATAATAAATTTCCTGAAATCAAATTAATTAAACTACCAAAAAATGTTGGTTTTGGAGCAGGAAATAATGCTGGTGCAAAAGTAGCAAAAGGGGAATTTTTATTTTTATTAAATACTGATACAGTACTTACCAATAATATCTTACCCAATCTTATAGAATTAATGTCTGTAAATCAAAATGTAGGTATTATTGGTACTAAATTACTTTTTCCAGATGGAAGTTTTCAAATTTCTTTTTCACCTGAAATTGGAATTAAAGGAGAGTTTCAAGCACAAAAGTTACATAAAAATGCTGAAAATAGAAATGCTTTTAATATTATAGAGCGGGATTTTCAAGATATTAAAGAAGTAGATATTGTCGTCGGAGCAGCCTTTTTTATTAGGGCAAATTTATTTAATTTATTAGGTGGGTTTGACGAAAAATTATTCATGTATTTTGAAGATTCTGATTTGTGTCAAAGGGTCAGAAATGAAGGGTATAAAATTATTTATACTCCCCACATATCCATAATTCATATAAGAGGACATTCTGTAAAAAAACTATCCAATAAAATGTCTGTAGAATATAGACGTAGCCAGATTTACTACTATCATAAGCATCGTCCGATGTGGGAAATATTGACGTTAAGAGTATATTTAATATTTAAGTTCTTATATCAATATCTAAAAACATCCAATCCTTATAGTTGGGAAATTATAAAACTAAGTTTTATGTATAAATAATTATGTCTTTATTAATTAACCTTTCATTTATACTTACTAAACCCACAGGAACTACGACTTATGCTTTTAATCTTTTACCTCACTTAAAATCACTTCAACCAACACTTTTAACTTCACAATATTTTCCTAACTATAATTCCTATCAAACCCCTGTTAATCAAACTTCAGAAACAAGGTATTAAAGGTCATTTACGCCGCCTGAAATGGACACAATTTAAGCTACCACAAATATATAAAAACCTCAAATCTAGTCTTTTATTCTCCCCACTTCCAGAAGCACCTATTTATAGCAACTGTCGTTTTGTCATCACGTCTTTTGACATGATACCGTTACGCTTTCCCAAGCGCTTTTCACCACTCATACCTTACCACCGCTACTACACTCCCCAAGTCCTTAAGCAAGCACAACACATTATTTGCATCTCCCAAACTACGGCTCAGGACATCACCAAGTTTTACGGAATTCCTGCAAACAAAATTACGCCCATCCCCCTCGCCTACGATCGCACTCACTTCCGTCCTCTCAATCTAGCTACCCGCAACTACTTTCTCTACATTGGCCGCCAAGACCCATACAAAAATATCCACCGACTCATTACTGCTTTTGCGGCGTTACCTAACTGCAAAGACTACGAACTATGGTTAGTAGGGCCAAGTGATTCGCGTTACACCCCAACTTTAAAAGCGCAAGTTGCGGAACTATCTATAACTAATCAGGTAAAGTTCCTAGATTATGTACCATATAGCGAATTACCAAAAATTATCAATGAAGCGATCGCTCTGGTTTTCCCCAGTCTCTGGGAAGGTTTTGGTTTACCTGTCCTCGAAGCGATGGCTTGTGGTACTCCCGTCATTACTTCCAATCTCTCCTCCCTGCCAGAAGTAGCTGGCGATGCGGCGATTCTGATCAATCCCTACAACACCGGAGAAATTACAGAGGCGATGCAAGCGATCGCAACTGATTCGGCATTGCGATCGCGCCTTTCTAGTCAAGGTATCATTCACTGCCAACAATTCAGTTGGGAAAAAACAGGCAAAGCAACCGTCGAAGTTTTATCCCGTTATTTATAAAAGATAAACTAACGCCAAAATTGGATGCCAGGATTTAAGATTTTGTCCAGGTTTCAGATTATCTTGACTAATGACTTCTAATTAATCCGTAATCTTTATGAAAGCATTAATTCTTTCTGGCGGTAAAGGTACACGTTTACGTCCCCTAACTTACAGTGGGGCAAAACAACTTGTGCCAGTTGCTAATAAACCTGTTTTGTGGTACGGCATTGAAGAAATGGTCGCTACTGGTATTACTGATATTGGCATCATCATCAGCCCGGAAACTGGCGCAGAAGTCCGAGGGAAAACCGGAAATGGAGAATGCTTTGGAGCGAACATCACCTACATCGTACAAGATAAGCCACTTGGACTTGCTCACGCCGTCCAAGTTGCTCATCCGTTTTTAGGAGATTCTCCCTTTGTCATGTACTTGGGAGATAACCTGATTCAACTAGGTGAGTTACGTTACTTTCTGCAACAATTTAGCCAACAACAGCCAGATGCGTTGATTCTTTTACGTTCAGTTGCCAACCCCAGCGCCTTTGGTGTAGCTCAGGTGGACGAAACAGGACGGGTATTACAGTTAATTGAAAAACCCAAAGTTCCTCCTTCAAATCTGGCATTGGTAGGGGTTTATTTCTTTTCTCACCTCATCTATGATGCGATCGCAAATATCCAACCTTCCGCTAGAGGCG
This sequence comes from Nostoc cf. commune SO-36, assembly GCF_023734775.1. Lineage (NCBI taxonomy): Bacteria > Bacillati > Cyanobacteriota > Cyanophyceae > Nostocales > Nostocaceae > Nostoc > Nostoc commune. The sequence goes on along the minus strand of NZ_AP025732.1, from coordinate 917,579 downwards.
AACTAGAAATTACTGATGCTATTCAATACCTAATTAATCAAAAAAAGCAAGTTGTAGCCCACAATCTCAAAGGTTGGTGGTTAGATACTGGTAAGAAAGATGACTTATTAGAAGCTAACCGATTAATTCTCGATACCTATTTAACGGCATCAGTTGCCGGCGAAGTTGATGCCCAAAGTCAGATTACTGGACGAGTCCAAATTGGTGCAAAATCTCAAGTAATTAACTGCACAATTCGGGGGCCAGTAGTAATTGGTACTAATTGTCATTTAGAAAACTGCTTTATTGGCCCTTATAGTAGTATTGCTAACAATGTTACACTCATTGATACCGATTTAGAACACAGTGTGATTTTAGAAAGTGCTAAAATTTCTGGAATCCATCAGCGCATTATAGATAGTGTCATTGGACAACGGGCACAATTGATTCTTGCACCCCGTCGCCCCAAAGCTTTGCGATTTCTAATTGGCGATGACTGTCAAATTGAACTAACGTGACTTACTTCTTAAAAAGAAGATAAGCCATCGTCAAAGGTTGAACACAGTGCCTGTAAAATATAAATGCTAAGTTCATTTAACAATCAGAACACTGCGGCACATCCTATTAATAATTTTAATGAGCATTGTACACACCAAAATTCCCGAAGTTATCCAAATTGAACCCCAAGTATTTGCAGACGATCGCGGATTCTTTTTTGAAGCCTACAACCACCAAAGTTTTGCTCAAAAAACAGGTATTATTACCAACTTTGTCCAAGACAACCACTCTTCTTCTAAACAAAACGTTCTGCGTGGGCTGCACTACCAAATCCAACAACCCCAAGGTAAACTCATTCGTGTTGTTGTCGGGACTATTTTTGACGTAGCCGTAGACATTAGAAAAAGCTCGGCTACTTTTGGTAAATGGGTGGGTTATGAACTCAGCGCTAAAAACAAACGCCTACTCTGGATACCACCAGGATTTGCTCACGGCTTTCTCACACTTTCAGAAATAGCCGAAGTTCTCTACAAAACTACAGATTACTACGCACCCCAAGGCGATCGCACAATTTTATGGAACGATCCAGATTTAGCGATAGATTGGCCTCTGAGTGTGCAACCGATTTTATCAGCTAAAGACCAAGCCGGGAAATCTTTGAGAACTGCTGAAGTATTTGATTAAGCTTGATTATTGCGTTAGGTTCGAGAAGTAATTAGGATGAGTAAATCAATTCTGCTGATTGGTAGCAATGGACAAGTTGGTAAGGAACTCCAACAAATACTTCCATCTTATGGCGATACTATCTCAGTAGCACGGCCAACAGTAGAACTTACCCAACCCGATACTCTCCGCAACTTTATCAGATCAAAGCAGCCGCAAGTCATCATTAACGCTGCTGCTTATACTGCTGTGGACAAAGCAGAAAGTGAACCCGAACTTTCTGCCGCTATTAATGCGACTGCACCCCTAATTATTGCCGAGGAAAGCCAAAAGTTAGGAGCTTTTTTAATTCATATTTCGACCGATTATGTTTTTGATGGTAATGGCTGTAGCCCTTACCAGGAAACCGACACGACTAATCCGTTGAGTGTCTATGGTAAAACCAAACTCGCTGGAGAAGAAGCTATTCGGGAAACTTGCGCCCATCACCTCATCCTCCGCACTGCTTGGGTTTATGGAACCTTTGGCAAAAGTAACTTTGTCAAAACCATGCTGCGATTAGGTGCAGAACGCCAAGAACTCCGTGTTGTCGCCGATCAAATTGGTAGCCCGACTTGGGCGCAAGATATAGCCACAGTTATAGCTCAGACAATTCCCCAGTTAACCCCAGAAATTAGCGGCACTTATCACTACACTAATAGCGGCGTTGCTAGCTGGTATGATTTTGCTGTTGCCATTTTTGAAGAGGCACAACAGCTAGGCTTCCCTTTAAAAGTTAGAAGTATTGTTCCCATTACAACTGCCGAATATCCAACAGCAGCGCGTCGCCCTGCTTACTCTGTTCTTGCTTGTAGAAAAATTTCAGCAATTATAGGGACTTATCCACCCCATTGGCGACAAAGACTTCGGCAAATGCTTGCGGAATTGGAAATTGGGCATGAATAATGAGCCGAGAGGTGACAGGTGACAGGTAATAGAAAATAATCTGTACCCTGTAACCTGTACCCTATTGCCTATTTCTTTTGACTTTTTAATACTCCCGTTTCATGTTGTATGGGCAAAACATCTAAAATATCAGTTTGGGAACAATATTTTAAATCATCTAGACAATCAAGACGCAACAATCTTTGTCCGTGACTAGCTTGGTGAAGTAATCCCAATAAGTTATCTTGCCACTGAGAGTAAAGAGCGATCGCACTTATTACTTCATCATTACCAGCTAATTCCTCTGGTGACAACTTGGTTTGTTGTACAAGACTATGAGCGATCGCACCTGCACAAACTGTATCCTCTAAGGAATAACTGCCTTCCCAACCGGAACCGACAATCCACACTGTCTCTGGTTGTTTATCTAAGAGGAATTGCACCACCGCCGCCCGGTTAATTAAGGCTGCTGCTAGTACACTTGGGGAGTCTTGTACCCGTTGTAAAGCACGAGTGCCATTTGTGGTACTGATAAACAAACGCCGTCCCTGCACCAATTCTGGTGTGCAGTCGAGCGGAGAGTTACCCAACTCAAAGCCAGATACTTTCGCGCCGCCGCGTTCTCCAGCCCGCAAACGTTTTTCAGAGGGCCATTTTTCGCTAACTTCAATTAACTTGTCTAAATCGCTGAATACTTGTACAGCTTCGCCTCCAGATGCCAAGACAGTCGCTATTGTGCTAGTGGCTCGCAAGACATCAACTGCGATCGCACATTCTGGCGCTTTATCCGTTGGAGTCAATTCAGGAGTGTGGTATACGAATAACTTCACGGGCTGGATACACCTGTTTTAATACTACTGCCGCAAATAACATTCTACCTAGTTGGTGTCACTAACTATAATCACAATTAATCCCAAAGTATTTTTTACCATCAAAATACAAAATGTATCTCATTCAATACATAGATGGGGCGATTAATTGCGTCTGTACAAAGAGTGGGGAAGAAGCAAGGGAGCAAAGGAGAAGAGTTTTCCCCTCTGCAAGAGCAGCACCCTGCCCTTCTGCCTCTTTTCAATTCTTAATTAAATACTCAAAAAGACCATTTTTATGCTTTTAGACTTTCAGACTTGCTGCACTATCTTGTAATCTAAAACAAGAACAGACCTTCTTTTCTAAACGGGAAAAATTACACCTTCATTACAGCGCGAAGGGATGGATATACACTCATTCCCTACTCCCCATTCCCCACTCCCTACTCCCCATTGAAATTGCTATGGCACCTTTACCCGACTATCGCCCTAAACAACTATCTTTAGGCCCATTGGAAGCGGAAATTTTAAATATCATCTGGGAACTTGGTTCAGCCACAGTCAAGGATGTACACGATCGCATTTTGACTGATCCTAACCGCGAATTAGCGTATACTTCCGTCACCACAGTTTTACGTCGCCTCACTGATAAAGGTTGGTTAGCCTGCGATAAGAAAGAGCGGGCATTCTATTGGCAACCAATGCTGAGTAAGCAGCAATCAGATGTCATCAAAGCTCATGAGCAGTTACAGCGATTTCTGGCAGTGGGGAACCCCGATGTTGTTGCTGCCTTTGCTGATAGTCTGGATGAAGCAGCTAGTGAGCAAATAGCAGCCATCGCCAAACGTATTCAATCTGCACGCCAAGCCAGGGAGGAAGAATGATGCATCTGATAATGATTTTGAATGCTTTGGCAGTTGCCTGGTGGTTAAGATCCGCTTGGAATCAACGCCAAGGTAATTGGAATGTGCGGTGGCAGCGATCGCTATTTTTGTTTCTCTTCCCGCCCTTGCTAATTTTCATGACTGCGATCGCTGTGCTGTTCATGGGGCCTCAAGGACAAATGGGCGGGATGTATACAGGCTCAATTAGCTATTTACTAGCATTAATTTATTTGGCATTTTTTGCCATTTCATGCATTAAACTTGCCTTCCAGGGTTGGCAATCTGTAGAATCTGCCCGTAACTGTCCTTTAGTGAATGTTGGCGATAGACAAGCCAGACTGCTGCAAACAGGCGCGTTGTTTGCAGGTCAAATCGGCTTTTGGCAACCAGAGCTAGTAGTTAGTCAAGGATTAGTGCAAACTCTCTCACCTGCTCATTTAGAAAGCGTCTTAGCCCATGAGCAAGGGCATCACTATTATAGGGATACGTTCTGGTTTTTTTGGCTGGGTTGGGTGCGTTCTTGCACCGCTTGGTTGCCGAATACAGAGCCTTTGTGGGAAGAACTTTTAGCTTTGCGCGAACTCCGTGCTGACGGTTATGCAGCATTGCAGGTAGACCCCCTGGTGTTAGCGGAATCACTTTTATTAGTAGTTAGTAGCAGCCCCGTCTTATCAGAAATTTGCTGTGCTGCATTAGGTTCCTCTGGTGCAGATCGTTTAGAACAAAGAGTAGAAGCTCTATTAGCACCACCAGAACTAACCCCTGAAGCTCAATTACAATCCTGGCATAGCTTTCTGTTGGCGTTCCTGCCTTTACTGACTGTGATATTTCATAGTTAAGTTGAATTTAGCAAGCTACTACAGCACAAAATCGTGATGTTTGTAACGAAAATCGTAGCGTTGGTAATAAAAACGTATTGTTTGTAACGAAAATCGTAGTGTTTGTAACAAAAATCGCGACGTTGGTGATGAAAACGTATTGTTTGTAACGAAAATCGTAGTGTTTGTAACAAAAATCGCGACGTTGGTGATGAAAACGTATTGTTTGTAACGAAAATCGTAGTGTTTGTAACGAAAATCGCGACGTTGGTAATAAAAACGTATTGTTTGTAACGAAAATCGTAGTGTTTGTAACAAATATCGCGACGTTGGTAATAAAAACGTCGTGTTTGTAACGAAAAGTTTCTGTGCCAAAACCACAGGGGTTTGTGCTTAACAAGCGTGCCATTCCTATATAAAGGTTTAATACTCTTTGTGGTGCTATGACTGACGACAGTAGTGTCTTAAGAATCGGCGGATTAAAAGATTAAATGGTTTCTAAAGATACATCAAGCAAAGCGACAATTTTTTCATTGTCGCTGCAATATAATGTGCTGTATACTATTTTCGGCAATCAAAAAAGTAATATTTTTTACATAAGCATTCCCTTGAAGATAGGTAATATTAAACAATGTTAACGGTACTTCGCTCTTACGCTGCATGGGTTGTTCCAGCAGCTTTGACTTTACTGAGTTTTGGATCGGGGAACGAGAAGGTGATCGCACAGACTCTGTTCCCATTTAGTGGTAACTACGACGTAACAATCGCTGTTGAGCCGATTAACGAGAAGTTTTCACGGGCAATTGAACGGGCTGTAAGTACTGATGCACTATATGGACTCACCGAATATAACGGTTTAGTTTACGCCCTAACTGACTTCTCTACTGGCTTGTTCACCTTTAACACCGATCCGACAGCAATCGGCTTAGAGGGCTTCCCAGAAGGCTTTATTGAATTCAGTGGTAGCGGTGCTAACAAGGTATCTGGAACCGCTACTGCCACCGCTTTAATTGACTTTGTAAACCTCAGAGGGTCTGGCTCTGGTTCTTTGATTATCACTGGCGGTGAGGGTATATTCACAGGTGCTACTGGCATACTAGACTTTTTTGAGAACGACACAATCAGTCCAAATCCAAACGATCCCATAAGAGGACAGGCTTTAGTTACTGGCACTATTAAGGTTGTTCCAGAACCGGAAACCGGAGTAGGGACGCTAGTTGGTATTGGCTTAATTGGATCTAGTTTTATGTTGCGCCGACGTTGCCTTCGCTCTGCTTCATGAGCCACTCCAACCCCTAGAACACCAATTCAGTAAGAGGCGATATCTACGATAAGCTCCGTTAACGCTTCGGCGCAAGGCTCCCCCGGCTGACGGCCATATAGCGCAAGCTTCGCTATCGCGTGATGAAAGCTGCTGGTATGTCCATTGCTATGGTCGAGAATAGAGGCGATCTTGGTCATGCACCAGCACGTTGTACTTATGGAAAGCTGGGTTTTGGGTTGTTACCAATTGCCAGGTACTTTAAGAAGCTGTAAAAGGTCTGCTTATTAAAAATTCTTGGCTCTTCTTTTTACCCTTCAATAACTTAAAAGCTACTTGCATTCTAACTCTAACGAGCTCAACACTTTCTCCTTCAAAGCCGTCAAGTAAGCCTGCCTCAGCTTCCCCAACGATTCCAAAAACCTCTGCACCGACTCCTCCAGCCCACCCGAATACACTCGACCAATGCAATCGCAAATCACCTGCATCTGCTCACACTCCTGGGGCAAGTAGTTGAAGGACTTTAGATGTTGCAAGCCAATGGTGTACTCTCCATCCCAGACTCTTACGGTACAACTAAAGTCATTCACTGCGCTGACAATTGCCCAACACCCACCCTTGCCTTTGAGTTCCGGGTTGTCTTTGACAACGATTTGGCACACTTCGCCAATTTGGTAGGTGTTTGGTATTTGGGTTGGCTCCATTATTTTTTGCACAACGTCAGTGACGATTCTACCAGTCGGTACTTTACCACTCGCCTGCTGCACTGTCTGTTGCTGTTGTTGACGTTGTATTCTAGTGAGGGGTCGCACTTACTCTTGTTTAGCAATACTGAGTTAGTATAAACTGCTCCAAATCATGATACTGCCCTTTCCAAAATCCACGCTGTTTAAGTACACCCTGACTTTGAAATCCTAATTTGCACAGTAGCTTTTTTGATGCGGTATTATTCAACATGACTTGGGCAATCACGTTCTTTCAAATAAATAGTGTGACCAATATTGAAAAAACTAGAGCCGAAGTGATAGTCATTAGCATAAACATCCAGTTGTTTACGGGAAGCCACAGCATCAAGGCGTTGCTATCCATCAGCGATCGCAAATTGTCATAAAATCCATTATCGAATTTATCGGGATATTTCAAAAGGCTTTCAAAATCATCCAGACAGAGAACAGGTAGCTTCCCTTGCTGTTTCCATACCTTAACCGCATCTGAAAATGCTTGACGATTAAGCGGTTTAGTCTTCCAAGGATTTTGCAGACTGCCTTGATGCGATCCTTGAACATGATTCAGCAAACCTTCAGCTACAGCTTCATAGAAACCCGTTTCAGTTTGGCAATTTACACCCCGTAACGGTAAGTAAATCACCACATAACGACTGGTGTTGTGTAATACTCGCTGCTCCCAAGTCCGAACGAAATAATACAGCAACGAAGATTTACCAATGTGCTTCTCACCAACTATATTGATACTTGTAGGCTGATCGCCCTTTATCCGAGATGCGATCGCGTTTAATTCATCTTTACGACCAACAAACAGCCTGGGATCTTCAATCATCCCCGCAGCCACAAAAGGATTAGAAGGCATAGCTCCAGAAGCCATGTAAAGCGTTTATCCTAGTTTTAGCTTAAGTGCAATCACCTAAAAGAATAGCACTAGCCCCATAATGTCTTTGCAGATCGCAAAGACGCGATAAATCGCCGTACCGATTGGTAGAGACGGCGATTTATCGCGTCTCTTGCCTTAAACGTGGCATCTAATAAAAATATTTATTTGGCAAATAGTCCAATGTTTACTGCTACAAGTGCAGAACAGACCCTTGATGCGATCGCAGTCTTTGTTGAAACTCCAGCACTTGTTTAGGACAAGCACCAAAAGACCCATGATTCAGAAAAGTTAAAGCCGAGTCAAGCGACCATAAGTCTCTGATGGATAATCTAGAATCCAAAATTTAAAATCCAAAATTGATAAACTCCCCAGGCTGGATTCGAACCAGCGACCAATCGATTAACAGTCGATCGCTCTACCACTGAGCTACTGAGGACCACCCACGATTTATAATATTAGAGCTAAAAATAGTATTTGGCAAGTACTTTCGCCAATATTTTTTTTATATGCTTAATTTAAATACTTTTTGCAGCCAAAATCCATTCAGGAACTTAAGCAGAGACTCTTAAATACTAAATATTTACTGTAGTCCCATTCGTAATTCAGCCAGACGTTGCCGCGCTTTGGCATCAATGGCATTAGCTAAAAACCTACTCTTAGATTGTTTGCGCGTATGATACTTTTGTCGCATCCGGCAGACAGTTGCTTCTACTTCCCCACAGAGTTGCTGTGCCGACAACCATTCAGCCCCATACCCTTGTATCATCAACTGCTGTGCCCGATCTGATGTAGCAACAATCACACGAGAAATCAAAGATTGGGCTATTTGGTGGCGAAAAGAAGCGCAAGATTTTTCAATATAAGTATCTGCTGTTTGCCCAAAATCAGTGTAATAAACAGACAAAAGCTCAGTAATAATTTCTTTATTACTAGAGCAATTCTGATATTGAGCATCAAAAACTATCTGAGTTGTATAACCTTGAAACGCACTATAACCAGTCATCGCTTCCACAAGTTCGCTCCGTGCTGCCTCTAGTCCAACGCTATCACGCGTTTTTTTAAGGCAAGGCCAAGCGCCTATGATATTGTAGCCGTCCACTAACAAAACGGCTTGGAGTATGGAACGAGGCATGGTTTTTAATCACAATTTTCTAGAGTTAACAAAATTCATTCATAAGTTTTATAATAATTGATTCATAGTCTGTAACACTATGCTACACAGAATAAAAAATACGGCAGCCTCACAAAACTCAAACTGAAAACGCGCCTTTTAAACAAAGGCGCGTTGCAATTCTTTCTTAGGAGTGGTGGCAATGAAGACTACCAAATTAAAATGTCACCCGAAAAAGGCAGGGGCATATACTGGGTATAAAAGTCCTGAGTACTTTTTATTTCACTCAGGACTCAGCACTTAGGACTGGGCACTAAAATTTAAGAGGCTTCGCTGTGTACCTCCATCAGACGTTGTTTGAGACGTTCAGCTTCACCACTATCAACCAAAGAGCCTTTTTCTAGCAAGAAAGCGCCGTCGCAGTAATTTAACTCGTCTAATCGATGTGTCACCCAAAGGGCTGTAATACCTCGACTTTTAACAAGGCGGCGGACACCAGCAACTAAATCCAACTGACTATCTGGATCTAATAAGGCAGTGGGTTCATCTAATAATAAGACTTCACAGCGACGGGCGATCGCACCTGCGATCGCGACTCGCTGTTTCTGTCCCCCAGAGAGTGCATAGATAGGCCGTCGTAAGAGGGTAAGCAAATTTACCGCCCCTAGCGCCTCCTCAACCCTTGCTCTAGTAGCAGCAGGTGGTAACTTTTCTTCCACTAATCCAAAAGCCACATCAGCACCAACAGTTGGCATCACCAGTTGATGATCCGGATTTTGGAAGACAAAGCCAACGGGGTGCAAAACTCGAATTTCGCCAGATTCAGGAGCTAATAGCCCCGCCAGCAGTCTAAGTAACGTTGATTTCCCACTGCCATTTGTACCCAAGAGCATCCAAAACTCACCCTTGGGTACTTCTAAAGAGCAAGATTTAATAACTTTCTCTCCATTAGGCCAACTGAAATTTAAATCTTTGACCTCAATGCCCACTTGAGCCATTTGTCAACCTTGGTTACTCAGCAGCTACAGCGAAAAAGCCAGGTGGTCTACCACCACCAGGGGTTGTACCATCTTTCTGAACAATCTGCACTCCAGAAATTTCACTAGCGCGAACAGCAATTTTTTTCTCTGTCTTGCCCTCGCACTTGAGTTCCACAATGTCAGGGTTCCCAGAACGGATTGCTGCCAAAATTAGCTGATAGACAGCCTCGGCATCCTCTGCTGACTTACGTTGTACTGAGATAGGGAAAGCAGTGTTTCTGATGCTTAAATCGATGGTAAACATTTAGCAATAATCAAATTTAACTGTGGACTCATTTTAGCGTCAGGTGACTGATTCTAGGGAAATGGGCATAAGAGGCAGAGGGGCGGGGTGCGGGGGGCAGGGGGGAAAACTCTTCTCCCTTGCTTCTTCCCCATCTGCTCTCAATCAAAAATAAATTTTTATTACAAAACCCCTAGAAAAATTAACGATTTACACCTAATATGATTAAAGGCGTGTAAAAAATTGTAAACTTGGTTAACAACCCGGTTAACTTTCTGCTTATAGAGGGCTATTTATATCGCCATCTATAATACAGATACAACCTGTACTTATAAACATTTGGAGATTTGCAATGACCATCGCAGTTGGACGCGCCCCTAGTAGAGGGTGGTTTGACGTATTAGACGACTGGCTCAAGCGCGATCGCTTCGTATTCGTAGGTTGGTCAGGGATACTATTGTTCCCCTGCGCCTTCCTAGCACTAGGCGGTTGGCTGACCGGTACAACCTTCGTCACCTCTTGGTACACCCACGGATTAGCCTCCTCCTACCTAGAGGGTGCTAACTTCTTGACAGTGGCAGTATCCACCCCCGCCGACAGCATGGGACATTCCCTATTGCTGTTGTGGGGCCCAGAAGCTCAAGGCGACCTCACCCGCTGGTTCCAATTGGGTGGTTTGTGGCCATTTGTCGCCTTACACGGAGCCTTCGGTTTGATTGGCTTCATGTTGCGCCAATTTGAAATTGCGCGTCTAGTAGGAATACGTCCTTACAACGCCCTCGCCTTCTCCGCTCCCATTGCAGTATTCGTCAGCGTATTTCTGATGTACCCCTTGGGACAATCAAGCTGGTTCTTTGCACCCAGCTTTGGTGTCGCAGCAATTTTCCGGTTCCTACTATTCCTGCAAGGGTTCCACAACTGGACACTCAACCCCTTCCACATGATGGGTGTTGCTGGTGTATTAGGTGGTGCATTATTGTGCGCCATTCACGGAGCCACAGTCGAAAACACCTTGTTTGAAGACGGTGATGGTGCTAACACCTTCCGCGCCTTCAATCCCACCCAGTCAGAAGAAACCTACTCAATGGTGACAGCAAACCGTTTCTGGTCACAGATTTTCGGTATTGCTTTCTCTAACAAGCGCTGGTTGCACTTCTTTATGTTGTTCGTGCCAGTCACAGGCTTGTGGATGAGCGCCGTCGGCATCGTCGGTTTAGCACTCAACCTGCGGGCTTATGATTTCGTTTCCCAAGAATTACGGGCGGCGGAAGACCCTGAGTTTGAAACCTTCTATACCAAAAACATTTTGCTGAACGAGGGTATCCGCGCTTGGATGGCTCCTCAAGATCAACCCCACGAACAATTTGTATTCCCTGAGGAAGTTCTACCTCGCGGTAACGCTCTCTAAGTATTAAAAGCCGACCACGAGCTAAATAAGGGTTGTAGTTGCCGAAAATTGACATCACCCAGATTAAATAATCTCCTTGACATAAGCCAAGAAAGTGTCAATACTCCCCACTATTTATTCATCTCCCGCCTTTTAGTGGGAGATTTTTTTTATATATTTTCTATATGGTTAATATCTCTAAATTTATGTGTTATGTTAGATGAAGGTTATAAACCCGGAGTAAAAACTCTGCCCTTTTAAAACTAAGACCGCTTAGGCAATAAGGAGGTGATGCCCATGATAGAAAGTAGTAAATGCATGGGTCATCAGGTTGCAGTTAGCCGGCTGCGTGCCGGGGCTGTTCTCTAAAAGTTAGCCTTAGTTATCTTTGAGATACTAAGTTAGCTCAATTAGCTAGGCAAGCTCGGAGTTCCTTCCGGCAGTCTGGTTGCAACCTGAAGACCCGCTAGACCGCTCTGATTTAGATCGTCCGACCTGAATCAGAGCGGATAGTTTTTTATGGGTAACTTTTATTTTACCAAAGGTTGCTTTTGAAAAATTAGATGAGAATTCTTATATTTAAAGTTTGCTTAAAAAGAAAGGTATTTTACATCAAATCTTGGGGTTTGACTAGATTTAAGCAATAGAGTCTATCTACCACATACAGGATTTATGTCTTGGATTATCCTCCCATCCTTATTTATGTGGAGAACAATAGGGGTTTAATTTTATAAAATACATAATGTAATCAAGACAGCACAACTAGGAATTTTTTGATATGGCACAACTACTGACTGAAGCGGAAATTCAAGAAAGTGCAAAAGTTCTGTCAGGTTGGACTATTGAAGGCTCCAAGTTGGAGATTACCCGTAAATTTAAAGATTTTATCCAAGCAATTGAGTTTGTCAATAAGTTGGTGGAGCCTGCTGAGTCGGCAGGACATCATCCAGATATAGAAATTTCCTACAACAAAGTGAAGATTACACTCACAACACATGATGCAGGCGGGCTAACGCAGGCTGACTTTGATGTAGCGCAGGCGATTTCCCAAATTAATTAAGTGATTTATTCTGACATTTTGCACGCAGTAACTAGAAGTCACTGGAACGAAAGACGCAACGCGTAGCAATCTTTAGGAGGATAATTACGGGTTCTACTTTGGAGTAGGTTTCAAAAGCCTTGATTTCTAAGATCACAATAACTGACAAACTTCCTTTGTATAGCCGAGCCAGTGTCTTTTAACTACTGTGCAATTTCTACTACTGCAAGTGCAAGAAGTGATTTTTACTGACAAGCTGCTAAGTGTCTTAAGCTTTGAGTAATTTAGCCAAGTATGGGCGAATGCCCTAAACCATACTCCCTGCTTAGATATATAGATAACTCTGTGTGACAGTTATTAAGCCGATCGCTCCAATCTTGCCATCTAAATCAGATGTTTTATAATGTTATGATATAAAGATATGTTTTTGCATAAGTTAATCAGATAAGTTTTTAACCCTAAGTTAATCGTTTATTAGCTTTGCAAAAACTAGAATTGTAGTAGTGGCTAATATGCCTCATCCACAGGTTTCAATGAGATGTCGCATTTTTGAAAATTAGGTGCATGAAACCAATTATCTAAACAAGGTGTGAGGAGTAAAGTGAAAATGTCTAATCTATTGTGGAAATCCTTAGTGGTTAGCCCAGCAGTTTTGGGAGCAACATTGTTAGTTTCGACAACAGCAATTGCCGCCCCAAACACAACCACTGAAGTATCGCCAGCCGGACAAGCAAGTGCAACTGAAGTTGCCCAACAGCCAGAAATATTGGCTCAAACAACCATAGATCAAGTTAATCGCTACAGCAACGAAGGTAGCCAAAATAACTCTCAGTCTCAAGTAACATCGGTTTCTCAATTTTCCGACGTACAACCTACAGACTGGGCATTCCAAGCATTGCAGTCCTTGGTTGAGCGCTATGGTTGTATTGCAGGTTACCCAAATGCTACTTATCGCGGCAACCGTGCTTTAACCCGTTATGAATTTGCTGCTGGTTTGAACGCTTGTTTGGATCGGGTTAACGAATTGATTGCCACAGCAACAGCTGACTTGGTGACTAAACAAGATTTAGCTACTTTACAACGGTTACAAGAAGAATTTTCCGCAGAATTGGCAACCCTACGCGGTCGTGTAGATTCCCTAGAAGCGCGGACTGCTGAATTGGAAGCTAATCAGTTTTCCACTACTACCAAGCTAGTCGGTGAAGCGATTTTTGCTGTTAGTGATGTCTTTGGCGATAACACTGGTGATGCTAATAATACTGTTTTCCAAAACAGAGTCCGTTTAAACTTGCAAACTAGCTTCACTGGTAGAGACGTTTTAACTACCCGCCTTGCAGCCGGTAATGCACAAGCCTTTTCACTAGTAGATAACGGTGGTGTTGGTATAAACAGTGCTGAAGGCACACAAACATTTCAAGTTGGTGGTGGTACTGGTAACAATAGTGTCAGCATAGACCGTTTGACCTATGAAGCTCCCATAGGCCCAGCTCAAGTTTACCTTGCGGCAAGTGGAGGACGACACAGCCATTACGCTGCTGTTAACAACCCTTACTTTTTTGACAACACTGACGGCGGCAATGGTGCTTTGTCTACCTTTGCTTCTGAAAGTCCCATCTATCGGATTGGTGGCGGTGCAGGTATAGCGCTCAATTTACCTATTGGTAGAGGTACTGGCATCCTGGGAAATAGCTCAATCACTGCGGGTTACTTGGCATCGGATGCTAACAATCCTGGTGTTGGTCAAGGTCTGACCAATGGCGACTATGCAGCTTTAGGGCAGTTGAACTTTAGTGTTGGCGATCGCTTGGCTTTAGCTGCTACCTACGTCCACGCGTATAATGGCACAGGTGGTAATTTATTCGACTCGGGTACTGGATCAAACGTAAACAACACTTTTGCGGGAAATGTTGCAGTAGGTACCGGACAAGCTAACGCTTTAATAAACTCAGGTTCCAGCAACTCCTACGGTGTGTCGGCTGCCTTTAGACCCAGCGACAAGCTGTCAGTTAGTGGCTTCGTCTCTTATCATGATGTCACAGGCTCTGGTATTGCTGATGATTATGAAGCTTGGTCATACGGCGCTGGGGTTGCTTTAGCTGACTTTGGTAAACAGGGTAACGTTTTAGGTATTTTTGCTGGTGCACAACCCTATTCCCTTAACCGCCCAGGTTTTACAGGTAATGATACACCCTATCACTTTGAAGGCTTCTACAAATATCGTGTATCGGATAACATCTCAGTAACTCCTGGTGTAATCTGGTTAACTTCTCCTGGACAAAGCAGCGATAACGACGATGCAATTATCGGTACGCTGAGAACAACCTTCACCTTCTAGAGTGTTGACTATACATTGACAATTTTGAATTCTATTTCTCCCCGCCATGAGGCGGGGATTTTTCTTTTAACTAGCAGCAAAAAATAAACCCCAGTGGGAAACCGGAGTATAATAGAAAAGTTAGTAGTTGTGAGTTAAGAATTAAAAACTTCTAACTTACCTCATAATTACTAGGACTTACGCATTGACAGAAAAGCCGAAATGACAGGTATGCTTTTCAAAGCTTTTAGCTAAATTTTTCAACTATCTTTTTGCGATCGCAACTAATAAAGGGTGGTTTGGAAAAGGCTGAAACGACCTATTTACGTTAATACACAAGATCATTCGTTTGTACAGTGCGTAAGTCCTAATTACGTAAAAATTGCTAAAAAGCTTAATTTCTCAGATATAGGTAGTGGCTTTCCACGGTCTACCGCCAAAACATTTTCTCTACGAGACGCGTCAACACAACGCAAAACGTCTCTTACCCCATTTTCTACATACTCTGTACAGGTTGTGCATGGCAAATCCTACTTGATGATTTTCCTAAATGGTAAACAGTGTATTACTAATATTTTCCAAACAAACATTCTCTTACTGATTGCTGCTTGTGGAACTATCGTGTAAATCGGAATACGCAATTCTAGCCTTATTAGAGATGGCTACTCATTACGAAAGTGGCGAACCACTGCAAATTCGACAAATTGCAGCACAACAAAATATCCCAGATCGTTATCTAGAACAGCTACTAGCAACCTTGAGGCGTGGGGGTATAGTTAAGAGTCTGCGTGGGTCAAAAGGTGGCTATCTGTTACGCGAGAACCGCGAAAAATCATAGTTTTTGAGATTTTAGAATGTTTAGAAGGCTTAGAGGCGCGGACTGGTGAAGAAAAAGTTAATTCCAAAACGGTAGACAGTTCGGTTATAGAAGAAGTTTGGCAAGAAGCAAGCCGCGCGGTAAATTCAGTGTTACAAAAATATACACTCCAGAATCTTTGTGAAAAACTAGATTCCCGGCGGCAGTTGGATATCATGTACTACATTTAGTCAAGAGTCATTTGTCATTGTTCATTAGTCATTTGTTGATGATTAATGACTAATGACGAGTAACTAATAATTAATAACTAAGGACTAAATTATGCGAATAGCTCGTAACATTACAGAATTGGTTGGTCGTACTCCTCTGGTGCAATTAAACCGTATTCCTCAAGCAGAAGGATGTGTTGCGGAAATTGTGGTGAAACTGGAAAGTATGAACCCGTCGGCATCAGTCAAAGACCGGATTGGAGTGAGTATGATTAACGCCGCAGAGGAAGAGGGGTTGATTACTCCTGGAAAGACAGTATTGGTAGAACCCACTTCTGGAAACACAGGAATTGCCTTAGCAATGGCATCAGCAGCAAAGGGTTATAGATTAATTTTGACAATGCCAGAGACGATGAGTGGAGAGCGTCGGGCAATGTTACGGGCTTATGGAGCAGAACTGGAACTAACGCCAGGTATGGAAGGCATGAGTGGGGCAATTCAACGGGCGCAGCAAATAGTTAACACTACACCAAATACCTATATGTTGCAGCAGTTCCGCAATCCAGCTAATGCAAAAGTGCATCGAGAAACGACAGCTCTTGAAATCTGGGAAGATACTGATGGACAAGTAGATATAATCGTTGCAGGGGTAGGCACAGGTGGTACGATCACTGGTGTAGCAGAAGTGATTAAAGCACGCAAGCCTAGTTCTAAGGCGATCGCTGTTGAACCAGCCAATAGCCCAATTTTATCTGGGGGACGGCCAGGACCACACAAAATCCAAGGAATTGGTGCTGGGTTTATTCCCCAAGTTCTCAAGATAAAATTGATTGATGAAGTGATTACCGTCACCGATGAAGAAGCGATCGCTTACAGTCGGCGTTTGGCAAAAGAAGAAGGGCTACTATCTGGTATTTCCAGTGGAGCAGCTTTATGTGCAGCAATTCGCGTTGCCCAACGTCAAGAAAATAAGGGGCGTTTAATTGTAATGATTCAGCCCAGTTTTGGTGAGAGGTATTTGAGTACACCGTTATTCCAAGACTTAGAGGCAAGGTTAGCCGCTAGCGTTAGTTAACGCTACATTGAATTAATGGTCAATTATAACCACGTTTCTAACCATTACGAAACTCTCAAAGTTAGTCCAAGTGCAAGCCAAGCGGAGATTAAGCAAGCTTATCGCCGCTTGGTTAAGTTGTTTCATCCTGACAGTAATCAGGAAACAGCCGATCGTGAGCAAATTATCCGCATCAATGCAGCCTATGAAGTCTTAGGCGACAACCAAAATCGCCGCAATTATGACCAACAACTGCAAGATGACTCTCAAAAATTAAATAGCGATCGCCAACAGCGTACAGCATCAGCGCAAAATCATTACCAGACAAGACGAAAAACTGGACGGGATGTTGACGAGCAAGTTGAAGAATGGCTACGCCAAGTTTACCAACCAGTAAATCGCTTGCTTTGTACCATTCTTTATTCGTTAGAAGAACAAATGGATCAATTAGCTGCTGATCCCTTTGATGATGAGTTGCTAGATGAATTTCAAGAATATTTAAAAGCCTGTCGAGATGACCTCAAGCAGGCACAAACTACTTTTCGCTCCCTGCCGAATCCGCCTAGTTTAGCAAGAACAGCCGCTCACCTTTACTACAGCCTCGATCAAGTAGGAGATGGACTCGATGAATTGGGTTATTTTCCTTTGAACTACGATGAGCGTTATTTACACACAGGTCAAGAACTATTCCGCATAGCTACGGGATTACACTGTGAGGCACAAGCATCTGTTACATAGTTATTGGGCATTGGGCATTGGGCATGGGGCATGGTTCAATTTCGCTGGATGTCAAAGGGTTAATGACTAAGAAATTAGTTTATGCTGGAAACAGAAAAAGATTAAGAAATTTTAAATTCTGCTCATAGTGTACTCATGCAATGCATTGTTAATCGCCGCGCCCAGTTTTCAGCAAGTCATCGCTATTGGTTGCCAGAACTGAGTGAAGCTGAGAATATTGAGAAATTTGGTGCTTGCTCTAGATTTCCGGGACATGGACATAATTATGTCTTATTCATCTCCCTAGCCGGGGAATTGGATGAATACGGTATGGTATTGAACTTGTCTGATGTGAAACAGGTAATTAAACGGGAAGTTACCAGTCAATTGGACTTCTCTTATCTCAACGATGCGTGGGCAGAATTTCAACAAACTCTGCCCACCACTGAGAATATTGCCCGGATTATTTGGCAGCGACTAGCACCACACTTGCCTTTAGTCCGTGTGCAGTTATTTGAACATCCTGAACTTTGGGCAGATTATATGGGAAACACAATGGAAGCCTACCTCACTATCAGTACTCACTTTAGCGCCGCCCATCGGTTAGCTCACCCTAATCTCAGTAACGAAGAAAACACTGAGATTTATGGTAAGTGCGCTCGTCCCCACGGTCACGGACACAACTATCATCTAGAAGTTACTGTGAAAGGGAAAATTGACCCACGCACTGGGATGATTGTTGATTTAGGTGCTTTGAACCAAGTAATAGAAGATTATGTGGTTGAGCCATTCGATCACACCTTTTTAAACAAAGACATTTCCTACTTTGCTGAAGTTGTTCCTACTGCTGAGAATATCGCACTTTACATTAGTAATTTACTGCGATCGCCTATTCAAGAATTGGGAGCTAAACTTTACAAAGTGAAACTGATTGAAAGTCCCAATAACTCTTGCGAAATCTACTGTAGTGAGTCTGAATCAAATTCAGTCAGCGCAACCGGGAATCAGCCAGTATTGGCAAGCGTTTAGGTAACTGAAAATTTATTTAGGCATAGGGAACTATATCATCCCCATGCCCAATGCCTAGCTAAAAAAGTTTACTAACTAAACAGTTGAAACCAGGTAGCAAAGGACTTCTTAACTCATCTTGACTAAATAAAGTAGCTGCTAACTTTAATGCAGTCTGTTCACGACGATAAACCTCAACTTTCTTTTGTATAAAATCGCAAATCCAATATTCCAGAACCCCTTGCACCGAGTACAGCTTTAGCTTTGTTTCCTTGTCGCGTTTCTCGTTTTTTTCACCGGGGGATAAAACCTCTATTACTAACTCCGGTGCGCCTGTGAGATGTCCAGCTTCATCTAGCAAGTTTTTTAAGCGTTCATGACTTGCCCACACCACATCAGGGATCACATTGTCAGAATCTGAGAAAATAATTCCAGGTGCGATGTCGACGACGGGCTACGCCTACGCAGCTTTACCTAAACCAGTTTCATCTGACCAAATCTTAAGAACTGTAGCAATATTTACGCAGCTTGCCTGATGATCCCAACTAGGTGATTTGGTCACAAATAGTTCTCCATCAATAATCTCATAGCGATTTCTGCGTTCACGAAGTGTCTCGGAACGAGAATCGCCAGCAAATAGTTCTAAATCAGCAGTTGTCCAACGCACTGGAGTTGTTTGCATAGAAACCCCCTAGCATTTTTCTAAATCATATTTTAAAAATACCGACGACGAGCGGAATGTCGCAAATAGCGATAAATCCCCCAAGCTAAAACTCCGAAAAAGAGATTTAGTGAAAAGCGACTAACTATAAACCACAAAATCTCACTGTCAAAAAGCTTCGACGGACTCAACGGACTAAGAATCCTGGCTAAGAGAAACAGCCCAAAAATAGCATTTCCACCCAGCACGAGGGCAAACAATACTAAACTTCTCTGCCAGTAACGGCGCTGGGGTGTACGGTCTGAAACCAGGTTAATTACAGGTTTACCTTGCACTTTTCGCAGTAATTGTTCTAGTCGCCAAAACATCCATAAGAGAAACGGGAATAAACCATAACTCAATAAACCTAAAGGTAGTGAGTAACGCCAAGCACTAGATAAGACATTAACTAGGGAATGACAGATTATAGAATTTAGCCAAGCCTTAAAAATAAACTCCTTGTCTCGATTTAAGCGAGTATTAGAGGAAATATAAATTCCTAATGCATATCCCCAAGGTGCAGAAAACATGGCGTGGACTGGCATACCGATAGTACGGTCAAGAATTGATGCTGTACCGTGGAAAAGGTAAATCCAGTTCTCTTCGGCAGTGAATCCAAGGGCAACGGCTATGGTGAAGAGGAAAACGGTAGACTGAAGTAATCGATACGTGCGTTGCAGATAGTAAGTTGGGATAAAAACCGCAGCCAACTTGCAACCTTCTTCAATTGGCCCTATTTCCACAAGCTGCCGCAAGGCTATACCAGGAAGCCAACGCTTCATCTGCTGCCAGTCTACAAACCAGTTGGCTACAGTTTCAAAAACCCATTCGAGGCTAAGGGCTAAAATCCCAGATATTGCCCCGGTGATAAAGAATATCAGTAACTTTAACAGAGGTGGGGCAAATGGGACTCGACAGTAGTAGTAGCCTAGCAGCAGCAAAGGTGGTATTGCTGCCCACAACAGTAGAGATAAATCAACCACTCACCTGAGCAATTACTGTACGGTGACGGTGGGTGTTATTGGTGATAGTGGGAGTTTGGAAACCCGCCTCAACAATAGCTTGCTCAATGTCCAAAGCAAAATATTCATCTAAATAGGGTTCAGTACTTTTGAGCAAAGTCAAAATGTAGGCTGGCATTTTTTTGTAAACTTCAGATTTGGGATTCATATCCATGATTGCCAAGTAGCCACCTGGACGCAGCAAACGCCGTATTTGGGCTAAAATTTGTCGCGTTGCCGATTGTGGTAATTCGTGGCACATCAGGAAAATGGAAACTAAATCAAAAGAGGCATCAGGTAGCCCGGTAGATTCTGCTTGGGCATGAAGCCAGTTAATTTTAGCTTGACGTTGCCTAGCGCGATAATTGGCAACGGCTAAGAAGTAGGGAGATAAGTCTAAGCCTGTAATTTTGGCATGGGGATAAACTGCTTGTAGGGCAAAACTACTCAAGCCAACACTACACCCTACATCTAAGATGTCTTGCGGCTCATTGGCTATTTGACTTTTCAGTATATCGTGGTAACTTTGGCGCAGCATGGCATCGCCTTGCGCTTCTTCAGTGCCCTGCCGAATCTTAGCGTGGACAGCGTAAGCAGCAGGTTCTACCTCAAAAGCGGCTTGCCAACTGAGATTTCCGGTTTCGTAGGCATGGAATGAGGTGACGTAATAATCGGGGTAGGAAAGCTGAGGATTTTGTACTTGAGCGAGATCGTCCTTCCAATCAAGTGCCTGTAGTGTTTCGACTTCTTGCGTCCAAGACACACCAATTCTCTCGGCACGTTTAATCATCATTTGTCTAGCTTGATGCTTGGCTAGGTTAGCTAAAGGCTGGATTGCCAGTATGCCATTTACCAAGCGGGAAGCTAAATCAAGATTAGTGTTTACAGCAGCAGTCATAAATCAGTTCGCATTGAACAGCCTTTTCTACTTATGACATAGTTGCTGGAGGCCAGTCTAGATGCAAATTGAAAAACATTCAGGGGAATGGGGAGTGAAGAAGGGAATAGGTTACAGGTTATAGGGTAGAGGGTAAAGGTTATTCTCTATCATCTGTAATCTAAAACAGTTTCCCCATTTCGCATCCAAAAGGTTATTCCCTATCACCTGTAACCTGTGACCTAATCCCCATGCCCTACTTTGCACTAGGCTTGAGAGCTAACAACATCTCTAGTTGACTGGTAGATTTATCGGGGCTAGTGGCGGTAAAACCAAGACCACGAATGGAATTCAGGATGGTGATTGTATCGGCGTTAGATGAGATCAAACTATTGATCAGGGGCACACTTTTAGTTTTATCCATATCCAGGTAGAAATAGCCGCCGTTGGGCTTTTGCAAAGAGCCAGTAACGGCTTTGAAAGCGTCGCTATTGTTGAGAGATGAATTCTTGCCATCGGCAACTGCATCAGCAATTGGGCCACCAAGAGCTACAAATACGGTATCTTGATCTAGCCAGCCATGTGCCAATAAAGCTCCTTGTTGGGGAATTTGCCATTCAGTTACGTCTTTACCACCAATATTTCTGTTGGCGACGTTGATTCGTTGGGTTTTGGCAAGGGTATCCAATTTTGTTAAAGTGGCTTCGGCAGTTTTGCGATCGCTAGTATCAAATACTAAAGCACCTCCAAAACCAACACTCGCTAATGCCCCTTGATTTGATGGAATCGCACCAAAGGCGAATTCTCCATTCATCCAGCCAAAAATATCCTTATCTAGGTCTATATTGACAAATTTCAGTTGTCCTCGCGCTTGTTCGAGAGCTTGCTTCATTTCTGGATAATCTTTTGACTGCTCTACTAGCACTTCCCAGCCACGGCTGATGCCATTTCCGCTAACCAGAGCAAAGGTATTAGTGGGAAATTGCCCGACTATATTTCCCGGACTTGATTGATACTGAAATTTATTTAGTTGTGGATCTAAATTAGCGATCGCTTTTACCCGCACTCCCGCATCATCAATACCAATACCCGCTACCACAGATTTTATCTGCTTGAGTTGCGTCAGGGTTTGTGGGGGTAACTGCTTTGCCTGCGGATTTCCAGCCGTTAATTGTTGTATCATCTCGGCATAGTCTGGTACATAAATTTGGGCGAGGCTGTTTTTAACATCCACTCCTTTAAGAATGTTGCTAGCACCTTCTTTATTGGCAAAAGAAGACTGTCCCTTAAACGTATCAATTGCTTTTTCTACAGCTTGCTTCTCGGGGGCTAATACCAACTGACTATTATTTAAAACTACGCTATAGGTGGGCTTGCCATTTTGTGTAGTTTCGATAATTTTTTGACCTTGATAGTCAGATTCTTCTAATTTCACCCCTTTTTGTGACTTCAATTTGTTAGCAAAATTCAAAGCGCTGAGTTTGTCCTTAATTCCTACCACGAGTAGGATATTTGATTCCTGCTGTAAATTTGTTGGTATATTATTAGGTGTCCCAGAAGGCACGTTTAACTGTGCTGGTTTTAGAGGATTTGGTGGCAGTACAGCAATCATCACACTACCAGCCCAAGGCTTTATGTCTTTTTCATAAGAAACATTGCTGTCACTGAACATTTGCTTATTAAAATCTTCTAGACCTTTTGCCACTAACTTTTGTGCTTCTGGAGTGCCAAACTGCTGTAACTTTGCCCAAGCTTTAGGGTCAGTAGTAATATAAGTTGCCATCAATGCTGTTGAAGGTACTACTTTTGCACTGCCTAGAGCGTCTGAACTACCTCCTGATGGGCCTTTAAAATAAGTATAAGCCGCTATACTTCCTGCTACAACTACAGCAGCACCAACAGCAGGAATGAGAAATTTTGATTTACTTTCAGGCATTTTTTTATCCTCTTTTGCTCAGATTGTCACCGAGATTTATACAAGTGTCATTGTAGAGTTTTCGGATTTATTAATAATTTCCGCTCATTGATCGGTATTTACTGATAAAATTAGTAGTCCTATAAGTTAGCAGTCTAAAATTGCTCTCAAAAATACTTCCAAGGGATAATGAGCAAATCCGTAAATGATATGCTGTTCATCTCAAACAAAATAGCCTGATCAGAAGCAGCAAGCTATCCTAAGTTATAAGAATAATTAGGAGTATTTGTACTTAATGAGAATTTATCGGGGTGCAAGAGGCTCTTGACTCAATGACAAAAAAGCGCAAAACATAAGGAAAAATAAATGCGGTAGGGATATGGAAAAAAGTCCCAGGATCGCCAGCCGGTCTTCGGAAGTTCGGGTGAGATTAATTTCAATCCCCCAATCCCAAAGGTGAGTTATCACCTTCATAATGCCCTATTGATTTGGGAAATACAGACACCGCTATTTAGCTTAACAACATCCAGCCAAGCCAGACTTTTCAGGATTACAAGGTCAGTAAGGATCAATGTCGAAGTCTTATTTTGATACAGATAATAACGGGCACAAACCTTTTGAGTTACCGGGAGCAAGACCACACTACAACCCTGATCGCCCCGGACAGGTAGAACATATTTTTCTCGATCTCAGTTTGGATATTGCCAAGCAAAGCTATCAGGGCAGTTGTAGCATTCGCCTTTTACCAATCCGTAATGGCATTGATCGTTTAACTTTGGATGCTGTCAACCTGAATATCGAGTCTGTGCGGGTGGACGATGTGCCACAAAATTTTGACTACGACGGGGAACAGCTTTCCATTCAACTGTCTGAGACGACCCAGATTGGTAAACGCTTGCTGATTGCGATCGCCTACTCGGTGGCAAAACCGCAACGCGGTATTTATTTTATTCAACCAGACAAGCATTACCCGAACAAGCCTACTCAAGTTTGGACTCAGGGAGAAGACGAAGACTCTCGCTTTTGGTTCCCCTGTTTTGACTATCCCGGACAACTGTCTACTTCAGAAATTCGCGTCCGCGTTCCCAACCCTTTCGTGGCAATTTCCAACGGCGAATTGATTGACACCACAGAAGATGGTGATGACAAAATCTACCACTGGTTACAGCAACAAGTTCATCCTACCTACTTGATGACTTTAGCAGTAGGCGATTTTGCTGAAATTCGGGATGAGTGGAAGGGAAAAGCAGTCACCTACTATGTAGAAAAGGGACGGGAGGAAGATGCTCAACGCAGTATGGGCAAAACTCCCCGGATGATCGAATTTTTGAGCCAAAAGTATGGTTATCCATACCCTTTTCCGAAATACGCCCAAGTTTGCGTTGATGACTTCATCTTTGGCGGCATGGAAAACACTTCCACAACACTGTTAACAGACAGATGTTTGCTGGATGAACGCGCCGCCTTAGATAACCGCAACACCGAAAGCTTAGTCGTCCACGAACTAGCGCACCAGTGGTTTGGTGATTTGGTGGTGATTAAGCATTGGTCTCATGCTTGGATTAAAGAAGGGATGGCTTCTTACTCGGAGGTGATGTGGACAGAACAAGAATATAGTCTCCAAGAAGCAGCTTACTATCGTTTATTGGAAGCTCGTCGTTACTTAAGTGAAGATAGCAGCCGTTATCGCCGTCCAATGGTAACGCACGTTTACCGAGAAGCTATTGAACTTTACGATCGCCACATCTACGAAAAAGGATCTTGTGTCTATCACATGATTCGGGCGCAATTGGGAGATGAGTTGTTTTGGCAGGCAATTCAAACATTTGTCCAGGATAATGCCCACAAAACCGTAGAAACAGTAGACTTACTCAGGGCGATTGAAAAGGCAACCGGACGTAATCTTTTGTTCCTGTTTGACCAATACGTTTATCGTGGTGGTCATCCCGATTTTAAAGTAGCTTACTCTTGGGATGGAGATGCTAATTTAGCAAAAATTACAGTCACTCAAACCCAAGCTGATGAAGCTAAAAATGGCAGCAAGGATTTGTTTGATTTAAAAATACCTATTGGTTTTGGCTATACCCAACAGGAAGAAGTGAGGAGTGAGGAATTAGGAGTTAAAAAGAATTCCCAACTCATAACTCCTAACTCACAACTCAAAACTTTCACCGTCCGGGTGAATGAACGCGAACAAAGCTTCTACTTTCCCCTAGAAAATAAGCCCCAATTTATTAGCTTTGATGTTGGAAATAATTACTTAAAAACAGTAGCTTTAGAATATCCAATCGCGGAGTTAAAAGCACAGTTACAATTCGATCCTGACCCGATTTCGCGTAGTTATGCAGCAGCAGCTTTGGCGAAAAAAGGTGGCTTAGAAGCTATTATTGCACTGTCTGCATCGCTAAAAAATGACCCATTGTGGGGTGTGCGTGTGGAAGTGGCAAAACAACTAGCCAAAATTAATTTAGATCAAGCTTTTGATGGCTTAGTTGCTGGCTTAAAAGATAAAAATGCTTATGTGCGACGATCTGTAGTGGAAGCACTTACTCAATTCAAAACTGCTGAAAGCTATAAAGTTGTGAGAGGGTTAGTGCAAAAAGGCGATGCCAGTTATTACGTGGAAGCAGCAGCTGCTCGTGTTATCGGGGCGATCGCTTCATCAAACTTGGAAGAAAAACCCAAGGAAGACAAGGTATTAAAGCTGCTGAAAGGCGTTTTAGAAGAAAAGGCGGGTTGGAATGAAGTCGTGCGGAGTGGTGCAGTTGCCGGTTTAGCTGAATTCAAAACTTCGGAAGCAGCTTTAAATCTACTAATCGAATACACCAAACTCGGTGTACCACAACCCCTGCGTTTAGCCACAATTCGTGCTTTAGGAAAGATTTCTGTAGGTCAAAGTCCGGCTAATTTGGAACGGATTTTAGAAAAACTAGCAGAACTAGCCAAAGAAACCTTCTTTTTAACGCAAGTGGCGGTAGCAGCAGCATTAGGACAAATGGAAACACCTAAAGCAGTCGGAATTTTGCGATCGCTAGCTGAACAAACAGCCGATGGGCGTGTCCGTCGCAATGCTGAAGAAGAAATTTCCAAGGTGCAAAAAAACATTGGTTCAGAAAAAACCCTGCGTCAACTGCGTGAAGATTTCGACCAACTCAAACAACAAAATCAGGAGTTGAGAAGCCGTTTAGAAAACTTGGAGGCTAAATCTAAATAGCACTACCTGACAATTAAAAGTAGCTAATTGGTAATTGGTAAGTGTCACGAAATCACTACTAATTACCAAATTTATAGCACTTGTAAATAATAATTCTGTTATGACTCACGGGTTGATTCTTCCACCTAACTATACAATTTGTCCTGCAAGAAATCGAACAGATAGATGAGCAGTTTATAAATTGCTAATTTTGGAGCGTGAGGAGAACCTTGTTCTTTATACAATATTACTGGAATTAAAGTCAGTAAAATTACAACTGACATAATTATCGAGCTATACCGCCAGCCGATTTTATCTAGTAGAATCAGCACTCCGCCCCCACCAATAATAGCTCAAAAGAAGCCTCATGAAGCAATCAATACAAGCTATAAAAAAATGGGTCTTGTAATTGTTATTAGAAAATAATCGCGCCATCGCTTGCTATGCAAAAGCTATAAAATTCAAAAATGGTAAATGTGTGGTATTGATTTCAGGTATTAAACCCTGATTTTTCGACACTTTTTAGGCGATGCCTGCGGCGGGCTACCCCAATGCTATTTATCAAAGGATGATTGATAAAAGCCTGAAACGACGTATTTTCGTTGATGCATAAGATAATAAATTTGTACCGATCGCAGTTTCTTTAAATTTGCATAATCAGATACAGGTAAATACTTATATTTATATAAATTAAAGTTAAGAAAAGATAAAATCGTCTAAAACTTGGATAATTAGTTGTAGTTTTATAAAGTATAATTAAGAAAAAGATAAATAAAATCTAGGCAATAAGATAGGCTGTAATCGCCTCGAACACTATCCCCAAAGGATAAAGTTCTAATTGTTTTAGATAAAAGGCTACCGCTATCCCGAACTTGCAATTAACTTGTCGGTCAGGAGAAAGCAATCGTTGTAAATTTTTCAGTTGAAGAGGCAAAAAAAGGCGTGGGTCAGTATCAACCTGCTCAACTAAAACTGTATAGTCCAGATGCGATCGCTCGCTACTATAGTTACCGTCCCTGGCTAGCTTGGGGCAGACTACTGAGAATTATCTCCTCTTTTGCAGGATTTATATTCAGTCTAAAGTGGGATGAATGGCAATATCAAGTTGAGCAGAACAAAGGTAAACGAGCTATCCAGTTGCGAGAACTGCTCACCCGCCTCGGCCCGACATTTATTAAAGTTGGTCAAGCCCTCTCCACTAGACCTGACCTGATACGCAAAGATTTTTTAGAAGAACTGATCAAGTTACAAGACCAGTTACCACCATTCGATAATGCGATCGCATACCAGATTATCGAAACTGAGCTAGGTCGTCCAATTCACGAAAGCTTTAGTGAACTGTCACCTAGTCCAGTCGCGGCTGCAAGCTTGGGTCAAGTATACCGTGGTCGTCTAATCAGTGGCGAAGAAGTTGCAGTTAAGGTACAACGCCCCAACTTACGCCCAACTCTTACCCGCGACCTCTACTTATTGCGCTGGGGCGCAAGTTGGGTAGCTCCGTGGTTGCCTCTTAATCTTGGTCACGACTTAAGTTTAATCGTGGACGAGTTTGGCACGAAGCTATTTGAAGAAATTGACTATATAAATGAAGGCCGCAACGCCGAAAAATTTGCTACCAACTTCCGCAACGATCCACAAGTTAAAGTTCCAGGAATTTACTGGCGTTATACCAATACCCACGTTTTAACCCTGGAATGGATTAACGGCTTCAAGCTAACGGATACTAAAAGCATCCGCGAAGCAGGTTTAGATCCAGAAGCAATCATCCAAATTGGTGTGACATCAGGATTGCAACAGCTTTTAGAACATGGTTTCTTTCATGCTGACCCTCATCCCGGCAATCTTTTTGCTGTGCCCGATGGTCGTATGGCTTATATTGATTTTGGCATGATGGATCAGTTGGAAGAAAACACCAAAGAAACACTGGTAGATGCGCTAGTGCATTTGGTGAATAAAGACTACACCGACTTAGCCGAAGACTTTGTAAAATTAGGATTTCTGACTCCAGATACGGATATTTGTCCGATAGTGCCAGCATTAGAAGCGGTGTTAGGGAATGCTATTGGCAAAAATGTCAAGGATTTTAACTTCAAAACTATAACCGATGAGTTTTCGGAACTGATGTATGAATATCCTTTTCGAGTCCCGGCAAAGTTTGCTTTGATTATTCGTTCCTTGGTGACTCAAGAAGGTATTGCTCTTAGCCTCAACCCTAATTTCAGAATTGTTGAAGTGGGTTATCCCTATATAGCACGGCGGTTGCTGACAGGGGAATCGCCAGAATTACGGCGACGATTATTGAATGTGTTGTTCAAAGATGGTAAATTTCAGTGGCAGCGATTAGAAAATTTGATTGCGATCGCTCGTACTGATAGCAACTTTGATGTATTGCCTACAGCGCAGATGGGGTTCCAATATTTAATGTCGGAGGAAGGTAAATTTCTGCGACGACAGCTGGTGCTTGCTCTCACCGAAGATGACCGCCTCCATACCGAAGATGTGCAACGCCTCTGGAACCTGGTTAAAGATGACTTAAAACCGGATCGTTTATTAAATGTAGCGATCGGTATTTTAACAGAGCTATCAAGGGAAGGCGCGGCTGCTATCTTGCCGAAAGAAACATTACTTCGGTCTTTTACTGATAACCAATCAACAAATAAAAAGTAAAAATTTAATATAAACCAGGAGTTTTCATGTATTATTATCCTCTGCAACCGCCTTATTTTCTCTTACTTGTTGGCTTTCTAACAGCATTAACATCTGGTTTAGCATTGTCTGGCACTTTGAAAGTAATAGTGCAAAAATGGCCAAGCGAGCGTACAGAAACTACTAAACCGCGTTCCTCACTGAAACAATTACTTGTACCATTTATTGGTATAACTGGCGGTACTTGTCTATTTCTATCTTCAGGCTTAGAAATATTTGGTTTTCCCTCGTCATTGGCTTTAGGAGTCGGTCTACCAGTTAGTCTGTTTACTTGCTTGCTAGTTTGGTTACAGTTGGGAAGTATGATGACCTTTATAGAACGCGAAGGAATGCAATCTCTAGATTTAGACTCTTTTTCTTAGAGGCAGAACACTCCACAAACATTCAAACCAATATAAATCTTTACCGCCAGTAAATAATTTACTGGCGGTTTGTACTTATTTTTTACTGAAATTTTACACATTCAAATATCTAACCGCGTTAGAATTACGTACATAGACTGTAATATCTCTGCTAACAAAAAAGTCAGAAATACTCAGCTTTGTACGTATTTTTCGTGCAAATTTTTATTTTTATATTTTCTAAAGGAGTTTTATAACCTATGATCCAAAAAGAGAAAGAATTCTGTTTTTGTACTTTAGCGTTGGGTGAAAGATACCGCTCTCATGCTTTGTTATTAGCTGAAGATATTGAAAAACATTCACCTGAAACAAAGCTGGTGATTTTAACAGATAAGCCACAAGAATTTAGTAAATATTCTCATGTTTTAGCTTTTTTGCATCAACAACAAAGTATTGGTTGTTACCACGATAAAAGGTTTGTTATCGCCCAAGCATTATTACTATTTAATACCTGTATTTTTGTTGATGTAGATATACGAATATTGGATAAGATAACACCAAATCTAGAATTTCTTCCTGGAATTACAGCCAGAAGTTGTGCCAGTTTTGACAAACATAATAAACTTTACATTAGTTCCGTCAATGACTTGCACAAACCAAAAAGAATTAGAGACTTGGAAATTATTAACAAGCTTGCACAAAAACTGGATTTAAATTTAGAAGATAATAATATCCAATTTGTGATGGAAATGTTATTTGTCGTTACAAGGCAAGATGGGCGCGAAATCGAATTTCTCAAGCACTGGGATACCATTGCACTTTATTGTGAGTTAAATAGTTTTTATGGTGCTGAAGGTTATGCAATAGGATTAGCTGCTGCTAAGGCTGGATTACCAGTTCGATGGGATGCTATGGACGGTATTGTTTATTTCAAAGATTGGGTAGAACGCCAAAAAATCAAAAAAGGCCAAGCAAATCCAGATGAAACGCTAATATATTTTCAGCAGCATGAAGCGATTGAGTACCGTAAAAATTCAATTTTTCAAAAGCTGGTACGTAAACTAAATAAATTTATTGGCTATTACTATCGTTCGTTGTATTTAAGACTGGCAACTTTGAGTAATTTTAGTTTTTATTACCGCTAATCGGCAGATGCAAGATATTTCTGCTTAGAATTAATTACAGCAGTTTCCATCTGGGTGGAACACACCAATATAGACCCTTTGTGTTATCAGAGGTATTTTATTTACCCCG
This sequence comes from Nostoc cf. commune SO-36, assembly GCF_023734775.1. Classification (NCBI taxonomy): domain Bacteria; kingdom Bacillati; phylum Cyanobacteriota; class Cyanophyceae; order Nostocales; family Nostocaceae; genus Nostoc; species Nostoc commune. The sequence continues at coordinate 887,229 of NZ_AP025732.1, read as the reverse complement.
AAAAGTGCTATAAGTTTCCTCCTTCAGGACTTACGCACGGACTACGATTTTACTTCATTACGAGCGTTCGCGGAGTGTCTCGTAGAGAAGCAAAGTAATCCACAAAGGCTTAGTTTTTTATCACGAGTGCGGTAAGTCCTATCTCTGTTTTTGGAAACTTCTTTATTTGTAACTAAAGATTAAAATAATGAAACTTAAAGTCTTCTTGATATGTACAGGTCTTGGTCACGTTATGCGGGGATATGAGTCTTTTGCCGAACAGGCATTTCAGGCACTATCAAAAGACCCTTCTTTAGATATCATCCTTTTTAAAGGTGGTGGAAAAAGAAAAGCAAAAGAAATTCCTTTGTGGAATTTAGCCCGTCATACTAGAACAGCCTGTAGGATTGCTAAATACACTAAAACTAGTGCCTATATTGTAGAGCAAATATCCTTTTTCTTTAGTCTCATACCATACATCCAAACAGAGAAACCAGATGTCATTTACTTTAGCGATAACGACATTGGTAATTTTCTCGCGCATTGGCGGCGTTTTACTAAACAAAGCTATAAATTACTCTTTTGTAATGGTGCCCCACTGCGACCAAAATCTCCTATTTTTGGTAACTGTGACCTTATACAACAAGTTGCTCCTCAGCATTATCATAATTGTTTAAAAGCAGGAATACCTGCTCAAAAACAAACGTTAGTTACTGCTGGAACGGAAATAATTGCTGAATTACAAATGCTTATGCCTTCTGAAAAAGAGGCTTTAAGAAATAAATTAGGACTACCTGAGAAAACACCTTTAATTCTTTCAGTAGGTCATATTAGTAAAAGCCATAAGCGCATGGATTATTTAATTCATGAAGTTGCTAGTTTACCTGAACCACGTCCTTACCTTTTGCTGCTAGGTCAACAGGATGGAAGTTCAACCGAAATTATTGAACTGGGTAATAGCTTATTGGGTGCTGAAAATTTTCAAGGGAGAACCGTAGCTTCTCATGAAGTTGCAAACTACTATAAAATTGCAGATGCTTTCGTGTTAGCTTCCCTCAGCGAAGGACTAGCAAGGGTGTTTTTAGAAGCAATGTCATACGGCTTACCGTGTATAGTTCATGATTATGGTGTCACCCGTTACACCTTTGAAAATGAAGGATATTTTGGCGATTTTACACACAAAGGAAGTTTGGCAGATTTAATTAGTCAAGTACTATCCGAAAATGGAAATAAATCTAGATTTTATCAGCGCCATAACTTTGTTTATGAGCGTTTTAGCTGGGACAAATTGATTTCAAGCTATGTTGAGATGATTCAGATGGTAGCTAATTGAGCAAAAATTGACTTCAAGCTTTTAGCTAAATTATTGAGTAATTCTATCCTTGAAATTGCGATACTTTAGCTTAATATTGCTAACTCTTTGCTGAATAAAACTACTAGTAGACTTTTGCAAAAGCGTTAGCTGGCTTGGGCGTGTAAAGCTTTGAGGACGTTTTTCAGGTGATTTTAAATAGCGATAATATAAGAAAACATCGCGGTAAGGAATATCAACATCTTCGCCTCCACAAAGCCGCACGAAAGCTGAAGAAGATATACTCATATAATGTAAATACGTCAATCTCGACCCTTGATCATAGAGGATATTATCTACCACATCAAATTGAGAACTCCAGTGATTACCAGTTGCTTGTTCGCAGTCATGGAAAGCAAAATTATAGTAGGAAATTCCACTTCTTAAGACCATGTAGTTAAATAAGGATTGATCGGGCGCTAAAAAAGCCATTACATCAGCTTCACCTGCTGTTAATTTGCCAATTAAGTCGGCTCTGATCGCTGGAGAAAAAATATTTTTCTTAGTGGCAAACCAACCAGCACAAAACACTTTAGATTGCAAGCTATCTGAGTTAAAAACTTGCTGCATCTGTTCTGACGACCCATCAAAAATAAATTTTAAGTCAGACTTATATTGAAAATCATTGACGACCCAATCATAGTTATCTAATTTTTCATATACATAATCTACAGGCCCCATTAACAAGGTATCTGCATCAAAATAAATAAATCTATCAAAGGGGCCATCCACAGCACAAAATTTGCGGTGCATTGGTAACTCATAAAGTTCTGGAAAGCCCCACCCTCGCCAACTTTTTTGGGCTCTAGGGTAATTTTTCCATATCTGAATAGCAAAGTTATCCCAATAAGCTATGGAATCAGAATCTTCAAATAAAGTGACATTATCTCTAGATGAAATCTCTGCTTTCACCTTGTCTAACCGCTCATTATATGGAAGTATACAAATAGGAATTTTCCTGCCAGCATTAGCTTCTATACTGTTGAGCAACGCAATTAATTGGTCATAGACAACATCATTAGCTAGGATGTAAATACCATCAATCATTGGGATACTCCTAATATTAAGTACGGGCAGCAACAAAGGGAAATAAACGGCGAGTTAGTTTGGGGATGAAAGCGAATTTACCTTCATGGAGATAGCGATAATGTTCCCACAATTGCCAATAGGGACTACCAGCTTTCATCCGCGTACCAGCCCAGTGGAGATATTTTAGTCGTTGTCCTCGGTCATAGAGGGCATAGTCTTGTTGTTGGAAATTCCGTGAACCTGCCCAGCTACCAGGCCCTCCCCCAGGAATTTTGACGAGATTTCCACGTTTTGAAATTAGTTTCAGCACGAGATAATTTAAAATTGGTTGGTCTGTAACTCCTTCAGAAAAATCAAAATATTCACGATGCGCTGCACACTCGCGCAAAGCTTCATCCATTTGTTCTTCAGTAATAACTCCTTTTCTCGAAGCCCAAAAGCCACTGTTAAAAACATCTTGGAGTTGGACATCAGAGAAAATTTGCTGCTCTTTTACAAATGGGGAAAAAATATTTCGCAGCTTTTCATTGGCATGATGGTAATCACAACAGAAGAAATCTACTTCTGAAAGTTTGTCTAAATTGTCGACAATTTTTTCAAAAACGACAATATCCGTATCAATATAAATAAATTCATCTAAAAGCCCAAACCACGCCACCAGTTTACGCATTTTGTTTGGTAAAGCGAGGAAATCTCGATCGAAAATTTCTCCAATGCGTTTGGTAAATGTATCAATAAGTTCTAAATTTGGGAAGATTTGGACGTTGTGTAAGGTAGTAAGTTGTTCTGCAACTTTGTGATAATTTTCATTAAAAGGTATGAGATAAACGGTAACTTCGGAGTCATAGTAACGAATACTATTGAGTAAAGCGATCGCATTATCAATAACTCGGTCATTGGCAACAATATAAATTCCCCTACTCATAAATTATCCTTGGTTAATTAGTTTAAGTTTTCGCAACGCTCTTGTAAGTAAATTTGGTACTGGGGCATCGCCGTAACGCTTAGGAGGGTTTTGAAAGACTGGACGCTTTTCTGGTTCGTGTAAATATCGATAATAGAGAAACAAATCTCGATAGGGGAACTCAATATTCTCTCCAGCACAGACTGCTTGATTGATATTAGGAGGAATACCAATGTAATGAATATAAGTTAGCCTATTACCTTTGTCATAAAGAAGATTTTCTCGTTCCTCGAAGTGTTTAGAGGTGGCAGAACAACCTGTTTTTTTATTATCTGGTAATTGCCGAGCAAAGTTATAAATAGAAAGATTAGACCTCATTACCATATAGTTTATCAGTGGTTGTTCGCCAGCACCTTCATATAAAAGTTCAGCTTCACCATTTTTTAAATAGGATATGAGTAAATCTCTTTGCTCTAAGTTGAATATGCCCCGTTTTGCACCATAGAAGCCTGAACAAAATATTTCGGAATCAATCCGTTCTTGCTGAAAAACTTCTAGCAATTTCGGAGAATTAACATTGTATATTTTACTAACGTCTTTAAATTGGAAATCATAGACAACAAAATCATAACTATCTAGCTTTTCAAACACTGTTGCTAATGAGTTCATCACTAAAGTGTCTGCATCTAAATAGATAAACTTATCGAACGGGCCGTCAAAAGCGCAAAAACGACGATGAGCGCCATAAAGACGGAATTTACTACGATTCAATCGTTCTGGTGCTGCTGCCAGCATAAACTGATCCCAGCGGTTGATTGATTCTAGATCATCGTAAAGAAATACATTAGGGCGTTTAGCTATTTCGTCAGTAATTCGCTGTGTTTGATCATCGAAAGGATAGATACAAACAGGAGTTTCTGAACCCAAGATAACATCAATACTGTTGAGCAAAGCCACAAGCTGATCGAAAACATAATCATTGCCAAGAGTACAAATACCATTCATAATTTATGAGTGTTGATCAACAAAGTTTGATAACCAGTTAAGTAGGTTTAATTTGTGTAAGATGATTTGACGTGCTTCTGCGATCGCATCTTTGGCAGCATACCAAGCATCAGGTGTAGCTGTCACTTCTTTGATGTAGGCAATGCCTTTTTCGTCTAAACTGGGCAACCGCAAAAAGCTACCCGGTGGCAATAATTTATCAGCAGCCGGCCCACCATAGTAAATGGGCAGACACCAAGCAAGCAAACTATCCCAAAGTTTCTCACTGACATACCAATTATTATCAGCATAATTTTCAATTGCTAAATTGTAATAGTATGGTGCCATCCCATACCATTTATTACCTAGTTCTCCCGATTTTTTAACCGATTCTGGTAAGTTACGCCCATATAAATCAAATTTAATATCGCTAGCTTGTAGGGACTGCAAAAAGTCTAAACGCTGGCGATGGTTGACTGTGCGGCTAATTCCTGAAGTAATCCAACTACATGGGGCAACCTTTTGAGGTGGTGGCATTTCATTTAAATCTTGAAATGAATTTGAGTGATACCAAATAGCAGGCATATAGTCAGGAGTGGGGGCAAAATCATCAGGCCCAGAAATGTAGCCACAATACTTCTGAGCTTGTTGATAATTCTGATTAGTTATTTCTACAATTTCATCTAAAGGTGGTTCTCTCAATAAATAAATAATGCGCTCTTTGTTAACACCACGTAAAAAAGAATCAACGTTTACTACTGATTTTTGTTGACCTTTGCGAAAACTATCTAACCAAGATTTTTGTGGCGGTGTCTGGGGAAAGTCAAATTGATACATTAGTAGAAAATCTGGTTTGGTAGCTAGTGCTTGCATTTGCATATTGCCCCAAACTCCAAATTGATTCGGGGTTTGTTGCCATAACCAATCGGCTCTGGTTTCTAAACCTCGATAGCTGCTTATCATACCTACAGTTGCAATAGTCATTTTATTTATTAGTTATTTGTCATTTTACTTAATCTCTTCTATTTTTCTTTACAGAATAAGTTGGGGCAACAGAGATTCGTCAACATAACTAAGGATTTTTGCTGCTCGATTTTCCCACGAAAACTGCTTGACAAACTCGATACCATGTGGATAGCCCTCTATTTTTCTGGGATGAGTTTCCAAAACCCGCTTCAAACTTTCGGCAAATTTGCTGGGGTTATCTGGTTCACACCAAGCTGCGATCGCTTGAGTATCTTGAAACTCAACTAATGATGGAATTTCCGTCGATACAATGGGAGTTCCAGAGGCGAAGTAGTCAAACAGCTTTAAGGGAGATGTGAAAGTTGCCGCTTTTCCTGAACAATGAGGGTGAGCTAAAACATCGGCTGCTTGTAGCAAAGATGCTAACTCATTATGCAAGATGTAGCCCAAAAACTTAATATTATGAACTTCTTTTTCTTTTACCAATTGCTGATAATATTGCACTTCTGTTGGCTTACCACCTGCACAGGCAAATTGCACATTAGGCATTTTTTTAGCCACATCAATTAGTACATCAATACCTTTAAATTGCTGTAATGCTCCTGCATAAACTACCAATTGTTGGCTTTCGTCTCGCAATAGTTTTTGACGCCATTCTGCCGCTTTCTCTGGTTGTCTCTCCATAAACAAGCGATTAAAACCATTGTGCAACTTAATTACTTTTTCTGGAGGCATCCCATTTTTAATCATGCTTTCACGGATGGTTTCTACAACGGTTACAGAAATTTGCAACAGCGGATTATTAACAATTTCTGGCTCAAATGGCTTGTCTTCATGGTGGTGGTGTTCGTAAATTGCCGGAATGCCATTTTTGATGGCAGCTTTTACAAAATTCCAGTTGCGACTATGGACAAGTTTGGTAGTCGGAAGGATGTGAAATGGTAAATAATATTTGCTAGCGATGGTGTTAGAATCAGTAAATTTGCTCCGAAAATGGTCAATTGGCCAAGGCATTGGTAAGGGAGCAACTTTTAACTTATCCTGGAGGTTGTAATATTTAACAAGTTCTATTGGTGTTTGTCTTGGTTGAAAAGGACGAGCTAGATTAACTGGGTTAATCGCTTTTGCTCCTTTGTCAAAGTATACTAAAACCGTTGAGTATCCTAGGTTGGCGGCGGCGTTAGCTGCATTTGTAGACTGCACTAAATGAGCTTCTGGCTGAGGTAACTCTTCGCCGATGAAGAAAATGTAGTGTTTTTTTAAAGTATTTTTCATAATTTCATATTTCCCTAATTTTATATATTAATACTATCCTCAAATTTTTCTAAAATATCGAGCAGATAAACAGCAGATTCATAACTTTCAGTAATTAATTTACTTTGTTCTTCTGTAGTGGATAAAAAATTATCAGTTACAGAACGTATATTGTTAACTATGATATTAAGAGAAGTCCTAAATTCAATGGAGATATGATTAAAGGTTTGATAATAGGTACTAATAATATCTTTACTTTGCTCAGAAATGTAGATAAATTGTCCTTTATTTTGCAAGTTAATAATATCCTCAAAAACATCTATAGTGTTGAGAAGTCTCGAAGCCGATTTGTAAGAGTCTCCAATTAATTCCTCCCGTTCTTGAGAATTGTCTACTAAATTATCAAGCAATAAGCGGAGTAACCCAATCATTGAGTTCATCTGCGTGCGAATTTCGTAAGAAATACGGAGAAAGGTTTGATTGTGTTTAGTAGCTTCAGGATATTCAGCGAACTTTTTTGAGTTTAGCCTCATTGCCTTGAGGATTTTTTTCTGAATTAAGTTTTTATTAGAACGATTAGGACGATCGTTAAATTGCATTGAGTACAAGCGTGAGTAGTAACCGCCTTTTTGTAAAAGTTCTTCATGGGTTCCGATCTCTACTACTTGTCCTTGATCTAAGACAGCTATTTGATTAGCTTTTTGGACTGTGGAAAGGCGGTGAGCAATTACTAGGGTGGTGCGATCGCGGCTTAGATCATCAAGTGCAGCTTGTACTAAGCGTTCAGAAACGGTATCTAGAGCGCTAGTAGCTTCATCTAAAATCAGAATTTCGGGATTTTGGAGGATGGCGCGAGCGATCGCTAATCTTTGTCTTTGTCCACCAGATAACATGACACCGCGATCGCCAATTAAGGTGTCAAATCCTTGAGGTAATTTGCTAATAAATTCATAAGCATTTGCCCGCTTGGCGGCTGTCAAAATTTCATCATCAGTAACACCTGCTCGCCCGTATGCAATGTTATTTCGCACCGAGTCATTAAAAAGAAAGGTATCTTGACTGACAATTCCCATCCGCTTTCGCAGGGATACCACATCAAACTCCCGCAAATCAGTGCCATCAATGGCAATATTGCCAGAGATCGGATCATAGAATCTGGGTAAAAGGTCTGCCAAAGTGGATTTACCAGCACCAGAACTGCCTACCAATGCTAAGGTTGTGCCATGTGGTAAATATAAATTCACATCTTTGAGTACCAACTTCTCATGACCAGGGTAGCCAAAGCAAAGAGAATTAAAAGACACTCCCTTTTCTAATTTTGTGTAGGGAAGCTTACCTTTGTCCATGAACGGCTTATCGTGCAAGCTCAAAAAGTCATTGCTAGCATCTACACTGGCACCGATCCCGGCAAAGTTGCTGCGAATAGTATTTAACTGAGAAATCAATGGCAGTACTCGCAACAGTACTAATAAATATGTCAGCAGCACGGTGGAAAGAGAAGAAACCTGGTCAGCAAAGAAGGTTTTGCTCAAAAGTACAATTAGCAGTAAAGCTGTTATACCCATTACCTCACTCAGAGGTGCAATAGCTTCGGAATTAACCTGAGATTGGAAATCTGCTAATTCGCGATTGCGAATTAACTTTTTAATTCGTTGATATTCCTTTTCTTCATTTCCCGTCGCCTTTACCAGTCGAATTCCATTTAGGGTTTCTAGTACAGCTATTGAGTAGGCTCTAGACATCTCACTAAGTTGCTTCCCGAAATTTTTAGACCGGGAAATTGCATACTGATTTATTAACGTCACTAATGACAGCAAAACCGTGGCAGCAATTGTCAACTGCCAAGAAATTGACAACAATATACCAACAAAAACTAAAATTGTGATCCCCAGGATAACTAACTTGACTGTACTACCTATAGCAGTTGCACTCCGACCAATTTCTCCACCGAGACGGTTGATTAAATCACCAACCTTTGTCTTAGAATAATAATCTATATCAACTTCTAGTAATAGCCTTAATCCGGCTTCGCGCATATCCGATGTCACCTTTCGGGTTAAAGAACTCGATGCTAAGGCGCTAGTATAATTCGCTAAGTTCTTTAAAATGATTGTTAATATAATTGCTCCAGCCATTATTGCGATGCGATAAGTTTCTGGAGTATTATCAAATGGAGATATAATCCTTTTTAGGATGGGCGGAGCCGTGCTTAAATCTACTTCTTGCCCGACAATTTTTAAAACCACTGGCACAATTAAAGCTGTGCTAATCCCATTAAATAAAGCTCCAGAAAATCCTAACAATATTGTTAGCATAATCAAGCCTGGATAGGGTTTAGCGAATCTTAGTATTTTTCTAGTAGACATTGTATATTTTTATGCCAATTTCAATTTATTAATATTATTCACAAATTATTTGCCGGAGAACGCTCATCATCAAAAAAATTTTATATCTCACTCCTGTTAAAATATGCTTACATAGCAACTACATCAACTTCAAGATATTTTTCCAGATAGAAGACTAGAACCTATTTGGCACAACGAAGGAATCTCCACGCCCAATCAAAATTCACAACTGAGCAATTACCGACTTGAGCGCAGAAGCCATAGCCTCTATGCTATAGTGTTCCACACATCTTTCTCTTGCCTTAATACCTTGCTGGTTTGCTGCATCTAAATCCTGAAAAATCAACTGAATTTGTTCAGCAATTTGTTCAGGACAAGCAGGCTCAACTAAATAACCAGTATTACCTAAAATTTTGGGAATATCTCCAACACGCGTTGATAATACAGGTTTAGCCATTGCCATTCCATCTGTCAACTTCAGGGGAAATTGAGCGCGAGTTTCTGGGGTATCTCGCTGAGGAACAACTACAATATGAGCCGCTGCGACCAAATCGGGCATAACATCAGCTGGATACTTTGGTAATTTGATAATCCAGCGTCCCCACTTTTGTTGAAGTTGCCGATCGTAATCATCATAAGGACTGCCACCTACAATAACTAGTCTTAAGTCTGGCTGATTAATTTTATCAAGTGCTATAAGAACATCCTCTAAACCTTTATAGGGTCTTGGCGCACCAGGAAACATTAAAATACGATATTCAGATAAACCATAACGATTTCTGCTGGACTCAGGATCATATCGAGTGGGATCAAATAAAGAAGTATCCTTACCATTAGGAACAAATGTACCGCCAAAACGCTGCTGTAAAAATTTAGTATGCACAGTCACAGCATCAGCTTGACTTACTAACCCTTCCATCCATTTCACGTACAAAGGATGATAAGGGTTCCTGAGTGCGCCGTCTGGTTTCAACAATTCCCTAGCTAATTGTTTAGGCGTGGGACAATAATGCCAGCCATCGCCACCGTACCAACTGAGTTCCCAATCATCTATGTCTAAAACTAAAGGTTTATGGCTAAATATTTTCTTTAATAAAGCAACTCCAAAGCTCGCTATTTGTGGTTTTATGGCATAAATTATATCTCCATTAACTTTTGGCAAAAATTTGTTTATTTCTCCAAAAAACTCTGGAAAATTTTTTCCTGGTAAATTATAAACCTTTAATTCTGATGGTAAATTTCGATATAAGTTATTTCCAAATAAAAACCCCATAATTTCCACTTCATATTCTAAAGTTCTTAGGGCTGTTGCTATCAAGTATGCACGCAAAATAGCTGCACTTGATAAATCGGAAACCAATAGCGATATTTTGGAAAAATTCTTCACTATTTTTATACTTATTTTTATTTAGTACGCCAGGGATTGGTAACTTGATTAGGTAAAAATACTTTAGCAAATCTGTCAAAAACCCTTGTATAGAAGGAACGAGTAATGTTTTTAGCATACTGGGGTCGATAAGGATAGGTACAATGAAGAACTTTAATTTGATCTTGAATATTATAAGCATCTTGCCACTTACTCAGATAATTATAGGTGGGTGGGAGTATTTTCATGTAAGGGCGTACAGATGCGATCGCAGATGCAAAAGCCCCTTGATCTTTTAAAAGTAATTTATCTTGGTTGTTCTTGACAATTTCAAAATAACGTTCAAATTCTTCAAAGAATACCTTGGTTACTTCTGTTTTCCGAAAAGCCATAAAACCGCCATTGTACTGTACGCTATCAGCTTCTAATGGTAAACCTATAGATTGCAAAATTGGCAAAACATTTGGTAAAAGGTCTTCTTGCTTTCCACGTAGTAAGTTCGTAGCTTTGAGAATTGAAGGTTGCACATCCTCAGTTAATAGAAAATCATATTCATCCAAATATTCAAATACATCATTAATCTCAGAAAGTAAGCAAATATCTGAATCTAAATAAATCGTTTTATCAAACTCAGAGGCCGCATATAAAGCTAGTTTTGCTTGCCGTGAAGCTAAAACTGTATTTTCATTTGTAGGAGCAGGCTTTAAAATTACATTTTTGAAAGCCTTCAAAAAAGGATAGAGTACTCTGGGAACTTGGTCAATTAAAATAATGATTGGTTCTTGATGAAATTTTCTAATCGCCGCCAGAAAATGAATGCAATCTTGAAAAGAGTAAAGACCAGTTAGAATTGTAATAAATCCTCTAGTTTGTGTTGACATAACTTAAATTAGAAATTCTTGCTTACTTAGTAAATTAGATATGTATTATTTTCAAATAATCCTACTCTATTTTTAGTTATAGTCAAATCCAATAGAGTAGAGAGAAGCTAAATTGAAACTTGACTATTATTTTTTATTACAAAAGAATAAAATCAATCTAACTTTATGTTCGTGGTTATTCCCAGAGGAAATTCACTGATAAATTCATCAGAATTTTACTCTGCATAAGTATAATCACTGTAAAAGCGCGGTTATATAATATCATAGTTAATATTGGATATAGTTAGAATAACCAAAGTACAAATACTTGATATAGTTTGTGGAGGTAGCACTATTTTCGCTCGAATGTAGGATTGCTACTCAATACCAAGCATTTATGTTGTAAGGGAGGCAGAGGTAATGCAGGTAATCCGTTTGGAAGCACTCTCAGACAACTACATATTCTTGTTACACGACTACAAACAAAATATTGCTGCTGTTGTCGATCCAGCTGAGGCTGAACCAGTATTAAAGAAACTGGCAGAATTAAAAGCTGAGTTGGTAGCAATTTTTAACACCCATCACCATAACGATCATGTGGGTGGTAATAAAGAGTTGATAAAACAATTTCCCCAAGTGATAGTTTATGGAGGAGTTGAGGATCGTGGTAGAATTCCTGGTCAGCAGGTATTTTTGCAACAAAGCGATCGCGTTCAATTTGCAGACCGCATAGCTGAAGTTATCTTTGTTCCTGGGCATACCCGCGCTCACATCGTTTACTACTTTCCTGCTGAAAAAGCTGGTGAGACAGGCGATTTGTTTTGCGGTGATACCTTATTTTCTGGCGGTTGCGGCCGCTTGTTTGAAGGAACACCGACCCAAATGGTGGACTCTTTAAGCAAACTGCGCTCTCTACCTGATGATACACGCGTTTGGTGTGCCCACGAATACACTTTAAAAAACCTGCAATTTGCCCTAACTGTGGATAGTGATAACGCCGACTTACAAAAGCGCTTCAATGAAGTGAAGGCTTACCGTAGTCGAGGAGAAGCTACCATTCCCTCGCTGCTAGGAGTGGAGAAGCGAACCAATCCTTTTTTACGTTGGGATGAGCCATCATTACAATTAACCGTTAAAAGTAGCGATGGAGTGCAAACTTTTACGCGGATACGGGAAATGAGAAATAATTTTTAGTCATTTGTCATTTGTCTGTCATTAATTATTCTTCCCCTGCTTCCCCTGCTCACTTATCTCTCCAACTTTCTAGCGCTAATAGTTGCGATCGCACCCTTCCTTTCGCTAGGATCTGTAAGCTTTAGGGTATTAGGCCAAGAAGCTTGGAATACAGCACTGACATTGTGAGCTATCTTACCCAAACCCAAATTAATCAGATTTTACAGGAAAAACGAAAAACGATGGCGAAACGTGTGCAGTTAGTTTTAAATCAGGATATCAGTAAGCTAGGAAAATCTGGCGACTTAGTGGAAGTAGCTCCTGGCTACGCTCGTAATTATCTGATTCCCCAAAAATTGGCAACCAATGCCACTCCTGGCATTCTCAAGCAAGTAGAACGTCGTCGGGAGCAAGAACGTCAACGGCAATTAGAACTTAGACAACAAGCTCTTGAGCAAAAAGAATCTTTAGAAAAAATTAGCAGCCTGACAATTGCCAAGCCAGTTGGTGAAAACGAAGCAATTTTCGGTACTATCACCACCCAAGATGTTGTAGATGCAATTAAGGCAGCCACCGGTCAAGAAATCGATCGGCGTGGGATTACCATCCCGGATATTAACCACCTTGGTACTTATCAAGCCGAAATTAAGCTGCATTCTGAAGTAGCGGCGCAAGTCAATATTCAAGTAGTTGCTAGTTAACTCAGGAGGGAGATGCAGGCATGGAGGGAGCAAAGGAACTAAAAGTGAATTAATAACTCCTAACTCCTAACTCCTGTACAGACGCGATTAATCGCGTCTCTAGCAAAATATCAAAACTAAAATCGTTTATGGCTGAAGAATTGAATTTTCAAGGCGATGGTAGCAATCGCCTCCCACCACAAAATATTGAGGCGGAAGAAGCGATTTTGGGGGGTATTTTGCTAGATCCAGAAGCGATTAGTCGAGTGAGCGATCGCCTCCTTCCCGAAGCTTTTTACATTAGCGCTCACAAAGATATTTATCAAGCAGCTGTAAGGCTCCACACTCAAGGTAAACCCACAGACTTACTCTCAGTCACAAGTTGGCTAACTGACCATGAGTTGCTAGTCCGCATTGGCGGCAGAAATAAATTAGCAACATTGGTAGACCGCACAGTGTCAGCAGTTAACATCGACGCCTTAGCAGGGTTGGTGATGGAAAAATACCTGCGGCGACAGTTAATTAAAGCTGGCAATGAAATTGTACATCTTGGTTACGAGACAGAAACCGAGTTACCAGTTGTTCTAGATCAAGCAGAACAGAAAGTATTCGGAGTTACTCAAGAGCGTCCCCAATCGGGTTTAGTCCACATTTCTGATACTTTAATTAATAATTTTCAAGATATTGAGGATCGAAATCAAGGCATCGCCTTACCTGGAATTCCCTGCGGATTTTATGATTTAGATGCGATGACTAGCGGCTTTCAGCGTTCTGATTTGATTATTGTCGCTGGCAGGCCATCAATGGGGAAAACCGCATTTTGCTTAAACCTTGCTCATAATATCGCCGCTTCTTATAAATTACCAGTTGCTTTTTTCAGCTTGGAAATGTCAAAAGAGCAACTGACACAACGTTTATTAGCTAGTGAAGCGCAAATTGAAAGTAGTTATTTGCGAACTGGGCGGCTGAGTCAAACACAGTGGGAACCTTTAAGCCGTGCTATTGGTATCCTCTCTGAAATGCCAATTTATATTGATGACACGCCAAATATTACAGTTACACAAATGCGTAGTCAGTCAAGAAGATTGCAAGCTGAAATTGGAACTGAATTAGGATTAATTGTCATAGATTACCTGCAATTGATGGAAGGAGCAGGTGATAATCGCGTACAAGAATTATCAAAAATTACGCGTCAACTTAAAGGTTTAGCGCGGGAATTATCTGTACCAGTTATTGCTTTATCTCAGTTGAGTCGAGGAGTGGAAGCACGCACTAATAAGCGTCCAATGTTATCTGATTTGAGAGAATCTGGTTGTTTAGCAGGCGATAGTTTGGTGACATTATCAGATAGCGGACTGCAAGTACCAATTAAGGAATTAGTAGGTAAATCTGGTTTTGCAGTTTGGGCATTGAACGAAGCTACAATGCAGCTAGAAAAGGCAATTGTTAGCAATGCTTTTTCGACTGGTATAAAGCCTCTGTTTACTTTAAAAACTCGATTGGGTCGGAAAATCCGTGCCACAGGTAATCACAAGTTTTTAACAATTAATAGCTGGAAGAGACTTGATGAATTAACTCCTAAAGAACATCTATGTTTACCAAGAAATCTCCCCAGTCCTGGTAAACAAACCATGACTTATGCCGAAGTTGCATTATTAGGGCATTTAATTGGCGATGGTTGTACATTGCCACGTCATGCCATACAGTACACTACCAGAGAGATAGATTTAGCTCAGAATGTTGCTTTCTTGGCAACAGAAGTTTTTGGAGATTCAATTGTTCCTAGAATTTCACCTGAACGTGGGTGGTATCAAGTTTACTTATCCGCAGCACAGAATCTAACTCATCGTGTGAGAAATCCAATAGCCAAATGGCTAGACTCTCTCGGTGTTTTTGGTTTAAGGTCTTACGAAAAATTTGTACCTCAAGAATTGTTCTCACAATCCCAAGAGTTAATAGCGTGCTTTATAAGACACCTTTGGAGTACAGATGGTTGTATCAACTTAATTGCAGGAAAAAAGCCAAGACCTATTGCATTTTATGCAAGCAGTAGTGAGAGACTAGCTTTTGATGTACAGACACTTTTATTAAGGCTTGGTATTAATGCAACATTAAGGACAGTTCCTCAAGTTGGCAAAGGTAGAAACCAATATCATGTAATAATCACTGGTAAGCCTAATCTGCAATTATTTATTGTTCATGTTGGAGCCGTAGGAGAATATAAGCTAGGTTTGCTCCAACAGATTTTTCAACACCTTGAAAACTCGATTCACAATCCTAATAGAGATATAATTCCGAAGGATGTTTGGAAAATAGATGTTGTACCCGCGATGCAAGCTATCGGCTTCACCACACGGATATTACAAACCTCTATTGGAGTTTCGTATTGTGGCTCTACTCTTTACAAAGTAAATTTAAGTCGAGAAAGAGCTTTAAAAGTTGGCAACATTGTTCAATCATCTAAACTGGTTACTCTTGCCAAAAGTGATGTTTATTGGGATGAAATAGTTTCAATTGAATATAGTGGCGAGGAAGAAGTATTTGACCTCACCGTTCCTGGTTTGCATAATTTTGTTGCAAATAATATTATTGTTCACAATTCCATTGAACAAGACGCCGATTTAGTAATAATGTTATACCGCGATGAATACTACTCTCCCGATACTCCCGATCGCGGCATTGCAGAAGTAATTATAGCTAAACATCGCAACGGCCCTACAGGGACTGCGAAACTTTTGTTTAATCCACAATTTACAAAGTTTCAAAATTTAAAAATTTAGCCGTTGAATTGGGGACTGGGGATTGGGTACTGGGAAAAGCCAATGCCCCATGCCCCATGCCCAATGCCCCAATCTTTATTTAACTCCCAGCAATTCCACTTCAAAAATTAGAGTTGCATTGGGTGGAATTACGCCACCAGCACCACGAGCGCCATAGCCTAACTCAGAGGGGATGATTAACTGACGAAGACCGCCTACTTTCATGGTGCTAAGTCCTTCATCCCAACCTTTGATTACCTGTCCAGCGCCAATTTTAAAGCTGAAGGGTTGACCGCGATCGCGTGAACTATCAAACTGAGTACCATTTTCTAAAGTGCCGACATAGTGAACTTCAACCGTTTGTCCCGGTTTAGGAGTCGCCCCAGTCCCCTCTTTTAACTCCACATACTTTAATCCAGAGGGAGTGGTTACGGCATTAGCATCAGACATAGTATTACTCGCAATTAAGATATTGTTTTCAGTTACAGTTGTGGACGCTGGCGGCGTTTGGGTTAACTCGGCAGCAATGGCAGTATTCTGTTTACTGCCTACTTGCCCCACAACCAAAAGCACAACACACATCAGCATGAACGCCACGCTGAGGAAAATTGGTTTCAAAATCAGTTCTCCTTACTTAGGTATCCTGGCAAAAAAATTACCAACAGGACACATTTAGTTTAAATCAGAAAGGGCATTCTAACGCCAAAGCTTATTTTCTAAATCGCGCAATTGCCGCTCTAAACGGTCAATTCTACCCCTCAGTTCGTCCACTTCTGACTGGCGAGCCACCCCCAAATCCTGCATCATATTTCGCATTTGCCGTTGCATTTGCACATCGAAGTTTCCCTGCTCCGACTTTAACTGCTGGGCAATATCATCTATTACTGCCTTGGCTTGCTCAGGATTGAGCTTACCGTCTTTGACTAAATCATCGCTGACTTGCCGCAGTTTTTCTGCGACTATAGACGTTGTGCCAAGACCCACCATCATTAGCTGTTGTAACCAGTTGTTACTGTTGTCCATATTCCCTTCCTCTTACTTGTTAACCAGCCGGCTCTTGCTGCTGAGTGTAGGCAATCAAGCTTCTTAAAACGTAGTTCTTCTAGCCTACAGCTCTATTTTGGCAAATTGGCAAGCACAAGGATAAGGATCAAAGGTCGTGATTATACAACTCTTCAAGTTTAAGATTGCCCAAATTTACTTAATTTGCGATGTTAGAGGCAATTCCCTATAAATTATAAAGCTCACACTCACCCCTGACGGTGAATGTGAGTAGTTTATGGAAGATTTTATCTAGAAGGAGGTACAAATTTAGAAAATAGCGATCGCTGAATATCTGAGATTGATCGTTAAAGGAGAAGTTAATTTTGTGTACGCCATTTCTGAAAAGCGATCTCGTAATCCTCTGATTTACTTTGATAAACACTCCACCAATGAAAAAATATCCCTAACCCCCATCCTAATACTGGGAAAATAGCCCAAAAATAACTAGGGCTAGTGATTAAATTTAAAAGAATCAGGAATAAATTCACTGCTAGGAAAGAAACAAAGTTTGACCAAAAGGCTCTGCGCCGGAAAGTATTAAATCTGTGTCGGGAACGTTCCTCTTCTTGTTGAAGCAACCACTTTTGTTCAGTTGTTTCCAAAATATTAGAAGAAATGCCTAACTCAGATGCCATTTCTAAAAGCTGTTCTCGTGAAAATTCACCTTTGCCTTTACGAGCAAGTGCTTTTTGCAGAATTTGTTCTATATCTTCTGAATCGTAAGTCATTTTAACTACCTTATAAGTTTGTGTGTAAATGCGCCTTTGATTTCACGAAATTATCGATCTGCTTCGTTCAATTCAATTAGCAAATGCATCCACATTTTGCACCCAATACTTAGTGATATTCACAACACTATTATTTTCTCACAATTGATTTAGGACTACTGTATTTGTCAATACCTCTATAATTGCTTTGATGAGAGCGATCGCTCTTATCTTTTGAATTACCAAAAATATTAAATTTAATGGAAGATTTAAGATATCAAAAGGGGTATACGCTACTTAGTAGTCGAGCAAGTTAACGAAAGTCAAGTTACCTTGACAGACTACTAGAAAGTCGGTCAAGTTTAATTTGATAGGTTCGTAGTTTATACTTTAGCGCTAAAGCATAAACTACGAACAATCCACACCCCTCAATTATTTCTTGACAGACTAATCGATGGGAATGCGTCAACAGAGGACTCAATCAATGGGATATGTAATTGCTACTGCAAATATGAAAGGTGGTGTTGGTAAAACCACTCTCACCGTCAACTTAGCTACCTGTCTAGCTAAAAATCATGGCAAGCGGGTGCTTGTCCTTGATTTAGACAGCCAAATTAGCGCCACACTCAGTTTGATGTCGCCTTTAGATTTTGCCAAACGTCGTAAACAAAGTAAGACATTTAGGTATCTAATAGACGAAGTTATTAATCCAGTTCCCCAAGCAAAACTCACAATTCAGGATATTATTCAATCCCAGGTTTGTAATCTTCCCGGGCTAGATTTATTACCAGGAGATATTGATTTGTATGATGAATTTGTTGTTTCAGAAATGCTGCATCAACAAGCAACTGCTTTGGGTGAGCAAGACTTTGAAACGATTTGGAATCGCTTTGAAAGAGTTTTAATAAATAACATCTTAAAACCAGTACGTCAAGAATATGACTTTATCCTTCTCGATTGTGCCCCTGGCTATAATTTATTGACTCGTAGCGCTTTAGCTGCCAGCGATTTCTACATCCTTCCTGCTAAACCAGAACCCTTATCGGTAGTGGGTATTCAACTGCTAGAAAGACGGATTGCCCAATTAAAAGATAGTCATGGACATGAAACCAAGATAGATATAAAAATGCTGGGAATTGTATTTAGTATGTCCAGTGCTAACCTTCTCACTGGGAGATACTATAAACAAGTAATGCATCGCGTTGTTGAAGATTTTGGCGTAGAAAAAATTTGTAAGGTGCAAATACCAGTTGATGTCAACGTTGCTAAGGCTGTTGATAGTTTTATGCCAGCTGTTTTAAATGCTCCTCAATCAGCAGGTTCAAAAGCTTTCTTTCAGTTAACTCAAGAATTGTTGCAAAAGCTATAGCTCTACTTAATCATTCATGATTGATCCGATTTCCGACCTATTTAATAAGTCGGAAATCTGAAAATAGCGTATTTTTATCAAGGTCTGAATAAAAATAATTTATACTACTAGTTATGATAGTCAAGCTACGTGCAAAAACCTCAAATCTCAAATTTAAAATTCTTTATTCAAGAAAAAATCTTTAGGCATTAGTTAGTCTAAAATCTAAAATTCAGTAACGACTAAGTTAATCTTTTCTAAAGTTCAGCAGTAATACTGAGGCTATAAACAGCGAGATTCAGCTATTGAGTGAAAAGGTCAGTAAATCTCACTAAGAAACAATGGTTAGTAACGATTCTGCACGAGCAGAGAACAATCAGCACTTGCTAATGCGCTTACCGCAGACTCTGAGTTATCTCGAAACCTGGGGCTTTGGGCTAACGGGTCATGTTGGATGGATTGGTACTGCCCCCATCATTCATGCAGCGTTAGGGCCTAAAGCGATTTTAGTTTGGTTTTTTGGTACGATTATTTCCTTTTTACTTAACTTGCAAGTACAAAGTCTAGGTAGACATTGGTCAAATGTCGCAGGAGGTACACCAAACTACACCACAAGGTTGTTAAAGAACTTTCCTGGCTTAGGCCGTTACGTAGCTTTAGGATACTTTTTTAGCTGGGCAGCAGCACCAGCTCTGTATGCGATTATTCTCACCAACCTAATTAAAGTCAATATTGAAACATTAGGTATTTCTTGTCCAGAAACTTTCTTAAAAGTTTTATTTACAGCGATTCCTTTTATTTTAGCGTTCAGTGGCACTCGTGCTTTAGCGCTCCTGCATTTATTTTTTGTCTTCCCAGCGATTTTATTAATGTTATTGTTTTGTGTTCAAGGCGTATTATGGTTAGCCTTTTCATCTGCTAGTTTTCAATTTTTTCCAACTAGCACACATAGCCTAAGTTTTCAAGATTGGGCAAAGTGGTTTTTTCTAGCTAGCTATTCAATTTATGCTTGTGAAACCACTTCTTCTTTTGTTGCTGATAGTCGTCACCCGTATAAAACTTTAAAGTTCTTAACTGTAGCTGCTTGGTTAATTCCTCTAGTGTTTTTAGGTGGTTCTTGGGTATTAATGTGTTCGGCTCCAAATCCCGCAATAGGTGACGATACGTTCTTAAATTTGGTAGCGGCTTCTAAGCCTTTTTGGGGTAAATCTGCCCCATTTCTAGTAACACTTCTAATCACTATATCTTGCCTTCTAAGTTCTGCTACGGCAGTTTCCAACTCGCCTCGGATGTTATACCAGCTTGCTTTAGACAGACAAATTTCTCCCATATTTGCATTAGTTTCTCGTCAAGGTGTTCTTGGCCCTGCTATTTTAGTTACCTTTTTACTCAGTTTGCTTTGTCTCAATTTGGGAAATGTATCTCAACTTGTCACAGTAGCAGGCACTTGTTATCTCATGTCCATTATGGGACTACATCTGGGATTATGGCTATGTCGGGGCAAACCATACGTGTTATGGCCTTGGTGTTCACTTGGTTTCTTTTTGGTAGAAGCAGTAGTTCTTATAGTAGGGGGTTTAGCTTGGAATTGGAGAGATTTCTTAGTGGGATTATTATTACCTATTATTCTCATGAGCGCAGATGTAGCATTACGTCGTTTAAGATTTGCGCCATTACAACCGAACTGGTGGACACAGCGTTATTATAATACTAACTATAGTAGAAATAACCCTGATTTCGTAGTATTACAAGTGATTGTTTTAGTATCATTAATTTGTACTACTGCCACAATCAGTTGGGTGATCCGCGATTTTTTAGATAGACATTCTGCTAATCCTCAAAACTCTTTGCTGGCTATTCTGTTAGTGACACTTTCTTTTACAGGGGTAGCGATCGCTTGCTGGACTACTTTACCACAGATTATTGCTATTGATGAAGCACGCAAACAAGCAAGGAACTTATTTATTACTACTCTCGATACCGTTCCAGATACTGTTTTAGTCTTAGATGAAAATGGGACAATTTCTCAGACAAATGCTGCTGCTGAAGAATTATTTCAAACAAGTGTTCAGGAGTTGCTTGGGCAAAACTTGAGTCAAATTCTAATATGCTATCGCGGCAAACCGGAGCAATGGTCTATTAGAAGTGAGCAAAGCTTAAAAGTTAAGCAAGGTTTACGAATTGTGGAATCGACGATTTCACAGCCATTTAATTCCCAGCTACGCGAGTATATTGTTATTGTCCGTGACATTACTAAGCGGAAGCTAGCAGAGGAAGAATTAGGCCAGTACCGTTATCAACTTGAGCAGTTGGTGCTAGAACGCACTATTGAACTTATTAGAGTTAATCAACAACTTCAACAAGATATTATCAAGCGTCAAGAAGCACAAGAACAATTACTGCATAATAGTCTTCATGATGGGCTAACTGGATTACCGAATCAAAGATTATTTATGGAGCGAGTACAGCAGGCAATAGAACATACTAAACAGCAAAATAATTATTTATTTGCCGTAGTTTTCTTAGACTTAGACCGCTTTAAAGTTGTTAATGACAGCCTTGGACATTTATTGGGAAATCAACTTTTGATTGCAATTTCTCATCGGCTAAAGTCAATTTTGCGAACCGGAGACATAGTTGCCCGTTTTGGCGGAGACGAGTTCACAATTTTAATTGAGGAAATTGAGGATATCAACACCGCCATACAGGTAGCCGAGCGAATTAAAAAGGTTTTAGCTTCGCCATTTCAATTAAATGAGCATCGGGTGTTTACTAATGTTAGTATTGGCATCGCTTTAAGCAAACCAGATTATGAGCAAGCAGCGCAGATTCTACGCGATGCGGATGTGGCAATGTATTGTGCCAAAGCTCTCGGTAAGGCACGTTATGAAGTTTTTGATTCAAAGATGCACGAGGGTGCAGCTTTGCTCTTGGAGCTAGAAACTGCTTTACGTCATGCGTTGCTCAAACAAGAAGAATTTCGCCTTGATTACCAGCCAATTATTTCACTGACAACTGGCAAAATTATTGGATTTGAGGCACTGATACGCTGGTATCATCCAGAACGAGGGCTTATTTCCCCTCAAGATTTTATTCCTCTGGCGGAGGAAACTGGAATGATTGTTAGTATCGGGCAATGGGTGCTTTATGAAGCCTGTCAGCAAATGCACACATGGCATCAAAAATTTCCTACCTCACGCCCTTTGACAATTAGCGTAAATTTTTCTGGCAAACAAATCACGCAACCTGATGTGTTTCAAGAAGTTAAACATATTTTGCAGCAAACTGGACTGGAGCCAAGCTGTTTGAAGTTGGAGATTACTGAAACCTTGTTGATGGATAATTTTGAATTAGCTACAACTGTGCTTTCCCAGTTAACAGCGCTGAATGTTGAGTTGCACATGGATGATTTTGGTACTGGTTATTCGTCGTTGAGTTATCTGCACCGCCTACCAATTAAAACCATTAAGATTGATCGCTCTTTTGTCACCAGTATAGGTAGCCGGGGAGAAAATTTAGAAATTATTCGGGCAATCGTGACATTGGCTCATAATTTAAATATGTCTGTAACAGCAGAAGGCATAGAAACTGTAGAGCAATTAGCACAATTGAAGGCTCTACAATGTGATTATGGCCAAGGGTATTTTTTCTTACCACCTATGGGAGGTGCAGAAGTGGAAATACTACTTGCTGCTAACTTGTGCGGGAAAAACTTTTTAAAGAGATAAAATCTTGGGAGCAAATTTTGTTTTGAGAAACAGCTTGCAAGATTGGGCAATTAATTTCGCTTGAACGTTTACATTAGTGTAATACTGGCTGTAGCTGGAAATTCTCTACATTATTAACTAACCCTTCTTCTAATAAAAGTTCGTTAACAAAAGTATCGATTTTATCGCGGTCGATATTTTGCATGACTATAATGTGTACCCAATTTTCGAAAGTTGCTAACTGCCATTTTTTAATCAACTTTTGAGAAGGTTTTTGCAAGACTACGGTATTGGAGAACTTATTGAGCATACATGGATATTCTCTGATTTTAAGTTTTTGGAAAAGGTATTGAGCATTATCAATACAGGTATTTGCTTCTCTAGCTAATCCATCAAAACCTCTTGTTTGCATTGCATACCAGAGAATCAGAGGTGTGTGACCGTTTCTCGATCCTAGAATTGTTGTGTCTGATGAACCAATATATTCAATTTCTGTTTCAACTTTTTCTACCCATTTTTTCTTAGTTAAAACTACACCGCAAGGCAGGGGAGAACCAATGAATTTAGCAGAAATAGCTACACTATCTATGGGTTTTTGAAAGTTAATTTGCGGAGCGCCATCTAGAAAGGGCAATATTAATCCTGAAAGCGCGGCATCACAATGAATGTAATAATCTTTAATCTGATTGCGCTCTAAAATTTCTAGAACCTTGTCTAAATCGTCAATTGCACCTTTGACAGTAGTCCCAATATTTAAATTTATGATCGCTGGATAATTCCGATTTTCGCTAATGATTTGTTCAAAATGTTCATAATTCATCTCTCCATTAATTTGTGAATTAACAACATTATGTTGGATGCGAAATAATTTTGCTGCTTTGGGTATTGAGTAATGAGAGTCTTGTGATGAGTAAAGAATGCCATTAGGGTAAATTTCTCTTCCTAAGAAGATTCCATATAAATTACCTTCAGTCCCGCCAGCAGTAACATAACCCCAAAACTGATCTTCTGGAATTTTATAGAGTTCAGCAAAAAAAGCTAATACTTCTTGCTCAAATTTACGAGAATGCAGACCAAAATCTGGCTCAATATAAGGATCTCCAGCATTATTTAATAGATGATTGAAGAATTTAGCTATCAAACTATAATCACAGCTTAAATTATATGGATAGCCTGCATGAAACTGCGATCGCTGTTCTATTTGCACCAAAAAATCAGCCAATTCCTTAGCAACTTTATTTGACATATCTCTGAATCCTTTAAATTTTGAGTTAATGGATGTTTTAAACTAAATTTTACGTATTAATCCATACCTTTAGATTTTCTTAATAATGCTGTGACTTGCCTCTATAGTTGAAGAGGATACAGTGACAATACTTAGGAAGCTTCAGTAAAAACACCCATCTTTTTTACTCACAAATATATTACCCTTAGACTTACGCACTAGAGGAAATAACCATAATGTGTATTACGCAAAATATTTATTTCAGGCGCTGACTGCAACGTGAATTCTACGGATGATGTGGTTTCTATCTAATTAGTTGAATGAAAAGACCACTAAGAAGTTTTACTAGACAAAAAATTCCCTCTCCGACTCGGAGAGAGAAAAACTTGAACTTTAATTGAAGATGGGAGAGGTTTGTTGAACTGATGTATATTTACTAGAACTCTCCAGCTAAGGCTGCAACGCATCGTTCGCAAATTAGGGGATGTTCTGCTGATTCTCCTACATGAGTAGAATAGTTCCAACAGCGATCGCATTTTTCACCATCTGCTTTCACTACCGCAATTCCCCAATCTTCCGTCTGCGCTGTATATTCTAAGCCTTGCAACCCTTCAGCAGAATCTAATAATTCCACTTGGGAAGTCAGCAATAGATATCGCAGTTCGTCAATCCCGTTACCCTTAACAGGATTAAAGGCTTTGATAGCATCGCCTAATTGTTTGTGAGGGATATGAATCAAAGCTTTTGCTTCCAGGGAAGAACCAATCATTTTTTCAATCCTGGCTTGTTCTAACACCTTGTTAACATCAGTGCGGAGTTGTCGCAGCGCTGACCAAAATTCCGCTAACTCTGGATTACGCCATTTTTCTTCAACCTGCACCCAACCGGCTTCAAACACTGATTTGTAAGGTGTTTTGTAGGGGAGATATTGCCAAATGTCTTCGGCAGTGTGGGCTAACACTGGTGCGATCGCTCGTGCTAAATTATCTAAAGCTATTTTCAGCACCGTTTGACAACTGCGACGGCGGAAAGCATCTTTTGCACTGATGTACAGCCTATCTTTGGCAACATCTAAATAAAAGTTGGATAAATCCACCACGCAGAAATTCTGCACAGTTTGGAAAAAGCGGAAGAATTGGAAACTCTCAAAGGCTGCGGTTACTTCCTCAAATACCTCGGTGATGCGGTGCAGCATATAACGGTCAAGTTCGGGCAATTCCTCGAAGGGAACTGTATCTTTTTCTGGGTCAAAATCATCCAAGCTACCCAGCAAAAACCGCGCTGTATTGCGGATTTTGCCTCTGACATCGTTCATCTGCTTGATGATGTTTTTGCCAATGCGGACATCGCCAGAATAGTCTACCGATGATACCCACAACCTTAAGACATCTGCACCGTAAGCCGGTTCTACTTTTTGATTTTTCCCGCCTTCAATGATTGTATTTGGGTCAACCACATTTCCTTCTGACTTACTCATCTTCCGGCCCTGTTCGTCCAAAGCGAAGCCGTGAGTTAGCACAGTTTTGTAAGGCGCAATGTCATTCACTGCTACACTGGTGAGCAAGCTTGACTGGAACCAACCGCGATGTTGGTCGGAACCTTCCAAATATATATCAGCCGGGTAGCGTAACTCTGGACGCTGTTGGACGACAGCCGCCCAAGATGAGCCAGAATCAAACCATACATCCATTGTGTCTGTACCTCTGCGGTAAGACTTGCCATTATTACGATAAGATTCCGGTAATAATTCCTCAACCGATAATTCCCACCAAGCATCAGAACCTTTTTTCTTGATAATTGCTTGAGCGTGGTTGATAATTTCCTCATTCAGTAGTGGTTCCCCGGTGGCTTCATCGTAGAAAACGGGAATGGGTACACCCCAAGCGCGTTGACGGGAGATACACCAATCGGAACGTTCCGCAACCATTGGCGTGATGCGATTTTCACCTTGGGCTGGAATCCATTTTACCGTGGCGATCGCCTTTAATGCTTCTTCTCTAAATCCTTCCACAGAAGCAAACCATTGTTCAGTCGCACGGAAAATTGTCGGTTTCTTAGTCCGCCAATCATAAGGATACTTGTGCGGATATGCTTCTTCTTTCAACAAGGAACCAGCAGCATTTAAGGCATCAATCACCGCTTGATTACCATCACCCAGCACATTCAACCCCGCAAATTCTCCCGCCTCTTGGGTAAAATTGCCGTTGTCATCCACTGGTGCAAGGATAGGTAAACCGTAACGCTGACCAACGATGTAGTCTTCTTGACCATGACCGGGTGCAGTATGTACTAATCCAGTACCCGACTCAGTTGTAATGTAATCACCGCCAACAACAATCGGACTTTCCCGGTCAAATAGAGGATGAAGGTAAGTAGTATTTTCTAAGTCATTCCCCTTAAAGGTGGCTTTGACAGTTAACTCAACTCCCAAGGTTGAAGATAAACGTTCGACTAAATCAGCAGCAACGATGAGATAACGGAACCTCACCCCCTCAGTCCCCCTCTCCGTTAACAGAGAGGGGGAAGCTACTTCTTCACTCCCCCTCCCTGCTTGCGGGGAGGGGGTTGGGGGGTGGGGTTCCACTTCCACCACTGCATAATTCAAATCTGCATTTACCGCCACCGCCAAATTCCCTGGAATTGTCCAAGGTGTAGTTGTCCAGATAGCCACACCCAAATCTGACTGATATTGGGCTAACAGAGGTTTAACAGCTTCCGCCAAACTTGTGATTGCAAAAGCTGCATAGATACTGCGGGAAACGTGACCTTCTGGATATTCCAACTCAGCTTCAGCTAAAGCGGTTTTAGAACTTGGACTCCAGTGAACAGGCTTCAAACCGCGATAGATATATCCTTTTAAGAACATCTGACCAAATACGCCAATTTGAGCCGCTTCATAAGTCGGCTTCAGAGTTAGATAAGGGTTATCCCAATCACCCCAAATACCGTAGCGTTTAAAATTTTGGCGCTGGTTATCTACCGTAGCTAGGGCAAATTCTTCCGCTTTCTGCCGCAGTTGTAAAGGCGTTAAGTTTTGCCGTTCTGCTGACTTCATGTTCTGCAAAACTTTTAACTCAATTGGTAAACCGTGACAATCCCAACCAGGAACGTAGCGAACCTTACGCCCTTGTAACATTTGGTAGCGATTAATAATATCTTTGAGAATTTTATTTAAGGCATGACCAATATGGAGTGAGCCATTAGCGTAGGGAGGCCCATCGTGCAGTATAAATAATTCGCCGGGGTTATTTTCAAAGAGGCGATCGTAAATTTTATTTTCTTCCCAGAATTTTTGGATTTCCGGCTCACGCTTGATGGCGTTTGCCCGCATATCAAAGTTAGTCTTGGGTAGGTTTACAGTATCTTTGTAACTTCCTGATTCGGTCACAGTCTCATGCCTAAAATTAGGTGTGCAGGTTTTACTAATTATAGAAGATGGCAGGAAAACCAAAATTCGCTTTTTGAGAGCGAGTTTGATAAACCTCAGATGGATTAAACGTAGGTTGGGTTTCGTTACGTCAACCCAACTTACATTTAATGCACAAATTTAAGCTTGACACGACACTAGATTTATGCAGCAAGTGGATTATTGCAGCAAAGAAGTTGTGCCGTTACCGTTAATTGACGCATTCGCAATTGCAGCTTGAGTAGGTTGAGTAGCAAGAACCGCTACAAGTGGAGCAACTTTTGAGCTAGATTTTTTATTTCTTTTTCCATTAGAGCCGCCAGCCTTGGAATACTCTATACTGTTTCTGCCGTAGACAGTTGCAACTCCACTTAGCATTCGTTCAGACATTTCCGAGAGGGCTTTATCCATCTGGATTATTGTTTTACGCGATTCTTCAAGATTGGATACAAGCGTGTTATGAGCTTCTAGCGTCGAACGGGTAGTGTTGATGAGGTGGTTGTAGGCTTCGATAGTTAATCCATGTCCTAAATCCAGATTTTCATCAACGGATTTAAGCAAGGCGAGACGGAGTTGGGCTTTGTCAACAGCAGCAGAACCACGAGTTCTTAAAGACATGAGATATCCTTTTTTTTAAGAATTCCTTTTTCAACATAGTGGAGTATCCTTTTGCCTGAGATGGGTAGTTTTGTGGATTTATTTCATTAAAAGTTCAACGAAATAATTACGAGTTTATCTGTATTCTTACTCATTTTTATATCGATTTGTTGTTTGAGAATAAGTGCAATCAGCAAATGCGAACGCCAAATCAGCAAATGCGAACGCCGAATCAGCAAATGCGATCGCTATATCAACAAATGCGAACGCCAAATCAACAAATGCGAACGCCGAATCAGCAAATGCGATCGCCAAATCAACAAATGCGAACGCCGAATCAACAAATGCGAACGCCAAATCAACAAATGCGAACGCCAAATCAACAAATGCGATCGCCAAAATAACATTAGAAAGGGGAAACTAGAACATCTAATTCCCTCCTTTTTATAAGCTAAGGTGTACGCAAGTCGAATTACCCCCCTTAATCCCCCCTTGTAAAGGGGGGAAACAAGAGAATCTATCTAGTTCCCTCCCCTTTATAAGGGGAGGGTTAGGGTGGGGTAACTTCCCTCAACCTACAAATAACTTCTCTAATCTTATTCACCACACCATCAATATCTTGATAAACTTCTTGATTCGTAAATCTCAAAAATCTCGTACCTTTTGATTCCAAAAATGCTTGGCGATCACGGTCATATTCTGGAACTCCATCTTGATAGTGACTATCACCATCAATTTCTATGGCAAGTCTCAATTCCGAAGAATAAAAATCCACTACAAATCTGTCAATGCTGTATTGTCTGCGAAATTTACAGCTTTCAATTTGTTGATTTCTAAGTTTTGCCCAAACTATTTTTTCAGATGGAGGCATATTGTTTCTGAGAGTTTGCCGTTTTTGCTTTTCTGAGGTTTGGTTATACAGCTTTGTCATCAGCGTTTTCATATTCCTGGACTCTGCTTATTATTCCCAGGATTACCCCCCTTAATCCCCCCTTATAAAGGGGGGAAATAAGAGAATCTATCTAGTTCCCTCCCCTTTACAAGGGGAGGGTTAGGGTGGGGTAATTCAATAACTTGCGCGTACACCGTAGCCTTTTTAACGAGGATCTAAAACTTTTTACCCCTCATTTTTCCGAAATTAAGCATAATATTGTTGAAGCTTCATCAAGATGCGTCTAACTCACACTTGCTCATGAACGAACAGCGTTTACAAGCTTATAATCAGCTAATTCAAACCCTGCTAAATTGCCCTAGCGGGAAAGAACCAGAGATATTAGCAGCGAATAAAGAATTGCTAGATGCTGACTTTGTGCAGGTTGTTGTAGCAGCAGCAGAGCATTTTGCCCAGCAGGGAGAGGAAAATACTGCCGAGTGGTTGAGAAACTTAGCAACATATCTCACTACCCCAGAAACTACCCCCATCACCGAAATAGAGATTTACGAGCAGTTTTTAATAGAAATACTGCAAGCAACAGCAGAAAGTAACGGCGATGCTCAAGTAATTTACCCATTACTGGAAGCAAATACAGATAAACTCAATAATATTTTTGCTGATTTATTGCGCCGTTGGGCAACAAATACCCTAGCAGCAGCAGAACCAAATGCAGCAGCAGAAATTGTACTAGTGATTGGTAAGTTTAGTAATCGAATTAGCGATTTTCCTTTAGGTAGCAAAGCCAACAACATGGAAATTGCTATTACTGGCTATGAAATCGCACTAACTGTATATACCCGCAGCGCCTTTCCTGTAGATTGGGCAGCGACGCAAAATAATCTGGGGAATGCTTACCGTAACAGAATATTAGGAGAACGAGCCGAGAATATTGAATTGGCGATCGCTGCTTATTCTGCTGCACTGGAGGTAAGAACCCGCAGCGCCTTTCCTGAAAAATGGGCAATGACGCAAAATAATCTGGGGGCTGTTTACTCTGACAGAATATTAGGAGAACGAGCCAATAATATTGAAATGGCGATCGCAGCTTCTTCTGCTGCACTGGAAGTATACACCCGCAGCGCCTTTCCTGAGAAATGGGCAGGTACGCAAAATAATTTGGGGAATGCTTACTCTGACAGAATATTAGGAGAACGAGCCGAGAATATAGAAGAAGCGATCGCTGCTTATTCTGCTGCACTGGAAGTATTAACCCGCAGCGCCTTTCCTCAATACCATGCAGAAACTTTGTTCAATCTCGGCAGGTTATACCAAGACGAAGAACAATTTAACTCAGCTTACAATACTTTTGTTAAAGCAATAGAAACAGTGGAAGCTTTGCGGGTTGAAATTGTTTCTGGCGAAGAAGTTAAGCGCAAACAAGCAGAAGAATGGAATCAAATTTATAGACGCATGGTGGAAGTTTGCCTAGCATTGGCAAGAGACACTGAGGCAATAGAATATATTGAACGCAGTAAAACCCGCATTTTAGTAGAACTGTTAGCTAAAGCAACATTAACAAGTCCAGAAAATTTGCCTTTAGTTAGTAGCAGCATCAACTTTGGAGAAATTCAAAACCTCCTAGATAACAAAACTGCAATTATCGAATGGTATCTTTTTAATGATTGTTTTCGCGCTTTCATTATCACCAGCGACAACAAGCCAATAATCTGGCATTCTAATGAACAAGACTTAAATGCCTTAATCGATTGGACAAATGAATATCTACGCGACTATTACAACCCGGAAGACAAAGATAAAATCCAATGGCAGAATCAGCTAGAAGAACGCCTGAAAAACTTAGGAGAAATTCTGCATCTTGAGGAAATTTTAGAGCAAATACCCAAACAATACGACAGATTAATCTTTATTCCTCATCGCTACTTACACCTGTTTCCTCTCCATGCTTTACCTGTCAAGGAATCATACCTAATTGACTTATTCCCCAACGGCGTAGGCTATGCACCCAGTTGTCAACTTCTGCAACAAGTCCAACTGCGTCAACGTCCTGATTTTCAATCTTTATTTGCTATCCAAAACCCCACAGATGACTTATATCAAGGCTACGAAAAAGATTTAGGAGCCTTTGCAGCCATTAAGAAACAGTTTACTGATGTTAATATTTTGAAGCAAGACCAAGCTAACAAGTCAGCAATTCTGCTCGGCATTAATGAGAATATTCACAATGTCACACTAAATCAAAAATTGCTGAAAGCTAACTGTGCTTTTTTCTTCTGTCATGGATACTTTAACTTTGCTTCTCCCCAAGATTCTGGTTTACAGTTAGCTGATGGAAATCTGACTTTAGCAGATATCATTACTCACTTCAAACTAGAAAACTGTCGCCTAGTCACTCTCTCTGCTTGCGAAACGGGTTTTACCGACTTCACAAGCACCAGTGATGAATACATTGGTTTACCCAGTGGATTTTTGTTAGCAGGTAGCACCAATGTAGTCAGTAGCCTTTGGACAGTTAGTGCTACAGCTACAGCTTTATTGATGATAAAATTTTACGAAGAACTACAGCAGCAAAGTAATATTGTATTAGCTTTAAATACAGCACAACGTTGGTTAAGGGATACGACAGTCAAAGGCTTTCAAGATTGGCTGATTAACTCCTCACTAAGTCTAGTTTGGCAAGCACAACTAAATCAATACTTTGATGATAATCATAAAAATGCTTCAGCCAAACCCTTTGAATCACCTTTTTATTGGGCTGCTTTTTGTAATATAGGTAAAGGATTTTAGAAAATGTCAGTTTATAGAAATAGCGTCTTAGCTTTTATTCAAGTGCTTGACTCTCAATCAAAATTGATTCCTACTCAAGACTGGAATGAATTGCACCAACTATCTAATCAGTTACCAGAAGACAATGAGGAAATTTCAGAAATCCTAGAAAATTGGTTGCAACGAGAATCCCGTAGTCAACTTCTAGAAGACTACAAGCAATATCTGAAATCACTCACTGCGAAATTTCCTATTGATGTAGATACAAATATAGGAATAGCTAATAGTAAATCACAGACTCCAGCTAATCAACCTAGTGAATCATCAAAGGAACTTATCGAAAATGCGATAAAAAGGAACTCTCTTTTATCTGATGATAAAAAACCACAACCAAAACCATGAAAAATTTTAGTAGCTTCGCTTAGAAGTTGTTTGAAAGTAGTATGTTGTGATTTTAATCGAATTATTACCCCCCTTAGTCCCCCCTTATAAAGGGGGAAAACAATAAAATCCAGTTCCCTCCCCTTTATAAGGGGAGGGCTAGGGTGGGGTAAAAAAATTTTATACATCAATCATGACTTTTCAAACATCCTCTTAACCTAAGCTACAATTTACAATAAAAATCTTAGCCAAAATAGTGAAGAATTTCAGCCTCAGCCTCTATGCTTTTCATCTCCGCCACACCCTAACTGAACTTCCCGGTGAAGTTGTGACAGATGCTAATCTCTTGTGGGAAAATCTGGTGAAAGTGGGTGAAGGTTCGCTAACTTTTGTTGGGTTGAAAGATTTACGCTCAAAATTAATTTGTTATCAAAATGGTAAATACGAACCCAAGCGGGAAATAGGAAGAATACCAGAACGGTTAATTGATACTCAAGATTTAGATTTGGGTAGTCTCCCCACAACAGATGGCTTTAAAATTAATGCTAATCTTCAGCCTTTCTTGCTTAACGATACCTACGCAGTTGATTTAACTTTGGTTCCAGAATCACCAAACATTTCCATAGACATATCACAACTGCAACATTTTAAACCAAGTTCCTTACTACCATCTAATATTCAAGCATCTTTAGGGCAAACATTATCGATTTATGGAGAAGTAGATCCAACTGAAGATTGTGATACACTAGCTGAAAAATTAGCCATAGCCTTAGTAGCTGGCACAAATTTAAATCCTGTACGAACACAACAAGGAGAACTGTTTGGTAGTCTTTTATTTGAATACCAAGCACTTGATCCAGAGGAACCAAATAATCCTGCCAAACAATGCCATATTTTAATAGTCATTAATAATAGTCAAGCTGCAACAGGAACACTTGCAGCAGAAGCTTATGACTGGTTGCTAAATTTTCTTTGTAGCTACCATAAAATACTTTACATTTATCAACTAGCGCGTCAACGCTACCGAGATGCAAGAACAATTTACAGTGATTTAGAAAATAAAATTCAAGAATTTAACAGCCTGATATCTGAAAACCAAACAAAATTATCTGGCTTAAAAAGCTTAATGGGAGAAATCCCCAAAAAAAGCTTTGATTACACCAGATGCTTGCAAGATTTACAAACACACCACACAGCAATTACTACTAATATTACTAATTACACAATTTGTTTAGAGAAGATTCAAACTATTGATAGCGGTAATAGCCCCCAATCCTGGCAAGATTTTATTAAGAAAGACTGTAAAAAATGGCAAGAACAAATCCAAACAGATATTAACTATCTGACTCCAGGTCAGGAATTGTTTGGGCAATTCGTTGATACTATCCGAGGTATAGTAGAGACAGAACAAACTGAGCGCGATCGCTCGTTAGAAAATACAATCCAGATATTAGGTATCGGCTTTGGCGGTGGTGCGATCGCCTCTGGCATATTCACAACACACATTGATAAAATTAATCTACCGTTAATACAAAAACATCCCCTTTACGCATCGTTAAGCTTAAGCATCATTGCTACCGTGGTATTTATCGCTTTAGGTTGGCTAATTACCAAACGTAAATAAAGTAAATTCTTCAAAGAAACGATGCAAATAAAAGACATGACCACACAACAGTTACAAAACTTGATCCGTAATCCCCCGATAAATTAGGGGACTTTAAGAGCTTTTTGCCTGCCTTTTTAAAGAGGGATTGGGGATCAAAAGCCTGTGGCGCAACTCTAGAAGACTGGTGTGTACACCGTAGCCTTGATAAGGTTCCGGTTAGGGTGGGGTTAAAGCTTGGTTAATCAGCTATTTCAGACTTGTGTATACACCGTAGGACTCAGAGAGGGACGGTTTTGCCTGCATAGTAAAACCAGGGAAAGGTTTCTAGACGATTAGCAAATCAGAGATTTTGCGGAAATTGAGGTTAAGCAACACAAAGTAGTATACTTTTGTGGGTTAGCCTAAAGCTATCAAAAAGTTTCGTCTAAAAACCAATAATTTTGGGGTTGCTCTAATGCTAAGTCCTGTAGTTACAGTCAGTATATTTCAAAAACAACCCGACCCTAAAGAATTTTCAGCAGGTCAAGTCATCTTTGAAGAAGGACAGTCTGGTAATGAAATGTACGGCATTATCGAAGGAGAAGTGGATATAGTAGTCAATGGCAAGGTTGTAGAA
This sequence comes from Nostoc cf. commune SO-36, assembly GCF_023734775.1. NCBI lineage: Bacteria > Bacillati > Cyanobacteriota > Cyanophyceae > Nostocales > Nostocaceae > Nostoc > Nostoc commune. Next base: position 853,284 of record NZ_AP025732.1, on the reverse strand, counting down.
ACCATGGAAACGGGCGAAGTTTTTGGTGTCGGGGTACTCGTAGGAGTCGAAAATAGAACTTATACAGCTGTTGCCAAGGTGGATACCAAACTGGGTTTCCTGGATGAGAAAAAGTTTCTCTTTGCCGTTCAGGAAACACCAGTGTTTGCCTTAAAGGTGATGAAAAGTTACTCAGAGCGTTTGAGTCGCTTGCAGCGTATGGTCTAAATCACCTCAGTCGGCATAAGTTCCAAAACTAATCAGAATCTGCTACTAAATTTTGCCTCCTTTTTTAGAAGGCCATAGATATATTCTCTCGCTTGGGGAGTTAGAAGTCAGTATTCAGAGAATTCTAGATGCTGGCTTTTGACTCATGATTTATATAAAGTGAAAGATGCAAAATTTACCGGAGGTAGCTAATGGCGCGTAAAAGGTTGATTATTGAGATGGGGATGGGAATAGATCAACATGGACAAGAACCAACAGTAGCAGCATCTAGAGCAGTACGAAATGCGATCGCTCATAATGCTTTACCTGGTGTTTGGGAAGTTGCAGGTTTAAGTCACCCCAATGAAATGATTATAGAGGTTCAAGTAGCAGTTCCATACCCCGAACAAGTTAGAGAAGACGAAGTACTCGCTGTACTTCCATTTGGTCGCAAAAGTCTTACCGTAGAATCTGGGGGGATGATCGTTCAAGGGCGGGCGATTCCTGAACTCAATGATAAAAATGATGAAATGTTGATTGCGATCGCAGCTGTTACAGTTCTAATCGAAGATGAGTAACTGAGGTAATTCCTCATAAAAAATCACTAAATTGAAAGTTAGAGAGTAAATCGCGCGATCGTTGGAAATGAAGTGACATACAGCAACTTTTCAGTAGGACTGCATTTGTGCAGGCGCTATTTTTAATCGTCAAGTATATTTGCCGAGTACTTTATCAAAAAGCCTCATTATTTTATAAAAATACCTGTTTGCTTTATCAAAATACTTAAATTGCTTTCTCAAAAGCTGTGTTTGCTTACTCAAACCCCAGTTTGCTTTCCCATTTTGGTGTTTTCCGCAAGCAAAAGCTGTGTTTGCTTACTCAAACCCCAGTTTGCTTTCTCATTTTGGTGTTTTCCGCAAGCAAAAGCTGTGTTTGTTTACTCAAAAGCAGCTTTTGCTTTCTCAAACCCCAGTTTGCTTTCTCATTTCAGTGTTTTCCGCAAGCAAAAGCTGTGTTTGCTTTCTCAAACCCCAGTTTGCTTTCTCAAAGTATAAAATTGTAGAAACCTGGAGAAAAATATGTCATTAGAAACAGAGACACTACAGGCAACACCAACTTCTACCTTTGAGACGCTTGAGGAGAAGCAAGAATTTAACTGGAGACAATCTTGGTACGCTGTCTGTTTTCTGCAAGACTTGCCCACAAATCGTCCTTATAGCTTTTCTTTGTACGATGAACCCTTCGTTTTGTTCAAAGACCAAAATGGACAGCTTATCTGTTTAACAGATTGTTGTCCCCACCGTGCAGCTAGACTTTCTGATGGACAAATTATTGACGGCAAAATAGAATGCTCATACCACGGTTGGCAGTTTGGCAATAATGGTCAATGTCTGCACATTCCTCAGTTACCAACCGATGCCAAAATTCCGGTAAATGCTTGTGTGTCATCCTTTAAAGTCTTGGAACTTAAAGGTATCATTTGGATGTGGGCAGGGGAAGCCGAAACGGCTATTGATGAGCTAATTCCATCTCTACCAGATTGGGACAAGCCGGAATGCTTCAACTTAGATTATGTACGTGACCTACCTTACGACCAAAGCTATTTTATTGAAAACATTATTGACCCAGCTCATATTCCAATCAGCCATGATGGCATCATGGGAAATCGAAAAGATGCCCAAGCACTGGAAATAGAAGTCATGGACAGCAACATTCAAGGAATTAAGGGAAGGTGGCGGCGAACACGCACACCCAATGCGCCTTGGATTTCATTAGATTTCATTGCTCCTAATTTGATTCTCTACAAATTTGGTAATGAACAGCAAGGTAAGTTTGGAGGCACAGCCTTATATTCAATTCCGCTAGGTAAGAATAGATGTCGGATTCTCATCAGAAATTATGGAAACTTTTTTACCAAAAAAATTAAGCTGATGCCTCCTTGGCTAGATCACATCTCGATCCGAAGCAAAATCTTAGAAGGTGATTTGCAATTAGTCGTTGAACAAAAGGCACAAATTGAGCGTTTGGGACAAAATCTCAAAGAAGTGTATTTACCGCTCAAAACATCTGATACTTTAGTGGTTGAGTATCGCAAGTGGCTAGATAAATTTGGGTCATCTTTGCCCTTTTATCAAGGTTATTCCACCTCAAAAAATGTCGGTAGTAGCGAGTCCGATCAAAAGTTGATCACATTAGACCGATTCTCGCAACATACACTTATTTGTCATTCCTGCAATCGAGCTTATCAAGTTACAAATAGGGTTAAGCAAAGTTGTATAGGGGTAGCGATCGCTCTAGCTGCTGTAGCGATACTTGCAGATGATTATAGAATTAGAATCGCGGCAATGTTGGTTTCTGTAGCAGCAATTGCAATGTCTGTTATGGCTCATACGCTCAAAACTCGCTTTGAGCGTTCCTACACTCGTCACTAAAATATAATAGGCTAAAAGTCTTCTAGCCATTGCCCAGCAAGCTTTAGATACCCCCAAACCCTCTTAAAAAGGGGGCAAAAGCCCTTCAAAGTCCCCCTTAAAAAAGGGGATTTAGGGGGATCTAAAACTTTTGATACCGACAATAGGACTTTTCAAACACCCTCTTAAACAACTTGCTCGAATCCCTTGTGTGGTTAAATCATGATCAAGTTAGTGGCTCTGCGCTAAAGTAAAAATATTGGGATAAAAATCTCTGGCAGTAAGTTCAATACACCACTAATCTTTACCACTGCGGCGATCATGTCTCAAGAGCATAACGAATCACTCCAAATTCAGGAAATCACCAAACTCAAACCGAAACACTTTGCTGATTTAGTCAGATCAGCACAGCTAGTCTTCGACCCTACAGCCGGAGTTTCGGGAAGACATATAACAGTTGATTGGGAACAATTCGGAATCCCCCGTGATGTAGCGGACAATCTCAAATCACTTGGTCAGCAGTACCAATATGCATCTCCTCACATTCCTGTTGAAGACATTTGGGGTAAATTAACTCCAGAAACTCGTATTTGGTTCGTTGAAAATAAAGATCGGTTGTGGCAGCTTGAAGAAGCTTTCCCAGCCCTTGACGAAGATTAAAGGACTTGCAAAAAAATAAATTATCCCAAATTATTTGTAGGGGCACAATGATCATTGTGCCCCTATGATCTCTCTATAGGGGTTATTCTTTGAATGCAACACGCGGTAAATTTACACTTAACAGTCCACCAAACTAAGTTTGATGGATGGATAAGTTCGTAATCAGGATTTAGTAAACTTGGCTTGACAGACTTTAGCTATCCTGGGCGATCCCGCTAGCTTGAGTACATAGCGTTAAATTTATAAAAAAGCTCATATCGATGAATCAAAGCGTAAGTGTTACTCCCAGCCTGGAAGAACACACTGATGAAGATTCTGTTGTTAGCAAACAACAGCTATTTGCAAAGCAACTAATTGTCCTTGTCTTGGAAATGCTTCTGGCATTACCTTTGGGTTTATTCCTCGCAAAGTTCCAAATTGGCAGGATTGCCTGGATATTTGGTGGAATTGCTGCTGGTACAATGGTTCTTCAAGGGTGTCGAATTCTTTATCAATATTCTCCCCAACCTAACCGCACTGCTAGAAAAGTAGGAATGGCACTTGTCGGCTTAACTGTTGGTGCTTCCAACGCTCACGGTAATTTAGCTAGTGTTGCTTCTGGTATTCCTATATTTATTTTTCTTACCTTGTTTTTACTGCTGAGTGGAACCTGTATTGGTTATATTTACTCGCGCCTTAGCAAAACCAACCTATTAACAGCAATGCTGGCTACAGTTCCTGGTGGTGTAGGAATTATGGCAGCGATCGCTGCTGATTACAATAAAAATGTGAGCTTGGTTGCCCTAGTTCAGGCGATTCGCGTCACCTCAGTAGTGATTCTAATTCCCCTAGTCGCTAAAACATCAACTGGTAATTACTATCCGCAAACACTTCCAATCAACCCTGCTTGGCTCAATTTCGATCCATCTACAATTAGAATTACTTTTGTTAGTACTGGTAATTACTGGATTAGTAGTTTATCCAGCTATATTATTTAAAATTCCCGCCGGCGATTTCTTTGGTGCATTGTTGATTGGTATTGGGTTTAATCCTTTGCTACATTGGCTGCCTTTTGGGGGTGATATTAGCTTTAGTCCGCCGCCAATCATAAACTTATTGGGTCAAATGCTCCTAGGAATTACTATTGGTGAGTATTGGGGAGACAAACCTAACTTTAAAAAGCGGACTGTCGCCTATGCCTTGATGTCTGTGGCAATGACTTTGATAGCCGGAGCGATCGCTGCTGTACTTGCGATGCAATTAACCTCTTGGGATTGGTTAACCTGTCTTTTAGTCACAGCACCAGGAGGATCAGCAGAAATGATCCTAGTTTCTCTAGCATTGAATCATAATGTTGAAATTGTTACAACTGGTCATTTAGTGCGCCTAATTGCGATTAACAGTTCCCTGCCTCTTTGGGTGTTTTTGTTTCGCCGTCTGGATGAGCAACTTTCTGAATCAGTTTAATTTTTTAAAGGGAAAAAAGTTGCAGTTTTTATCTTTGTTCACGAGTATCAAAAACTGATTGTTGCATTCTAAAATATATTTATTAAGTAAATGGGCGTAAATAAATATAATATGTTCTGTCATTGCTAGGACTTACGCAAAATATCTCTCAAACTCTGATTTCTCCGTGCCCTCTGTGCCTCTGTGGTAGCCTGCGGCAAGCCGTACCCTTCGGGAAGCAAGCTACGCGTAGCGTCTCGTAGAGAAGCGTCTACGTTATTCCGTAACTCATGCGTAAGTCCTAATTGCGAGTGAAACGAAGCAATCGCAAAGTCTCTGGGATTGCTTCGTTTCACTCGCAATGACATCTTATATTTAACAAACTTTGGGGGTTTAAGTCCCCTGCCTCTACAGGTAGCCCGTTTTGTGACGGGGATTTAGACCCCGACACAAAACATAATTGCGAATTGCGAATTGCGAATTGCGAATTGCGAATTGCGAATTGTTTTAATCATGCCTACCTACTTAGGGCTAATGACAAATGACCAATGACTAATGACAAAGATGCAACTTGAATGCTGATAGCTTATTCTTTTGTTATCCAAATATTAAGGATGCTTCAGATGGTTGCCCAAATCCAAGAACTTGAAGCCCAGCACTGGGTTAAAACTCGTTCCTCCCTCGACCCTAGCGAATCGACTTTCCTGATTTGGAAAGGTAAAATTTACGCTTTTATCCCCGGTGAGAAAAGACAACTCCTGTTTAAGATGCTGGGATTGAGTGTTAGCCGATGTATTCCCACAGATGAGAGTAGCTGGGATTTTACTTCTAGAGAACTGACTTACTACCTTAATCCACAAACAGATGAAGTCTTAAGCAAATGGGAGAATCCTTGGACAGGCGAGACAGTTCCAGTAATCCACGTTGCTAATAATCCAGTGCAGGGGAAGTTTAAAGGAAATTTCCCCGCACAAGTAGATGGTGACAGCACAACCTTTGTTTTTGATATATTTCCCCATTACTCCAATCCCCTAGCAGACGACCCCAAATTTGCCGAATACAGCCCAAATCCAATTTATCAGGCAGCAGAATTGTTTAAATTAACCGTGCCAACGGCAGACTTATTCAATCCAGCCCTCTCTTCAGTTTCTGAACTCAAACTGAGTTGGGATAGAATTGGTCAATGGCTTCCCTGGATGAAAATGGGCGATCGCCCCGGTCAACTAATCTACAGTGCTGTTGGCAGCAAAGTAAATGGTTTAACAGAACTGCCCTCACTGCTGCAAGACGAAATTAATAACCGTATTCCTCTATATAAAAAAGCCCCAAAAGAATTGATAGATGGGGAAGATATGACTTCCTGGTTGTACTTCCAAAAGCACTTTGAGGCTTACTTGGCTGGTGAAATCTTCCCACTTCCCCAAGCAGAAGAGTTGTAAACTACCTAGAAAGCAACATCAAACTCTTTGCCAACAAATAGCTTATGGCAATCCGAGAAGCAAACTTAGCCGATGCACCCGCCATCGCTAAAGTCCATGTAGACACTTGGCGGACAACCTACAGTAACTTAATGCCAGCAAAGTTTCTCGCAGATTTATCTTATGAAGAACGAGAGACAAAATGGGTAAAATTTTGAGCAATATAACTCAGGATAATTTCACCTATGTTGCTGAGGATGAAATCGGGCAAATAGTTGGTTTTGCTAATGGAGGTAAAGAGAGGACAGGCGATCGCCTTTACCAAGGAGAGTTGTACGCTATCTATATTCTGGAGAAGTACCAGCACCAAGGTTTAGGATATCGCCTGGTTTCCACCATCGCCACCAAGCTGATGCAGTCTGGTATTAGTTCAATGTTAGTCTGGGTTTTAGCTGATAACCCCGCAGCCCATTTCTATCAAAGCCTTGGTGGTCAACAGGTGTACCAAAAGCAAATCGAGATTGCCACAGTGCAACTGGTTGAGGTTGCATACGGTTGGACGGATACGCGAAGAGGGATAATTTAAAATTTGGCGATCGCTAAATTCGGGATTGGGGACTGATGACTGGGAAGAGTTTTTCAATGCCCAATGCCCACTTCACTATTGACTTGAACAATCAAATAGATGTAAACCTAAACGTTGGGAAAGTTCTTCACACACTTTTACCCCCGCACACTATTACCACGCACATCCAGCAACGGCGAAAAAACTCCAATGCCCATCTTATTGGGTACAACGGCGATAATCCCACCACAAATTCCGCTTTTCGCCGGAATCCCAATTTTATAAGCCCACTCACCTGCAAAGTTGTACATTCCACAGGTATACATAACACTCAAAATATCTTTGATGTAACGTTTATCTACCGCCTGTTCTTTGGTAATCGGATTAATACCTGTGTTAGCAAGGGTAGCCGCCATCACTGCTAAGTCTTGGCAATTCACCATCACAGCACACTGCTGGAAATAAAGATCCAGCGACTCTTCAATATTCCGGTCGATCATGCCGAAGTTAAGCATCAGATGCGCCATTGCCCGGTTACGATGTCCTGTACTGCGTTCTGAGGTAAAAACTGAAATGTCAACGAACACATCGCGGCCAATATATCGGCGAAACATATCCAGCATCCGATTGAGGCGTTCGGTGGGGCCGGAACCTTTAATTAAGCTGGTGGTGGCGATCGCACCTGCATTTACCATTGGATTATAAGGTCGCTTCGATTGCTCATCCAAAATAATCGCGTTGAATGCATCCCCCGTCGGTTCTACGCCAACTCTAGTCAAAATATAATCCAGCCCATGATCTTCTAAAGCAAGTCCATAAGCAAATACTTTGGAAATTGACTGAATAGTAAAGAGGTGATCATAATCGCCAACTTTGTAAACCTGACCATCTACTGTCACAATGCAAATGCTGAACAAGTCAGGGTTTGCCTTTGCCATTTCGGGAATAAATTTCGTTACTGCACCCTCCCCTAATGACTTGTACTGGGAATGCAAATCCTTAAGAACAGCCAATAATGGCGACGGATTTATTTCTAAATCTCCTTGGTGTGCTTCGTTTGTAATCATGCTGATAGCATTCCCCAAAATACTCACTATATATAGTAGGGGTGCAGCTGTACATCCCTAAAATTGGAAAGATTTTGTTAAAGACATCTGGCTCTAAAAAATCATCCTTGAGCAATTACTGAGGGCAAAAAATACTTGCTGTTCGTTTTGATACTAACAAAGCTTCATTTACAAGCGATCGCAAAGATTTCTTAATTTTTTCATCATTAATCCTGATAAATATTAAGTTGAGTATCTTCCTTTTTTTTATACTCAGCAATACTAGTATCTCAAGTTATATTTATTACTAATCTCAGTCTAGTTATATAGAATAAAAGTTATCATTAATCTAAGTAGAACAAACTTTGAAAACAGATATTAAACTCAAACTGATTTGCATAATTATTTTAGATGTAACTCATATCATGACTTATTCATAGGTAAATCTAAACATTTCCTTAAATAAGCAATTTTGAGTATTTATGCCGTTGCTATTTAATAAAAGTTATATTATCTTCTTAGAGGAAATAAGTTAAAAAGATGTGATCTAGAATACACCAATAGTTACGAGCCTTTAAAACCAACGTGAATAGGGTATCGTCACTTTAGTGTGTAATCGGCGTAAAGTTTTTTTAATAAATTTTTGACTTGCAGAAAAAAGCGTTACATAGCCAAAGTCCGCTTTTGAGAAAGGTTTCACCCTTCAAATTTGAATTTTAATTTGATTGATCTGCCGATAGTTACGCTAAAACCCTGATCCCCAAGCTAAAAGGTTCGTGTTAGTCTGTTGCAGTTATAAATAACAAAGTGAAAACGGAACGAGTTCGAGTTTTTCAAAAGGGAAGTCACTATATCACTAGTGAAAAGTCCCGCAAGTTATAAAACTTAAGTTCTACAGTCGCTTTCAACAACGGACGCATGAATCAAAGACATTTGTGGATTATTGTTACCCTGTTTATGGCTGTTTTGGGCATACCCTCAGTCGGTTGCACTCAAACCGCCAAGGGAAATGCCCTAGCTTCTCAGAAATCACCTGCCCCTGATGTAGTGAAGGTGGGAGAGTACCAATCCAGAGCAGGGAAACAAACCTTGGATGCTGTGATTACAGAAATTCATCCTCACGAAATTAGAGGACGTAAGGCGGCAACCCTTTTTATCCGAAATATACCTGTTCTCAGCTTTTTAGGTTCTGTATCAAATACGAATCTTGAAAATAAAAAAGTTGGTGGAATTGGAAATACTGAGGGCGTACAAGGGTACGCCCTTATTGCTAGCAATTCATCAAATGCGCCCAATACTGGTAACGCAACAGATGCAATTAACCAGATTAGCTCCACTGACAATGATCCGGTTCAGATAGCTGGTGTAATAGCAGCTAAGATCAACCAGTTGAATCGGGAAAATGTGGACGGTAGTAAGATTACCGTAAGTTGGAAAGCAGGGGAAAAATCTACTGCTAATCAAGCGCAAAACAAAAGCCTCCCTGTTCAACAAGATGGCGATCGCTACGTAATCAAAATTAATGGCGAAGAATTGGTCGAAATCAACGAAAGTACGCGACTAGCAGATAGCACTAACAATCTGGCGCAAGATGCATTGCAAGCAACCAATCGCCTCCGGAGGCTATTAGGAAATGCATCTCCCTTAAAAGAGATTGCAAATTTACCAGTGCGTCAACAAATATCAATACCAAAGCTACCTCAACAGGTTGCCGTCGGAGTAGTGCGATCCACTTTGAGAGGTATAGCTTCTTTTTACGGCTATGACTTTGCTGGTAATCGCACTGCTAGCGGTCAAAGATTTAATCCAGAAGCAATGACTGCTGCTCATCGCAGCTTACCCTTTGGTACACAAGTCCGTGTAACTAACACTCGCAATGGTCGTTCTGTAGTGCTGCGGATTAATGACCGAGGCCCATTCATTCGAGGTCGAGTCATTGACGTATCTACTGGCGCGGCTCGAATTTTGGGAATGATGGGCAGTGGCGTAGCACCAGTGCATATTGAAGTCTTAGGGAAATAATCGAGTAGGTTACAGGTTAAAGGGAAAGATTATTCCTTATCACCTGTCACCTGTCACCTGTCACCTTTCCCCAATCCCAGTTCCGTATCACTTAATTCCCTAGTTTAATCAACTCTTCCCTCTATTTCAGATATAAACTAACGGGGGAGGGATCGATAAGAACTAGGGGTATTTTGTGCGCCTGCTGACAACAGTCGCAGCTTTACGCTGCTATTTAACTAAACTCTGCTCAGAAAACAAGCTAATTGCAGTTACTGAGGATTTAAAACTAGATGAGATGACTGGCTGGTATCAGACGGCAGTCGGTCTAGTGCCAACTATGGGAAATTTACATCAAGGTCATTTAAGCTTGATCCAACGGGCGCGGCAAGAAAATTCTACGGTGATTGTGAGTATTTTCGTCAATCCCCTGCAATTTGCTCCCAATGAGGATTATCAACGCTATCCTCGCACTTTAGAGCAAGACCAACAACTTTGCGAACAAGCTGGGGTAGATGCAATTTTTGCACCAACTCCGGAAGAAATGGCAGTTCCCCAGAAGAGTATACAAGAATCAAAGGTTACACAAGTTATCCCCCCATCTGCTATGATAACAGGCTTGTGTGGTCGTTCTCGGCAAGGTCATTTTCAGGGTGTCGCTACGATTGTTACCAAACTTTTTAACTTGGTACAGCCTGACCGTGCCTACTTTGGTGAAAAGGATGGTCAGCAACTAGCAATTATTAAACGCTTAGTAGCTGACTTAAATTTGCCAGTAGAAATTGTTGCTTGTCCAACAGTACGGGAAGCGTCGGGTCTGGCCTTCAGTTCTCGCAATCAATATTTGACTGCAACGGCAAAAGAGCAAGCAGCAGTCTTATATCGTGGCTTGCAACGAGCTGAAGCTGCATTCATTGCAGGCGATCGCAATAGCAACAAGTTGATAGCAGTGGTACAGCAAGAAGTGGCTATAGTCAGCACGATTTTAGTGGAATATATTGAATTGGTTGAACCGACTACGTTAATGTCTTTAGAAAAAGTTGAGGAGGAAGGAATGTTGGCGATCGCAGCTCGTCTTGGGTCTACACGTTTGATTGACAATATCATCTTGCGCGATCGTCAACCCATCATCGCCATTGATGGCCCAGCCGGTGCTGGAAAATCCACTGTGGCGCGTCAAGTGGCAGCAAATCTGAGTTTAGTGTATTTAGATACAGGAGCGATGTACCGTGCTGTCACTTGGTTAGTACTGCAAAAGGGTATTGCTATTGATGATGAGTGTGCGATCGCCCAATTAACTGACCAGTGTAAAATTGAACTTACTCCTAACCAGGATTTACAATCATCCGTGCGGGTTTGGATTAATGATCATGATGTTACCCAGGTAATTCGCACCACTGAGGTGACATCTCAAGTATCTGCGATCGCGGCCCAAAGCGCTGTTCGTCAAGCACTGGTTAAACAACAGCAAAACTGGGGTAAAAAAGGTGGTTTAGTAGCTGAAGGTCGGGACATCGGTACTCATGTATTCCCCGATGCCGAAGTGAAAATCTTCTTAACCGCTTCTGTGAGTGAACGCGCACGTCGCCGCCAGGAAGACTTTACCAAACAAGGTCAATCAGAAGTGAGCTTAGAGCAGCTAAAACACGACATTGCCGAACGTGACTGGAAAGATAGTACCCGCAAAGTTTCGCCTTTGCAAAAAGCAGCCGATGCGATCGAAGTTCAAACCGATGGTTTGGACGTGTCTGAAGTCACGGCACAAATTGTTAACTACTACCAGCAGCGTTTATCTCAGAGGTAATCACCACTATTTGCTGTTAGTTTTTTAGTTTTAAAGGGTGGTGAGTGAGTGATTATTTACTTACCATCCTCAAAACTGCATTTTAAAACAAAATAGATAATTTAACTATTGGCTGTCTCTATTGAAAATTAAGTCTTGTACCAAAAATATTAGATTATTAAAGTATTAAATCATCTCGCTTTAGACTGATTTATCATATCGCAAGTAATCCTACCAAAGATAGAAGTGTGAAAGCTTTAATTGCTAAAAGCGAATTGATTAAGTAAGTCGGCAAAATAAAAGCAACCTGTATCAAGAAAAGTAAACAAGGCTCAAACCCTTTTTCCTCCTGCTCCCTGCCCACTGAGCGCAGTCGAAGTGTGCCTCCTGCCTTATCCCAACGATAATTATTTACGCCGACCTACTTATGCGTCTCTGGCTATGAAATATTAGCCATTTTTATTTATAGTTATTACTTCCTAGTAATTTGGCTTATTTTACTTATTAGACAAGTACTTTGTTTTTATCTTCACTTTGGTAGTAAAATAACGATGTTAAGTTTTATGTTTCATGATTAAAGACATAAAACCTCAAAAATAAAAGCTGTTAATTTCCTAAGCTTTTGCAATAGCTTAAAACTGGAAACCGGTAAAGAGAGGATTTGACACGATGGCATTTGTACAAGACCCACTACCCTTCGATATTAATGCTCTAGAGCCACATGGCATGAAAGCTGAAACTTTTGAGTATCACTATGGTAAGCATCACAAAGCTTATGTAGACAACCTCAACAAGCTCACTGAAGGTACAGAACTTGCGAATAAGTCTTTGGAAGAAGTGATCAAAACTTCCTTCAACGACTCCTCTAAAGCGGGAATCTTCAACAACGCTGCTCAAGTTTGGAACCACACCTTCTTTTGGAATTCCTTGAAACCAGCAGGTGGCGGCGCACCCACTGGTGATCTCGCAACCAGAATTGATAAAGATTTTGGTAGCTTGGACAAATTCAAGGAAGAATTCTCGAACGCGGCTGCAACTCAATTCGGCAGTGGCTGGTCTTGGCTGATTGATGATGGTGGTACGCTAAAGGTGATCAAAACACCAAATGCAGAAAACCCTCTAGCTCATGGTAAGAAAGCACTCCTAACCTTGGATGTTTGGGAACACGCTTACTACATTGACTATAGAAACGCCCGTCCAGCATTCATCAAGAATTTCCTAGAAAACTTGGTCAACTGGGACTTTGCTGCTGAAAACTTGGCTAAAGCTTAATCAATTGACGCAATGTGCAACTTAATATTCTGACCTTACTGCCATTTCTCTCTCTTTGCACGAGAGAGGATTTGAATTCTCTCTATTCCCTAATAGGAAAAGGGTCTGGAGGTTAGGTTTGTGTAAAAGTTGCACACAGCGTTAAAAGTAGTAAAAATCAAAATATATGGATAGTACAGAATTAGCACAATATATCGAAGCAACGAATAGCATTACTAAACCTTGGGTATTGGTACAACTACGCCTTCAGAAATTGCAAGAGCGTCGAGCCACCCTTACAAACGATGTTTATATTAAAGAATTAGAAGATATTTACCAAGACTTAATGAATTTGGGGGAATGGTGGCGCGGTATTGAAGATGAGGTATTTTAAAGTGAGGAGTTAGGAGTTATGAGTTTTCTTAACTCCTAACTCCTCACTTTTAACTTAAAACGCAACCTGATGTCTCAAGCTCTCGATCAAGTCGATTACGATACTCTCGATGCCGCAAAACGACGCTTCATCGAAGCTGCAAAACGCACACTTGGCTTTGCAAGCGCTTATGGCATTGTGCCCGCGTCGGGTCTTGGAGCCAGCGCTAACGCCTTCAGCTTCAACCTCGCTCCCTTTGTAGAGGCGGGGGCTAGAGAACTTTCTATGACACTTGTACCCGAAGGACTGGGAACCGCAGACGATACCCGACCTGACGACCTCTGTGAAGAAGAGCTTCGACGATTCTGGTGGAACATTGGTATCAAGATCATTTCGTGTCTTACGAATGATGCCGCAACTTCCGGTATGCAGACTATACTTCTTGGTCTTTATCTGCCGTCGAGTACTCCTGAAACAATCTTTACTCCCGCTTTCCTTGATGGGTTTCTGGATGGAGTAGTTGAGGGGTGTAAACGAGTCGGGTGTGTTTATCTTTCAGGGGAAACTCCTCAACTAAAAACTAAGATGATTGCCGGTCGGCTCGACATCGCAGGCTCGGTTTTCGGGGTAATGCCGACTGGTGTCGCTCCTATTGATAGCTCGCGTCTGGATGCCGGAAATACTATTGTTCTGGTGGAAAGTTCAGGCCCCCATGAGAACGGTTTTACCCCACTGCGAAAGCTTGCTGAGTCGCTTCCTGATGGCTATAGAACAAAACTTCCCAGTGGGCAAGAGTTCTGGGAAGCGATGAATGCTGCGTCGTATCTCTACACGCCTCTTGTACAGGCAGTCCTTGGCGAGGGAATTCGTCCCACAGCGATGGAGAATATCACTGGTCATGGCTGGCAAAAGCTGATGCGGTCGGTGAAGCCGTTGCGATATATCATCGAAACGATGCTCCCAGTACCAGAAATATTTACATTTGTTGAGAGTCATCTTGAGGGCGGGGCCGAGACGATTCTTTCTGTGTTCAATTACGGTGCAGGATTTGCATTCTATACAGAGTCAGAGCAGGATGCAGAGAAAATTGTCAGGCTTGCAAGAGAACATAAGCTAAGGGCTGTGATTGCTGGGAGAGTTGAAGCGTCTGTTTCCCGCGAGGTGGTGGTAGAACCCCTTGGGGTCACGTTGAAGGGAGATTCTTTTGGAATTGCGCGAGGGGTATAATTCACAAGCGATCGCCAGTTTTGTGAAACCTATTATAAACTCATAGGATTTGCTTATTTGTGCGATCGCTGAATTCATTACTAGTTAGACAAAAGTTGTAATCACTGAGATAGATAATAGTTTTTATACGCAATATAGAGTTGTATTTCCGGCTGATTATAGATAATTACTCTACTAAACCTTTATTCTCTAAGCCATTTAACATAGATGCTATAGGCACATTTATAAAACTTTGGATGTAATATTTACAACTACTTAAAATTGAAGTAGTGCAAATCACCCATGACCACTGAGATTAAGATTTGCTAACGTAGTCTTAACATATTGAAAAATTTGCTGAGAAAGCTGAGAAAGTAGCAACCGATACTAATTTTTAGTGTTGATTATTTCTCATCCAGATATGTGGCATTTTGATGTGTTAAGGATAGATATTTTTCTTCAGAGGGGGTTATGGCTGTAAATTTGGCCCGTACTACAACTTCGGCAGAACTTTTAAAGCAAGTATTCCGTAATATTGATGCACATAGTTGTCCAAAGTTATTCAACTTTCACATGCACACTGTCTTCTCAGATGGCAAGTTGCAGCTTAGTGCATTGATGGAGCAGGCGATCGCTATTGGACTAAAAGGATTGGCGATCACTGACCATCATGGCATTCTCGGCTATCAAGCGGCCCTTGCTTGGTTAGAAGATTGGAAGTGGAGTAATCCTGGTGCAACAACTCCTTACCTGTGGAGTGGCGTAGAAATCAATGCTAACCTTCTGGATATAGAAGTTCACATTTTGGCTTACGCTTTTGCACCAGACCACCCTAGCATGAAACCCTACCTGCAAAGAAGGCCGACTACAGGGCAAGAATATCAGGCAAGTAACGTGATTGCCGCTATTCATGACGCTGGGGGATTGGCAGTTTTGGCTCATCCAGCCCGTTATAAGCGATCGCTTTTTGACTTAATTCCAGCTGCATCCCAAAAGGGGATTGATGGTGTAGAAACTTTCTACGCCTACAATAACCCTAACCCCTGGAAACCCAGCGTATTGGAATCAGAACAAGTGCAAAAGTTAGCTGATGAATACTTTCTCCTCAATACCTGTGGTACTGACACCCACGGTTTGAGCCTGCTACAACGCTTGTAAAGATGAATCAATTTTTTTAAATCTCCTGGTTCAATCTGCCAGGAGGTTATCTTTTTTTGGATAGTCAATTTGTTTTATTAAGGACTTCCAGAGATTGAGAAGCTATCTTGATTGTCTCTTTGGCAGCTTTTTCTTTACGTTCGCTGTAGCGGTCTGTGAGATAATCAACTTTGTCACGCAATAGCAAGGAAAACTTGTAAAGTTCTTCCATCACATCAACAACGCGATCGCGGTAGGGCGAATCTTTCATAGTCCCGTCTTCGTTAAACTCCTGATATGCTTTAGCCACTGAAGACTGGTTCGGGATCGTGACCATCCGCATCCAGCGCCCAAGAACGCGCAGCGTGTTGACGGCGTTGAACGACTGCGATCCGCCGCACACCTGCATGACCGCCAGCGTTCGCCCTTGCGTCGGGCGCACGGCACCGATCCTCAGCGGCATCCAGTCGATCTGGATCTTCATGATGCCGGTGATCTGGCCGTGACGCTCCGGGCTGCACCAGACCTGCCCCTCCGACCACAGGCTTAATTGGCGCAACTCCTGCACCTTTGGGTGGGTGTCAGGTACGCTACCGTAAATCGGTAATTCGCGGGGATCGAAAAACTTTACCTCTGCGCCAAATTCTTCAATGATGCGTGCGGCTTCTTCTGCCAAAAGGCGGCTATAGGAACGCTCACGCAGAGAACCATACAAAAACAAAATTCTGGGGGGATGGTCAAATGTCGTCATAAAGATGTCAAGGATACAAATTAATAGCTGGGACAGATAACTGTAGAGCTACCAAAATAAAAACTAGTTAGAAAGCAGGGAAGACTGCTTTATCTTTGCTACCTAAGTCAATTAGGACTTACGCAAAATATCTCTCAAACTCTGATTTCTCCGTGCCCTCCGTGCCTCTGTGGTTCGTTATTCCGTAACTCATGCGTAAATCCTATAAATGTCAAATGCCAAATAATTTTGCCAGCGAACAAATTATTTAGCACTTGACAAATGTTTTAGTCTCCATCTCCTGCTTTCCAGGCGATCGCTTTGCTCGGTTCGGGATCGGGTAGCTTCAGAGTAATCAATGCTGCTGCTAGTACAAAAAACATAGATGTCCACAAACAGCCCACTAACCCGAAAAACTGATATATCAAACCTGATAAAACAGTTCCAGCTAATCGACCACCAGAGTTTGCCATGTAGTAAAAACCAACGTTCAGCGCTACCTTGTCATCATCAGTAAAGGCCAACACTAAATAAGAGTGAACTGCTGAGTTGAAGGCAAACACAACGCCAAAAATCAGGAGTCCGCCAACAATCGCAATATCGGCTCTTACACCTAATTGGAGAGCAAGAGCGATCGCGGCTGGAACTGCTGTTAGAATAAATGTCCAGAATTGGATAGTCTTTGATTGTGGCGGACGACCAGAACCAAATCGCTGAATCAGCGTTGGTGCTAAGAACTGAATAACGCCATAGCCAATTACCCAACAAGCCAAGAATCCACCAACCTGATAGAACGACCAACCCAAAATCTCACGCAAAAATACTGGCAATCCCACAACAAACCACACATCTCTAGAGCCAAAGAGAAAAAATCGAGCAGCAGAAAGAATATTAATCTCTTCACTCTTAGAAAACAGTTGACTAAACTTGATTTTCTTCTTGATTTTGCCCATCCCTTTGGGAAGCATTAATCCAGAAAACATAATCAGGGAAAGTCCCCCTGCCATAATCCACAGGGAATTGATAAAGCCAACCGCAGCCAAAAGAGCGCTACCAATAAAAAAGCCAACTCCTTTGAGGGCATTTTTAGAACCCGTCAGCACTGCTACCCATTTAAACAAAGATGATTGGGCATCCTGGGGTACTACCAACCGAATGGCACTTTTAGAACTCATTTTGGTTAAGTCTTTGGCAATCCCAGAAAATGCCTGTGCCACCATCACATAACCGACTGCAATCCACTGTGCCCAATTTGGATTGAGGAAGGACAGCATAACTAAAGAAAAAATCTGTAATCCGATACCGCTATAAAGCGTTACCTTCAATCCAAACTGGGAACCAATCCAACCGCCGAAAAAGTTTGTGACAACTCCGAAGACTTCGTAGAACAGGAATAGAAAGGCAATTTGTATCGGTGTATAGCCAATTTGGTTGAAATATAGCAACACCAGCATTCGCAGCGCACCATCGGTGAGGGTGAAACCCCAGTAGGCGAGGGTGACTAGGATATAGTTCTTGAAATTGGCACTATGAGCTGTAGTAGAAGCCATGAGGGAGATAAGGGAGATGAGGGAGGATGAGGAAGCAGGGGAAGAATAACTATTGAGTATTGGCTATGCCCAATGCCCAATGCCCCATGCCCAATTACTTTTAATTCTTCAGATTCAAAGCCACTTTACGGGCGAGTTCAACCATTCGGTTGGCATAGCCCCATTCGTTGTCATACCAAGCCAGGATTTTTACTTGCGTCTCATTTACCACCATTGTGGAGAGGGCATCAATGATGGAAGACCGAGGATCGTCTTTGTAGTCGATAGAGACTAAAGGACGCTCTTCATATCCCAGAATTCCTTTAAGCGGTGCTTGCTCGGAAGCTGTTTTTAGCAAGCTGTTAATTTCTTCTACGGTTGTGGGTCGCACAACTTCAAACACACAGTCTGTCAAAGAAGCATTGAGCAGTGGTACTCGTACTGCCAAACCATTGAGTTTGCCGTTGAGTTCGGGATAAATCAACCCGATCGCAGTTGCCGATCCAGTAGTGGTAGGAATCAGAGATAAACTCGTAGCTCTTGCCCGACGCAGATCCTTATGAGGAGCATCTACGATGGTTTGAGTATTGGTGTTGTCATGGATTGTGGTGATAATTCCATGTTTAATCCCCAAACCTTCATGGATCACCTTCACTACTGGGGCTAAACAGTTAGTTGTACAAGAAGCCGCAGTTAACAGATGATGCTTCTCTGGCTCATAAAGTTGGTCGTTAACTCCCATAACAATATTCAAGGCTTCTTCCTTCACCGGAGCAGCCACAATTACCTTCTGTACTCCCCGCTTAAAATACGGATCTAAGGTAGCAGGAGTCCTAAACTTGCCGGAGCATTCCAGCACTACATCAACGCCTAAATCTTCCCAAGGGACTTCACCAGGTTGGGAATGTTCGCTAAAACTCAGAGGTGTACCATCAATGAGAATGCGATCGCCGTGTGCTTCTACTTCTGGTGTCCAACGCCCGTGAACAGAATCAAATTTGAGCAAATGAGCGGCTGTTACTGCCCCGCCTTTAATCTCATTGATATGGACAAATTCTAATTCTGGCCAACCCCAGGCAGCACGCAGAGCCAGCCGTCCAATCCTACCAAATCCATTAATCCCAATCCGAATTTTCATCAATTTTCCTACCGCTAATTAATTAACAAAATGTGATTATTTAGTTCAATACTCTAGAAATCGCATTAAAACTAATTTTGAAAAGGTAATAATTTTGGCTCTTCAGGTTTGTTCTCTACTTGTTTTATTACCACTAACAATTGGCAGGTGAGCTATATTTTTTGTTTAACTCGCTCTAATTCTTGTAAAAAGTTATGTTGGGTTTCTCGCAGTTCTATTTCGGGGTTTGCACGCTCAATTGTCTTGATTGCATCGTTATAAGATGAGCCACTACAAATCAAGTAAGAAGCTAGCATTGTCCCTGTTCGCCGTCTGCCATTAGTGCAATGAATTGCAACACCATTGCCAAGGTTATTTTGATTGTCAACGAAATTTTGTAAATCCTGAAGTTGCTCCTGGCTGGGTGTCGTGCCACCTTTAATTGGCAACCAAAGACAAGGAATGTTTGCTCGTTGATACAAATCTAAGTTAGAGGGGTCATCCATAACAGAGACGATCGCACCAACGCCAGTAGCCCGTAACTCTGTCAACTCTTCTGCTATGGGCTTACGAACACCTGCTAGTTTCCTTGGAATCACCCACCACAAGTTTTCTGAAATCGGTTGAATTGTTTCTTGCTCCATTGCTTCGAGCCTTAGATTGCTAAAAATTGTGGTCATTTTAAGACATCAAAACAGCGCGGATCTTGCAATGTTGCTTTTTCCGGTTCCCGTGGAAACCAAGCTGCTGTGCGTTTACAAAGCTCAACCAGCATCAACATTACTGGCACTTCAATTAAAACCCCTACCACTGTAGCCAGTGCTGCACCTGAATTTAAACCAAATAGCATCACAGCAGTGGCAATAGCAACTTCAAAATGATTACTTGCTCCAATTAATGCGGCTGGTGCGGCATCTTCGTAGGATAAATTCATCTTCAATGCTGCTACATAACTAATTAAGAAAATGAAATTAGTTTGGATAAATAGTGGTACGGCAATTAACAATATATGCAAGGGATTTTTAACAATTAGTTCACCCTTGAATGCAAATAGCAGTACCAATGTTAGCAATAGAGCAGTAATCGAAACTGGAGTCAGATACTTTAAAAATCGTCTTTCAAACCACTCTGTACCTTTATATTTAAAAATCCAGTAACGGCTGTACATTCCCGCCACTAGGGGAAACCCAACATAAATCACTACTGATAAAACAATAGTTTGCCAGGGCACGGTTAAATCATTCGCCGCTAATAACCATCTACCCAATGGTGCGTATAAGAACAGCATCGCCAGAGAATTTACTGCCACCATTATTAAGGTGTGTCCCTGGTTGCCGTAAGAAAGATATCCCCACAACAGTACCATTGCTGTACAAGGAGCAATTCCTAGTAAAATAGTGCCAGCAATATAAGAATTCGCCAGCGCTACTTCGCTACCGCTAATGATCTCAGTTCCGGTAATCAAAGGACGAAATAACCATCCTAAGAAAAACTGAGCAAATATTACCATTGTGAATGGTTTAATTAACCAGTTTACTACCAAGGTGAGAATAACAGGTTTTGGGGCGCGGATAGCATTTGCTGCTTGTGTGAAGTCAATCTTCACCATGATGGGATACATCATGAAAAACAAACATACTGCGATGGGAATAGACACTTGATACACACTCATTGCATCAAGAGCTACCGCTATTCCTGGAAACAATCTACCTAGTGCAATTCCGACAAAGATACACAAAAATACCCAAACGGTGAGATATTTTTCAAAAAAACTTAAATTGCTTCCTGCTTGTATCCGGGCTGTACTGGCTTGTGAATTCTGACTCATGGGAATAAACCTAAAAACAAAAAAAATTGCTAAAACTTAGCTTCTTTTCGTAATAACTCACCAATTGTCAAGTTCATTTCTGCTTCTCCTTCAAATACTGTTCCCCCAGATTTCTCACCACACCTCTTAAAGCCTGTGCAAGTGCCGGGGAGAAGTAATGAGTAAGAAGTAAGAAGTTTTTACTCATTACTCATTACTCATTACTTCTCTTCTGCTCCATCAAACGCCTTGAGCTTGTGAGAAATGCGGGTTCCCACTTTGCCTTGATACAAGTGAACGTAATTGAGGCGTTTGCTGTGATCTGGTAAAGGTACATAACCCATCGCCTGCGTAATCGCATAGACTGTGCTGTAACCATCAATTTTTATTGTTGCTGTTGCAGCCTTACCAGAATCTCTTAGCTCAGTTACAGAAGGTAAATGCTGGTTTTGAGTAGATGTGTTGGATGTTAGTCTCGTCAAAGCCAACGCTCTTAGTGCAAAAGCCTCCTTTGCTGCTATCTTCATTGACCCCACCCCTGTGAGTTATATTAAGAGTACATCTCTATCATTTCAAAAAAAATTGATTTGTCAATCCGTAGATAGTTGTAAGTAAACAAAACATTACAAAAAAAATTGATGAATATTTAAGTCTCGCAGGGGGGACGAATAGCCAATATGGGGCTAAAGCGGCGGAATTCTGCTAGATACTGCTCTAAGGCAACAAACTGCGGCAAATTCAGGCTGTAGTAAATCCAGCGCCCTTCTTGACGAGCGCGAACTAAACCCGCTTCTTTCAGGGTTTTGAGGTGAAAAGACAGTTTGGACTGAGTAGTTCCCAGGTGGTCGCATAGGTCGCACACGCATAGTTCTTGAGAGCGTAGGAGTTCTAAGACCTGAATTCGTAGGGGGTCAGATAGGGCATGAAAGCCCGCAGCGATCGTATCAGGAGTGAAGGTGCTATTAGAAACCATCAACTTTTTTTGAAGTATTCCTTTATGGTAAAGTCTAAATCATCGGTTAAACAATACCTTTACCAAAAAGAAAAGTAGGTCTATAGCCGATTCTTAGTTGGAATCAGAATCATCGAGAAATAGGGTACTTTATCTGGATCAACTTCATCCAGAGGTATGATGCGTTGCTGTGATGTTGATGCCCGCTCAATATATCTTGCCCGTGATGCTAGCCCTAATTTATGCAGGATATCTCGTACTTTGGTAAAGTGACGACCTAGTTTCATAATTGCTGCTGCATCGGTCATCAGCAGATGTGTAGTCAGTTCTTCTGCTGGTAATGGCGCGGGTAAGACTGTGAGAATATCGGTGTAATAGGTGAAAGGTACACCCAATGCTACCGGACAAGCCATCAGCGAAGAAACTCCGGGGACAACTTCTGTTTCATACTGGTCACATAACCGCGTGAACACGTACATGAATGAACCATAGAAAAATGGATCACCCTCGCATAGCACTACGACATCTCGACCCGCCGCTAAATGGTCAGCGATTGGTTCAATTTCCTTATCATAAATAGACTTGGCTTTTTCTGGTTCCAAAGCGCGGGGGAGATGAAATAATACCTCGATTTGATTACCAGGTAGATACTGCGCCACGATCGCTCTAGCAATACTTTCTTTATCTGTGGCTGATTGATAAGCTACCACAGGAGCGGCACGTAATAGCCGCAGCGCCTTTAGGGTTAATAGTTCTGGATCGCCTGGGCCGACACCAATTCCATAAAGACGACCTTTGGGTTTCATGTTCATTCTTCCTCCGTTGCCAGGGCGTTAACTGCTGCGGCTGCGATCGCACTTCCACCGCGCCGACCGTGTAAGGTTAAAAATGGTACATTCCTGCTGTCTGCTGCTAGTGCGGCTTTCGATTCGGCTGCACCAACAAACCCCACTGGAAAGCCTAAGATAATCGCCGGTTTAGGCACTCCTTCATCGAGCATTTCTAACAGCCGGAATAGTGCTGTGGGCGCATTACCGATTGCAATCACTGATCCTTCAAGGTGTGATCGCCATAATTCTAAAGCTGCTGCCGACCTTGTAGTACCCATACGCTGGGCAAGTTCTGGCACTTCTGGCTCATTGAGAGTACAGATAACTTGATTATTTGCAGACAACCGCCGTCTGGTAACGCCATCGGCAACCATTCGGCAATCGCACAGAATCGGCGCTCCTGCTGCTAATGCTGTTCTTGCAGATTGTACTGCTGTTGCTGAATATCCCAAGTCAGTGACAATATCCGTCATTCCACAGGCATGAATGAGACGCACAGCAACTTTTGCTACATCTGACGGCAGCACATCTAGGTTCGCTTCTGACCGGATGATTGCAAAAGAATTGCGGTAAATTTCGTTGGCATCTCGGATGTAGTCGGGCATTCGATTTGGGATTTTAGATTTTGGATTGATTTGTTATTAACCGCAGAGGCGCAGAGAACACAGAGGAAGAGAAGCAGATTTCTAAGTATTTATTAAAGGATTTATCAAACAGAATTCAGGAGTCAGGAGTCAGAATGGGCTAAACGCCCCGCTATCGCTAACAGAATTGAATTCTGTGCGACTGGTAGATGAATAAACGGAGTTTAAAACCCCAGACGCTCGATAGCACAGCGTTAGCGACGCAGGAGCGTCTGACTCCTGAATTCTGACTCCTGAATTCTTCTTCAAGCAAAATACCTCTCAAACTCTTATTTCTCCGTGTTCTCTGTGCCTCTGTGGTTCAATTTTTCTGCATATCGATTAGCAAATTTCCCAAAGGACTCATTAGAATTTAGACGTTGAATTTCATATACATATAGCATCCGCTCTATTAATGCCGGTAGCTCGGCAAAAGTTACATTTTGATATAGTTCACGTCCGAATTTCTCCTTGCTGTCACCAACATAAACGTGATAGCCTTCCACAGTTCCATTGTCAGCCTCAATGCTGACACCAAGCAGAGTAATATCACTCTTGCTATGCTGGGCGCAGGATTTTTTGCAGCCGCTAAAGTGGATATTAACTGGACAATCTAGGGTAACGCGAGTTTCAAGATACTTTGCTAATGCCAACGCATGACTTTTAGTGTCTGTGGCAGAAGCGGCGCAACCCCTTTTTCCAGAACAAGCAACTAATGCACTCTTGATATTAGTTGCTGAGGAATCTAATCCTAAGAAAGCAATTTCTTGGAGGACATCGCCAACCCATTGCTGAGGAATATCTGTTAACAGCAGATTTTGCCAGGGGGTTAATCGAAGAGTGCCGCTACCGTATTTCGTTGCTAAATCTGCTAAACCCCTCATCTGGCTACTCTCCAATCGCCCAAGGGGTAAGACGACACCAATGTAAAATAAGCCTTTCTGACGTTGGGGATGGATGCCAATATGCTGATACTTAACATCTAACCTCTCCCCCAGATCCTCTCCTACAAGGAGAGGGGAGAATTCCTCCCCCTTCCCTAATAAGGAAGGGGGTTGGGGGGTTAGGTCACTATACAAAAGAGGGAAAGTTAGACGCTGCTGAACTTCCTGGAGATAATTTTCACAACCTAAAGTATTTAATAACTCTAAGAGACGTAGCCGACGCTTACTTGTCGTTTTACTATGAGCTAAATAGACATCTGCCAAAGCTGCCAAGACGGGCAAACATTTCTCTGGTGGTAACAAAATTCTCATATCACTGGGCGGTTGCCCCTTTGCACCGACACTGAGATGGAGGCGGAAATAAACATTACCGTCAATTAAGACAGCAGCAAATAGGATATCATTCAAGCGATCGCACACGCGAATTATCCCACCACCATCAAAGCAAACGCTGAATTTTGCCGACAGTCCCGAAAGCGCGGGATGTGCAGCAATATAATTATCCCAATCTTGGACAAAAGGGCGGGTGTCGATTAATTCTAGCGGATCGATACCAGCAGTTGGGCTGGTCATAATATTACGGATGTGGTCTACAGCGCTATTGCAAGAACCCAATCCCATATCTTGTAAGTACTTCAGAACCTCAGCATTTATCCCCGTGCGGATTTCGCGGACTTGTAGATTAGCTCGATTAGTCACATCTACATAGTTGCCACCGTGCTGTTCTGCTATATCTGCGATCGCACGGCACTGCTGACTACTAATAATCCCACCTGGTATTCTAATTCGAGATAATATCCCATCGGCGGCGGGTGTAGCATAAAACAAGCCAGGACAAGTGGCAAATCCAGAAAGCAAACTTGTAACTCCTTCCCCGTGCAACGCAGGGAGTAGACGGTAAATGTGTCTTGAGGACATCTTGAGAGTTGGCATTCTGACTTGGGTAATCCCATCACAGCTGCGGCACAGTCCCGGAATTTCACCGGAGTTTCCCAACCCCAAGCTTTAGTAATTTAGCACGAGATTGATATAAGTTCCCTAAAATCAAGCCCAAGAAAACCGATTCAATTTTTCCTCTTCTCCTTGAAGCTAAACTTTATTCTTAGTCTAGTAGTCTACCAAAGGAACTATGCTAGATATCCACAAACTTGACAAAACGAAAAAACTTTTCCACCCTCACGCAGCAATTTTGGGTTGGTAGAGTACTAAAGCATCTGAAAACTTAGCTTGCTTTAGACAAAACACCAGCCTAGGCAATTGTCTCTGCAACCTTAACAATTTTCTTTTGATGTTTCACAAGCACCAATACTCACCCAACTGCTAGAACCATCTGCCCAATGTTCTTTCTTCCATATAGGGGCATTGTGTTTGAGTGTATCAATAGCATATTGGCAAGCTTCAAACGCCTCACGCCGATGAGGACAACCCACAGCGACTAAAACGCTGATTTCCCCAACTCGCAAACGTCCAATGCGATGATAAATCGCTACTCGATTCACATCAGACATAGATAAGCGAATATCAGCAGCGATTTGATAAAATATCCGCAATGCCATTGGTTCATAAGCTTGATACTCTAGAGCAATCACAGGTTTACCATCGGTTTTATTGCGAACCATGCCACTCATTACAACTACAGCACCATTGGCTGGATCATCCGACTTGGTGTAGATTTCTTCAAGAGATAATGGTGCAAAGGTAATGCTAAAACTATCTTCGGCTCTTGGTTTAACAGCAGATGCAAGTGTAGTCATTATAACTGGGTAGATATTATATAGGCTTTCTCTATTGTCTCTAAACAAAGGATTGCTGGACTACGTTTAAGTATTTATTTAAACCCTACACAACGCAAGAATTATTGAAAACTCTATATGCAGTCAGCACAATTCGCAATTCGCAATTCGCAATTCGCAATTAATGCCCCAGGATTTATCCGGGGGCTTGAACCCTGCATTGTTTAAAACTTATCTATCCATAAATGAATTTAGGGGCTTGTACCATCAAGGAAGAATTGGTCATTAGTTAATCTGCATTATTTAAACGATCGCACTCATATCTACCTTTAATCTCTTGATTGAAAAAGCTGCCTATTGAGTCAGAAGAATGTAAATCTTCCCAAGTATCCTCGTCTACGCCTAAGTACTGATAAACAGATCCACTTTGAAACTCAACTTGCAAAATGTGTTCGTTGCGATCATAGCCTACAGCCATAGCCATTGAAGAGATAACTGGTAGCATGACAATTGGTTCTGCTTCAAAAGGCAATGCAGGCGTTCGGCGATTACCTCGTTTAGTTCTTGCATCCTTCATAAGCTTGTATTGGCGCTGGAATTTTCCAAAAACACCAGTTCATCGCCTCGATCTAGCAACAATTGCAAATATCCGTCAGAGTGAGCGATCGCTACTAAACTGCTCAAGTCTACCTTAGATAGCTTCATTTATTTTCTGCTCTTTTGTTGGCGTAGTCGGGAGTGTTAAAGTTTTACACAATACTTGATTGCCTTTATAGTACAAACATACTGCAAAAGCATTTCACCGTCAAGCTTTTTTCACGAAGCGATGTTTTGCGGTAGATAAGACTTCTTGCAGAAGGGGGAAAAAGGGAAGGTAGCCCCCTCTGAGGAAAAGGGCGGGGGTAAATAGAAAAGGGGAAAAGGATGGAATTTTCCCTTTCCCTTTTATATTTAACCTTTTCTAAACATCTTGCAAAAGTAACTTTTGCAAGATGTCTATATAGATAATACTGCTATTGTTAAAGCTAATCGTACTTAATACGTTTATTTCTAGCGATCGCCTGTACCAACATTTTTGGCAGCCAAAAAAGATAAGAATATACTTGTTTTGCCTGACTATAAAGCGAGAACAGCTTTGCTTCACTCAATAAAGTATATGGACGAATTGCTCTGAGAATTTCTCCAAATTTATCTTTATCCACGGTTTGAATGGAACCGCTAACAGGATAATCTTTTAAATGTGGAGGTAAGCGCCAGTCAATATTAGCATCAGGCTGATGTATTACAGGCTCAACATTTCCTCGCCATGCAACTCCCATAATTTGCATAGTATGGTACACCATTGTGTTCCATCCTTTCTCTTTTAAATAGTCTAAACCTTGACCGACATCGGGAGAAGCCAAATCATGAAATAAAATTAAAGCATCTGCTTCTGCAAATTGTTCGCAGATAATTGTATCGTTGAGCGGAGCAGGTGCTTCATGATTGCCATCTATAAATATTAATGACCATTTACGTTGAAATTTATTTGCAATTTCCTCTACTTTTTCAGGGCTAAACCCTGGCATTAAATTCACAGATTCTTTAACGCCTGCCCACTTCAACGAATCTGTGACGCTTTCATTGAATAATTGTTCAGATAGCATAGGATCGATTACATCTAGCTCTACTCCTCCCAGAGCTAAATGGCAAGCTGACCAACCCATCCAGCAACCTATTTCTAAAGCTTTTTTACCGCGAAATTTCAAAGCTGTATTGTATAAAATATGAGCTTCATCTCTGCTAACAAATCCTACACCCTGCTGTCGCTTATCCACGTACCAGTTATGAGTGATATCTCGCCGCAAGTATAACCAAAAGGAATCATATTTATTTCCCAACATTATATTAGGGAAACACGAATCTGGTTGAATCGTGGAAAATCCTGATGAAACATAATCCCCTTTTGGCAATAAATTCGCTTCAATCACTTTTACTGTTTTTTCATTCATAAATTACTCTCTAAGCGTTTAAAATGCAGTTTTTCACTCTCCCCTTGCGTGCTATGGTGTACACACAAATCGTAAAATCTTTACCTTGTAAAATACAAGCCTTAGTAGGCAAGGTTCTGAGTTGAGCAAGCTTTTTCTCAATAGTGTCAGCTTATTGATATTATCGTAAAGGAAAACCAAAGATTTAAAAATAATTTTCCGTTCTTTTCCTTGCAAAAGCCCCTTATTTTGGGGAATACTTTGTTTGCTAATCATGGGACTCGCGCCTTAATACCTGCTATGGCGGTTCTCGTTTACGTGAGGTACACCCGTAGGGGCACGGCACTGCCCATTGGTGTCAACTTAAGCTGAAAGCCTTTTCAAATCTCGTTTCCAGCCTCTGGGCTGGAAATGCTCATCATAGCGGCTCTGCCGCCAGCAAGGGAGGCGGAGCCTCTATGAGGGCATTCCCAGTCAGAGACTGGGAACGAGACAACGAGACAACGAGACAATATGTAAAAACTGGTTCTAGGCCAATACAGTTCAGTTAAGCATTTTTCCTTCTCTCTGTGTTCTCTGCGCCTCTGTGGTTCATTAAAAAAATTGATTTCACAAAAGGTTTTAGCCTTAACTGAACCGTATTGGGTTCTAGGCTGGCTTTCACGTTAAGTTGACACCTATGGGCACTGCCGTGCCCCTACACCTGGCGATATAATCTTGTACCGCATCTGAGTGGGAACCGCTATATATGTCTGATAATTAATAAAGCAATTTACAGGGAGCAAAGATGCAGAGTCTCCAAAAACTTTTACTCCCAATCATGGGCTGCGGCACTTGGGCTTGGGGCAACCAACTGCTGTGGGGATATAACGAAAGTATGGATGACCAGTTGCAAGCCGTTTTTAACCTTTGTGTAAGCAACGGTGTGACCTTATTTGATACAGGTGATTCTTACGGAACTGGCAGATTGAATGGTCGGAGTGAGTTACTTTTAGGACGATTCAACCGAGAATATGTCGGTTTAGGTAAAGAAAATATTTGTATTGCTACTAAGTTGGCTGCTTACCCGTGGAGATGGACACGCCAATCAATGGTTAATGCTTGCAAAGCATCTGCTCAACGGTTGGGAAAGAATGTAGATTTGGTACAGATGCACTGGTCTACAGCAAACTATGCTCTTTGGCAAGAAGAAGGATTGTTGGATGGTCTTGCCGATGTCTATGAGCAAGGACTGGTCAAGGGAGTGGGACTATCCAATTATGGGCCGAAACGGCTTAAGCAAGTGCAGATAAAGTTTGCTGAACGAGGTGTACCGATTAGTACTCTGCAAGTTCAATACTCTTTATCGTCTACATATCCTGTCACTCAGCTAAAACTCAAAGACCTTTGTGATGAGTTGGGAATTAAATTGATTGCCTACAGCCCGCTAGCTTTGGGACTACTAACAGGAAAATACTCTGAGCAAGGCCCTTGGCCTAAAGGCATCCGAGGTCTATTATTTAGGCAGATATTACCAGGAATGCGATCGCTTTTGGGATGTTTGCAAGAGGTGGCACAGTTCAGAAATAAAACCATGTCACAGGTGGCAATTAATTGGTGCATCTGTAAAGGGACTATTCCCATCCCTGGAGCAAAGAGCGTCGAACAGGCGAGGCAGAATCTTGGTGCGTTAGGTTGGCAATTAGACGCTGGTGAGATTGCAGAGTTAGATAAGGCGGCAGCAAATGCAGACAAAAAAATGGTACAAAATATCTTTCAAACTAAGTGAAATTTTAACGTTGCTGAATTTAGTTCAAAAGTGCTGTAAAACGAAGACTTTTGTAATAACTTGAGTGATAAAACTATACGGTTTGGGTGTTATTAGTAGATACTTGTTCTGTACTATTTTTTAAGCGGGTGACTAAGCTTTTGCGAATGCGATCGCTTTTCCGAACAGCACCCGCCATTTCATATTCTCGGCTATCTTTGCCGTATTTAAAAGCAACTCCAATGAGCATTTTCTCAGTGAGGTCACTTAAAGTTTTATCCAATTCTTCCATCTCATTTCTAGAAGAGTTGATCACGGTTAAAGCAGTATTATAAGCGTCTATCTTGCTACGGTACTGCTCAATTAATTGTGTCATGTTTTGCAAATTGCGAGCATCCCCAAAATCCATACTAGGATCAATTGCTTTCAGCCCCGCCACTCTTAATTCAGCTTTTTCTAAAACGCGGTATGTACGTTTTTGAGCAGGCATAAATGTATCCTTTTTATTGCTTTAGAGCTAGTTTGACTTACTAAAGCCCGATTTTAGTTCAGTAAAATCCTCACAAATTAGTATCTAAATATAATGTAAATATCAGTATTTGTCGCAAAAATTATGCTTTTGTTGACGAAACGCATGAGTTTGTTGATGAAACGCATGAGTTTGTTGATGAAACGCATGAGTTTGTTGATGAAACGCATGAGTTTGTTAATGAAACGCATGGGTTTGTTAATGAAACGCATGGGTTTGTTAATGAAACGCATGGGTTTGTTGATGAAACACATGAGTTTGTTGATGAAACGCATGGGTTTGTTAATAAAAATCATAATTTTATACTTAAAGCCAGTAGGGTGAGTTACGGCTTCAGCCTAACGCACCGCCAAACACTCAAAAATAGAAAGACTGTACACGATGTAGTGTGTAAAAAAAGCATTGAAGAAGAATTCAGAAGTCAGAATTCAGGAGTCAGAATCAAGACGCGACGCTCGAATACTCGCTACCGCTCCGCTATCAGTCGGGGATTCCGACCGCGCAGGAATTGTTTGCGCTTGCGTCTCGTAGAGAAGACCACCAAATTGTAGATTTGGTGGGGGTGCAAAAACGCCGGTTATTCAGACGCAACGCTCGAATACTCGCTAATGCTCCGCTATCCGCCACTCGCACAGAATTCATTCTGTTAGCGGTAGCGGGGCGTTTAGCCCATTCTGACTCCTGACTCCTGAATTCTGTTCGATAAAATATTTAAATATCTAAAAAACTCAGCTATATCTAAATTTATGAACTAAATTGCGGAATTTAGAACTAAAACGGTGTGTTAATAGTAAATAGGATATACATAGTCAAGGCAGGATATGATACTTGAAACTGCGGCGATCGCTGTTGGTACTATAATAGCCACCAAAGCCTTAGAAAAAACAACCGAAAAGATAACAGAAACTTTAGTGGATAAGACTGGCAAGTTTCTCGTCACTCTTAAAAAACAGTCTCCCCAGACTGTAGTTGCTATTGAGAAAGCGCCAGAGCAACCACTCGATTATGGTAAGGCTGTACTAGAGATAGAATCGGCTGCTAAAGCTAACCCTGAAGTGGCTCAAGCTATGCAAGAATTGGCCGCAGCAGCTAAAGCAGAACCAAATCCTAAATTGGCTGAAATTCTGGCTATGCCTAACCTGGAAAAATTAGCAGATAAAATTGGTCAGGTAGTAATGCCAGGTGGGACAGGAAATATTGAAAATCAGTCTTTTTAAATTCTCACTAAAAGTTAGCGTGTGACCTAACCCCAGCCCCTTCCCTACAAGGGAAGGGGAGCAAGATTCAAAGCCTCTCTCCTTTTAGGAGAGAGGTTTGGAGAGAGGTCTTTCAGTTTTTGTGAACAGCAAAAATTAACTATGTATGCCTGAAGAATCTGGCAAGTTTGCCGACAAAGTTGGCGCTTATGCCGCCCCTTATTCTCAAGTTAACATTGGCACTCAAATTATTGAGGGGCAAAAGCAGCTAATTCCCACAAAATTTATCCCCTATCGCGGTTCTGTTAATTTTGTCGGGCGAGAAACGGAACTGACAATACTGCATGAAGACTTGCAGCGCGGAAATTATGTAGCAATAGCGGGAATGGGTGGCGTAGGCAAAACTGAATTAGCCACCCAATACGCCAGACGATATCAACAAGATTATGGCGGGATTACCTGGTTTAACGACAGAGAAACCAATCTCGCCGCCGAAGTTTTAGAGTTTTTTGGGTTGCAGTTTAGTTTGGAGATTCCCCAAGAACTAGGAGGAAGACTTTTAAACCTTAAAGAACAAGTCGCCTGGTGTTGGTCTAAATATCCCGACTCTCCCTTTCCGATTTTAATCGTCTTCGATGACGTAACTGATTTAGACAACCTCCGCGAAGTCATTCCCAACAATAATCGCTTCCAAGTCTTAATTACTACTCGACTGCGAAATTTAGACCCGAATTTTATTCAAGAGATTCCCTTAGATGTTCTCTCACCCCAAAAAGAACCAGGTAAAGCCTTAGAACTGTTAAAACGACTGTTGGGCGAAAAAGATAAGCGAGTCGAAAACCAACCACAAGCCGCAACAGCAATATGTGAATGTCTAGAATATTTGCCCTTGGGGATAGAGTTAGTGGGAGGTTATTTAATACGCGACCCGGACATATCTTTAGATATCATGTTTGGGCGATTGCAAGAACGTAAATTAACAGAAGCAGCTTTACAAGACCGGAAAACTCTCAACTCAACTCAACTGGGAGTCAAAGCCGCCTTTGCTTTAACTTGGTCAGAACTCAACCCACTGGCGCAACAACTAGGAATATTTTTGAGTTTATTTTCTCCTGTACAGATTCTTTGGGAATTGGTTATTTGGGTGGCAACAGAAAGTCAAAAAGCAGAGGAGCAGGGGAGCAGGGGAGCAGAGGAGAAAAACAGCCCACAAACGGAAGTAGGAGACTTAGACACCTTCCAAGGTGAAGAAAACAGTCCCCCCTGCTCCCCGCTCCCGGCTCTCTTGCCTTTTTTAACTTGGTCAGAAGATGAATTAAACGCAGTTAAAAATCAACTCTACGGGCGCAACTTGCTGCAACTGGTAGAAGAAAGAGCAGGATGTTATAAAATTCATGCCTTAGTGCGGTGGTTTTTGCAAGAGCAGTTAGCCGACGCTGGCGAAACCAAATCAGTTTTAGAAACAACCTTTGCCACCGCCATGATAGCCTTTGCCCAAACCCTTCCTGATTCACCTACTTCTAAAGATATTGAATTCTTCAAAGATGTTATTCTTCATCTTGAAGATATAGGAAAACGTTTAATTGCAGAGATAAAGGAAGCCACAGAAGCACAGACATTTTTCACAGCATCAGTGCCTAACAAGCAAGTACTGTGGATATTTGTGGGTATAGGAAGATTTTATGATGGACAAGGATTATATAAATTAGCAGAACCTTGGTATGAGGATGGCGTAAATGTTTGCCAAGCTCTGTTTGCTGGCGACCATCCCAATGTCGCTAATAGCTTGAACAATTTAGCAGCACTCTACTATAGCCAAGGGAGGTACAGCGATGCCGAACCACTATTGAGTGATGCTTTGGCAATGACAAAGCGCCTGTTTGCTGGCGACCATCCTGATGTGGCTAGTAACTTGAACAATTTAGCAGGACTCTACGATAGCCAAGGGAGGTACAGCGATGCCGAACCACTATACAGTGATGCTTTGGCAATGAGAAAGCGCCTGTTTGCTGGCGACCATGCTGATGTGGCTAGTAGCTTGAACAGTTTAGCAGCACTCTACAATAGCCAAGGGAGGTACAGCGATGCCGAACCACTATTGAGTGATGCTTTGGCAATGACAAAGCGCCTGTTTGCTGGCGACCATCCTGATGTGGCTAGTAGCTTGAACAATTTAGCAGCACTCTACGATAGCCAAGGGAGGTACAGCGATGCCGAACCACTATTGAGTGATGCTTTGGCAATGAGAAAGCGCCTGTTTGCTGACAACCATCCCTATGTCGCTACTAGCTTGAACAATTTAGCTTTCCTCTACAAAAGCCAAGGGAGGTACAGCGATGCCGAACCACTATACAGTGATGCTTTGGCAATGAGAAAGCGCCTGTTTGCTGGCGACCATCCTGATGTGGCTAGTGGCTTGAACAATTTAGCAGCACTCTACAAAAGCCAAGGAAGGTACAGCGATGCCGAACCACTATACAGTGATGCTTTGGCAATGAGAAAGCGCCTGTTTGCTGGCGACCATCCTGATGTGGCTAATAGCTTGAACAATTTAGCTTCCCTCTACGATAGCCAAGGGAGGTACAGCGATGCCGAACCACTATACAGTGATGCTTTGGCAATGACAAAGCGCCTGTTTGCTGGCGACCATCCAGATGTCGCCACTAGCTTGAACAATTTAGCTTTCCTCTACAATAGCCAAGGGAGGTACAGCGATGCCGAACCACTATACAGTGATGCTTTGGCAATGAGAAAGCGCCTGTTTGCTGGCGACCATCCTGATGTCGCCACTAGCTTGAACAATTTAGCTTCCCTCTACGATAGCCAAGGGAGGTACAGCGATGCCGAACCACTATACAGTGATGCTTTGGCAATGTGCCAACGGGTGTTAGGAGTTAATCATCCCACTACAGCGACAATTCGAGAAAATCTAGCAATCTTGCAACGCCAGTCTTCTCCCCGTGCTATCCGCAAAGGTCGATTAAGTCAGTTTGTGCAAACGTTAAAGGCGATATTAATTTTACCGTTTTCTCTATTGTGGCGATTGGCTAAAAAATTAATTCGTAATTAAAAGAGCTAGTCCAAGCGATAGAGATTGCAATCTAGTAGTTTTGAGCGAACGTTAAACGTTTCCGCAAAGACAACGCTTAACAATCTTGATAACATGGAAAAAATAGTTCAACCTCGCTGCCAAGGTTATGAGTAACATTAATATTTCCTTGCCTGAGTCGATGAAAGCCTTTATTGATGAACAAGTGGCTCAAGGTGGCTATGGTTCAGTTAGCGAATATCTACAAGAGTTAATTACTCAAGACCAAAAACGCAAGATGCAAGAACATATAGAAGAACTTTTAATTGCAGGACTTGAAAGTGGAGAAGCAATAGAAGTTAATGATGAATGGTGGCAGCAAAAACGCACACATTTGATCGTTGAGGGTCATCTGTTACCCACCAAAGAAATGCATGGGTATCGAGTAAAGCTCTCATCGCTAAACTAGATTAGAATTATCAAAATCATTTAGGATATCTTCTGGTAAAGGCTCGTCAAAATTTGGTGCAATGATAACTTTACCTTTATCCAACCCAGGAATTCGAGGTGAGGCTGTATCTGTGAGAGCAACTAAGCGTGCAACTGGAATACCTTTCTGTGCAATCACCACCTCTTCACCAAGTAATACCTGACTCAGCAATTCAGAAAACTTGGCGGTTACTTCAGAAACATTAACGGTGATACTCATTTGCCTAAGTAATTGTTAATTCCTAATATTTCTTAGGATAACACTGGCTATAATTCTTTTGACTTTGAGCAACATTAAAACATTGAAGTTGTGCGATTTCTTTATGCAGGGCAAGATATAGAAAGTATTTTAGAACAGGAGTGATATTAATTAGCGATCGCTTTCACTTGTATGATTACTTTGGTGGAGCGATCGCTATTCTCTCATCAATAGGACTTACGCAAGAGTTACGGAATAACGAACCACAGAGGCGCAGAGTACACGGAGAAATCAGAGTTTGAGAGATATTTTGCGTAAGTCCTAATCAACACAAATACTATATCTTCTGAGTTCTACGTTTCTATCTCAGATACATTCAAACCTGTTAATCTAGCTACCTGTTCTACTGTCATCCCAGACTCAAGTAAGTTGCGTGCAGTTTGTAATAACTGCGATTCTGCCTTGTCTGCCCTTTGGCGTTCCTTTTCTTCAGGAGTTGGCAGCAAATCTCCTGCCAAATTTGCCCAGCGTAACCAAATAGCATCAATACCTTTATAACTTCCTTGCCACAACTGCAATCCTAACCCTAAAGATTGACTCACTAACTGATTTTGAGCATTGACTGCAATAGGTTGATAAGCTCCTTTTTCAATAGAAAAACCAGCCCAATTATCAGGGTTAAAAGGGTCATACCAGAAATATTCTGGCACACGCATTTGATTTTGATAAATTAGCTTTTTCTCATTTTTGTCTGCTTGGGCTGTACTGTCAGAAAGCAACTCAATAACTACATCTGGTGCTTTCTCCTCTTCCCAAACCACCCAACTGCGACGTTCTCCTTTTGGGACGCCCAACACAGCAAAAAAGTCTGGCCCTTTAAAGTCCTTGTTTCGCACCTGTGCCAGACTGTAATAAACAAACATATTACCGCCGATAAACCCATCCTCTCGTTCTGACAACCAAGGTATCAAAGCATCTATCAGCAAATCCATCTGGGCTTTGTGTCGTGGGCTTTCCATTGGGATACCGTCATCATCGGGTAATTCTGCTTGGGTGGGTGGGAGTTGAATATCTGGTGCAGCTAGGGTAGTTTCTGACATAGCTTTTCACCTTGTGGTTAGGCGTGACGGGTATTTTTATATTAAGCGATCGCAGAAATTACAGTTAATTTGCTTTCGACAGTTTTTCAATTTGTCCAGTAAAGTATGCTTCTTGATGTTTGAGTTGTTGCGCCAGTTGTAACCCTTTTTGAAAGGCTGTTAGTGCTTGAGGAAATTCTTTGCGTTCTAGATACAATTGCCCAATTTGGTCATAAGCTTGCATCATTCCGTAAAAGTTGGCGGCTTGCGCCTGTGTCTGCACAAGAATTTGGCTAGCCTGCAAAGCCTCGTCTGTTTGTCCTTGCGAACGATACAGCGCAATTAATTTCTGCAAAGCTTCACCAGCAGGAACAAACTCCTTTAATTGCCAAGCAGTGGTGTAAGCTTCTTGATAATTTTGAAACGCTTCTAGCAGTAAGTTAGGATCTTTCTTGGCTAGATATTCGTAATCTGAAGCGATCGCTAGCTTTAATTCTGGTATTTTAGTAAGATTATTTGCATTGATGTAAATTTCTGCTAGTTTGTTAAGTACATTCAATGACTGCTGTGGTTGGTTAGTCTGCTCGTAAATATAAGCCAGCCGTTGCAGATATGTTAACTCATTTACACCATCGCCAACAGATGTAGCTAAACTCAACAATTCTTCGTAGATTGGCGCAGCTTTGCGATAATCAAACCAACTTAAATGCAGTTCTC
This sequence comes from Nostoc cf. commune SO-36, assembly GCF_023734775.1. Lineage (NCBI taxonomy): Bacteria > Bacillati > Cyanobacteriota > Cyanophyceae > Nostocales > Nostocaceae > Nostoc > Nostoc commune. The sequence goes on along the minus strand of NZ_AP025732.1, from coordinate 816,603 downwards.
CAATTGTTTTGAGGGTTTCTACTACTGCTGTTTTCTGTTTTTGTTCTCGCACCACTAACAAAACTTGGTTGTAAGCTTCTATGGCTAGTTTAGACGATCGCACATTTTTGTAAGCTTCACCTAGCGATCGCCACAATTCTAGATCAATTGGGACAGTTTTTTTCTGAGATTGGGCTTGCTCTTGAATTGTTTGCAATCGTTCAGTAATATATTGTACTTCTTGTCCGTCGTTTTGCTGCCAAGCGATCGCGCCAACTCGTGATAATGCTTGCACCTCTGCTAACGCACCTAAAAAGCGCCGCAAACGCAATTCTCGGTTCCAAATTTCAAACGCCGCTACCTGTTCGCCTGCTTGCAGTTTCGCCGCCGCTTCTTGATTTAACGCATCCAACGCTGGTTCTAACTTTTGCTGTTCTTGGAGAGTTAACGGCTGTTTGTCCTTGGGCGAACGTGGTGACAGTGGATCGGGTGTGGTAATCTCTAGAGGATTGGGAGGAAATTTATCCGGTGGTTTGGGTTTGTTAGTCTGTGCCAGCGTTAAGGAACTGTTAAAAAGTATAGTGACAGTAGCGATCGCAATTAAGCGCCTGAGCATGGGTACTTTGCCTAAAGTTAGTTACATAACGTTATTCTACGATTCAACTAAAGCGTCCTGATTTTCTCCTCAAGTTAGAGCATCCATAGTATATCTAATTTAAAAATTGCGTAGGCAAAGCCCACCAAAGGTATCGCAACCAGGATTTTTGAGTCTAGAAAGTGTCAAAATAATCCTAGATAATTTTTAAGCAATTAGTTAATCATCTTCTAATGACTCACTCTACTGATATTGCAACTTTAGCCCGTTGGATGGCAGCTGACTTTAGTAATCAAGAACAAGCCTTTGAAAATCCGCCTTTTTATGCCCATATCCGCGTGTGTATCCGTCCCCTTCCCTTAGAATTGTTCTCAGGCGTAAGTTTGTTTCTCGAACAAGCTTATGATTTTATGCTCAATCAACCTTACCGGATGCGGGTAATGAAGTTGATTCCGGCAGAAAACCACATTGCTATTGAACACTACACCGTTAAAGAAGAACAAAAATTTTACGGTGCATCTCGTCAACCCGAACGCCTCAAAGAGTTGTCTGTTGACCAATTGCAAAAAATGTCAGGTTGCAACATGATTGTAGAGTGGACAGGTAATAGCTTCAAAGGCAGAGTTGAACCTGGTAAAGGTTGCATAGTAGTTCGTGACGGCAAAAATACTTATCTAGATAACGAATTTGAAATTGACGCTAAAGAATTTTTTAGCCTCGATCGTGGAAGGGATTTAGACACCGATGAACATCTGTGGGGTTCTATCGCCGGGCCATTTCACTTTCTCCGTTGGGGCAATTTTGCCGATGAAGTAAAGGTGTAACAAGTAAACAGTGGGGAGTTACAACTCTTTTTAATCTGCCAAAAGTTATTTGTGCTATGTGTCAACCTGTGATTAGGATTTTCTAGCGATCGCCTAAAGACTACCAGAAACATCCAGTTAACCCACTATCTCTACCTCAGAATCCTATGCTATCATGGTTTAACTAGCGTTCTATGGCTACAAAATCGTTACTAAGACACCTTAGAAACATTAAAGTAGTCCAGAGAATTTTGCTGTGGCGGCATAGCCAAGTGGTAAGGCAGAGGTCTGCAAAACCTCCACCCCCGGTTCAAATCCGGGTGCCGCCTTAAGGCTTTCAGCCTTTTAGGACTTCTAAAATCTAAATAAAAGGCTTTCTTGATATTCAAAGTGATATTCAAAGACCTTCTGGTTAACCCCAGAGGGTTTTTTATTTGACTATATAGAGTTACATCGAAACTACCTCAAGTTGACTTAGTTAAGACACAGGAATAAATATTTCCCATGAAAACCAACAAACTACAAATAAGCCTAAATGACCACATTTACCTCAATCTCAAGAAACTGGCTGACAGTAATAGCATCTCTATGGCAGCCCAAGTCCGCTACCTTATTGCACAGGCAACCACGGAAAGACATTGAAGCCCTCAGCGATCACCAAGAGGAACTACAGAAATCCCTCAACCGCATTGAGGCAACTCTGGCAGAACAGGAGGCGACTTTGAACTTCATCGCCCAGCATCTGATTAACCGAGACAACTACTAAACTACTGAGGAAATACTGAAATGTTTAATGATTACACTAGTGAAAATGATTTAGCTAAAGGTAAAGCTGAGGCTGCTAAACTATTAGCCGAACTTAAGGTTAAGGAAGCTGCTATAAAGGCTGAGGAAAAGCGACGCATGGATGCCTTGGTCAAGAAACAACAAAGTAGCCTCAGAGTTCATGAGTTTAACAACAATGTTATCGAACAGGGGATTAAAAAAGGACTATTAAACTCCAGTAACTACCCTAAAATCTATGAACGCACAGTGAAAGACTTCGGGGAAGATAAGGGTCGAGATTTGTTTGTTAGAACTGTAGCCGGACTATTAACCCATGAGTACACCGGGGTCGAGTCCTCAACATTCAGAATAGGTAACGGAGGGCTTACATGGAGAGGACAGACCTACAGTAGCCCCCAGGAGTTGTACAGAGGAGTCCTAAGTTTGTTGCACGGGGAAGAAAACAACTTTGACCCTATGGGTGGTGATCATTGGTTCTCTGAAGTCCTCAATGGTGTTTTAAGAGGTTCTGATTGGTACAACGGGGAGATTTATGATCATGCTGCTTTCTCTCGCCATGTACAGGATTTGGTCAAGCTCACTGAGTTATCCAAAGTGAATCCTTTGGGTGAACCAGACGCTTCAGAGTTGACCCCTGATGATATGTTCTATATCAACAGTGTGCTAGGTAGAGCTTTATAGAGCCAAAGAGTATCTAATATTTCCTTAAAATATCCTCCCCAGTGGTCTTAGTTGGTCACTGGGGATTCTTTGTGATTTCTAGGGGTAGATTAGGTCAGCCTAAAATACCAGAATGATTGTACAAGGGTTAACCCTATGTGCCAGTTTATGCCTAAATGTGCCAGTTATGGGTAGCCATTGTAACTTACTGAGGTTATAATGGGAGTATACCAAGAAACAAAAGGAACAATGACTAACCAGAGAACCACTAGGAAAGTTAAGTTACAGGTTTGGTTAACCCAGGAAGAACATGAGCTACTGTCCCAGGCGGCTACTGAAACAGGTCAGGGGATGTCTAGTTATGTCCGGTCTACTGTACTGAAGGCGATCAAGGCAGACTTAGGATTATCCTTAGACATCCCGCAAGTATAAATACTGTTGAATATTGGATCTGACAAAGTATAAGAGTAAGGCATGAGGGTTACACCAATGAAAGTAAGAAGACAGAACGCACAACAGACACTCCGATTATCGACTGATACACAGAAGCAGCTAATAGCTTTAGGGGACAAGAGACAGCAGCCTATTTCAGAGATTATTAGGGATGCGATCGCTGAGTATCTTCTGAACAACAACTAAGCACTTAACCACCCAAAGGAACAGACAAATGGCTTACACAATCCCACAAATGATTCAGATGACCGAGGCTGCCAGAGACTTAGCAAGGGACAACCCCAACTATCGCAGCCCTGAGTTCTGGCAAGACTTACTAATAGATTTATCAGATGCCCAGATGGTCGCCAAGTATCCCTCGTACACCCCTGAAGACTGGGAATGGGCTTTTCTATTCGAGGAGTCCGATTACAACCAAGTTCATGAAACACATAACACATTAGAGCAACTGGATATCCTGAAGCGATCATCGGATTCTAATGTCCCTTAGATATCAAATAGGGTCAACCAGTAACCAGCTAGTTGACCCCAAAGACCAAAGATTCAAGATAACAGACAGGGTTAAGTGCCCAAGGATTCAAATAACCAGTTCACATAACAGAAGGAACTAAAGATGACTCTTAATAACCCTAATCAGTCAAACTTTTATTCTATCCCCCTCTCTGGGTTGGTATCATACCAGATACCACTACTTGGTATCAAAATAGGGATAATCTATTTATCTGTTTTACCCCCCTCTTTTTAATGGTATGATACCAGATACCATTAAAGTATAATAATACCTTCAATACTTCTAAAGACCTCTAAAATATCTAATAACATCCTATCTCTCTCTTTGTAATGGTATCATACCAGATACCATAAGATATGATACCAAATAGAAAACCCAGGTATTACCTGGGGATAAATAGGATAGGATAGGTATTATAGGCTACTCTGATGCGGATAGTTGAGCCTCTATTTTATCTAGTCTGTCTAAAATGGTAAGCTGGGTGGCTGGATAGCCCCCTAGAGCCTCTTGAATAGCCTCTAGGATTAGTTGGTGCTGAGACTTCCCTGTAATAGCCTTGGCAGATTCTAATAGCCCTTTAACATCTTCGGGAAGTCTAAGTAATGTTGTGTACTTTTTCATAACTGCTTAGTTATATAGTTATATATCATTATATCATTATATCTATAATCTGTCATTTTTTATCCTTCGGTATCTAGTTGTGGTATCTGGTATCACACCACCGACAAGAGGGGGATAGAATAAGGATTCCAGTAAAGCACCAACAATACATAGATAAAAATCTATGTAAACCATAAGATATTTCTATGATTTATTCCTTGGTGGTATAATGGTATGACACCATGCAAGAGAGGGGGATAAAAGTAAAACCTAAGTATAGTAAGGGTTTCATATCTGACCTTAGCGATCGCCCTAAATATGACAGATTATAGATAACATGGTATCATGGTATCATACCAAACATAAGTGGGGGATAGGAAGAAAATGTCTAACATGACTCTAAGATTAACTGAAGAACTAGAACAGCAGATCAAGGCAGTTATACAAACAACTGGCACAAGTAAACACCAGTTCATAATAGACGCGATTAAAGACTCATTATCTGGCAAGGTCTACCAGTCCTTAGATGCTGCACAGCAAGTCAAAGAACAGCTAGATGGTAACAGACCCATCACAGAATCCGCCTTAGACATCCAGAACGCACTGGATATGTTACAGGCACAAATCCATAGCCTTAAGAAAGAAAACAGAGACATTAAGGAAGAACTAACCAAGAAAAAAGAGGAGCCAGAGCATCAGTTTAAGGAAGGCTATGAGGTAACTAAACAATCAACTGTTAGGTTCTATATGCTGACATCCAGTAAGCAGTATGTACAGGAATGGAGTAAAGGCGGTGGTAAGCGAAAAGACAGATACAGATATCACCCTGAGCTAGGTATCATAACCAAAGAAGGTAAAACAAAGACAGGTAGAATGTCCTTTGGGATTGAGGATACTAACATAGAGGAGTTAAAAGTTAGCCCAGAGGGTTACTTTATCAGCCCATTAGGAAACCTTGGTTATGACCAAGAAACCTGGGCTATAGAGGAAGAGGAGGTTAAGGCTAACAGTGGTAGATGTGCAGATCCCTACAGATATTGGGCAAGTGAAGATGAGGAACTTATAGAAGATTTTGAACCCGGCATTACCCCAGAATACTTACACGAAACCTTCAGTATAGACTACAAAGACCTAGTTACCCGAAGAAAACTAGACCTCAATATTAATGGAGTTTGGAACGCGCTTCATTAAAGATTCTAATGGTATATGGAACAAAACAGGCTATCACCAAACCATCGATTATGCATCAAAGGCTAAAGTAACTAACTAATCAGGACAGGGCTACATGGGTAGCCCCTAATAGACCCTCAACGGATTCCGTCGAGGGTCTATTTGTTCCCTATCTTTTATGGGTAACTAAGGGTCAAGACGGGATACCCTTAAGGATTATTTTCTAGGGTTTTTTACATGGGGGATGGTCTTTAGGACTTCATCAATGATACTTAGCTGATCATCTGTATAGGCATAAGCTTTGTTTTTGTACTCTCCATCGGGACTTTGACGGTTCACGACGGCGCGGCTTGACTCCGAAGGTTTCTACAAACTCCTTAGTGACCCTGACTGCCAACAGGTGAAAATCACCTTTGGAGACTGCGATATTTTGCTGTTTCAAATATTCATTTAAGGTGGTTAGGTTACTAGCATCTTCTTTATCCCAGTCGCCTTTTAGTGGGTCAGCAATACTTAGGGAGTAGCTGGGGTGTTCTGTTTTTAACAGGTCGGCTAGCCGGGATAATATTTGCTTCTTGGTGAGGCTTTCCAATAATATGACCTCGACTACCTTTTTAGTTGACGATGGAATATTTAAATATACTTGCACTTTATTAAGCTCTTACTTGCATGAAGTTATACCTAATACTAGCCCTGGTTAACCCAGTGTGTCCACTTCCCTTTGTTTGACTCCATTACGGCAATCCCAAGTAGGGCTTTAGAGGCTGCGAAGCCATAATGGTAATACTTTATTGGCACTTCTGCGATCACCAACGCACAACCAAGGGATATCCAATGGACTAAATAAGTATACAGACACAACCAAAGACCCAAGGATACCTGATGACCCATAAGCAACTAGCTATTTTAAAAGCATTTACACCTAAACAGAAATCCATATATCGCCTATTGACCCCTGAGCAAAGACAGAGGCTCCTAAATGTCCTAGAACGCAAAAAAGCTGCATCTAGGGCACAACGGAGGGTCAAATAATGGCTAATAAGAAGCCCAGCGCGGTTGAGATATTACCAGATGACATTAGGGACTTGGTAGATGGTCAGTTAGATAGAGGAGTCCCAGTGCCCCAGATATCCAAATGGCTAGCTACCAGGGGACACAAGGTAACTTCTAGACAGATTTATGGCTACAAGGCTCAGATAGTTCCCAAGGCTCCCACGGCTACTTCAGTAGGTCAAGACAGCGCCAGCTATGAAGACTGTTCAGACCAGGATAAGTTTAAGAGGCTACTGAATATTGCTATGGCTAATGTAGATTATCTCAATGATTTCTTAAAGACCAGTGGCGATTTAAGTACTGCCAGGGCGCTACGAGAAATGATTGAGACTGCATCAGGGCTTCTGAAGTACCAGCTACAGTACAACCAGCCTGACCCTGTGACCCATGTAACCTTCAATATTGGGAGCCTAGAGGACACACTGGGTACACCTGAGTACCCCGATGGGAACTGGGCAAACCTCGGTAGCCATGAGGAAAATATACCCCATGATTAAGTAAGCCCCTCAGAATCCCTCAGATTACCCCCTAGAATCCCTTAGAGATACAAACGCCTCTAGGGGATTTTTAATACCCTTGTAGCCTTGGCAATCCTAAGTAAGGTCAACGGGGCTAAATACCCCCATTTGGGGGTATTATGGGGCACTTTTGCGATCGCTAATGGCTTCAATATCCCAAGTGCTATTTCCCGAACCAAAAAGCTTACAGGGTAAGAGTTTGGCGGCTTTTGGGGTTTATCTTTCCCGACCCAAATACCAGATTATCCGGTATTAACCGCATTGGGAACCAGAATATCCGGTTTCCAACCGCATTGGGAGCTTACATACCTAAGCCTTACCCTGTAAGCATCCTGGGAGTTTTTAGGGTCATTTAGCTGCCCCTAACCGCATTGGGACTCTAAGACCACCCGATGAGTATAAATACTTATGGGAAAATCCCATGTTATCCCTATTGCCCTTGTGGTTAAACCAGTAAATATTACGGCTTTACAGGAAGCCCCAGCGATCCCACTTATAGCCTCAGTAAAAGCTTATTTTCCGGCTTTTACTTTTGACTAAATATAAGAGACACATAAGCATTACCCCATAATGCAAAACCCTATGAGTAGTTAGCAGCTACCCACAGGGCTATCAATAAACCTTTATCTTCTTTAAAAACTTGTATGTCCATTATACCACATCTAGCGCTCAATGGCGCTAGTAAAAACTCTGATCATTTCAGTGACTCTTGGCAGTCCCGGCTAGCCTGTGGCAACTCATGGGAATATAGCCTAGCTGAGTACCTTAAGACTCAAGGGTTAGACAAAGTTTACCAACCAGACCAATACATGACATACCGATCGGTAGTTTATGGAGGTTACAGGGCTGACCCGGATAACTGGCGATCGCGGAGTCAGTCTAAGCTAGCCCAAGACTTGTACTCAAAGTACCAAAGGGACATCCGAGTTATCCACAATGGCAAAGGTTACAACTTAGAGGTCAAGTCCAAATCAGGCATCTTTGAAAACCATAACATATTAGTTGGCGGTATAGCAAGCCGATGGGAGCGCTATCGGTTCCCTGTTCACTTCATAGTCGCCATCGATCGCACCACGGGGGAAGCCAGGGTAACTGAGGCGGACAGGTTAACCAGAGAAACCAGTTGGTTAAGAATAAAGTCCCAGGAGTTATCCTATGGAGTCCCCAGGCAGTTATTCAAACCTCTGGATAGCTGGCTAGATTTTATTAGAGCCATATAACCAGCTAATAAACCCCTGGGACATCCGGGGGTTTCTTCATGGGTTAACCAGGTTACTAAAGTTCTGGTAGATTCAAGGGCACTGTGTTACCTGCATAGTGCTTCAGGATTATCTCAGGGCTGTTACCTACTAACTTAGCTACTGTGGAAACTGTTAACCCCTCAGCCAGCATCAGGGTAATAAATGTATGCCTAGTGTTATAGGGGCATCGGTAGCGCTCGATTTTGCCATCATCTAATAACCCTTGCATAACTCCATTGTAGTTTTTATTACTTGTCCTACCACCCTTCCAAACCTGAGTAGAGAATCTGGTATTGCTGATTATTCCCCCAGTGGGACTAGTGAATACCTGGGATTCTAGATCGACATCTTGGGGTCTAATGGACATTAAGAGATTATTAAGTTTACTGTTACAAGGGAACTTTCTAGCCTTACCAGTCTTAGTCCCCTTCCTAATATTTAGCTGGCTATCATAGGATTCACAGAAGTTAATCTGGGTGCATTCAGGGTTGATATGTTTCCACTGTAGGGCGATCGCTTCCCCAGTTCTACAGCCAGTCCAGAATAAGAACTTAACAAATGGGGCATAGTGCGCTCTGGTGTCCTCAAATGCTTTGATAATAATATTCATTTCTGCCTTACTGAAAGGGTCAATGGCATCTGAATCATGCTTTGGTAGCTTGATATCCTCTGACATCCCGGCAAATGGGTTGTCCTTAGCCAGCCCTGACCCCATAGCCCATTTACAGCAAGCCGCTAGGTAAGTTAATACTCTCTTGGCAGCATTAGGGGACAGTTGGGTTAACAGATGATCTCTGATAGCGATCGCCTGGGTTAAGTCCTTTGTCGGTAGCCCTTTAATATGATTAGTGTACTTTCTGGCATAGTCGCGCCTATAAGTAGTAGATGCTAGCTGTGGCTTCATATATGCACAGTATTGCTCCCATAGCCCCATTAGGTCAGTCTGAGGTGTCCTGGGGCTAACCAGGGTTAACTGAGGTTTCCTGTAGCACTCTAGTTTCTCTTTGTAGCGCTCAAGGGTTGGGTCAAGTTGCCCTGTGATTATCTCTTCTTCTATCCAGTTGGCTACTGAATCCACTCTGCGGCGATTAAGCTCATTGGCATCAAGCCCAGTACTGATGAATACCTGTTTACCCAGTGGTGTTACCGACCGAGGTAATCGGAGCCTTAGCTTGCCCCTGAACTCCTCAACACCTACATTACCCCTGGCTGTCCTAGCTGTCTTGGCTGTTCCCATCTGAATATCCTTAACCTCTATCTCCCTATGATGATATTCATTTTGATATTCAAAGTCAAGGGTGTTTGGTTGGATTATTGACCACAAAGGCGCTTAAGCTACCAAAAGGTGCGAAGCTACCGGTCTGCAAAACCTCCACCCCCGGTTCAAATCCGGGTGCCGCCTTTTAATAAATATAAGCATTACAGGGCTTTGAAGCCCTTTTTTAATGGGAGTTGTAAGGCTTGTTTGGAGAGCCTTACAATCTTTTTGAGGTAATTTTGGGTAGTTTGGGTAAAGAACTGGGGTAAAACTGGGGTAACATTCAACCAGCATCATAAATACTCCCTGGCCCAGAATAATTCTCATAAATATGTTGATAAACTTCTTGACATTTCTGTTCATATAGCTCATCAGAATAACTTTGGGGTAACTTATCCAAATTATCCTTAATTGCCACTTCCACCGATGCTCTGGTTTGCTGTCTCTTCTTCCAATCCAAAACTAATTTCTCTTGTTTGAGAGTTTTCAGTAATTCTTTGGCAACTTGTTTGACTTCTTGTTCTTCTTGCTTAGTCAGTTTAATTTCTGGTTTAGTCAGTAAGTCAAAAATTGCTAATTCTTCTTCAATCAGATTTTGCGCGATCGCTCTTTTATCTTCAACACCCAATTCTTGAGCAAAGTTAATCAAATCATTGAAGAATATCTGCACATTACGTGAGTCAGCATTGTATTCTGCTATCATCTGCTGAAATTTGTCCAGGTAGTTGATGCGAGTTTTATTTAACCTCACCATCTGCTGGAGTTTTTGCGCGATCGCAATTTTGAGTTTTTCTGTCTCTGTTCTCTGGTAGTCAGTACTAGCAAATTTATTTTTCAACGCTACAAAGTCGATTTGGCTTAAGTCGATGCGTTGACTGTGGGATTTTGTGATGACAAACTCTCCAGCAGTGATGGACAGATCCAACAGTTCCTCTACTTGTTCTATCACTTCGGACACATCAACTTCTGGTACTTCTGCCAGAATTTGGTCTTTGATTGTCTGCAAGTGAGCATTAATAGCGGTAAATTCATTAGCAGTAGGATCTGGGAGGATAGCTTTGTAGAGTTTGTTAACGTTACCTGCTAGGGAAAGATAAGTTTTTTTGACATCATCATTAATAATGATGCATTCCACTGCATCTGCCCAAAATTTGGTGCGTACAAAACCTTGTGCTGACTCCAGTACAGCAAAATCAATACCTTTTTGCGTACAGAATGTTGTGGTTTGAGCGATCGCTTCTCTCAATTGTGCCACTAAAGCTGTTTTTGCTTTAACTGGGGTATCTTCTTCTTTAATCCCACCACCAGATGCGGAACCATACAGCGCTTCCCGGTATTATGCAATACAGTTTTTCTTATTGCCTCTCTCCTAACATAGCTTTTAGCTTTGAGGATGTACCTCATAGCTGCCGGAAGTGCTGTAAATAGCTAGTGCTTTCTGTAAATCTCGAAAGACACCAATGTAATCAACAATTAAACCATTGACTTTACCTGGGAAAACACGATTTGCTCTGGCAATGGTTTGCATGAGACTATGGTTCTTCATCGGTTTGTCTAAGTAAATGGTGGAACAACTGGGGACATCAAATCCAGTCATCCACATAGCGCAGACAAATATAATGCGTAGGGGATGAGATGGATCTTTGAATTTTTCATCCAGTGGGGGAGATTCACTCACTAACCTCTGGCGGTGAGGCGTAATGTCTAATTCTTTTTTCTGAAATGCTTCTACTTCGTTTTGAGACTGAGATATGACTACTGCCATATCTGTTTTTTCCATATATTTAATTGTGACTGATAATTTTTTTTGTTCAAATTCGCTTAAATTAGATTGAGCAAGTTGATTTTTAAACTGCTGGAGGTGTTGTTGCCAGTGGTGCTGGACTTTATTGTACATTTTGACAGCAGTAAATCTGTCAATGCTAACAATCATTGCTTTACCCTGGTATCCTCTACCCAGTAAGTGGGTGACAATATCTTGAGCAATTTTCTCTAATCGGTCATCTCTGGTAATTAATTGATATTCTCTGGCGCATTGTCTTTCTAGTTTCTTCTCTTCTTCCTCATCTATTGTTGCTGATTCGATGATTTCTGCTATATCTTCATTAAGTGCATCATTAGTAAGTTGCAATTCAGGAATTCTGTTTTCATAGTAGAGGGGAACTGTGGCGCTATCTTCTATTGATTGCCGGAAATTATAAATGCTGATGTAATTACCAAAAGTTTTTTTGGTTTCTTGTTCTCCTAACATTAGAGGTGTACCAGTGAAACCAATGAATGCTGCATGGGGTAAAGCATTTCTCATGTTGAGCGCGAATGTGTCATACTGACTGCGGTGTGCCTCATCAGCAATGACGATAATATCTGATCTATCAGAAAGTTGGGGATAGGTTCCGCCTTTATCGGTGCGGAATTTTTGAATCATCGTGAAGATGTAGCGATGATCTTCTTGCAGGAGTTGTTTAAGGTGTTCTCCACAACTGGCGCGGACATTTTTTTCGATTTCTGTCACAGCACCAGCGTATGCAAAGTTTTTGTAGATTTGTTCGTCTAAGTCTTCTCTGTCGGTGATAATCACAAATGTCCAGTTCCCATAGAGTTTTCGCACCACTTTTTGGGAGAAGAAGACCATTGAATAACTTTTACCGCTACCTTGGGTATGCCAAAATACTCCTAATCTGCCTTGGTTGGTTTTGATTTCCTTTACTGCGGTAACTGCTTGGTTAACACCTAAATATTGATGATTTTTGGCAACGATTTTAACTAAACTACCTTTAGCAGCGTAAAAGAAAATAAAATTTTCAACTAAATCTAGTAATCTAGTAGGTTCACAAGTACCTCTAATAATGGTGTCTAGAGAAATTATCCCTTCTTCTCCTTCAGAATTTATTTTCTTCCACTCAGCGAAATGTTCCCATTTGGCAGTTAAGCTACCAATGCGACTTTTTATGCCATTAGAGAGGATGATAAATGCGTTGTACCAGAATAGTTGAGGAATAGTTTGCTTGTAATCTGTGAGATTGTTTTTATAGGCAAGTTCTAAGCGTTGGTGATGTGCTTTAAGTTCAATGAAGACTAAAGGTAAACCATTGATAAACCCAATTAAGTCTGTTCTTCTGGTGTAAATTTCTCCTGTCACCCAGAATTGAGACGCGAGAAAAAAGTTATTATTTTCTGGGTGATTCCAGTCAATGACTTTGACTGTTTCTGTTTGTTCTTCACCGTCATCATTTTTAAAACTGACTTTTACCCCATCTTTGAGGAGTTGATAAATTTCTGCATTCGCATTAGCTAAACTCAACGTGCTTCTGTCACGAGTTAATTCTTCAATGGCCAGTTGGATTGCTTCGGTGGGTAAGTCAGGGTTTAAGTTTTGTATAGCTGATTGCAATTTGGGAATTAAAACTACCTCACCCTTTGTTTCTCTACCCAGTGTGCTGTTTGTACCAAAGGTTTCATCGTAACAGTTGCTTGTTTGCCATTGCAGTTGAGAGAATAGCTTAATGGTGGCATTCTCTAACGCTGCTTCTGAGTCTGGGTGAGGTGGATGCATAGGTATGGAGTATCGATTTACTCCATTTTTAACTCAAAAGTTCAGCGTTGGGAATTGATAGGGTTAAGGAACGTAGACGCAAAGCCTCAACCCAATCTACACAGGTTGATTGCAGTGTGACAAAGTTTGAAGTACCTCAACACGACTTTGGAGTACCTCAACACGACTTTGGAGTACCTCAATACGACTTTGAAGTACCTCAATACGACTTTGAAGTACCTCAATACGACTTTGAAGTACCTCAATACGACTTTGAAGTACCTCAATACGACTTTGAAGTACCTCAATACGACTTTGAAGTACTTCAACACGACTTTGGAGTACCTCAATACGACTTTGAAGTACCTCAACACGACTTTGAAGTACCTCAATACGACTTTGGAGTACCTCAATACGATTTCTATGTATCTGTTGCTTATACCAAATTGCCTTTGGTTGTCATTTTTAACGCAATCTTGAAAAAGATTGCTCAGACATCGAGATCAAAAGATTTGCGATCGCACTTGAATTACACTTAGTGCATCAGCTTAAGTCATTGCCAACAGTGTACCAAAATCTAGATTACCAATTGTTGACCAGTGGACAGCTTCAAATCCCGCATTTTCTAAGACTAGAACCCAGTCAGGAGAAAGATTCATATCAAATAAAATTTTCATGCCCAAGCAAGGGGTACTTCAATTTCTTCTACCCGCCATGCAGCATAAGCTATAGCTTTATAGGGTGACTATTTTAACTCTGCTAATGGGCGAATAGCTAGCACTGCATCGCTGGGCATTTTTGCTACTGCTGACATAGGAACAGTAAAAATAGCGATAGAGTCACCTGCTGCGTTGAACACTTCTAATATATAGCCATCTTCACCACCGCTTGGATGAGTCACATAATCAATTAGCATGGCGACATCACCCTGTTTGAGGTTGTATTCTGGGCAATCACGACACAGAGCAACGTACTGATATAGTTCCAATTTCATCATCATTAAGTTTGTAATTGTTTAAGCAGCTATATCTTCTGTGGTGATTTCTAGGTGTTCTACGTCGATTTCTCCTGAGATGAGTTTGGGGAGGAGTAAATCGCGGGTTTGGCGGAGATTGTGATTTTTAGCAATTAAACAATGGCAATTTTTAATCATTGCTTCTGCAATATTAAAGAATTTATGTTGAATATCTATAGATGGTACAACTACAGGAAATTTTGCAAAATCTTTTAAAATAATTCTGGGTATCGCTGCACCTGATACATAGTTTTTTAATCTAGATTTAACTGGAGGATCTAATAAATGAAAAACTAATATATAGGGAAGTATATTATCAAGATTTGGTCTGACAATCGCTATAGAAGATAAAATAACTAGGTCTATTTCTTTTTCGACAACAAACATATGCTTTAGATAGGTATTACCATCTTTAGCAATTAGAATGTCATTTTTTAAGGGTTTACAATCATTACGGACTAACTTCTCATAATCATGTTGAGAAATTTTTCTACATGATTCAACATTGAGTCCCCAAGTAGACATATCTTTTACAGATGCCATTGGGTATCCTTTATCAACTGACTTAGGACTCCAGTGAGAACCATCAGTAATACGTTGACAAACTTCTGATAGTTGTTTTACCTCCCACCCTTCAGGGATTAGCCCCAATTCAGAATCAACCATTTTGGTGTGTTCATGACCAGGGAAGCGGAATTTGACAAACCACTCATGGTAGAGGGTTTGTGCCATTTCTTCTAATATTTTGATGCGTCTTGTGTTGTTTTCTATTAGGTCATCATACGCTGAGAGTATGCCAGCGATTTTCTTCTGCGTGGGGAGTTCATGAACTTGTATTTCAATATTTTCAAAACTACTTTTATTTACATTTTCGCGTCCAGATGTCGAGCCAGCATTTAATTGTTTAAGATAAGGGACATACTTTCGCATCAAATAATATATATAAAGTGGGTCATACTTAGATTTGTTGACCACAATACTGTTTAGTTGCTGGTTGGTAAAACACGTTTGACTTGTGAGGCACATCTTCTTACCAATTGTGCCAATACAAACAACGGATATAGAATTTTTAGGTAGTACCTTGAGTTTTTGATATTCATATCCTGCATCAGATAATGTGATTTCAGTATCAAAAATATATCTTTGATCTTCCGTAATATCAGAAGGTTTTATAAAAAGATACTTACCCCCAAAATATTGTTGATTAACTGTTGGTGGTGTTGTGCCTGTGATAACTTTTCCTAAATCTTTGATTTTGATTGTCTGAGTTAATTGTGTTTTTTTCATAAATATTTAAATATTTTATTTTTAATTAATCTCTTTATTACTAGGTTGCTTTGAAGAAAGGTAGTTTTGTAGGGTGTATTATGCCGAAGGCTAACGCAGCATCCTAAATTTTCGGTACGTTAAAACTAAAGTTTATAACGCACCCTACCAAAACTTAAACTTAAAAATTTATTCTTCATTCTCAAACAAAGACTCCAAATTTCGATTACCACTCACCACACGCAAAATTTCTATCCCGTCATCAAGAACTTGATAAAGAATTACATACCCATCTAGAGGTAAACCACGCATTGACGCTCTAATATGAGCATAACTGCGTCCCATTTTGGGAAAATTTGCTAAACTTTCGCACTTTTTATTAAATTCTCTAAATAACTTTTCTCCTACTTCTAAATTTCTTGTGAGAAAGTAATCAGCAATTTCGTTTAAATCTCGACTTGCAGATGGTGCAATAATGTAATTACTCATTCCTGACCCTCACGCGCTTTTTGGAATCTGTCGAGTATTTGCATCACTACAGTTTCACCATCTAAACCTTCGCCGCGCTCAAGTTCTGCAATTGCAACATCAACTTTTTGCCGAGTTTCTTCTACCCATTCTTGATACTCCTTATCTGATTCTTCCAGCAATTTCAATGCTTTACTAATCACTTCCTCAGCATTTGCATATCTACCTGTAGCAAGTTGCGCTTGAATAAATTGCTCGATTTCTGGTTTAAGTGTGATGTTCATAACTATTACCTCAGCTAAAAGAATGGATGCATTAACTTTGTTCTAACAACTTTGCCACATTCTCTGCAATTCTCTCCTCTAATTCCCTCGCTTCCAGATTCAAAACTTCCAATTCTTCATTCAACTCTTCCAACTTCTCAGTAAAAACAAAATCATCCACTACCCGTTCCGCAACACCCACATAACGTCCAGGGTTTAAACTCCATCCCTGCGCGGCGATTTCTTCTAAAGTTGCTACCTTACAAAGTCCAGCTATATCAATATATTGCCCTTGCGGAAATTTCTCCGCCAGCAAAGCTTGACTTCCATCGCTAGTCTCTACCGCTTCACCTCTGTATAACCTGACAATATTCGCCAAAAATTCAATCTGTTCGGCGCTAAATTCCCGATGTGCGCGGTCAATTTGACGGTAAATGTGCCTAGCATCCAGAAATAATACCTTATCCCTGCGGATAGTCTCTGCTTTCCCCTTATCCAAAAACCACAGAGTACAGGGCAAAGTAACAGTGTAGAAAAAATTAGAACCAACAGCAATCATCACATCGACTGCATGAGATTGGATAAGTTTCTGCCGAATTTCTAACTCAGTTCCTCGCGCATCACTGGCAGAATTAGCCATCACAAATCCTGCCCTACCTGTTTCATTTAATGCACTCCAGAAAAAATGAATCCACAAGTAATTAGCATTATCTGCTTTGGGCATTCCTAATTTACTAACACGCGGATCTCCTTTGATTTTTTCTTTGTCCACCTTATCGACATTAAAAGGTGGATTTGCCATCACAAAGTCAAATGTATCTACTGACTCGTGAATGTCTTCATAATAAGTATTGCTCTGGCGAATATCCCCTGCAAGTCCATGTACCGCCAAGTTCATCTTACATAAGCGGACAGTTTCACCTACTTTTTCTTGCCCATAAATACTAATTTCTGTGCTGGGATTCTTCTTGTGTCTTTCAACAAAAGATGCACTTTGGACAAACATACCACCACTTCCACAAGCAGGATCATAAATTCGTCCATGATATGGTTCAATGACTTCGACAATTAATTTCACCACAGAAATAGGAGTAAAGAATTCTCCCCCCTTCTGTCCCTCAGTCATCGCAAATTTACCCAGGAAGTATTCATAAATCTTCCCGAAAGCATCCCCTGATAAATCTGTGCCTAATTCGACTTTGTTAAAATTTTTCAGCAAATCAAATAACAGGTCGTTTTCGAGGCGATTATAAGTTTTAGGAAGAATATCCTTTAATTCTTCATTCTCTGCTTCAATGGCACGCATGGCATCATTGATTCCCTTGCCAATATCTGCGCTTCCTGGTAAATTCAGCAGTGTAGAGAATCTAGCAGCATCAGGCAAATACATTACACCCTTTGCTTGGTAGTCTGCTTTGGTAACTCCACGTCTTTTACTACCTGTATTTCTCAGATCCTCCTCAGCATGGGTAAATTTCCAGTCAGCGTAGCGGAGGAAAATTAACCCCAGTACCGGGATGGAATACTCACTAGATTTTAGCTTGGAGTTAGCGCGTAACTCATCTGCTGCTTCCCATAAACGTTTCTCCAAGTCAGTAGTATTAGCAGCCATAGTCAGACATCAGATTATCAAATCTACTCATCATAGGATAGTTTGTGTGTTACCTACCACTCGGTGAGCTATCAAGTTGAGCATAAACCTTGAGATAATGACATCTTAGACAGAAAAAAGGCGATGTCTGGCGACAAGAAGCAGAACTTCTACGCCTTTTTTGATTTGATGGAGAATTATGTTGTGTGCAATGTGTGCGATGTCTACGACGGGCTAGCGCCTACGCACTAATACCAATTTAATGTGAAGTTGCACATATCTTGATCCGCCTAAATCCCCCGATAAATTGGGGGACTTTGAATTCCCCCCTTATAAAGGCTACCGTGTATACACAAGTCTGAAATAGCTGATTAACCAGGGTTTTACCCCACCCTAACCCTCCCCTTGGAAAGGGGAGGGAACTAGATTTTCCGGTTTCCCCCCTTGGAAAGGGGGGATTAAGGGGGGTAATTCGAGTTGTGTATACACGGTAGCCTTTTTAAGGGGGGCTAGGGGGGATCGAATTCTATGCAGCTTCATAAAGAATTGGTATAATGCGATCGCAGTTTCTGTGTTAGCAACTAAATACCAGGCATTTACAGGGTATATTGCCAGTTTTTACAACAATTTCAATACATCGCCCACTTTTTAGGGAATAGAATTTGCGATCGCTTATTCCCGGAGATGTTGGGGATTGGAGTCTTTTACAAGTTAGTCCTAATCCTGGTGAAGTCATGAGCATTTTGAATTGGGTAAGGCTTTTCGCCAAGCGTTAGCTTATATTAGCTGGCAGTTGAGCGCGAATTTCATTTGCACAAGTACGACCCTCTTCAACATCGCTAATATTAGCAAAAGTTGTTTCTGCAATATTGTGGAGAGCTTCTGCTGTAAAAAAGGCTTGATGTCCGGTAATGAGTACATTAGGAAACGTTGTCAGACGCTGAAAAATATCATCTTGAATAATTTCACCAGACAAATCTTCAAAAAACAATTCTGATTCTTGTTCGTAGACATCCACACCAAGATAGCCAATTTTACCAGACTTCAATCCCTCAATCACTGCTTGGGTATCAATCAGCGCTCCTCGGCTAGTATTAATTAGCATTACACCTGGCTTAATTTGTTCTATAGCCTTAGTGTCAATCAAGTGATGCGTTTCAGGAATCAGGGGACAATGCAGGGAGATAATATCAGAGTTGGCAAATAGCTCAGGTAGTTCTACATACTTTCCACCTAGCGCCTCCAATTCGGGATTGCGATAAACGTCGAATGCGAGTAGCTGACAGCCAAACCCCTTCATAATCTGTCCTAAAATCAGACCAATTTTGCCAGTGCCGATAATCCCCACTGTGCGCTCATGTAAATTGAATCCCAACAGTCCATCTAAAGAAAAATTACCTTCTCGAACACGGTTGTAGGCACGATGAATTTTGCGATTTAGACTCAAAATCAATCCGACAGCGTGTTCTGCTACCCCATAAGGTGAATAGGCGGGAACACGGACAACGGTAATTCCTAAATCTGCTGCGGCTTGTAAGTCTACATTGTTAAACCCTGCACAGCGAAGAGCAACCAGGCGAGTTCCCCGTGAGGCGAGAATCTCTAAAGTTGGGGCATCAACCTGATCATGTACAAATACGCAAACTGCGGGAAATCCGGCAGCAAGGATAGCAGTATCCCGATTTAAACGGGGTTCAAAAAACACTAACTCGTGTTGGGTGGGAGAATTTACAGTTGATAAAAACTTGCGATCGTAGGCTTTTGTACCGAAAACTGCTACTTTCATGCAAAACCTCAAGCTGCACGGTGTTCGAGTACATAATATCTTGACGTTGAGAGAAACGATGTCTAGGACAAGCCTAGCTGAGGCATCTGTCAGCATTAGGATTGATATTTGTGCAAGCGATTTGAGAACTAAAGCAAAAATTTATAATTCAGGTAATCAACCAATCATTTTTTCCAAAGCAAGCTGCAAATCTCTTGTCAAATCGCTCACAGCTTCTCTAGCTGCCAAGCGATCGCCTTGACAGTTTTGAGAGCGTTCTGTAACTGAAATTGGCTCTCCCACAGTGATTTGTGCCTGTCGCAAACCTAACCGAGGTCGTCCCGGAAGTGTTGTATCCTGAATTCGGGAAAGCATATCATATATAAGCAAGGCTGTTTCTGCAAACCGTTCTGCTGTCGGTTGTTCCTGAATATAAGTAGCTGTGACTGCAACAAAACTTTCCACTATCCGCATGTGTCGCATTCGCAAGTCTGCTTCTTGGGCAATCCAGTCTGCCAAACCGCGTTTGAAAGCTGGTAAACCATTGATATCTGGCAAATCTTCCCGATAAATGTAATTCCAACCAGCCTCTTCTAAGCGCCGACAGCGATCGATAAAATTACCCTGCGCTTGAACGCCAAAATATTGCTCACTAACTTGTAAAGACTTATCTAGTAACCGATGGAGTCGAGCAATTAATATCTGATTATGACTAGCAGATTCATCGAAAGTCGGCGGGAAACTCAATCCCCTTGTGGGTGGAGAGGGATAACCGCCCGCCGACTTGGGGCATTGGGCATTGGGCATTGGTGACTCTTCCCCATGCCCAAAAACTCCATCCCCTTGTGGGTGTAGTTTTTCATCAATTGAAATGGTTTTTGGGATGTCTTGATGATAGAAGCGACGATAAAACTCTTCCATCTCAGTAATAAGATATTCAACTAAGTGACAGAGGCGTTGATAGTAAATCTCTTCGCGGCGTAGCCCAACCCAGGCATCGCCCAAATCGATTTCCTTAACTTCCAAACCACTATCAGCTTCCAACTTAGTCAACAGCCAATCCAGTTTAGACCAAGGTGGCTCAACGTAGCGATACTGGATGGCGATCGGTACAATAATTACAGTCTCAGTCCGATTAGCTTTTTGTAAGTCTTCTACACACCAGAACCCTAATTGAGCAACACCAGGTTCTAAGGGGCTAACAATACCACTATGACCATTAGTACCGCCTTCTGGTGCCACTGCGATCGGTAGTTCGCCATTAGCAAACAACTCCCGTGCAGTTTGGATTGCTTGCCGATCTATTCGCTTACCCCGACGAACCGGTACTCCTCCTATCAGTGAAAACAACCAACCCAGCCACTTCCCAGCCCAAACCGTCATACCCCGGTCATAAAGAAAATAGCTGTGAACAAGAGATTGTAATGTAATACCTTCCTGACGAGCAATCTGTGGCACAATGCGGGAAAGCAAATACAGCATACAAAGGGGATCTTCCACCTCTGGGTGGCGAAATGCCAACAGAAAGCGAATTTTTCCAGACTGGAATTGTTGATAAAGTTCAGCTAATACCTCAACATTCTTCGCTTCAACCTTGACAATACCAGCTTGTAGCCAAGGGCGAGTGCGAAACCGTAGTGCGATCGGCAGTAACCACCGAACAATCTGGAGTATCAACGGGTTCAACCGTTGGGGAATAAATTTTAGTGGTGGTTGAGTAGACTGAATCGATCTAGGCAAGTCGCTCTCCAGATTGTATTTGTAGCGATTGTACAACGTGAAGTCTTGCTTTGCGTAAACCCGCAGCCTCTTGTTGTCAAACATCGCTCAGTTTTACTTGTCTAAGGATAGAACTCAAGTAGCGAATTAAAAATTAGTTTGGATGTTTAGGAAAATTTCGTAATAAATAGCCAAACACTGTTAAGTTCAACAAAAATATGAATATTTTTATAGCAGATATTCCCTGAATTAATTCATAAATCTCTAGTGGAATACTGATACCAACAAGTCCCAATACTAAAAGATGTGCCCAACGCTTTTCGTACCATAAACCAATGGCTTCAATAATAGTAACAATAGCATATATTCCGGCTCCAATCCCGCTAAATGCCAGAGTTCTAGGATTTAAATTAAGAACTTTATTTAGAAGCAAATCAATGATTATTGATTTACCTTCTAAAACATAATTTTCTGAAAAAGCCTCTAGAGTTTGATAATTTTTTAATGTCAATAATAAAGCAATTGAAGTAACCAGAAGCAGAAAAGCAGTAAACGATTTATAAAGAACAATTGCCACTAACCCTAATGGACGCTTTTTCAAACAACCCCCTAAATTATATAAAAATTAACTGGCTCTGGAGATGCTAACTAAGATGCTTATTGTAGCAATATTTAATCGCCCTATTTTCCCCTTTGCTCATACAATTAAAAGCGCCCATCTGTGCGCCCATACTCATTCAAATGACAATCACTATAAATATTGTTGCGGAAGATTTAGTTAAGGCTGCTGTCAGTGCTAAAAAATTACCTTCGCAAGCTTTGAACGATCAAAATTACCTTAGTGCTGTTAAGTCACAGTTGACTTCTTTTCTTTATATATGTAGAGATTTCTCTAACTAAGTACGGCTTTCAACAGAGACAATTGGACGCAATACTAACTTATACCAATTCACGAAAAGCCTGATAAGCTAAAAATCTTTTAATTTGCATCCTCAAAAAAATGAATCTCTTGTGGGGTGGGCATCTTGCCATTGGTGTCAAGTTAAATGCGCGACAGCTTACACATAGATTTATCGTAGGGGCATGGCATTGCCATGCCCTTACCAGCATATTTGTATCATTATTAAAGTTAAATGGTATTGGATCTCGCCTAACTCCTTGCCTACCAAGGAAAAAACCGCATTCCCTATCAAGGGATGGGGCTTTGATTTATGTAAATGTCCGTAGGCATAGCCTAGGCTGTTGACTTTGATGAAAATTTGGGCGTTTTTGACTCATACTATTTTTGTGTCATTGCGAGCTTTGCGAAGCAATCCCAGAGATTTTGCGATTGCTTCGCAAAGCTCGCAATGACTACACATATTTTGCATGATTTGTTGACTTCTAAAAAGGCACAGAGTCAACACCCTAGGCATAGCCTGCGGCAGGCTACGCATCTTCCTATAAATTAGAGACTTTTAAGTAAGTAGACGCAATTAAATATTAAGATGTCATTGCTCGCAATGACTACACATATTTTGCATGATTTGTTGACTTCTAAAAAGGCACAGAGTCAACACCCTAGGCATAGCCTGCGGCAGGCTACGCATCTTCCTATAAATTAGAGACTTTTAAGTAAGTAGACGCAATTAAATATTAAGATGTCATTGTGAGCGGAACGAAGTGAAGCGTAGCAACGGAACTCTTAGAGAAGCTCCGCGAACACTTCGTACTCTGCGGGAAGGCTTAGACCCACCTACTTAGTTAAAAAACATCCCATCCCTGCGGGACGCTCCGCCAATGTAGGGGTAGAATACCTTGCGCCCTTACAAATCTTCAAATAATTTGGGATAATTTATTTTTTGCAAATCCCTTACATTTAATGGAGGTTAGCGGACTCGAACCGCTGACATCCTGCTTGCAAAGCAGGCGCTCTACCAACTGAGCTAAACCCCCATACTATTAAAATAGTAGGTAACTTTGATTGCCCTTGTTATTCTAACTTATATTGTTCCATTACCAAAAGGATGAAGCCAGAAAATATCCAAGTTGTGGCAGCACTGTATAAATTTGTCAAATTGCCAGATTTTGCCGAGAAACGAGATCCTCTGCTGTCTTACTGCCAAGGGCAAGGTGTTAAGGGGACAATTTTGTTGGCGCAAGAAGGCATTAATGGTACAATTGCGGGTTCGCGTCAGGCGATTGACTCTGTTCTCTGTTTTCTGCGTTCTGACCCCCGTTTAGCAGACTTAGAATATAAAGAGTCCTATACCGAAAACCCGCCCTTTGAGCGGATGAAGGTACGGTTAAAGCAAGAAATTGTTACTTTGGGGTTGCCTGAAATTGACCCAAATGAGCAAGTTGGCATCTATGTCAGTCCCCAGGAATGGAATGATTTAATTTCTAATCCAGAAGTAACCGTGATTGACACCCGCAATGATTATGAGGTGAATATCGGTACTTTCCAAGGAGCGGAAAATCCCCAAACTGAATCATTCCGCGAGTTCCCCGATTATGTGCTAAAGCATCTTGACCCAACTAAACACAAAAAGGTTGCTCTGTTTTGTACAGGCGGCATTCGCTGTGAAAAAGCCTCATCCTTCATGCTTGCCCAAGGCTTTTCAGAAGTTTATCATCTCAAAGGTGGCATTCTCAAGTATTTGCAGGAAGTTCCAGCACAAGAAAGTTTATGGGAAGGGGAATGTTTTGTTTTTGACGAGCGGGTAGCCGTCAGTCATGGGTTAGAGGAAGGGAATTGTGAGCGGTGTTTTTGTTGTGGGCGACCAATTTCTGAAGAAGATAAGGTATCTCCAAAGTATGAGCAAGGTATCTCTTGTGCGTATTGTTTTGATAGTCTTACCGAGGAAAAAAGAGCGCGTCAACAAGAAAAATGGCGTCACTACCAAACCCAAGTTGTTAACAAAAATCGGGATGTGAGTTAAAGAAGAATTCAAAATCAGGGGTTGCATATTTGCGGGATGGCATTGGTGTCAACTTAACGTGAAAGCCAGCCTATAACTAGCTTTTAGATATTGCCTCCTTCTCTCGTTCCCCTGCTCCGACTGGGAATACCGTCCTTGGGGCTGCCTCCCTTGCTGGCGGCAGAGCCGCTTTTGAGTTGTATTTCCAGCCTCTGGGCTGGAAACTAGATTTGAAAGGGCTTTCAACTTAAGTTGACATAAATGGCAAGATGCCCATCCCACAAAAACAGTAAAATCATTCCGCAAATATGCAACTTTAGAAATACTTAACTGAACTGTAAAAAAATAGAGCAGTTGCACTGTAATACAACTGCTCTAAAAAATACTTGGATAGATATTTTTTACCTATCCACAGACCCCATAATTACGTCAACACTACCGAGAATAACCACAATATCTGCAACCTTCATGCCGCGCAGTAAATGTGGAACAATTTGGAGATTGTTGAAATCTGCGGCGCGAATCTTCCAACGTGCAGGGAAGACATTATCATCGCCAACCAAATAAATTCCTAATTCACCTTTACCACTTTCTACACGGGCGTAGATTTCACCCTTGGGCATCTTGAAAGTGGGAGAAACCTTTTTACCAATGAATTGGTAATCAAATGCGTCCCACTCGGATTTTTTACCTGCGGCTAAACGCTTGGCTTCCAGATTTTCGTAAGGGCCGCCAGGAAGTCCTTTAATTGCTTGGCGAATAATCTTCACAGATTCGCGCATTTCCCGCATCCGCACTACGTAACGGGCAAAGCAATCCCCGGCGGTTTCCCACTGCACATCCCAGTCGAAATCGTCGTAGCATTCGTAATGGTCAACTTTCCGCAAATCCCATTGCACGCCAGATGCGCGTAACATTGGGCCAGAAAGTCCCCAGTTAATTGCTTCTTCACGGGTGATAGTACCAAGTCCCTCAACACGTCGCCGGAAGATGGGGTTATCAGTTACTAAGCGTTCGTACTCATCAATTTTGGGTAATAAGTACTCGCAAAATTCCAGACACTTATCTACCCAACCGTAAGGTAAATCGGCTGCTACCCCACCAATGCGGAAGTAGTTGTTATTCACCATCCGATAACCTGTAGCAGCTTCCCACAAATCATAAATCATCTCCCGCTCACGGAACTGGTAGAAGAAGGGAGTTTGAGCGCCTACGTCAGCGAGGAAGGGGCCAAACCACAGCAAGTGGTTAGCGATACGGTTCAACTCCAGCATGATGACGCGGATGTAGCTAGCGCGTTTGGGGACAGCGACACCTGCAAGTTTTTCTGGGGCGTTGACAGTGACGGCTTCGTTGAACATTCCCGCCGCGTAGTCCCAGCGACTAACGTAAGGGACATACATTACATTAGTACGGTTCTCGGCGATTTTTTCCATTCCTCGGTGCAAATAGCCGATGACCGGTTCACAGTCAACAACATCCTCGCCATCCAGAGTCATGATTAGCCGCAGAACCCCGTGCATTGAGGGGTGGTGTGGCCCCATGTTTAGCACCATTGGTTCAGTGCGGGTTTCTAGTCTGGTCATAGATTTTGTGTTCTCCGTTCGTGAAAATTTTGAATTGAACCGCCTAGATGCCAACCACAGCCGATTTATCTAGTCTGCCAAAATGAGGTTTGTAGGGGCAATCTATATAATTTTGACTCTACAGGGTTATGTTGGAGAGAGGATAGCAGCGAAGGTGTTGTAATTGTTTAATTTCGTTGCACCTCTTCAATTATTATAGGGAAGCTTGATATGCAAGGGATTGAGGCACAGGTTTTTTTTCATCTAATCTCTTTTTCCATTTAAAATCTTGATGTTGTTAAATCCTGTTCAATCTTGTATAAGTTAGTGTCTAAGGCGAATGGTACGTATACAGCCAACAGATATTTATATTTATAAACAGACCCACTCACAGTACTGAAGATGTGATTAAAGTATCATCAGTAGTAAAATTTATAGGTTAAAAAAGCTTTAATTATTTAGGGGTTGTTAGATGCACGAGAAAAATCAGAAAAGTATACATGAAGAAGTACACTCAACAATAAATTGGCTAAATGAAAGAAGAAATGCTCTTAAAGAGCGTTTACAGGAAAGTATTTTGGAAGGAACCAGTGAAAATTTAGTAGATGCTGATGATAATGTAGCGAGGAAGGAGATAATCCGAAAAAATTTAATAAAGTATATTGAAATCAAAAATGAAATTGAATTTTGTAATGAATTGAAGAAGCAACTGTTAAAGGATGAAGACGACTTTCTCAACGCTGAAGGGAAACCTGTTGTGTTTAGTGAGCCACTGTTAAACTTGGACTTAGATAGTATTCCTGAGCCAAGACTTTGGGAGGATTAAGTAAAATATTGCGTAGTGTCAGCGCAGAAATGGGGTGCTTGTCATACTGTCAGCCCTGTTACAGTGTGACAGCCCTAAATCATGAATCTTCTCTATTTTATTTTCTCTGCGTTCTCTTCGCCTCTGTGGTTCGTTAAAAAAGCCAATTCTTACAAATCAGATAATTAAACCTCATCTAAGTTGAGAACCCTAGTTTTTGCCCTCACCCTAAATCCCTCTCCCATATTTGGGAGAGGGACTTTGAAATTCTGGCTCCCCGAATCCTAAATCTGGGGGATAGGTTGGGGGACGAGGGCAAATCCTTTTCATCACCGAAGAATTACAGGTTTTAAGATACACGCGGTTTAAATCTATAGCAGCAATACTAAGAAATTAGTCCATCTCATTTATTTATCAATAATAAAATTAAAGATGAAATCAGATTCACAAACGCCGTTAGATTTAGAAGAACTAGCTTTTTCTCATATTTCCGTTTTGGGACGAGAGGTAGTTGAGGGTTTGGCGGTTCGTCCAGGCGGACATTATTTAGATGTAACAGTAGGCGGTGGTGGTCACAGTCGCCTAATTTTAGAAGCTGCTGAAGATGTGCGGGTAACGGCAGTTGACCAAGATGAAGACGCTTTAGCTGCTGCAAAGAAAGAATTAGCAGAGTTTAGCGATCGCATACAATTTATTTATAGCAATTTTGCTGACTACGAGTTTCCCCCCAACACTTTCGATGGTATCCTAGCCGATTTGGGGGTAAGTTCTTACCATTTAGACCAAGCAGAACGAGGTTTCAGCTTTCGCCAAGCTGCAAATTTGGATATGAGAATGGATCGGGGGCGATCGCTAACTGCTGCTGATGTGATTAATAATTGGGATGAGGCAGAATTAGCAGATATTTTCTTTAAGTACGGTGAAGAGAGATTATCGCGGCGCATTGCTCGTCGTATTGTAGAACGCCGACCGTTACACACGACTACAGAATTGGCTGATGCGATCGCTTCTTCTGTTCCCCCAAAATACCGTTATGGGAGAATTCACCCAGCAACTCGCGTTTTTCAAGCTCTGCGAATTGTCGTCAACGATGAGTTAAAATCACTAGAAACCTTTTTAGATAAAGCCCCAAATGCCCTTGTCCCTGGTGGTAGAATTGCAATTATCAGTTTTCACAGTTTGGAAGATCGCCCGGTGAAACATGGTTTAAGAAATTCACCTTTGTTAAAGGTATTGACAAAAAAACCGATTATTGCTCAAGAAGAGGAAATTGGGAAAAATCCGCGATCGCGATCGGCCAAACTGAGGATAGCCCAAAAGTTGCTGTAACTACAATGCAGCCTTAAACTGCTCCATCTCAACGATCTGTTAATCTAGCGTTGTTGGGGAGTTAAAAAATAGTAGATGGAAATTAGTAATCTGTTTATAGCAGGTGGCATAGTAATGTGGCCTCTGCTGGGGTTTTCTTTGTTAGGTGTGGCGCTGATTATCGAACGGATCATCTTTTGGGTAAGGATCAATAATCGCCAAAATAAGGTAGTGCGAGAGGTACTACAGCTTTATCGTCTTGATAATGTAGTTGGTGCTTTAGATAAGTTGCAGAAAAATGCTGACTTACCTATTTCTCGAATTTTTTTAGCAGCTTTAGAATTGGAAGAGCCGACACCAGAGGAATTTCGTTTGGCATTAGAAAGTGAAGCCCAAGGCGAAATCCCCTTACTCAAGCGTTCCCAAAATATTTTTGAGACAATTATTGGTCTTGCGCCCCTGTTGGGACTTCTCGGCACTGTTTTAGGATTAATTAACTCCTTTGCCTCTCTAAATATCGGAGATGTGGGAGGTACTAAAACAGCAGGTGTAACATCTGGAATTAGTGAAGCTTTAGTATCGACAGCATCAGGGTTAGTAGTCGCAATCTTTACACTTTTATTTGCCAATACCTTCCGGGGACTCTACCAGCGACAGATTGCCTGGATTCAAGAATATGGTGGACAGTTAGAATTACTTTACCGCCGTCGCTACGAAAGAGGTGATAAATCTTATCTGCCTACCAGATGAAGCGGAACTGGATAATGTAAATTAGTAATCGGTAATTGGGATTACTTCACTAATTGTTACCGATTTTGCTCTACATTTTTTGGCTCTAATAGTATTCTAAAATGACGAATAGGTTTTTTCGCTACAGTTTTTGAGGGAATATTTCATGACTATTTGGGTAAACGAGCAAATTGATCCGTCTGGGATGATTCATGCCTGTATTGCGACTTGTAATGAATCTCAAGCCAAAGATTGCCATGATTCATTTCAGAATAATTTGACCGAGACGCAAAAGGCAGCAGGTTGGGTAGCGCAATTGCGGACAGTTAATTCTTGGGATGAAGTGCCGGTGAATTCTTTAAAACTCAATTAATTGAGTCCTATCGAAAGTAGACTGCATAGCTTATAACGGTTCCAGCAAAAGTAAGGTACAGAAAAAAGCAACTAACCACAGATGAATATGAATCCTCGTAGGGTTGCATAGCTAACTGTGTAACCCTACTGCAAATTCTCTGAGATGGAAGTTATTTTTTGGCATTTTGATCGAAGAGATATTAAGAGCGTAGGCGTAGCCCGCTATGCTGAATGTATGCCAATGCCTACAGCGATCGCAGCAAATCATGTTACAACAGGTTAATAAAGGATAAAATTCGGATTAAAATTATCAAATTATTAGCAACTGCTTACAAAAAAAGCAACATTTTATAAAAAATTGATGATTTTTTGGAACTTTTAAGAGCTATTATCTATACCGGAGATTAAATTAAAAAACTTGCATAAGCCGAATCAATTTAGTGAACTATCCCAAGGTTTACACTTCGGAGCAAGCCTGTCCCATTAATTTAGTTGGTGAAACGGGACAAGCGGTTCAAATTTCAATTCATCCTCCCAGTCAATATATCTGTGCCAACTGCGAACGGATATTACCAGATTGGAAACGGCAGCCATTTTTACGAGTAGTGATTGTCTTACAGCGATCGCGTTATGAATTAATCGAAAAGACAGCAGAAGTAGAGTCAGAGAAAGAACGCTTACGAGAAAAGTTTATGAGATTTGGCTGCGATTTAGCATTTAATCTGCGCGATCGCGGCTATCTTACAGACCTGATCGATCCTCGTACAGGCTACCCTTTGCTGTCTCATCCCGGAGCAATCCCTCACGATGACACAGCAGTTGTCAAAGCTTTGCTCAACTATCCAGTGATTAAAAATCAATGCCGTGTATTAGTTCATCCCGATTGGGGTGCAGCAGTTTATCCTAGCATTTTGATATCAGAAGCTCCCCCAATTGTGATCGAATGGGTTACAAAAGGCATAGCATCCATGCATGGATGGAAAGAAATCGATTATTAGTCAAGGATCAGGTGTTGAAATATTACTTGATTTATCAGTAAGAATATCATCGCATAGCTTGCGATCGCTCTCATTTACACTTCGGTTATTCTTTAGATAATTTTGCACCAACTTACAACTTTTCTTGAGGAGTTTATCTAAATCAAAATCCCACACTGCAACTGCGTTATTACCAGTAGCAGCTATGCTATTACCATCAGGACTAAAATTTACATCTCCTTTCCCGAAACGTTGGTAAGTACTGAGTACTTCACCATCGTCAACACTCCAAAGCTTGATTGTTTCTCTAGTGGCTGAAGCAATCATCTTGTCATCGCGGCTGAAACTAAGATCAGTGACAGGGTAGCTTTCTTTAAGTGATTTAATAAAACTGCCATCAAGCTTCCAGAGTCTAACAGTTTGATCTTCGCTAGCTGAAGCAATTGTTTTCCCATCATGGCTGAAAATTACACGGTTGACTCTATTAGTATGCTCTTTAAGAGGTTTGATTAATGTGCCATTATCCCGTCTAAGAAGTTTGATATCTTTATCACTAGCTGAGGCGATGATATCACTATTAGGGCTAAAACTAACGCTATTGACTTCATCGGCTTCAGGTATTGTTTTAATGAAAGTACCATCTATGTTCCAGAGCTTAAGAGTTTTATCTTTACTGGTTGAAGCAATCATCTTACCATTAGGGCTAATACTCACGCTGGTAATTTCATCGCTATGCCTTTTAATAGGATCTATTTTGAAAGGATCTAAAAGCTGCGTTGCTACAGGTGCATTCTTCTCAATTTTCCAGAGTTTTACAGCATCATTTTCTCCACTAATAGCTAGTATGTCACTCTTCGGAACAAAGTTAATTTTACTGATCCGATTCATACCTGACTGTTGTCTTAAGCTTACTAAGTTTTTAATTTGCTTATCGTCAATTGTCTCTAATTCTACTTCGTTTTTGCTTTTGATAGTGGCTAAAATTTTACCA
Organism: Nostoc cf. commune SO-36; assembly: GCF_023734775.1. Lineage (NCBI taxonomy): Bacteria > Bacillati > Cyanobacteriota > Cyanophyceae > Nostocales > Nostocaceae > Nostoc > Nostoc commune. The sequence goes on along the minus strand of NZ_AP025732.1, from coordinate 785,728 downwards.
TCGAATGATTTTTGATTGTTGTTACTCTGATTTTTATCAGGGATTGTACGAATCAATTTGCCATTGCTCCAAAATTTTACTCCATTACCACTTCCAAAAGTAACCAATGTTTGAGAATCTATCTTATGAATACTATCTGAGGTATCAACAGTTTGAAGTAGAGTACCATCACGCCTCCAGACTTGTATATAGGCTTGATATTCAATCCCTATCGTTTGATTATCAGAACTAAAAACTATATTGTATAACGTCTCATCATTTACCTTGCGGGAAATATCACTTCGATAAGCAATAGTTCCAAGTAGAGTTCCATCACGCCCCCATAATCGTATATTGTTGTCATATTGAACGCCTATAGTTTTATTATCAGAACTGAAAGCTATTTTGTTTATACTCTCATTTTTATTTTTCGGAATCATTGGAAAAAAAGTGCCATCACTTTTCCAGAGTTGTGTCTTATTTTTATCATCATATAGATTACTAATTGCTATTATTTCTCCATCAGGGCTGAAATCAATTTCTATCAAACTACTACCTTGTCCCTGGAGAGTCTTAATCAATTTGCCATCCCATCCTAAAAATTTCACAGTGTTATCAACATCTAAGATGACAAAATTTTGTCCATTAGGGCTTAAACTCATACTTTTAATTGGAATACCATAGCCCTCCAGTTTTTTCAGCAGCGTGCCATCTCGTTTCCAAAGTTTGATACTTTTATCTTCACTAGCTGTAGCGATGGTTTGTCCATCCTGGCTGAAACAGATTTTGTAAACCCTGCCTTTATGTCCTTTGAGATTCGAGATTGATTGTCCGTTATTTCCAAATAAGCTCACACTATAGTCATCGTTACTAATGAGAGCAATGGTTTTTCCATCGGAACTAAAACTTCCATCTATAACTTCTCCCCGAAGAGTAGCCAGAAACTTACCATTCTGTTGCCAGAGTTGCACTGTTTTATCTTGACTCGCAGATGCTACTAGCGTGTGATCGGATTTGCTAAAACTAACTGCCGAATTACTACCTGGAAGAGTTGTGAGCAGAGCTTTATTATCATGCTGCCAAAATTGCACTTGATTATTCTTACTGATAGAAGCTATTATCTGATCATTTGGGCTAAAACTGGCATTTTTAGCTTCACTATCATCAGAGGTTTTAAAATCCCTACGTTCAATATTCCATAGTTTTACTGTGTTGTCTTCACTTCCTGAAGCAAGCATTTTGCCATTTAGACTTAAACTAACGCTTGTGATCTTCTGTGTATGCCCAATAAGTGATTCAAAGTATATATACTCGTTATTAAGAGAATTTGGTAAAGATAGTGAAATGTTATTATTGTAAGAAGAAGCCAAAATTCCAGTTTCTGGGCTAAATTTTTTATCATTTTCTAAAAAAAATAATATATTCTCTCTTGCATTACTATTACTATGCCACAGCTTTAAATTATAGTTTCCTAAAGAATTAATTATTTTTCCATCGTTGCTTAATACAACACCAATAATATCTGTGTTAAATTTAATGTTTTTAATATACGTGCTATTTTTAGTATAAATATCCCAAGTTCTTACATAATTTCCGTTATTATTTATATTTATATAAATAATTTTATTTTTATCGCGACTGAAACTAATATTTATAATCTCACCTTCGGTATCCTTAAATTCTTTAATTAATTCACCATTAATTTTCCAGATTTTTAGTATACCGTCTTTGCTAGCGGAAGCTATCATCTGCCCATCATGGCTAAAAATGATATTGATTATGCTCTTTGTCTTATCATCAGGATCTGTACTAGATTTACCCTCATTATTTTGGTTTTGTTGACTTGTATTTACACTTAAAGTATTTTTTTTGCTATCAAAACTAGTTTTAGTATTAGTTTTGATATTTTGATAATTATCAAATTCTTTAATTAATTCACCCTTAATATTCCAAAGCCTCACAATCCCATCCTGAGTGCCAGAAGCCAACATATTGCTATCAGGGCTAAAACTTAGAGTAGTAACGCTTTTGGTATGTTCAAGAGGCTTTTCAATTGCTTCACTACCATCAGGCTTCCACAGTCTTATTGTTTTGTCATCACTACCAGAGGCGATTAACTTGTCATCAGGACTGAAACTAACAATGTTAACAGCAGCACCATGTCCTTCTAGTGTATTGCTCTCTCGAGTTCCATAACTTGCTGATTGTAAAGCTGCTACTACCTGTTTATTCGTATTATCTTTAATTCCAATTTTCCACCACGATTTTAGCTGTTTTCCTGCCTTTATCGCTTGTATCAGCGCCTCCATATCTTGATAAGCAGCTAAACGCCCGTTTGAAACTGCGCTCATGGCGTTTAGCTCAGAATTATTACCACTAATTAATGCCAGGAAAGAGGCGATCGCAAACCCACTAGCTAGAGCGGCTAATCCCGCAAATCCAATTCCAGTTCTTCGTGCATCTTTTAGTTGCTTTTGCAGAACTCTATTTAGTTCTGCTTGCATACGCTGTTTTTCTTCTTCTGCTTCTTTGATTTTTGCCAGTAATTCTGCGCTGCGTTGTTGGCGAATAAATGGTACTAAATAATCATGCACCAACTGATAGCGATCAGCAGGTGTTTCTAGTACTCGAAATACTAACCCCGAACCTACAAGAATCTGAAGCACTAAGTCTAAATTTTGCGCCTCTGTTCCTAAATCTTTTTCTAATTCAGCACGAGTCTTTAAAGGACGAGTATTATTTTCATTTGTCAGCAAATACAACACTAACTGAGCAGCACGTTCATTTTCTAAACCACAATCTTTAACAACCTCTTCTAAAAATCGCTCTACCAGTTTTTCTTTTAACCAATTTTTTCTATACTGTTCCAGCGTTGTAATTTTCTCTGTTTGCAGTTGTGCGCCTATCACCTGCAACTCATAGGACGCACCTCTCGCAACTCACTTGCTAAATCTTCTACTAGTGCATCTATCAAATCAGGCGCTAGGTAAAACTGAGAGTTTTCTGTAAAGCTTTGAATGACAGATTTGGCAACTGCTGGGGTAAAATTTCCCAAGTAGTACAAAATATTCTTATGCAGAATGTCGTCGTCGATAATTGGCAACTTTGTAGTGCGACTCCACTCTAATAAGTAATGTAGATAATCCTGTCTGAGTGACAAGATAACTTTTACATAAGAAATATTTAGACAATCGCGCAAAAAGTCATAAAAAGGTCTTCTGCTGGCTTGGTCTTTGTAAGTGAAGAAAAACTCTTCAAACTGGTCAAAAATTAGCACTGTTAACAGATTACGATTTTCATTTTGCTGTAACTGTTCAATAATTGCTGCTGATGTTTCAATTGGTTCAGATAACCGGATGCTTCTCACTTCCTCCAGTTTTTCTGTTAAACGCTTGCCACATTCACTTTCCCAAGCAGTATAAACTTGTACTAAAATCGGTAGAGTTTCTAACCCATCAAATGAAGTAAGTTGTAGTACTGGCAATAACCCAGCCTGCACAATCGAACTTTTACCCACTCCCGATTGTCCGTAAATTACAGTTAGTTTATAATCTGTTCTACCAATGCGATGGAGGAGACTTTGAATATCCTGCTGTCGTCCAAAAGCGGCTACAACTTCCTCAACGATGTGTTTTGATGGTAGATTGGGTGAGTTTTCTGAGTTAATTACTTGTCGTCGTGGCTGTAAACGTCCTGCCCCGATAAAAGCTCTAAACCCATATTGGCTCTCTATTTCGCGCTGTTTCTGCTTAAGCTGAAATGCTCCTTCGTATTGTTTTTGCTCAAAGTAAAGGCTATGCAATTCTTCCAATATCTGAATATAAAGCAGCGGATTATATTGAGGCTGAGTTTCATTTCTGGCTGTTTCTAAGATGTTGACAGCTTCATTAACTTGACTCAAGTTTCGCAAGCTTTTTGCTAAAAGAAAGTGATATAGTCCTTTTTCTTGCGGTAGAAAGTTAGGAACTGTCTCTAATGTTTCTAGAGCTTTTTGAGCCAATTCATGAGCATCATTCCAGCGTGACTGTTCTAGGGCAACTTCTGCTAAAAAGCCATAATCTTGAGCGACTTGGTTGGGAAGGTCATAGTTTTGATGCAGTTTTAGTGCTTTGTGAGCTAGTTGATGTAGTTCTTCCCAAGCTTTTAAACGGCGCAAAACTTCGCCCAGTTGATTAATATGTTTAGCAACTAACTCTCGATGTTGAGCCTGTTCAAAAACCTCTAGGCTTTGCTGGAGGTAATTTCTCGTTTCTTCCCAATAAATTTGATTTTCTGTGCGCTTCTGTTCGGCTTTGCTGTAATATGCTAAGGCGATATTAAGCAGTAATATTCCTTGCCGATGTAAATTGTTATTTTGCTGCCAAAAAGTCAAGCTTTGCTGATAATGTGCGATCGCCAAATCTAGCCGATTATTTCTATAGTCCAGCAAGCCCAACATAAATGCCAAACTAGCCTGGAGTTCTGGATCTGATTCTTGTTGATCACTCGCTAAATCCTGCTGCACAGCTTTGAGGTCATAACCATCTAAACTAAAGTCAGCATCACCAGTAAAAGCTTGCTCTGCCTTTTGGCGCAAGGAATTCACCATATCATCGGCTGAAATCGTAAATTGAATCGGTGGACTAGCCCAGCTATTGAAATCTGGTGCCAACCGCCCCAACCTATGCAGTATCCTATCTGTAAACCCACAATATTATGGGGAAGGCAAAATCACTCTTGAATTTATCTCGCGTTTTATTCGCAGCAACAAGTAGATCGTCGAGTGCTTGAACTGACTCTAAACCCAAAATCATCAAGGCGGCTGGGGGCTGATTTTCTACTTGCTGTAGAATGCTGCTATAAAGTTTTGTGGTAGATGACGGTAGAACTAATTCGGTAAATTCAGCAGTGCATTCCTGGCGTAACCGTTGGAGTATCTGCTCTCGCAAGCTAGTGTAATTACACCGCACCAAAATTAAGGAAAATCGTTTTTGAGTTAGTTTGAGTGTGCGTGCTAGTGTTCGCAGCGATCGCTCATTATCTGGCAAGATATTTTTCTAGTCCGTCTGATTCAGCCATAATCTCATTTCCTTGGCTGACTGCCACAACTTAAATTTTGCTGTTTCTGTCAAAAGCGGATTCAGAGCAAACCAGCGCCCTTGACTATCCTGATATTCAAAGACGAACAAGCTACGACAACAGAGTTTGGTATTCTTTGTCTCCCTTGACTCTCTGCTCTTGCACTACCTGAAACAGCAAATCCCATTCTTGATCGTCAACGGAAAGTGTGAGGGCGATCGGCGCGCATCCCGAATTACAGCTTCTAGGATATTTCGAGAAATTGGCGGATCTACTTCTTGCAGACAACGAAACAGCATTCCTAGCAAATTTCGTACATGACCACCACTAACGCTGCACAACCGATCTAATGTATCAGGCGAATCAAAAACTTTGGTAATTAATCCTAGTCGTTCCTCTGGCTGAATATCTGGAAAGGCTCTAGCCAAAACCATCTGCTGCAATAACTCCATTCCGTCAAAATACTCAGTTCCATCTCTGAGTTGCACTGGGATCATCGGTAAAACTTTCGGGTCAACTCCACCACCCAAGCGGTTTTTTAGCGCTTCGCACTCATTAGAAAAAATCAACGATAGCGGTAAAGTATAAACCAAATGGCAATTTAGTTTGCGTAACTGTTCCCCCCGCTCAATAAAAAGATATTCTGGTAGCGATCGCCCTGATGAAGTCGGTCGATTGTCTATTCGATCCAGATTATCAATAATTACCACCAGTCCTTTTTGACCGCGTTGCTTGAGTTGCTCAGTGGCAACTTGGATAATCTCTTCGTTAATAAATTGCAAAATTCTATTGGTTTGCGGTTCTAAATACTGCCTTAATTTAGAACGCAATTTGGGGCTATCTTTCGTTTTCGCCGTGATTTTGCCAATACCTGCCGGGAGAGAAAACTCTAATTGACCTTCAGTGCTACCTTTGATTTTAGCTCCCAGCATTTCAGTTTCAGCTGACACAACTACTGGTGTTTGCAAAAACTCCCATACTCCAGTGAGGAAAGATTTAAAACCTTGGGGTTGCAAAGTGATGTTAATCTGCTCTAAACTTTCACCTACTCGCCGGGCGATCGCCAGCATGATGTCTGTAATATCTACATCTGTTTCATCTAAATCTTCAGTAGATTCAAAGTAAACTACATGAAATCCCTCACTTTGCAACTCTGTTTTCAACCGCGATAACTCCGTAGATTTACCACAACCTATATGTCCAGTAAATAATTGACAGGTGGGTTTATTTGGAGATAATCGAGTGATAGTTCGCTTCAAGGCATCAATAATTTTGCCACCCCGCACAGCAGCAAAGTCAATGTAGTACAGCTTATCTTCTGAATTTGCTAGTACTAAAGTTCTACTAGGATCGCAGGCATCAAAGAACCTCTGTAAATTCAAGTTCATGATAATTTTTGAGTTTTATTTATAAGTAACTGAATACAGAGCTAAATCCACTTCAGCACAGAACAATTCATTAACTGTGAACTAGAAAAATCTCCGCTTTTTATCCGTAATTATACCAGGTTTAGTCTGATATAGAATTTAGCTTATGGTTGCGAATGTTAACGGTATTCTGTACGGACAAACAGCTGTGTGTCCTTAGTATTTGGTGGAGATCATCTAGTGCTGATAAACATCAAGAATTCAAGCCTAAAAAATAATTTTGAATCGTTTAATCTTTTTATCAGTTATTATTTTTAGGTTTACGCAATTTTTGAGAACCAATTGGGCCGAGAATTTGGTTAAGGCTACGCAATTGCTCTGCTGTACCCATACCAATTAGCCGATCTCCCGGCATTAACACCGTATCGCCAGTGGGGCCACCGATTAAAGTGCCATCAACGCGGCGAATTGCTAGAACCAATGCTCCAGATTGCGATCGCAATCTCGCTTTCTGCAAACTCTGACCCACGAAAGGACAAAAAGCCGGGTCGAGTAAAAATTCTTCCATATACAATTGGCGGTCTGCACCTGTCAAAATCCCGTCTACAAAGTCCAATACTTGGGGTCTAAGAGCCGCCGCAGCCATGCGCTTCCCACCAGTAATATAGGGAGATATAACTTCATCTGCACCACCGCGTCGTAACTTCTGCAAAGCCTCTTCTGTACTTGCTCGGGCAATCACCCGAATTGCTGAATTGAGTGTTTTGGCTGATAATACAATGTATAAATTTTCGGCATCTGAAGGGAGTGCGGCAACAATACACATTGCCCGTTCAATGCCGACTTTCAGAAGTGTATCATCTAGGGTAGCGTCACCTTGAAATGCTGTGTAACCTTCTGTCTGCGCCCTTTGCACAGATTCCATTTCCGAATCAATCACTACAAAAGGTACGTCTTCTGCCCGAAATTCTTTGGCAATTTGACGACCAGTGCGGCTAAATCCACAAATGATGTAGTGTTCTGTTAGGGATTCCATTAACCGCCTCTGTTGCTGTAGCCGAATTCCTTCTTGAAAGTAGCCTTGAATGATCGCTTCTGTAAATCTGTTGACAATGTAACCGATGTTAACCACACCCAACAAAATCAGGGCAATGGTAAACAATCGTCCTCGGCTACCCAGTGGATGCGTCTCTCCATATCCCACAGTTGCGAGAGTGATGACTGTCATATAAGCTGCATCTTCCCATGCCCAGCCTTCAACTAACCAATACCACAAAGTACCAATTAGGAAAACACCGCCGAGAGCGATCGCCCCAGCCATTAATTCCTTTTGGATACGTTGATATTTGTGCTCAAGTGTTGAGAATGAAGTAAAAATAGTACTTTTAACCTAATTTTTCTCGTTTTCTGCTAACTTTTTGGCATTCGTCCTTTTTAGTATATTGAAACTAAGTAAGTGGACAATAATAAATCAAACTAAGTTACGCAATGTAAAATTAATCAAATTGACTCATAGTAAGCGGCTGTGCGTGGATTCCTACTGCCTCCTGAATTTCGGCTAATATCAGTTTCACTTTGAGGATTAACCGATGACTCAAGCCCTACAAAGAAAACTAGTTACGTTTGAAGAATTTATCACTAAATACCCCGACAACTCAAATAAACGCTACGAATTACACGATGGAGTAGTAATCGAGACGCCACCACCGACAGGCGACCACGAGGAAATTATTTTATTTTTCGAATACCAGCTCTCCTTGTTTCGTGGAAGCGATGCCTGCGGCAGTAAACAACGCATTATTTCACCCACTTTGCCAGAATTGAATTTAACCGCAGAGCAGATTTTTAATGCTGGTAATATTTAAAGCTCAAGGGTTGAGTACAAAATTTTTTCACCACTGCCAGGACTTTGAGGTGATATAAGCGTTAGCCTAAGAACAAGTACGAGTTGTGCTAAATAAAAAGTATTTTTGAGGGGTTTCTAGGAAACTAGTAAATAACTATATAATGAAAAACTTTCAGGAGGAGCGGTAGTGAGCCTACAAACTCTCGTTGACCAAGCCACCATCCCCCCAGATTCAGGGTCAGCATCTAGTCCCTTTGATACAGATAGCTTTAATGAAGCTGTCATGTCTACCTACGGCAGGTTTCCTTTAGCCTTAGAACGGGGTGCTGGATGCCGGGTTTGGGATACACAGGGACAAGAATATCTGGACTTTGTAGCGGGAATTGCCACTTGTACTTTAGGACACGCCCATCCAGTGATGGTAGAAGCGGTAACACGCCAAATCCAGAAGCTGCACCACGTTTCTAATTTGTACTACATCCCTGAACAAGGTGAATTGGCAAAATGGCTTGTTAATCATTCCTGTGCCGATCGCGTATTTTTTTGCAATTCTGGAGCTGAAGCTAACGAAGCCGCAATTAAACTGGCGCGGAAATATGCTCATACAGTATTAGAAATTGAAAAACCAATTATTTTAACCGCCCATGCGAGTTTCCACGGGCGGACTTTGGCAACAGTTACCGCCACTGCACAACCGAAGTATCAAAAATATTTTGATCCTTTAGTGCCTGGGTTCCACTACGTAAATTACAACGATATTAACGCTGTGGAAGTGGCGATTAGTGAGTTGGATGAAGGCGATTACCGGGTAGCGGCAATTTTGATTGAGCCATTGCAAGGAGAAGGCGGCGTGCGTCCTGGAGATGTTGCCTATTTCAAAAAGCTCCGGCAGATTTGCGACGAAACTGGCATTTTATTGATTTTTGATGAAGTGCAAGTTGGCATGGGACGCAGTGGCAAATTATGGGGTTACGAACATCTCGGCGTTGAACCGGATATTTTCACCAGTGCCAAAGGCTTAGGTGGCGGTATCCCCATCGGTGCAATGATGAGCAAGAAATTCTGCGACGTTTTTCAACCAGGAGAACACGCCAGCACCTTTGGCGGAAATCCTTTTGTGTGTGGTGTAGCACTCAGTGTTTGCCAGACGTTGGAACGGGAAAATATTTTGCAGAATGTGCAAGACAGGGGTGAACAATTGCGATCTGGATTAAGAGCGATCGCAGCTAAATATCCTCAGCACATTGGCGAAGTTCGTGGCTGGGGTTTAATCAACGGTTTGGAGTTGCGAGCCAACATTGAGCTAACCGCAGCCGATGTTGTCAATGCTGCCATTAACGAGGGTGTATTGCTTGTGCCAGCTGGGCCAAAAGTAGTTCGGTTTGTGCCACCACTGATTGTCACAGAGGCAGAAGTAAACACTGCCTTAGAAGCTGTGGATCGAGCGATCGCAACTCTCACAGCTTAAATAATCAAAAAGCGAGGATAAGTCTTTGTGCCTATCTCTCGCTTTTTCTGACTTTGTTATTAATTTTCACTAAAAGTATTGATTTTTTGAGCTATGTATGTCGTGATAGTATCCCCGCCTTCTCTTCATTCTGGGGAAATTTCCCGATAAGCTTGCTGACACTGCTCATAATTGTCTGGCAAAATTTCAGCATTACCAAAACATAATTGCTCGTGAGTCGTAATTAAAGTTTCATAAGGCTGTATAGGAGTCACAGACGATCGCAGTAATTGCAGATATTCTCCATCTGTGCGGCTGAGTTTATGGGGTGCGATCGCATTTTTATCCAACTGCTGCAACATTGCTAAATAAAGACAACGGCAAGCTTCACGGTAGTTACCTTGACGGTAAAATTGTTGCGATCGCTCCAACAAAAGGGCTATGGATGACTCATTAGAGCGAGTTTTTACGCGAAAATCATTGAGATTGCCACTTTTATTTAGCCAAGAATATACATAAGGACTAAATTCTCGCCATAATCGCCAACCCACCCAAGCTATAAATAAGGCTAGTACTAACCAAAATAAGAATTTTAGCAATTCAACTAGCCAAGGGCTAATCGACCATCCAGTAGGTAATTTTGGTAGAGCTTGTTCAAAGCGGTAAAACTGGTATTCCCACCATTCTCCCGCTTGCTGTTGAAATTGAGAAAGTTGCCAACTCCAACTAGTTTTTTCAAAAGTATCTGTCATAGAGGGGGAGTGGGGAGTGGGGAATGGAGAGGGGAGCAGGGGGAGAAAAACTATGTTTATTATTAACCAATGCCCAATGCTCCATGCCCAATTACAAATGACTAATAACTCTTGTCTTTTTTATCATTATCCAGCCGATAAAAACAAGTAGCGCACCGAGTGCCAGAAATCCTAAATCCCAAGCTAACTCATTTGGGCCTGATTTCACATGATGGACACCGAGAATTTGGTGGTCAATTAAACCTTCAACCAAGTCGAATAACCCAGTTCCAATCAGTATTGACCCAATAAAGGTCTGCGATGACCAAGGAACATCATCACGTCCTCCAGCACGCCATAGCAACACAAGCCCTACCACAGTAAATACCCAATTAAAGGTATGAAATAAGCCATCCCATACCATGTTCAAATCTATATTCGCCGTGTTGGTCAAAGGTCGAATGTTACTAAGCATGTGATGCCACTGGAGAATCTGATGCAGTAAAATTCCATCAATAAAGCCTCCAAGACCCACACCAAGAAAAATTCCAGCCGTAATTAGCGGTGCGCGTTGGTTGAGAATTTCACTCTTTGCCTCCATTGTCAACCTCACAGATAGGCTTTATCACCAAAATACAACTCTTTTGGGGGAAATATCTTCTATCTAGAGGCAAGGAGGATCACTAAAATTAAATATGCATTATCCAGAACTCTTGTAGAGATTTAGCACAGTCTACGTCTCTACACTGTTAATCAATCATTTTAATCTGCATACCCGCCTTCACTGGGTCGAAATCTTGGGGAAAATGGGTAATGCGATCGTAGTCCGCTTTTTCCAACTTCGCTCCTTGTAGCTCGGCTTGGCGGAGATTCGCTGACATTAACAATGCTCCCCTAAGATCGGCATCCTTTAGATTAGCTTGACTGAGATCGGCAAAGCTCAAGTCAGTTCCCCTGAGATTAGCGCCAATCAGGTTAGCTTCACTCAAGTCAGCATAACTGAGGTCAGATCCTTTCAAGTTAATGCCTCGCAAATCAGCATTACCCAGTTCTGCTTTACTAAAGTCTCGTTTCCCTGCTGCATAGCTCTCTACCAGAGTAGCGGCACTATTTATGATCTCTTGAGAATTGACTTCAGGCATATAACAGCCTCACACCTTATCTCGTTATTACTTTCATGTACCCTTTTAATTACATTAACGTAGCGGTAGCGAATTCGCGTACCCTACGCACAAAAAAGCTACACTCAGCATCTTTTAGAAAGCGTAATGACAAATTACCTAAATGTAATACATTAGTTCTTTCTGTTCTCGGGTTGCTCTGCGATCGCAAAGGTCTTGGAGTGTATATTTTTCTAAAACGGAGTTAGCAGCCTGACGTGCTTCCAGCCAAACTTCTTGAATTAGCTCACCTTCTACCGTGTTGGGAGTCGGCTCATTACTAGAGACAGTAATATCTGACCCTTCCATGCAGCTAAAAGCATCGAACACTGTAATTTTCTGCGGATCTCGCGCCAGAACATAGCCACCTTTGGCTCCGCGTATACTTTTAATTAAACCTCCACGTCTTAATGTTGCTAAAAGTTGTTCCAAATAGCGGTTCGGTATGTCTTGCAATGCCGCTATCTCTCGAATTTGCAGGGCTTCACCCTTGGGGTAGCAGGTTGCCAACTCTAACAGGGCTAAAAGCGCGTATTCTGATTTATTAGAAATTACCACAGGCGTAATATTTTTAACTCATACCTAAAGATACAAAGTTTTTCAGCTTGTTTCCCTAAGCTATTGCTAAGAAAACTTTACAATCAACTGATCATTGACCGGCTAACTTCACTTTAAAGACCTTTTAGCATAGCAGCAATTACTTTTATTTGTTAATTCAATAAATAAAAGTGATTGACTATTGTACAGTATTCTTAATTTATTTTTTGCAAGTCCCATAGATAGGGAATGGGGAAGTCTCAATGCCCCATGCCCCATGCCCCATGCCCCTTAATTATGATTAGCTTTCCAGTTTGCCAAATCAGTTAAAGAGCGATCGCGGTAACGTCCATAACGCTCTTGCTTACTTTTGATTTTCGCACCCAGTTCTGGAAAAATCCCAAAGTTGGGTGGCATTGGTTGGAAATGCTTGGGCGAAGCGGAACTAATAAATTCCAATAACGCACCCATCATTGTTGTTGGTGGTAAAACTAAAGGTTCTTTACCCAAAGCTAATCTTGCGGCATTAATACCCGCCAAGCAGCCACCCGCAGCCGCAGCTGTGTAGCCTTCAGTCCCTATCAATTGTCCAGCAGCTAACAATGTGGGACGTTCTTTAAATTGCAGGGTAGGATGCATTAGCTGGGGAGCATTGAGAAAGGTGTTGCGGTGCATTACTCCTAAACGCACAAACTCCGCTTTTTCTAAACTTGGAATCAACTGAAATATTCGTTTTTGCTCACCCCAACGCAGGTTAGTTTGAAATCCTACCATGTTCCATAGTTGACCAGCTTTATCTTCTTGTCGCAACTGCACCACAGCATAAGGACGTTCCCCCGTGCGAGTATCTGACAATCCCACTGGTTTTAGGGGGCCGTAACGCATGGTATCTTCCCCTCGCTGTGCTAGTTCTTCTATGGGTAAACAGGCTTCAAAAAATTTTGCCGTTTCTCGTTCAAAACCCTTAAGTTCTGTTTGTTCAGCTTTACAAAGTTCTTCTCGAAACTGCAAGTACTGCTCTTTATTCATTGGGCAGTTGAGATAAGCGGCTTCGCCTTTGTCATAGCGTGATGCCATAAAAGCAACGTCACGGTTAATCGATTCTCCCACAATAATCGGACTAGCCGCATCAAAAAAGCTGAGGTATTCCATCCCCGTAAAGCGCTGCAAATCTTGAGCTAAGTCGGGACTAGTTAAAGGCCCGGTTGCTAAAACTACAATACCTTCAGGAATTGCAGACACTTCACCCCGACGGAATTCAATTAAAGGATGACTCGCTAAAGTTTCAGTTAAATCTTGGCCAAATTGTCCTCTGTCTACAGCTAGCGCCCCACCAGCAGGAACGGCGTGTTCATCAGCTTTAGAAATAACGATAGAACCCAGCTGGCGTAATTCTTCGTGCAATAATCCAGCCGCGCGATCGCTTGCCATTGCCCCGAAGGAATTACTACACACTAATTCTGCTAAATGTTCTGTATGATGAGCAGGACTAAATCGTTTTGGACGCATTTCATGGAGAATCACTGGTACTCCAGCTTGGGCTATTTGCCAAGCAGCTTCTGTCCCAGCTAGTCCACCTCCAATTACTTGTATCGGTTGTTGTTCCATAGTTAAATTTTTAATTTCCATTTCTTAAGTATCTATCAGCATTACAGAAGTAAAATTAAATAAAAAGTCCTGTTGACCAGATAATCAGCGTAAAACATGGTGGAGCGACAACACCAGATAATCTCTACTATGCATACATCTTCTGTAACTTGCAAAAATAACTGATTTGAAGTCAACAATTATAAATTATCTGTATCAATTCCCTTTTCTTTGAGTTTAGCTAATAATTCTTGATAGCGATCGCGCTCTTTTTCCAGTTCTTCTAAAGCCGCTTCTTTTTCTTCTAAAGCTATTTCTTTTGCTTGGCGTTCTTGTTCCCGTAATTGGTCAATTTCTACGGTGGTCAAAAAATTTTGTCCGTTAGGAGAAAAAATTTCCAGAGTATCCGGTGTGAGTGTAAAACGGATTCCCAAACGCGGACTTACCCAATCATTCATCTCTTCAATAACTTCAAAACTATCCCCAGAACGTAGCAAACCATTTAAATCATTCTTCTGTGGATCATAAATATAATATTCTTCTACACCGTAACGCTCGTAAAACTGCAACTTTTTAGTCATTTCTTTGAGAGTGTTACCTGGTGATAGTATTTCAAATACTACCTGTGGAGGTATATTATCTTCATTCCACTGTAAATAAGAACCCCTTTTTGCTTTTGGTCTGCCAAAGACTACCATCGTATCGGGCGCTTGTTTAATATTAGGGTTTCCTTTAACTGGATACCAAAACAAATCTCCGGCGATAAATACATCAGCTGACGATGCAAATAGGATTTCTAAATTTTCTTTAATTTTGACAATCCATGTAAATTGTTCTGTATTATCCGCCATTGGCTTCCCGTCGTGTTCTGGGTAGATAACTTCGATGGTGGTTTCTGGTGTGACTTGTTGTACCATTGCTGCGCCTCTAAGTATAGGTTGACATAGCGATCGCGCTAATATTGATTTTAGCTATAGCATTCATAAATTAAATATGCATTACTCATAACCTTTGTAGAGACGTAACGGTGCTACGTCTCTACATTCTTTTTACAAGATGTCTATACAAGGCATCGCGCAGCTAAACTGTGTTCTGTGTGAAAGAAAAGCGATCGCTATCCCCAAAAAAACTTAACATTAACCTTAGAAGAATTAATTTTTCATAAGACAAGCTCATGGGTTATTACATTGCTCCCCGTTTTTTGGATAAACTTGCTGTCCACATCACTAAAAACTTTTTGAAGCTTCCTGGGGTGCGAGTACCCTTGATTTTGGGGATTCATGGACGTAAAGGTGAGGGCAAAACTTTTCAATGTGAGTTAGTCTTCGAGAAAATGGGTATTGAAGTGACTCACGTATCTGGTGGCGAATTGGAAAGTCCAGATGCAGGAGATCCAGCGCGGTTGATTCGGCTGCGCTATCGGGAAACAGCAGAACTGATCAAAGTACGCGGCAAAATGTGTGTACTGATGATTAACGATTTAGACGCTGGTGCTGGACGCTTTGATGAGGGTACTCAATATACTGTAAATACCCAGTTGGTGAATGCCACACTGATGAATATTGCTGATAATCCCACGGATGTGCAGTTGCCGGGAAGCTATGATTCCACGCCTTTAAATCGTGTGCCGATTATTGTCACAGGTAATGATTTTTCTACCCTCTATGCACCGTTAATTCGGGATGGACGGATGGATAAATTCTACTGGGAACCAGATAGAGAAGACAAGGTAGGAATTGTCAAGGGGATTTTTGAACCGGATGGATTGTCGCAGCGAGAAATTGAACAGCTAGTTGATACTTTTGTCAATCAGTCTATTGACTTTTTTAGCGCTTTGCGATCGCGCATTTATGACGAGCAAATCCGCAACTATATTCATAAAGTAGTTTTTGAGCAGGTATCCTTAAATGTGGTTAACAGCACTCAAGGGCCACCAGAATTTCAAAAGCCAAATTTCAACCTGTCTCACCTTATTGAATCTGCTAAGTTGATGGTTGGTGAACAAAGCCGGGTGGAAAATTCTCAATTGGTTGATGAATACAACCGACTGAATCGAGGTAGAAATTCTCATCAATCTGCACCACCTGCTGTAACACCAATTAGTCAGCCATCAAATGGCGCAACTCAAGAAGCAAAAACGAATGGATTCCAAACACACCATGTATCGAGTCCACATTTGACTCTAGAGACACAAGAACAGATTCGGCAATTATTATCTCAAGGCTACAAAATTAGTATTGAACACGTAGATGAGCGCCGTTTTCGCACAGGTTCTTGGCAAAGCTGTGTTAATAGCCACATTGATGCCGAGTCTGATGCAATTTCCAATTTGGAAGCAACTTTGACAAAATATAGCGATGAGTATGTACGCTTAGTAGGTATCGATCCAAAAGCCAAGCGGCGCGTAGTGGAGACAATTATTCAGCGTCCGAATGGCAAAAATTAGCAGTCAATTAAGTTCTGACTTTTCTAGAAAGTCTCTCTACTAAAACGAGAGAGACTTGGAATTTTTCCTCGTTCCCATGCTCTGCATGGGAATGCATTCATCGAGCCTCTGGCTCAATATCTGACTAAAGACAGAGCATCTAATTAGTTGTTCATAATGCTCTGCATGGGAACGAGAGAAAAATATACTATTCAATTTGATAGCTGAATCCTAACCTTTTAATTACAAGTATCTGCTGAAGCCGAGGTCACGGTTCTTAAATCCCCATTAAATACAACTCTGTATGATCCATAAGGTGATGGCCCAGTGCAATTCATGGAAGTTGTATTAGCACGACGGGGAGTCCACCATGACTTTGCTTGCACAGTCAAACTTGTACCATTCCACGATAAGTTATTGACAACTAAAGAGTTAGTTTTTCCATCATTCGCTTTTTTGGCAGATAAAAATGTGGCATAATTAACATCGCCATTAGCTGGATTAAGCCGGGCTATAACTGCAACTTTTGGCCCACCTCCATAACCATAACTACTTAACCAACGCCCAGTAGCAAAGCGGCCAAAATTAAGACCTGGCTGGGTACCAGTGGAAGAGTAAACGCCATATAAAACATCGCTCCCATTCCAATACAATCCATAACCAGTACCATCGTCGCCGGTTGTTTCGTGATCAGTACGACACCATGCTCTTACGCCATTATTAAAGCGGATGGTTATCGGATTTTTGTTATTAGATGAAACTTGCTGATAACCAATGTAAATGCTTGTTGTTCCAGAAGTTACTCTGGAAGCATTTTTAGATTTAATTGTCGCTTCACTATCATTGCAACTGAACGTTACAGCATTACCGACAGATGGATTTGTCGTTTGAGCTAAAGCTTGAGGAGTTTTTTGTGTGAGTAATAAATCAGCTATTAATACAGCAGACAATGAAAAAACAGCAAAAAACGTCTGTAATTTGCGCGAATAAATCATGGTATAACCCTGCCGAGAACATTAAACGAGAAACACCGTATCACTATAATCTCTAATCAGTATTTAGACAAGTAAAAATTTTAAAATCCCCATTTTGTAGTGTTTTTAAGATTACGAAAATTTAAACTAGACGACACAATGCATAAAGTTATATGCATGATAATGCATGATATTAGCTGCATATACTTTTTCTTTATCAAAGAGTATCAGCAAACAAAAGAAATTCTGATAGGTTATACTTCAGCAAGAGCGATTACAGGCTTAAAAAAATAATTTTAATCAAGAATTAACGTTTGTTAATTCTCTAAAACCCTTGCTAGAAGCTTTGTTGCGCTTTGCCTTGTGATTACTATCGTGTTGTATTAGGCAATTTTAGAATTTTCATCTAGCACTTCTCCTGCAACAGCTTTCAAGCGGCTCAATCTGCTTTTGCGAACCCGTTCACTATCACGAACTCCACCCGCCATTTCATACTCGCTGCTATCTTTGCCATATTTAAAAGCAACCCCTCTCACCATCTTATCTGTAAGATTACTTAAAGTTTTTTCTATGGCATCAATTTTAGTTTTGGAAGAATCAATTACAGTTAAGGCAGTGTTATAAGCATCAAGCATAGTTCGTAACTGCTCAATTACTTGAGTCAAGCTTTGCAAATCACAATTATTCCCAAAATCCATATTAGAATCAATTGCTTTTAGTCCAGAGGCTCTTAATTCAGCTTTTTCTAGAACACGGGATGTACGTTTTCTACGAGACATAAACATATTCCTTTGAGAGTCTACTAGAGCTAGTTTGCCTTAATCAAGCTGTTTTCTGGTTCAGTAAAATTAGTGAATAATTGTATTTATTAAAAAAATACAAGCGTATCTGAGTAATTTCTCTTGATTTTTCGCTTGTATCTAGTTTTCTTCACAATCGCTTTAATGTTGATGAGAGATATTGCAACGTTAATGAGGAGTATTGCAATGTTGATGAGGAATATTGCAATGTTAATGAGGAGTATTGCAATGTTGATGAGGAAGATTGCAACTTTTATAAAGAATATTCCAATGTTGATGAGGAAAATTGCAACTTTTATAAAGAATATTCCAATGTTGATAAGAAAGATTGCAATATTTATAAGTAGGTATGCAGGATTAAATATAAGATGTCATTGTGGATGTTCGCAGAGCGTCTTGTAGAGAAGCGAAGCAAAACATCTCATGGCTTATTTGCAAGTCCCTTTGCTATTGGGTATTCCAAAATCCGATTTATTGTGTCGCCAGTACTTAGCACGACTTACGCACAAGTAACGGAAAATTGAACCACAGAGTCCGCAGAGAACACGGAGGAATAAGAGTTTGAGAGTTTTTTTGCGTAAGTCCTACTTAGTATAAACTGTGATGTGAGAGTATTTTCAGATTGCGATCGCCTCCCGCAGGCGATTACGCCATTGCTCAAATTGATAAAGTCTTTAAAGGTTTAGAAGTTGCGCTGTTGACAGAAAAAAGTATAGTCTGGGAAATAGAACCTCTTCCCGAAAATTATGATCAACAAATACTCAGATTTTAAGTTCTTGTTTGGCTTTTTTATAGATAATTACGGTGGGGAATTATTTAGTAAATCCACTTACACATAAAAAACCATGAAAATTAGAGTTTTATCATTTCATAATGAACCTGAAATGAAAAGTAAACAAGACAAATTTATTTATATCGCAAAGTAATTTTTATGAGAATAGCATATATAATTTTGGCACATAATTATCCTGAACAATTGCAGCGTCTTATTTCTAAATTGAATGGAGATAAGGTTTCCTTTTTTATACATATAGATAAAAAAGCAGACAGGACAACGTATCATCAGATATTTACTCAATTTCAGAAATTCCCGAATGTGTTTTTTATCAAGAGATATAATTCAGGATGGGGAAGTTTTGATATTGTCAGAGCTACTTTAGAAGGTATAAATTCAATAGTAGAAACAGGTCTTGACTTTGATTATGTTATAAACTTATCAGGGCAAGACTATTTGCTCAAATCAAATGCATATATCAAGATGTTTCTACAAAACAATCAAGGTAAAGAATTTCTGGAGTATTTCCCGCTACCTTGTAGTAAATGGAGAGGCGGCGGCTTAAGAAGAATAGAGTATTGGCACATCCGTTGGAATGATAAATATTTTTGTATTCCCGAAAAACAGGAATTTAAATCTCCTATTGCATCTTTATTATATACATTTTTTATTTTATTTTTACCTAAAAAACGTAAATTCCCTGAAGGCTTTGCTATTTATGGAGGTTCTCAATTTTGGTGTTTAACAGGAGAATGTGTAAAATGGATAAATATTTTTGTAAAGCAAAATCCCAATTTTATTAAACGTTTTAATTATACTTTTTGTGCCGATGAGTTATTTTTTCAAACAGTTATTTTAAATTCACCTTTTAAAGATAAGGTAGTTAACGATCACATGAGATACCTAGATTGGGCTGATGTTAATGCCTATCATCCAAGAATGTTAGAAAAACAGGATTTTGAAAAAATTAGGCAATCAGAAAAATTATTCGCTAGAAAATTTGATGCAAGTAAAAACTCAGATATATTAGATATGATAGACAAAATGATATTATTAAGTGAATAATAAATTGTCTAAATATGGGAGTAAATAATGATATGATTGGGATTGCGATCGCAGGTACTGGATTTGGTCAAAAAGTCCACATCCCTGGATTCCAAGCACATCCTCAAACAGAGGTAGTTGCTATTTATCACCGAGATATAAATAAAGCTAAAGCTATAGCAGAATCCCATAATATCCCCCACGCCTCCGACTCACTAGCAGATATTGTGGCATTGCCAGAAGTGCAAGCAGTTAGCATCTCTACACCGCCATTTTTGCACTATGAAATGGCAAAAACTGTATTGCAAGCTGGCAAACATTTATTATTGGAAAAACCGACAACTTTAAACGCAGTTGAGGCTAAAGAACTGTATCGGTTAGCTAAAGCAAAAGGTGTTATTGCGACTGTAGATTTTGAATTTCGCTTTGTCCCTGGATGGCAGTTGTTTGCAGAATTATTGTCAGAAGACTATGTGGGTAAGTTGCGCTTAATTAAAATTGATTGGTTGGGTTCTTCTCGTGCTGATACTTCACGCCCTTGGAATTGGTATTCTGACAAAGACAAAGGAGGCGGTGCATTGGGATCTTTAGGTTCCCACGCCTTCGATTATATTCACTGGTTATTCGGGCCAATCCGTAGATTAAACGCCCATTTAACTACTGCAATTCCGACACGCGTTGACCCTGTTAGCGGAGAATCTAAGCCAGTAGATACAGATGACAACTGTATATTAACGCTGGAATTAGCAGATGGTACACCTTGCCAACTTTCTATCAGTGCGGTGGTTCATGCGCCAAGAACCCATTGGGTAGAAGTATATGGCGATCGCGGTACATTAATTGTAGGTAGTGAAAATCAAAAAGATTATATACATGGTTTTCGTGTTTGGGGTTCCCAGGTAGGTAAACCCCTAACGGAAATAGAAATACCAAATCGATTAACTTTTCCCAAAAATTATGCTGATGGTCGTATTTCAGCATTTATCCGCATAGTAGACCAATGGGTACAAGGAATTAATCATAATCAGGAAATTACACCATCGCTGCGAGAAGGAATTTATTCTCAGTTGTTGATGGATTTATCTCATGAATCGCATCAAAAATCAAGTTGGGTAAATGTACCAAGCTTGGAAGAATTTCTTAGCAAC
The DNA here is from genome assembly GCF_023734775.1 of Nostoc cf. commune SO-36. Lineage (NCBI taxonomy): Bacteria > Bacillati > Cyanobacteriota > Cyanophyceae > Nostocales > Nostocaceae > Nostoc > Nostoc commune. The sequence goes on along the minus strand of NZ_AP025732.1, from coordinate 764,850 downwards.
TAGAAATAAAATGAGCAAAACTCCCCGCATTCGTATCCCGCCGGAAGTCAAGAAATATGTTTTTCAACGTGACAAATATCAATGCCAAAGCTGCGGTAAAACTACTGGAGAAACTAACCTCAGTATCGACCATATTATTCCTCTCGCACGTGGCGGTCAAAACGATATCAGCAATTTACAAACTCTCTGCTTTACCTGCAATCAGCAGAAAACTGATAATATTGATCCACGTTTCCAGCGATATTTTCAACTTTAAGTTACGATAGTATGGGCTATTCGTTTTTCATTTCTATGCCTCAAAGTCACAATAGCAATTCCCGAAAATTCCTCAACATTAAAACTACAATTTTCTACCTCTTCACTGCCATAGCTATTTTAGTAGTAGCCTTTCCTTGGTTATATGAGATTAAAACTAAAGCTGGGATCAACATATCACGTAAACGTCATGCAGGAACGTTTTTTGAGAAACATACCCACGGACTCTTCAGGTGTGAGTGGCTTTATCCCTACCATCGCGATCGTTGCTAGATTAAGTAAATAAAGTTACAGCAGAATTCAGGAGTTAGAATTTTGAAGTAAAACAGGGTGCATTACCTGGATTTGAGACGAATCGTTGTGTACTTCACTAACTTAAAATTCACTGTAAAAAGAAAGGGGATATTATCCCCTTTTCTTTAGTTCCATATCTGGGAATATCCGCAGGTAATCTCGTAGACGGGTAAACTGTTCCGAACTGCGAATGCCAGAAAGGATTTCTTGCCTAATCGCACCCAGCAAAGCAACTTGGTCATTGGTAATTAAATCGCGTAATCGGGTAACTACAGGGGAAGAATCGGGTGGGGTTCTCCGACGCAAAGCCAGCGACCAAACAGAGGTATCAACTATGACCCTCATGCCTGCTGACGTTGCTGTTTGTAGTCGTAGTCTGAGTCATAATCAATAGTGCCAAAGAGTTCTAACACTTTAAGTCGCTTGCGACGTTGGATATATTCGCGCAGTGCAGTTTCGACCAGGGCATCAACGGTTATCTGGTCATCTAGGGCGAGTGCCTCTTGCAGCAATGTATCATTGATGTTGAACTGTGTAACCACGAGCGCTCCCGATTCAACAACTGACTAAATCAATATTATCGCACTTGGACGAAAAGAAATTACACGCTCATCAACCATCAGGAGCGATCGCATACATTGTCAACGATAATGGGAAGTCTCACCTGGGAGTTATTTCGTCCGTTTTTTGACGATCATTCAGCACCCAGGAGTCAGAATTCAGAATTTATTAGGACTTACGCAAAATATCTCTCAAACTCTGATTTTTCCGTGTACTCTGCGCCTCTGTGGTAGCCTGCGGCAAGCCGTACCCTTCGGGAAGCAAGCTACGCGTAGCGTCTCGTAGAGAAGCGTCTACGTTATTCCGTAACTCTTGCGTAAGTCCTATTTATCTCTGTTTTGTCACTCTCGGAAAATAATAATCGAAGCAAGATTCTGAGTCTGTGAGTCCCTACATCTATTTCAACTGATTTGAGATTGCGCTAACATCAACAGCTAACTTTTTACCCAACTTGAGCAATTGAAGACATTGATTATCTGCTTCATTTCCAAAGCTAGTAATACACACCGGCGCAATCTGACTTTGCAGACAACTAAAATAGAGTTCTTGCGATCGCTGTAGAGAAACGTCAATATTTAGTTGATCCCCGACATCAATCAATCGCTCCAACAGTTGGATATCTGCATTAAAGCTACCATTGGCATCGTTCAACAATTGCCAGAGCAATCGCGCAATTAACTGTTCTAACATCTGCTTCCCATCGGGAATATTCAGCCGACAACGCAGATGTTTTGCTTCAGTTGCGATCGCCTCTAATTCTAAGATGTGATTCCAACTCTTTTGGGGATCAGCGATATCTTGCTCAAGCGATCGTAATGTCATCAGACAGCGATGTCCTAAAGCAATATCTGCTGCAACTTGCAATTCTTGCGGTACTGCTAGTTCATCTCGATGAAACGCCATCAGCACACCATAATTATCACGGTACGCTTGGGTATACAACTGTCCTAAACGTGCCAGTGTTTCCTGACTTAGCAGCCCCATAATCCGGTGGCGTTCTTCAGCAAATAGATTCTGTAAGTTGAAAGCTTCTTCGCCAAATAGCTGCGTCATCGCCAAGATAGTATGAGCCGCACTAGCTTGTTTTAGTGCCCCAAACAGCTTTTCTTTTAATTGGCTGTAGTCACGCCGCCCAGTAAATTGCTGAATGCCACAGTGGAAATCCCAGCCTCCCAAATGCAGAACTGCAAAGACCAAATGCTCACTTTCCCAAGTAATCTCTGATACTAGCTTTAAATTTCCCACAGCCAGAGTTAACGATCCCATCCGTTGCAGTTGGTAATCTAACTCATTGGCTGCGTAGCAATAAACCCGCTTATGGTAACGCTGAGGCTGTTTGTCAGCAGCATCTTTCCTCGGTAGGGAATTGTGCGCCTCTGCTGGTTTCTGATTAGTAAATAGGGAAGTAATAGCGTAATGGGCTGCTACTTGCTTAAAGCCAAGTTGGGCAGTTAACACGAGTTGCCGATAAATTTCTGCACCGTGTTTGAACTGATCCACATTACTGGGGGCTAAACCAAGACGTTTGACGAAGCCTTTTTCCAACTGCACACCTGCCACATCCCCTGCTAATTCCAAAGCACGGGCGGCGTAGCGCAGAATTTGTGTCCCCTCTGGACGGGAAATTTCTTCAAAAAACCAACCGCAACTAGTGAACATTAACAAAGCGTGACGCTGCATTTCTAACAAGCGCAAAGCGTCTACTTGTTCGGCTGCGGTTAGTTTGTGGGTTTGATGACGGGCTAAGAAACGGTTGACATTGGTAGCAGAGCGATCGCGCAATACTTGGATATATTCATCTCGCGCTAGCCAGGGATCACGAAATAACTGTCTACCATGTTCTTCATAAACCTCAGTTAGCTGATCCCGCAGCCAATTTAGGGAATCCCGCAAGGGACGACGCCATTTTTGATGCCAAACACCACCTTCTCCACCACAACCACAGTCATCTTCCCATCTGCCGACACCGTGAGCGCAACTCCAAGCTGTGACTGACTTTAATTCCACTTCCCAGCCGGGAGAATTTAAGCTCAGGTAATGGGCGAAGTTCGTCACTGTCCAACCTTGTTGAGGAAACTCTTTGGTAAAGGCGTAGGCTAAAGTTTTCTCAGTTCCCTTTTTGTGGTGTCCGAAGGTTTCCCCATCTGTCGCCACAGAAATTAGCTGTGCCTGACGATGATCCCCACGCACTGCCGAACCAATACGTCCGGCAAAGTGACTGGAATTATAAACGACATCACTAAAACCCATGTCCCGCGATATCGGCCCATCGTAGAAGAAGATATCAATGTAAGGGAGGGAGTGGGGAGTGGGGAGTGGGGAGTGGTTATCCCCATTGCCATCATTGATCGCACTCAGAGGTGAAGATGAAGTGTCTAATGTGGGTTTCAGATAACAACGGTAGGGACGGGTAGAATCAATCTGACTACCACCTACTTCAATCCATTCAGGATGGGGATGATCTTGAGTGGGGAGGGGACGGCAACGCAGGGATTGAGACGGTGCAAGGACAATGAAGCGAATGCCCTCAGCAACTAGAGCTTCTAGGGTTGCGTAGTCTACAGCAGTTTCTGCTAGCCACATACCTTCGGGATCGCGGCCAAAGCGGGAGCGGAAGTCTTCTTTACCCCAGCGAATTTGGGTATATTTGTCGCGTTCATTCGCCAGAGGCATGATGATGTGATTGTATACTTGCGCGATCGCATTACCGTGACCATGCAAGCGATCGCTACTCTTGGCATCCGCCTCTAAAATGCGCTGATAAACCTCCACATCGTAGCGTTCTAGCCACGACATCAGCGTTGGCCCAATATTAAAACTGAAATACTCATAATTGTTGACGATCCCCACCACTTCGCCTTGGTCATTTAAGACTCTGGCAAAGGCGTTTGGACGATAGCATTCCCAATGAATCCGCTCATTCCAGTCATGGAAAGGTGCAGCGCTCGGTTGGCGTTCAATTGCGTCCAGATAAGGGTTTTCCCTTGGTGGCTGGTAAAAATGACCATGCACCGTCACATAAACACCATTAGCCTTTCTCAGGGGATCGGTTTCTTTGGTGTTATTGGGATCTGAATGTAATGTTAACGTTGAGCCAGAGCTAGCCGGCATTTCAGCAGCAGAAGTCATGTATATTTATCCAAAACAAAAAACTTGCAGTTGCACCGAAAACATTGTGCGTAAACCTTACTACAATAGTTTGAACACAAAATCCGGTATAAACAACAACTATGAGATCCAACTAAATTTTGACAAAGCTGTTTTATTGTAATGGGAAATCTGCGTTATTGCACAGCGCAAAGTCCGTTGGGCGGCTCTGCCGACTTGAAGGAACTTTGCAAGACAGCCCTTTCCCTGAAGGCTTAAAGTAATTAGCCATTAAACAAAGGCTCAGTTAGGGGTTTTCTCTTCTTCAGCGTCAATCAAAATTTTAATTGTCTTTTAATAATTAAACCCCATTTTTGATGTAATATTTTGCCTCAAATTCATACTTTTGCAACAAAAGATTGCGAGAACTCATCATATCGCAATCTTATTTTACATAATTAGCGCGGCAGTGAACGGAAAACAGTACAATCTCTGAATTGCTCTACAGACGGTTGAGAGTATCATATCGGAGTGCTGATATGAAAGTGATTGTTAATTCAACACTCCAAACTTAAAACTCAGGATTGCTCGCTGTGAATGATACCCTCAACTTAAGACAACAAATGTCAACCAAAAACATTATTCTTTTCGTTTTACTACTGTTTATCCCGATTTCTGTAGCAGCCCATTTTCTGGAGTGGGGAGAATTAATAGTTTTCGTTACAGCTGGATTAGCAATTCTGCCCTTAGCGGCTTGGATGGGTACAGCCACAGAAGAAATTGCTGTCGTAGTGGGGCCATCATTGGGGGGCTTGTTAAACGCCACATTTGGCAATGCTACAGAACTAATCATCGCCTTAGTAGCGCTGAATGCTGGGTTAATAGATGTAGTCAAAGCCAGTATCACGGGATCGATTATTAGCAACTTACTACTGGTGATGGGTTTTTCCATGCTTTTGGGGGGGTTACGCTACAAAGAACAGACATTTCAGCCAATTGTGGCGCGGGTGAATGCTGATTCGATGAATTTAGCGGTGATTGCTATTTTGATGCCAACGGCGATGAATTACACATCTCAAGGAATTAACGAAGAAACACTGCAAAATCTTTCTATTGCTGTTGCTGTAGTATTAATTCTGGTTTATGCCCTAACACTGCTGTTTTCAATGAAAACCCACTCCTATCTTTATGATGTGGGTGTAGCGGAGACAGAAGAAGAGGAAACCCCTCACGCGAAACCAAATATGATGTTGTGGGTTGGTGTCTTGCTAGTATGTACCTTACTAGTGGCACTTGAGTCAGAAATGCTAGTAGATTCTCTGGAAGTGGCCACATCTCAGCTAGGTTTGACGGCACTGTTTACAGGGGTGATATTGGTTCCCATCGTCGGTAACGCGGCTGAACATGCCACAGCAGTCACCGTGGCGATGAAAAATAAGATGGATCTTTCCCTTTCGGTAGCTGTGGGATCAAGTATGCAGATTGCCTTATTTGTTGCCCCCGTGTTGGTGATAGCAGGGCGGGTATTAGGTAAACCAATGGATTTGGATTTCCAACCCTTTGAATTAGTAGCTGTGGTTGCATCAGTCTTGATTGCAAACAGTATCAGTTCTGATGGTAAGTCCAATTGGCTTGAAGGCACTTTATTATTAGCTGCTTATACAGTATTGGGGTTCGCCTTCTACTTTCATCCAGTTATAGAAGGTATGGGCTAGTTAGCAGTGTGTAAGTGTAGCGATCGCACTTGATTATTTTAGATTTTAGATTCTTTTGGTTCATACCAGACTAATGTTCCACTAAACGTTTTTATCCCTTCTGCGTGACACAAATCCAAAATTTAAAATCCAAAATCTGCTAATTACCCCCTTTTGCCTGGGACAAGAGAAAATAAGAACATATAAGAGCGATCGCCTATATGAGCTACTGCCTTAATCCCCATTGTCCCAAGCCTGAAAATCCTACTGATGTCAAGTTTTGCCGGACTTGCGGTTCTAAGTTACTCCTCAAAGAACGTTACCGTGCTATCAAACCAATCGGACAAGGTGGTTTTGGCAAAACTTTCTTAGCTGTGGATGAGGATAAACCTTCAAAACCACGCTGCGTAATTAAGCAATTTTATCCCCAATCCCAAGGCGCTAATAGTCTTGCCAAAGCTGTAGAGTTATTTAATCAAGAAGCGGTGCAGTTAGATGAATTGGGGAAACATCCGCAAATTCCCGAACTACTGGCATATTTTACCCAAGAAAATCGGCAGTATCTTGTACAAGAATTTATCGACGGGCAAAACTTAGCCCAGGAATTAGCACATAAAGGTGCTTTTAGTGAAACACAAATCTGGCAACTATTAAACGATTTATTATCAGTTTTGCAGTTTTGCCATGCCAGACACGTAATTCACCGCGATATTAAACCAGAAAATATTATTCGTGAGAGCGATGCCCAACGCAAACTAGTATTAGTAGATTTTGGTGCAGCTAAATCTGCCACTGGCGCTGCCTTAAATCAAACTGGTACAAGTATTGGTAGTCCAGAATATGTTGCCCCTGAGCAAATGAGAGGTAGAGCTGTTTTCGCCAGCGATATTTACAGCTTGGGTGCAACTTGTATTAATTTATTAACAGTGCGATCGCCTTTCGATTCCTATGATACTAACAACGATACTTGGGTTTGGCAGCAATACTTGAAAACTCCCGTTAGTAATCAGTTGAGTCGCATTCTCAACAAAATGTTAGAAAGTATTCCAATTCGACGTTATCAAACAGTAGATGAAGTTCTCAAAGACTTAAATCAACAATCGCAAGTAGCAGCCACATCAGCGATTGCAGCAAAACCCCTCCCTCAATCTCCAGCAAAATCTCCACCTACATTTGTATCGCCATCTCCTAGTCAAATTGATCTGGAATTAGAACAAATGAAAACCCAATTTTTGGGTAGTAACAAACCTCAGCCAAATAAAATACAACCACCAATTCCCACATCTGGGCCTTCTAGTACAAACGAAATAGATCAAGAATTAGAAGAATTAAAAGCCAAATATCTTGGTAATAACAACTCCTAAAATCAATAAAAAATAAAGCTCTCTTCCTCTGTGTTCTCTGAGCCTCTGCGGTAGCCTGCGGCAAGCCGTACCCTTCAGCAAGCTACGCGTAGCGTCTCGTAGAGAAGCGTCTACGTTAAAAAAATGGCTCTGAGTTTCAGAGCCACTTCTAAATCTGTACTTTGAAATTAACTAACCTTTCAGAATATCCTCATACAGATACGTGAAAACTTACTTCTCAGCTTCAGCAATGGGAACCCATTCAGTATGGAAACTTCCGGGCTTATCAAGACGCAGGTAGGTATGTGCGCCGAAGTAGTCGCGTTGTGCTTGAGTTAGATTTTGAGGCAAGCGATCGCGGCGATAGCTGTCAAAATAATCTAAGGAGGCGCTAAATGCGGGTACTGGAATTCCTACTGTTGCAGCTGTCGCAATTACTTCCCGCCAAGCAGTCTGTCTGTCGAGAATTGTCTGCTTAAATTCGGGAGCTAACAGCAAGTTAGGCAAAGCTGGATTTTCGCTAAAAGCCTTCTTAATCTTATTCAAAAAGCGAGCGCGAATAATACAACCACCTTTCCAAATCCGTGCCATTTCGCCCAGATCCAAATTCCAGTTATATGTTTTTGAAGCTGTGGATAGCAACGCCATCCCTTGAGCATAAGAACAGATTTTTGAGCAATAGAGAGCATCACGAACTTTATTGATAAAGTCCTTAGTTTGCCCGTCATACTTGCCACTGGGGCCGGTGAGGACTTTAGATGCTGCAACCCGCTCCTCTTTAATCGAAGATATAATCCGGGCATTAACTGCTGCTGTAATTGTAGGAATAGCAACTCCCAATTCCAATGCAGTTTGCACAGTCCAGCGTCCAGTTCCCTTTTGACCGGCTGCCATCAACAATCAAATCCACTAGGGGTTTATTTGTTTCTGGGTCAATATATGGGAAGATATTCTTCGTAATCTCGATCAAAAATGAATCGAGTTCATCAGTGGTGTTCCATTCAGCAAACACATCATGTAGCTGACTAGGGTTTAATCCAGCGACATTTTTCAGCAAGTCGTAGGCTTCAGCAATTAGCTGCATATCGCCGTACTCAATGCCGTTGTGTACCATTTTCACATAGTGACCAGAACCACCAGGGCCAATATAGGTTACACAAGGGCCATCATCGACTTGGGCAGCAATTTTGTTGAAAATTGGTGATAGATACTCGTAAGAGCTTCTTGTACCTCCAGGCATCAGTGAAGGCCCATTTAGCGCTCCTTCTTCACCGCCACTGACACCCATACCAAGATACCGAAGCCCAGCCGGTTCTAATTCCTGAGTGCGGCGTTCCGTATCTTCAAACCAAGAGTTGCCACCATCGATAATGATATCGCCTTCGTCTAACAAAGGTTTTAGTTGAGCAATTACCGCATCCACTGGCTTACCAGCTTGCACCATTACTAGAATTTTGCGGGGACGTTCCAATAAGGCAACGAATTCTTCTAGAGTAAAGGCGGCTTTGACATTCCGTCCTATAGCACGCTGCGCCATAAACGCATCCGTTTTTTCGCGGGAGCGGTTGTAAACTGCAATTGGGAAGCCATTGCGCTCCACGTTGAGAGCGATGTTCTCACCCATAACGGCTAATCCAATCACACCAAAGCTTTGTAGTGTCATAAAAATTTCTGGCTAACTCTTGCAGAATCCTTTACCTATAAGGGTAGTCCGATATTTTCCGTTCTCCCCTAAAGAAGACCTTAAGACTTGATATAAATGACAAAAATCCACAAGTAACAGGGATAATTGATTTTAAATTGTATCTAAATCAACAATTGACTGGCAAAATTTGCAAAATTGAAATAATTAAAGGACGCAGTAAGGAGTAACCAAATAATGCTGGCATTTGTCCTAGCTTTGGTAGTGGGTCTTGGTAGTTTAGCCATTTACATAGCAGCTTTCTTTTTCCCAGAAATCCACCGCAAGAATGACTTTATCTGGAGTGGCGTAGGATTGTTCTACGCTTTAGTCTTATGGGTGTTTTGCACCACGCATTACTGGGGGTTTGTTGCTCGGTCATGTGGCTAGTGTGGCTCTTTTGGTCTGGTTTGGCTGGCAAACTCTATCATTACGTCGGCAATTGACCCCGCAGACGCAACAAACCCAAGTACCCAGTGCTGAGACGGTAAAAACTGGCATTCAAGAACAGGTGAATAAGTTGTCCCTTCAGGAACGGCTAGGCCAGTTGCAAAAAGGTCTGGGTAGCACCTTCAGTGGCGCGAAAGACAAGGTGCAACAGACTGTGAGTAAAAAGACACCCACAACCCCCAAACCTGAAGACATTACCTCTGTTCTGGCAGAGAAACCTGTTGTTGAGATTATCGACAAAACTACTGCCATACCAGAACAACCAGCAGAGGAGACAGTTACTACCGAAACCGAAGCAAAAACCGAGAGTGTCCCGGAAGCGATTCCCCCACATCCCCCATCTCCTGAATTGGTGGAAGCAGCACAACCAGATGCTGAGACTGAGGACAAACAACCGATTCCTGTAGAAGAAATTGCTCCAGATGCGGTACTCGCTCCCCCTGCGGAAACGCCGCCTGAACAAATACCACCTAATCAAGCTATTTGAATGATGTGAAACCCAATGTTAACTTAATATAATGTTGGGTTTCACTATTTCTATTAGGCTATTTTAAGGCTAGTTTAAAACGCTAATTCAGAGCGATAGAAGCACACATTAAACGCTAACAATTCAGTAGAATTATTCTTTGCCCATTCACTAACTTTCTTCACTTCATCTAGAACTATTTTCAAAGCATCTGGCTTGGTATCAACAAAAGATTTTACAGCCAAATAATAACCCCGATTGGGGGCTAATCCCGTCGCGTCCGCTAAAGTACGTGCGCCTGCTGCTGCTAAGTATGGATCCCAAATTGCCCTTGGAAAAAAAACATGGGTTCGCGGATTATTTACACGAACTCATGTTTGATTAAACAATTCTGGAAATTGTATTTAATTTACTAATCAGATTGTGCTTTTCTGATAAAGTTTAATAAAGTCAAGTTTTGAGTTCTTCTTTGTACTACTACGATCACATCGTAATAACACCTAACTTTTTTGATTATTCGTCAAGGAGGTAAAGATATAAAAAATATTGTATTTATCCAATAAAAGGTGTAATTAAATACAGTTTTCACCCGTAATTTTGTGTTGTTGCCACAGTATTTCCAAAATATTGACTATGAGAACTGAGGCAGAGATAATAATATGTTTTTAGACATTTTAGCTAGCCTACAAAGGTTATTTGTTGGTTACATTCCCGCTGCTGTATTAGGTAGTTTCATCGGATATTTAATAGGTATCAATAGCATGGTATATCAGCTATTTAGGCTGATATTTCAGATACCACATAGTATCCCTCCTATAGCTTTATTACCTATTGCTTTAATAGTATTTCAAGAGAATGAATCGGCTGCTATTATAGTAGTTTTTCTGGGAACTCTCTGGACAATGATCATTAATACTGCAATAGGTATGCGACATTTTCAGAGACAGAATAATAACTTTAGAGTAGCTATATTTCATGTATTTCATGCGTTGAAAGTTAGCATTTGGGTAGCCTGGTTTATAGTTATTTCCACAGAAATGTTAATCGGCCCAAAAGGGCTTGGCTTTACTCTCTGGGAGGCTTATAAAGCTGGCAATGCTGATTACATAATTCAGGTAATCCTCTACATCGGCATTATTGGCTTTTTGCTGGATCAGTTACTAGATTTCGCAGCCTATCTTCTCTCGCAAATGGTTTCAGATGGGAAAAAATCTTCCTAAATTTTATCTAGGCTTGCGGATTGCACCCTGCCAGCGAATAGTTTGCTTCGCAGAACGTATTCCCAAAGAACGAGTTGCTACGATTTCAATATCAACGTTGACATCAGGGCGTAAAGCTTCATCAGAAATTTTGAGTTTGCCCAAAGCTAGAGTAAAACGGTTGTAGTCACGAGTCACAAGTTCGTTAGGAATATCACCTTCATATTCAGTTTTGTAGCCAGAAAAACCGTGCAAGCTATCCTGGGCGCGGAATTTTATGCGAAACTGAGTATTAATAACATCAGACTTTGCCGCCAAATCGACTATTTTTAAGTTGAGGTTTTGTCCTGCATCAGCAAACTCTGCCACAGCTAACCGGGTAACATCTTTTTTAGGAATGGCATGGTTAACGGTAAATGTTGTCAATTTAGCCTCACTTTGGGTATTACCCTGAACCCATAAGTCCTCAGAAAAAGTAACTTCTACTTGTTTGCTGTCAGTTAAATTCAGTGTTACAGCTTGATTACCAAAGCTGGTAATGGGTTGTCTTTCTTGCCAAACTATTTGAAAAGTTTCTTCTAGACGCTGTTCAAACTCTCGATAATTATCAGCGATCGCAGAACCAGGCGCAAGTAGAGAAGCTGCCCCTATGCGTTGATTCCATTTATTCTTTGAGAGGTTGAACTGTTTGTTTGTCAGTTCCGAAATTGCTAGCTTCACAGTTGGACTATCAGCTGCCAAAGGTTCCTTGCTATTCACAATACTCAAAGTTCCCAAGCGCCCTTGCCTACCATCGCTACCATCGCTGCCATCTCGCCCATCGTTACCGTCGCTACATCGATAAACCTTCTCAGTACACTTATAATCAGGGCTACCAGGAGTTCCCTTACAGGTTTTAACTTCCCATCTCCGTCTGTGACAGTTGCAACCCTCCAGTACCGTTGCCACCTCTACCGCCGCGCCCACCTTCTCCAGCAGTTGCCCGAACGGAAACGTTCCGTAAGTCTGTCAAATTGCTGTAATACACCGTGAGGGAACCACCATTTCCCCCATCTCCTCCTTTGCCTCCATTACCGCCACTACCACCATTTGGTGCATTTATGTCGTGGCTAACGCGACCGCGTTGGGAACCACAGTCAGGTTGATCGCCATGTTCTCCGTCTTCCCCGTCTTCACCATCTTTACCAGATAAGTCAAGATTAACGGGTGAACCATTGACAAAAATATTTTGGTTTTCACCACTGCCACCATCTCTACCCGATCGCCCATCGCTTCCTGTGCGTCCATCTCTGCCATTATTTCTGGCTACTTTATAGTATTCGTCGGAGGCAACGGCTGGACATAAAACTGAACTAGAGACAGGCAAAAAGCTAGTAAATAAGCAGAATGTCAGCAGTAGTGGCAGCTTACTCCTAAAACCATTGTGCATCTAATTACACCTAAAACTTTAGTTGAATTATCTACTCCTGACGACACTGAATTTCAACAATTTGCTCCCTCTTCTCCAGCAATATACTACTGATTTGCGGTAACGTAGCACACACCCATTTTATTAAACGTTTAAGCTGCTGTTGGGTTATCATTGACCTTAACAATCAGCTTGCCAAAATTATCACCTCGAAGTAAACCAATAAAAGCACTCGGAGCGTTTTGTAAACCAACAACTATATCTTCTTTATACTTGAGTTGACCAGACTGCAACCATCCAGAAACATCACGTAAAAAATCATTAAATTGATGTTGATAATCGCTAACTAAGAAACCTTTGATTAAAGCCCGTTTGATTAGTAGCGGCATTAAATTAGGCCCTGATGGAGTCGATGTAGCGTTATACTCCGAAATCAAACCTACTAATGGAATTCTTGCCCCAAGGTTTATCTGCTGCAATACAGTTTCTAAAATCACACCTGCTGTATTGTCATAGTAAACATCAATGCCATTAGGGGCAGCTTCTTTGAGGGCTGAATCAAGTTCTTGAGTTTTGCGATTAATGCCAACATCAAAACCTAATTCTTTAACTATATAATCCCGCTTATCGTCACTCCCGACAATTCCCACGACCCGCGCACCTTTAATTTTGGCAATTTGACCTACTACTGCACCGACAGCACCAGAAGCGGCTGAAACTACTACAGTTTCACCTTCTTTTGGTTGGCCGATATCAAGTAGAGCGGCATAAGCAGTTAGACCAGGCATACCAAGTACACCTAAACTATAAGATAAAGGTGCTTGAGTCGGATCAAGTTTACGCAGTGTCTCACCCTTAGATACAGCATAAGTTTGCCAACCATTATTGCTAAGAACAAAATCCCCAACTTGAAATTGAGGATGATTTGATTTAATTACTTGGCTGACTGTACCACCCACAATAACTGAACCCAATTCTACTGATGCAGCATAAGACTTGCCTGCACTAATGCGACCACGCATATAAGGATCTAGAGATAGATAAATGGTGCGGCTAAGAATTTCCCCTTCACCCGATTCGGGAATTGGTGTTTCTACTAAAGCAAAATCACTCTCCTTTGGTTCGCCGACTGGACGACTTTTAAGGATGACTTGTTTGTTAATTAAATCAGACATAAGTTATTTTCCTCTGAATTAATCTGACTATTTATATATAATAAATGTGTGTACTCATTCCTAAAATACTTCTACCTTTAGTGTGAGATTCAGAGGTAATTTATAAAGTATGCACTAGCTTGCTACCAATACCTTGCCGTTGATGATGAGGACTGACCCTACGCAGGTTAGGGGTTTTTATGGCTAACCCAAGCGTATTGCCTTGTGCCTTTCTTGATAAAAATCCTCAAGCCCAGACGAGGGCTTGAGGATTTTCTGCTAAATATCGGCTTAATCCCTTTTACTCCGCGCAAGCGCAATCAGAGTAGTGTCAAAGTATTGTAGCCGAGTCATGTTTCCACTGTTTTTTATCTACGCTATAGACAGCATAAGGTGTCTCATACCTCATAGCTCCAAAAGCGAGGAGTTGACCTGTTGCAGAACAAACTAAGCTTTGTAAGCCATTATTCCATTCTTTACCATCAACTTTCAATTGTCCCAGTCTAATTGGTCTTTTTTGATTTGGGTCTAGCTGTACCAGAGTTGTACCACCATTGAGTCCAAGTAAAGTTGTATAGAGTTTTCCGTCTGGGCACTGTGCTAGATTACCGGCTCGCTCATCTTTTGGGAATTTAAACTTATCAATAGGAGTTATCTCTCCTGTTTGAAGGTTAATATCTACCAATGTGATAGGTGGTGTACCGTTCTTCTTACCTACTAGACCGATGAGCCGCCCATCATTAGTGCCTAGCAAGCTCCCAAGCTGTTGATTCTGTTTAAGTCCTGAGATTATCAAAGTTTTTGCAGGTGTACCCAAAAATGTAATGTGAGTAGGCGTTGCCCGTCTTCTACTAGTTGTAATAGGAGTAACGGCTAAAACAAGTGTGCCATTACTTAAAGAAGTGAAGCCACTCAATATCTGATTAGGCCCTAATAGAGGTGTACTTTTATCCCCAAGTACCTGAGACTTTCCTGTAATTAAGGATTGCAAAACAAGTTCTACATTAATATCTGTGGGTACATTAGTATCGATGGATATAGTGTTTGAGGCAGTATTATCTAATTCAGTTGTATTTACCTCTGGGATAGCTGTTTGGGAAGGGTTTATGATCGGGCCAGAACCTATACCTACAATATCTAAATCTAAACTTGGTGTTTGCGCCAAGGCTTTGTTGGCTAGATAACTAAGTCCAGATACTACAGTTCCAGTAAGTGCCAACTGGCCAAACTGTCGACGTGATAGCTTGAAACTCATATTTTCCCTCTTAGAATTGATGACTTTTATTAAATAGCAGTGTGAACATAACCAGGTAAAGCTAAGAGGATGTTTGAAAAGTTTTTAGTGATGGATCACCTTTTAAATCCCCCTAAATTCACGCCAGTTGCTCATGGGGGAAACCCCCAGACGCTCGCAGGCTCGCTAACGCTTTTAGCGTCTCCCCTTGGGAGAAGACCGCACTGGTTCCCCGATAAATTAGGGGACTTTAATCCGGTTTCCTTTTTTTAAGGGGAGGCAGCGAGGTTTTAGGGTCTCCCTAAGTGTGGGTTAGGGGGGATCAATAAGTGCCTAAAATTACAACTAACTACTTTTCAAACAACCTCTAAGATACGCGCCTCCAGGTTGCTACTGACGGCGTTCCATTATTGTCAGTAATAAAAATCATGTACCAACCTGGCGGTGCGATGTTTCGATTGTCTGTTATCGTGACATTGAGAGAAGTGGCATCCCTAAAATTAATTGGTACATCCACTAACCTTTGTTCAGCATCGCAGGAATGGGTAGTTGCCATTGGTTTAATCAGACTAACCCATTTAATATTCGCAGCCTGGGGTGTCTGAATTGTAAATTGTAGCCCGTAGCTCAATGTTATTTGAGGAACGCTCTGAATAATTGGTCGTGGGCGAGACATATACGCAGGACTGTAAATTTCTAATCGCAGTTCATTGACCGTTCGTTTAGGATTGCCTCCAGCTGTGACTACCCTACCATCTGGTAAGAGCAAGGCCACCGAGTGATATACACGGGGGACATTTTGTTTAGCTACCACTGTCCAAGTATTTGTAGCTGGATTGTAGATTTCTGCTGGCAGCATTGATTGTGTTGTGTCCTCATTTATTTTGCTACCATTGCAAACAAAGACTGTGCGATCGGGCAACAAAACTGCGCTGTGATGCTTCCGGGCATAGTTTAAAGGCTTTGCTGCTACGTAAGTTGGGTTAATAGCTTTTAAATCTACAATATTCACCCTGTTTATTGCAGTACCACCGCCCCCACCGATAATCATGACCTTTTGATCTTGTGCAGGTGGTAAAAGAACACTGGCAGCTTGATCGCCGCCGAAACCTGGGTTTTGCAGCCCTGGCACTACTTTCTCTGTAATGGATTGTGTAAATGCCCCTGGCAGGGTTAATATCCTTGGTGTCACTCCAGTGCCACCCATCTGAGCACCTGAATAAAAGATGTCTCCATTACTTAGTAAAAACAAATGTAAATATGCAGGTAAGGCACTAGTTATTGGAAAAGCATTCCAACCATTTGGAAAGTTAACAGAATAAATTTCTGGTTGTCTATTGAGCTTGCCATCTTTATCCGGCCCAGACACTGCTAATATTCGACCGCTGCCTAGTGTTAACACAGTAGGATACCAGCGGCCATTATTCATTGATGGTATCTTGACCCATTTTTCAGTATCGGGATCAAACAGGAGAGCAGAGGGAGAACCATAAAATGGGTCATAGCGCAAAGTTCCACCTGCAACCAGCAACATACCATTAGGGCGGAAGGAGTGACCAGCGCAAAAAATGTCAATAGGTTGATTATTACTATCCAATGGAGGTGCTTGACGGGTAAAGGTTCCATTGTTTACATCCCAGACCACACTGTCATAGGGAGTATTTAACCGATTGGGATCATTACCTGAGCCACAAAAAAAGAATACCTTACCAGTACGGAGTAGGGCAGCATGTATGGGTAGGATTGGGGCACTGTACGGCAAGACTTGCCATTTGTCTGTAGTAGTAGCTTGAGCTACAACAGTTCCTAAATCCGTTTCCTGGAGAAGATCAGTCTTGTTATTAGATTGAGTCATTTAATTAAAAAATATCCCTACGTAAATGTTTACTTTTTATTCTTTCTTTCAGCCATTTATTCCTCAGATTTATATGTATACTTTTTTAGGTCTGCTTAGTGTTAAGATGCGATGTTGTTATATAACCAAATAATCTAAGTCCAGTTTTTCAATAGTAATTACACGGCTATTTTTTATATAATTAAGTAACCACTTTAACTACGTATTTGGTTTTTGAGATCAGACTAATTTAGGACTTACGCACTGTACAAATTAATCATGGTATGAATTCACGAAAATAGGTCGTTTCCGGCTTTGATTAATTATTATTTGATGGTACATAAACCCGCGCTATGGAGGGCACAGCACTGCTGTGCCCCTACGACATATCTGGTTTTTCAAAAATGCATATTTTGTATTTTGTGTCAATGTGTAAGTCCTATAATTGATGTTAGTGTATCTGAAAAGAATCCCTGACTACAAAATCAATGTTTTAGTAAAGTTTCACAAAGTTTCACTAGGAATATTCAAATTTTGTAAATTGTTAAATGTTTTCTGAATACTAAATCAATATTCTAGTATAATTGCCTTCCTTGCTTATAAGCATTTACAAAACTCGTGTAGTCATACTCCAATTGAGTTGCATAGTTTACTGCAAAGTTAACAATTTCGTCTTTAAATACAGCTTTTTTACTGCTCACAATATCAGTCACTTCTTTGTCAACGCTGATGGGAATAATTGCAGCATCGTAATCTTTATCAGAGATTGCATGGTTTTTGGCAACGATCTTTCCTGCATACCCCGTCGCATCCATGAATTTTGACTTAGTGGTTAGCAAGGTATAGTCAAAGTCAACTTGGTAGGGTGATTTTTCATGCAGCATAAAGGCTATGCTGCTGACTGTAGTGTAGCCAAGCAATGGATCAGTATTAGAGAGCATTGCTTTGGTGGCAATTGTCACTCTCGCTCCTTCTTGGTTTCCGTAGACTGAAGTAGGCAGCAGACCTGGAAGTGCGATCGCAACTGCACTACTACCTTCTTGCTTCATCTCCAAAATGCGATCGTCGTCGGTTGCTGAACTTGGCCCTTCAATCAGTAAATAATATCGATACTTACCAAGACTACCAGTGCCTGAGCCTAATTTTAGCCGAATGTCTTTAAGAGCGTAGTAACTACTGTTGTAGCGCTTACTACTAGGAATTGAGGCGATGTAGCTGCTCATAGCCCCAGCAATGTCGGAATAGGTGTTGTTAGATACAGGCTGAAATTTCGAGGTCGTCTGAAATATTCGATTGTTACTGTTATTTAACTGCGTGTACTTGGTTAGCAATTTAGAACGGCTTTCATGCGAGGCTTTTTGAATCAAATCTTTGACCACACCGTTTGTATTGCTAGATTCCAAATGGTATGAAAGTTCGTCGTTGGTTCCTTTAAAATCACTCATCTTGTTCAGATAAGCATCCAAAAAATTACGGACAATATCTTGAGCGTCACTTGAGCTAAGACCATTCTCTTTAGCTGCTAACAAAATAGAGACTGCCATCCGTCGCAAGTCCCAAACGTAGGGGCCAAGATAGCTTTCATCAAAATCGGTGGTGTCAAAAACGTTGTTGTCGTTGCTATCTCTCATCCCTCCAAGATTTTGCAGATGCATATCTCCCTCTAACCAGATGGCTGAGGTTGAAGAATTCACGAATCCTGAACTTGGTAAGGTCTGCATATCACGATAAAAAATGTGAGATGTTCCCCGATAAAAGGCAAAAGGGCTAGCCTTCATTTTTTGCATTTTCGTTGCCAGTTCTTGAGGCAATTGAGCAGCAAAGGGATGATTGTATTGGTAAATTTCATTCTCGACCCAAGTTGAACGGAGAGTTGCAGATTGAACTGGAGATATAAACCCCAAAATTAAAATTAAGACAAATATAATTGCAGATATAGATATAGACATGAATTTGAGCATAACAGTCTCTTAAGGATAAAAAAATTGAGCCACAAAATTTATAACCGTTGATTGGTTAGCTTTACACAGTTTACAAGCTCTGCCAGTATTTTAATTATTGATGCATCTTAATGGTTTAAGAAATTATGAATCAAAATATTAAAAGTAGCAGAATTTCTATTATTATTCCAGCTATTAATGAAGCGGTAAATATCAAAGAAGCAATCGCAACTACCCAACCCAGTACAAATATAGAAGTGATGGTAGTGGATAGTGGCTCAAATGATGGCACAGTAGAAATTGCTAAGTCATTAGGTGTCAAAGTTATCTCATCATTTCCCCCTGGTCGTGCTGTGCAAATGAACGCGGGTGTTTTAGCGGCTAGCGGTGATATTTTGTTATTTCTCCATGCGGATACCCGTTTACCAACTGGGTTTGATGAGATGATTCGCACAGCACTACAACAACCTGGGGCTGTAGCTGGTGCTTTTAAGTTGCAAATTGATGCGTCACTTTTAAGTTTACGATGGGTAGAGTGGGGAGTAAATGTGCGATCGCACATTTATCAAATGCCTTATGGCGACCAAGGAATTTTTTTAACAAAAGAAGTATTTCAGCAAATAGGCAACTTTCCCGAATTGCCTATTATGGAAGATTTTGAACTCATGCGTCGTTTAAAACGCGTCGGACGCATTGTAATTATTCCCACACCAGTTGTCACCTCAGCTCGTAGATGGTTACAAAAGGGAGTATTCAAAACTACGCTACTTAATCAAATAGTAATTATTGCTTATTTAATCGGCGTTTCACCTGAGCGAGTTCGTCGTTGGTATCGTCGAGAAAAATTTAACAGGCTTTAAGCTGTTTCTCATGTAGGTAGTATATCTTAGGGGCATTGAATTTGAGGGTTGACATACTCACCGACCTAAAGGCGCTCTTAAGAAGGAGTAATGAGTAATAAGTAATGAGTAAATACCCATTTTTCATCCACTCATTACTCATTACTTTAAAGCATTGCGTGAAGCACACGGCTTCAGACCCAAGTTTTTGGTAAGTTTTAAAGTTGAGCTTCAAAAGGTCAAAGTTGAGCCTCAGAAGGTCAAAGTTGAGCCTCAGAAGGTCAAAGTCGAGCCTCAGAAGGTCAACGTTGAGCCTCAGAAGGTCAACGTCGAGCCTCAGAAGGTCAACGTCGAGCCTCAGAAGGTCAACGTCGAGTCTCAGAAGGTCAAAGTTGAGCCTCAAAAGGTCAAAGTTGAGCCTCAAAAGGTCAAAGTCGAGCTTCAGAAGGTCAAATTTATAAAAATGAAGAAGCGTTTATTAAATTCCAAACTCAAACTACTACTCCTAAGTTGCCTTGCTGTCACTTTCATAATTGCTGCTAAACAGTTAAACTTTCAAGGACTTTTACAAACCTCAGTCATTTGGGTTAAAAGTCTAGGTGTCTTAGGGCCTATTGCCTACATAGTCATTTACAACTTAGCAACATTACTGTTTATACCGGGTTCCGTCTTAACGCTCAAAGGTGGTTGTCTGTTTGGAGTATTTTGGGGATCAATATACGTACTAATTTCTGCAACAATCGGAGCAACCTTGGCTTTTATCATTGGACGCTACCTGTCGCGGGATTGGGTTTCCCGACAAATGGAAAAACATCCTAAATTTAAAGCGATTGATTTAGCCGTTGCCAAAGAGGGATGGAAAATTGTCTTATTGACTCGTCTCTCTCCCGTGTTTCCCTTCAATTTATTAAATTATGCTTTTGGAGTAACACAGGTTTCTCTCAAAGACTATATATTAGGTTCCTTCGGCATTATTCCTGGTACTGTGATGTACGCTTATATTGGTTCTTTAGCTGGTAATCTTGCCATGATTAACACGTCTTCTCAACCAATTACTCCAGAAACTCAAGTCTGGCAATGGATAATGCAAATAGTTGGGTTAATTGCTACCGTTGCTGTGACTGTATATATCACAAAAGTTGCTCAGAAAGCATTATCTCAAAGTGTGGCAATAGAAGAAATAACAACCTATGACAAAATTAACAATCATTCAGATATTTAAAAGTATTGATGCCAGAAACTTGCAGAAGTTTTTTAACCTAAGTGTATTAACATTACTGATATTGGCGAGTGTTTTCTCATTAAACACAGACCCAGCTTTGGCACAAGAATCTCCCAATCTAAATTCTTTCAATCCCCAAGCAATTTTACGAAACGCCTTGCAGTGGATTGATAGCCTTGGTACAGTGGGAGCGATCGCATTTATTGCCCTTTATATTATCGCTACTGTTGCTTTTTTCCCAGGTTCTATTCTCACCTTGGGAGCTGGTGTAATTTTTGGTGCAGTTTGGGGTTCTCTCTACGTGTTTATCGGTGCAACCTTTGGCGCTACTGCTGCTTTTCTTGTAGGACGTTATTTCGCAAGAAACTGGGTTGCTGAGAAAATTGCAGATAACAAAAAATTTGCGGCGATTGACCAAGCTGTAGGTAAAGAAGGATTAAAAATTGTCCTGTTAACGCGACTATCACCCATCTTTCCTTTCAATTTGCTCAACTATGCCTTTGGCATCACAGGAGTTTCACTTCAAGATTACTTCATCGGCTCCTTGGGTATGATTCCCGGAACCATTCTGTACGTTTATATTGGTTCCCTTGCAGGTAATCTGGCGATGATTGGCACTGAGGCTCAACCTAGCAACCCAACTTTACAATGGGCAATTCGCATCTTGGGTTTGATTGCGACTGTCGCCGTTACAGTTTATGTAACCCGGATTGCACGCAAAGCTTTAGAAGAAGAATTGTAAGATACCACAGCTGTGTTACCTTACTGTGGTCTATTCAACTGCAAGTTGCTGTAAATTATTGATTGCTGAAACCTTTATACAGGAAAGCTTCAATAGTATCTGTCAATTCCCAAACGGACAAAACAATTCAAAGACTGTATTCCTTATTAGACAAGCATAAAAAATACAAGACTGAGCCGCCTAAATTAATCGGGATTCTTAATTTTAAAAGAGGTTTTACCAATGACCAATTCAGATTTAGAAAGAGTTACAGTTCGCCCAATAGATGAGTATAACCAAAAGTTGGTGTCTTACGTCCATCCGCCCAATTGGGTTAATCCTCAACCCGCCGACGTTTACGATTTGGTAGTAATTGGTGCTGGTACGGCGGGATTAGTGGTGGCTGCGGGTGCGGCGGGTCTAGATTTGGGTTTAAAGGTGGCGTTAATTGAAAAGCATCTCATGGGTGGGGATTGCTTAAATGTTGGTTGCGTACCATCTAAAACTATTATTCGGTCTGCCCGCGTTGTTGGCGAAATCTGGGATGCTCAAAACTTGGGAGTTAATATTCCCCAACGCAATATTGATGTTGATTTTCCCAAAGTCATGGCCAGAATGCGGCGGATAAGGGCTGATATCAGCCCTAATGACTCGGCGGAACGGTTTCAAAAGTTGGGTGTAGATGTCTTTTTGGGTAGTGGTCGATTTGCGAGTAAAAATACGGTGCAAGTTGGCGATAAAACCCTCCGATTTAAAAAAGCTGTAATTGCGACTGGTGCAAGAGCTGCACAACTGCCGATTCCAGGAATTGAAAAGGCGGGTTATCTAACTAATGAGACAGTTTTTTCGCTGATTCAACGACCGGAACGTATGGCGGTGATTGGTGGCGGCCCCATTGGTTGCGAATTGGCGCAAGCTTTCCGGCGGTTGGGTTGTGAGGTGGTACTTTTCCATAGCGGTTCTCACATCCTTAATAAAGAAGATGCTGAGGGCGCTGAAATTCTCCAAAAGGTTTTGATTAAAGAAGGAATTCGCCTGGTATTAAATTCTAAGTTGGAAGAAGTGGTAACTGTCACCGAGGGGAAACGGCTTTACTTTTCCTCCAATGGTCATCGAGATTCTGTGACAGTCGATGAAATTTTAGTCGGTGCGGGGCGATCGCCAAATGTGGAAGGTTTAAATTTAGAATCAGTTGGGGTGGAATACGACAAACACCAAGGTGTGAAGGTAAATGATTACCTCCAAACGACCAATCCCAAAATTTATGCAGCTGGTGATATCTGCATGAACTGGAAGTTTACCCATGCTGCTGATGCAGCAGCGCGGATTGTAATTAAAAATACGCTATTTTCTCCCTTTGGCATAGGACGCTCGAAACTCAGTAATCTAGTGATGCCTTGGGTAACTTATACTGACCCAGAAATTGCCCACGTTGGGATGTATGAAGACGAGGCGCAGAAATTGGGTATTGAAGTGACGACAATTAAGATACCTTTTAATAGTGTAGACCGAGCGATCGCAGATAGTGAAGAGTCAGGATTTCTCAAAATCCACCATAAAAAAGGGTCTGATGAAATTATCGGTGCAACTATTGTCGCCAGTCATGCAGGTGAGATGATATCAGAAGTGACTACGGCAATGGTGAATAAAATAGGCTTGAGTAAGTTAAGCAGTGTAATTCATCCTTATCCCACTCAAGCCGAAGCGATTAAAAAAGCTGCTGATGCTTATCGCCGAACTCTACTGACATCAAATACCAAAAAATTGTTGGGATTTTTGACAAAGTTATCTTGACCAAAATCATCCTATTTCCAAAGAGCTTTTAACCCAATACGCTTGGGTTAGCGCCAAAAACCTTGAAATGTGTAGGTTGGGGAGCCACTGCGTTGGGCGGCTATGCCGACTTGTAGCACGTGGCGTTTGAGGAACGAAACCCAACATTTTCCGGGCTTTGTTGGGTTGCGCTTTGCTTAACTAAACCGTATTGGCTTTTAACCAGCTTTATTGGCAAAATTGGGTGAAATTATAACAGTTATCTGAGTATTAATTCAGATAACTGTTACGTCTTATTTAAACAGGTTCCCAGCTATCAATCTTACCTGCTAGCAAGTCCACGTAGTACAGCTTGCCATCTTTTCCAGCTGTAATATTCACAGGCACTCCTACATCAGAAGCAAACCGCTTGGTTGAAACAACTTTGCCCTCACTGTCCAATGTTAAAGCATCGATAGTTCCTTGACTGGTATTACCGATAAACAAAGCATTCTCATAAACACCGCCACTGTAAAAATCACCGACAATGATCGCATTAGAACCGCTTGAATGATTGTAGGTGTAAATAGGTGCTGTAACGGGTATACCATTATTGTATAAGTCTTGCACCGCTTCGATGGTGGCATAGCTTCGCTGTTTTATGCTGGTGAGATTGCCATTTGCATCAATCCCACCTTCATAACCTGGCCAGCCAAAGTTTTTGCCTCGCCCAGTATTGACCTCTTCCCATGACCCCCAGCCGACATCACCGATGAAGGGAATATTGGTTTTTTCATCCACAGTGAAGCGGAAGGGGTTACGCAGTCCATAGTTATAAACTTTAGAACGATTGCTATCGGGATCGTTGTTATAGAAAGGATTACTTGATAAACCTTTACCAGTAATCGCATCAATGTGCAGAAGCTTGCCGGACAGATTATCAAGATCCTGGACGCGAATTCCTCGGGGGTCTGCCCGGTTGTATGAAGTACCATCACCGAAGCTAACAAAAATATTCCCCTCAGTATCAAAGCGTACACTACCAGCAGAGTGACTTGCACTATCATTGGCAATAAAATCCCGGAGGTTTTGAACTTTGTCGAGATTGTCAAGATATTCCTGCGTGTTGTTAAACCGCTTGCCAGTGTCTTCGTTGATAATACCTGATGGTGCAGCGTTCAATGCATCGTTAGCGTCGACAGTTGTACTATCAGTATCTGGGCGACTGATATTGTCCCAATTGCTGTTTGTACCTACTAGTATAACTTCAGTGCCAGCCTTAACAGTTTTGTAACCAGTAGCGGAGTCGGCTGTCACCCGAATTAACCTTGCAGTACGGTTCCCTCTTTGATCGGGATTGTCTAACGTACTATTGGGATTATTTTTAGGATTGTTTGGATTGGTTTCTGGGGGATCGTAAGTAAACAACAGGTAAACGTAGTTCCTACCGTTTGGCTCCTTGCCAAAATCTGGATGTACGGCAATGCTTAACAAACCGCGATCGGCTACATTATTTACCTGTGCAGAAATATCGATAAATGGCGTTGATAGTAAAGTATTGGTGCTGTTATCGAACACCCGCACTACTCCATCTTTCTGGGCAATAAACATCAGCTTGCTGTCAGGTGACGAGCTAAAATCTGTAGGTTGAGTTAATCCAGAAACCACAGTCTTTCTCTCAAAGTTGCCAGAGTCATTATCGATGATAGTGATAGCCGTCTGGTTGGTAGTTAGTACTACCCCAACTGGGTTACTAAATCTCAAAGTAAATGTTTCATTCGATTCTGTAATGGTGTCATCTTTAATCGAAATAGAAATCGTCCTACTGGTTTGTCCTGCTGCAAAACTCAAGGTTCCAGATACAGTTTGGTAGTCAGATCCAGCTTTAGCAGTCCCGTCCACAGTTGTATAGTTTACACTAGCAGCCGCCAAAGCATTACCCCGTGTAACTGTTACCGTAGCAGTACCGTCATTCTCATTAACTACTGGCTGAGTGAAATTGATATCTTGACTATCATTATCTTTAATCGTAAATCCAAGAGTTCTTTGAGGCCCTAGTGCTGCCCCATCTGGCTGATCGATAGCGAAACCAAAGGTTTCATCTAGTTCTGCGAAGGAATCGTCATTAATCGCAATGGTGAGTTTTTTGCTGCTTTCTCCCGGCGCAAAGGTAAGTGTACCATCAATTTCCACGCCTTCTTGTCCGTAGTCAACCCCTGCTGTAGCAGTACCAGCTATGGTTGCATACTTGATTGAAGAAGTGCCGCTTAAATCACCACTTCTGAGCAAAGTTATGGTCGCACTACCATCGGATTCGTTCAGAGTCGTGGTAGATTCTCCTAAGGTAATAGTAGGCTGAAGAGCTGGTGAATAAAGTTGTGATTGAGGAATGATTTCCTTTGCCTGAGTGGCGCTTGACCAAGCGAGTTGAGAAGCGGCTCTTCCGTTATTATCGTAGTACTCAAGTTTAATATTGTACTTCTGACCTGCAACCAGTGCGATTGAGCCACTGTTTTCGCTGAGAGCTTGATTGACAAACTTATCGATAACTAGTTGATCGTTGACCCACAGTCGCACACCATCATCACTATTGGTGTAGAACTTATAAGTTTCGCTGTACTCGGCTTGTACCTGACCTGTCCAACGCACTGAGAAGGTATCTACAGCGATTAACGGATCTGGAGAACCAAGATCCCAGTTAAAGTTCACCGTTGCATCTGTGCGAATTTTCTTCAGGTTGGTGAAGTCTATGTTGTCGTAGTATTCTCCTTTGAGTCCGTTGCCGTTACCTATAACAGGTGTGCTGATACTATAAAGTTGCGACTGAGGAATGATTTCCTTTGCCTGAGTGGAGCTTGACCAAGCGAGTTGAGAAGCGGCTCTTCCGTTATTATCGTAGTACTCGAGTTTAATATTGTACTTCTGACCTGCAACCAGTGCGATCGCGCCACTGTATTCTGTAAGAGCTTGATCGACAAACTTATCGATGACTAGTTTATCGTTGACCCACAGTCGCACACCATCATCACTAGTCGTGTAGAAGTTGTAAGTCTCGCTGTACTCGGCTTGTACCTGACCTGTCCAACGCGCTGAGAAGGTATCTACAGCGATTAACGGATCTGGAGAACCAAGACCCCAGCTAAAATTCACCGTTGCATCTGTGCGGGTTTTCTTCAGGTTGGTGAAATCTTTGTTGTCGTAGTACTCTGCTTTGAGTCCGTTGCCGTTACCTATAACAGGTGTGTTGACATTACTATAAAGTTGTGACTGAGGAATGATTTCCTTTGCCTGAGTGGAGCTTGACCAAGACAGTTGAGAAGTGGCTCTTCCGTTATTATCGTAGTACTCGAGTTTAATATTGTACTTCTGACCTGCAACCAGTGCGATCGCGCCACTGTATTCTGTAAGAGCTTGATCGACAAACTTATCGATGACTAGTTTATCGTTGACCCACAAGCGCACACCATCATCACTATTGGTGTAGAAGTTGTAAGTCTCGCTGTACTTGGCTTCTACCTGACCTGTCCAACGCGCTGAGAAGGTATCTACGCCGATTAACGGATCTGGAGAACCAAGACCCCAGCTAAAATTCACCGTTGCATCTGTGCGGGTTTTCTTCAGGTTGGTGAAATCTTTGTTGTCGTAGTACTCTGCTTTCAGCCCATCTCCAGCCCCAGTGAGCCGTACCGGGTCTGCTAGAGGAGATACAGCAGCAGCAGTTATTGCATTATTTGGGGATGTTGACAACTCTTGATTATCCATTGAGATATATGCCTCACAATAGTGCTAAAACTAATGCCATAATTAATGATTTAGGATTAGTTTTATGTTGATTTTTGAGCCGAAAATGCGTAAAAGTTATAACGCTAATATATTAACAAGCAAAGTATTATTTGCCTATTGATACATTAATTTGTTTTAATACTATATCAGTTAATAACTGATACTAATTATTTATTAATATGTGTGTTTCTTGACTCATCTGCTCTACTAGGTTGCTGTCTATCTGTATCAAAATTAAAATAAAAGTCTATGGTAAAGTTACATACTTCCGTATATTTTTTTGAAGCAAATATATAGGAAAATTTGTATTTAATTAAATACCATAGATTAATCTAAGGGCATATAGCGCTTGTTAACCTTTGCTTTGTTTCTAAAAATTCATCAATTTTTGATTAAATTAACTAATGTTTTGATGAAATTAGCTAATGTAAATTTAATTAAAAATCACCTCTATTGATAGCTTCTAATCTCACTAGATATGGAGATGGATGAACTTCAGGCAAAGGAACTCCAATCTGAACAGATAGATGCATTAAATCGATCAAAACATAAGGTTACACTATTTATTTAAGTATTTTCTTTGGATTGAGTACCTACATATTTGACAATAGATCACACTGTTATGTCTATCTTCTTTATAGAATTTTATTGAAATATTTACATTAATATATTCTTTTTAAAGAAACATCAAAGTTTTGATCCTATTTAAATAAAGATTATCAACGTACTAAATAATGCCATGTTTTTTACCCACATCGTTATTCATTATATAAAACTTGTATAAAGAAAATTTTTAATATTTAAAGATTTGAAAAAGTATTACTCATCTATGCTTCATGTTGAGTGTCAATTCATATCTTTGTTACAAGAACCAGCAGAGATATAGTGCTAACTTGGTGTTCTTTAACAATTTTTTTCAGAGGAATAATATAATCCTTGCTACGCAAGATTTTAAGTTATAATAGATAGTTAAGACCATAAGCTAAAAAATCAAACTCCAAACCCAATAGTCGTTTCATGTTTGTTCTCTTATCTACGAGAAGCTGGGCTAACAAGACGCTCCACAAATTGTCAGCATACGAAACCCTTGTCCTTGCATTCGATTTACAAAACTTTTTAATTTACTCAAAATCAGAAAAATTGTAAGTTTGATGTTGTATATTCCCACTTTCCCCTAGACTAAGGGCAGCAACCTTGTTCAAACTGGCTGAGGAAAGTGGATTTTGACTGAGATAAACAATTTAAACTCTACCATCCAGAATGTCTCACGCAGGGAATTGCGAGATTTAGTGCGGACTCAGCTGCAAATGCTCCTGGAAGCGGGAGACTTGCAGGGAGCAAAAGCTATTCTCGTGCCTGTGCAGCCTGCGGATATTGCCGAGGCGATTGAGGGTTTGCCAGAAGCGATGCATGCTTTGGCTTTTCGCTTGCTTTCTAAGGATGAGGCAATCGAGGTTTATGAATATCTTGACTACAGCGTTCAAGAACGATTAATCGAGGAACTTAAAAGTCAAGAAGTCCGCGATATTGTCGATCAAATGTCGCCGGATGACCGAGCTAGGTTATTTGATGAATTACCGGCAAAAGTCGTTAATCGTCTGCTAGAACAACTGAGTCCAGCAGAACGCCAAGCTACAGCCCAACTATTAGGTTATGAAGCTGATACGGCTGGGCGAATTATGACGCTAGAGTTAATTTCGCTGAAAGAAAACTTTACAGTATCTCAAGCTCTAGAGCGAATTCGCAACTTAGCTAATGCCAGTGAGATGATTTATTATCTTTATGTTATGGATACGGCAAGGCGCTTAACGGGGATTGTATCGTTGCGGGAGTTGGTGACATCTCAGCCTGAGCAAATCATTGGCGAAATTATGACGCGTGATGTGATATTCGTCCATACTGATACAGATCAAGAAGAAGTCGCGAGATTAATCCAAAGATATGACTTTCTGGCTGTACCTGTGGTAGATCGAGAACAGCGTTTAGTGGGTATTGTCACCGTCGATGATGTGATTGATATTTTGCAACAGGAAACCACCGAAGATATCTACGCTTTAGGTGGTGGTGTGCAGTCAGGGGGGGACAACTATTTTCAGATGAATTTACTAGAAATTGCGCGAAAGCGTGTTGTATGGTTATTGGTTTTACTTGTAACCAATACCATTACAGGAACGATTATTAAGTCGCAAGAGGATCTTTTGGCAAAAGTGGTGACATTGACAGCGTTTATCCCTTTGCTGACTGGTACTGGTGGTAACGTGGGGGCCCAATCTTCTACAGTGGTGATTCGCGGGATGAACACCGATGAAATCCGATCGCTTGGCGCATTGCAAGTAATTGGTCGGGAAGCGATCGCAGGGTTATTATTAGGAGGAATGTTAGGTACGATCGCTACTATCTGGGCTTATTTTCTGCAAGGACGATTAGAAGTAGCGATCGCTGTAGGCGTTAGTCTGGTAGCTATTTCTCTTTTAGCTTCTATCTCCGGTTCAGCACTGCCGTTTCTATTTCGCTATCTCCGTTTAGATCCAGCATTAATGTCAGCACCATTCATTACCACAGCAGTTGATGTACTGGGCGTTTTGATTTACTTCAATTTGGCGCGAGTAATTTTAAAGTTATAAAAGAGTCATTAGTCATTGGTCATTGGTCATTAGTGAAGAACAAAGTACAAATGACAAATGACTAATTTTACAATTCTGATGCCGTATCTGGAGCAACAATTTCGCCAGTACCCAATTCCAGTATCATGTCCTGGTCAGTAATCAATCCGCTGAGTTCCTTCACTTGTAAATTCATTTCTTCACAAGCTTGTCTGAGTTCTCGTGCAAATTTGTTGAGGTCTTGACCATAGCCACATTGATAAGCAGCAGTTTCAATTCCTTGCTTGGCATTTGCTCTAGCACAATCTACTAGTTCTGTGCCATGCAGTGGTGTAGGAGATGCCATAAACGTACTTATTATTTCTTAAATGTTTGCTGCTAAATACATTATCAATATTTCAATATTAACTCATCTCTCCAATGGAGGAAAATTAGGGTATAGTTAGGAATGATTATTTTTTATCATTAGTCATTTGTATAAAGTAGATAACTAATGACTAATGACTAATGACTACTTTTTCACTTACCCATTGACAACATCTCCACCATTGACATGTAACACTTGTCCAGAGACATAAGAACCATCATCAGAGGCTAAATATACATAGCTAGGAGCAACTTCTTCTGGTTGTCCGGCTCGTTGCATTGGTACTTGTTTGCCAAAATTTTCAACTTTCTCTTCAGGAAAAGTTGAGGGAATTAAAGGTGTCCAAATTGGCCCTGGCGCAACAGCATTAACGCGAATTCCTTTTGATACCAAATTTTTTGATAAGGAGCGAGTAAAAGCAACGATCGCACCTTTTGTAGATGAGTAATCTAGCAGTTGTGGGCTACCTTTATAAGCTGTTACCGATGTAGTATTGACGATAGAACTGCCTGCTTGCAAATGCTTGAGTGCAGCCTTAGTCATGAAAAACATTGAGAAGATATTAGTGCGGAAAGTCCGCTCTAGTTGCTCTTCGGTGATTTCCTCGATACTTTCTTTCGGATGCTGTTCGCCGGCATTGTTGATGAGAATATCGAGTTTGCCAAACTCACCAACTGTTTGTTGTACGGCTTGCTGACAAAAAGTTTCATCGCCAATATCACCTGCGATGGTGACTGCACGACGACCTTGTTTTTCTACCAAATGTTTGGTTTCTTTGGCATCGTCGTGTTCATTTAGGTAAAGAATCGCTACATCTGCACCTTCTTTAGCAAATGCGATCGCTACAGCACGACCAATACCACTATCTGCACCCGTGATCAATGCTACTTTATCTTGTAATTTACCACTACCCCGATATTGAGCATCGTCTGCTTTGGGTTTTGGTGTCATTTCTGATTCAACACCTGGTGTTTCTTGTTGCTGCGGCGGTTGCAATTTTTTCTCTTTTTGCTCTTTTTGCTCTTTTGATTTAGCCATCTGTTTTACCTTGGTAATTGAATATTGAATTGTGCTTTGGGAATTAGTTACTTCACCTATTCCCTATTTCATAACTAAACCTTGGATCGAAAATTCAACCCAAGGTTTATTTTTTGCTTTGACTCTCGCTAGGTATGTGCAATTTTGGGCATTTTTATTCTGGATATTTGCCAAACTTACTTATTCCTAGCAACTGTACGCAATTTACATTATTTATCCTCACGCCTGACCATGAAAATAAGTACACAACTCTGATGTGATGAAGAATTTATCTTTTTCAACTGCTTTTAAGTTAACTATTATATTGCTGTACTTTATCGCTCCCTAGAGGTAAAGTAAGCTGGATTTGTCTCAACCTTAAGACTGAAAATATATTAAGGAAATAGTGATTAACAAGATATCTGACTTCTTTAATAAGTCGGGCATCTAGGGGTTGCTATAGTTTGATTTATTCTGACCGATTTATTTAAATATCTGGCAAAACTACCTGAACCTTAACACCGCAACTATGCATCTTCCAAAAACCTCCGTGGTGCGCTACATTGAGATCATTAGAGGGTAGGGGTTATGGCAACACTAAATATTTCCGAGTTAGAACAGGTTGAGAAGTTTCGCCACTTACAATTAACCCTGCGCGATCGCTGGAAAACGAGCGAGCTATTTGACAATAGTGAAGCAGATATTTTAATTATTCCTTCTGTGAGTCTCGACCAGCGAGAACTCAAAAAGATCGAAGGTTTTGAGCATTATGAAGAAAGATTACTATTTTCCTTAATTCGGTTGCGGAATCCTCGGACTCGGCTGATTTATGTAACATCAGTACCGCTACATCCTAGTATCATTGATTATTATCTGCAACTGTTGCCAGGAATTCCTTTTTCTCATGCTCGCAATCGTTTGCTACTACTTTCTACTTACGATTCCTCACTTAAGTCTCTGAGCCAAAAGATTTTAGAACGCCCCCGCCTACTAGAGCGGATTCATCAATCTTTAAGGCTAGACAAATCATTTATGATATGCTATAATTCTTCGCGTTGGGAAGGTGAATTGTCTTTAAAATTAGGTGTACCACTGTATGCTGCTGCACCAAATTTACAGATTTGGGGGACAAAGAGTGGTAGTCGGCAAATTTTTAAAGAAGGTGGAGTACCCCATCCAGATGGCAGCGAAAAAATTTGGAATCATCAAGATTTGGCAGAGGCTACCGTTGATTTGTGGGAACGACAACCGACTTTACAACGGGTAGTAATAAAACTCAACGAAGGCATTTCTGGAGAAGGGAATGCATTGCTGGATCTCAGACCGATTGAAAATTTAGCACCAAGCAAAGGTACTCATGCCGAAAGGGTAACAGCAATTAGCGATCGCTTCTCAACAATGCGCTTTCAAGCAAAGCAAGAGACTTGGGAAAATTTTTCTGGAAGAATCCCGGAATTAGGGGCAATCACCGAAGCATTTGTCGAAGGGGAAATTAAGCGATCGCCCAGCGTCCAAGGACGGATTACACCTGCTGGTGAAGTGGAAATACTTTCAACCCACGACCAAATTCTGGGAGGCCCAGACGGTCAGATTTATCTTGGTTGTCGCTTTCCGGCTGATGAAAGATATCGATTGCAATTACAGCAATTGGGAATACAAGTTGGCAGAAAGCTAGCAGAGAAAGGCACTTTAGAGCGATTTGGTGTAGATTTTATCGCCGTTGATAAAGGTAACGGAGAGTGGGATATTCAGGCGATTGAAATTAACCTGCGTAAAGGCGGTACAACTCATCCATTCATGACCCTGAAATTATTAACCAACGGGCGCTATGACCTTTCCACAGGTTTATTTTATAGTCAACAAGGTCGTCCAAAATACTATATTGCCACTGATAATCTGCAAAAAGAGCGCTATCAGGGATTATTGCCTAATGATTTGATGGATGTCATCGCTCACCACAGACTGCACTTCGACAGTTGTACAGAAACGGGTACAGTGTTTCATCTCATGGGTTGTCTTTCGCAGTTTGGCAAATTGGGATTGACCAGCATCGGTGATTCCCCGCAACAAGCACAAGACATTTATAACAAAGTTGTCAAAGTTTTAGATGAAGAAACCCGCAGTGAAAATCATGATTTTTCGGCGTTTTCAGATTATTCCTTTCCCGTAGTTTGGGATGAATATAGTTAAACCAATTCGCAATTCGCAATTCGCAATTCGCAATTCGCAATTACGTTTTGTGACGGGGATTTAGACCCCGACACAAAACGCGCTGCCTATAGAGGCAGGGGACTTAAACCCCCAAAGTTTGTTAAATAATTCAAGAGTCAGAATTAAGAAGCAGGGGAGCAGGGGGACAAATCACGCCACTTGCGGGTGAGGTTTGTAGCTTTAGTTCCCCCTGCCTCTTTGTCGATTAGTTCTGAATGCGATCGCTATTAGGTAAACCTTGCTGGTTGCTTGGCTCTTTACGAGATTGAAATTGAGTATATATATAGGTTGCCAATGCTAAAGTCAGCCCAATAGCCAAGACCACTCCTACGATTCGCAAAAAATTGGGAGAAATTCTTGTAGTTAGCTGCCCAACTAGCCTTGGTTGGTAAATAGTGTCATCTACTGGCGCTTGTGATCTACCTCTATTGGATGCAGGTCGCGGTTGAAATAATGTCTTATCTGGTGGCGTTTGTTGCCCACCTTGATTAGATCCTGGTCGCGGTTGAAATAATGTCTTATCTGGTGGCGTTTGTTGTCCACCTTGATTAGATCCTGGTCGCGGTTGAAATAATGTCTTATCTGGTGGTGTTTGTTGCCCACCTTGATTAAATGCTGATCGCGGTTGATACAATGTCTTATCTGGTGGCGTTTGTTGCCCACCTTGATTAGATCCTGGTCGCGGTTGAAATAATGTCTTATCTGGTGGCGTTTGTTGTCCACCTTGATTAAATGCTGATCGTGGTTGAAATAACGTCACATCAGGTTTGTTGGCATTCTGATTATTCACAGGACTCTGTTGATTTTGCTCAACTGGGTTAAATGGTCTAGGAACGGTTTCGTGATTTGAACCTTGATTGTATCCAGCCTGAAGAGGAGGAACGGTTTCTTCAGATTGGCTTTGCTCAATCGGGTTAAATGGTCTGGGAACTGTTTCGTGATTTGAACCCTGATTATATGCAGATGGAGGGCGAATAACGGTGTCGTCGTTCGATTGTCTGGGAACAGTTTCGTGATTTGAACCCTGATTATATGCAGATGGAGGGCGAATAACGGTATCGTCGTTCGATTGTCTAGGAACAGTTTCGTGATTTGAACCTTGATTGTAGGAAGGTTGCGGTTGCCCAGTAATCTGTCCGGGTACATTAGTAGTTCCTGTGGCAAACTTGGCAGCAGCTTGCAAAGCCTGATTTAGTTCTTCTACTGTTGCAAATCGGTTAGCTGGGTTTTTGTGGAGGCATTTCATCACCACCGCTTCCAATTCTACGGGTAAATGCTCACACCCTGGTTGCGATCGCAGTGGTTTGGGTGGCTCATAAGCATGAGCTAATACCCAAGAAGCTTCACTGATATGATTACCTTTAATGCTGATTCCAAAGGGGTCAGCAGCACTCAGCATTTCATAAAGGATAATTCCTAAGCTGTAAATATCGCCTCTGGCATCCAAATTTTTATCGCTTTGGATTTGTTCAGGAGGTGCGTAACGAAATGTACCGATAAATGTACTAGTTATATTTGTAATATTGGAATTTTCTGAAGATTCACTCCGAATTTTGGCAACACCAAAATCCAAAACCTTGACCCACTCTCCCAAATCTGTAGGTACTAAAAATATATTATCTGGCTTCAGATCGCGGTGAACTACCTGAATATGCTCAGTGGTTTTGCCTCCATCCCGTTGCAGAGTAACTCCTTGATGGGCAAGCTGTAGACCCTTGCAAACTTGCGCCATAATGTTCACCGTCCGCTCGACAGATGGCCGCTTTTCGCGCAGTAGTAATTGCCTGAGCGTTTGCCCCCGCAAATATTCCATTACGTAAAATGGAAAACCTTCCGGAGTTACACCACAATCACTAATCTTAACAATGTGGTCACTTTGCAAAGCAGCACAAACTGCCACCTCACGCTCAAAACGCTTTCTCATTTCTTGTGATGCCACCAGCGTATCTTTGAGCAACTTCAACGCTACCTGCTGACCTACACGGGTGTCTGTTGCCAGGAAGACATCTCCCATGCCACCCCCGCCTAAACGTTTGTCTAAACGGTATCGTTCGTTATCACCTACGAATCGACCAATCCAAGAATTTGAAGAAGGTGGGGATTGCATCTGGGGAAACCCATCCTAGTTACGTTAAGTTAAACTGTTAATTTTAGTCAGAGATAATACTAGTATTGCAAATGTTTTACTTGTAAGTTTAGATCGACATCGGTAATATATACTACTAGTACTTTATTTAATTATACTCAGCTTAACATAAAACTAATCTTATCAATTTGATAAAATGTTTAAAATTCAGACCTGTGGTAGTTGAAATTGGTTCCTGATGTTAAATTAATTAACGCAAATTCAACTAGGGTCGTTAGCGGGATTCTTTAGTTAA
The DNA here is from genome assembly GCF_023734775.1 of Nostoc cf. commune SO-36. Classification (NCBI taxonomy): domain Bacteria; kingdom Bacillati; phylum Cyanobacteriota; class Cyanophyceae; order Nostocales; family Nostocaceae; genus Nostoc; species Nostoc commune. Next base: position 729,354 of record NZ_AP025732.1, on the reverse strand, counting down.
TACTCTGTCAAGTTCAAATTGATGGGTGGGTTAACAAGTTCGTAGTCAGGATAGCCCTTATTTACTCAGTACTAAATTCCTGAGTAAAAACCATGAAAACTAGCTTGACAGACTACCAGGGACTAGTCTCTAATCCCCAATCCCCGCTACAGAATATTTAAAGTTTTGCAAAATATATTCTGTCAATGTATTCTGGCGTACATGATTAATATGTGCTATTGCCATGAGGAATGAGGATGAGTAATGTGCTCTCTATAGCCGCCGTGACAGCAGTACTAAAAGTCTTGCTGGAAAATGGTTTAGTCAGTGATCCGATCACTGCTAGTGTTGGTGATGTCATTGTAACTGCCCTACCACCTGATCGAATTTCGGTTGAAGCCGACGAGCGTGCCCAACTCAACCTCTTCCTCTATCAAGTGACACAGAATCGCAATGTCGATTGGGTATCTCAGGAATTTCGGAGCCGACATTCACGTATTAATGGAAACCCGCGCTCTCAGACTCCACCATTAGCTCTTGATCTTCATTACTTGCTGACAGCTTATGGAGCCAAAGATTTTCAGGCGGAGCTTTTACTTGGCTACGCAATGCATTTGTTACATAAAACACCAGCTATTACATCTGATATTCTTGAAAACACTTTGATCAATGCATCTACAACCAATACCTCAAGTGCTTTTTCGCAAGCTGTAGCAAATGTATCTGTTTCGGATTTAGCTGAACAAATTGGGCAGATCAAATTGACTCCAGAGTTTTTTAACATGGAAGAAACTTCTAAGTTATGGTCTGCTTTACAAACACACTATCGACCTTCAGCGACTTATCTGGCATCAATGGTATTGATTGAGAGTAGCAATGACAACTCTGAAGGTTTCTACCTGATGCCCTTGTCTTTGCCGAGTATAGAGCAAGTTATGGCTCCGGCAAAGACTGAGCAAATGATTCTTACAGGCACAACATTAGTAATTCGTGGTAAACGGTTACGCGGTGAAATCACACGAGTTCGTTTCGGAAATACGGAGACACTAATAGTACCTCAAGAAGTAAAAGAAACTCAAATCAGCCTGTTAATCCCGCCAGATTTATACGCCAGTGTACAGGGTATCCAAGTTGTACACCTGAGAATGGGCAATGTAGAGCAAACGGATCTTTTAGTTGAATCAAATATTGTGGCTTTTGTCTTACACCCAACAATTACAGCATTCGTCGCTAAAGTAGAAAATAGCAGCGACAATTTACGCACAGCAGAAATTACCGTTAAATTCCAGCCCAAAGTTGGTAAAGCACAGCGAGTAGTTTTGCTACTCAATGAGGCATCACGTGATACCCCGTCAGCGTACTCTTTCGTTGTTGCATCACGTACTGAAGATACTGATGCAATCACTATTCCGATCAAAAACGTCAAGCCAGGAACTTATATTGTCCGAGTGCGGGTAGATGGAGCGGAAAGTCCACTACACAAGAATCAGTCTGGTGAATATGATTCGCCACAGGTGACTATTTTATGAATGCTACAACGATTAATCGCAATTGGGATGATGCAAACTACCGCTACCTATCAGCAGCCCTAGCCGTGGTGCGTGATATTTTAGAAAATTACGCGGCAAAAGTGCAAAATCAACCTCAAGAGAAAAACCAAGAGAATTTACCGCAAGCTTTAGAGGAAGCTGCTGCTGCTATGCCTGCACCATCGGCATTGGAGAGAGTATGCACAATGTTTAGCCTCTCATTATTTGAGCGTAATTTGTTGCTGTTGTGTGCAGGTATGGAATTGAATGGAGATTTTGCCAAATTATGTGCTATAATGCACGGCGATTCCCAACGAGCTTACCCAACCTTAAGTTTAGCTTTGGCAGCTTTACCTGATGTCCACTGGGATGCGATCGCTCCAAATTCTCCCTTACGTCATTGGCGGTTAATTCAAATTGGTGATGGTCATGCCCTCACCCTCAGTCCCTTGAGAATTGATGAGCGAATTTTACATTATCTCACGGGTATCCAATATCTTGACGAACGGTTAGCTGGAATCATTGAACCATTAGAAGAAGTTAGTGATTTAGTACCCTCGCACCAAGATTTAGCGGAGCGAGTAGCAGCAATTTGGTCGCAAGCTTACAAGGTTAATAGCTTGCCAATTATCCAATTATGTAGTAGTGAAAGTGTTAGCAAACGCGCCATTGCCGCTACAATTTGTCAACTTCATGATTTAAGTCTGTGGGTAATGCCTGCACAAGTCATTCCCTTACTACCTAGCGACTTGGATAATCTTATCCGCCTATGGACTCGTGAAACGATTTTAAGTAAGTGTGCGTTGCTCATAGACTGCAACGAACTAGATACTAATGATACAGCGCGGCTAAATGCGATCGCTCGTTTCATTGAACGCACAAAGGGCTTTTTAATAGTCACAAGTCGGGAAAGGATAGGTTTATCACAACGCCTAATAGTTAATTTTGACGTAGATCAACCAAGTAGCAAAGAACAAGGTGTTGTTTGGCAAGATGCACTAAGTACAATTGCACCGCAAATGAACGGGCAAGTTAAAACCCTAGTAGATCAGTTTAACCTAAGTGCTGCAACCATTCGCGCTGCGTGTGCAGAAGCCGTAGGACAGTTAGCACAAACGCCAGAAAGCGATATCAGCGATGTTTTATGGGATGCCTGCCGTGTGCAAGCACGTCCCCGCTTGGATGAACTCGCCCAGAGGATTGAGCCATCTGGTGATTGGGAAGACTTGGTATTACCAGAGGCACAGAAACAAATTCTCCGGGAAATTGCGGCTCATGTACGTCAGCGTAGTAATGTATATAATAATTGGGGTTTTGGTGGCAAGAGTGCTAGGGGATTAGGAATCAGCGCTCTATTTGCAGGTGCTAGTGGCACTGGTAAAACCTTGGGGGCAGAAGTGCTGGCTCATAAATTGCGCCTCGACCTCTATCGTATTGATCTATCATCGGTAGTTAGTAAATATATTGGCGAGACAGAGAAGAATTTGCGCCGGGTATTTGATGCCGCAGAACAAGGCGGGGTGATTTTGTTATTTGATGAAGCTGACGCTTTATTTGGTAAACGGAGTGAAGTTAAAGATGCCCGCGATCGCTATGCCAATATAGAAGTTAGCTACCTATTGCAACGGATGGAAAGCTACCCAGGTTTAGCTGTCTTGACTACAAACTTGAAGAGTGCAATTGATACAGCCTTTCTACGGCGGATTCGCTTTGTGGTGCAGTTTCCCTTCCCCGATACAACGCAACGAGCGGAGATTTGGCGACGCGTTTTTCCAGCCAAAACCCCAACCGCAGACTTAGATGCCCTGCAACTAGCACGGCTGAATGTCGCTGGGGGTAATATCCGTAACATAGCCTTAAATGCAGCTTTCCTCGCTGCCGATGCTGGGGAACCAGTGCAGATGAAACACGTATTACGCGCCGCTCAGACAGAATATAGTAAGTTAGAGAAACCCTTAACTGATGCGGAAATTGGAGGGTGGATGTAAGATAAATTTTGCTGATAAATAGATTGATATAACTCTGGAGAAAAGTATGACATTAGAAACAAAACAACTAGAAGCAACACCAATAAATTCTACTTTTGAGGCTCCTGAATCTCAGTCAGAATTTAATTGGAGAGAATGTTGGTATCCTGTGTGTTTCCTGCAAGACTTGCCTAAAAATCACCCTTATAGATTTTCGTTATATGATGAACCTTTTGTTTTATTCAAAAACACAGATGGACAGATAATTTGTTTAACAGATCGTTGTCCCCACCGTGGAGCCAGACTGTCGGACGGACAAATTATTGATGGTAGAATAGAGTGCTTGTATCATGGTTGGCAATTTGGCCAAGATGGTCAATGTTTGCATATTCCCCAGTTATCAACAGAGGCAAAAATTCCTGTTAGTGCTTGTATATCATCTTTTAAAGTTATAGAACGTCAAGGAATGATTTGGATTTGGGCTGGAGAAGTTGAAACAGCTATTGATGAGTTAATACCAACTGTACCAAATTTGGACAAATTAGGATGTTTTAGCTTAGATTATATGCGAGACTTACCTTATGACCAAAGCTATTTTATTGAAAACGTTATAGACCCAGCGCATATTCCTATTAGTCATGAGGGCATCTTTAGCGATCGCACTGAAGCCCAACCGCTAGAAATGGAAGTTCTTGAGAGTTCCCATCAAGGGATTCGTGGCAGGTATCGAAAGACAAAAAAAACTAATCAGCCTTGGAATTTATTAGATTTTGTTGCTCCCAGCTTAGTTATTTACAAAATTAACAATGAAAACGAAAGTAAGTTTGCAGGATCAGCTTTGTATTCAATTCCCCTCGGTAAAAATAGATGTCGGGTTCTCGTCAGAAATTATAGTAACTTTTTTGATTATAAGACGAAGTTGATGCCTCCTTGGGTAGATCATGTAATGACCCGGAACAAAGTCTTAGAAGGCGATTTGCCAATAGTTGTTGAGCAAAAGAAACAAATTGAGCGGATAGGAAAAAATTTACAAGAATTGTATTTACCGCTCAAGACATCAGATATATTAGTAGTTGCATATCGCAAATGGTTAGATAAATATGGCTCATCTTTGCCTTTTTATCAAGGTTATTCCACTGCCAAAAATATTGAGAATAGCGAGAATAGTCAACATTTAAAAACCTTAGACCGATTCTCGCAACACACACTTATTTGTAATTCCTGTAACCAAGCTTATCAGTTAACCAAACGATTACAAAAAAGCTGCGTAGGAGTTGCGATCGCTTTAGCTACTATAGCAATACTTACAGATACTTCTGGAATAAAAATAACAGCAGTGTCTGCTTCTATAGCATTAATTATTTTGGCAGTTATGGCTCAAAGACTCAAAATCCAATTTGAGGATTCCTACACTCGCCATTAATAATTTGTATTATATCAACTCAGTGCTGTTAGGTCTTTTCTTGTTGGTTAGTTTAATCAATCGAAGATTTAATTGCCTCTGCTGTATATTGATCAGACTTCTTTTGAATGTAGGCATCCTTTTGAGCATATTCTTCATCTAGCTAAATATCAAAATTCTTCATTGTTATTAACTTAGAACGTTTAGCTAGACTATATTGTCCATGTCGAATCGTCTAGAATAAAAATCATTAGGTAACATCAGCACCATCATTACTTATGGTGAAATCAGACCCCCGTCAATCTCTGCCTAGTAGTGCTGAACTTCCTTGTTCAGATGATACTCCTGTGGATAACGAAGACCAGAACTTTATTCCCAACCTGCTTCTGTTTTTGCTGCAATATATTTGGGCAAACCGTAATGACTGGTTTTTCAGTGTGGATATGGGCGTTTACCATACCACTGGGGTTAGTCCACTTGTGCCGATTGTACCAGACGGATTTTTGAGCTTAGGTGTAGAACGCCGTAGGGCAGGTAAATCACGTAAAAGCTATGTTGTTTGGGAAGAAAATAACATAGTGCCTATCTTGGCTTTGGAAATTGTCTCCTTAACTCCGGGTGCAGAATACGACAAAAAATTAGACATTTATGCCAAGTTAGGTGTACTGTACTACATTATTTATAATCCAGAGCATTGGCAACGTGATCGTCATCAACCTTTTGAAGTTTATCGCTTAGTAAATGGCAGCTATCAATTGCAAATTGGTGAACCTTTTTGGATGCCAGAAATTGGTTTGGGAATTGGCCGATCGCAATACGTATCTGGTAATATCCAGCGTCAGGTTTTGTATTGGTATGACCGACAAGGAAATCGCTATCAAACTCCAGAAGAAGTCGAGCAGCAAACTCGCCAGCAGCTTGAATTAGTGCAACAACAACTTGAGCGTTATCGTCAGCAATTTGGAGAACTGCCAGAATAAGGTAAGCATTAGCTTTAAGATAGCGCTTTCTCTGCTTCTAGCAAAAATTTGGGCATACAACATCTCCAGAAATTAAATCTGCGTTATGCAGAACACTTATAGAGATATCGCAATGCTACGTCTCCACTTTTGCTTAAATGTCTAATAGAAATTTTATAAGAAGAATTCAAAGATCAGGAGTCAGAAAAAAACCATGAATTCTGTACGAGTGGTTGATAGCGCAGCGTATACCCTTCGGGATGCTTCGCTTAGAGCGAGTCCGCGTACCCTTACAGGGAAGCAAGCTACGCTTTTAGCGTCTCGTAGAGAGCTTCTGAATATTGGTTTAAAACCTTGCCAGCAAGTGGCGCGAAAAGAATTAAAACTCCATCACTTCATGGGTGGAGTATTCTGACTCCTGTATTCTGACTCCTGACTCCTGTTTATAGTTTTTCTCATCTAAAACTCCGGTTTTTGATAACCGAGGTAAATTGCTTCTAAAAAAACATCAGGTGTCACAAGTTCTGGCAACTTTTCTAAATTAATAATATCTACAACTTGCTCGGCTAACTTTAGAGATAGTGATGCTCTGGGCTTTAACGACATTGCGCTACGTCGCTGCAAATACTCACGAATAACAGCAAAATCATCTGGCATCAATTGGGAGAAATCGGCAATTTCAATTAACTGTTCATAGAGTACTTTAGCCTGTTCTGAAATTATCAACGTTGCAGATGCAGTGGCTGTTTGGGTTTGAATTACAATTGTGCCAGCAGCCAAATCACCTAAGCGCTTTTCACGACGACCCAACATAATTAAAAAAGCGCCAATAAAAAAAATCTCATCAAAGGGTCGCAGTAAGGCACGTAGAGTTGCTTGTTGTAACCCGATCAGTCTCCCGTCATCTCGAACTACGCGAATTTTAGCAACTCGTTTACCAGGTGTTTGCCCAAACCATAAAGTTTCAAAAAATACAAAATAGCCGATGTAAATAATAAAACTAACAAGGAATGCGATCGCAATCAACCACAAAGTCACGCCAGTACCGAAAATATCTACCCAAAAATCTCCTAACGGGACTGAAATGATAGACCAAGCTGTAAAAAATCCCACTAAAATCACAGCCAAAACGTGATAATCAATGAGCAAAGCCCAGGCACGATTTCCGATTCCAGCAAGAGTGAATTCTAGCTCTACACTTTCTGGAGTATTAAATTTAACATTATTGAAGAGGTGCATAATCGTCTTTGTACCGTCGTTTAAATTTCGCGATCGCGTAACTTCAAGCCTAACCCTTCACGACGACTCCGCATGTCATAGTAAATAACAGCTTTAATTGCTTGCCAAAATGGCAAAATTATTGCGCCAGTACTAAAACTTAATCCGAGGATCAGCACAAGAAAAATTGGCCTAAAAATAGTAGAATTTTCGTTTATCAAGGGTAAGAAAATTCCCTGAATCACAGCAGAAATAATCTGGAGAACAATTTGAGCAGGTATTGTGATTAAAAAGCCCACAAATGAGATAAACAGAATCCGCCATACATGACCTTGAGTTAATTCCCAGCCACGGCTAATAGTTGATATACCATCAACATTATCTTCAATAGCAAGGGGCACATCTACTAAAAAAAATCGTGTAAGCAGCCATAAAACTGCCACAATTGCCCCAATACTCAGCACAATCGTGAGGATAACAATGAGAATAGAAGTAGCTAGATTTCCTTGTAGTCCTAACCCTACGAACGCTGAGAAAAAACCAAACAAGACAAATAAAACTAGAAAACCTAAGCCAATCCCTATACCAATCAGCAACATTAACAGCATTGTGACTAAAAACTGCCACAATCGAGAATTGACAAAACGTTCACCTGACGAAATACTTTCGGGTTGATTGACCAACTCGCCAAAGGCCAAACGAGAAATCAGCGCTGAAAGAGCATAAAACTTAGCCCATCCATAAACTGGAAGCAGTACCCATACGTAAGCTTTCAGCGCCAATAAAAAATATTCCTTCAGATGAGAACGATACAATCGCACCGCAGCACTGACAACATTTCCTACACTCAGTGGTTGTATGGGACTGGGAGATCCAAAATTTTCAGACATAATGGCAAATTTCCCTTGAAACTACGGAGATTCAATTTGAGGTTATCTTAAGCTAAGTTAAAGTCAGTGTTCCCAAAATTCATGAATATTCAACGTTGGATTGCACGACGAGAAGCAAATTGGCAGCGTCTGGATGCCCTATTAAGGCAAATAGAAAAAAAAGGGTTAAAGTCCTTAAGGGCAGCAGAAATTAGAGAATTAGCGAGTTTGTATCGTTCAGTAGCCGCAGATTTAGCCCGTGCCCGCACTCAGCAAATCGGCAATACTTTGATCCAAAGTTTACAATCTTTAACAACTCGTGCCTACACGCAGATTTACCAAGGTTCACGCCGACAGGAATGGCAGGCAATTCTAGAATTTTACCGTTGGGGATTACCATCTGTAGTTCAGAAAACATTTGCATACATTGCTACGGCGACGGCGCTGTTTCTAGTAGGGGCATTAGTGGCTTGGTGGTATTCTTGGCAAAATCCCAGTTTTATGTCGTTGATCGTACCTGAAAGCTTGATTACCAAGGTACGAGATGAGCATAAATTGTGGATGGGGTCAATTGTCGGCGTTGAACCTCTGGCATCTAGTGGCATTATGATCAATAATTTGTCGGTGTCTTTTGGGGCTGTCGCCGGTGGCATCACGGCTGGAGCATACACAGCTTATTTAATGGTATTTAATGGCTTATTGATTGGTGCTGTTAGTACTTTGGTGGGTCAAAATAATCTAGCTTATCCTTTTTGGGCCTTTGTGTTGCCGCATGGTTCCTTGGAATTACCTGCGATCTTTTTTGCTGGGGGTGCAGGATTTTTATTAGCAAAAGCAATTTTATTTCCTGGTAAATATCGCCGTGGAGATGCACTGAAATTTTACGGTTATCAGGCGGTGCAGCTAGTATTTGGGATTGTACCAATGTTAATTATTGCTGGTGCGATCGAAGGCTTTTTTTCACCGAATCCCAATGTACCTGATGCCATTAAATATCTGGCAGGAATAGGATTATTTGTACTTTTGGTAATGTATTGTAGCCGCAAGAAATCATGAAATGATTAGCAGAAAAATCGTTATTACAAAGTGAAATTTATAGTTTACTGTCTACTTCAGGGTGTTTTTCTCCTCTGGCTAATATGGTGGGGAGTGTTGGCACTTCTATTACCATTCAATGAATATGAAGGGTCAAGCATTCCAATTCCAGATTGCGATACTGATGTTGAATTAGTTGCTTGGCTAAGTATGTGGGTAATATGGTTGACTACAATTATTGTGGTAGGTGTAAGTATTCGTCTCAGGTTTTGGCAGCATCTGAGAATGCTATGGTTCATCAACATTATTGCTATAATTTTTTCACTTAGCAGTATTGTGAGATATCAAGAATTGATTCATTACAGTGAGCAGCTTCAGCAATATTGTAAATAACGGGACATTCCACCCTAAATAATTTAATTATGATTATTTCTCCTTTTGGTACTGTATTTTAGCTGCAACCAAACATTAAAGAATTTAGATGGCGGCTAATTGGCAAATTTAAAAAATATTTTAGAATAATGGTAAAGACTAACTATGTAAATAAATCATCATAAATTGAAGCTAGGATAATCATGGTACAAACATCAAATAAAAGATTTACTCTAGAAGAGTTTCTCGCACTACCAGAAACTAAACCGTATTGTGAATACATTGACGGTCAAATTATTCCAAAACCTATGCCTCAAGGAAAACATAGCACTATTCAAGGAGAACTCTGTCCTACAATCAATTCTGTTATCAAAGTACAAAAAATGGGTTGGGCTTTTCCAGAATTACGTTGCACTTTTGGAGGACGTTCTATAGTTCCCGATGTTGCTGTATTCTCTTGGGCAAGGATTCCTGTAGATGAAAATGGTGATATTGCTAATATATTTGCCGCAGCACCAGACTGGATAATCGAAATTCTCTCCCCTGAACAAAGTCATACAAAAGTTACAAAAAAAATCTTACACGCTCTCAATCACGGGACTCAAATGGGTTGGTTAATTGATCCTGATGAGCGATTCATTGCTGCTTATCCTGCGGGACAACAACCTTTACCTTTTGAGGAAATTGAGTCTATTTTACCAGTGCCAGAGTTCTGTCAGGGGTTACAGTTGACGGTAGGTAATATTTTTGGGTGGTTAAAGGTGACTCTGTAATACAGCAGTTTTTAAGTTGGTGAGTTACAAAAATACCCCACCCGCGCTGTCGCGCACCCTCGCCGATGCTTTAGGTTTAGGGAGAAAGAATAGGTTTCGATGCTGTTTATACAGTCCTACTTGCCAAAAAGAACAGTTGAAATATTTTTCAGATTGATATATTCGTATTTACTAATTACATAGCTCAGTCCGGGTATATTTTGGCTGAAAAATGTATCAATCTTGATTAACCTTTAATTAACTAAAATTTAACTCACACATTAACTACTCATGTCATCTTCTTGACTATGGACATTACGTTGATTCACTCAACTTTTAACTTGAAAAAAGTAGTTACGTCTTGAGGTGAATTAGCGAAAATTTAATGTCCAGCAAACTAGGAATGTTTTTATGAACAAAATGAACTTTAAGCTTAAAAGCCTGGCAGTATTAGGTATAGTCTCATTAGTGACCGCTACCTTTGGTCTATCAATATCTGCGGTTCATTCTCAAAGCGTCAGCACAGTTACGGTTGATGGTTCTAGCACCGTTTTCCCAATTACGGAAGCAGCAGCAGAAGATTTCCAAAAGGCGCAAAGAGGTAGAGTGAGAGTTACAGTAGGCGTTTCTGGTACGGGCGGCGGCTTCAAAAAGTTCTGTCGTGGCGAGACAGACATCTCTGGTGCATCTCGCCCCATCCTACAAAAAGAAATCGATGCTTGCAAAGCTGCGGGTATTCGTTATGTCGAATTACCAGTAGCTTATGATGCTTTAACAGTTGTAGTTCACCCTCAAAATTCCTGGGCAAAAAATCTCACAGTTGCCGAATTGAAGAAAATCTGGGAGCCTGGGGCACAGGGTAAGGTCAATAACTGGAATCAGGTTCGTAATGGATTCCCCAATGCACCTCTAAAGTTGTTTGGCCCTGGTGCAAACTCTGGAACCTTCGACTACTTTACCGAAGCTGTTGTTGGCAAATCCAAGTCTAGCCGGGGTGACTTTACTGCAAGCGAAGATGACAACGTACTTGTACAAGGTGTTAGCCGTGACAAAAACGCCCTTGGTTACTTCGGTTATGCCTATTACGCAGAAAACAAAAATAAACTGAAGGCAGTACCAATCAACGGCGTATCGCCCTCAGAAACAACAGTTAAAAATGGCACTTACAGTCCGCTATCTCGCCCCATTTTTATCTATGTTAGTTCTAAGTCTATTGACAAGCCAGAAGTAAAGCAGTTTGTGCAATTTTACTTGCAGAATGCAGCTAAGTTCTCTCAAGAAGTAAGATACGTTGCTCTGCCAGCGTCAGCATACACTACTGCCCAGAATCACTTTAATAAGAAGAGATATGGCACGATTTTTGGTGGACAAGAATCAGTTGGGCTAAAAATTGAAGAATTATTAAGCCGTGAAGCCAGAGAATAAGCCTAATTGTGATTTTTGAATTAGTTCAAAATCTGCAATTTATCAAAGGGAGGTGTAGTACCTCTCTTTGTCTATTTAAATTCATCATCCAAAGAGCGATCGCATCCCAGCATGAGTAGTGCAAAACAAACTCAACTTTCTCGAAAGCTAGTGCGTGATTTACAAGAACGGGCAATAGAGTCTGTCTTGTTTCTAGCGGCACTTTCTTCTGTGGCAACTACAGTAGCCATTCTTGGTATCTTATTTTACGAATCTACAATATTTTTTCAAAAAGTATCTTTATGGGAATTCCTTACAGATACTCAATGGACACCTTTATTTGATGATAAGCATTTCGGTATTTTGCCTCTGGTGACAGGAACATTAGTCACTACATTTGTTGCTTTATTAGTAGCAGTACCGCTAGGTACGATTATTGCTATTTACTTGAGTGAATTTGCTTCACCCATCGTCCGGGAAATTGTCAAGCCAGCTTTAGAATTGTTGGCGGGTATTCCCACAGTAGTTTACGGTTATTTTGCCCTCTTATTTCTCACACCCTTGTTGCAGGTAATTCTGCCAGATTTACCTGGTTTTAGTATGTTAAGTGCGGGACTCGTCATCGGTATTATGATTATTCCTTATGTCAGTTCCCTGAGCGAAGATGCCATGCGTACAGTACCCGCACATATACGCGAGGCTTCTTATGCAATGGGGGCTACCCGCTTCCAGACAGCTGTGCGAGTCGTATTACCAGCTTCTATTTCTGGCATCTCTGCCGCTTACATTTTGGGGATTTCTCGGGCGATCGGTGAAACGATGATAGTGGCTTTTGCTGCGGGTGGACAACCACAACTTGACTCTTAACCCGATGGAACCAGCCGCGACAATGACAGCCTACATTGTATCGGTAAGTCTCGGCGACCTACCTCATGGCAGCCTAGAATATCAGACCATCTTTGCTGTTGGAAACTGACGTTAGTGCTAATGACATTTAGTTTTTAATATCATTGGTCATTTTCTCACCAAGCGCTATCGAGAAATTTATTGATATGACACTCTTAATATTCAAGAAGTCCGTAAGACTATTAGCCGCAATAAGCGATCGCAATATATTTTCAACATTATTGGCATATTGTCAATGCTGTTTGGATATTGTCACATTACTGGCACTATTGTTTGATTTAATCACCGATGGTTTCCCACGTCTTTCGTGGCAATTTTTGACTTCGTTTCCTAGTCGTAGGGCGGAAGAAGCAGGCATTCTCTCCGCTTGGGTGGGAACGATCTTGGTAATGTTTGTAACGTCTTTAGTAGCCATACCCATTGGCATAGCATCGGGTATTTACTTAGAAGAGTATGCTAAAAAAAATTGGTTGTCTGATTTAATTGAAATTAATGTCACCAACTTAGCTGGTGTTCCGTCGATTATTTACGGACTTTTGGCTTTGGGCGTATTTGTTTATGGGTTCAACTTTGGCCGAAGCATTATTACTGCTGGGATTTACCTTGGCGCTATTGGTTTTGCCAGTAGTGATCGTTTCTACCCGTGAGGCTCTGCGTGCTATACCAAATAGTATCCGTGAAGCTGCTTATGCAACAGGAGCTTCTAAAGTGGCAAATGATCTGGGATCATAATTCTGCCTTACTCAACAGGCACAATTCTTACTGGTATTATTGTTGCCTTGGCACGAGCTATTGGTGAAACTGCGCCCCTAATTACCATTGGTGCGCTGACATTTATAGCCTTCTTACCAGACCCACCAATTACTGAGCAATTTCCCTATATCTCTTTCTCTTGGTTACTTGCTCCGTTCACAGTTATGCCCATTCAAATGTTTGATTGGGTATCTCGTCCTCAAGCTGAGTTTCAGGTGAATGCAGCAGCAGCAGGTATTGTTCTAATTGCCATTACTTTGGCTATGAACGCTGTAGCAATTTATATCCGCTATCGTTTACGCAAAAAAATCAAATGGTAGAAATTGCATCATCAACCCTAGAAAAATCCATCAAAGCTTCGGTCAATTATCTGAACTTCTACTACGGTGGAACAGTCCACGCTCTCAAAGACATTAATATGTCAGTGGGTGACAAAACAAGTAACAGCGCTGATTGGGCCTTCTGGATGTGGTAAAACCACTCTGTTACGTTGTTTCAATCGAATGCACGACCTTTACCCCGGAAATAACTATAAGGGAGAAATCACCCTCGAACCAGATGGGATTAACCTGCTTAGTAATAAGGTTGACCCAATTGAGGTACGGATGCGGATTAGTATGGTGTTTCAAAGACCTAATCCCTTTCCTAAATCCATTTACGAAAATGTAGCTTATGGTCTGAAGGTGCGGGGTGAATCGAAACGTGCAATCCTTGATGAAAAAGTAGAGAAAGCTTTGCATGAAGCAGCTTTGTGGAATGAAGTAAAGGATCGCTTGAATGATTTAGCTTTCAACCTTTCTGGTGGTCAACAGCAGCGTTTGTGCATCGCCCGCGCTTTGGCGACTGACCCTGAGATTGTTCTATTTGATGAGCCAACATCAGCCTTAGACCCGATAGCTACCGCCAGCATTGAAGAGTTGATTAATCAATTGAAAGAAACGGTGACGATTTTGATTGTGACTCACAATATGCAGCAGGCAGTTCGTGTTTCTGATTACACAGCGTTTATGTATTTGGGTGAATTGGTGGAATTTGATCAGACACAAAAGATTTTTAATCAGCCCTCGAAGCAACAGACGGCAGACTACGTGAATGGTCGTTTTGGATAAGAATATGTTATGGGAAGCTCAAAAGCTTGCTATATCTAATTTATTGCTCCTTCAAGCGATGCCTACGAGTGGGTAAAGCGATCGCACTTTGCGAAAATAGAACAAGTTTAGCTAAGAATGATAATCACTTAAAAATTGGGAAAAAGCGCTTGCATCAACAAGCGTTTTATTTTTTCTTTTTGTAGTAAATTTAATGATGATTTAGAGTTTTTAGGTATCTATAGCGCCTCTGGGTTGAGTGCAATGCCTACGCGTGATTATTTTCTAATAACAAATACAAGACCTATTTTTTTCTAATAGTCTGTAAAAAATAAATTTTGTGACACAGCCTTATATAAATATCTACTAACCACTTATCTGCTAGATGACTACTATATAACTACGTAATTTCTATGAACATCTACTTTTGGGGGTAACATAGTGAAACAGCGACGCTGATTTGTACTGTTTTACTGAATCAAGTTCTGTTTCATAACTTTTGGGAATATGAGTAAACTAATTCCAGCCATAAGAGTCAAAAACTTCAGCTTCTATTACGACACTCAAAAGATAGTTGAAGGCGTGTCAATGGATATTTACCAAAACCAAGTCACGGCAATTATTGGTTCTAGCGGTTGTGGCAAGTCTACTTTTATTAAATCGTTAAATCGCATGAGTGAATTAGAAGGAGATGTGAGGGTTGAAGGAAAAGTAGAATTTTTTGGACAGAGTATTTATGAGCGTCGTGTCAACATCAATCGTTTACGGGCGTCAAGTTAGTATGGTTTTTCCCAAGCCAAATCTTTTTCCTATGAGCGTTTACGATAATGTTGCTTATGGGGTGAAACTAGTTGGTTGGCATCCGAAAGTAGAATTAGATGGGATTGTTGAATCTGCCATCAAAGCTGCCGAACTTTGGGATGAAGTAAAAAATAAGCTGCACAAATCAGCTTTAGAGCTTTCTGGTGGTCAACAACAAAAACTATGTATTGCCCGTGCTTTAGCAGTCAAACCGAACGTTCTATTGATGGATGAGCCTTGTTCAGGTCTTGATCCGGCGGGTAGTATGAAAATTGAGAATTTGATTCATAATTTGCGCTCTGAGTTGACAATTGTGATTGTTACTCACAATATGCAGCAAGTTACTCGTCTATCTGACTTTACGGCTTTCTTTTGTAGTAATGAAAATCGTATTACTCAAATGGTTGAATTTGGTACTACAAATAAAATCTTTACTAACCCCGTGGATTCTCGCACTCGCGACTACGTTTTCGCCCTGTAACTGTCTTGGCTATGTTACCAATACCAAATCCCCGTGGATTCTCGCACTCGCGACTACGTTTTCGCCCGCGTCTGTTGAAGTGTTTCTTAAATTCTAGCTATTCAGAGGGTTACTACATAGTGTAAGTGGAAATTAGGGGTTAAATTAAATTTCCGCTTGCTTTGAGTTTTTCTAGTATTGGGCAATGCAGACTGGCATTGACAGTCTCTTTTTATACTATATACTTAAAGAAAAGTATCTGCCTAGACCACCTGAATCATAAGATGAAATGTCCTCTGTGCGGAATCTGCTTCATATTATAAAAATGGTTGTCGCAATGACCAGCAAAATTACTCTGCAAAAATTGTGGCAAACAATTCCTTGAGACTGCATTACCTCATTCCCTGGAAGGGGACTTGCTAGCTAACAGCAATGGACATACTAAACTATCTATGACTGATGGGGCGGACACTTTCTTTAGTAAAAAACCTGCCAGAAGAAAAAATCACAGAGAAAGGTCTTAGCTCTTTTAATTTTAAATTAGCTGAAGAACTGCTGCAAATGATATTATCGCCTGATTGGTTAGAATCTTCTGTGTTCAGCCAATTAATCTTAAAAATTCAGCAAAATAACGAAATTAAGCATAAGTTAGAAACAGGGATATCTCTTCTCATTTTGGATGCAGAAAATTTAAAATTAGATATTAATTCAGAATTATTTTTAGCTAGTGTTTGTGAATATCCACTCCAAGTTAAAATTGCATTTGCTAACTGGAAAAATCCCAGTATTGGGAAGCAAGATATTGAACTATATAATCGTGGTTATCAACTTCTCCATGTCCCTGAAGGTAAAAATAGTGCTGATGCAAAAATGATTGCATTCGGTGCTTGTCTATTACGCTCTTATCCAACAGTTAAAGAAATATTAGTCTGTTCTAGCGATGGAATTTTAAACCATCTTTGTAACGAACTCCAAAATCAAGGATTAATTGTCTATTGGGTACGTAGACAAGGACAAAATTTGCATATAGAGAACCGGAATACTGGCAAATTAACTCATTATTCCTTAGCAGTGCCAACAGAGCTTTCATCCTTTGAAAAAGTAGTTGATACAATTCATGATTCAATTAAAACTGAACAGGAATCTATCAATGCTCGATTAGACAGTTTAGTGACTGTTGCAACTTTATTTCAAGAAAAATGTGATATCAATATTCCAAAGAATCCAAAACAACCAGAAAATGAGAAAATAATTCCTGTTTTAGATAACTCTTTTACAGAATCTATTCAAGAAACAAAAAAAGAAAAAGTTGCAAAAATTTCTAATGGGAAAACATTAGATAAATTATTATTAAAAATTATTCATGATATACAAAAGACATCTCCTGAAACTAAATTATCTGTGTCAAAATTAGGTTCCGAGTTACAGAAAATAACCGGAGAATCTCCTAATTCAATTATCAAAACATTGAAGTTGGGTTCTAGTTTTTCTAAATATTTACAATCATCTCCCACATTTACATTAAAAGCCAGTGGCAGAGAATACGAGGTCATGGCGCTACTCTGCGAGTAAATACTTTCTGGATGTTTATGTACAACCTGAGCCTGGAATTCAGTATTATGTAAACAGATGTAAAGAAATATAAATATTGCAATGCAGGATAAAGTCGTTGTTATTGTCGGTGCTACTGGTGGTATTGGTTCAGCTTTAACACATAAACTTGCGCCTACCGGAGTCCGGTTGGTATTGGCTGCCAGAGATGCGGTTCGTTTAACAACACTGGCAGATGATTTACCAGGGCAAGTTTTGAGCGTTCCCACCGATATTACTGACCCCAAACAAGTAGATACTTTAATTAAAAAGACCATCGCTGAGTTTGGTCAAATCGATATTTTAGTGAATGCTGCTGGTGCTGGTATACTCAAGCCCTACAACAGCCTGGAACCTGCTGATTTAGATAAGATGCTAGATGTCAACTTAAAAGGTAGCTTTTACACCACTCAGGCGGCGGCTGAAGAGATGCAAAAGCGCAAGTCTGGTCACATTTGTAATGTAGTTGGAATTTTGGGTAAGCATTCAATGGGGATGGCAGCAGCTTATTCTGCTTCTAAGTTTGGTGTTGTCGGTTTTAGCAAGTGTATGGCAGAGGAACTCAAGCGTTTTGGTATCAAGTTCACGTTATTCTACTTTGGTGGGGTAGATTCTCCTTTTTGGGATAACGTCAACCTAAAAGTAGACCGAAAAAAAATGCTCAGTCCTGAAACTGCTGCCAATGCGATTTTCTTTGCCCTTTCTGCCGAACCGCAAGCTGTGCCAATGGAAATTAACATTCAACCTGATAGTCATTTGTTCTTTTAAAGGGGGAGTGCGTCTATATAGTTCTTGCTTAGGAAGGACGTGAAAATCTAGCAAAAAGGCAAAATTTACAGATATATAAACTTTTATGCTGGATTTTCAGTATCTATGAAAATTGATCACGTTCATTTCTATGTAGAAGATGCCAAAGTATGGCGGGATTGGTTTGTACACCATCTTGGTTTTCAAACAGTAGGCGATCGCACCAGTTCGTTTCATACTTGTACAGAAGTGGTGAAAAGTGGTGATGTCTGCTTTTTTCTGTCTTCACCACTGTTGCCTACAAGTCCAGTAGCCGAGTTTCTGCGTCAATATCCACCCGGTGTGGCAGATGTCGCTTTTGCTGTGGAAGATGTCGAAGGCGCGATCGCACTAGCTCAAAAACACGGTGCTACAATCCTCCAACCCGTCCAGGAAGGCCAGGTGGGTACGGCATTTCTCAAATGTGGCAAAATTGCCGCCTGGGGTGGACTTACTCATACGTTGATAGAAAGGTCATTAGTTTTTGACAAAGGACAAAAGACAAATGACAACACTTTTACCGCCATAGATCACGTAGTGCTGAATGTGGCAGTTGGTGAATTAGAGCGTGCTGTGGCTTGGTACGAAAACATTCTAGATTTTCAACCCCAGCAAGCATTTAAAATTAAAACCAATCGCTCTGCTTTACACAGCCAGGTGATGATTTCGCGTAACGGTAGCGTCCAATTGCCAATTAATGAGCCGGCTTCCAGAAATTCTCAAATTCAGGAATTTCTAGATGTCAACCAGGGCGCAGGAATTCAGCATATTGCCTTACGGACGTCTAATCTTGTAAGTGCGATCGCTAAATTTCGTGCCAGTGGTTTATCCTTACTCTCAGTTCCCCAAACCTACTACTCGCAACTAAAACAGCGTCCAGGACTCACCCTATCACCTCTAGAACTAGAAGCGATCGCTCAACAAGAAATTCTGGTGGACTGGCAAGAATATACTCCCGTAGAGACACAACAAACCGCGCCTCTACTACTACAAATTTTCACCCAGCCCATTTTTGAACAGCCGACATTTTTCTTTGAGTTTATTGAACGCCGTTTTCAAGCTCAAGGTTTTGGCGAAGGTAACTTTCGCGCCTTATTTGAAGCCATTGAAAGCGAACAAATTAAACGCGGTACGCTGCAATAAAATGCTGATACTATTGAGATAATTTTAATAAAAATTAACATTTTCCGCCGATGCTAAGACTTATTACTGACTTCGACGGCCCAATTATTGATGTTTCTGAACGGTACTACCGTGTTTATCAATACTGCTTGGACAAAACCCGTCGCCCAGATCAAGTAGTGCAAGAACTTCCGAAAGCGGAATTTTGGCAATTAAAGCGATCGCGTGTTCCTGAAAAACAAATCGCCTTAAATTCAGGGTTAGATGAAACCCAAGCCCAAGAATTTGCCCAGTTGCGGCGGCAAACTGTACATACAGAACATTATTTTAACTATGACACTCTCGCGCCTGGTGCTGTAGATGCACTATTAAAAATTCAACAAGCTGGAATTGATCTAGCAGTTATGACCATGCGCCGAGTTCGGGAACTAGATTATGCCTTCAAAAAACATGATTTAGCGAGATTTTTCCCAGAAAATCGTTGTTATTGCCTGAGTAACGACTACGTTAAAACTCGTGATATTGAAGATAAGCCCTTGTTAATGGCTAGGGCGTTAAAAGAACTGCCCCCCGTTACTGATACCTGGATGGTAGGAGATACAGAAGCCGACATCACCGCAGCTAAAAATTATGGTATTAAGGTGATGGCTGTGGAATGTGGCATCCGCGATCGCACCCAACTGGAACTTTACCAACCCGACTTAATCGTTAAGGATTTCAGCGCGGCTGTAAATTTAGTATTAGAACCTAAACAACCTGTCTAGAAAAGCTCTCTAGGCTGCAACAGCGTAACTTAATTGAATTATGAAACAGTTCTGCCTTACTCCCCTTTTGGCTTGTGGAATTAGAGTGTAAATATAAGTCTTCAAAAGTTGCAGACTTCTAATCTCTCCTCAAAAAGCAGGGCTGTTTCTTATTCAGACATATTGAATTAGATACCCTGGTTTCTACTCTTCACTTAACGTTTCAATTAGCAAATCTACCTGTTGCTGTCGCTGCTGCAAAAAACTTTCGCACTGACGCAAATACTCCACAGCAGTTGCAAATTGGTCAAAAACAGCTTCCAATTCCAACTCACCCGCCTCAATGCGAGTAATAATTCCCTCTATCTCAGCAACCTTCGCCTCATAATTCCAACCTTCTTCAGAACTAGAAGCACCTTTACGTTTAACCATTAACCTCTCTGTGTCCTCTGCGCCTCTGCGGTTCGTTTACTTCTGTAACCTTCACTTTAACCCCACCCTGCCCCAACTGAATCACTAACTCTTGTCCCACAGCCAACTCCACCGCAGAACGAGCGATCGCCCCATCTTCTCGCCTCACCACCGCATAACCACGCTGTAACACCGCTTTCGGGTCAAGACTAGCCAACTTTTGCCGCAATAACTCTAAATGCTGCGTTGCTTGCTGCGATCGCCCCATTGTAATTTGCACCAAATGCTGACGCTTCCAAGCTAGCTTTTCCGTCTCCTGCTGCACTTGTCGATCTAACCGCAAACGCCGCAAACGATTCCGTAATACTTGCAGTTTATTGTCAGCATTTTCCTTAAAGTCATGCACCGCTTCATGTAAAGCCACAACTCGCCCCCGATGTTCAGTATATAACTCTGAAAGTGCTGGCACAACTCTTTCCGCCGCCGCAGTGGGTGTATGCACACAAGCATCTGCAACTAAATCTGCTAAAGATTCATCTCGTTGATGCCCGATACCAGTAATTACAGGAATGGAACAAGTAGCAAGCGATCGCACCACTCGTTCATCATTAAAGCAAGCCAACTCCTCAACTGCGCCACCACCCCGCGATAAAATTAGCACTTCGGCGCGTCCATCTCTTTCCACCCGCTCAATTGCCTTAACAATAGATTCCGGCGCTTGCTCACCTTGTACTGTAGCCGGAGAAAACAAAACGTGTAAACCTGGATACCTTTGCTTGAGAGTTTTTTGAATATCACCCCAAGCAGCAGCCGTTGGTGAAGTGACGACAGCGATCGTTTGGGGATGAGTTGGGAGCGATCGCTTTCTTTGCGCGTCGAACAATCCCTCAGCCAGCAAGCGATTTTTGAGTTGTTGATAGCGCAACGCCTGTAAACCAACACCAGCAGGTAAAGTCTGCCAAACTGATAACTGATACTCTCCCCGTTGCGGATACAGACGAATACTACCTAAAATGATTATCTGTTCACCAGGAACAGGCATTTGGGCGAGTTTTGGCAATTGGCTATTCCATACTACACACTTAATTCCGGCGCTGCGATCGGTATCTTGGAGCGTAAAAAATAAACCACTGCGATGGTGGTTAGCGCTGGAGACTTCGCCAGTTACCCAAACTTGGCGTAATTGTTCATCTTGCTCTAACAGCAAGCGAATATAGTCAGTTAATCCAGATACTGAAAGTGCAGTATCGAGAATCAGAGAGTCGGGAAGGTCGAAAGTCATCAAAGATGCCTGAAAGCATTTGTGCTGAAGCGATTTTAGCATTTTAATGAAAACCAAAGATTAACCCAGTAAACGCTTCAATCTTTTGTAGACATCATCATCATTGCGCTTACCGACTAAAATCACTTCTACTAAATCTTGCTCAGGAAAATATCTGTAAACAATTCGATATTCACCACTATCAACTCGATATAAACCTTGATAACCAGATAGCTGCTCACTATCAGCTGGTAAAGGCTCAACATTCAAAGCCAAAACCTTTTTTGCAATCTGTGCTGCTATTTTAGGCTGTAAACCGCTCAGAAAATCAAGAACAGTTGCTAGACCATCAAGCTTCGCCATTAGCTAAATGCTCTAGTGCAGATGTAAAAGCCTCTGTACCAATCATTTTGGACTGACTCAGAGCAACTTCAGCAGCTTGACCAAAAACCATATCCTCTAATTCTTCCAGCCGATTAATTAATTTTTGGTAGCTCTCGGCTGAGATAATTACATGGCTAGGCCGTGATTGCTTAGTTAGTAGAACTGGTTCAATAGCAGCCTTGTCAAAAACCTCACCGTGTTTGTTGCGGGCATCAGTCAGAGTGTAGGTCTGCATAGCGATTTTGACTATTTTAGGCATTTTGACTATATTTTAGCAGAAAAATCTTCAATTCCAATCCTGGCTTAACGTGTAGATGATTTTGAACAAGATATCAAAACCTTGCAAGAGATGGGCTGACTATGATTAGTACTATTCCCGTTTACGCAATGAAGGTGTCGTCGTTGATGATATGCTGATTTGTATTAGCGATCGCTCCTAATTGAGCAACCTCCGCAAATGCTCACGAGTACGGTTCTACTGACGGTGTTGTTTAGATAATTTTTTGCTGAAAACCCCTTGCTTACCCAGCCAAAAAAAGCTATCTCTGAATGCAAGTTGGTATCATCGTGCAAAACTACCCTAATCTGGTAGCGTTCGAGTTACGATCTTGTCACACCCCTTTTTTGATTTGAGAAGTCCTATTCCAGAATTTTCTGGTTAAAATAGTATATCTGTTCTACTCAAACTCCCAGAGCAACACTCCTTAAAACCATATATTTAGAGGCATTAGAGGCAGGAATGGCTATCAACACCGATACTTCAGGTAAGCAAAAAGCACTGACTATGGTGCTCAACCAGATTGAGCGCAGCTTTGGTAAAGGAGCAATCATGCGCCTGGGTGATGCTACCCGGATGCGGGTGGAGACAATTTCTAGTGGGGCGCTCACCCTGGATTTAGCATTAGGTGGTGGTTTACCCAAGGGGCGGGTAATTGAGATTTATGGGCCGGAAAGTTCCGGGAAGACTACAGTAGCGCTACATGCGCTCGCTGAAGTGCAAAGAAATGGTGGTATTGCTGCCTTTGTTGATGCTGAACACGCGCTAGACCCTACTTATGCTGCGGCATTGGGTGTAGATATTGACAATTTGCTGATTTCCCAACCAGACACTGGCGAATCAGCTTTGGAAATTGTCGATCAGCTGGTTCGCTCTGCTGCGGTTGATATTGTAGTCATTGACTCAGTAGCAGCACTGGTTCCCCGCGCTGAAATTGAAGGCGACATGGGTGATATTCACGTTGGTTTGCAGGCGCGGTTGATGAGCCAAGCCCTACGTAAGATTACGGGCAATATTGGTAAATCTGGTTGTACAGTAATTTTCATCAACCAGTTGCGGCAAAAAATCGGTGTTACCTACGGTAGTCCAGAAACCACAACTGGAGGTAACGCATTGAAGTTTTACGCTTCGGTGCGCTTGGATATTCGCCGGATTCAAACCTTGAAAAAAGGTACAGATGAATTTGGTAATCGCGTCAAAGTTAAAGTTGCTAAAAATAAAGTAGCTCCGCCTTTTAGAATTGCGGAATTTGACATTATTTTTGGCAAAGGAATTTCTACCTTGGGTTGTATTGTAGACTTGGCAGAAGAAACTGGCGTACTTGTCCGCAAAGGAGCTTGGTACAGCTATAATGGCGATAATATCTCCCAAGGACGAGACAACGCCATTAAGTATCTCGAAGAAAAACCTGAGTTTGCTGAACAAATTAAACAACTGGTGCGTGAAAAGCTAGATAAAGGCGCTGTTGTTTCTGCTAACTCTGTAGCTAAAGCCAGTGAAGGAGACGAAGAAGAAGTCGATTTAGAGCCAGAAGAATAAGGAATATAGATTTATTAATCTAGAAATTCTAATAGATGGTGCGTTACGAAGAGAGCTAACGCACCTTATTTTTTTAATTGAAATTAGGATATCGTTAGTCAACTACTACACTTACTTACTTAACTCGACTTTAAAAAGCAAACATATCTTACATTCTAATGTCATCTTATTCTCTGTCAAAAATTATGATATATTAATTTAAATTAAGAATTATTGCAAAAAAGTAAATAATTTTTGGGAATATAGCCCAAGCCAATTAAAAGGTTTACGCCGAATAGATATTTTAATAGAATAATCTCATCAAAAGATTCGCAGAAATATAAATGGACTGGATTACGCTACTGCGATCGCTACAGTCTGATTTTATTAAAAGGTTAACATCTGGTTGTCTGCTTCATTGTGAAACAGAAGGCCAATATAGCGAATTAACTATAATCTCTGGAGAAAGGTTAAAGGCACTACGGGAATTTTGCTGGCAGATGGCTGAGAAGTATAAGCGTGTTTTACCAGTCCGTGATGTTTTTATTAGCTATCTCAAAGGAAAGTTAGGTGAGGAAGTTGTCAAAGAACGTTTAGCTGATTTCATTACTGAAGTCGATTATGAAAAGCGATTTGGCGGCGATGGCAATATAGATTTTACCTTGACTTCTGACCCATCTATTGGTATCGAAGTCAAATCTCGTCATGGTCGGATTGACAGAGTAAGATGGTCAATTAGTTCTGAAGAAGTCGAAAAAAATGCAGTTGTAGTTTGCATTTTAATTCAAGAGGATGTGAGCGAGGCACAATCTGAGTATCACCTTTTTTTGGCTGGCTTTCTCCCAACCCGGTATGATTAAGTTGAAAACTGGTAAAATTTCCTTTGGGATAGAACAATTACTATATGGCGGTGGTTTATGGTGTTATCTAGAACAGTTACAACATTCTATAAATAATTCTTCTAGGCAGCAACCACCAATTTACAAATATCTACCCAAACAGGAAATTTCATCTAAGCTAACTATTAATCAGGTGGTAAAATCTTCTTTTCAACCTGAATATAGTGATGAAGATTTAAATCTCCTTTATGCAAAAATGGGTGATAAATGTTTTGAAAAAGGAGAATATGCGAATGCAATTACCAACTATAATCAAGCTTTAGAAGTTAATCACGGTGATATTAATTTATATTATAAACGAGGTTTAGCTCACTATCAGATAGGAGATTATGAGGCTGCGATCGCAGATTATTCTCAGGCAATCCAGATAAATCTTCAAGATGCTAAATCTTACAATAAACGAGGTTTAGCTTTATATCAACTAGGGCGATTAGAAGAAGCAATTAATGATTATACTCAAGCTATTAGAATTAATCCTAATGTTGCCGTAGCCTATAAAAACCGGGCTGAGGCTCGTTCTCATATCGGAGATAATCAAGGAGCGATTGAGGATTATACCCACGCTATTAAAATTAACCCCCATTATGCTGATGCTTATAAAAACCGTGGCATTGCTCGTTATTTATTAGGCTCTCAACCGGGTTTTCCCCAAGCAATCAAGATTAATCCTCAAGATGCCATAGCTTATAAAAAGCGTGGTAATGCTCGTTCTGATTTAGGAGATTTTGAGGGAGCAATTGAAGATTATACTCAAGCAATACAGATTAATCCTAATTATGCAGACGCTTATTATAACCGTGGTAATGCTCGTTCTGATTTAAGAGATTTTGAAGGAGCAATTGAAGATTATACTCAGGCAATCCAGATTAATTCCAATTATGGTGATGCTTATTACAATCGAGGGAATATTCGCTTAGAAATGGCAGATAAACAGGGAGCAATTGAGGATTTTCAAAAAGCAACAGATATCTATCGTCAAGAAGGTAAACTAGAAGCACTCAAAGATACAAGAGAAAGAATATTAGATTTAGAAATAGAAGAATCACTAGATATTTTAAACTTTTAAATAATTACCTAAGTACGACATCTTAGCCTCATCATTAGCAAGCCATAAATACACTAAGGGCGCACAGATATGCACCCTTATAGTGTGTTACATCCAAATAAATAACACAAATCAATCATTTCTTGTCTTATAGAAGCTCCCTTACAACTATCGATTTAGCGTAAAAAGCTACTAACCAACCACAAGAATATAAACGTCAGTACAGTAGAGAACTGGTTCGATGACAAATTGAGCAATGGTATTTGTGATAATAACCAGCTAGCAACTAATCCCCCAGCGAGTAAGCCAATTATTAAACTGATCAGGGTGAACAAAACGGCTCGGCCAAATTTGCTTTCCTTGCGATTGAGAAAGTAAATGCTAGTACCTACCCCAACCACTAATGCTAACTGCAAAACCTGATCGCCTCCCTCTGGATAAAACAAGCTAATAGAACTCAAACCAAGAAACCAAGCTCCTGGTAAGAGAATATCGGCAGGTGTTGGCTGATCCAGCATCCGTTGGAGCCATGCAGGCGACTGCTGGCGAGGGGCGGGACTTTCCTTAGGAGGGGATTGCACTCGCAACTCTGGAAACCGGATGCGCTCAGGGACTTTAATTTTACCTTCCTGGCGCATCCGTAAGCGATCCATTAAAATCGCATCGTAAGCCGCTTCAATTACTTCTAAATGCTTGGCATCGCCACTATGTTGCTCGAATAGGCGATTACGGGCATCTTGAATTTCATCGAAGCTAGCCTCTTCTGATACCCCAAGTTTTTCGTAGGGATTTTGATCGCTCATGGGAGTTTGTTAGTTCAGCCTCAGTCAGCGGCAGTCTTTTATCTAAGAAAAAACAGCTTTAGGTTTTATTTTGATCAAAACTAAAGTCTCGACCTATTTTATGCCCTATCAGGATAGTAGCACGGGTTAGTTTAATCGACTTTGTAATTTCAACTATAGTCACTTTAACATATCGCTATAACTCCGTGTATACCCTCATGTCGTTGCCTAATTCTGGCTTTAATCTAGAATTTGAACGGAGAGTACCTAAAAATGCATAGTTTTTATGAAAAAATCAACTTTAATGTTTCAAATTTGGCAACTTACAGTGCCTTAATAGATTTTTTTAATTATACTGAATAATCGCTTGTGGTATATATCCGCATATCGATTTAAAATTGAAACGTTTTAAGTTACCACCTAACTGGGGTCAAGCAGGTTTGCGGCGAAAGTCAGAGCGTCTATATCCTGTCACTAACAGAAGTTTAGCGTTCTCATTATTCACAATCCTGATTAGAGTATTTATTTGTGAATGATCAGGATTCTTACACCGTAGCCATGTAGATTCTTAGTTAGTCCTAAAGTGGCAACTGCGTTTTTACGCAATTCTCTTGTTAATCTTACGAATTTTTGTGCAAAGTAATGGTCATGGCTCCCGCCAAGATTCTTGTAGTTGACGACGACCCTGCGGTTCGGAATTTAATCCAACGCTTTTGATTAAGCAGAACTATCAGGTGGAGGCTGCCGAAGATGGAAAGACAGCCTTAACTCTATTTGAGCAATTTAACCCCGATTTGGTAATTCTAGATGTGAATTTACCAGATGTAACAGGGTTTAACCTCTGCCAAGAGATGCAAAGTCGTAATGGTGTTTTTGTTCTGATGTTGACTAGCCGTGCTGACGAAGCTGACAAAATTCGCGGCTTTGCTAAAGGTGCTGACGACTATCTCACAAAGCCTTTTGGGTTGGGAGAGCTAGAAGTTAGAGTCGGAGCTATTTTGAGGCGTCAGCGAGTGATAACTAATGCCGAGCAGAAACGCTTGGTATTTGAAAAACTTATGATTGATCCGGTGCGACGGGAGGTAGCACTTAATAACCAACCAGTGCCCTTAACTGCTCTGGAATTTGACTTGTTACATTTTTTAGCCAGTCACCCAGGCCGAGTTTGGCGGCGTGCAGAACTAATCCACGAGGTGTGGGATTATGAATATGTCGGCGACCAACGGGTTGTAGATGTTCATATTGGTCAAATTCGCAAGAAGATTGAAATTGATGCTAGTCAGCCAGCATTAATTCAAACTGTACGTGGCGTAGGGTATAAGTTTGAATCTCCTGCTCACCCCAGCAATTGGAAGCTAAATCCTAAGTTTATAGTCTAGAGTTTCTTAACTCTTGACTGTTAACTTCTGGGAGAGCAATTCGTGAATTTCTTTGATTTTAGTAAAAGACAAATTTACACAATCAAAATAGGTAGATATTCCTCAAATACAGGTCAGGCAGTTATTTGAAAAGCTTTCTCTCGTTCCCAGCCTCTGGCTGGGAATAACTATTGGGAGTGTACCGCCTCCTGCATTTGCGGCAAAGTCGCTTTTAATGAGTTTCCAGCTAGAGGCTCCGCTTTTCTCACTTGCGGCAGAGCCGCTATGATGGTCATTTCCAGCCAGAGGCTGGAAACGAGATTTGAAAGGAGTTTTACCTTAAGTTGATATTAATGAAGACCCTGGGGGACTACAAATCTACAAATAATTTGGGATAATTTATTTTTTGCAAGTCCCTAATATAAATATTGCATTATTACTAACTAGTTTTGATGACAGGAGAAACTATTGGAACCTGTTTAAGTAGGAGCGCAAGGTCTTGCGCTCCTACTTACTTTTTTATTGTAATACCGCTCCTTGATGGGGCACGGTATGTCGTGCCCATATTAGGGCATTATTCAGAATAACGCCTTTCATACCAGTACCGAATGGCACTAAAGTTAAGCTGCTTCCTAGCCTCCAGTAGCTTGACCAGAGGCAGCAGTCTATTCAGAATAAATTCCCAATCTGGAGGCTCTTAACGAGGCAACACAAGACTTTGGGCTTATCTTAGTGCCATTCATCCCAGTATCTATGGGGTTCTAGTAAATTAGCTGTTGCGGGTGAATCAGTCCCTGGGAATTTCTACTGAGGAGTGGTGAAACAAAGTTTCCAGATAGACTCGGGCTGCACGGCGATCACTATCCCCATTTTGGAGTAAAAACAATGATAAGGCCGCCGTCAATACTCTGTTTTCATCCCAATCAGGATGGGTTTCTAAGTAGTTTTTTAAGGATTCGTGGAGTGTTTCGGGAATTTCTGTAAAGATGCTAACCGTTGATTTCATGAGATTTTCCTCCTATGAGGATAATCAAGAGGGACAAGTTGCTTGCAGTAAAGCGCCAATTGGCTTCCTCACCACTCTTTTGCTAGCCCGACAATCTGCGCCCACATCTCAGGTAATATATTTTACACATTTGATGCCAACGGTTGAACGAATTACAAAAGCAAGCCGAATCATTGTGCGCCAAGAGGGGGTGGGTTTGTCAATGCTGCGAAATGTTAAAAACGATTGTATAAAAAATAAATACGAACGAAAGAATAAGCCTTTAAGGTCATTTTTCGTTACTTTACTTTATAAAAACTCAGTCCTTCAAGTTTGTTAGTACTGTTATTTAACAATCCCCAGTCAGACGGCAAGAAGCTCATTGGCTCGTTGAGTACCTGTGGAAAACTGTTAAAATCCCTGTGGAAACCCTGTGGAATGAGTGAGGAAAATTGTAGCCAATGATAAGAATTACAAAAATGTCAGTAAATCATGACATTTAAACTCATGAAATTAGCTTCTCAATCTCAGCTATCATCGTGGTTGCCCTCGATACATCCCCAGGTCTGGATTTTCGCAATTGGTAGATTTCTCTCGGAAGTTGGTACTGGTTTTACCCTGTTTTACGCCCCCATCTTTTTTGTCAATCAACTTGGTTTATCTGCAACCAGTGTTGGGGTAGCCTTGGGTAGCGCCTCGATTTCCGGCGTTGTCGGGCGGATTGTAGGTGGTTCTTTGGCTGATTCTGAATACTGGGGACGCCGCCGCACTTTGTTGCTGGCCACGGCGATTTCAGCAATTGCTTCTCTAGTTTTAGCTGCAACCAATAATTTTACAATTTTAGTAATTGGGAGTTTGATTAGCGGTTTAGGGATAGGGTTCTACTGGCCGGCTGCTGAAGCTCTGGTTGCTGACGCTAGCCAAATTGACAATCGCCGCGAAACTTTTGCGATCGCACGACTAGCTGATAATCTTGGGTTAGCGATCGGAATTGTGCTAGCTGGGTTTTTGATTGCGATCGTTGGAAATTATCGCTGGCTGTTTGTGATTGATGCCATTTCTTTTATGGTGTTTTTTGGGGTTGTCTATGTAGGAATTAGTGAAACTGAACAACAGCAGATAGAGGAATCTGAAAAAATAGAACTTTTTGCTTCTTGGATGGCAGTATTAAGCGTAGATACGTTGGCGAAGCCTCTCGAAGAGAAGCAGCTTGTCGCCAGACATCGCCGTTTCCTTGTCTACATAGCAGTTAATATATTTTTTACAATCTATATTTCTCAAATCCACAGCACCCTGCCGCTTTATTTCAAAAACTTTGTTTTTGTCGAAAGTACTACCGAAGGATTTGCTCAAACTACGATTAGCGGATTATTTGCTTGCCATCTGGTGTTCGCCATCATCTGCCAGTTGCCTGTAACTAGCATCTTAAAACGCTGCTCTCACACACTCGCGCTGACTGTTTCCGCCATTCTTTGGGCAATTGGTTTTGGGCTGATTTGGATAAGCGGTACTGCCCCATCTCATCATCTGGTTTGGGTAATATTGGCATTGGGAGTATTTGCTGTGGCGATTGTCTCCTATACGCCATCTGCTGCCTCTTTAGTCACTGAGTTAGCCCCGGAAAATCAACGCGGCGTTTATTTTTCCATCAACGCTTTGTGCTGGGCTGTTGGCTCTTTTATTGGTCATCCCTTGGGTGGATGGGCATTAGATCATCCGCAAATTATTACCAGTAGTTTTTGGCTGTGCTTCATCTTGAGTGTAGCGATCGCTGTGGCAATTTTACAGTAATCTCAATCGAATTTTAGCTGAGTAATATACTCCCAACGCTAAAATGACTTGTTTTTTGCTCTATTGACGACGTTCTTGCAACTTGCGATATACAGATTTTAAATCAACTTGATGGTGAGCTAAGGCAACCAAAGTATGATATAGTAAATCGGCCACTTCACCTGCGATCGCATCTGCTTCATCATCCTTAAAGGCCATTACTACCTCGGCGGTTTCTTCACCAATCTTTTTCAAAATTTTGTTATCGCCACCTGCAAATAGTTTACAGGTATAAGAACTTTCAGTAGGATTATCGCGGCGATCGCATATTATTTGAAACAATTGTGACAATGTATCACCTGGTGGTGCGGCAATTTTTCCTTCTATTTGGTGAAAGCAACTGCGTTCTCCGGTATGGCAAGCAACATCTCCTAATTGCTCTACCCCGATGAGCAACGCATCACTATCACAGTCATAACGAATACTTTGCACTTTTTGAATATGTCCAGAAGTCGCCCCTTTATGCCAAAACTCTTGCCGGGAACGACTCCAAAACCAAGTTTCTTCAGTTTCTAAAGTTTTTTGTAACGACTCCTGATTCATCCACGCCATCATCAGGACAGTACCATCCAAATAATCTTGGACAATTGCAGGCACTAAACCTCGTTCATCGTAGCGAATTTTCTCAACCGGGATGGTGTAATGCAGCGATCGCGAATCGTTAAAAGACATACCAGCTAGTTTGCTCTAATGAGAATAATTTATGGATTCACGATACCATTCAGAATAGTGCAGCTGGTACATTTTTTTTGAATTAAATATCTAAAGTCAAGTCTTCATTGGACTTGCATAACATAATGTTATTTTTTTGGTTCCGCTAATTTTATAGGATAGAAATTCTAAGCAGTGTTTGATCCTATCCTAAGATAGAGCTTTTTATTGCCCACTGTTAGGAGAGAACTTTGGTAAATACCACAATTAAAACAACAAAATCACAAGAAGTCTTTGCGGCGGCTCAAAACCTCATGCCCGGAGGAGTCAGTTCTCCAGTTCGTGCCTTTAAATCTGTAGGTGGACAACCTATCGTTTTTGATCGTGTCAAAGGCGCGTATATTTGGGATGTAGATGGCAATCAATACATAGACTATGTAGGCACTTGGGGCCCCAGCTATTTGCGGCCATGCTCATCCAGAGGTAATTGCAGCCTTGCATGAAGCTTTAGAAAAAGGTACTAGTTTCGGCGCTCCCTCAGTCCTAGAAAATGTTTTGGCAGAAATGGTCATCGATGCCGTTCCTAGCATCGAAATGGTCAGATTTGTTAATTCTGGAACTGAAGCTTGTATGGGAGTTTTGCGGCTGATGCGGGCTTTCAGCAACCGGGAGAAAATCATCAAGTTTGAAGGTTGCTACCACGGACACGCCGATGCGTTTCTAGTAAAGGCGGGTTCTGGTGTTGCTACACTTGGTTTGCCAGACTCACCAGGAGTTCCTAAAGCAGCAACTAGCACCACTCTAACTGCACCTTTCAATGACCTAGAAGCAGTCAAAGCTTTATTTGAAGAAAACCGCGACGAGATTGCCGGTGTCATTCTTGAGCCAGTCGTCGGCAATGCTGGATTTATTGCGCCTGACGCTGGCTTCCTAGAAGGATTACGGGAACTAACTCACGAGTATGGAGCGTTATTGGTATTTGACGAAGTGATGACAGGCTTCCGCATTGCTTATGGTGGCGCTCAAGAAAAATTTGGCGTCACTCCCGATTTAACAACTTTGGGTAAGGTGATTGGTGGTGGTTTGCCAGTGGGAGCTTATGGCGGTCGTCGAGATATTATGTCAATGGTTGCGCCTGCCGGCCCCGTATATCAAGCTGGGACACTTTCAGGTAATCCTTTGGCGATGACTGCTGGCATTAAGACTTTAGAATTGCTGCAAAAGCCAGGTACTTACGAGTATCTTGAGCGGATTACTAAAAAGCTAGCTGATGGTTTGCTACTAATTGCCAAAGAAACTGGTCATGCGGTTTGCGGTGGTCAAATCAGCGCAATGTTTGGCTTATTCTTTACCTCTGGCCCAGTTCATAACTACGAAGATGCGAAAAAGTCTGATACAGCCAAATTCGGACGCTTCCATCGGGGTATGTTAGAGCGCGGTGTTTACTTAGCACCTTCTCAATTTGAGGCTGGGTTTACGTCTTTTGCTCACACTGAAGAAGATATTGAGCAGACTTTAGCAGTTGCACGGGATGTAATGTCTAGCCTGTAATACGAACCTAGCCAAAGTAGGGGAGCCAATGTGTTGACTAGAGAAGTTTTGAGCCGAGGAAGCCTCGGCTCAAAACTTCTCTTCCCCTCTCTACCAGAGGTTTAGCTTGTTTCTTTGTTATAGCAACTGGCGTTATGTTAGCTGAAAGTACGCATCTTGAATGGTGCGTTACGCTTTCAGCTAACGCACTCTACATATCAACAGCCACAGCCTCCGTGACTACAGCCTTTAATAGTTTTATGACCTTCAGCACAGCCTTGGGAGCAATAGTGTTTGCCGTCTTCTTTAATAGCATCCTCAAGTGAAACGATACACAGGCAAGTCGGACAGGCGCATTTCATTTGGGTTACGGTTGTCATAACTTTCTCCATTTCCTGTTGAGATTACTTTAACAATACATGAATTGTTTCTGTCTGGTATGCGTCATATAAAGACTTATTATTTAGGCTGAGGCCAGAGCAAGGGCACGCAAAGAGCTTTTAATGAAAAGTGATTAGCCAAACTTAATATCAATCTGCTCTAATTTGTAGGCGCGGCTGCTAATTTAACTCACTTTATTACAAAAAAACCGTCCAAAATAATATCTGAACGGAATTTTTTCCTATTAATATTTTATGCCAACCTAGTCTGCTATAGGTTGTACTGATGTTGAAAAACTACAAGTCAGGAGGTAAAATAACCTGATCAATTGCGTGGATAACACCGTTGCTACCTGTGATATCTGCCTGGGTAACTTTAGCATCATTAACGGTAACACCAGTAGCAGGATCAACTTTAACGTTGATTGTGCCACCTTCAAGACTTTTAACTTCGCCAGATTTCAAATCAGTGGATAATACCCTACCAGATACGACGTGGTAAGTTAAAATCTTGAGCAATACTTCTTTGTTGTCTGGTTTTAACAATTCTTGCAAAGCATCAGCTGGCAACTTTGCAAAAGCTGCATCAGTAGGTGCAAAAATAGTTAAGTTATCTTTGCCTTGCAAAGCTCCGGTCAAGCCTGCTGCTTTCAAAGCTTTGGTTAAGGTAGTAAAAGAAGGGTTTGACTCTGCCAACGCTAACAAGTTTTTGCCTTGATTGTCTCTTGCCCCTGGTTGTGGGGGAGTTGTAGTAGGTGGTGTGGTAGGTTGAGTTTCTGGGGTAGTACTTGGGCTAGCAGGTACAGGCTCACTAGGTGTAGCACTACCACGGTTATAGGGAGGCTCGTTGAAAATACTTGGTCTGGGATTTACCTTTCCACCACTGTTTTGTGCGACTGGTTGACGTTTGCTATTGCCCTTTTCTGTTTCGGAAGGGGCCTCGGCAGGTGTATATTGAGTATTTGCTTGAACACGTTGACCCTTGTTATAAGGAGCTTCGTTGAAAACACTGGGGCTAGGATTTAGTGCGGATTTTGCATCAGATGGTAAAGTAATCAGAAGGCTGAAACTAGTAAACCCTGCTATGCCTGCCAATGTGGTCAGCAACTTGCTGTAATTTGTCTTCATAAATTTTGTTTGTCTTTATTTTCCACACACTACATAAAGATTTATAACATCTTGTAATGCACAAAATCTAACGAAATAAGGAAGTAAGATTTTTCACTAGAAGAATTTGTGGTAATAAGGCTAGGATATCCAACCTCAGATCGGGGTGATAAGTATGAGATATATCTAGCACATATCTTATTTAAATTGAGCAAATTTTCTCTATCACAGCAAAAATAACTAAAAAGCCTCACTTGGTGTAGCCTCAACTCTAATAAAAGTGGGAAAATATTACATCTACAAGTTGTGATTTTCAATCACCGTGGAAAAAATATTATACTTAAAAGCCAATTTGTATACAAGTTGGTACGTAAAATAATTGATTTAAAAATCTTGAATCCTATAGAGGAAATTAACCATTGATTACTCAATCAAAGTACAGACACAAATTAATTACCTAAATCTCTTAACATCGGCGAAAGGTGACAGAACTTAAAGTAAGGGCTGAAGAGTCACGACGGAGCGGTTCGGTTTATTTGATATATGCCAAATTAAATTATTTAGTTATTTGATATTTTAATCAATCAGAAAATAATATTTTTTAAAATCGATAATTTTGCCTAATTTTAGGCATCTGTTAAACTCTAATCTTAATTAAATAGACAATTAAGCAACTAATGCCAATAAAAATTACTTAAACTAAAGATACAATTGTAAAGTTAAGCCGTTGACTAGTTACAAGGTATACAGATAAATGCTGGAATTATACCAATGGGAACTCTCTCAATACTCAGAGAAAGTGCGCCTAATTCTAGATTTTAAAGGACTAGATTACCGCAAAATAGAAGTCACGCCTGGGATTGGACAAGTAGAACTGTTCCGGCTGACTGGTCAAAGACAAGTCCCAGTATTAAAGGATCGGAATAAATATATTGTGGATTCTACGGAGATAGCTAAGTATTTAGACTTAGAATATCCCGATCGCCCAATAATACCGCAAGATCCCAAACAACGGGGTTTAACTTTATTAATAGAAGAATGGGCGGATGAGTCTATAGGCATTAAAGGTCGCAAAGCACTATTTGCTGCCATAAGTCAAGATCAAAATTTTCGTAAGTCTTTATTACCCACCTCAACACCTGATATATTTAAAAGTCTGGTGGGAGGAGTACCTAGTGATTTCCTGGCACTGTTCGGTTTTGGCGTTGGTTACAGCCCAGATGTAATCCAGTCTGCGATCGCATCCCTAAAACAAGACTTGGAAGCCTTAACGTTATTATTGGCAGATAGTCCTTATTTAACAGGAGATGAGCCGACTTTAGCTGACTTATCTGTGGCTGGCTTATCGATATTGCTCAAGTTCCCCTCTGGCCCCTATTTAGATTTACCAGCTTCTATTAGAGGTAAAGGATTGCCAATCTTTGCCGAGAATATAGATTATGAACCATTCTTTACCTGGCGCGATCGCCTTTACGCCCAATTCCGCAAACCATTAATTACTACCACTTCATCAACGGGAAGTGCGCCAACCTCCATTCAGATTGATTAGATAATTGGGCATGGGGAATTGGGCGTAGGGCATAGGGAATGGAGAAGAAAAACAAATGACCAATGACCAATGACCAATGACAAATGACAAATGACTAATCAGATGAATTCGGCACAGCCATTAGGTTCGGTCATTCAAGGTTCTCTAACTGAAGGTTTAGAAGTACGATTGCATCCTGACATTTCTGTAGAAGATATGCGGGTGGGCAAGTTTCTTGTTGTCCAAGGGATGCGATCGCGTTTTTTTTGTATGCTGACAGATGTAGCATTGGGAGCTGCTAATGCCCGAATTATTGCTAATCCCCCCAGTTGGGAAGACACTTTTCTACGAGATGTTTTAGCCGGAAGTGGTACTTATGGTACTATCAACCTCGCGCCGATGTTGATGTTCACTCCCGAAACTGAAGAATCTTTCTCCCCAACAAATGGCAAATCGGTAAATCCCTTCCTCCCATCGGTGACAGGTTTGGCTTCATTTGTGCCGCAAACCAGCACGACGATGGAATTGTTGCCTGTCAAAACTATTCCTAGCCACTTTAGCCAAGTTTACGATGCAAGTGTTGACGATTTTCGCCGCGTATTTGGTTGGGAAGATGACCCCCAAAGGCGCAATTTTTCCATCGGCAAACCTTTGGATATGGATGTGCCCGTTTGTATCGATTTAAATCGCTTCGTAGAACGGAGTAATGGAGTCTTTGGGAAATCGGGTACTGGTAAATCCTTTTTAACACGGTTACTTTTAGCTGGCGTTATCCGTAAAAATGCCGCAGTAAACTTGATTTTTGATATGCACTCGGAGTATGGCTGGGAAGCCGTTGCAGAAGGGAAGAACGTAAATACAGTTAAGGGATTAAAGCAACTTTTTCCCAGTAAAGTCGAAGTTTACACCCTCGACCCGGAATCGACAAAGCGCCGGGGTGTGCGTGATGCCCAAGAACTTTATTTGAGCTATGAGCAAATAGAAGTTGAAGATATTAAGTTATGTAGCCGAGATTTAGGACTCTCTGACGCAGCCTTAGATAACGCTAATATCCTCTTTAGCGAGTTTGGCAAGTCTTGGATTGTCCAGTTGTTGAATATGACTAACGAAGAAATCGAGATGTTCTGCGATGAGAAGCGCGGACACAAAGGCTCGATTATGGCATTGCAGCGCAAACTCTTGCGGATGGATAGTTTGAAGTATATGCGAGCGGTTTGCCCCCATAATTACATTAGTAAAATTGTGCAATGCCTGGAATCTGGGAAGAATGTTGTGATAGAATTTGGTTCCCAGTCTAATATGCTCTCTTATATGTTGGTGACGAATATGATCACCCGCCGTATTCACGAGCATTATGTCAAAAAAGCAGATAAATTCCTGCAAAGCAAAAACCCGAACGATCGCCCCACGCCATTGATGATTACCATTGAAGAGGCGCATCGTTTCCTTGACCCGGCTATCGTCCAAAGTACTATCTTTGGGACTATCGCCCGCGAACTGCGGAAATATTTTGTCACACTTTTGGTAGTTGATCAACGCCCGTCAGGGATAGATAATGAAATTATGTCCCAGATTGGGACTCGCATTACCGCTTTGCTCAATGATGAAAAAGACATTGAGGCAATTTTTACGGGTGTATCTGGTGGTAGCGGACTGCGATCGGTTTTGGCAAAGCTAGACTCGAAGCAACAAGCTTTAATATTGGGTCACGCTGTTCCCATGCCAGTAGTAGTACGTACCCGACCTTACGACGCAACTTTTTACGAAGAAATTGGTGAGCCAGCCTGGGAAGAAAAACCTGATGCAGAAGTATTTGCTGCTGCTGAACTAGCCAAAGCCGACCTGGGATTTTAGATTGTCATTGGTTATTGGTCATTTGTCATTTGTTATTCTCCTCCCAATGCCCCTACGGTGTACACACAAGTCGAAAAAAGCTTGATTTTCCATTGTTATCAAAGCAGAATTCAGGAGCCAGAATGGGCTAAACCTTTTCCCATGAAGAGTATGGGAATGCTCCTCGTTGGGGCTGCTGCCTCCAATCTGGCATTGAGTCAGAGATTCAATGAATTCATTCCCAGCCTTCGACTAAGAACGAAGAAAGTCTTATCAAGCTAGGTTTGGTTTTTAGGAGTTGTGTGTACACCGTACCCAATGCCCGATGCCCCATGCCCCATGCCCCAATTCGTAACATCCCTCCATTGTCAGAGCAAATTAAGTTCGGTTATCCGGCTACTTTTTGGCAACAGAAGAGGGGTTTTTCGCGTCACTATAGATGTAATCAGTAATTTAAAGGAAATTTAATTTTTTTTATCTAACAACCGCTTTTGAACTATAATTAGAAGTTTTATCTTAAGATAGTTTACTATTTCCCTGATTTATCGTAATATAAAACTAAGTAGAACTCATACCGACTTCGGATTTGTCATCTGCTGTCAGTAAAAGCCCTAAAAAATAAAGAATTATCAAAAACAACCAGTGTTCTTATAAGAGATTGAAAATTTAGGGAAGAAGGGAACCTATCATTTGGCGCTTACCGTCTTAAAAACGGCTATATCAATTGATAATTACTTCTGTTAGCTTCCAATATTTTGTGATAGATGTACTACCTTTTTCAATCCATTGTTAGTAAGAAAATATACATTTTGCTTAGAAAGTAGAGGACATCGCACCAATGCCTACTGTCAATACCCAAACTGAAAACCTCAACACCAAATTCACGGCTGATATGGTGCGAACCTATCTGCGAGAAATTGGTCGTGTACCACTGCTAACCCGTGAACAAGAAATTGTCTTCGGGAAGCAGGTGCAACAAATGATGACGCTTCTCGATGCTAAGGATGCTTTAGCGAAGAAGCTACAACGCGAACCGAGTTCACAAGAGTGGGCTGACCACGTTCAGCAACCGGAAACCGAGGTGAAACAAACGGTGGCGCAAGGTAAGCGGGCAAAGCAAAAAATGATCGAAGCGAATTTGCGCTTAGTGGTTGCTATTGCTAAAAAGTATCAAAAGCGGAATATGGAGTTTCTGGATTTAATTCAGGAAGGAACACTAGGATTAGAGCGCGGTGTGGAGAAATTTGACCCAATGAGGGGTTATAAGTTCTCAACCTATGCTTACTGGTGGATTCGCCAAGCAATTACCCGCGCGATCGCTCAACAAGGTCGTACCATCCGCTTACCGATTCACATTACCGAGAAGCTGAACAAAATCAAAAAAGTGCAACGCGAGTTGGCTCAAACCTTGGGGCGATCGCCGACTCCAGCCGAAATTGCTAAAGAACTGGAAATAGAACCGGCTCAGATCCGCGAGTATCTGAATATGGCGCGTCAGCCAGTGTCTTTGGATGTTAAAGTTGGTGAGAACCAGGATACTGAGTTGCAAGAAATGCTCGAAGATGATGGCCCATCACCAGAGTATTACACTAACCAGGAATTCTTACGCCAAGACTTGAACAACCTGTTAGCAGAACTAACCCCGCAACAGCGAGAAGTTGTCGCCCTACGCTTTGGTTTAGAAGATGGTAATGAAATGTCATTGGCGAAAGTTGGTGAGAGATTGAATCTCAGCCGTGAACGCGTCCGTCAGTTAGAGCATCAAGCTTTGGCTCATCTGCGTCGCCGTCGTGCCAATGTCAAAGAGTACATTGCTAGCTAAAACTAGAGACGCGTTAGCGTAGCGGGACGAAGTACAATTCCGCGTCTCTACACCACCTTGGTGATGCGCCTCCTAAATTTAGGGGGCGATTTTTTTTTGCTGAAAACTTAGCGGCGAAAGCGGAGGCCAATAAAGATTAGCACAGCAAAGAAAACACCGATGCCCACACTCAAGCCAAAAACTTCAGCCCGAAAGCGGAGATGTTGTTGATAATCGTTAGGCTGGGCGAGAATGACGGCGGAGGCTATTTGGCTGGTGGCGAGTCCAACACCTGCGATCGCTATAGTTGTATTGAGAGTGCGATCGCTTCTTCAACTTGATCTTCTTCCTCTGTGTCCTCTGCACCTCTGCGGTTCGTTTCTTTTTCCCTCAACCGCTTCCCAAAATCATAAGCAACAACACTAACTTCCCCAATACTCAACTCACCCAGCCGCACCATTCGCGTTGCTAACTCATCATTTAGTGTAGGTAAAGCTAACAATCTTTCGCCAAAACCCCGCAACCACTCCATCAAATGAGCCTCATTGATGCGGTTTGCAGCCAAGAAACCTTTTGCTCCTCCTCTACTCAAACCATCATTGACTTCTGCTAACAACTTAAGAAACAACGATTCATACTCCGCATCTGTTAGCTGTTTTGGTGGTTCTACTTTCCTCGTTTTTTCTAGCGGAGGAGTTTGCTTGTTACCAAATAAGCGCTGAAAAGAGCTTTTGAGCCACCGCCAAAGCCGCTTGAGCATTTGCTGCAACCATGTTTGTAGTGTATTTTAGCAGTTTGACGGTAAGCAAAGTTGGGCGCCCAAGACAATAGCATTGTTAGTCGATGCGATCGCAATCTAACTCAAGACAATGGCGTTGTTAGTCGATGCGATCGCAATCTAACCTAAGACAATGGCGTTGTTAGTCGATGTGATCGCAATCTAACCCAAGACAATGGCGTTGTTAGTCGATGCGATCGCAATCTAACCCAAGACAATGGCATTGTTAGTCGATGCGATCGCATCTAACCCAAGACAATGGCGTTGTTAGTCGATGCGATCGCAATCTAACCCAAGAAAATAGCGTTGTTAGTCGATGCGATCGCAATCTAACCCAAGAAAATAGCGTTGTTAGTCGATGCGATCGCAATCTAACCTAAGACAATAGCATTGTCAGCTTATAGTTTAGATAAACAAAAATATTTACAGTCATTGCGGGCAGAGCGAAGTAATCTCAGGCTTTGCGATTGCTTCGCTTCGCTCGCAATGACATTGTGTAATTAATTATAGCCGCGATTTTTAATCACCAGCGCTACATCCGTTTCAAATCTTGTAAAACTGCGGTGGCTGATTGATAGCGATCGCTAAAATGATAACAAACCATTTTATCTAAAATTGCTGCTAATTCTTCACTCACTTGCACCGTTTGTTGCCACATAATATTACCCGTTTCTGGATCTGGGTGAAGTTCTTGCGGTGGTATCCCAGTTATGGCTTGAATAGCAATCATTCCTAAAGCGTAAATGTCACTGCATAAGCGGGGATGACCGGCAAATTGTTCTGGAGGTGCATAACCCCGCGTCCCGATGGCTACTGTGGCTAATTCTGTTTGCTCACTACTCGGCGGTTGCATCAATTTCACAGCCCCAAAGTCAATCAACACCAGCCGATTATCTTGAGCGCATCTAATAATATTAGTCGGTTGATATCACGATGAATCACTCGATGCTGATGAACAAATTCGAGAACTTCTAAAACTTGTTTGAGCATTTCAATTACAAATGATTCATTCTGCACATTCTGCACAGGTGGTAATTCTTCACTGAGGGTATGTCCCTCAATATATTGTTGAATTAAATAAAATTCTTGATCATCTTCAAAATAAGCAAGTAGTTCAGGAATTTGATGATGTTTACCCAAAGATTCTAAAATTTCAGCTTCACTATTAAACAACCTACGAGCAACTTGCAAAAATCTTGTATCTTGACGGGCTGGCATTAACTTTTTAACTACACAAGTAGGATTACCCGGTCGTTGAGTATCCTGTGCTAAATAAGTACGGCCAAATCCACCAGCACCGAGAGTTTGAGAGATTTTGTAGCGTCCGCCCAAAAGCAAATCACCTGATTTTGTTTCTTGTGAATCAATTGGGGGAAGAAAATCAACAGACGAGTCAGGAATTGCTGTTTTGTCTTCTAAGAGTACATTTAACTGTGCGATCGCTTCTTGTTGTTTTTCAACTTGCAAAATAATCACCTGAGTTTGTCGCTGATTTTGGTAGCTAGTATAAGCAATCACAGAGATACTACTAAACACCAAAGCTAGCGCAGAAGGGATTAACGGCACCCATCCGGCTTGCAAAAATAAAGCAACGCAGATTAATACTAAGCAAAGTAGAGTTATCGTTTCCGCCACTAACAACAGCAACGGATTTTGCCAGCGCCATGCCAAAACAGTACCTAAAAGCGACCAGCCCGATATCCAAATAAGTTCTACCCAGTCGGGCCAATACCAAATTAGCGATCGCCCATCCAACACTGTACTGATGAGTTGACTTGCTATCTGTGCATGAATAAACAAAGCAGGCATTTTAGCTGGTTGGTCTGGCAAAGCGCTGTAAGGCGTATAAAAGCCAGCTGGAGGGAGATTAGCTGCTGTAGTGCCAATAATTACCAGACGGTCTTTAAATAAACTGGGGTTAACTTGTCCACTCAGGACTTCTGTGAGGGTTACTTGGTTGGCGAGGCTGTCAGGCTGACGGTAATTTAATAATATTTGATAGCCATCTGCATCCAGATGTTGGTAGCCACCAGAATTAGCTTGTAAACGCGGAAACAAGGTTTTACCTAACTGGAAATCTCCTTTATTAGTGAACTGGTATTCAATCCCTTGTTTTCCAAGATAATTAATTGCAACTAGAGCGCCAAAGGCAAATGGTGTTGTACATTTTTTGTCTGTAGAGTAAGCGAATAACAAACTACGGCGAAGAATTTGGTCGTTTTCATTATCAGCAGTCACATCGCTAAATCCAACATTCTCTATCGGGAAGTTGGGTGGTGGTGGTATTTCATCTCTACCCAAGCTGCTGAATAAACAAGTGCTGATGATGTGATCTTGATTTGGGGAATTAGCCGCCAAATTATTGTTTTCTGGTTGAAAAAGATATAAACCAACAATTCGCGGTTGATAAGACTCTATTTTCTTTAACAGTTGATTGATTGTACGATTTGATAGAGTCCATTTCTCTCGGTTGAGATCCTCTTCAGTGATTTTTACTAGCAAAATCCGCCGATCGGGTGCTTGTATAGGACGCGATCGCAACATCTGGTCATAAACTCTTAATTCCCAGGCTGCAACCAT
Source organism: Nostoc cf. commune SO-36 (assembly GCF_023734775.1). Classification (NCBI taxonomy): domain Bacteria; kingdom Bacillati; phylum Cyanobacteriota; class Cyanophyceae; order Nostocales; family Nostocaceae; genus Nostoc; species Nostoc commune. The sequence goes on along the minus strand of NZ_AP025732.1, from coordinate 686,681 downwards.
TTGAGTTCTCGAATTCCCCAGATGAAGGCAGTAACTCCTACACTGGTAACAAAAATAATTTGCAGCCAGCTTTTACTCTTAGAAGTTTCACGGGAATCCTGAACTTTGACAAAGGGGAGACGGAGTTTTTTTAAAAGTCCACTAATCACGGTGTTGTGGCGGTAGCCTGAATTGGGTAGATGTTGCAGGCGCAGAAATTAATTTTCGCACTCTAGGTTAAAAGTTAGTTAACCTGAAGCTTCTATTAATGTAGCAATTTACTTGCTGGTCAGAAGTCTTTGGGTACTACTACTTTTAAAGCTAGCTTGGTGCAGCATCAACTATAAAATAAAACAAGCGATTCATCTAGACTATACCTCCAAGATTTGTCCTGGTTGTCCAGTTTTACCCACTGCTTGCTAATCATCTGTTTGAGAAGCTGGAGCATCTTCAACATGGCTGGCAATTGGGAAAGAAATAGGATTAGTAGATGGAGTTAGTAAATCTAACTGGGCTTGTTCTAGTGATGCTTCAATGCTTGAATCAGCAAAATAAGAGTCGAATATCTTATCATAGTTAGAAGCGACAGCTAAAAAAGCGCCACCCAAAATATAGATAGGTAATGGCAAATTAAATTTTTGCAAACCAGTCAAACAGTTCCGCCAAGGCAAACAGCACTAAAAAGCAGGCAAGCCAAACTCTCATATTCTCATCCCCTGGATTGAAACAACTCTATTACTAGCTTAAATAGCTTGCATAATAAGTTGATGTAGTACATAATCACCAACTTACAACCTCTATAAATCTAGATAGATGTAGTGAGAGTTATAGCATCTGCTATATTCCAATATCTACTAGAAAAATAAAAATATATTTAGCTTATGCTTGCAATCGAACAGCTAAGGATTGCATTGTGGGCATTGGGATTAGGGGAGAGGTTACAGGGTATACATTATTTCCTATAACCTGTCACCTGTAACCTGTCACCTCTTTACTCCCTAGTCCCTTTCGCAGCCAAAAATTCATCTGCGGTTTTCTCCACAGCCGTACCCTTAAAAAAGTCACGATTTAGGCTGGTGTATAACTCCAAAGGATGAATCGATAGGAAATATTGCAATCTTCTTCCCCAATCTCCAATTACTTGACATTCAGCACCGACTTCCCCAATGACTGGCAAATAACATCATTTTGCGGTGTATGGATACGGCTACACAGAACATCACGGTAGTGTCGCTCTAAAGGATTCTTTTTTGATAAACCAGGATTACCTATTAGTTCTAAGGCAATCTCCACTGCACGTATCGAGTTAGTTGTAGTGAGATATTTAACAGCTTGTGCCTGTAATCCTACGTTAAACTCATACTCGCCCTTGTCAATATCTTGAGCCCAAGCTATAAATCAATCTATTGTTAGCAAACAGCAGTGCTTCTATCTCACCCACAGCAGTTTGGAAGCGTGGCAGAGTTGCCAGTGGTTCTTTGAGATTAGAAGGCGATCGCTCCCAAAGATATTTAGTAAGCCAGTCTCGCGCACTAGTAGCAACACCAAGATATAAAGCACTCACTGTCAAACTGCCCCAAGTGGAAATCAACGGATCAAAGGATGGCGCAGCAGATATAGGGCCGATATTTAGAGCATACTCTGAGGGAATGAATACATTCTCTAAAATTAAATCATGGCTGCCCGTAGCTCTCATTCCCAAGTGATCCCAAGTTTCGACAATTCGCAAACCTGGCAGAGTCGCGCGGAACCAAAAAACTTCCACTTGTGGTTCATCCTCTGTTGTCCGTGCCCATACAACAAAGTAGCTGAGGATGGGACTGCCCGTGGTGTACTGCTTATGTCCTGTTAAACGCCAGCCTTCTGTTGTTCGTTCGGCAATTGTAGCAGGTAATCCGCCTCTAGCTGGCGTTCCTAACTCTGGTTCAACACGGGCAGCATTTAGCAGAGATATGCCTTCGATTGATTCACGACACAGCCGCTTATATATTTCTGGATGCCAGCGACGGCTACGAGCCGCATGAGCATGTTGAAGATAGTGCATTGTTAGTACTACGCGGTTGAAGCATCGCCACGCGCTATCCCTTCATCACCTGACAGATTGTTGACAGCCCCAAACCCTGGCACCGAATTCACGCGGGATGGTGAGGTTGAGCAATTCTGCGTCATGCAAAGCTATAAAATTCTCGAAGGGAAAGGAACCATCTTTGTCGTGCGCCCCTGCACGGGTGGCACAGTCCTTGGCTAAAGCCTCAACCCGGTCGTGAATATTGGGTAGAGTTTCTAAGCCTTTAGCTACAAAGGTGTCTGGCACTGTTTGCTCTAACTGTGACATAAATACTCTTCACAACTCACTTGACTACTTAATCAGAGATGTTTTTCATATAAAAGCATCTCAAGTTTGCAGGGACATCAATTTTTTGCATGACGGGAGTCTTGCCTCACTCTGATCACCTGTAGAGGTCTTGATTGCCCACTTCCTCATCTCCCTCTGCCTCTGCCAACAGATAATTTCTTTTTGTGAACTGTATTGTTTCTAGTAAAAAACAATTATACTACTCAAAGTCTATCGTAATTTAGTAAATATTTTTTTGCAAGTATGACACAAAAAGCTTTCATAGAGCAAGCCAAGCAGAGGGTTTAGCGATCGCTCCAAAGTTTAACGAATCGCTAAATTTGCGTTAATTATAGATGTTCTAGTAGACTAATATGCAGCAACAGGATTACTGATTTGAAGAAAAATAACACTGTTTGTTTTTGGAGAATTTTCTACGTTTAATTAAACCTATAATGTAACACTTTGGTCAGGTAACTGGCTCTAAAAGCATTACTAAATTTATACATTACAATATTTTACTTGGTAACATCGCAATTTTAAAGTTTTAAAAGACTAAATTGCAATTTATTGTCATTTTTTAACTAAATACTGATTTAAGCACAACGAATATTTCTCAACTTAACCAAGCTCTAATACCTATCGTTACCATACCCTTGCATAGTGAAAATACTATGGTTGTGGTAATTTAGCCAGTTGTGTTATGGATCACAGCGTTAACGTGTTTGATCTCACTGCTAATTCAAATAACTTAGTATACTGGTTAAAGAAACAATGTGGGTCGTCATAATTTCCATCATAGTATGTCGCTTAGCTATTTAAAGATTTAATGTATAAATGGGGTTTAAATATATTTTTTTTGTTAAAAATTATCTATTAGGCGATTTTTAAACAATTTACATTAAGAAAGTCCTAAATTCCTCAAATTTCAACTTGAACAGTGTAAGCTAATTGTAACCTAATGATGTAAGTATGCTGTTAGTCGAGTCTATTTTAATCACTTGCATTTGTTACACGATAGGAGGTATAATACAAACGTTAAATGACTGGCTAGATGTTCCATTAAAAACAATGGATATATACCACTGGGAAGGATTCGCTCTCGAATATTCCTACCCCCCTTAGGCAGTCTTGTCTAAGTGAAATTTTGCTTTTTTAGCAAAATATCCAAAAATTATGATGTGCTTTTATACTTTTCCTAGCCCTATCCTCTCTGTAGCCTAACCAAAGCTAGATTTTTAGTGATAGAGGTTGCTTTTCTTGCGACTGAGGCTATCCTGGTCACTCTCCCCTAGACTCGCAAAACCCTAGGCGAATAACACGGGGCGTTAATTGCACATTGTGTAAATCTATGATCAACCTTGCTGGTTAATCATAAGTGTGATTGTGTTCTTTTTGCTGTCAGGCTTTAGTCACACAACTACAATAGACTACGTTTAACCATCATTTACGACTCAATGCAATTTCTACAATTATGTCACACCATTTTAGTGAAGACAAGGCTATTAATGAAGTTTGGAATGTATTAAATCATTCTATTATGCTTTTTTCCAAGTCAGGTCTTATTTAAAAATCTGAAAGCCAATTTTCTTCTAATACATCTTCTTTCCAACCATTATCCAGAAACAATTTCGATAGTTGGTGATTGAAAAGTCAAATAAATAATTCCACGTAATTATCACTGCACCCAGATAATTTGGCTCTAATACTGATTTTTCTTAATCATCAATTACGGACACTGCTGATTGTCGAAATGTGCCAGCCATATTCGTGCCGAGTCTGTTGATGTAATTAGTTGATGTTTCACTTAAATTATAGCCAAACAAAGGTCTGGCTCAATATCTTGACAATCACTAATGTGATTGTCACAATCAAAAATTTGGTACAACCAGTAGGGCTGTCCAGCAAATAAAAAATGCCTTGTAGGTAAAAGAGAGATAGTAACTACCATGTTCTTTCCTCCCAACAATACTCTAAAGAAGCTTATAGTTTCTCCGGTGAAAATACGGTATTTAATAATATTTTTAATTAATTTTTGAATCTGATTCAGACTAATAACTAAATTTGGTTGTGGAGTTAAGAAAATGCCACCAGTGCTTTTTGAACGAAATGTAGGTGAAAGACTGTTGTCCACTTTAGGTGCAAAGCTTTCTGAAAAAGAATTACAAAACTTTTTGGCACAAATGGAGATTGTAGAGCCACCAGCAGCAAAGGAGTTCTGGCAATCTGCACAGACTAGTCCTGGTATCTACATTATTCTTACAGGTAAAGTCCGACTGTTAGATAGCTCTGAAAATTTAATTACTACCTTTGGTGCATGGTCTTTTTTCGGCGAATTGACTCTGTTTCCCGAAGCTAACTTTAGTCCTTATGTAGTTAGAGCTTCGACAAGCTTAAAACTTGGCTATTTCCGGCAAGAAGCATTGCAGATGTTGATAGACAAGTATCCTAACATTAGCGATCGCCTTTTTGCCCGTGCAGAACTTTGGGATTTGTTGTTGTTATGTCGCCAAATCTCACAATTTCCGTGCCACACATCACAAGTTCCAGGAATGCTCAAAGCTTTATCTCTATTTGAGCGACACCAGTTAGAAAGTGGCTCTGTAAATCCACAAATATCTCAAGATTCACAATTATGGCTATTGTACAAAGGACATCTCCAGCATTCTGAAGGCGATTCTTTGACAGCAGGGACAATCTTTGCCCAACCAAAACAAGGAGATTGGCAAGCAACGCAACCAACGATTGCTTACATTCTGAAAGACGAGCAGATGCAAACAGCACTAGAATACTTCCCGGAGTTGAGGGAGTGGGCTTTTGCCATGAACGTCAGCGAAACGGGATTGGAGACTGAGGACTGGGGAGTGGGGACTAGAGAAAAAACTTTCCCATCTCCAAAATCTAAAATTATTCCTTTTCCGCAAAGAGAGAAGCAGTCACAACAACAGCCCAAAAAATCGCGTTTGTACTTTCCCAGCCCGAAAATCCAAGTGGGGCATTGGTGGAAACGCGTCACCAAGAGGTATCCCTTTTATGCCCAACAAAGTTCAGCTGATTGTGGCTCTGCTTGCTTGGTGATGATTGGTAACTATTGGGGCAAACATTTTAGTATGAATCGCCTGCGGGATATGACCAATGTCAGCCGCAACGGTGCATCTCTGAAGGCGATGGCAGCAACAGCAGAAAACCTGGGTTTTGCCACCCGTCCAGTGAAAGCTACTCTTGATAAATTAGCAGAACAACCTTTACCTGCAATTGTCCACTGGGAAGGTAAACATTTTATTGTTGTCTATGAAATCACCAAAAAGCGGGTGATTGTATGTGACCCAGCTATTGGCCAACGCAACCTGACAAGAGCAGAATTTCAAGTCGGTTGGAGTGGTTATGCATTGTTACTCGAACCTACAGGTCTACTCAAAAATGCTAAAGACGAAAGCAGAAGCTTCTGGAAATTTTTTGAGTTAATTAAACCTCACTATCGAACGCTCCTAGAAATTTTTATAGCTTCGGTAGTAATTCAATTATTTGGGCTGGTAACGCCAGTATTTACCCAGTTGTTGCTCGACAGAGTACTTGTGCAACGCAGTGTTCCAACCTTAAACGCTATTGGTTTGGGAATGGTTGTTTTTGGGTTGTTTAGTGTTGCTGTCAATGGTGTAAGGCAATATCTGTTATTTCATACTGCTAACCGCATTAGTGTTGCCTTACTCGTAGGCTTTATCAAACATACTTTCCGTTTACCCCTTGCTTATTTTGAGTCGCGTTACGTTGGGGATATAGTCTCTCGCATCCAAGAAAACCAGAAAATTCAGAACTTCCTTACTGGTCAAACACTGTCCATTGTGTTGGATATGCTGACATTAGTGGTTTATATAGCCTTGATGTTTTCTTATAGCTGGAAGATGGCATTATTCGTGCTGTGTATTGTACCGCCATTTTTTATCTTGGCGCTTGCTAGCACAAGTATTTTGCGCCGCATCTCCAGAGAGATTTTTAATGCAGGTACTAAAGAAAATAGCTATCTTATAGAATCCTTAACTGGAATTCGTACCGTCCGCTCATTATCAATTGAACAGACAGTGCGTTGGCGTTGGGAGGAACTGCTGAATGATGTAATCAAAAAAGAATTTAATGCTCAAATAATTGGCAATCGCCTGCAAATTATCAGTGGTGTCATCCAAACTTTTGTGAATACTTCATTGCTGTGGTATGGAGCAACCCAGGTAATTAATGGCGAACTGACTATTGGACAATTAATTGCTTTCAATATGTTGGTGGGTAGCGTCTTAGATCCTTTTCAGCGACTGGCTCTGCTGTGGAATGAATTACAGGAAATTGTGATTTCTACCGAACGCATTAATGATGTGTTGGAGGCGAAACCAGAAGAAGACTTAGAAACTAAACCCCGCAAGTCGTTGGGTAAGCTTCGCGGTAATATTTGTTTTCAGAATGTTACCTTTCGTTATCACTCAGAAAGTGAGACTAACGTATTAGAAAATCTCAACTTTGAAATTAAGCCAGAACAAATGGTTGCAGTTGTGGGGCGCAGCGGTTCTGGAAAAACAACCCTGAGTAAGTTGATTTTAGGTTTATACCCGCCGACAGATGGAAAAGTACTTATTGATGGTTGTGATATAACTACTGTTGCCTTGCGATCGCTCCGTTCTCAAATCGGCGTTGTTGACCAAGATACTTTTCTGTTTGGTGGGAGTGTTCGGGAAAACATTGGGATCGCTTATCCAAATGCTTCTCTAGAAGAAATTATCCAAGCAGCAAAATATGCTGGAGCGGATGAATTTATTCAAAAACTACCGATGGGTTACGAATCCGAAATTGGTGAAAGCGGCGGTATGCTCTCTGGTGGACAGCGCCAACGCCTAGCTATTGCTCGTGCTTTGCTCGGAAATCCTCGGTTATTACTGTTTGATGAAGCCACTAGTCACCTAGATTCGGAATCAGAACGAATTATTCAAAACAACCTCAAAACAATTCTTAAAGGACGCACAAGTGTAATTATTGCCCATCGCCTCTCTACAGTCCGCAACGCTGACTTAATCCTGGTTTTAGACCAAGGCATTTTGATAGAAAGCGGTACTCACGACGATTTAATCGCTAAAAAAGGTCATTATTACTACCTGAATCAACAACAACTGGCTCAAGTTAGTTGAGGTTGGGCATGGGGCATTAGGTATTGGACATTGCTTATTTCTCCCTTATCTCCAGTCCCTAGTCCTCAGTCCTTACTCCCCAGTCCCCAGTGTTATCGGAAATAGAACCATGCCAAATCCCAATAGATCATTGCCACTTCCCCAAGATGAGCAAGATAAGTATCAAGGTTACACACAGCAAGAGGAATCAGTAGAATTCGACGAGCAGACAGAGGCAGAAAATGAGAGTCAAGATTTGTACTACGGTACAGAAGGATTGCTCAATGCCTTACCTCAAGTTTGGACTCGTGGTTTGTTGTATGCGCTCATTGGCTTTACTGGTCTATTCTTGCCTTGGGCAACACTCTCGAAAGTAGATGAAACTGGTAGCGCCAGAGGACGTATAGAACCTAAAGGCGCAACTCAAAAATTAGACGCTCAAGCTAGTGGGAGTGTCAAAGCAGTTCCGGTCAGAGAAGGAGATACAGTTAGAGCCGGTCAGATTTTACTGGAACTGGATTCTGAACTGCTGCAAACGGAACTGCAACAAGTCCAGAGCAAATTGCAAGGGCTACAAAATCGGCAATCTCAACTGGAATTGCTGAAAAATCAACTCCTAATGTCAACTAGCCTCTTAGAGCAACAAAATAAATCCCAAGAATTAGAAAAAATGGCTCAAGTCAACCAGGTGCAGCAAGACCTGGATGCGAAACTGAGTAGCTATAACCTGCAAAAGTTAGAAAAGCAATCATTAGTTAACCAAGCAGAGCAGCAGATTGACACCAGTCGTGAAGATCAGGAATCGGCTAAAACCCGTTGGAGTATAGATTCTAAGCAAGTTGAACGCTTTAGCAAGCTGGTTAACGATGGCGCGGTTTCTGCAACCCAAGTTGATGAACTAAAAAAAGAAGAGCAAGAAAGCAAACGACTCTATAACAAGTCTGTATCAGAGATTAAACAAGCTGAATTTCGTTTGGCGGAAGAGATAAATCGTTACCAAGTAACTATCAAAACGTTAGAGTCTGATATCAAACAAGCAAAACTCCGACTGCAAGGAGAACAAAATAGCTATAAAAGCGTCATGCAAGCCGGAGAACTGGCTGTCATGAAAAATCAGGAGCAGCTAAAAGACGTACAGGCACAAATAACAGCAACACAATCAGAAATCGCTCAGACTAAAAGCCAGCTTATATCTACAAGGTTGCAAATTCAGCAACGAGTGGTGCGATCGCCAATTAATGGGGTGATTTTTGAATTACCCACCACTAAGGCAGGAGCAGTGGTACAAGTCGGTCAAAGGATTGCCCAAATCGCACCGAAGCAAGCAGAGTTTGTACTTAGAGCAAGTATGCCTAATCAAGATAGCGGTTTCTTGAAGCTAGGAATGCCAGTAAAAGTCAAATTTGATGCTTATCCCTTCCAAGAGTATGGCATCGTGCAAGGTAAAGTTGCTTGGATCTCGCCTGACTCGAAAATTACCCAAACACCCCAAGGCAATATCGAAAACTATGAATTAGAAATCACCTTAGACCAGCAGTATGTCCAAACTGGCAACAAACGTATTCTGTTAGGTGCCGGACAGACAGCGAATGCTGAAGTCATCATTCGTCAACGACGGGTAATTGACTTTGTTCTAGATCCGTTTAAGAAACTGCAAAAAAACGGTTTAGAGATGTAGTCAAAGCGAGGAAATAAAACAAGGGAGAGAAGAGGAATAATCAATGCCCTATATATACCCAATTCCCTTAATTATTGGAGATATCGTGTTATGCCCCATAATCTGACCATTTCTACTTCAGATATCATTCATAGTCTTAAACTCTCCTGTCATATACCTGCTGTGGTGAAAGCGATCGCATCGCAAAGCATTATTGCCGAAACAGCTCAAGCAGCAGGAATAACAGTCACATCAGAAGAATTACAGCAAGAAGGAGATGACTTACGGCTTGCCAAGAAGCTTGTTAAAGCTAAAGACACTTGGGCATGGCTAGAAAAACACCACCTGTCTGTGGATCAGTTTGAAGAATTAGCCTACAACAACATCCTTGCGCGGAAGTTAGCGAATCATCTATTTTCCCATCAACTCGAAAAGCACTTTTATGAACACCAGCTGGATTATGTCGCCTCCATTACCTACGAAGTCGTCTTCGAGGATCGAGACTTGGCTTTAGAGTTTTTTTATGCCCTAGAAGAAGGCGAAATCAGTTTTCCAGAAATTGCTCGTTTATATATTTCAGAACCAGAAGCCCGACGTACTTATGGATACCAAGGACTTCGATATCGTAAAGATTTTCGTCCAGAGATTGCAGCCGCTGTATTTGCTGCTGCACCACCACAAGCTCTCAAACCGATTACGACTCTTAAGGGAGTGCATTTAATTTGGGTGGAAGAAGTCATTCAACCCCAATTAGATGAACAATTGCGCCAGAAAATTATTACAGAATTATTTGCTGATTGGTTAGAGCAACAAATCGACAGGGTGAAAATAGTTACTCAAATAGACTCGGATACAAATATGCGATCGCAGGAGGAATTGCTAGAGAAGATTTAAGCCTGTTATTCACCAATACTAAATAGTTCATTAAATCCAAATGTTTTTGTAGCTAACTATCTCCCCTTGATTTAGGGTAGATGCCCTAGTTTTCAAGAATGTTGTTAACACTAATTTTATTTACTTAAAAACTGAATATTTTTTGTTATTAGCGTTTTGTAAATGTATTCATAAAACTGCTGCTTTAGGGTAATTAAAAACTAAGCTTAATAGCTGTAATTCTTGCTGAGCAATAAATTTTTTTATTTTTACTAACTTTGTTATGCAATTATTTTTAAAGTAACTTAACACTATATATGATTATTTTCGTACTTGAATATATTAGTTTTATTAATCAAAAATTTCTCAAAAAAGTATTGACTTTTTTGAGAAATAAACTATAGTAAAGATGTGGTCAAAAAAAGTTTGTTCCACCGAAAGATTCCCAACAATAATTGCAACTCTTAGGAGAAATTCAAATGATTATTTCTGATCTAAACTACTTGGAAGTTAGCGTTTCCGTCGAAGGCGTAGTTGGTGGTGCTGGTTCTAAGAACCGCCGTCCTCGTTATAATCGCCCTGTTAAACCCCCAGTTGTTGTTACACCCCCACCAGCGGTTACCCCCAACACCGCTACTGCAAGTGCTAACGCTAGTGCAACCGGTCCTTCGACAAGCACTAATGCCAGTACTACTACTAATGCAACTCCTACAAGTTCTAACTCTACCTCAAATTCATCATCTGCTAGCGCCTGATAGTAATTAAGTAGGTCGACGCAATTAAAGCTAACTGGCGATGGCTGTACTTTGTCGTTAGCAATTCGTAAGGGTTTTAAGCCTGTTTACTTTTCTTAAGATAACTTGGTTTATTCCCACTGAATGACTTAATTAATAATAAAACTCTACTTACATAAGGTATTAACTTTTGTAAGTAGAGTTAGGTTGAACCTAGTAGATTCATAAATTGCCGAAGGCTCTTAGCTCATTTGAACCTTCGGCTTTCACCTAAAATACATTGTTTGTTCTCAAATAACTGCTTTCGCAATAAAACTTTACAACATATAGTCCTATAACCCAGGCTAGTCTCCTTGCTGTCTGCTCCCTCTAAATTGAGACTGTGGGTTAATAGTCATAAGTGAAATACTTTCTCGTAGCCTTAAGAGGATGTTTGAAAAGTCCTTTTCTCGGTAACAAAACTTTTAGATCCCCCTAAATCCACGCCAGTTGCTCATGGGGGAAACCCCCAAGATCGCACTGGCTCCCCTTAAAAAGGGGGACTTTGACTCCGGGTTCCCCCCCTTTTTAAGGCTACGGTGTACACACAAGTCGTGAAATCCCACCTGACAATTGGTTTCGTCCTCTAGCAATAGGATTGTGCGATCGCTCTGAAAGTCTGTCATTGGGAGGAGGAACGACGTTCGCAAGAGCGTGTCGTAGACAAGCAATCGCAAAAACTCACGGGATTATGTGATTACTTCGTTATCACTGCGCTCGTAATGACAATTTAAGGGGTCTATAACGCCTGAAACCTTTTCAGATGGTGCTTGTGTGTACACCGTAGCTTTTTAAGGGGGGTTAGGGGGGATCAATGAGTGCCTCAAATTACAGTCAACTACTTTTGAAACAACCTCTAAGCCTTTCGTAGATCCCCGAAAGGTAAAACTTGTTTTAACTAAGTTTAGTAAGTAGTTAAGTGGACATAAATATTAGTTGATTTTAAGCGAGTTCAGTTATAAGTTTCAGAAACTTGAGTTCCTTGCAGATATGAGAATAAAAGGAATATTAATTGAATTTGGAGGAAAGCGACATGACTACAATTCCTGAGGCTCTCCAACTCGCAAGTAAATATCAACGAGCCAAGCGCTTCATCCAAGCCGAAGAGGTTTATCGTCAAATTATAGATATAAATCCCCAGCAGTCAGAGGCATTATATGGATTAGGTATGCTGGCGCAGCAGCAGGAAAAATATCAAAATGCAGAACAATTTTTTCAAGCAGCTCTGCAATTAGAGCCACAAGCAGCGGCAATACACAACAGCTTGGGGTTTACTCTCCAACAACAGGGTAAGCTAGAAGAAGCGATCGCCTCTTATAAAAAAGCACTAGAAATTCTCCCCGACTGCATAGAAGTGCAAGTCAACATTAGTAATGTTCTTCACATTCAAGGCAAGCTCTCACCAGAAGAACAAGTCCACTACGCAGACTTAAATCATCAGTTTGCTTTCAGTAAGCAGCAAACAGGCGATTTCAAGATAGCAGAGTTATATTATCGTCAAGCGATCGCATTGCAGCCAGATTTCGTATTAGCTCATAGTAATTTGGGAGAGGTACTCCAAAAACAAGGGCGATTAAATGAGGCGATAAATTGTCAGCAACAAGCAATAAAAATTAAACCAGACTATCATTACGCCTATCACAACTTAGGGTATATTTTCGAAGAACAAGGAAAATTTGAAGAAGCAATAGAAGCTTACAAAAATGCCCTAAAGATTAAACCTGATTTTGCAATCAGCCATAACAACTTAGGAAATGTTCTGAGGGAACTAAATCAATTTGATGCCGCTATAGAATCCTATCAACAAGCTATTAAAGTCCAACCTGATATTGATTACATCTATTTCAACTTAGGATTAGTATTTACACAAATTAACAAAATGCAAGCAGCAGTAGAGGCGTTTGAACAAGTTGTCAAACTTACGCCAAACCATGCTTTTGCTAAATTGGGTATTTGTATCAGCCAACTGCCAATTATTTATTCTAGTGTTGATGAAATTACATTTAGACGAAATCAATATCAACAGCATTTGCAAAATTTAGCTAAAACTTGTGAATTAAGTAATCAACAAGAACGGGCAAAAGCAGCCGAGGGTGTGGGAACATTCCAGCCTTTTTATTTAGCATATCAAGGCTTCAATGACCGAGATTTACAGCAGACTTATGGGGAAATGATTTGCCAGATGATGTCGAGTCGCTATCCCCAATATAGCCAGCCGCTTTTGATGCCAAGTTTAGATAAAAATCAAAAGATTCGGGTTGGTATTATCTCGGCATTTTTCTATAATCATTCTAATTGGAAAATTCCTATTAAAGGTTGGATAGAAAATCTAGATAGAAGTGAATTTGAACTATTTGGTTATCAGCCTGGGATACAACAAGACGATTCAACAATCAGTGCCAACAAAACTTTTGATAAATTTATTCATGGTGCTTACTCAGTTGAACAATTGTGTGAAACAATAGCACACGATAAATTACATATCCTAATTTACCCAGAATTTGGCATGGACATAATGACAACCCAACTGGGTTGTCTTCGATTAGCGCCTATTCAAATGACATCTTGGGGACACCCTGATACCAGTGGCTTACCGACTATTGACTATTACTTGAGCAGTGATTTAATGGAACCAGAAAATGCTCAAGAACATTACACAGAAAAAATAGTTAAATTACCAAATTTATCTACTCATTACATACCTTTAGAAATTCTACCCGAAGAAATTAAGAAACCAGATATAGGTTTAAAAGAGGATGATATTTTCTTCTGGTGTTGTCAGTCATTATATAAATATTTGCCCAATCATGATGATGTTTTTCCTTCCATTGCGAAAGAGCTAGAGAATTCTAAATTTGTATTTATCAAGCACACAAGTGAAGAGACTACAGAAGTATTTCGCCAGCGCTTAAATCATGCTTTTGCAGCATTAGGGTTGGATTATCAAAATCACTGTTTATTTTTGTCTTCTCTGAGTGAGACTAAATTTGCGGGGACTACAGCTTTAGCAGATGTCTTTTTAGATAGTATTGGTTGGTCTGGATGTAACTCTACCCTCGAATCTATTGCCCACAATATTCCGGTTGTCACTTTACCAGGAGAACTGATGCGGGGACGGCATTCTCTGGCAATTTTGAAGATGATGGGTATAGAAGAGACGATCGCTTCGAGTAAAGCAGAATATGTGCAAATAGCCATCCGTCTGGGGAAAGATGCGAAGTATCGGCAATATATCTCCCAGCAAGTTGGAGAAAATAAACATAAATTATATGGCGATTTAAAGCCAGTCAGAGCGCTGGAAGATTTTATTTTGCAGCTGGTTAATAAACCAAGACAATTTGATGCTCAAGATATTGCTGAACTCTTTCAACTTGCAGTTCAACATCATCGAGCTAATCGTTTAGACGAAGCTGAAGAACTATATAGTCAGATAATAGAAGAACAACCAGACTATTCAGAAGCATTATATGGCTTAGGGATGCTGGCACAGCAAAAAGGTGCATTCCCGGAAGCGGAGAAATTTTTGAGTGCAGCTTCGCAAGTTCAGCCTAACGCCGTGAAAATTTGGTTTAGTTTAGGCAACTTGCGTCAAGCCCAAGGACAGTTACCAGAAGCTGAAGACGCTTACCAAAGAGCTATTACTTTGCGGCCAGATGCAGGGACAATTTACAATAATTTGGGCTACACCCTGCAACAACAAGGTAAGTGGCACGAAGCGATCTTATCTTATCAAAAAGCTCTGGAATTTCAGCCCAACTGCATAGAAGCGGAAGTCAATTTAGGGAATGCACTTTTTGCCCAAGGGAAACTATCAACAGAGAAACAAGCCTATTACGCTGAATTAAATTATCATTTGGGCGTTGCCCGCCAAGAAGCAGGTGATTGGCAAACTGCTGTTATTTACTATCGAGCTGCGATCGCACTACAGCCCGACTTAGCAAAAGCTCATTATAACTTGGGGGTGGTACTGCAAGAACAGGGAAAGATGGAAGAAGCTTAGGCGTAGCCCGTCGTAGACATCGTTTGTTATCAAAAAACTGACAGGTTCATAAGGATATCGAGAAACTTAGATTGTAAAATATGAGACAATTAGTTTCCGACTTTTTACGCCTAGAACTCGGAAAGCCATTTTCAATTCGGTGAGGTACAGGTATGCAGACAGACCTACTAACCCCCTTCCTCCCAGTGGAAGGGTGATAAATTCGAAGCTTTTCTCCTTTTAGGAGAGATGTCAAAACTGTACCTCACCCAATAGAGAATCGGTATAACTAAATAAAATCAACAGAGGTTTTGATGTCAAAAGCAGAACGAAGAGGTCTACGTGCATCCTTAAGTACTTTCAAGGGCAAGTCTAAGCTTGATCTCAATCCTAAGCCAGTACCCAATCCTACCCCCGATCCCAATCCTAATTTTGCTACTGCTCAAGGGGATGCTATTTTTTCAAACTATAGTCAAAGTGCCTTAGAAGCTTTGACTGATACCGAGGTGAACTTATTAATTAAAGGTGGCGTAATTAATGCTCTTGCTACTGCTGAAGCGAGTTTTAAGAATGACCCAACTTTTTCATCACTCTTCACTGATACTAAAGTCATTGGATTAGATGGTCAGTTTACAGGTAATTCCAACAGCGAAACAAAGGTACTTGCTAATTTTGCGGTTAGGACGTAATCAAAACTTCTCTTTTGATTTTTCAGCAGATTTAGCACTAAAAGCTAAAGAAATTGAAAATCCTGACGTTGAATATAACAAGGCTAAGTCTACAACCACTTTTTTGGTGTTAGATACGACAAACCCCAACAGGGCCAGAGTTTTAGATTATTTTGGCATCCAGGGTAAATTAATCTCCTCTGATCAAATTGGGAATGTAACTTTTGGTCGTAGTAGCAATGTCAAGCTCAATAGTCGTAATAAAAGTTCTGATATTGATGGCAACAATGGTAGTGA
This sequence comes from Nostoc cf. commune SO-36, assembly GCF_023734775.1. Lineage (NCBI taxonomy): Bacteria > Bacillati > Cyanobacteriota > Cyanophyceae > Nostocales > Nostocaceae > Nostoc > Nostoc commune. Next base: position 670,973 of record NZ_AP025732.1, on the reverse strand, counting down.
CTTCGTGAATGGTCGCGCTGTTGGGACTTATGAGCGGAATTTTAAGCGCAATACTAATCTAACTATAGTCCAAATTAATACCAGTGACGTTGAAGTAACAGGGGATACTTTAATCGGCAACCTGGGTGGAGATTTTATCTATGGCACGATTCGGAACGATAAGCTGAGGGGAACCAACGGTGCAGACAAAATTTATGCCAGCTTAGGGAATGATACGCTAAATGGAAATAGAGGTGATGATATCCTTGACGCAGGTCAAGGTAAGGATGTCCTGAATGGTGGTAATGGCAATGATACACTCTATGGTGGTTTGAGTAATGATGTCCTAGATGGTGGTTTGGGTGATGATGTCTTGATTGGTGGCGATGGTAATGACACATTTCTTTTCAAACGTAGCGATACCTTGTTGAAAAATGACTTTGATACCATTCAAGATTTCCAGATTGGTATTGATAAGATTATATTAGATGGCTGGGTAGAGCTAGGTAGTATAACAGATACTACAAATGGTGCTTTACTCACATTAGATTCTTCATTTTATCAACAAACAATACTAATTTCCGGTGTGAGTACCAGTCAGATTGATAGCCCTCAATCAATATTTTTTGCTTAAGGCTAATTACTTGTTTCATTCCCTAAAAGGCCCTGATTTACAAGCGTCTAAGTTAAAAGAATCAGATTTTTTCATAATCTGATTATACGATAAGATGGTGATTCCTTTTGTGTGAAAGGCTTTGTTAACCGGAAACTCCATCATGTCGTTGAGTTAGTAATTTTGATTACTAACTCAAGACTTATTTTTCAGCTATACTGTTAATAACATCTCTCTTGTCAAATGAAACATACTTGTTCGCTCTAGTCTTAGTCTCTGACTCATTGCCAATTTACAAGAATTTGGGCTATTCTCTGCACCAACAAGGATTATTAAAAGTAATTTCCACAATTTCAAGTTAAGTTTTTGTCTAACTGATTTAAATCTATCGAACAGTTACAACATATAAATCATGGCTATTCTTCAAGATTACTCAACCTCAGAAAGCTTTAAATTCACAATCATAACACCTCTGTATAATCGAATCACTTATTTAGAAGATTGGCTGCAAGGTTTATTGCGCCAAAATCATCAGGGAAGCACTGAAATTCTGTTAATGGATGATGGCAGTACCAGTATAAATCGTCATGATATTGAAGCCATAATATCGAAATATGAGCAACAAATAACTCAGAAAAAATATGTATTTCATTATTTTTGCCAAGAAAAAAATCAAGGAGAATTTAAAAATGTAAACATGGGTTTACAAATGGCAAACGGGGAATGGATATATTTACTTCATGATGATGATTGGGTGATAGAGAATGCATTTATAGAATGGGAAAATATAGTTGAGAAATATCCCGATGCTGATTTAATTACTGCACAGTTTTTTAATGTTAATAGCAAGAATGAAGTTACCTTTGAATCTCCAGCATTAGAATCAGAAGGATGGGTTGGAGATGAATTTAGAAACAACTTTATCTATGACAATCCTCTCCATATCCATAGCACAATTTTTCATAAAGAAGTTTTTGACAAAATTGGTAATTTTGCAGACGATATTCGTTTTTATGCCGACTGGGAATATTGGAGACGGGCAAGCAAAGCTGAGTTGAAATGGTATTATCTGCCAAAAGTTTTATCCTATTATCGTGAGCATAGTAATACAGAAAGTTTTAAAAGAGAACAAGAATTTTTTGGGAAAGATTTTTGGAAAATAATAGAAAGAGGAAAGAATTATTATACAGATGATGAATTTTATGAATCTAAAATTTATCAGTATGAGAATATTTTTCAAAAACTAGATATCTTTTGGGAAAATCGTCAGTTAAGCAACTCACTGAAGATCATAAACAATATGATTTTATTTTCCCAAATGGAAGATGGGATAGGATTAGAATGTCTAATAAAACTACCAATTAAATATAAAGAAGAAATTATAAAAATGTTTGAGGTTATTCCTCAAATAAATCCAGGAATTGACAAAAAGAGTTACATAGATGCTATTCCTGTAGCTCTCGAACTTGCTGTTGAACATCATCAAGCTAATCGTTTAACTGAAGCCCAGCAGGTTTATCATCAGATTCTGGAAGCACAACCAGATCACACTGATGCCTTATACGGCTTAGGTATGTTAGCGCAACAGTTACTTCAGCCTCAAGAGGCAGAGGATTTCCTGAATGCAGCCGTTCGGGTTAAGCCAGATTTTGTTAAGGCTTGGTTCAGTTTAGGCAATTTGCATCAAGCTCAAGGCCAGTTAACAGCAGCACAAGCAGCTTATCAACAAGCTTTATCCCTACAGCCAAATCTGGTAGCGATACACAACAATCTAGGCTACACACTGCAACAACAAGGTAAATTAGAAGAAGCGATCGCTTGTTATGAAAAAGCCTTGGAATTACAGCCCAACTGTATTGAAGCTGAGGTAAATTTAGGTAATATTCTTTACGAACAAGGTAAGCTTTCTAGCGAGCAAAAACTCGACTATGCAGAATTAAATTACAAATTAGGTTTGGCTCGGAAAAAAGTCGGGGATTTGAAGACTGCTATTGTTTATTATAAGCAAGCGATCGCACTACAGCCAGATTTGGTAGAAGCTCATTATAACTTGGCGTTGGCGCTACAAGAACAAGGGGAATTAGAAGAGGCGATCGTCTGTTATCAAAAACTCTTGGAACTTAATGCCAACTACGGAGAAATTCACCTCAACTTAGGCAAAATTTCTCAACAGCAGAACCACCAACAAAGCTATACTATCAGGATCTCAGGATCTATGCCTGCAACGTGCGATTAAGATTTACAAAGATTATATTTCTGTAAAAATCACAGCAAAATCTTGTAGCCATTACTTTAAATATTGTTGATGGCAAGCTCATATTGCTTTGCAGTTTGATAAAGTTGCAGGATCGCTTCGCATGGTTCAAAAAGCTCTTAAAATTGTAATGCGATCGCTCTTCTGGTGCAGTGGCAAATTTATTTACCTGGTTGCAAATCAAGCGGCATTCTTGCAAAATTAAATTATTTCAAAATTGTTCTAGATTATGAATTAAGTCATAATTTTTAGTTAATCAGCCACTAGATTTTAATATAAAATAGAGCAGGAATAATTTATTTTAAATCATAAAAACATCACCTCCTTATAACTTAAACACAGAGGTATAAAAGCTATGGCAATTATCCAAGTTGAGCATCCAGTCATTGATAAATCTTCCTTTGAGCCACAAAACCGACAAGATGGTATCAGTGGCGTGATGCTAATTCATAATGAGGAAGAATTTTTGGCACAAGTGATTGACACTTGGATTGATGCCATAGATGAATTAGTTATTGTTTTTTAATGACTGCACAGATAATTCACCTCAAATTATTGAAGAATATGAGAGGAAGTATTATCCTAAAATCAGAGCTTTTAATTACTTGCAACGGGTATATTCACCCAATACAAAAGAGCAATTAGAATTAGATGTAAACAATGTCAATTCTTTTACCTTTTATGCTAATTTTAACCTCAGCCTAACGCGATACAAAACATGCGTCGTGATTAATGGAGATCATGTTGGTATTCCTGAATACCTTAAGGATATTTATAATTTGTTGAAGAAAAATCCGCTTCAAAATACTGCTTTGCTTTTTTCTGGACTTAATCTTTGGAAAAACCCAGACGATAACCAGTATTGCATTAATTTAAATGACATTGCTCTGGGTGATGGAGACCTAGTATATTGGACTGTTTCACCCAATCATATATTTGTGAAAAATCCCAACGATCCGCTATTCAGTATAATTGGATGGCATGGACTAGAATACTATTATTTAGGTTTTATTTTCTGGCATACACGTTTTCTAAAAAAAGACAGTGGTCTAGGTAACTATGGTACCCATTCAGAAAACCTTAACCAATTTTTTGAAGATAAATTCAAGGAAGTAGAACTGGTTCCATTATCTCCAGAATTCAAAGAAAACAACAAAGGTTTTCAATATATTGATGAAGAACAATTTTCACTTTATTTTGATTTTGGATCTTTGCCTGAAGTTGTAGGTGTTGACAGTGTAATTGAACTCCTGCAACAAGGTGTTCAACATTACCAAGCTAATCGTTTTACTCAAGCAGAACAGGCTTACCGTGAAGTTTTAGATATTCAGCCCGAACACCCGGAAGCATTGTACAGATTAGGTATTCTGACTGAACAGATGGGGAATCCTCAGAGGGCTGAGGAGTTTCTGAGTAGGGCATTACAAGTCCAGCCAAACTCAGTGAAAATCTGGTTTAGTTTAGCTAATTTACGGCAATCACAAGGAGAATTGACCGCAGCTGTAGATGCATATCATCAAGCGCTGGAACTGCGTCCAGATTCAGCCCCAATCTACAACAACCTGGGCTATGCTTTTTATCAACAAGGTGAGTGGGATAAAGCTATCACCTGTTATAAAAAGGCTTTAGAGCTAAAACCTCAATTTATTGAAGCCGATGTGAATTTGGGCAATGCCCTCCATGCCCAGGGAAAACTCTTACCGGAACAGCAGGCTTACTATGGGATGTTAAACTGCCAATTGGGAGAAAGTAGCTCTCAAGTAGGTGACTGGCAGACTGCGATCGCTTACTATCGTCAGGCAATTGTTCTTCAGCCTGATCTTACAGAAGCACACAATTATCTAGCTGTTGCACTACAACAAAGCATTCCTACTGAATTGAAAACCTCATAAAGTGCGATCGCACCATAAAATAATAGGATATGAAAGTACTTGTAACTGGAACTGAAGGTTATATCGGCTCGTTATTGGCTCCCCTAATGATCCAACAAGGTCATGAAGTAATTGGTTTGGATACTGGCTTTTATAAAGTGGGTTGGCTATATAACGGCACTAAGTTAACTGCCAAAACCCTCAACAAAGACATCCGTCACATCACAACAGAAGACCTAGAAGGGGTAGAAGCAGTAGTTCACATGGCAGAACTCTCCAACGACCCTTTAGGTCAGTTAGCGCCTAATATCACTTATGATATCAACCACAAAGGTTCAGTACATTTGGCAAAGCTGGCAAAAGCAGCTGGAATCCAGCGCTTTGTCTATACTTCATCATGCAGTGTCTATGGTTTTGCCACTGAGGATTATGTTCACGAAGAGTCTACCATCAATCCCCAAACAGCTTATGCCAAATGCAAAGCACTTGTTGAACAGGATGTGAAACTTCTTGCTGATGATGGCTTTTCTCCCACCTTTTTGCGAAATGCCACAGCCTATGGAGCCTCACCGAGAATGCGCTTTGATATTGTCTTAAATAATTTAGCAGGTTGGGCATGGACAATTAAAGAAATCAAGATGAACAGCGACGGTACACCTTGGCGGCCTCTAGTGCATCTCTTAGATATCTGCAAAGCAATTATCTGTACCTTAGAAGCTCCGCATGATGTAATTCACAACCAAATTTTTAATGTGGGTAATACAAATAGCAACTATCAAGTCAAGCAAATTGCTCAAATAGTTGCAGATGTCTTTACAGGTTGTCAATTAAGCTTTGGTAAACATGATCCTGACAACCGCAGCTATCGGGTTTCATTTGATAAAATTAATCAAAATTTACCAGGATTTAAATGTGAGTGGGACGTTCAAAGCGGTGCCCAACAACTCTATAATGTCTTCCAGCAAATTGATATGGACAGAGAAACATTTGAATCTAGACGCTTTACTCGCCTGAAACAACTGGAATATCTTATTCGCACTCAGCAAATCGATCAAGATTTCTTCTGGCGGACTGTTTAGATTAAAAATCTGCATTTGGCAAAAGAATATAAAATATGAATTTACTAAAACTAACAAATAATCAACCAATAACTGGTAACTGTATGTTCTGTGGGACAGGATTGCAGCATACATTCGTAGATTTAGGTATGTCTCCTCCCTGTGAAAGCTATCGGAGCCGGAAACAACTTAATGAAGTAGAGCCTTTTTATCCTCTACATGTCTATGTTTGCGAGGAATGTTTTTTAGTTCAACTGCAAGAATATATTAGCCCAGAAAATATTTTTAGTGACTATGCTTATTTCTCTTCCTACTCTGATAGCTGGTTGCAACACGCCAAGAATTACGTAGATTTAGTAGTAGAACGTTTTCAATTAAACTCCAAAAGTCAGGTAATAGAAATTGCTAGCAATGATGGCTACCTACTACAATACTTTGTTGGCAAAGACATCCCGGCGCTGGGAATAGAACCAGCAGCAAATGTTGCTGAGGTAGCAATAAACAAAGGTGTTCCTACAGTTGTCAAATTTTTTGGACAGGAGACAGCCAAAGAACAGGTTACTCAGGGTAAACAAGCAGATTTATTACTAGGAAATAATGTCCTTGCCCACACACCCTATCTCAATGATTTTGTCAAAGGGATGAAAATTATCCTCAAACCGCATGGTGTAATTACTATGGAATTTCCTCACTTAATGCGGTTAATTGAGGAAAATCAGTTTGATACTATTTACCATGAACATTTCTCTTATTTTTCGTTTATCACCGTAGAAAAGATTTTTGCTGCTCATGGCTTGACAATTTTTGATGTAGAAGAATTAGCTACTCATGGCGGTTCCTTGAGAATTTATGCTCGCCACAGCGAAGGCTCTTCTAAACCTGTTAGCCACCAAGTATCAGAACTGAAATATAGAGAAGAAGCGGCTGGCTTTACGAAATTAGAATACTATTTTTCATTTGGTGAACAAGTCAAGGAAACCAAACGTAAGTTATTAGATTTCTTGATCAAAATTAAACGAGAGGGAAAAACGATTGTTGGGTATGGCGCTCCGGGTAAGGGAAATACTCTCTTAAACTATTGTGGTATTCGCACAGATTTTATTGATTATACAGTAGACCGTAACCCTTACAAACAAGGTCAATTTTTACCAGGTACTCATATTCCGATTTTTCATCCAGACAAAATTGTAGAAACAAAGCCTGACTATGTACTAATTTTGCCCTGGAATTTGAAAAATGAAATTATGAAACAAATAGCTTACATTCGGGATTGGGGTGGTAAATTTGTTGTTCCCATTCCTGAAGTTAATATCTACTCTTAAAAATTTGATATTTTTTATTATTAAAAAGGGGAGAGTGAGATGAAAGTAGTTTTATTTTGTGGCGGTTTAGGAGCCAGAATGAGGGAGTATTCAGAAAGTATTCCTAAACCAATGGTGACTATTGGTTATAGACCCATATTATGGCACGTAATGAAATACTACGCTCACTATGGGCACAAAGATTTTATCTTATGTCTTGGTTACAAGGCTGACCTCATTAAAAGCTATTTTTTGAATTACAATGAATGGCTTTCTAATAATTTTAGCCTTTCCAATGGGAGCAAAATTGAGTTATTTAATCGGGATATTCAAGATTGGAATATCACATTTGTAGATACAGGTTTAACTGCCAATATTGGACAAAGATTTAAGGCAGTAGAAAAGTATTTAGAAGGAGAAGAAGTATTTTTAGCTAACTACAGCGATGGTTTGACAGATTTGCATCTACCAACATACATTAATCATTTTTATCAGCGTGATAAAATCGGTAGTTTCTTATGCGTAAGACCAAGCCAAACTTTTCACCTAGTTGACATGCATGAGGATGGCTTGGTGAAGGATATCCAAGAGGTCAAGAAACGTGATATTTGGATTAATGGAGGGTATTTTATCTTTAAAAAAGAGATTTTTAACTATATTAATCGTGGCGAAGAACTTGTTCTTGAGCCTTTTCAAAGACTGATTGCGAAAAAAGAACTTTTTGCGTATAGATACACTGGCTTTTTTGGGGTAATGGATACGTTTAAAGAGAAGCAACAGTTGGATGATATGTATGCTCAAGGCGAAAGACCTTGGGAAGTATGGAGAGATAAAGAACTAGAAGTAACTGATGTATGATCCAACTTAGCTTCAATAAAACAGAAGAATCTGAGTATAGAATCCTTTGTTTAGGTTCTCATTGCGATGATATAGAAATTGGTTGTGGGGGCACAATCTTAAAACTGATAGAGAATTACCAATATGTTGTTATCTATTGGGTTGTCTTTAGTTCCAACGAACAAAGAGCGCAAGAAGCAACTATAAGTGCCAATCTTTTCTTAAAAGAAATTCCCGTCAAGAAAATTATCATTAAAAGTTTTCGAGATGGCTTTTTACCTTTTGAAGGGATAAAAGTGAAGGAATGCTTTGAGCAGTTGAAGCAGGAATTTGCACCAGATATAATCTTTACTCATCATCGAGACGATCGCCACCAAGATCACCGCTTAATTTCTGATTTGACTTGGAATACCTTTAGAAACCATTTAATTTTGGAATATGAGATACCAAAATATGATGGTGATTTGGGTATTCCTAACTTCTTTGTGCATTTAGATGAGGAATTTTGCCGCCGAAAAATTCAATATATTCTAGAGGCTTTTCACACCCAAAATACTAAGCAGTGGTTTACAGAAGATACTTTTCGCTCGATTCTCCGAATTCGCGGAATTGAATCTAACTCACCGAGTAAATATGCTGAGGCATTTTACTGTCGAAAAATATTTTTCTAAAAAACTAGATTCTTATAATTTTATCCCAAATTTGCAAATTCATGATATTCACCGAAACTAAAATAAAAGGGGCATTTATTGTTGATTTAGAGTTGCAGCGAGATAGCCGAGGTTTTTTTGCTCGGAGTTTCTGCATTCAGGAATTTAAAGATCGTGGTTTAAAACCTACTATTGCCCAATGCAATTTATCTTTTAACTATAAAAAAGGCACGTTGCGGGGTATGCATTATCAAAAACCTCCTTCTCAGGAAACAAAATTGGTGCGTTGTATTAAGGGAGGTATTTATGATGTAATAATCGATTTGCGTCCAGAATCTTCTAGCTATTTATCTCATATTGGTATAAAATTGACTGCTGAAAATCGCCTTGCTCTCTATATCCCAGAGAGGTGTGCTCATGGGTTCCAAACGCTTACCGACGAAACCGAAGTGAATTATCAAATGGGTGACTTATACGCCCCAGAATATGCAAATGGCTATCGCTATGATGACCCAGCTTTTGGGATTGAATGGCCTCTACCTGTGACTGAAATTTCGGAAAAAGATAGAGCTTGGAGTTTATTTGAATCGAAAAAAATGTAATAAAACATCAACAATAGATTGAATACATCAGGTAACAAGGATTCTACTTATGGTTGCAGATGGACTTCAGAATATTAATTTACTTGACCTAAAAAACTCTTTTAACCTCAAGGATATTAGTCTAGAACTTTACCAACTAGTTTCTGATTTATATCCCCTTTGCCGTAGTATTACAGGTGATGGTTTTAGAGAAACCTTAAAAATTCTCCAGCAGCATATTCCTTTATCAGTTCATGAAGTGCCAACAGGAACAGAGGTATTTGATTGGACAATCCCTAAAGAATGGAATATTAAAGATGCTTATATTAAAAACTCTCAAGGTAAAAAAATTGTAGATTTTACCAATTCAAATTTACACGTTGTTAACTATAGTATTCCCGTACATCAAAAATTATCTCTTCAAGAACTTAAATTACATCTATTTACACTTCCAGAACACCCTGATTGGATTCCTTACCGAACTTCATATTACAAGGAAAGTTGGGGTTTTTGCCTCAGTCACAATCAGTATTTACAATTAAATGATGAAGAATATGAAGTATGTATTGATTCTTCCCTCGAACCTGGTTATCTGACTTATGGTGAGTATTTTATCCCTGGAGAAAGTAGTGATGAAGTCTTAATTTCTTGCCACACCTGTCATCCTTCACTTTGTAATGATAATCTTTCGGGGATTGCGATCGCTACTTTTATCGCTAAATACTTAAGTCAAACTACATCAAGATATTCCTATCGATTTCTCTGGATTCCCGGAACCATTGGCTCAATTACGTGGTTGGCTCTCAACGAAGCTAAAGTCAATAATATTAAACACGGCTTAGTATTAACTTGTTTAGGAGATTCAGGCAAGTTTACTTACAAAAAAAGCCGTAAAGCTAACACTGAAATTGATAAAGTTGCTGCTTATGTACTCACAAACTCAAAACAAGATTACGAAATTATAGATTTTTTCCCCTATGGCTACGATGAGCGACAATATTGCTCACCTGGGTTTAATTTAGCTGTAGGTTGCTTGATGCGATCGCCTCATGGTAGTTTTCCTGAATACCATACCTCAGCAGATGATTTAAATTTCGTTCAACCCCAATATCTTGCCGAGTCATTCTTGCAATGTCATTCAATGTTGTATATCCTCAACAATAACGAAATCTACTACAACAAGAACCCTAAATGTGAGCCACAGTTAGGTAAAAGAGGAATATATCGGGTAACTGGTGGTCATAAAGATAGCGAACTAAATCAAATGGCAATATTGTGGGTTTTAAATTTATCTGATGGCGACCATACTCTCTTAGATATTGCACAAAGGTCAGGAATATCATTTGATCTGATTAAAAATGCTGCGGATATATTATTAGCACATGACTTATTAAAAAAATAAAGGGCAATGACTCAGAACTGAATGGCACTAAGAAAACGCGAAAGGCTTATTTAACCTCGTTCCCAGTCTGAAGACTGGGAATGTATTCCAAATGGGCTGCCGCCTCTCGTAAAGAAAGAGGAGGCAGAGCCTCCCAGAATGCGTTCCCAGGCTGGAGCCTGGGAACGAGGCAACACAAGACTTTGGACTTATCTTAGTGCCATTCGACTCAGAACTAAAGTTTTTGTACTTCTGCCCCCTGCCTTTCTTTGTAAGGTATTGTAAAAATACTTATTCTGTATTGATATAATTTAATACTACTTTTACATTCTATTTATAATTGCTGCCTGTAAAGTAGCTAAACTTTATGCTTTAAAATATACTTAGCTTTTTCACTATTGTTTAGAAAAATATCCTATCCAACTTCATGATTACTTAAAATAAATGTCATTGATTATACCATTGTAATAGCAGCTTAGATGATTGATATTAGAAAAGTAGTTTAAAAACATACCTTGTCTAATACATGAATAAAAAATGGGCTGCTAAACGACTGACAATCAATCTCACCTCAAGTGAAGCACAAAAGCTTGAACAATACTGTTCAATAACGGGAAGACCAGCAACTGATGTAATTCGGGAGTTAATTCGCTCTCTTTCTTCTCAGGGGGAAAAAAGCTCTGAAAGCTCGTAAATCAGACTGTACAAAAAATAAAATTAGGGCAAGTACATCTCTATTTACGAGTGAAATATAGTGCTTAAGGGTTATCAGCTAACAGTGAATCCCCATAACTAAAGTTAGGAGATTTAAGGGACTTACAAAAAATAAATTATCCCAAATTATTTGTAGACTTGTAAGGTTACAAGGTCTTGCGCTCCTAAGATGGGATGTTTTTTAAGTGGAAATCTCTTAAATAAGGACATTCTTTTACAAAGTTCAGAGCAGAGGAAGCCTCAGCTCTGACTTTTGCTTTAGATTTCGTGCAATCATTTTGATACAATTATTTAATAGTGAAGTTAATGGCAGTGAAGAGTAGTAAACTATCACTAATTTTTATTATTAATTCATTTAGTTATCAACTCTTTTGACTCATTTTCTATCTACTTATCCCTGTAACCTTTGATTGATGCAGAAAGGCGGGAAAGGTTGCCGAAGGTCAAAACCTACTCATTAGATTCTACTTCAGAGTATAGCAGCGATCGCCTCTTCGACAGCTAAGAATCTAATGAGAGAGTGCGTTAGCGTAGCTCACCGTAGGTATTGCTAATTATCAATTAGCACGGAAATTTCTCTTGCGTTGTTTGTGCCTTGCCACTTCTTTGCGCTTGTGTTTTTCTAAAGGCGTTTCAAAGTGACGATGCTTTCTCATGTCTGGAAAAATTCCTGCTTTGGAAACTTCCCTTTTAAATCGACGTAAGGCTGACTCAATTCCTTCATTTTCGCCCACAAATACTTGGGTCATCTTCATCTCCTACTTAATTGGTACTGGGCAATTTTAAGCCATCCAGTAGACCGGAGTGCAAAAAGGGCAGATAATGATTCTGCCCTTAAGACGTTAAAACTTAATTTTTGATCTTGAATTACCAAACACTATCCGCTAGGCGGTATAGTATGAGCTACTCCAATTCATAGACAATAGCCTCTAGAACTCCGTAGCCCGATTGAGAGACTTTTGCTGTTTTAATTAAAGTTTAGTAGCGTGAGCGATTGTATCCACCGCCACCACCACTGTTGCCTCGGTTGCCACCACCAAAGGAACCACCTCTATCTTCCTTGGGTTTAGCCTTATTAACTTTAAGGTCGCGTCCCATCCATTCAGCCCCATCAAGAGCATCAATGGCAGCTGTTTCTTCAGCTTCTGTACCCATCTCTACAAAAGCAAAGCCGCGTGGACGTCCTGTTTCACGGTCAGTAGGCAACTGAACCCGTTTTACAGTACCGTGTTCGGCAAAGACAGAATTGAGGTCTTCTTGTGTGACCTCGTAGGATAGATTACCTACATAAATTGACATGCGTTATCTCCAAAATCATAGGTGTGTAGAGATTTAGATTTCGGAGACAAGCTTGTTAAGACCAAAGGGAAAAGCCTGTCAATACTAAAAACAAACGCTGTACCGAATTTTATTCTCACTTAATTACCTTAGCACATCATTTAGTTCTTACCCACCGTAACTGAGAAGTACTAAAGATTGGTGATTATTATCGATGGTGGCAGATAAAGATAAGCCAGCGCCGTGGGCGGGTTTCCCGACTTGAGGCGACTGGCGTTGCCATTCCCAGGCTTGGCATATCAGGGTTAAATCTAGCTTTATAAGTCAGCCATAACAAACGCCTTGGTTCCAAAGTGATTAATTTGAATCTTACCTCTGTCACCAATAAGCTAAATTTCCAAAGCTGTTCTAATGTTTTGGACAATTATCTGGGGTGGCTGTGCAACATCTATAGATATGGTATCTAATGGTTCTTCAAGAGTATAAAACTGGCTGTTGAGAAGTTTTTCACCCATGTAATGATTGCTGCGCTCTTGCAACCGCTTTTGAATCAACTCATAAGACCCTTTGAGGTAAACTAGCTTGATGCGTTCGCTATCCAATACCAAAAATTGCCGATAGCTATCTTTTAAAGCCGAACATGCCAGCACTACATTTTTACTTTCTTGCAACCAATGGTTTATGGCTGTTTGCAAATCTTGCAACCAAGGTATCCTATCAGCTTCACTTAGAGGGATACCGCGCCGCATTTTGTCAGTATTCTCTGAGGAGTGAAAAGTATCAGCGTCGCTAAACTCCCACGATAACGAGTCTGCTAGCAGTTTTCCTATGGTGGTTTTACCAGAACCCGACACACCCATGACGATAATAATCATTGACTGCTGAATCATATTTTTATTAAGAAAATAGGACTTACGCATTGACAGAAAAGCCGAAATGACAGGTATGCTTTTCAAAGCTTTTAGCTAAATTTTTCAACTATCTTTTTGCGATCGCAACTAATAAAGGGTGGTTTGGAAAAGGCTGAAACGACCTATTTACGTTAATACACAAGATCATTCGTTTGTACAGTGCGTAAGTCCTAGAAAAGTTAAAATAATTCCTAATTTGTAGTTCGTAGTTGTGACTATGGGCGGTGATATAAATCATCGGCAGCGATCGCAATTGCAGGTTAAGATTTTACACTTCGCGCTATTCTTGATAAAACATCAGCGAATCAGTTTATTGCGGCGAACACAAAAAGCATGGGTGGCAAATTAATCGTATTTGAAGGGGTGGAAGGCTGTGGCAAAACCAGCCAAATGCAGCTTTGTTCTGAGTGGTTGGAAAATCTAGGGGTTTCTGTGGTGGTAACTCGTGAACCAGGAGGAACAGAGTTAGGTTCACATCTTCGCCGCTTGCTACTAGAAAAGGCAGAGGATAAACCAGTTGCTGAAGTCACAGAACTTTTGTTGTATGCTGCTGATCGATCGCAACACATTGAACAAGAACTTAAACCAAATCTCGCTGCCGGAAAATATATTTTATGCGATCGCTACACTGACTCTACCATTGCCTACCAAGGATATGGTCGAGGTCTTAACATGAGTTTAATCAATCAGCTTAACTATATTGCTACTGGTGGTTTAGAGAGCGATTTAACTATTTGGCTAGATGTTGATGTTGAAGTAGGACTATCCCGCAAACTCTTAGATAATGTAGGATTAGACCGCATTGAACAGGAGACAATCGCTTTTCATCGGCGCGTTCAACAAGGATACGCACATTTAGCAGCATCTCATCCCTCACGAATTGTCCGGGTAGATGGCAGCTTGAGTCAAGAAGCTGTACAACAGGTAATTCAAGAAATTTTGCGCGTACACCTGAAGGAGTTGCCATAGGCATCGCCTCAAATCATACTTAGAATTATTTTGACCAACCCCTTCTACAGACGCGATGAATCGTGTCTCTCTTAATTCTTATACAGACGCGATGAATCGTGTCTCTCTTAATTCTTATACAGACGCGATGAATCGCGTCTCTACAACTAACTCCTAACTTTCTTTGTATGCCAGAACAACAGCAGTGGATTATAACAACAACCGAACAACCGCCAGAGTGGTTTATCCAAGCAGTGAAACAGCATACACCCGCATCAAGTGGACTGTATGCAGCGCAATTGTTGTGGCAACGGGGAATAAAAGATCATCAACAATTAACAGCTTTTATTAACTATAAAGATTATCAACCAAAAAGTCCCTTTGAGTTTGGGCAAGAAATGCATCTAGCGATCGCACGGTTGCAACAAGCATATAATACTAGAGAAAAAATTGCTATTTGGGGAGACTTTGATGCCGATGGCATTACCGCCACATCTGTACTTTGGGATGGATTGGGACAGTTTTTTGCTCAAAATACCCAGTTAATTTACTATATTCCCAATCGCTTAAAAGAATCCCACGGACTTAATCAGCAAGGGATTGATAATTTAGCAAAACAATGTTGCAAATTAATAGTTACTTGCGACACAGGTAGCACAAATGTTGAGGAAATTATCTATGCAAAACAGCTAGGCATAGATACAATCATTACAGACCATCATACCTTACCCAGCGAACGCCCACCCGTCGCCGCGATTATCAATCCCCGCTATTTGCCAAGAGAACATCAGTTATTTAATCTTTCTGGGGTGGCGGTAGCTTATAAGTTAGTGGAAGCGCTATATCAAACCCTGCCTAATATTGCCAAACATCCATTAGAAGATTTATTAGATTTAGTTGCAATTGGATTAATTGCCGACTTAGTGCAGTTGAGTGGAGATTGCCGCTACTTAGCACAGATGGGAATTCAACGACTGCAAGAAGATTTTAAACAGCCACCAGCAGGGCGGCGACGGCCAGGGGTAGGGCGATTATTAGAATTGTGCCAGAAAAGTGGCGATCGCCCCACAGATATTTCTTTTGGTTTGGGGCCAAGAATTAACGCCGTCAGCCGCATCCAAGGTGATGCCAGTTTCTGCGTGGAATTATTAACTAGTCGTGATGTTAGACGTTGTAACGAACTAGCCGAAGTTACAGAACTCGCCAACGCCCGCCGGAAATCTTTACAAAAAGATGTGCAAGCGCAAGTAGCACAAAAACTGACTCAATTAGACTTATCAACCACCAGCGTCATAGTCTTAGAAGATGCCCAATGGCCTGCGGGTGTATTGGGCTTAGTCGCTGGACAAGTAGCACAAGAAACAGGCCGCCCAACTATCTTGTTAAGCACTGAGGGATTGGCTACTGGAGAAGACTCTTCCCAATCTCTTGCCCGTGGTTCTGCCCGTTCGGTGAATTCTGTGGATTTATACCAACTGGTGAAAGACCAAGCACATTTGTTACATCGCTTTGGGGGACATCCCTTTGCAGCAGGTTTAAGTTTGTTGGTGGAGAACATTCCTTTGTTTGCGGCGGCGATTAATCAGCAACTACGGCTATCTTTAGGTAGTACAACCCTAACGCCAACCGTACAAGCAGACTTGACAGTAACAGTGGCAGACTTAGGGAAAGAGTTATTTTTGGAATTGAAACTGCTAGAACCTTGTGGAATGGGCAATCCTGTGCCGAAATTGCTAATTCAAAACTGCTGGTTTGAAAATGCTTGGCATCGCAATCAGCAGGATTGGCAAGGGAAAAAGGTACAGTATATTAAAACCGAGTTTGACATTCGGGATGATTCTACTAAAAGCGCTTTTCCTGGCTTATGGTGGGGACATTATAAAGATGAATTGCCTGTAGGAAGGTGTGATTGCATCGCCGAACTAGACTACAACAGCTTCAAAAAACGTTATGAAATCAGATTAATTGCTGTGCGTCCGAGTATTAACTCAGCACTCAGTACTCAGTATTCACCGCTTATTTTAGACTGGCGTAAATTCCCGACTCCCCATTCTCTCTCGACTCCCCCAGTTTTGCTTGAAGATTGTCCCACAAATTGGGATGATTTACGCGCTCTTTTGCGGCGATGTCTAAATACAAATCGTTCTGCATCTGGGCTTGACAATCAGCCACAATTAGCCATTGCTTGGTCTAAACCAGCTACCAACCACCCAAACAAATTTGGCTAACTCTTGTCGGAATTGCCAATATCTCAGTCGCACAAATCAACTAGTTACCCGTGTACAACTTTTAGAGAAAATCGGCATCAGCGACCAAACTTTACTTGTAGGAATCAAAGCTTTAAAATATTTAGGTTTCACGGTTAAACGACAAGACCGTTATTTGCAAATCACCTGGAATCCAAGCGATAGTGCAGAAAACGTTGCTGAGGCAGCAGTTGCCCAATTTTTAGCTGCTGTCCGAGAAGAACAATTTCAGCAACAATACTTTGCAGAAGTGCCATTATCTACTATTGTTGCAATCGCAGTTTTGCCTGTTTGAATTCGCCAAAAAAAACATAACTTCTATTACAGGAAATACTAATGAACCGCTCAAAAATAATTGCCATTCTTACCGGTGCGATTTCTATCATTTTAGCGATCGCCTATCTGATCTTAGTCCAACTATTGGACTACCGCGACATGAAACCCGCACCCATCAGCCAATTTGACCAATCACCTGCGATTATTTCTGTTTTTTCGCAGATTGACAAAATTAACGAAGTGTGAATCACATTTAGCTTAATTGTAGAGACGCAAAAGGCTTGCGTCTTTTGTGATTTATGTCAATAAGTAAAAACTCATGATGAACAGATAAAAAAACAATATCCATTATTCATTACTCAAATAGTTTTTTATATAAGATTTCTTTAGAGTAGTTATCTCAAATTTGTTTAGATAAAGTAATACCATTTTGACAAAGATAACGGTAAGCTGTTTTTAAGAACATTAAATAAAGATAAAATTGTCTGATCTGCTTAGGCGTAGCCCATCGTACACATCGCTGGGTTAACGGGGATCAACGCGAGTTGACTCAAAACCCCAAATTTTTAATAATTAAGATAGAGGTAAGTTAATGGCTCAGTTTCTACTTGAGACTGTTTGGCTAGTTCCGTGTTATGCCTTAATAGGTGGCTTGTTAGCCGTACCTTGGTCGCCGGGGATCATTCGGAAAACGGGGCCAAGACCGGCGGGTTATGTCAACTTGGTAATGACATTTTTGGCGTTTGTACATAGTGCGATCGCTTTACAAGCAACTTGGAATCAGCCAGCCCAAGAAGTATTTATTCCTTGGTTATCTACAGCTGGTTTAGACCTGACCATTGCTTTAGAAATATCCTCGGTGAGTGTAGGCGCTTTAGTTGTGATTAGTGGCTTGAATTTGCTGGCGCAGATTTATGCCATCGGTTACATGGAAATGGATTGGGGTTGGGGACGCTTCTATTCCTTATTAGGGTTGTTTGAAGCGGGACTATGTGCCCTTGTTCTGTGTAATAACTTGTTCTTCAGCTATGTAATTTTGGAAGTCCTGACACTGGGAACCTACCTACTAGTTGGCTTATGGTTTAGCCAGCCGTTAGTAGTCTCAGGTGCGAGAGATGCTTTCTTAACTAAGCGGGTGGGAGACTTATTCTTGCTGGTGGGCGTGTTGGCATTATGGCCCCTAGCCGGAACTTGGAGTTATCCAGAATTAGCTAAGTGGGCGGCTACTGGTAACGTCAACCCGACAACCATGACACTGGTAGGTTTAGCCTTAATTGCCGGGCCAATGGGTAAATGTGCCCAGTTCCCCCTGCATTTGTGGTTAGATGAAGCGATGGAAGGCCCTGTTCCCAGTACAATTTTGCGGAATTCGGTAGTAGTCGCCAGTGGTGCATGGGTGTTGATTAAACTGCAACCTGTGTTAACCATCTCGCCCGTAGTTTCCTCGGCTATGGTGGCCATTGGCGTAGTGACAGCGTTGGGTGCTTCTTTAATAGCGATCGCTCAAATTGATCTTAAACGCTGCCAATCCTATTCTGTAAGCGCATACATGGGTTTAGTATTCATTGCTGTGGGAACGCAACAAAATGAAGCAGCGTTATTGTTAGTACTCACCCATGCCATATCAGCAGCCTTATTGGTAATGAGTACTGGCGGAATTATCTGGAATAGCATCACCCAAGATGTCACCCAATTAGGCGGATTGTGGACACGTCGCCCGATTTCAGCAATAGCTTTTATCGTCGGGACTTTGGGATTAATTGGTTTTCCGCCACTGGGTAGCTTTTGGGCGTTAGTAAAACTAGCAGATGGCTTGTGGGAAACCCAACCTTGGTTAGTGGGAGTAGTGATAGCGGTAAATGCTTTAACAGCCGTGAGTTTAACCAGAGAATTTGGTTTAATTTTTGGTGGTAAAGCTACACAAATGAGTCAGCGATCGCCTGAAGCTCACTGGCCAATGATTCTGCCAATGATGATTTTACTTGGTGTCAGTCTACATCTTCCTTTAGTGTTGCAAAGCTTATCACTTTTACCAGATTGGGCAACTCTAAACAAAGATGTCGTACTACTTTTAATTTGGTCGAGTATTTCCGGTTGCACCATCACTGGCGTGGTTTATTTAGGCAATATTCCTAAACCAATTCGCCTCCCTTGGCAAGGTTTGCAAGACTTGTTTGCATACGACTTTTACACTCCCAAACTCTATAAAATGACCGTAATTTTCGGAGTTGCCAAAATTTCCCAACTTGCCGATATGATTGACCGCTTTGTAGTCGATGGCATCGTTAATTTCGTTGGTTTATTTTCGCTATTAGGTGGCGAAGGTCTTAAATACAGCACCTCTGGTCAAACCCAGTTTTATGCCTTAACCGTTCTTTTAGGAGTAGGTGTTTTAGGAATGTGGGTAACTTGGCAATTTTGGGGATTACAGTTTTTAAATTTGATTTTCCCAATTTCGACACTTTGGTAGTAGTAACTATCTTACTAAAAGTTAACAGTTTAATATTTGGAAAATAATTTCATGAGCAGACAATATTCCCACTTCAATCTTTCCAGAAGAAGTTTATTCAAGTTTGGTGCAGGTGCGATCGGTACAGGTGTATTGACAGCCGGACTTAGCTCAAGCTTACTTGCAGCCGAAAAAAAAGCTCCAGTAGAAGATGATATTACCCCTGACAAGGCATTGCAAGAATTATTAGAGGGTAATGAAAGATTTGTCAAAGCAAAACGTCGCAATCCCCACCAAACTCGTTCGCGCTTAGTTGAAGTTGCTAAAGGTCAAAAGCCCTTTGCTTCTGTTCTCGGCTGTGCAGATTCACGAGTGCCTTCAGAGATTGTTTTTGACCAAGGACTTGGAGATTTATTTGTCTGCCGTGTAGCTGGTAATATTGCCACGCGAGAAGAAATTGGTAGCCTAGAATTTGGCAGCTTAGTATTAGGTGCTAAAGTCATCATGGTGGTGGGGCATGAAAGATGTGGTGCTGTAGATGCCGCAATCAAAGGCGCTCAAGTACCAGGACAAATTGGAAGTTTGCTTGAAGCAATTAAACCAAGCGTAGAAAGTTCAAAAGAACAATCAGGAGATAAGTTAGAAAATGCTTGTAAAGCCAATGTCTTAGCACAAATTGAAAAATTGAAATCATCATCAGTTTTATCTGAATTAATCAAGGCAGAAAAGCTGAAAATAGTCGGTGGTTATTACGATTTAGATACTGGCAGAATCAGTTTAGTTAGTTAGATTTTTTAAATCTCGTTTCCAGGTTTCACCTGGAAATGTACTTTGTTACTATGCTGCCGCGAATTCAGAGACATTTATAACAATTACCAATTTTCTAAAATCCCCAATTGCCATGTTAAGTGTTTTGATTTGGCTGCCAATTTTCGCTGCTATTGCTATAGCAATATTACCTGCAAGTTTCCCTAAACACCGTATTCGTTTAACAGCATTAATTTTTTCTGGGATAGTTCTTTTCTGGAACCTTTTTATCCTCCTAAAATTTGACATCAGCAATCCAGGGATGCAATTTAAAGAGTATTTACCCTGGAACGAAACCCTTGGCTTGAGCTATCAAATAGGTGTTGATGGGCTTTCTATATTAATGTTGGTGTTAAATAGCCTGCTCACCTGGATTTCCATTTACAGCAGCAGTAAAGAAACTGAACGCCCCCGGCTGTTCTACTCCCTGGTTTTATTAGTTAGTGGAGGAGTAGCAGGCGCTTTCCTCGCTGAAAATTTGCTGTTATTCTTCCTATTCTACGAACTAGAGTTAATCCCTTTCTACTTACTAATTTCCATTTGGGGAGGGGAAAAACGGGCTTATGCTGGAATTAAATTCCTGATTTATACTGCTGTTTCGGGAGCATTAATTCTGGCAACATTCTTGGGTATGGTGTGGCTGAGTGGTTCTACCAATTTTGCATTTGATGCATTCTCTACAGAAAACCTCTCAACAGCCAAACAAATCCTGTTACTAGCAGGGATAGTGTTAGGTTTTGGCATTAAAATTCCCTTAGTTCCCTTCCATACTTGGCTACCCGATGCTTACGTTGAGGCTTCAGCACCAATTGCCATTCTTCTCGGTGGCGTGTTAGCAAAACTGGGAACTTATGGATTGTTGCGATTTGGGTTGGGGATGTTTCCCGATGCTTGGAGTATTATTGCACCGACTTTGGCAATTTGGGGAGCAGTCAGCGCTATTTATGGGGCAGTAGTTGCGATCGCTCAAAAAGATATCAAGCGCATGGTAGCATACAGTTCCGTCGGTCACATGGGCTATATCTTGCTAGCTGGTGCTGCTAGTACTCCTTTAGCACTTGTGGGTGCAGTCGCCCAAATGTTTAGTCACGGTATCATCCTGGCGATTCTCTTCCACTTGGTAGGAGTCGTGGAAGCGAAAGTTGGCACTCGTGAATTAGATAAACTCAATGGCTTGATGAGTCCCATACGCGGCTTACCTCTAATTAGTGCCTTACTAGTTTTAGGTGGAATGGCTAGTGCAGGTATTCCCGGTTTAACAGGATTTATCGCGGAATTTATCGTCTTTCAAGGTAGTTTCTCTGCCTTTCCCATTCCGACAATTTTGTGTGTAGTAGCTAGTGGATTAACCGCAGTTTATTTTGTCATTCTCCTCAACCGCACTTGTTTTGGCAAACTAGATAACATCGCCTACTATCCCAAAGTTCTTTGGGCTGAAAAAATACCAGCTTTAATTTTGGCAGCTTTCATCATCTTTTTGGGAGTACAACCCACTTGGCTAGTGCGTTGGAGTGAATCCACAACTACAACAATGGTAGCTGCAATTCCCGCTTTAGAAAAAACCGTAATCTCTGAAGTCGCGCTGAAATAGGGTTACAGTTTCTTCCCCATTCCCCATTCCCCATTTCTCATAACATGACAGCAATTAAAACAGCAATTAAATTACCTCCTTCAACGCACGAATTTGCTGATGTAATTCACCGCTTAGAAGCAGGCGGTGCAATGTTACCCGATACTCCAGAAAATTTGATGCAAATCATCGGTTTATATAAAGCTTATGCTGTGCCAATGGATTTTTACTGGCGCGACCTACTTTATATTGCCGAACGCGAATTTTTAAACCCGCTTCCCTTCTTTAAATACTTCTTACCCAAAGAGTATTTAGAACTGCATAATCATTACGCTGGCGATGACGCCGATTTGCGAATTTGGCGTGGCGAAGCTACTGCACATCCAGAACTTTTGGCATTTATTGAAAAAGGTGAAACTTTCAAAATGCCGAAGTTGTTGCATCACTTGTTTCACGATCGCATTAACATGGAATTTGCAGAAGCTTGTATGCGGGCGATGTTGTGGCACAGAGGGATGGGTGGACAATTTGACCCTTACCTAGATTCCGACGAATACAAAGCCAACGCTGACAAGGCAATTAAAGCTTACTTTCAAGGGAACCCAGTAATGCTGGGGCTTTACAAGCTGTTCCCCGATCTGTTTTTGGAACAGTGCCGCCAGATGTCATACTACGCTAATCTAGGCTTATTCTGGGAAATCATGGCCCCAGTATTCTTTGAAATGTCCGATCGCTATGACGAAGGTACCATTAGCAGCGTCCCAGAGGCAATGAGTTTCTTAGTTAATGGTATATTTGCGATCGCAGGTCGTCCTATTTACCATCACGTTTATATTCGTGGTGAATGCTACGAAATTATCCCCAAATCCAAGGGTTTCATGTGGCTGTACGAAGCAGCGTTACCTTATGTAGAGGCTGTTTTCTACCGTACCGCACCCTTCCGGGGAACAAAATCTTATAATGCTCAAGCGCGTCAAGTACCAGCAGACCAGAAAGACTTTCACTATGGTATTCTTTACGCTGATGTATTTCCAGTGGGTACTGCTGGCATTCCTCCCACACTATTAATGCAAGATATGTTGCACTTTTTGCCCCCATATCTTGTTGATTACTACAGCCAACATTGCCGGGGTGAAGAAGATATGTTGATTCAGTTAGGAGTTAGTTTCCAACGGTCAATGTACTGTGTAACTTCTGCGGTAATTCAAGCCTTGCGAATGGCACTTTTATATCCTTTAGATGACCCAAATCCCAAGCATTTACAAGCCAATCGAGACTTTTTTGAAATGCAACTAAATCGCTTTACTCGACCCGAATATAACATCCGTGATGCTGCTCGTTTGGGGAGTATTCAAAGTCAAGATTATAGATAAATGCACTCACCCCTACCCACGCAACAGTGAGGGTAGGGGGATTTTGTACCTTACAAACTTAAAATTTGCTGTAATTTGCAGTCAAGCTAAGTTTTGTGGACAGTAGCCCAATCCGCGGATATAAGTTTGTCGGAATACTTCAATCTCTTCGGGCTGCGGTCTACCGTGAGAAACTACCACCACCTTATAGCGTACCATAACTTTAATTGCTGATTGTCCAGCCTCCAAACTGCTCAAAACCTGACTAATCAAATCAGATGGTGAGTAAATAATTCCTAATTCACTCAAGAAAGCTCTAATATCTTTATCCCTTTCTACAGAAATAAAGGATTTCATTTTGACCTTGATTATCCAACCATCATATTGATTAATTACAGTCACAAATTTAATCGGAAAGTCACTCCTCTTAAAATATTCAACAACCCGCAGTGTCAGACTAGCATTGGGCAGATAGTAGAGGTATTGCATAATCTCTAAAACATAATTGAGACTTTCAAAAAAATAATCTCTAAATCTAAAGATTTGATGAGGATTCTAGGTTTTTACAGAAAAAATAATTAAATTAACTTTTGATAATCAAAGTAAAGAAAAATATGACTTTTTTATCAATATTTGTAAAAAAATATTGATAAACTTAAATTAAATTGTTGTAACATTTGTAACAATATATTAAAATTACACAAGAGCTTAACCACGCAGATGTAAGCGCTGTGATAGCGAAGGTGTCATAAGCATCTTTTTTGGATGCAACTTATGAAAATTTTGTTGGTAGAGGATGACATATTACTGAGTACAGCACTTTTCGAGTTGTTGAGTGCAAATCGTTATACTATCGACATAGCCAGCAATGGACAAGCTGGATTAGAACTAGCGATATCGGCTGAATATGATTTAATTTTGCTGGACTGGCTAATTCCAAAATTGGATGGCATTAGCTTGTGCCGACAACTACGAAAGCAAGGCTACCGTAAATCTATTCTCTTGTTAACAGGGAAAAATTCTAATGCAGATATTATCGCCGGGTTAGATGCCGGGGCAGATGATTATGTCATTAAGCCATTCGACCCAGAAGCATTACTAGCAAGAATTCGCTCTTTATTACGACGTAATGAAGCAATCTCACCATCCAAGTTAACCTGGGGAAATCTCTGTTTGAATGCAAGTGCCGGTAGAGTAACTTGTAATGACCAAGAAATTCCCCTGACAGCAACAGAATATAATCTGCTGGAATTATTTTTGCAAAATCGAGATCGTATCTTTAGCCGTTCAGCGATTTTAGACCGACTTTGGGGATTTGATGATGCACCGACTGAAAGTGCTGTGACGACTCATATTAAAGACTTGCGAAAGAAACTGAAAGCAGGAGGTCTGACAGAAGAAATTCTCGAAACAGTATATGGCATGGGCTATCGCATCAAGCCTGCACCTAATCATTCCATCTCTGCTGTAGAAAAGAATCAAGATGGCAAGAAAAAACCTGGTGCTAAAGATATGGCTTCTGTAAATCGGGTGCTGGAGAGATTCCGTAATTCTTTTGGCGGACAGGTTGTAGTGCTGGAGCAGGCAAAAACTGCGCTCTTTGCAGGGAATTTAAATCAAGAGTTACAGCAGCAGGCATTGGGTGAAGCCCATAAATTAGCAGGCTCGATGGGATCATTCGGTTATCCAGAGGGTTCTCGGCTAGCACGGAAAATAGAGCATTTGCTGCTTAAATATTCCTCCCTATCTCCAGAGCAAATCTCTGATTTTTCGCAACTGGTAACAGCATTACGGCAAGAGTTAACCAAGCCTGCTGTCACTTCCACTGCTCAAAGCTTCTCAATAAACCAAACTTATCGTGTGTTAGTAATTGATGATGATGCGACGCTAACAGAGCAGTTGCAGGCAGAAGCCGAGTCATGGAAAATCAGGATGAAGGTTGCACCAAACTTAGCAACAGCCCGATCGCTTTTTTCCTTAGCAACTCCTGACGCTGTTTTACTGGATTTAAGTTTTCCGACAACAGAGGAAGACGGGTTAATTCTATTGAGCGAGATAACACAGCGATCGCCAAATACCCCTGTGATTGTCTTTACAGGAAGAGATACCCTAACAGATAGACTGACAGTATCGCGTTTAGGGGCTAAACAATTTTTGCATAAACCTGCCACAACCGAGCAGATTTTTCAGGCGATCGCTCGTGTCTTAACTCAACCGAAAACTTCAGAAGCCAAAGTCTTAATCGTAGACGATGACCCTGTAATACTGGCTGGATTATCGGCGTTACTAACTCCTTGGGGGCTGGAAGTAACAACTCTCTCGCAACCACAGCAATTTTGGGAGGTGCTGATTGCCACATCTCCAGACTTGGTGGTATTAGATTTAGAAATGCCGATAGTTAACGGCTTAGAATTGTGTCAGGTTGTGCGCCAGGATGCCCAGTGGGGAGATTTACCTATTTTGGTGGTGACAGCCCATACTGATGCCGAATCTCTCCAGCAAGCCTTTGCTGCCGGAGCCGATGATTTTATCAGCAAGCCAGTGCTAGGGCCAGAACTTGTGACACGGGTATTGAGCCGCATTCAAAGAATGCGCTGGCGCTCTCAGGCATGGAAAAGTAAAGAATGCTCATAGTTTATCAGCGATTATTGGCCTACGGTGTTGCTGTTGGATCAACTGCGATCGCCCTGCCGCTATCACTCTGGCTAGAACCGCTTATTTCTCGAACAATTGGTGGATTTTTCTACATCGCGATCATTGTAAGTACTTGGTATGGTGGCTTTCGGCCAGGGATTGTTACAGTTCTCCTTTCGACACTGGCAATTGATTATTTATTTATCCCTCCGCGATCTCAATTCTGGATCAATTCACCACAAGAATTATTGCGGTTAAGTATTTTCTTACTGGTTGCCTTAGTGATTAACCTGCTCACTAGCAATCTTCAGCACAGCAGACAAAAAATTAAACAACTTAGTCAAAAATTGGCTCAAGAAAATGCCAAGCAATTGCGGATGGCTCTATCGGCAGCGCACATGGGAATGTGGGGACTGGGATATGGTGACAGGAGAAATCAAGTGGTCGCCAGAACACGAACAGTTATTCGGCTTGGCTGTTGGAAGTTTTGATGGTAAGTATGAAACATATAATGCCTGCCTGCATCCTGAAGATCGCCAAACGGTCAAACAAGCAATCCAACAGGCATTGCAATCTCATAGCATCTATCAGCATGAGTATCGCATTATTTGGGCAGATGATAGCATTCACTGGGTTGAAGGACGGGGAAACGCATTTTATAACCAAGCAGGTCAGCCTATTCGCATGACGGGAACTATTATGGATATTGAAGAGCGCAAACAAGCACAACATAAGCTGCAACAGCAATTTGAGCAACAGCGCTTAGTGATGGAGATGAGCCAGCGCATCCGGCGATCGCTCAATTTACAAGATATCTTGCAAACTACTGTTGATGAAGTGCGGCAGTTTCTGAAGTGCGATCGCGTCATCATTTTCCAGTTTTCTCATGGCTGGGGTGGAACTACCATTGTTGAGTCTGTTGCACCAGAATGGATGCCCATTTTACCACTCCAGATTAGTGACCCTTGCATTGGTGAAGATAGCGTCAAACTTTTTAAAGGGGGCTTAGTCACTGCAAAAGCTGATATTTATACTGCCGGAATTAGTTCCTGTCACTTTAAATTTTTAGCAAGTCTCCAGGTGAGGGCAAATCTGGTCGTTCCGGTTTTTTTAGGAGATGAATTATGGGGGCTACTGGCGGCTCATCACTGTGCGGCTCCTCGTGAGTGGCAATCTTCAGAAATTGCTCTGTTGCAGCAGTTAGGAACGCAGGTAAGCATTGCTATTCAGCAAGCTGCTTTGTTTGAACAGTTACAGACTGAACTGACAGAGCGCAAAGAAGCACAAATTGCCCTGCAACAACTGAATGCCGAACTTGAGCAACGGGTGCAAGAACGCACTGCCCAACTCACACAGATGAACGATCGCCTGCAAAAAACAGTCATAGAGCAGCAACAAACCCAACTCAAACTTTTAGAACAGGCGCAAATGCTGGAGCTTCAGGCTGTAATCACCCGGAATATGGGGGAAGGCATTTGCTTGGTGAGAGCTGATAATGCAGTTATTGTCTATGCCAATCCAAAATTTGAACAGATGTTTGGCTATGACTCTGGTGAACTCACTGGTCAGCACGTTTCGGTTGTGAACTATGTCACCGAATCGGTAACTACTAAAGATGTAAATCAAGCCACTCTATCTGCGGTCTTACGAAATACTGAAGCTACCGATGAAGTCCAGAATGTTAAAAAAGATGGTACACCATTTTGGTGTAATGTGACGACTTCTGTATTCAGGCATCCCGACTACGGCGACGTTCTGGTTGCGGTTCACCAAGATATCACTGAGCGCAAAGGCATCGAAGAAGCTTTACGCGAGAGCGAAGAAAAGTTTCGTCAGCTGACAGAAAATATCCAAGCAGTATTTTGGATGACCGATAATCAAAGTCAGCAAGTTCTATATGTGAGCAATGCTTATGAAACCATCTGGCAAAGAAGTTGTAAAGACTTGTATAACAACTATTCGGGTTGGTTAGATGCAATTCACCCAGAAGATCGCCAGCGCATCGAAATTGAAAAGATCACAACAGGACAATGGGATAAGAAATATCGCATTATCCGTGCTGATGGTTCAATCCGTTGGATTCGCGATCGCGCATTCCCGATCAAAAATGAACTAGGAGAGTTACTTCGGATTGGTGGTATTGCCGAAGATATCACTGAACTACAGCAGATTGATCTGATCAAGAGTGAGTTTATTGGCATCGTTAGTCACGAACTCCGCACTCCTTTAACTGCAATTCGGGCGGCACTGGGTTTACTACAAACTGGTATCTACGACAAAAAACCAGACAAGTTTAAGCGGATGATTGAAATTGCAGCCATCGACAGCGATCGCTTAGTGCGTCTTGTCAACGATATTCTCGATTTGGAACGCTTAGAATCGGATCGAACTGTCTTAGAAAAGACAACCTGCAATGCAGCTGATTTAATTCAACAAGCAGTCGCAGGAGTGCAAGCGATCGCCAATCAGCAAAATATCACCTTTAATATCCACCCTGGCAATGCTCAAGTTTGGGCAGATGCTGATGCCATTGTGCAAACACTCACCAATCTGTTAGGTAATGCGATTAAATTCTCGCCTGCCAATTCTACTATTTCCCTGAATGTCCAGAAGCAAACAGATCGCGTACTCTTCCAGATCGCAGATCGAGGGCGAGGTATCCCAGCAGAGAAATTAGAAACAATCTTTGGACGATTTCAGCAAGTAGATGCCTCTGATTCTCGCACCAAAGGCGGCACGGGCTTGGGATTGGCAATCTGCCGTAGTATTATTGATCAGCACGGTGGGCAAATCTGGGCTGAAAGTACTGTTAGTGTCGGCAGTACGTTTTTCTTCACTCTGCCATTGCCGGGAAATTAGGCAGGGGGCAGGGGGAGAAAGAATAATTAATGACAAATGACAAATGACAAATGACAAATGACAAATGACTAAAAGATTGTTGATTGTGGATGATGAAGAACGAATCCGCGAATTAGTACAAGCTTGTTTAGAAGACTTGGGAGGATGGGACACTCTGACAGCTGCATCAGGGGAAGAAGGATTAAAAATCGCCCAGACAGAACCTATTGCCGCTATTTTGCTTGATGTGTCGATGCCTGACATGGACGGCTTTGCAGTATACGAGCAACTTCAAGCAAATTCTGTAACGCAAGCAATACCAGTGATTTTGTTAACAGCAAAAGTCCAAGCGAGCGATCGCGCCCGTTTCGCCCAGATGGGAATTGCTGGGGTGATTACTAAACCCTTTGAACCCACCTCTATTTGCAACGAAGTTACCAAGATTCTTGGCTGGGACGCTTAATTATTAAGTTTTGTAACAAAATTTATATCTTTATTAGTTTTTTATTTTTGTAAACTATATTTTTTCCTTACAGATAAAAATATTTTATACCACCCGAAAGGTATACAAAATGAAATGAATATGCTAGGAGAGGTAAATATAAGCGGCAAAACGATATTGCTCATTGATGATGAACTGAATGTACGTGAGATAGTAAAATTTTGCCTCCAAGATTTAGCTGGTTGGAATGTGATGACAGCAGATTCTCCATTAGAAGGATTGGAGAATGCAGTCCGCCATAGTCCTGATGCAATTGTATTAGATATCTCAATCCATGATGTGGATAGTTTTAAGTTGATGAATAAACTCAGAAATAATCCAGAAACTCAAACTATTCCTGTAGTCTTGCTCAGTGCTAAAGCGCGATGGTTAGATTCACAAGTTCTGCGACAATATCAAGTCGCAGGTGTCATCTCCAAACCTTTTGATCCTGTTACCCTCCCTGCTCAGGTTGCTCAATTGCTGGGTTGGGATTTTACTTCACTAATGGATTAAACAAAAGTGGGTAAAATAGGGAGTGAGCAATGCTTGTGGATATTTTTAAAATTTGTTAACTACTTTCATTTCTTTATTAGTTCTTTATTTTCTGCTTATAAATTAAAAGTGTTGGTAGTGAAGCCAAAAGCAAATTACCTGTTTGTGTTTAACTTTTTTAATAAAACAATAATTTTATGGCAAACTGCCCTTGCTGCTCAACCAAATGCTTCGTCACATTCGTTCACAAGAAACCTACTGGTTCTGTCGTCAGTGCTGGCAAGAAATGCCTAACCTGAGTTCAGAAATCAACAGGAGTAGTTTAAGTTTGACTAGAAAAAGCACATCATTAGTTAGACAGCCAATTTACTCATTTTGAAGTAGGCATCACCGTGGTCGGATAGCATTACTGTATCCCTTATCCTGCTGCTCAACCACAGTAACCCTGAGAATGTTAGTCAATCCCTTATAGTAAAGGTTTCAAGTAGCCATAGAAATTTATTTATCCAGCACTACTCAGTTTGATTAGCATAGTAGGGGCACACAAAAGCATTTTCAGCCCAGAGGCTGGAAACGAGCTTTTAAAGGGATTTAGGCTGAAATTGACACCAATGCACAAATGTGCGCCCCTACTATGTATCTCATTAAAATGAGAATTGCTATAATGCTTCGGAAATACTCGTTAATTCCATAATTTTTTCAAACTGAAAATCATGGGCTAAATTCTTAATAGTATTTTGCAATACGGCATTTTCTGAAGGGATTTGCTCAATTAATTCTAAAATTAGGTCATCACTACATTGAGCTGCGGCATTACACAATTTCTTCACCCATTCAGGTGACATTGCAGATAATAAAGGAGCTAAATCTATGAGCGTCAATATTGATTTTTTTCCTTGTTGCTCTGCGTTTGTTAGCTGATAGCTTTCTTCTTGATAAATATATTGAGCTCCTAAATATTTGCTCAATTTTTCTAGTAATTGTTCTTCACGGAAAGGCTTGTTAATATAATCATCGCAACCCGCTTTCAGCATTGCCTCGCGTTGTTCCTCAAAGGCATTAGCAGTTAAGGCAATAATAATAGTCTGCCGATTTTGCATATTAGGTTGCACCTCTGCTGTGCTGGAAGCGCAACTGAGATTTTGGATTGAGGTTTCTCTAGTTTTAATAACTTTTGTGGCTTCGTAGCCATCCATAATCGGCATCCGCATATCCATTAAAATTAGGTGTGGTTGCCATGTCTGCCAAAGTGCGATCGCTTCGCTGCCATTTGCCGCTTCCTGGACTGCAAAACCGATGGATGTCAGAATTTTCACTAGCACTAAACGGCTGTCTATAGCGTCATCAACCACTAAAATGCGGTATTCGCTTTGATCGGGCGTTAAACTAATAACTTGGCGGCTAGTTTTTTTGACCTGGATTTCGCTTGCTGTGGCTAGACCAATTTGAATATCAAAAGCAAATTTACTTCCTTCGTTAATAGTGCTAGTAACACTAATATCTCCCCCCATTAGTTGCACGTATTTACGGCTAATTGCTAAACCTAACCCTGTTCCCTGTTGCGATTTTCTTCCGGTTTCAGTTTGCCCAAAAGCTTCAAACAGCAAGTCAATTTCTTGTGCGGCAATACCGCAACCAGTGTCTTGTACCTCGAACATTAGGGGTTGGGAATTGAGGATTGGAAATTGAGGATTAATTATTCTCCTCTGCTCCCCTGCTCCCCCTACTCCCATCCCCACCCGCAGCGTTACCCTCCCAGTATCAGTAAATTTGATTGCATTTCCTAAGAGGTTAAGTAAAACTTGACGCAGCTTACTTTCATCAGCTTGGATGTACTGCGGGAGGTAAGATGTATATTCAAAAACTAATTCTAATCCTTTGGAGATGGCACGGAAGCGTAACATCTCTTCGAGGTTTTCTAAGAGGCGAATTAAGTCAAAACTGTTGAGATTTAATGTGATTCTGCCGGCTTCAATTTTAGACATTTCTAAAATGTCGTTAATTAAGTTGAGGAGATGTTCGCCAGCACGATTAATGATTGCTAGATTTTGCTGATGTTCAGTAGATAAATCATGATCGTGGCTCATGACTTGGGTAAAACCGAGGATAGCGTTGAGTGGGGTACGCAATTCGTGGCTCATGTTGGCAAGAAATTCGCTTTTGGCGCGGTTAGCAGTATCAGCAACGATCACAGCTTCTTGCAACGCTTGTGACTGCCTTTGAGTTTGCGCTAGCAATTGTGCCTGCTGTAAAGCAACACCCAACTGATTGCCAATTTGAACTACAATGTTGATTTCTTCTGGTTTCCATTGGCGGGGATCGGAATTTTGATAACTCGCTAGTAATCCCCAAAGCTGACTACCATACAAAATGGGGACAATAATATAGGCTTTTGCCTGAAAGCGCTCTAAGAGTTTGATATAAACAGGATCAAACTCAGCGTTGTAAATGTCTGGGACACTGCGGAAACCTGCACCTGGGGTTGCTTGCACATAATAATCTTCCACCTGGTTATCCACAATATTCAAAATTTTTGCTAGGCAACGGCCATCTTGTAAAATACCCTCTGTCAGATAGGGATCATTGTTGTGTTCTTCTATTAAAGAAATCCAACCGTTAGCCACCGACTCAGAGACAAATTCGCCACTCCAGTGGGGATTGAAACGATAGACAACAACCCGATCGCAGTTGAGTACTTGCCGTAATTCTTCGGTGGTAGCCGCGAATATTGTTTCTAAATCGAGGGTTTGGCGCATCCTTTGAATTACTTGAGCGATCGCTCTTTCTCGTTCTGCACTCTCACGCAAGGCTTCTTCTGCCAATTTTCTCTCGGTAATATCTGTAATTGTACCGATGTAGCCTTTAATTTCGCCATTGTCTCTGAATTCTGGCAAAGCCTGACAAATTACCCAAACGATGGTACTATCATCACGTAAAATACGATTTTCGTATTTATACATTGATTTAGCAACTCTTGCTTGACTCCATGTAAACAATAGCTGCTCACGGTCATCTGGATGTACAGCATTTACCCAACCTCTTCCCAGTGATTCTTCTAAACTGCATCCAGTAATTTCACTCCAACGTTGATTAAAATATAAGACATTGCCATCTGCATCAGTGTGAAATATACAAGCTGGCGAGGCTTCTGCTAAAAGTTGATATTGCTGTTGACCTGACTGCAAAGCTAATTCTGCCAATTTGCGATCGTTAATGTCTGCCCAATAACCAACGCACTCTATTGGGTAGTTAGCTTCGTCATAAATTAACCTCATCTTTTCGTAGAACCAGTGATAAGTTCCATCAGCATGTAACCAACGGTATTCGTAAGCAATGTACTCCTGCTCAATCAGATGGGAAAATTTTTCCGAGATAAGTTCAATATCGTGTGGGTGGACGTGATGGAGCCAGAAACTGGAATTTTCGATAAATTCCCGCGCTTCGTAGCCCACCATTTCTTTAACGTTTTCACTAATAAAGGTAGTATTAAAATCCTCTGATGTTTTGCTGCTATAAATTACTACAGGGCTTGAGGTGAGTAGATATTGAAGGCGTTCGTTTGCTAAACCCAGTTCTTGTTCAATATGTTTGCGATAGCTAATTTCTACTAAAACTGTACCGACACCAGAGGGGCGATCGCCTTCACCAGGAATCGGAAAATAAGAAGCTAAGAAGTGGCGGATAATATCTGGTTGTTTAATTGATACGCCGCTTAATTCTTGATTAAGAATGGGTTCACCAGTCAAGAGAACCTGTTGATAAATTGGTTCTATTTCGAGGGCGATGTGGGGTAAAACTTCATAGATAGTCTTGCCAATATGATCTTGCTGGGGTAGTCCATTTATCTCCGCTAGCAGTTGGTTGATTTGCACAAACCGCAACTGGCTGTCTACAATGTTCATGCCGACGGGAGCGCTGCTAAAAAAGGCATTGAGGCGAGCTTCTCTGAGTGCTAGTTCTTGTTCTAAAGTTTTGCGCTCAATCAACCCACCTAACTGAGCAGCAACAGCGCTGACTAGCAAGAGCAAACGCCGATCTTCTACTACTGAGCTACGTTTAAAAAATACTAAAACAGCTAATACTTGGTTCCCAGCTAGTATGGGAACACCAAAAACAGCTTTTAATCCCGCCT
This sequence comes from Nostoc cf. commune SO-36, assembly GCF_023734775.1. NCBI lineage: Bacteria > Bacillati > Cyanobacteriota > Cyanophyceae > Nostocales > Nostocaceae > Nostoc > Nostoc commune. The sequence continues at coordinate 637,317 of NZ_AP025732.1, read as the reverse complement.
TTGCTGCTTGGTGCGATCGCAAAAAAACTGGCTCTGTAACTTGAGAAACATCTTCTATCCATTCTGGCTCCTGGCTCTGCCAAATTCTTCCTGGTAGTCCCAATCCCAGAGCAAATTTCACAGTTTGGCTTTGGCTGGAAAATTCGGCTAAACTATTCTCTTCTCCGTACCAGCCAAGATTGTGTTCTAAAACAGTCCCATCTTTATTAGATATCCACGCCTCACCAAAATCCCAGCCAATGGTGTGACAAATTAAGCGCAAGACTACTGCTAAGGCGCTGTTGACATCATTAGCGCGAGTGATGGCTTGGGTTGTCAACAGTAACAAGCGGCTTTCATTTTCTGCCTGCTTGCGTTCGGTAATATCTTTCGTTGTACCCAGTACGTACCATTGCTCATCAATCTTGATCATTTCTGCACTCAACAGTGTTGTCCTGATTTCTCCTGTTGAAGTGCAGACATCAATCTCATAGTTACGGATGGCTTTTTTTTGTTGCAGGATGTGAGTGAAAAAATTATATTCTTCTGGATTCACCCAAAGATTCAATTCTTCATTGGTGCGATCGATCACCTGAGAACGAGAATAACCAAAAAACCGACAAAAGCTGTCGTTAACTTCGATGTAGCGTTTGTTGCCAACAGTAATTAAGGCAATTGGATCGGGAGATGACCGAAAAGCTGATGCTAACTTTTCTTCAGAAGCTCTTCGTGCTGCTTCTGCGCGTTGGCGTTCTTTTGCCTCCAACGCCAAAGATGTTAAATTGCCCAAAGAGCGAGCGAAATTTTGGTCTTCTAGCGTCCAATGATGAGTAACTCCCACTGCCTCCAGACATAAAACTCCTACGGTTTTTCCCTCTAATCTAATAGGTGTATCGAGTATGGAGATAATGTTTAATCTTGAGTAAGACGCAGAAAACTCTTTAGTTCTAGGATCGGAATGAGCATCATTGGCGGCGATTGGTTGGTCTTGCTGCAAAGCTGCAAAATAAGCTGGATAGTCTACTGCTGAAAAGGATAGTCCTTCACTATGTTGATTGTGACTACCCTCAAATAGGTCAAAGCACTGGATTCTAATGCTTGTTTCGTCATACAGCCAGACACTAGCTCGTTCCACGCCAATATTCTTAACAGCCGTTTCTGTGATTATACTCAAGGCTGCTTTCAAGTCACCCTGATAAAGCGTCTTATTTTGTGCCAATTGTGTTAGCACGAGGTTATGATTGCGGAGCTTAATTGCCTTTTTTCCCAGTAATCTTTCTGCACGTCGGCGTTGAGTAATATTACTAGCAGTGCCTGTCATACCTATAACCTGACCTTCTTGGTTGTGTAATGCGATCGCATTAAACATTAAATAAAGTAAACTACCATCTTTAGCGACACAAGTAGTTTCATGTTGGAAGATAGATTTTCCCTGAAAAACACCCTTAAAAGCTACTTTATCTTGAGCAACTTGTGTCGGTGAGATAAAATCAGTCAAAGCACGCCCGATCATTTCATGGGGTTCGTAGCCATAAATCTGTTTAACTGCTGGATTAACAAAAGTAATTAGTCCATCAATATCCACCGACCAGATCATATCCTGGGATGTCTCCACTAGGTGGCGATACTGTCTTTCACTCTTCTTCAGGGCAGCTTCCACTAAAAGGTGTTCGCTTTGGTAAACTTCTCTACAAATTGTTTTGCTAACGTGAATAGGAATTTCTTTGAAAATTTCTTCTATTTGTCTGTCACGAATACTTAACTCAACTGCAACCCGTTGGCGCTCTTTAATCTCCTGTTGAAGTTGGGTATCTTTTTGTTTTAACTGTTTTTTTAGACTTAGGAGAGTGAGTTGATTTTGTACACGTAATAAAGCTTCTTTAGTTTGGAATGGTTGAGTAATATAGTCAATCTCACCTAAATTAAAAATATTTATTATTTCAGAGATTTTATCTAAAATTCCGAAAACAATTATGGGAATCTCTTGAGTTTTATAATTAGCTTTCAAGCTTTGATAAAGTGCGTAACAATCTATCTCTAGTATGAGAACGTTGACTAAAAACAAATCAGGGGTAGAAGCCAGTGCCGTATTAATTGCCAATTCACTAGAAACAACACTTTGCACCTGATAACCTTGGTTTTGAAAGATGCCTGATAAAAAATGTAAATTCTCTAAGTTGTCATCAACTAATAAAATTTTTATTTTTTGAGCATCCATATCAGTTACTAAGTTAATTTTTTATCAGAAATAATTTTTTAATCAAACTGAACATTAAATCAGAAAGCAAAACTCTGTTACAAAATTTTAAATAAAACCATTGTTGTTTAGAGGTTGTTTGAAAAGTGTTTCGCTGTGACTTTAGCGTGCTGATTCGATCAGATTGACAATAGCATCAACTATCGAGCCATTAAAGCCGCGATGCTGCGACACTAGAGTTCATGATACAACCACCTCAATGTCCAAGAACGTTCTTGGTTCAAGTTTAACTACACCTTCTACAATAGTTCTGTCCGTGTCAAGAACACGGCTCTCAAGAAACACACAGTACAGGCGGTTATACACTCCTACGATTTATTTATACCCAGGCTGCAAACCGCTATATGTATTATTGCCTACTTACTTTGACATTCTCAAGCTTTTCATCCTTTTTTTGTTTGATACGGTAAATCCAACTTATGTCTGTACAGTTTACCCAACTAGTTTTAGATTTTTCTTTTATTAAATTACTTACAGAATCAACAAGTTAAAGCAGACCTGAAAGATGGGATTTTAATGTTGACTTTACCTAAACTGGAGCAAGAGCAGAACAAGGTATTCAAAGTTAATTTAGGTCAATCTCAAAGTGCTACAGCTTCTATAGAAGCTGGCAATGGTAACGCACAAAACAACATTACACCACAGTAAAGCGTTCAAACTCCTTGAGAAAATATAATATTTTCTCATTCAATAGTTGCTCTATCTCTGTATTAGCTAAATATTAATAGAAACCCCAGCTAAACTAATTAGCTGGGGTTTTTGCTTACTTGCAACTTCAGATATTTGCCCAATAGCAGTAAATTGAGCCAGAGGGTGCTATTCCTCTTGTACATCAACCCAAATACTGCCTTCTTCTACACGAATAGGAAATACTGGTAATGCTTTTTGTTGTGAAACCAACGAGAGTACCTTACCTACACCAGGCGGCCAGGAACACCATTCTTGTACCTCACCAGTCCGCAGGTCAAAAGCACTGCGATGGAAGGTACAAACAATTGCCCCGCTTTCAGTGATTTTCCCACTTTTCAAGGGTAATTTTAAGTGAGGACAGTTGTTATCTACAGCATAAAGCTGATTTTCGTGATTCAAAACCAGAATTTTCCGGTTGCCAACTTTCACCACTTGTCGCGCACCTGGGGAAAGTGCTTCGACTGCAAGAACTTTAGTCCAGCTCATTAGGTTCTCCTTTCCTAATAGATATGCTTTCAGTTTCCCGCAATTGTGACCAGTGCGATCGCTTTTGAGTATGGGGGAATCAGCAAGGAATTTCCTGAAAGAGCGATGTTTACAACGGGCTTTACCTACGCTGGCGAGAGACAACAACTATAAAATATTGCATAAAATATACTTTTTACACTGAAAACTTTTATTTCTGGATAAACTAAATAAACCACTGATTGTCCAAGCATCGTAAGGCTCGTAGCTTATAACAGGCAATTTCAAGGAATATAAAAAATGATTAAGACAAGTTACGAATTTGACCAGTCTATCCTCCCCGCAGGATCTTCATTAAAGACTAATATTCTGCTACGTTTTCGTGCTGACATAGCTAAATCTCCCCGACGTAACCTTAACCTTTCTCTTGTAATTGACCGTTCCGGCTCTATGGCAGGCGCTCCCTTGCATCACGCACTCAAAGCCGCTGAGTCTGTGGTAGATCAACTTGAGTCTGATGACATTCTCTCAGTAGTTGTTTACGACGATGAAGTAGACAGTGTTGTGCCACCCCAGGCTGTGACTAACAAAGCCGCACTGAAAAATTCTATTCGCAAAGTGAGAGCAGGCGGTATTACCAACTTATCGGGGGGATGGCTCAAAGGCTGCGAACACGTAAAAACGCAACTCGATCCGCAAAAAATCAACCGTGTTCTCCTGCTTACCGATGGTCACGCCAATATGGGCATTCAAGACCCCAAAATACTGACGGCGACATCGGCGCAAAAAGCTGAGGAAGGCATTATCACAACTACGTTAGGTTTTGCTCAGGGTTTCAATGAAGACCTGCTCATTGGTATGGCAAGAGCCGCCACGGGCAACTTCTACTTCATTCAGAGCATCGACGAAGCAACTGAAGTGTTTAGCATTGAGTTAGACAGTCTTAGAGCAGTAGTGGGACAAAACCTCAAGGTGACACTTGAATTGGCTGATGGTGTCAGCCTGGTTGATACTTTAAGTCTGGCTAAAGTTAGCCAGAATGACGCTGGTCAAGCTGTCATCACCTTGGGAGAGCTTTACGAGGGCGAAGACAAACTCCTCGGTTTAAGTCTGCTGATCTCAAGCGCTCAAATTGGTGATTTACCTGTGATGAAGTTGCATTACAGCGCCGATGTTGTGCAAGATGACGTTATTCAAAGCGTTTCAGGTACAGTCGATGTCGTTGCCAAAGTTAGCACCGTTGAGGAAGCAGCTTTTGCTGCTACAAGCCATATCATTCTGGAACTGAGCCGCCTTACCATTGCTAAAGCTAAAGAGACTAGCCTTAATCTCGCTGAACATGGCAAGCATCAGGAAGCTGAACAAACCCTGCGGGCGCTTGTGAAAGATTTGCGAGATAAAGGGTTGAACGAGAATTTTGAAATTGCTGAAGAAATCGATCAGCTTGAGTATTTTGCAGGTCGGATTGCCCAAAAAGCTCTAGGCAATGCCGGACGGAAAGAGATGCGGGATCAGACTTACCAAACAATGACGCGTAATCGCAGCGATTTGGTGGGTCGCGGTGTCACTACTGGCGATGAAGTGTACGCCATGTCGATTGTGAATGAAGTCGGTTCCGGTGTTGAATTGTACTGCGTTCGTGAAGGGGGTAAACTGCGGGTGAAAGTCGTGTCTAAAGGCTACGATTCAACCAAGAACATCCAGTTTCCTCGGGCCATTCGTGCCGAGGGGGCACGCTATGTTGTTGAAGGATTGGAACTTTCAAGCGATGCCACTTTCTATCGGGTACGTGGTAACATTACCCGTTTTGCTCAACCCGGTGAAACAGATATCTTCGTTGCCCCTAGACAATCCAATCGAGCTAACACAGGTAAAGCTTCCAAAGGCCCTGCCAGTGCTGCTGATCTTCCCACATCTGACAGTGTAGGGGACAGCATTTTAGTTCAGTGTGTTAAAGATGGCAGCAAGCTCCGTGCAAGGGTAGTTTCCGACGGATATGAACCGGATTGGAATATGCGTTTTCCGCGATCGGTGCGCGAGGAAGGTATGCTTTACGTCGTTGATGAAGTCAAAACCGCACCTGACGGCAAGTCTTATATTGCCTGTGGTGAAATTAAGCGATTTGTCCAACCCACTTGAATTGTGGGGAGCAGGGAAGAATAATTAATGCCCCATGCCCAACGTCCCAATCCTTAAAATATGCCAAGTAAATATCCCTTAGCTGACTGAGACTGTCAGGATCAAAGAGTAAAGAGTAAAAGGCAATCTATTTTGACTTTTAACTTTCTCCTTTTGTTCAACTTTCCACAACGGTAGGTTTAATCTTGACTAAATTGAAGGTTGGTATCAATGGCTTCGGTCGAATCGGGCGACTTGTGCTTCGCGCTGGCATCGATAATCCCAACATTGAGTTTATAGGTATTAACGACCTAGTACCACCAGATAACCTCGCTTACCTATTAAAGTACGACTCAACCCACGGCAGATTAAAGCACAAGGTTGAAGCTAAGGAAGATGGTATCCTCATTGACGGCCACTTCATTCCTTGCGTGTCGATGAGAAATCCAGCAGAGTTACCTTGGGGGAAATTAGGTGCAGATTATGTGGTGGAAGCTACCGGACTCTTCACTGACCACGAAGGAGCCGCAAACCACCTGAAAGCAGGTGCAAAGCGAGTGGTAATTTCTGCTCCCACCAAAGATCCAGATAGAGTTACTACCCTGTTAATGGGTGTCAATCATCACCTATTTGATCCCAGCAAGGATATCATTGTCTCCAATGCTAGCTGCACTACAAACTGTCTAGCTCCCATAGCTAAGGTCATCAATGATAACTTTGGGTTGACCGAAGGGTTAATGACCACAGTCCATGCCATGACCGCCACTCAGCCAACTGTAGACGGCCCCAGTAAGAAAGACTGGCGGGGTGGTAGAGGTGCAAGCCAGAATATTATTCCCTCTTCGACAGGCGCAGCTAAAGCTGTAGCATTGGTTTTACCAGAATTGAAGGGCAGGTTGACTGGTATGGCATTGCGAGTTCCGACTCCCGATGTCTCTGTAGTTGATTTAACTTTCAAAACTGCCAAAGCTACTACTTATAAAGAAATCTGTGCTGCCATGAAGGAGGCTGCCGGAGGTTCACTAGCAGGTATTTTGGGTTACACAGATGAAGAAGTAGTTTCTACAGATTTTCAAGGCGATACCCATTCTAGTATCTTCGACGCAGGGGCTGGGATTGAGTTGAACTCTAACTTCTTTAAGGTAATTGCCTGGTATGACAACGAATGGGGCTACTCGAATCGCGTGATTGACCTGATGTTGTCTATGTCACAAAAGGAAAAACTCGCACCGACAGATGCTGTGGTTTGATTGGTCATTAGTCATTTGTCATTGGTCATTGGTCATTAACTTTTGACTTTTGACCCTTGGCTTTTAGGATTTGGGTTGAATGGTAAATATGCTGAAAAGAAAACCTCATTTAGTATCTTTATTTACAAAACCAGTGATATAAAGCACATGTTAATTTGGATGGCTTAGGCGATGTCTACGACGGGCTACGCCTACGCTCAAACTATCCAAATTTGCAGGTTACTCCTCAACCCCTAATCCCTATGCGTCGAACCAAAATCATTTGTACTGTTGGCCCGGCTACATCTGCACCCGAAAAGCTGCAAGCTTTAGTAAAAGCTGGAATGAATGTGGCGCGGCTGAATTTTTCTCACGGGGCTTATGAATTCCACGCCCAAACTGCTCACTATCTTAGACAAATTAGTAATGAGCAGCAAAAGCCGATCGCAATTATGCAAGACTTGTGTGGCCCCAAGATTCGTTTGGGAACTTTACCACCGGAAGGGTTAAATTTAGAAGCTGGTACTGAAGTCACCTTTGTTTTGCAAGAAAAGGGTGACAGTATCGACGAACTACCTCTACCATTGCCGACTTTGTTCGCAATGGTGCGACCAGGCGAACCGATTTTGATTAATGATGGCCGCGTCAAGTTGATTGTTACTGCTCGCGATGCCGATCACATTCGCGCCCAAGTAAAAATTGGCGGGTTAATTTCTACGCACAAAGGAGTAAACCTACCACAAACTCCTTTACCTGTTAGTTCTATTACCGAAAAAGACTTGCTGGATCTGCGCTTTGGCATTCAGTTGGGTGTAGACTGGGTGGCTGTATCCTTTGTGCGATCGCCACAAGACTTAGAACCCGCACGACGGATGATTGAAGCTGCTGGCGCTTCCATCCGCTTAATTGCCAAAATCGAAAGGGCAGAGGCAGTAGAGAATTTTGACTCCATTCTAAAAGTTGCCGACGCAATTATGATTGCTCGTGGCGATTTAGGGGTAGAAGTACCAATTCACGAAGTACCCTTAATTCAAAAAGATATTATTCGTCGCTGCAATCGTGCTGGCAAACCGGTGATTACAGCCACCCAAATGCTAGAGTCGATGATTAGCGCCCCCGATCCCACCCGCGCCGAAGCAACCGATGTTGCCAACTCTATCTTAGATGGTACGGATGCAGTAATGCTTTCTGGTGAAACAGCTGTCGGGCAATATCCCATCGCTGCCGTCGAGATGATGCACAACATCGCTGTGCGGACAGAACAGGCTCTAGATGAGGGTAGCAAACATGCTTGGTGTCATGAAGCAGGCAGTCTCAGTGTTACTGAATCTGTAGCAGAATCCGTGTGTCGCATCGCTTATGAAACAGGTTCACGGGCAATTCTCTGTAACACTTCATCAGGAAATACGGCGAGAATGGTGTCTAAATATCGCCCTACTTCTCCGATTATTGCCCTTACCCCTGACATCACCGCTTATCGCCAACTAGCGCTTTCTTGGGGTGTAGAAGCTTTGCTGATCCCACCAGTCCACAATGCCGAAGAGATGTTTACCAATGTGGTGAACACAGTTGTAGATATGGGTCTAGCGAATAAGGGCGATAAAGTAGTGATTACCTCTGGTGTTCCAATTGGTAAATCAGGAACAACTAGCTTAATCAAAGTGCATTCCATTGGACAGCCAATTTCTGCATAAGGCACTTAGAATAGGGCTGTGGCTGAAGATAGTAAGCAAAATTGGGCAATGATTAAGAAAAATTGCCAGAATCAGAATTGAAGGAAGAGTAAAGAGTGTAAAGAACTGGGGAATAAATGAGAAGGAGTCAGAAGACAGAATGAGAAGGAGTCAGAAGACAGAATTCAGAATTCAGAATACCCCACGTCTGAAGTCAGTACAAAGAGTCACGGAAAGAATTTTTTCTTCTCCATGATTAAAATTGCTTGCTCTAAACCTGGATTCTCCATCCAGTACTTCGACAAGCTCAGTAACCATCACACAAAATCCATTCTGAATTCTGGCTCCTGAATTCTGAATTCTTCTTCGGTAAATCCTGTAACATTCATCACGGAGTATTTTATGTCTAAGAATTTACTAGAACAACTGCGACAAGTGACTGTTGTGGTCGCAGACACAGGGGATATCCAGGCAATTGAAAAGTTCACACCCCGAGATGCCACCACCAATCCTTCGCTGATTACTGCTGCGGCGCAAATGCCAGAATATCAGGGAATTGTCGATCAAACTTTACTCCAAGCGAAGAAAGATGCTGGAGCCGGAGCCAACCAAGCACAGATTGTTTCTCTAGCTTTTGACCGTTTGGCAGTTGCCTTTGGATTAAAGATTTTGCAAATTATTCCCGGTCGCGTATCTACGGAAGTCGATGCTCGTTTGTCCTACGATACCGAAGCTACCCTGACTAAGGCACGGGACTTAATTGCTCAGTATAAAGCTGCTGGAATTGGCCGCGATCGCGTTTTAATTAAAATCGCCAGCACTTGGGAAGGTATTCGCGCTGCGGAAATTCTCGAAAAAGAAGGTATTCACTGTAACCTTACCTTGTTGTTTGGTCTTCACCAAGCGATCGCCTGTGCAGAAGCTGGCATTACCCTAATTTCTCCCTTCGTCGGCCGGATTCTCGACTGGTACAAAAAAGATACCGGACGCGATAGCTACCCAGCAACTGAAGATCCAGGAGTTTTGTCCGTCACCAAAATCTACAACTACTACAAGAAATTCGGCTATAAAACCGAAGTTATGGGAGCTAGCTTCCGCAACCTTGGTGAAATAACTGAACTTGCAGGTAGCGATTTGTTGACAATTTCACCATCCCTTTTGACTGAATTGCAGTCAACTATTGGAGAATTGCCACGCAAACTTGACCCCGCCAAAGCAGCAAGCTTGGAAATTGAAAAGATATCCGTTGACAAAGCTACTTATGACAAGATGCACGCCGCAGACCGTATGGCAACCGACAAACTAGATGAGGGCATCAAAGGTTTCACCAAGGCATTAGAAGACCTTGAAAAACTTTTAGCAGACCGACTAGTTCGCCTTGAAGGAGAGGTAGTAGCAAGTCATTAGGGACTTCCAATTAAAAAATATCCCATTGCAGGGGCGCAAGACCTTGCGCCCCTGCAAATTTAGAAATAATTTGGGATAATTTGTTTTTTGCAAGTCCCTTAGAACGCAATACGCTGGGTTGAGGAACAAAACCCAAACGTATTGCAATAATTAGTGGTTAGTTAGTTGCATTAGCGGTCGTCAATAACGACGTCGGATATTTTGGTATCTTCCGTAACGCTGCCGTCGTTGGTTAATCGGCCGTTGTCTTAACTGTTGCCGTCGTCGGATATTTTGGTATCGTCCGTAGCGCTGTCGGGGTCGAATATTTTGGTAGCGTCCAAAGGGTTGCCGACGTCGGATGATCTGCCGGCGTCGAATAATTCGGTATCGCCCTGGCCGCCGTTGAGCAATTAAAAGCTCTCCGGTTTGATCTCCAACTAGGGTAGCCTCTGGTGCAGCGCTTTGTTCATTGCGAGCATTACTTAAAGAAATATCCTTTGCTTCAGCTAATGAGGGCGGATACACAAAGGCACATAGCAATAGCGCTATTGAGGATAACTTCCTGAAACCTTTCATGTTTTTGCTTCTACTAGACTTGTGATAATAACCTTATTAAAACACTTTAAAGTCAGCAAATTATCGTTCATCCAGCTTTTGTTTTACTTAACTTGGAATGAAATTCTGATCCAAAATTTCATTCTTATGAATGATTGTTAATTTGATAAGAATATGCAGTTAAATATTATGTTTTCAACCTACTTATTTATTTTTGAAAAGATACATAGGGTGGGTTAGGCTGTTGCCACGCCACTAGAAATACTTACATTTTGTTCAAGAATAAAACCGAATTCCTGTATATCCCGCTAATAAGTCTCTGGCTTGTTGGTTATTTGGATCATGTTGTAAAACTTTGTGTAATAGCAACTTTGCCTGTTCATGCTGTTTCAAAAATTCATAACACACTACCATTGGAAAATGGTTTTTGGTTTTCTAAGAAATAATCTTTTCAGTTTTCAGCTTTCACTTTCACAAACAGCCAAAATCCTCCAGAAAATATTAATAACAACGGTGTCAACCAATCACCCCAACGCACATATAAAGTTTGTGTCTGTCGCCGATAAATTGTTTCAGCATGAGTTTCGTAGGTATTATATCCAGATATCCACAAGGTTCTACCGTGAGGATCTAGAAATGCTGAATATCCCGTATTGGTTGCTCGTGCTGACCATCGATCAGTTTCAATAGCCCGCATGATATCCTGTGCATGGTGCTGAAATGGCATCGATGCCCTGTAATGGGCATCGTTAGAAGAACTGAGAATAAATTGCCCACCCGCCGCAGCTTGACGACGAAATTGTTCAGGAAAAGCAGATTCGTAACATATACTAGCGATCGCCCGACCAAATGGAGTGTCAAATATCTGATTTGCTGAACCGGGAACTTGGTGTGCTTCCAAAGGCGACAACCGTTGAACTAGTCCGCCAAAAATTTCTTCAAAGGGAATATATTCTCCCAAAGGTACTAGTTTTGATTTATCGTAGCGGCTGACAATTTCACCCTCACTGTCGAAGGTAAACAAGCTAATTGTATAACTGTCTCCGCGATCGCCAAAAGCCCCAATCCAAGCAACTACGCCTTTTTCCTTCACAGCTGCGACTAAAGCAGTTCCCAACAAGTTGCGTTGGAAAATAGGTAAGGCTCCTTCTGGGGTGAGGACTGCATCTACACCTTGGTCTGCTAAAGTCAGATATCCAGTCGTGTAATTTTCTTGGGCGCGACGAAATCCTTCGGAACTTCGTAAAAGTCGGTTTGGAATATTACCCTGAATAATCCCCACTTTTAACGCTGCTTCTGGTGGTTGGGCGATGGGACGGCTATATAAGATAAAACCAATCAGGTGTAAGGTAATTAATAATCCTGTGGCGATAACCCAGTATTTATTAACGAACCGCCAAGCCGCCAAGGATGCAGAGGAAATCTTGGCGTACTTGGTGTCTTGGCGGTTCGTCCATCCTTCAGCAATTAAACCATTAATGGCAACGATCGCAGCTGTCACAGTATTAGGCCCAGAGAGTTGCCCCAGATGTACAATTACAAGATTGTGTGGGCTTTGGGTGTAAGCAAGTGAACTCCACCACAAAGGGCCAGCACTCCAAAGGCTCTCTAAACCGCACCATACGGCTGTACCAATAAGTACACGCAACCACGGTTGTCCGCCCAGGCGAACCATTACAGCCGCCCAAATACTAAGGAATACCCCACCCAAAGCACTGATAAATCCCCAACAAAAAAGCGTGATTGCCAAACTAGGCAACCAGGGAACGCCCAACCATGTCATCGGATGAATTCCGGTAATCCAGAATAGGGCGACACCGTGAAAACCAATACCCCAGAGGAAAGCTGGGGGGAATTGTTTTTTGCCTTTGCCTGAAGTGAGAATTATTACCCATAAAGGAACTATGGCAACCCAAGCCAAGAACCATGCACCCACTGGGCTACGGTTAGCCCCATTAAAATGCCACTAGCTAAGGAAACTAAGCAAGGTAGCAAAGAGATAAACCTCTCCCCCTTGCTCCCGAAGCCTCCCCTGCTCCCCCTGCTTTTTACTCTGCTTCTTCTGCATCGACAGCATCAGGTGGAACTATTGCCACTCCAGTAATAGCGTCGTCTTCATCTAAACGCTGCACTCTTACCCCAGTCGCCGATCGCGATTGGATAGAAATCGCATTTACGGCTTGACGGATGATAATACCGCGATTTGTCACCATCATGATTTCATCATCATCATTGTTGACAATGCGTAGGGTTGCCAGCTTGTCTTTAGTTTTGCGGTTTTTGAACTTCGTCGCCATTAAACCCTGACCAGCACGGTTTTGCAGGCGGAACTGGGCAACTGGGACGCGCTTACCATATCCTCCCATTGTAATTACCAACACCCAAGGGCCGACAATACCTGTTACTTCTACTTCTGTGGTTTCTTCCACATTTTCGATATCTTCGGTTTCGATTTCTTCTATTTCTGACTCTTCCGTTCCCGTGTCGAGTGTGTCTAAAATAGCGGCGGGAATAATATCCATCCCTACGAGTTCATCACCCTTTTTGAGTTTCATCGATTTCACACCCCGCGTCGCCCTACCAAGAGGCCGCAGTTGTTCGTGGGTACATCTAAAGTGTATTGCCATCCCCAGACGGGAACCAATGATGATACTGTCTTCAACTCTAGCGCGGCGTACCCACCGCAGTTGATCCCCTTCTTCTAAGGAAATAGCAATTAAACCGTTAGCCCGAATATTACTAAAAGCGGCTAAGGCCGTTTTCTTAATATTGCCACCTTTGGTGAGCATGACTAAATATTCGTCGTCGCTGAATTCGTCAACGGGGACAATGGAGGTGATTTTTTCTTCTTTGGGAATGGGTAGCATTTGGACAATGGGTGTACCTCGACTGGTGCGGGAACCCACGGGAATTTGATAGGCTTTGAGGCAGTAAACTACGCCGCGATCGCTAAAGAATAAAACACTATCGTGATCACAACAAGTTAAGAAATGTTCTACGGTGTCATCGTCTTTGACCTTGGCGGCGGCTTTACCTCTGGTGGCGCGGCTTTGCGCCTCGAAGGTGTTGACGGGCATCCGTTTGATGTAACCTTGCTGTGTTAACAGAATAATTGCTTTTTCGTTGGCAATTAGGTCACGTTCATCGATTTCCCCTTCGGCGTGGGTAATAATTGTGCGTCTGGGTGTGGCAAAGTTAGTTTTTAGTTGCGCGACTTCGGTTTCAATAATTTCTAGCACTCTCTCCCGACGTGCCAAAATATCTTGCAAGTCGGTGATTTTCGCTTGTAATTCATCGTGTTCTAGACGAATTTTATCTGCTTCGAGGGCAGTCAAGCGGCGCAGTTGCATTTGCAAAATTGCGTCGGCTTGCACTTCGGAGAGTCCGTAGTTTGTAATCAATTCACCTTTGGCTGTGGGTGCGTCAGGGGCATGGCGAATTAAGTTAATAATGGTATCTAAATGGGCTAAAGCAATCAATAACCCTTGTAAAAGATGGTCGCGTTCCTCGGCTTTTCGCAGTTCGTAGCGGGTGCGTCTGGCAATGGATTCGATGCGGAAATCTAAGAAGACGGTTAAGAACTGCTTGAGGGTGAGGACTTGGGGTTCGCTATTCACCAACGCCAGCATATTGGCCCCGAAGTTGGCTTGCAGTGGCGTTTGCTTGTAGAGGTTGTTCAGCACGACGCGAGGATAAGCATCACGCTTAAGTTCGATGACAACTCGCATCCCGTCGCGATCGCTTTCATCGCGGATATCTGCAATGCCCTCTAGCCGCTTCTCATTCACCATTTCGGCGATTTTTTCAATCAGCGCCGCTTTATTGGTTTGATAGGGCAATTCGGTGATGATAATTGCTTCTCTATCTGGTCTTCCCCGTTGTTCAACGGTTTCAATGTTAGCGACACCACGCATGGTAATAGAACCGCGCCCAGTAGTGTAAGCTTCTCGAATGGCAGATGTGCCTAAAATTTGCGCCCCAGTTGGAAAATCTGGGCCGTGGACATACTGCATTAATTCGAGATCGGTGATTTCGGGATTATGGATTACAGCCACCAAAGCATCAATCAATTCGCCCAAATTGTGCGGCGGAATGTTGGTAGCCATACCCACGGCAATCCCAGAGGAACCGTTGAGCAATAATTGGGGAATCCGTGCTGGTAATACTGTAGGTTCTTGCTGGGAGCCGTCGAAGTTATCGGCGAAATCTACGGTTTCATACTCGATGTCGTGCAGTAGACCAGCACTAGTTAAAGCTTGTAAACGGCATTCGGTGTAACGCATCGAGGCGGGCATATCGCCGTCGACCGAACCGAAGTTGCCCTGGCCGTCGACCAGCATCAGCCCCATCGAGAACGGCTGCGCCATCCGCACCAGGGCCATATAGACCGAGGCGTCGCCATGAGGGTGGAACCGGCCCAGTACGTCACCGACCACGCGGGCGCATTTCGAATAGCTGCGCTCGGGCGTCATGTTCAGGTCGTGCATCGAATACAGGATGCGACGGTGAACCGGCTTCAGCCCGTCCCGGGCGTCGGGAAGCGCGCGCGAGACGATCACGCTCATGGCGTAGTCGAGGTACGACTGCGACATTTCGGTTCGCAAGTCTATCGGGATAATCCTCTCCTGTGAGGTTGTCATAACCTAAAAATCTCCAAAAATCGTAGGATTTAGCCTTTAAAGTTGGCAAAGCGTAAAATTATTCCAAATTACTCTTGAATAATTGACATATTTTGATACAATTCTAGCACGTATTGTTTTTTTTTGCCCGAAAAACTCACCTAAAGTAACTAGACAAACGCCTCTTTTAGACGCGATAAATAAGATTTAACGAAGATAGTTTGAGTTAAAAAGATTAATTTAGTAAATTTCCCCCAAACTAAAGCTAATTTGCCTAATTACAAGTTATGACTGAGCCTGCATCAGTAATAAGTAGGACATAGCATTTAGTTATGGATTGAGATAGAAACGGTAAGCAAAAAAAGTGGCAATCTAAAGGTAGTTGGATAAAATCTTGGGTTCTTAGTTTATCCGGCTTATCATGGTTAAGTTCGTCAATCAATTGTGATTTTCCCTGTCGTTATTCATCTGAGGCTCTGATGACATTTCAACAATTAGCCATAGGTAGCTATTTCCGTCTGCCTGGTGTAAGTTATGCTTGCGTGTATCGCAAGGCTAGTCATTCTTGTGGCAGCCTAAACGCATTGTTACAGACAATACGCCCAACAACAAAAGTGATTCCGTTGAATGCCGCAGCGATCGCTAAATATTTGGCAGCCAAACAAGAATCCCAAAATCATCTGAAGATGTAAAGAATTGATTGACTGTTTTTTGAGTTAATCAATCGCTTCTTGTTGAGACTTCAGTTGAGATGCAATCAAAGGAACTTTGGGAGCGAGAAAAAATCCAATCAAACTGGCAAAAAGGATTGGTGTCAAGGGACTCAAATTAGTTAGTTTTGAGATTAGCAAAGTCGTACTTATAGGTGTGCGGGTTACGGCTGCGTTGATGGCCGCCATTGTACAAATCATGGCAAGGGCAGGATTAAGCCCAGGAATTAAGACTGCTACTGCTTTACCAATGCAAGCACCAGTGAAAAACAGGGGAATGATGAATCCACCGCGCCATCCACCTGTTACCGTAATGCTAATGGTAGCCATTTTCCCAAGAGCGAGAGTTAAGAGAAAAATAGCACCAAAACTAGTAGTGAGGACTGAATCTAACTCTTCATGTCCAAAATAACGCGTAAGGGGTAATAAAACTGCTAAACTGCCAAGTGCCAATCCTGCTAGTGTTGTGCGTACATAAATGGGGGCAGGAATTCGGGCAAACAAGTAATCGCAGCCCCGAAAAATGGCCATAAAAATCCATCCGGCCACTGCGCCGATAATTCCAAACATAATCGCGATCGCAAAATCATCAATTTTTTCTAGGTGATACTGGGGAAAATGCCAAGTTGGCGCAATTCCTAAATGTGTAATTGCTGCAAATACCAAATAACTAGCACAACTCGAAACAATGGCTGGCATCAAAGCTTCGTAATATTCCACAATATGCTCATGGTGCAAAATTTCCAGTGCGAACATTGCACCGCCAAGAGGTGCGCCAAACAAGGCGGTAAAGCCAGCCGCCATTGCTGCTAAACTTATGGTTCTGAGGTCTTCACCTTGGAGTTTTAAGCGATCGCCAACCCAAGTACCAAAAGAACCTGTTACCTGTACCAGTGGTGCTTCTGGGCCAGCACTACCGCCTGCCGATATGCTGATTAGAGAAGCAAGAACCATTGAGGGATTCTTACGAGCATCTAGGCGTCCGCCACGAAAATGGATATTATCAACAATCACGGCGATTTCACCGGGATTTCCTAAAAAATGAATTACCAGCCCGATAAATAAACCAGCTAGTGGCATCACTATCAGGAGGCTAAAACCTTCAAATTTCTGCAACTGGTGAGTTAAAAATTCTAAAATATTCCAGTACAACGCAGCAAATAGACCACCAGCAATGCCTACAACTACCCAGCAGATCACCCACCGCGAAATCATCAAGGGATTACGTTTTACCAGTCCGAAAAGTTGAGCAAATGTCCGGCGTTGAGTTTGATTGGTAGCGGGGGGCTTTTTTGGTAACACTGCTTATTTCCTATTTGTGATACAGAGAATACAGAATATTTACGTTTTTTATAGTAAAGGCTATTTAATCATCTTTGGTCTACAAGAGGCCATGTCTTTGACGGGCAACGCTTACGCTTTTTTACTTATTGCTGTGTGAAATTAAGTCTCCAGATAGTGTGAAGCTGACTACAAAACAATTTAAGCTTGACGTATAAGTTTGGGGAAATAGTGATGAATAAGGAAACAGTTCCTAGTCAAGCTGAAAAGTCTAGTCCAGAAGGCGATCCATCGCAACTAGATCCAGAGGTACTGGACAAAATTAAACACCCTGCAAGAATAGACGATGTTATTCGGGAGCAATCACCAGAAGAACGTAAAAGTAACCCAGCTTTAGTACCAGAAATGATCGATGATCCAACTGATGATTGATTGGGTTTGCAAAAGAGTAATCGAAATGCTCTGATTCCCGACTTCTCTAATAGTCGGGAATCTTGTTAGTCTTGTTAGTAATTTGTCGCTACCCAAAATTATGCAGCTCTTCCTGATGTACTTCTGGCATGTTGATGTTTAATGAGTAGTCAGACAGA
The DNA here is from genome assembly GCF_023734775.1 of Nostoc cf. commune SO-36. Lineage (NCBI taxonomy): Bacteria > Bacillati > Cyanobacteriota > Cyanophyceae > Nostocales > Nostocaceae > Nostoc > Nostoc commune. The sequence goes on along the minus strand of NZ_AP025732.1, from coordinate 619,762 downwards.
AAAAATTACACAATGACTGTAAATATTTTTGTCCGATTACTTAGCACAATTTAATGTAGAGACGTTGCATTGCAACGTCTCCACAAGGGTTTCAGGTAACGCATAATTAATTTCTGGAGATATCTATTGGTGAGACGATAAACACGAGCGAAAGACAGAGTGCATTGTATTAGCCATAAAAGTTATCTTGTAACATTCAACATCCATTGTTTTGTGATTTGGATTCCCAAACAAAAATTTACCAAGCACGATAATGGCTAATGGGACGATAACATCAGCATGAAAGCGTGAATACAAAACTCCTCATTTCTCCTCAACAACTCACGTCTCTATTAGCGCAAAAGTCATCAAAAACTGTCATTGTCGATACGCGAAGTCCAGAAGATTATGCTATTTCTCATATTCCTCAATCCATAAATATTAGAGATTTCTTCACCTATCTTTTAGATAATTCTTACCCAGCAGGATTAAAGAAATTGCAAGAGTATTTTGCAGAAATTCTGAGCAGGGTAGGAATATCTGGTACAGAATGGTTAATTGTTTATGAAGATACTTTAAATAAAGGTTATGGCCAATCTTGTCGGGCAGCTTTCTTACTGAAATATTTGGGTTGCGCTCAGGTATCTATCTTACACGGAGGATATAAAGCATGGCTCAGGGCGGGATTACCTACTACCGATGAAGTACCATTGTATGAAAGCAGCATATTTAGATTGCATCCCAACGCTGATATGATGGTGACTACCGCCGAGATGTTGCAAGCAATCGACAATCCAGCAATTATTAAATTAGATGTGCGCGATCGCCAAGAATGGCTTGGGTTGAGTTCTTCTCCCTACACCGTTGATTTTTGTCCTCGCAAAGGCAGAATCCCTAACGCTGTATGGCTAGAATGGCATCGTCTGATGACATCTGATTCGGATATTCCCACGTTTCGTTCGCCAGATGAAATCCGAGAAATTTGTCACTCAGTAGGTATTACTTCTGAGTCCATTGTGTATATTTACTGTTTTAAAGGTTCCAGGGCTGCCAATACATTGATAGCACTAGAAGAGGCAGGAATTTCTGGCAGAAATTATTTTGGCTCTTGGAATGAATGGTCTTGCGACTTTTCATTACCGATTGATAGCAGAGTCATGCAATGAGCGTGTAAGCCTACGGATAATTAGCGTATATAGCAGTTCTCAACGTTAAACTAATTATTGACCTCACTGCTTTTAAGATACTGTCCATGCAGCTACTTCAAACTACCGACAAAGATTTTTCTGTCAAATTCAAAACCCTTGTAAGCGATCGCCGGGAAGTTACAGTTGATGTTAGCGGGACAGTACGCGAGATTCTAGCTGATGTCAAAGTGCGTGGTGATGCCGCAGTTAAGGACTATACTAGCCGCTTTGATCGCAACAATCTTCAGTCTTTGCATCTAAGCGAAACCTTTATTGCCGAACACGCAACGCAATGTCCTGCCGATGTCTTGGCGGCGCTGGAATTTGCTGCTGAAAGGATTGTGGCTTTCCATGAAAAACAACTACCGCCAGATATTGGCTACACCGATACAGTCGGCGTAAAACTGGGATTGAATTGGGTAGCGTTGTCGCAAGTGGGAATTTATGTACCAGGAGGACGGGCTAGCTATCCGAGTTCTTTGTTGATGAATGCCTTACCAGCCAAAATTGCTGGTGTTGAAAGAATTGTCATGACAGTACCGATGCCTGGCGGTGAGATTAATCCCGCCGTATTGGCTGCTGCTCAAGTTGCTGGTGTTACAGAAATATATGGCATTGGTGGGGCGCAAGCGATCGCAGCATTAGCTTATGGTACAGAAAGCATTGCCCCGGTAGATAAAATTGTTGGCCCTGGTAATGCTTATGTTGCTGAAGCCAAGCGTCAAGTCTTTGGCACTGTTGGCATTGATAGCATCGCTGGCCCTTCAGAAATTTTAGTGGTAGCTGACGGACAGAACAACCCAGATTGGATTGCCTGGGATTTACTATCGCAAGCAGAACACGATCCTAGTGCCCAGTCAATCTTAATTACTGATTCAGAAATTTTCGCGCAACAAGTAATAAAGGCTGTTGAGAAAATTCTTGCCGATCTACCCACCACAAAAGTTGCCAGTGCTAGTTGGCAAAAATTATGCAGCCGTCATTCTGGTCAGCGATTTAGCCGAGAGTATACCACTGCTTAATCAACTAGCTCCAGAACATGTGGAATTATGTGTAGACAACCCACAACTGCTTGCCAATCAAATTAAGTGTGCCGGGAGCGTGTTTTTAGGACGTTATACTCCAGAAGCGATTGGCGATTATTTAGGAGGCCCCAACCATGTACTGCCAACTGCCCGTTCTGCCCGCTTTGCCTCTGGTTTGAGTGTCTACGACTTTCTCAAACGAATTACTTATTTAGAATGTGATAAACAAGCATTACAGACAATAGGCAAAGCAGCTATCACCTTAGCAGAGGCAGAAGGTTTGCCAGCCCATGCAGGTAGTGTATCTGTACGCTTGCAATAAAAAGCTAAGATAATTTGTGAAATTGTGCAGATTCTAAAACGCTTGCAAGACCGTCTCCAAAGTTTAGAAAAACTCATCGAACAACGTAATCAACACCGAAAGGAATGTTACCTTGGCTTTCTACCCTCCCGTATGGCTAACAGTACAAGTGGATAACTTGCCGATGCTCCACTGCGATTAAACGAACTTTTTAAGGTTGAATTGGTCGATACCCACCAAATACTGCAAAGCTAAAATTTTTGTACCAGCAGTCTACATTTTGAAAACCTGCGGCTTCTAACCAACTAAGTTGAACATCAAGGGGTGTCATGCAATCGTATTCCATACGTTTTTGTGCGCTCTTGAGATCCTCCGGTGAAACACCCAAAGCAAGTACAGAATTCAGCCAGTGTTGACGATAGAGTTTTTCTAAATCGGTAGTTTTGCCTAACACCTGATCAGCGTTAACAAACATCCCTCCTGGATTGAGAATATTATAAATTTTTTGATATAGAAGTTTCTTATTACAATCAGGCAAATGGTGAATGGATAAGGCTGATATCACAAGGTCATAGGAATCACACAAATCAACTTCTACATAGTTACCAATTAAAAGATGGGGAAATTTCCCCATCTTTCTAAATCTAAACTCAGCTTTCTCTAGCATTTCAAAAGCTAAATCCAGTAAGGTGAATTCTGCATTAGGAAAGACTGATTGAACCATACCTGAGTAAAGTCCAGTACCAGCGCCCAAATCTAAAACCTTCAGGGATGCCTGGCGATTACTTGGGATAATTTCAACTGCTGTTTTATAAAACTCATCAAAACAGGGTATTAAAATGCGACGCAAATTATCATAATCTGCGGCAGCGTTATTAAAAGCTTCTTGAATGTTCATTGTTTTAATAATCCTTACTTAGAGAGTGATTTTTCTCAAGGAAAGCAAATACTTGCCGAAATTGACGCTCGTAGAGCATCGAATGCCTGCTTGGAGATTTCTTTGCCAGCGAAAAGGAAATAAACCAAAGTAGCACAGCGATCGCTGTGCTACTTTGAGAGCATCACGAAACATCTGTCCGATGGCAGTAACTTCCAGCGCACTAGAACGAACGATCGCCAGGGTCAATATGTCTTAATCTACGTAGGTTCATTTTTGTCTAATATCTAGGCTTCACCAACTAATGGCAATGGTAAGCAAGTTCGTAGTAAGCACAAAGCGTTGTTATTTTCTAATCACTAAAATGCTTACTACAAACCTCAAAACTAGCGGGAGCAAAGTATTAGGTGATCACAGTTGGCTGTTCCCGTCCTGTCAGTTCGCGGATTTGGGCTATCTCCTGGGCAATAGTGATTAAAGAAGCAAGTGCTTCCTGTGGTTCAAGGTCATGTTTGGCGGGATCTTGCTCGTAGCTTTCTAGATAAACTCTCAGAGTCGCCCCTTGAGTACCCGTACCAGAAAGTCTTACCACAATGCGGGAGCCATCGGTAAAGCCAATGCGAACACCCTGTTTCTCGCTAATGCTGCCATCAACAGGGTCGGTATAACTAAAGTCATCGCTGTATTCAACTTCATAGTTACCGAATTGCTTACCTTTAAGGGTTGGCAATAAGGAACGCAGTCTTTCTATTAAAGTATTGGCTGGCCCTGTTTCTATTTCTTCATAGTCATGGCGGGAGTAATAATTGCGCCCATAGGTTTGCCAGTGTTCCCGTACAATCTGCTCAACAGATTGTTGCCGGACTGCTATGATATTCAGCCAGAACAGAACAGCCCATAGCCCGTCTTTTTCGCGGATATGGTTAGAGCCTGTTCCAAAACTTTCTTCACCGCAAAGAGTAGCTTTACCCGCGTCTAAGAGATTGCCGAAAAACTTCCAGCCAGTAGGTGTTTCATAGCATTCAATCCCAATCTGAGCAGCAACTCGATCTACTGCTTGGCTAGTAGGCATTGATCGCGCTACCCCGGCTAAACCCTCACTATAACCAGGAACTAGCTTGGCATTTGCGGCTAACACTGCGAGGCTATCGCTAGGGGTGACAAAGAACTTATGCCCTAAGATCATATTGCGATCGCCATCTCCATCAAAAGCTGCCCCAAAATCTGGCGCATCGTCTCCGTACAAAATATCCACCAACTCATGGGCATAAACCAGATTTGGGTCAGGGTGTCCGCCCCCAAAGTCTTCTAAGGGTGTACCATTTTGCACAGTTCCCACTGGTGCGCCCAAACGTTGCTCAAAAATGGCATGAGCATAAGGCCCAGCCACCGCGTGTAAGGCATCAATACTGAACCGAAAATTTCCTTTTGCTAACAGTTGCTGAATCCGTTCAAAATCAAACAGGGACTCCATTAACTCTTCATAATCCTGTACGGAGTCAATCACCTCAACTACCGTCTCTCCCAAATGTGACTCACTTAAAGTTTCTAAATCTACGTCTGGTGCTTCCAGAATTTGGTAGTTATCAATCACTTTACTGCGATCGTAGATCGCCTCTGTCACCTTTTCCGGCGCTGGGCCACCGTTGCTAATGTTATATTTCACACCAAAGTCACCATTTGGGCCGCCCGGATTATGGCTAGCAGACAAGATGATGCCACCAATAGCCTGATACTTGCGAATAATCGCAGAAGTCGCAGGAGTAGACAAAATCCCCTGTTGACCGACTTTAATTCGCTCAATGCCATTGGCCGCAGCCATTTTCAAAATGATTTGAATAGCTTGGCGATTGTAATAACGACCATCACCACCTAAGACTAAGGTTTGTCCTCGCAAGTCCCCCACGGAATCGAAGGTGGATTGGATAAAATTTTCCAGGTAGTGGGGCTGCTGAAAAACTCTAACTGCTTTCCGTAGCCCAGAAGTACCAGGCTTTTGGTCGTTTAAGGGAGTCGTAGAGACTTTATGGATATTCATAGATAATGTTTAACAAAGCATTTTTCTTTTACAGCTTTGCATAAGTTCGTGACAAAAAAATTCCCACTAAAGAGGAATGGTCAATCTTTAACACACTATAGCGGTTCTCACTTGAGTGGAATGCAGTGTGGAAGGATGGAGTATATCAAGAACTATGTGCATCGATATGAAAGCTTACTCCACCGATCTACGCCAAAAAGTCATTGATGCCCACAAAAATGAAGATAGTATATTTTATCAATCCTTAACCTTGAGTTAATTAAATTTTGTATTCTTAAATAATTACTAAATATTATTTTTTATTTATACTTATATCTTGCTGAAAATTGCACTTATTTATTATAGCCCTGCAAGCGAAGCTCGTACCTCGCTAATACTGCGCTAACAGCAGTCGCAATTTAATATTGAAAATTTAATAACAAGTTGATAAATATCAAATAACTGCTGTATTATTGCTATGACATCTTTTGGCAAATCTCAGTACACTTCATCATCAAAAAGCAAACTGGCACTCAATACTTAATTGTGAGTTAAACAAATAGATTGTTTTTCTTAGCTAATGACTTGAGAAAAATTCAGAGGTTGTGTAAAAAATGGCTGGCTGTAATTTTAGGTAATTATTTATCCCGCCTATCCTCCCTTTTGAAAGTGGAACTAGAATTAAATTCCTCAATAAGTTAGGGGTATTTAGAATGTTTTGCTACCCATAAGGGAACTTTGAAAACATCCTCTAGATTTATTTGTTTCTCATATCTTTGGGATAATGCTCCAACTGAATTTAGTCTCTATTTACAATTAAGGACAATGTTCATGAGTTCTATCCGAAAAGTCTTACAGACACTATGCCTTATTGTTTTTCTTGCATTCTGCCTTCCTTCAGGAATCGCTCATGGTGTACAAGTTACATCTTTGGTAGGAAGTCCTACGCAACTAACGGTTGCTACTTTTAATGTCGAAAATCTTGATCCTAAAAAGGAAAGCGTCTCTAAGGTTGATGGTAATACGCGCAGAAACGTCGATGATGATGTGACAAGCGGTAAGTTTACAGCTTTGGCAAACCAGATTGTTAATAATCTTGAAGCACCAGATATTATTGCTTTGCAAGAAGTACAAGACAATGATGGGGCTGAGTTGAGTTCAGTAGTTGATGCTGTTCTGACTGCTGACACTCTAATCGATTCTATTCAATCTGTAGGAGGCCCAGCTTATGAATATCAAGAAATTCCGCCTCAAAACGGACTTGATGGAGGCCAACCAGGTGGCAATATCCGCGTAGGCTTTTTGTTCAATCCTCAACGAGTTAAACTACAGAACCTTGAACGCTTTGCAAACGATCCAGCTTTTTTAGAAAGTCGCAAACCTTTAGTGGGTGAATTTACTTTCAACGATATTCCCATTACCCTGATAAACAATCACTTTGCTTCTAAAAGCGGCGGAGCGGCTTCTAACCCAAAACGGATAAAACAGGCAACAATTGTTAACGAATTTGTTGTAAATCGCTTAACTACTGACCCAAATGCAAATATTGTCGTTCTTGGCGATCTGAACGATACTCCAGATTCCCAAGCGATAAAAACCCTTGAAGGAAATAAGCTGGAAAATTTGGTAAACAAAATTCCTCAAGATGACCGCTTTTCTTTTATCTTTCGAGGAAGTAAAGAACAAATTGACCAGATCCTCGTTACCGCAAATTTGTTTAACAAAGCAAATCCTGAGATAAATGCTGTTCACGTTAACGCAGGGTTTTCTAGGTCAGCCAGCGATCACGATCCTATGATTGCTCGGTTTACTCTATCAGCTGTTGGTGAGACTACTCCTATTCCATCAATCCCAGATACCACTTCTGAACCACCGATTACATCAAGCACAATTCTTTCTGGTGTTACAGGAGACGATTTACTGAAAAAACTAGATAGCGTTTACTCTCCTCGTATTAGCCTGGGATATGGTAGCGCTCGTGATTTGCTCTACACCAAAATAGATAACCAAGGCGGTATAGTAACAGACATCTACGCTGGTTACAGTGTTCCGATCAACCCAAATTCAGATAAACCCAGAGAAGAAGCTGCACAACGCAGAATCAATGCAGAACACGTTTGGCCGCAGAGTATGGGAGCTGAAGGCCCAGCAAAAAGCGATTTGCATAACCTCTTTGCTTCACGCGTGGAAGTTAACAGCGATCGCGCAAACTTTCCATTTGCAGATATTCCTGATAATCAAACTACGTCTTGGTATCTTGACGATGATGAACTAAGTTTCAAACCGAGTCCGCAGGATATTGACAAATACAGCGAATCCAAACGGGGATTCTTTGAACCACGGGAGGCAAAGAAAGGAGACGTTGCTCGAGTAATTTTCTATTTCCGCACAGTCTACCCAGAACTGGCAAATGCAAGCTTCTTTGAAGCACAAAAGGATACTCTTTGTAAGTGGCAAGCAGACGATCCAATTGATGCTGGTGAAGTAGCACGCAGTCAGGCGATCGCTAAAACACCCCAAAGTAATGAAAATCCCTTTGTGTTAGATCCTAGTCTGCCACAACGAACCTACTGCAAGTAATATACTCCTACACTGTATTCTTCTCTAAGAGACGCTCGACGAATGATTACAGTGTAGGTTGCTAGAGTCGGGGATTACTCCCGGATTTCTCACCACACCTCTTAAAGCCTGTGCAAGTGCCGGGGAGAAGTAATAAGTAAGAAGTAAGAAGTTTTTACTCATTACTCATTACTTCTCTTCTGCTCCATCAAACGCCTTGAGCTTGTGAGAAATGCGGGTACTTACGACGTTGTTGCATGAATAGGGAAAATGGTAAATTTTACTTATCGCCTATATTCTCTTGCCGCCTAGCCCAAAGATGAAGACGAAAGCCCAGTATAAAGTTCGGAATTGGAACGCAAATGAAGCAGCACTAAAGCAACGAGGCAGTATCACCTTCTGGGTAAATGAAGAGATAATCGAGTAGTGGCGCAACCAGCAGAAAACTGGGAGAAAGGGAGCATCGAATTATTACTCTGATACGGCGATCCTTGATAGCCATTTCATAATAATCTACGGTTTGTAGGCGATCGCTAATTAACTTGTTCAGCCAAAATTAAATTGTGAACAATTAATAAGCCTGCTGCTCCCTGCTCATACTGCTCAAATTTTTGGCTATGTATGTCTGATTTTATTCTTGCTTGACTTTTTTGTTTCAGTAATTACCGCTTGTGACACTTCAAAGTGCGGAATCTGGGTTAGAAGGTTATTTAGTAACTATTACGTAATTGCAACACCATCAATCGGGGTTAGGTGGTTTAGCTTCCGATATGAGGATAGGCAAAACTAAAATCTTGACAATTGTAAGAAAAGATAATCCCCGACTCAGCTTTTTGAGGGTATTAAGTAAATCTGCTCAAGCATCTCAGCGTAGGCGTAGCCTGCAAACATCAATGCACTTCACAGATTAATTTATCCTTGCCGACTTTTTTACCTAGTTTAAGTAATTTCCCTATACCGATTTTAACTTAACAGTGTAATATTAGTGTCCAGTTGATTCCCATATTTTATTTAAGTATTATTATGTAATTACTGTAACCACAATGAGTTTCCTTTGTTGCTTAACAAGTGACACTTATAGCAAGCCATAAGAGAGTTTTTGCCATCAATCTAGTTAAATTTTATGCTCATTGTCAATTTCACCACACCTTAGTTATTAGAGCTTAAGCCAATTCACTACAAATTAGAAATAAAGTGATTTACCCTTGCAATCCATAAATACCTGGAGAATTTCCTAAAATTTATGGTTATCAACAACATTGGCTTCAAACAGGAAACACTAGCGATAATAAGCTAGTCTATTTTCCAACACAAGCAAGGGATCTTTTGTAGTTCTATGATTATTGAGAATAGCGCTAGTAGTTCAAACAAAAAGTTGCTCGGTTTTGATGTCAAAAATTTGACAGTCAATCGCTTTGCAATGAATGTGTTCAAGGGAATATTTGCTGTTCTACCCATCACCTTGGCACTACCCGTAGATGCCCTACAAGTAAAGGTGACTCCAATTAATCCGAAATTAGGGGATACACTCTCGGTGGAGATTAATCTAGATAATCCAGACAATAGTACAAATCCGACAGTAGCTAGTGGTAAAAATACATATCCAGCCTTTGAAATTGCACCCAATCAATATCGGGCTTTTATTCCCACAACTCCATTAGAAAAAGCTGGAACTAGAACAGTTCGGGTTGTAGGAGATGGTCAAGTACAAAACTTGGCAGTGAATGTGCTTAATCGCAAATTCCCCGTACAACGCATTACTTTACCACCTGGCAAAGCCGGAGTGAATGCCACAGAATATGAACTGAAGCGCGTGGCAGCTTTTAAGACACTACAAACACCAGAAAAGTATTGGAATGGGGTATTCTTGAAGCCAAATGCAGGGCGGATGACTACAACCTATGGTGTTCGTCGCTACTATAATGGTACATTTGCAAAGGAATACTATCATCGTGGTCTTGACTACGCTGGTGCTGCCGGTTCACCAGTGATTGCCCCAGCTGCTGGGCGAGTTGCTTTGGTAGGTAGGGTATCCCAAGGGTTTCGGGTACATGGTAACGTAGTTGGCATTGACCACGGTCAAGGAGTAACCAGTATTTTCATGCACCTGAGTCGTATTAACGTTAAAGAAGGTGATTTTGTGAAAGCTGGTCAACGAATTGGTGCAGTGGGTTCAACGGGCGCTTCTACGGGGCCGCACTTACACTGGGGTTTATATGTCAACGGACAATCTGTTGATCCAACACCTTGGCGAACTAAGGCTGTTAACTAGTAGAGGCGGATTGGTCGCGTCTTTGCATAATTTGTGTTTTTTTTTGCTGATAATTGGGCAAGATAAATTGGATTGATACCGTCCCTACCAAGCTTTGCTAACATAAATGATGATAAGCGTTATGAGCATCGAAAAAATTGTAGAACAAGCTCTCCAGGATGGTTATTTAACACCAGCAATGGAAGCAGAAGTCGGTAGAATCTGTGATAACGCCTCGGAACTCTCAATTGAAGAGTATATGGCGCTGGATCGGTTGATGGGTGCGCTATTGACTGGTGAGGTAGTGGCGGTACCTCGCAAACAATTCATTAACGTTATGGAAGAATTGGTACTTACGGAAGCGATCGCCCGAGTCGCAGAAATTGAAGCCACCAGCGAAAGTTCTCTAGATGTTGGGGATATTGCTGCTTACGCTCTCAATCGCCTACCACCTTTGTATGCGACTACAGAAGAAGGTGCTAGCTTCCAACGCCAAAACGCTCAGGCACAATTGCAAGACTTAATTTCTCAGCAAGTAAGTGAAGCGATTAACCGTTACCTAGATCGACCCAATTTCTTTCCAGAACGGCAAGCCTTGGGTAAAAACACTGGTAATGAGGTTGTACGCCAAGTTAGTGCTTTACTCCAGGCATACGCACCTAACTTTGAGCAAAAATTATAATGTTAAGAGTCATTAGTCATTGGTCATTGGTCATTTGCAAAGAATAACTGACAAGGGACAAATGACAAATGACAAAGGACTCTTAATTAATCACGTACTAACACTGTTGTTCCTAAACTTACTTGTTCATACAACAATCGCACATCAGAATTACGCATTCTTAAGCAGCCGTGGGATACAGCAGTTCCCACTAGGTCAATCTCTGGCGTGCCATGAAAGCCAATTTCATTCCGTCCATCTGACCAAAAACCAATCCATCTATCTCCTAAGGGACTATCAGTACCAGCTTCAAAAACTTTGCCCGTAATTGGGTGACGCCAGATTGGATAGTGTCGCATGTGGATCACCTGGAAAGAACCTGTAGGTGTTTCCCAACCTTTCTTACCGATAGCAATTGGGTAGCTGGCTATCACCTCGTCTCCTGCATATACATAAGTGCGGCGATCGCTTAAATCAACTACAACTTGCGTCTTGGCATCTGCCAGCCGATTAGATGCTACTTGTTGGGCTGAAGCCTTAGACCATAAAGCTTTTGGCCAACTATCCGCAATTGGATTTTGTCTTTCTACTTGTGCTACCAGCCGTGTCTGAGTTGGTAGATCGGTTACTTTAGCTACATTTTTCTTAATAGTTTGGGGCTGAGTTTGCGGCTTAATAGTAGAAGGCTTAAGTGTAGAAACCCTAGGAATAGTTGCTTTGGCTACATTCTTCTTAATTATTTTTGACTTTGTTTGAGACTTAATAGTAGAAAACTTGAGTGTAGAAGTCCTACGAGTATTTGCTTTGGCTACATTCTTCTTAATTATTTTTGACTTCTTGATAGCAGAGGACTTTGGTGTAGACGTCCTCTGGGCAGTTGAGCCTTGGTCAACTTCATCAGGTGGCACAGATGCACCCAGTGCAATTTCCCCTAAACTCACTTGGGAAAGATTTTTGTAGACTCCCTCTGGGCGGCTTCCCTTTGGATTGGTTAGGGTAGAATCTCGCCGCATTGAAGTAGATACAGGCTTCTCAGACTGCCGTTCCGCCGTAGTAATGCGCCAATGGACAGCTAAAGATAAAAATGCTGTGCCGAAACAAAGCAACATTACCATACGCCCTACAGATTCGTTTCTTACCATTACCATCGCCTATTGTTTATCCCTGACATATCCAGCCGAGTAATTGGATGAGTTCATCATTCGATTACCAAAAATTTATCAATACTTATCATTTCTGATATAAATCTGCCAACACCTCTGGGCAAACTAAGACTATGCAAATTGTCCCAGTGGCAAAACTTTATGTGAGCAACCTTATTCTTCAAAGGTTCTGGGCATCGTAAGTCAATACTGAGACTTTCTGATAAAGCTTTTGAAATGTAGGAATCAATCATTAATGGTGTAGGTGGAAGAAAAACCATGTTTGAAAAACTATTGCTAGCAGTCACAATTACATTTTCCCTCAATTTCTTTTTTCAAGTTCGCATCCCAGAGCAACATAACTCTGGTGCTGCTTACGGGCCACAGCCAGAACAATCAGCAACTATTCTGGTCACAAAAGCAAAAAAATAAATCATCATCTTAACAACTACAGCCACCCAACTTCCAGAAATTATTACCTGAATTTAAAAAGTCTCAAGAAGTTAGAATTACAAAATTTTATCTTCATCCTTATAACTAGATTTAATTATTTTTATCAAGCGTATATACCCAGTTGCTAAAAATGCTAAAATGTGCATATTACTGCGCCTTTGTTCGTTGAAGGGTCTTGGGCAACTATGCGAGCAGTATAAGGAAAAAGTGGCTCTCCTTATTGCTATAAATGTATCCAAAATTGTTTGCCTCAGTGTTCCAGTCATAAATCCGTCACCTTAGCATGGAACTTCTGTCCCATTAGCGGGTCTAATAGATAGGGATGATTTAGAGCCAGTACGATCTATGAATCAATCGATCACTGTATCCTGGTCAACGGTTGATGCAAAGTATCCAGAAGCATCAGTGCAAGTTGACAAACTCCCTAACCACGATTTAATTTTGCGCGCTCAAGCGGGACTGCGACCAGATCGTGTTGCGTTTGCAGAACTATTACGCCGCTATCAAAGTCAAGTTGATAGAGTTCTATACCACCTGGCTCCAGATTGGGCTGACAGAGCTGATTTGGCTCAAGAAGTTTGGATTCGAGTGTATCGGAATATTAACCGATTACAAGAGCCTGCCAAATTTCGGGGCTGGTTAAGCCGCATTGCCACCAACTTGTTTTACGACGAGTTACGGAAACGCAAGCGGGTTATGAGTCCTTTGTCACTCGATGCTCCCCGTTCGTTAGAAGATGGTGAGATGGATTGGGAAATCGCTGGCGATACTCCCGGCCCTGAAGAAGAACTGACAACTAGAGAATTTTACGAGCAATTGCGAGAAGCGATCGCGGATTTACCAGAAGTTTTTCGTACTACCATTGTCCTGAGAGAAATTGAAGGCATGGCTTATGAAGAAATTGCTGAAATCATCTGGGGTTTCCTTAGGAACTGTGAAGTCAAGAATAGCCAGAGCTAGAACGAGGCTGCAAGCTCACTTGCAGAATTATCTAGATTCCTAATTTACAGTATCTTGCCTCTGCCCAATAGCAGAATTTAAGCATAGATTAAGAATTCCCAAAAAGACGTAGATCGCTTGTGCCCTTAGGAGGAAAATTGGCTAATTTCTCCGAAATTTGCGCCCAGTTTACCCGTGTATGAGTTGGTAATAATGTTAAGATGACTACTGATTCTCAGTTTTACGACCGTTCTCCTTTGCAACTTCCTCAAGATTTGTCAGATGGAATGGCCAATCATACCAATGAATCAACGGGTCTTATGGATATGGTGAAGCGCGATCGCTTCGAGTTATTGAGTGCTTACCTGGATGGTGAAGTCACAGCCACCGAACGCAGGCAAGTAGAAGAATGGCTGGCAAATGATGCCTCAGTTCAATGTTTATATGCTCGATTGTTAAAGCTGCGGCAAGGCTTGCGGACGCTCCCAGTGCCAGCAGCCCAACAGTCGCCAGAAGAAACAGTTCAGCAAGTATTGACACGTTTGCGCCGTCGCTCCCGTTTAAACTGGATGGTGGGAGGTGCAGCTGTTGCTGCTTGTGTAATCGGCGCAGTATCTGGCTTAGTAAGTGGTGGTTCGACGGCGCCACAACTGGCACAACGACCACAAAGAGAACCGATACAAACGTCCTCAGCGTCTATAATTCCACCTTCCCCTTTGATGGTGGGACTAAATAACCCGGTAATTGAAATTCCTAAAGCAGCAGTAGCCTCTCCAGAAAATTCAATTTATCCGGTACAGCCGCAACAGCACGACTCCAAACAGGATATAAACTAATTGCATTGACAGTTTACTCATTAACTATGTTTTGCGGTTAAACCACAGCCGCTCCACCAGCCATCAGGTTGGAGAAAGCCTCCTAATTGCTCAACTCGGTCTAGAGTCATTAAATAAACCCAAGCCCAACTATAAGAGAGCGACTGTGCCTCGTAAACCTCAATAATTTGTCGATTATAGAGGTTTTCTGGCGTTTGTCTATTGGGCTGGTAATCTTCCAGCACGTCTAGCTCATTTAAAATCCTTGGGTCGGAAAAAGAGAGTAAATATCCGTGAACTTGGCTATCCCCTAGTGTCATCGCTGGGTAGCCCATTGGCAGAGCAAACAATTTGCCTTGTACAAAGACTCTTTTAACATCAACTACTTTGCCAGCACAGTATCTTTGATAATTAGTTTCACCTGGTTTGAGCGTGCCGTAGACAAAAACCTGCACTAAATCAGAAAATTTTATATTTGATTCAACCATCACCTATTTTAACCATCTAAATTTATTTTCCTACCACAGGACTGAGTATTGTAAACGCGTGGTGTGAGCATAGCCAAAAAGTGAGCGAGTCTCATTACAGAGACACAAAAATAATGTAGATAGGAATATCATAAGTTTCACCAATAATCCCCTCCTCACATCATACATAGAAAAACAGGTATAATAAGTAGCTAACTAGCATCAGTTATTTGGGCAACTTAAGAGAGTAGTTAGATCCACTCTTAAGCTTTCTCATGATTATTTCTAGCCCAATACGGTTCAGTTAAGGCTAAAACTCTTTATCAAAGTCATCAAAGTCAAATTTTTTAACGTAGACGCTTCTCTACGAGACGCTACGCGAACGGCTTGCCGCAGGCTACCGCAGAGGCACAGAGAAGCCAGTGCGTTGGGCGGGTTCCCCGACTTGTTCGCTCTTAGCGTTCCCGCAGGGTAGCAACTGGCGCGGAACAGAGAGAAGAAAAAATGCCTAACTGAACCGTATTGATTTCTAGCCCACAGGAAGCACAGATACAAGTTAGATTTTTTGAAAATATTTACAAATCCAAAATAGAAAAACTTCCATTTCTGCGAGATATCGATATCTTTGCCGAGATGGAAACGATGGAATCTCGTGGCACACCGATTCTGAACCGGAGCTAGGTAAAAATCCTGTAATTGCTTCTATTAGCTTGGGCGGAGCAAGAAGGTTTATGTTTAGACAATAAACATGTAGATTTAAAATATTACTTCAATAACTTTAGGCAAATAAGGGAGATAGAAAGATAATGACAAGGAAGTGAGCATTTGTTGAGCATTGTTTTTCGATACGAAAATAGACTGATAGTTCAGGTTAAAATGCTGAAAACAAGTGTTTCGAGTATTATTTGAGCATTCATTATAGAAATAAACATGGCTGATAGCACTAATTTTTCTTTATCTAGATATAACCCAGCAGCAATTGAGGAAAAATGGCAAAAAACATGGGTAGAACTTGGCTTAGACAAAACACCGACAGCTACTAACAAGCCAAAATTTTACGCTCTTTCCATGTTCCCTTATCCATCGGGCAGCCTACACATGGGTCACGTCCGTAATTATACGATTACCGACGTAATTGCCCGCCTCAAGCGAATGCAAGGGTATCGGGTAATACATCCAATGGGTTGGGATGCTTTTGGCTTGCCAGCAGAAAATGCCGCCATTGACCGTGGTGTACCGCCAGCAAAGTGGACTTATCAAAATATGGCGCAGATGCGGCAACAATTGCAGCGTCTTGGTTTATCCATTGATTGGGAATGCGAACTTGCTACCTGTTCACCAGATTATTATAAGTGGACACAATGGATTTTTTTGCAGTTTTTGCAAGCAGGGTTAGCTTATCAAAAAGAAGCAGCTGTAAACTGGGATCCTATTGACCAAACTGTACTGGCAAATGAGCAAGTCGATAACGAAGGACGTTCTTGGCGCAGTGGGGCAATAGTTGAGCGTAAATTATTGCGGCAGTGGTTTTTCAAGATTACCGACTACGCCGAAGAATTACTCAATGACTTGGATAAATTGACAGGTTGGCCGGAACGCGTCAAATTGATGCAGGCAAACTGGATTGGTAAATCCACAGGCGCTTACTTAGAATTTCCCATCATTGGGATAGATGAAAGAATCGGCGTGTACACCACACGCCCAGATACCGTTTATGGTGTCAGCTACCTAGTGTTAGCACCAGAACATCCCTTGACAAAACGTGTCACCTCAAAAGAACAGCAAGCAGCCGTAGAAGCCTTTATTAAAGAGGTTTCCAATCAAAGTGAGTTAGAACGTACCTCTGAAGACAAACCGAAGCGGGGTATCCCTACAGGTGGTAAGGCAATTAACCCATTTACAGGGGAAGAAGTGCCGATTTGGATTGCTGACTATGTACTGTATGAGTATGGTACTGGGGCGGTGATGGGTGTACCAGCACACGATGTCCGAGATTTTAAGTTTGCCAAAAATTACGATTTGCCAGTTGATTTTGTCATCGTTTCCCCGGATGATGTTGCAGGTTTTGACTTAACTCCAACATCAGAGATTGATGAAGTCACACAACTCATCCAAATTGAATATAACCAGGCATACACTGAACCAGGAATTTTAATTAATTCTGGGCTTTTTACTGGTATGACTTCCACAGATGCTAAACAAGCAATAATTGAATACGCCGAACAACAGGGTTTTGGTAAAGTGCGGGTGCAATATCGCTTGCGGGATTGGTTAATTTCGCGGCAGCGTTACTGGGGCGCACCAATACCTGTAATTCACTGCCCCAACTGTGGGATAGTGCCAGTGCCTGATAAAGATTTACCAGTACAGTTACCGGAAGAGGTGGAATTTACTGGACGTGGCGGTTCACCTTTGACTCAGCTGGAAAGTTGGGTAAATGTGCCTTGTCCAACTTGCAGCACTCCAGCGAAGCGGGAAACTGACACGATGGATACTTTTATTGATTCGTCGTGGTATTTCTTGCGCTTCCCTGACGCTAAAAATGAACAACAGGTTTTTGATTCCAGTAAAATTAATGACTGGATGCCAGTTGATCAGTATGTAGGTGGAATTGAACACGCAATTTTACATTTGTTATATTCGCGGTTCTTTACCAAGGTTCTGCGAGACAGAGGGTTACTGAATTTTGATGAACCCTTCCAACGCCTGTTAACTCAAGGTATGGTACAGGGTTTAACTTACCTAAATCCCAACAAGGGTGGTAAAGATAAATGGATTCCTTCTGAGCTGGTAAATTCAGCTGACCCCCGCGACCCCCAGACAGGCGAACCACTACAACGTCTCTACGCTACCATGTCTAAATCAAAGGGCAACGGTGTAGCTCCAGAAGATGTAATTTCCAAATACGGTATAGATACAGCGCGGATGTTCATCTTGTTCAAAGCGCCGCCAGAAAAAGATTTGGAATGGGATGAAGCTGATGTGGAAGGACAATTCCGCTTTTTAAATCGGGTTTGGCGTTTGGTGACAGATTATGTTGCGGCTGGGGTATCCCGTAAGCAAGCCCAACTCGCTAATTTAACTAAAGCAGAAAAGGAGTTGCGACGGGCAATTCATACGGCTATTGAAGCAGTCACAGAAGACGTTGAAGACGAATATCAATTCAACACAGCTATTTCAGAATTGATGAAGTTGAGCAACGCCCTAACTGATGCCGACGGGAAAAATTCACCAATTTATGCAGAAGGTATTCGGACTTTGGTAGTATTGCTAGCACCATTTGCACCACACATTGCTGATGAATTGTGGCATTTATTGGGTGAAAGTGATTCAGTCCACACTCAAACTTGGCCATCATTTGATCCTGCTGCTTTGATTGCGGATGAAATCACTTTAGTGATTCAAGTTATGGGTAAAACTCGCGGCTCGATTCAAGTCTCAGCACAAGCAGATAAAGCAGCACAGGAGAAGTATGCCCGTGAATCAGAAATTGCCCAGCGTTATATCGAAGGCAAAGAGATTAAAAAGGTAATTGTAGTGCCTGGAAAGTTGGTGAATTTTGTAGTCAGCTAAGTACAGCTTTAGGTAAAATCGTTGCGAATTGAGGGTTGAAATTTAAATGTAGATGTAGATGCACTTCGCCTTACCACAGGGTAGGGGCGCAAATATTTGGCTACGAATTATTAATGAAATGTTGTACTTAGCAATCGATAAAATTGTAAATGTAGCCTGACAAAACATCAGAGGATTTACATCCGTGACACTCAAAGAGTTAGAACAACAACTTCTTGCCCTCAGACAAGCGTGAAAAATTGCAGGCTATAAAGGTATACCTGATAAGGAAGTGCTGGCATTTGCTACAAGTCAAAAACGCTCGATATTAACTATCAACAGGAATGATTTTATCCGTTTGCATCGTCGTGATTATAGCCACTTCGGTATTATTGTTTGTACAAACAATCGTAATTGGAACAGTTTGGAGCACTGATAGATGAAGTTGTGACAACAGAAGAACCGTTGCAAGGAAAACTAATTCGTGTGGTACGTCCAGTCACTTAGAAAGGTTTTGATGGAACGTACAAATGCTAGAGTCATCAAGTATATGTTGCAACAATTTTTCTAATAGTAGTTTCCTTCTCTGGTATATGTGTATTTAAAAACATTTTTAATTATTGTCCAGAGAGTTGGACTGTTTTATTTATACACGAAAAAGCGCTTGAGGTTTTGCTCACTCAAGCGCTTTCTCGTAAAAGCTTATACCAACTCACTCGTTTGATGCAACATTTGAAATCTGCAACACTCCCTAAGGAGAGAGAATTGCGGGGATAACTTGTGACAAACATGTGGTGAAATGGTATCACTCCTTGCACTAACTAAGAATATCTCTTTTGCAAGAATACCGGGGATCTAGTGAGTGACAGTTTATGAACTGAACACTAGTTAAAAACGACTCACCATGAATAGTAACTAAGAAGACTAAGCACGATTGTAGCAATTTTGTAAGCTTAGTATAAAAACTTATAGTTTATTAGCGTAAGTGTAGCCTATCGTAGGCATCGCTTACTACTGAGTGTAGTTTTATAATGTGCAGCAATTAGTAGCATAAATCTCTCAACTTCGGCGGCAAATGCATCGCCATTGAGTCAGCCAAAGAAAGCTTGGATATTGGCATCGAAGCGATTTTGAATTAAATAAATCATCATCTCCTCTATAGATAAAAATATTCTTTGGAGAATGGCAACCCAAGAACAAATCATCGACTCAAGCACATTGAAAAGTTTGAGTTGGGTATCTTCTATCTCTTAGCAAACGGTGACATCCATGTCTTCCGCATAGTGTAGGTGGTTACTTCCTTCGTGGAAGCAAAACATCTCTTTTTCACTGATGATTCCCGCGATATTCAAGACGATTTCGCGTGTTTTTATAAAAACAATAGGAAGGGATTACGGGTAAATTTAAAAATTTATTATTCCTGTGCCTTATCTAGATAGACGTTTCGCCTTTGGCTAAAATAGCCACTCTCCTACGAGCAAACGCCTTAACCTAGTGTCTAGGTGTGTGGTAAGATTGCCTGGAACAGGGGTTTTATCTGAGTTGAAGTCTCGTATAAATTGCAAAGGTCAAGCTGACCGATCATTAACTCCCACGATACTTTTCCTATGAATTTGGAAAATATACAACAAGGCTGGTGACGAACTGAGTGGAATTTGTAGATGAATATCTAGAATTTGCTATCAGACTTAACCAACTTCTCACAATTTTGACTTTTATTTGATTTTGTAGGATACACACATGAACGATAAGCTGATGCTGATGATTCCAGGCCCTACCCCGGTGCCAGAAGCTGCTTTACTGGCATTAGCCAAGCATCCGATTGGGCACAGGACTAGTGAGTTTAGCAACATCTTGGCAGAGGTGACAGAAAACCTCAAGTGGCTGCACCAAACTCAAAGTGATGTGCTGACGCTGAATGTTAGTGGTACGGGTGCTGTAGAAGCGGGAATAATTAATTTTCTCTCTCCAGGCGATCGCATTTTAGTTGGCTCTAATGGTAAATTTGGCGAACGCTGGGTAGAAGTTGGCCAAGCCTACGGTTTGAATGTAGAAGAAGTTAAGGTGGAATGGGGAAAACCTTTAGACCCCGCAGTATTTGCCGAAAAACTCCAAGCAGATACCCAAAAGCAAATTAAAGCTGTAATCATTACCCACAGCGAAACTTCGACAGGTGTGTTGAATGACCTAGAAAGCATCAATCGCCACGTCAAAGAACACGGTGAAGCTTTAATTATCGTTGATGCCGTCACTAGCTTGGGTGCATTCAATCTACCCGTAGATGCTTGGGGCTTGGATATCGTCGCCTCTGGTTCCCAAAAAGGTTATATGATTCCGCCAGGATTGGGTTTTGTCTCTGTCAGTCCCAAAGCTTGGGAAGCTTACAAAACTGCGAAGCTACCGAAATATTATTTGGATTTAGGCAAATATCGTAAAGCCACAGCCAAAAATACAACTCCATTTACTCCACCTGTAAATTTGATCGTAGCGCTACACACCACGTTGCGAATCATGAAAGAGGAAGGCTTGGAGTCAATATTTGCTCGACATGAACGGCTGAAGAATGCTACCCGCGCCGCGATTCAAGGCTTAAATTTACCCCTGTTTGCAGCAGATAGTTCCGCTAGTCCGGCAATTACGGCTGTAGCACCACAAGGAATTGAATCGGATAAGATTCGGTCATTAATGAAAAAACGCTTTGATATTGCCCTAGCGGGTGGTCAAGATCATTTGAGTAACAAGATTTTCCGCATTGGTCACTTGGGTTTTGTGAGCGATCGCGATATCCTCAGTTGTATAGCATCTCTAGAAGTTACCCTCTCAGAACTTGGTCACGAAAACTTTACCCCTGGGTCTGGTGTAGCAGCAGCAGTTAGAGTGTTTAATAATTCCTGAATACTAAGCCGTGAGTGATGAGTATGATTTTTACTCATTACTGAGTACTAAATTAAAAGAGCGAGTTAAATTATCAACTCGCTCTTTTAATTTGGATATAAATGAGTAGAAACCGTCAGAGTTAAGACTAGATACGAACCTTTGCAGAAGATAAAGTGGATGTGACATACCTCAATTCTCCTAAATCATACCAAGTTGCCCTAGATAGTATTATTTGCCTAGAAGACAGTCGCACAAAGTCTTTTACGTCAAACAAGAGTAACTTTGGCAACTTAGTATGATACCAAATTGGTACAAGTAGTGTTGTTTGAGATTCTGGTAATAGTCTTTTGGTAGAGACTTTTAATCCAAAACCCAACTTGGGCTGAAAGCGCATCAAAGGCGCGACCTAAAATCCAAAATTGGGATAATCTATGCTGTTTCAAGCCAATCATAAATTTGTTCTAACTGGTCTAAAGTAATCAACCCATACTGCCAGAGAATCATTGCCAAAGGGCCTGGGTCTTGCTCCCGATGGCGAAGCGCCAGCGCTAGTGATGCTGTGGAAATTGCCAAATCTTCTTGCAAAAAATGAATCAGTCGAGAATATTTTGATGGTGACACTTGTATCTCACCTCCTTGTACAGAATGTATTGTCATATATCAGTTCACCATTTCTTGCTAGCCAGTAGCCAGTATTTTATTTGTCACTGTGCCGTTATCGGCTATACACCCCGGCACAGTTTTTTTGATTTCCCTTCAAAAGAGGCTTTTCATAAAGCGTCTGAGAAATAGGAATTTTCGTACAAATCACCTGCTCGATTTTTCAGCAGTATTTTTACTTAGTTAAATTGGCTCCATTTTGTTTACTTTTCTGCTTTATTTAATTACACAGGTAGTAACAAAGATTCCATAGCCTATACTCTCTTATTGGCGACTATTTACACTTACGCCCAAGGGAATATTTTTGCGACCAAACCTTAAGACTGCGATTTTAGGTTGGAGACAGGCGAGTTTTATATTATTACCACAGTTTTTAAATAGTAGCGTTACAGATGACTTTTTTGCCACAATACGTGACATTTTTTACAAAAAAAACATATATTTCGACCGTGTAGGTTTTCAACCGAGTAACCACTCAAATATGTATCCCCACAAAGCACCGAAGTCTCAAAATTCAATTTTGACAATATCGCCCACTTTCAACTTCAATTCGGCAGCTCTTCCAGAGCGAAGTTCAATCACCTTATCGATTGGTGTCTTGGGGCCATAGGTAGGACAAGGTTCAGCTGCACAAGGAGCCGCAGATGCTTGAATATATTTAACTACACCGTTATGTAAAAATACCATATCCAATGGCACTGGTACATTCTTCATCCAGAAGCTGACTGGTCGTGCAGAAGGGAACCCAAACAGCATCCCCCGGTCATCTGGCAACGCTGGTCGATACATCAACCCCATTGCCTGTTGTTGGGGAGTTTCCGCTACCTCTAATTGAATTATTGTGCCATTAGGAATAATGGCTTTAGCAGAAATTGGTAGTGTTTGACCTAAACTCTCTGGTGCTGGAGTTTGAGAAGCAGAGGTGGGCATGGGAGGGTTAGCTGTTGTTGGCACAGAACAGCCCATTAGGAACATACTGAGCAACATCGAAAGCAAAGCTAGCCGACGAGTCATATAGTTTTTCCATTTTGTAATTTAGATATCAATTTTACAGTGTTGTCAGCAGAAAAAGATGGCAGCAGCCCCCAAGTGTGCATTCCCAGTCTGATACTGGAAACGAGGTAACGAAGTAGGCAAACTTCCACCACAGTCTATTAATGGTCTGTCAAGTTTAAATTGATGCGTAAGCAAGTTTGTAGTCAGGACTTTAGTGCTGGCTACAAACCCTCAAAACTAGCTTAGACATTGTATTAAGATTCTCTTAAAACGTACCCTACGCCGCGCACCGTTTGAATGAGGCGCTTTTGACCTTCATCTTCAATTTTTAACCGCAAGTAACGGATGTATACTTCAATTACATTCGACTCACCCAGAAAGTCGTAACCCCAAACATTTTCGAGAATTTGTTCGCGGGTTAATACCTCACGAGGATGTTCCATTAAGAATTTTAAGAGTTCAAATTCCTTCATTGTCAAGTCAATTGCCCGTCCGTTGTGTATTGCACGGCGAGTTGATATATCTAAAATTAAATCTCCAAAGCGTAATTGCTCTGTGGTATCGATATCGGGTTTTAAGTAGAGGCGAATTAATTTCAAAAAGTCTTCTGAACGATAAGGCTTGAGGATGTAATCATCTGCTCCAGCTTCTAGACAAGCTACCCGATCATCGACTGTATCTCTTGCCATTAAAATCAATACAGGCGATCGCAGACCAGTGCCTCTCAGATTTTTGCACAATGAGAGTCCTGATTCTCCTGCTAGCATTCGGTCTAAAACAATTAAAGCAGGCTGGCGATCGCGACAGTGTTCTAAACCACTAGTCGCATCATGAACCACAATTGATTCATAGCCGGCTTCTTGCAAGTCGCAAGAAAGTTGATTTGCTAGGCTCTCATCGGTTTCAACCACCAAAACACAAGGACTTTGAGCAACTGTCATAACAATTTGGGATATTAGATTTGGGATTGTAAAGGTATTCGAGTGAAAATCTTTACATCAGTTATAAAGTGCAACTACGAATTTTTCTTGATGGAGCAATCCTGATTCGACATCCTGTTAAGGATCTTTTAGCACGTTCAGGTGTCAGCTATCTAATTCTCCGATGCAATCTTAATAACTAGGGCATTGGGCATGGGGCGTGGGGCATGGGTAAAGAACAATCACTAATACCCAATAGACTTATCCGCCAATTAAATTAACCTCTAAATCTTATAAATTAGAGGGTCCAAATGTAATTTACGGATAGGTTTAATCCCCAATGCCCAATGCCCAATGCCCAATGCCTATGGCAATTCTACCGAAGTTGGTTTGGCGATATGTGGCAAACCCCAACCTAATTTTTCTCGCAAAATTCGGAAAAACTCAGGGGTTTGCAGGCGAATAAATCGGGCACTATATTGCGATCGCTCCATGTATACTCGATCTTCTGGTAGGATGTAGCACCCTCCATTGCCATCTACCACCATCACCAGGCGAGGAATATTGACTGGGTAGATGTTGACTGATTCAGTATCTGGAAACACTAATGCTCTAGAAGCTAGAGAATGGGGACAAATGGGTACTAACTGTAAAACAGGTACGCCAGGAGTCACCACCGGGCCGCCAGCACTCAATGAGTAAGCTGTAGAACCAGTAGGCGTAGAAACAATCACACCATCCGCCGCAATATCTACTGGCGCATGCCGCCCTATAACTATTTCAAAATGGCACATAGAGGTTAAAGGTTCCCGATGCAATACCATTTCATTCAAGCAGAGGGCTTCCCATAGTACTGAATCTCCCCGAAACACTTTGACGGTGAGCATGACTCGTTCTTCAATTTCATACTCACCCGCCATCACCTGTTCTAATGCTTGCGGCAATTGATTTAGGAAAGTTTCTGTCAAAAAGCCCATGTGGCCGGTATTCACTGTTAGCAGTGGAATACCACAGGGGGCGACCTGACGAGACGCCGCTAAAACAGTGCCGTCTCCCCCTAATACCACTGCAAACTTCATATCTGAGTCAAAACCAGGGGGTGTCAGACCGTCAATGGGGGTGTGGCATACAGAACTCTCTGGGGTAGAGTAGCCCAATATTCCACCGATACTCGATGTGATACATACATTCCAACCGGCTGCGGTTAGCTTGTCTTTTAACTCGATAGCGACACGGCCCGCTATCGGTTTAACGTCATTGTAGATAATGCCTGCTTTCGGCACACTCAAATATCCAAATTTAGGCGATGCTCTGTATTATTTGACACTCCCCAGACTAAAAGCATAGGGATTCTTGGTTCATTGATACACCTTTAAACTGCCTAGCCTTTCGGCATTACTTAAACCAAAAACCCATTCAATTGAACCAAGTTTCGAGCCTAATTTAGACAGCCCCAGAGGGCTTATCTCCCCAAGCTTTAGAGGATTTCTCCCCCTGTTTCCGTGTGCCCCACGGTACGCTTAATTAACAAGTTTTTGACTTTTCTGGTATGGGTGCGCCTTGGCTACCCCAGCTATGTTTATCGTGGTTTTCGCCGCCCACTAACCATTATTATTTCCTAGCCAGTCGTATTGGGGTTGGTTATCCATTTGTGCTAGCGGTTATTCTACCTGTGATATTGTTTTAGTATACCAATCACCGGAAACTTTCAAGACAAATTTAGAAAATTAAAGCCGTCCTAGAAGGACGGGGCTTTTACCTAAATTTTCGGTAATCCTTACACATTTTTGGTCATTTAGTCATTAATCTAGAGTCTAGAATTTTACGACTAATGTCTGTTTTGTAATAACTATTGACTGTTGGCTTTTGAAGACTGTTTAAAAGGAGTTTTTTTAGGTTTCTGCTTTTTATTTTTATTTTTCTGGTAGTCTACCTCTTTAAGCTTCTTCATTATTCGGCTGAAGTACTCTTGTAGATAGCTTTCTAGGGTTGTGGTTTGTTGCTGATCTAAACCAAACACTGTATATACATCATCCATTGAAGCATTTAACTGTTTACCACTAGCCAATACTTCTGTAAACGCCAGCCTGTCTGCTACGTTCCATCCCCACTGAAAGAATCGCATTATGCCCCGTACAGCACGCAGTAAGGTTATTGGCATCCGCGTTACTCTGGCATCTTTTCCAGATAAGCGTTCGCACAGGTTGATAATTTCTTCTGCACTCCATGCACGAGTACCAACTACAGGAAAAGCTTTGTTTTCCGTTTCGGGCACACTCAATGCACGGATTGCAAACTTAGCAATGTCCTGAGTGTCCATATAGGCGATAGGAGAAGAATTACCTGTTACCCAAACTGGTTGTCCTTCTAAAATAGGAATCCCATACTGACCGATTAACCCTTGCATAAAACCAGCTAGCCGCAAGATGGTATAATTCAGG
Source organism: Nostoc cf. commune SO-36 (assembly GCF_023734775.1). Classification (NCBI taxonomy): domain Bacteria; kingdom Bacillati; phylum Cyanobacteriota; class Cyanophyceae; order Nostocales; family Nostocaceae; genus Nostoc; species Nostoc commune. The sequence continues at coordinate 593,643 of NZ_AP025732.1, read as the reverse complement.
CCTGACTCAGCCAAGAAGAGTTCTGTACATCGCTTAATTTCCATTAGCGGCACTTCTGGGTATTTATCAGCATCTAAAATCGAAAAGAAGATAAAACGCTCTACACCCGCTGCTTTTGCTGCTTGAATCAATGCTACTTTGCCTTCCCAGTCCACTTGTTTGATGCTCAGTGAATCTGTAGGGCGAGATGTTGACGCATCAATAAGTTGGGTTACACCCTCTAATGCTTCCGCTAGGGTATCGGGGTAACGTAAATTTCCGGGGACGAGTTCTGCACCCCATTCTTTGAGAAAAGCTGCTTTTTTACTGCTGCGGACAAGACAGCGTACTTTATACCCTTCATCGATTGCACGACGAGCCACTTGTCTTCCTAAGGTGCCAGTGGCACCGACGATTAATAATGTCATGAGGGTTGTAATAAATTTTAATGTTTTATGAAAAGAATGTTATCAGAATAACCTATGCAAACAAAACTTTACATATTTTCTCAGAAAATCTATTTATTTGGATAGACTTATGACAGAATCACTGTCCGGTTAACGGACAAGCTTTTTTTAATTTCGCTCAAACAGGGAATGGGGAGAGACGCGATTAATCGCGTCTGTACTAGAGAGTGGGGAGAATAATAACTCTTAACTCAGTACTAAGGACTCAGTACTCAATTATTCTTCTGTGCCCTGAATTTTCAGTAACAACGCGCCTAAGCCCCAGCCTACGAAGATTAAACCGAAAGACAATAGAGCTGCATTCAAAATTTCGCCGCCCATTAGTGTGATTCTCCTTATGCAAAGTGGTGTGTAAACTAGGTCTACCAGAAGCTTTTCAATAGTTGCTGTAGGATTAGACCTGTGTAAATAATTTTAAACTAGTTTAGCAGGTTATCCCTACTGGTTTGGGGGGCAATCCCTACTGTTGAAGCAGGGAGAGATGGGTAAATTGAGAAAATTTGATAATAATAATTATGAAGAGATTTTATGTATCAAAATTATCAAAGTAATTTAATCAATTTTGGCAAAGAAAATCGTCCGCATTTGGCGCTGACGCTGGGTGATCCGGCGGGGATTGGGCCAGAGGTGATTTTGAAAGCTTTAACAGATTCGGAAATTAGTCAAAAATATGAGATTACAGTGGTGGGAAACCGGGATTTGCTGGCACAAATTTATCACAAACTGAATTTAATCGAGAATTTAGCAGCTTTGGCAAATCCAGACGAGTTGTCAGTTACTGATGTGCAGTTGGATGGGGAAATTAAAGGTCAAATTATCCCCGGAATAGGTAATGCGGCTAGTGGTGCGGCTAGTTTTGCGTATATGGAATATGCGATCGCACAAACACTGGCTGGTAAATTTGATGCTATTGTCACAGGGCCGATCGCTAAATCTGCTTGGAAAGCCGCAGGATATAATTATCCAGGGCAAACGGAACTTTTGGCGCAAAAGTCAGGTGTTGACCGTTTTGGGATGTTATTTGTGGCGCGATCGCCTCATACTGGTTGGATACTCCGCACTTTATTAGCTACCACACATATACCCCTGCGTCAAGTAGCTGATACGTTGACACCGCAGTTGTTAACACAAAAACTAGATTTGCTGGTGGAATGTTTGGAAAGAGATTTTGGGATAGAAAATGGGAGAATTGCGATCGCAGGTTTAAATCCCCACAGTGGCGAACAGGGACAATTAGGACATGAAGAACAGGATTGGTTAATTCCCTGGTTGGAGGAAGAAAGGCAAAAACGCCCACAATTGCACTTAGATGGGCCGATACCGCCAGATACGATGTGGGTTAAACCTGGTCAAGCTTGGTATGGAAATTCTTTAGTACAAAATCCAGCTGATGGCTACTTGGCACTTTATCACGACCAAGGCTTAATTCCTGTGAAGCTGATGGCATTCGATCGGGCAGTTAATACTTCTATTGGTCTTCCTTTCGTTCGGACTTCACCAGATCACGGAACAGCATTTGATATTGCAGGTAAAGGAATTGCTGATGCTACGAGTATGAAAGCGGCAATACATTTGGCGGGTGAGTTAGTTAGTCAAAAGCTAGCACAGAAAAAGTAATGAATTAGGAGAATTCAGGAGTCAGAATTCAGAATTCAGAATGGGGCGTTGCTGATTAGATATATGAATCTTGGTGTAGAGACGTTGCATTGCAACGTCTCTACAAGGGTTTTGAAATCACACAAAATCATTTTCATACCTGAATTCAGCAACGCCCAGAATGGGCTATGTCTCGCTATGCTAACAGGAATAAAACACGCTTTATAGCTCAATATGGTTCAGTTAACGCTAAAACCTTTGTCAAGTCAATTTTTTGAACGAACCGCCAAGGACGCAAAGGACGCAAAGAGAAGAAAGAAGGAAAGAAAGAAATACTTAACTGAACTGTATTGCTTTATAGCTGGCTTTGAGACTCTACTTCACTTTTCCTGAAATCTGCTGTATGTAGCGGTTCTCACTGGGGTAGGGGCGCAAAGTTTTGTGCCTCTAATGCTTTGGCGAGTAAGTCGCGCACTTCTTCATCCGTAGTTTGAGGAAAATCTTCGTACCAAAGGCCAACGCTATTGAAAGGGCTGGGTGTCGAGACATAAACAATTTTGTCTACCTGAGTTTCTAACTTTTGGCAACTTTCAAGGGCAGCGACAGGCACAGCAATCACAATCTGAGCCGGTTGCTGTTTTCGCACAGGCGCAACAGCAGCCCACATAGTTGCACCCGTGGCTAAACCATCATCTACCAAAATAACAGTGCGTCCTTGTAAATCTCTTAAGGGGCGATTTGCCCGATAAAGCCGTTCCCGCCGCTCTAACTCCCGTTCTTCTTGCAGTGCAACCCTGGCAATTACTTCATCGGATATCTTCATCAGACTGATAATATATTCATTGACTATCCGCACACTACCAGAAGCGATCGCTCCCATAGCTAATTCTTTTTGCTCAGGTACACCCAATTTACGTACTACCAAAATATCTAAGGGAGCATTTAAAGCTTTGGCAACTTCAAAGGCAACGGGTACGCCACCCCTTGGTAGCCCCAATACCACAACATCTGGGCGGTTAGCATAAGCGTCTAACTCCCTAGCCAAAACTTGACCTGCAAACCTCCGATCTTTGAATAGCATGGTGTAACATCCTGAATTGGTTTCCAAAAAATTAAAAAAATTAATTATTATTTACACACGTTTTTTCTTCGCTATCCACCTCAAACAATGGATTAAATTCCAAACTTGGTGTTATGTTCAAATCTTCTGAACTAATCTTAGAAAGCTAAATATTCCCTGTCCTCTGACTAACGGAACGACATCTTCTATCTCAAGTTCTATCAAAAGAATGAGTTAGCTTTAATGGACAAAGATTTTTGCATCTTAGGCTGATATCATTTCACTACCGGGCACTCAACAATTAATTAAGAATTGTTAATAACCGTCTCAAACTGGCTGGGTGAGAAGACACGATGACGCGGTAAATCAGCCTTATAGGTGAGTGATATTAACGTAAAGCAAAACTATAACGAGGTAAGGAGCGCGTCACTCATACCGCTGCTCTTAAAGCCTGCTACGCGCAACGACGACAATAAGAGAAGCTTAATCCAAAGAAACCCGTGTCTAATAACATTTTCAAAAATCTATCTAACACAATGAATCAGCTTTGCATAGGTACATTTGTACTGTATGTCCTTACCTATATATTTGTATCAGCTATTTAGTGAAGTGGTGCGATTACAAGCACAATTTAACACTGCCATAACTTTTTTTCCCACTTCCTAGTCTTTACTGTTAGACTTTTACTGAGCATTTTTTTAACCGCATTTTTGAAAACAATTACTTAATTGGGAGCAGATACGAAAATTTATAAAAATATAGTGATAATTCAATTGCTAATTTTTTACCTGCACTCTTTTACTTCCATTGTGTTGACAAAAACTTTACATTATCCTTTGATTGTAAATATGAGATAATACATTTTATGATTATTTGTCATATAATACCTAGTATTACAGAGAAAAAGGTCATCAAAGTTACCCGTTTAACACCTTTGAATAAAAATTAATAGGGTAGAATCACTGAATATTGCTAAACCATTCTTTAAAATCAAAAGTAGGATTTTTTAATGATCAGTTTAAGTAATTCGGAAAATAGCACAGTTGGCAGCATAGCAGCCACCAAGAGGTTGGCAAGAGCGATGATGGTTTCTGGTGGACAGTTCTCACTGTTATTAGCGTGTTGTAACTGTGTTCAAAGGCAGCAGCAAGTGCTGAATTTGCTAACAGAATTTTCATCAGCAGATATCCACGAAGTTTTTCTCTCACCTGCGGCTGAGAAATTGTATACAGCCATTACAACTGAAATTGATACTACTCAGCCTGAAGCTTTGATGGTACGGGGGTTAGAATCTGTGGTAGCAATTAACCAACTAATCATCAGTACCAATATCATGCGAGATGAGTTTCGGAAGCAGTTTCGGTTTCCCTTGGTGTTGTGGGTAAATGATGAAATCCTTCGCAAGCTAGTCTGGCTAGCACCCGATTTCAAAGACTGGGCAGCTACTACTATTAGATTTGATCTACCTAATAGTCAGTTAGTTGAATCTGAACAACAAGCTATCAGCGCCTAATATTGCCTAAGATGACTTTTAAAATCTTGGATACTTTAAGTTGAGCCGAGCAGTAGCATTCTTTTTAAAATTAATTTTATAGAGCCTTCCCTTACCATACCAAAGTGAAGCAAAAACTGTTGCAATACTTTGCTTACAATCTATTTTCTAAGACAACTGTGTGGATTGTCTTTAAGAGAACTCCAAAAAATAAATCATCCAATTTCTTGACTCAAAACGATTTTTCCTCCTGCTACCCTCAAAGCAATGCGATATTTTTTTATTTGGAAGTCTTTAATGAAGCCTTAGCTTCTAAGTTATTAATTGATTGTCGCAAGGTTACAGGGCATTTTGATTGACTGCATCTGCATAAAAAATTTGTATAAGGAACAAACAATCAGTTTGTTAACGTCTGTCTTTATATATGTTTCAAAAACAGATCATAAAGTAATTCCAACTGGCGAAGTTATGGAATTCTATACTTTATAGAAACAGAATTCAGGAGTCAGAAGTCAGAATGCAAGAAGAGTATTCTGTACAAATGGTGGATAGCGCACCGTTAGCGAGTCTGCATACTCCTTTGGAGAAGCAGGTTACGCACAGCGTCTCGTAAAGAGCATTTTAATTCTGACTCATGAATTCTTCTTTAATATCTATTAGTGATTAAATTCTATTTCTAAGGGAGCATCCCAATTTTGCAAATTTACCAATTAGAACTAGTCATTGCGAATGGAGCGTTCGCAATGACAAAATATGTTTTTACACATTTGGGATGCTTCCATTTCTAAGCTATGTAACTCTTGGCTAAGATCATTACATTTTTAAGAAAAATATGTTGAAAAAGTACTTAAACAACAATCAAAGGCGAATTTTAACTGCTTTGATTTTGACTGGGATTTTGTCTGTTGCTAGTGGTTTAACAGTTGTGCAAAATGCTACGGGTGCTTCTGCAAACTTATCACTAGAAACAAGCAATGAAGTTATCAAAGACAATATTAAACTAAACCGCTTGCCACGTCCAGTAGCTAAAGCGGTACTGCGAGATTTAGCCCGCAGACAAGGAATTTTAACCAGACAGTTGCAAATTATTGATTATAATCAACAGACTTGGCGCAATGGTTGCTTAGAACTACCTCAACCTGATGAATTCTGTAGCCAAGCATTAATTCCGGGTTGGCGAATTGTGGTATCTGATGGCAAAGAAAACTGGATTTATCATACCAATAACAATGGGCGATCGCTACGTTTGGCTTCGGCAAAAAATCCCTCAGACAATCTGCCAGCTAAGTTACCCCCATCTGTGAAAAACGCTGTTTTGCAAGCTGCCTCCAAACGTTTGCAACAGCCAATTTCTCAGCTAACTATCATTCAGGCTGAACAGCAAACTTGGAGTAATGGTTGTTTGAGCCTACCACGCCCTGATGAAAACTGTACTGAGGCTATAGATAGTGGCTGGCGGGTAGTTGTCGGCGCGGTTGACCAAACCTTGGTTTATCATACCAATCAAACAGGTTCCGCAGTTAGGCTAAATGAAAAAGCTAGCAACAGTACACTGTCCCCTGTGCAAATTCCAGCCAGCGAGTTACCACCACCCTTAGATCGGGATATAGTATTTCGGCAAATCTCCAGTGGTGGTTTTACTGGGAGAACCTACGAGACTGTTTTACTTAAAGATGGACGACTGATTCGCGTGCGGATTGGTGATGCCAATGATTCTGAACGTAGTGTTCGCCGCGTTTCTGCGCAACAGGTACAACAATTTGTGCGATCGCTAGAACGTTTTAAGTTTAGTAAATTTCAGAATTTGAGTTACCCAGCCCCCAGTGGTGCTGCTGACTATATCACCTACACTCTCACCAGCCAAGAGGGTACGGTTCGATACAACGATATTTCTCAAAATAACCTGCCCAAAAATTTACAGACAGTAGTCAAAGCCTGGAATCAGATCGTAGTCAGCGCTCAATAATAAACCTTAGTTGATAAGACTTGAAGATATCCTGAAAACTATACTAATAGGGGAGAAACAACTGTTTGAATTAGAACCAATTGAAGGAAATTCAGAGAAGAAACCCCATGTATTATGATATATATGTTAACGGTTCACAGTAGGAAAATAAATTAATAGTCCTGATAGAAGATGTTACCGATAGGCTTGTTTTAAAGTAAAAGTTATTAAAGCAAGCCAAGAAAACTAATCTGCTATCAATTGCTTTAATCTCGTGCGAGAATTACATGGAACAAGTAATTACTTCAATGGCAGATGCTTTATTAGTAACTAGTAATACAGGAAAAATAAAAAAAGTTAATCGTGCTGCTCAAGAGTTATTTGGTTTTCGAGAAGAAGAATTAATTAATCAACCAATATCACTGATAATTGATAACGATCAAGTATTAATAGAAGCTATTTATCAACATTTGTATTTGAAGCAAAACTTACAGAATTTAGAAGTAGTTTGTCGAACAAAAAATAGAGAGAAGCTGTTGATTGCTTTTTCTTGTTCGGTAATTGCGAAAAAAACAGAAGAACTAGAAGATATTGTCTACATTGGTCGTGATATTACTGCTTGGCAGCGACGGGAACAGCGTACAAGTGCCCAGTATGCTATCACTCGCATATTATCAGAATCCCAAAACGTAAAACAGGGAATTCCCCAAATTTTGCAGTCGATTTGTCAAAACTTGGGATGGGATCTAGGCGAACTTTGGACACCAAGCCAGTATATTGGCACTTCCGTACAAGGAGACAGCCTGAATGCAGTATTAAGGTGTGTGGAAATTTGGTCAAGTCGATTAATTTCTGGCCGAGAGTTTAAAGCAATTACCTGGCAAACTACCTATACACCTGGTATTGGCTTACCTGGTCGAATTTGGATCAGACGTTTGCCCTTATGGATTAAAGATATCACAGAAGATGGAGATAAAAGGCGATCGCTACCTGCTGCTGAGGCTGGGTTACATGCAGCTTTTGGCTTCCCGATCTTAGATGATAGTGAAATCTTAGGAGTGATGGTTTTCTTTAATCGGGACATACTACCAAAAGATAAAGACTTATTACAAATGATGGGTTCTATAGGTAGCCAAATTGCCCAATTTATCAAACGCAAACAAGCAGAAGACGCTCTTGTAGAAAGCGAAGAACGATATCGTGATTTATTTGAAAATGCTAATGACTTGATTCAATCTGTCAATCCATCTGGCCATTTTTTGTATGTCAATCGTGCATGGCGAGAAACTTTGGGATATAGCGAAGCTGAAATTGCGAATATGAATCTTTTCGATATTATACATCCAGACTTTAAACAACACTGTTTGCAAAGGTTTTATCGCGTCTTATCTGGAGAAAAGCTTGGGCAAGTAAAAGCCGCATTCGTTACTAAAGATGGTCAAACAATTTTTTTAGAAGGTAACATTAATTGTAAATTTGTTGAAGGTCATCCAGTTGCGACTCGTGGCATTTTTCGCAATGTAACCCAGCGACTAGCCGCAGAAAAAGCGTTGCGTCATCAGCAGGAAGAAACTGAACGCTTATTATTGAATATTTTGCCAGCCGCAATTTCTAAAGAACTGAAAGAAGAACCAGCCAGTATTTCTGAAGAATTTGTTGATGTCACAGTTTTATTTGCAGATATCGTCGGCTTGAAAGAAATTGCTGCTTCTATAAGTGCAATTCAACTAGTAAACTTACTCAACCCAATTTTATCAGCTTTCGATCGCCTCACTCAACAACATGGTTTAAAGAGAATTAAGACCATTAACGATGCTTATATGGTGGTTGGTGGCTTGCACACACGCCGCCCAGATCATGCTCAAGCGATCGCTCTTATGGCACTGGATATGCAAACTGCGATCGCTCTATTTAATACTGATAACAATCAAAATTTCAGCACCCATATCGGCATCCATACTGGTTCTGTAGCGGCGAGAGTAATCGACCTCAAAAAGTTTACTAATATCTGGGGAGACACGGTAAACATCGCTAGCTGCATAGAATCCCAAGGTGTTGCTGGCAAAATCCAGGTTTCAGAAGATACTTATAAGTGCTTGTGTAATGAATTTTTATTTGAAAAACAAGGCGAAATCGAAGTTAAAGACAAAGGGAAGATGACAACTTATTTGTTGATTGGACGGAAGTAAAATGCTACAACCTTCTTGCAGAAGTGGGGTAAAGGGATGGAATTTCCCTTTCCCCTTTTTCCAACACCTCCAATGCCCAATGTCCCCTTGCGTCTTTAATCTACGATGCCAATACCTTTTGAGAATCACTCACTTCATTAGCGATAATCCCAATTAAATTCAACTTACTCAAAATTTCTATAGCTTGAGTCAGTTCAGTTTTAGTCACTTTTCCCATGCGCTCTACCATTACAATACCATTACAAAAAGAGGCTACAATCCTGGCATCAACTGTGCCCAAAATAGGTGGAGCATCTATCAGTACTAGATCGTAACTTTGCTCAAACAATTTTATTAGTTCTTTCATCCGTTGAGAACTGAGCAACTTTACCGTGTCTTCTGGTTCCGGCCCAGCAGTCAAAATATCAATGGAAGGGTGAATGGGCTGGATGTAATCTTGAAAATCAGTAGTTGTCTCATCAACTAATAATAGAGATAGTCCCCAGTCATTGGATAGTTCTAAGATTTTGTGCAAGCTTGGATTGTGCAAATTAGCATCAATAACTAATACTCGTCGATGCATCCGGGTAGCGCTAGCCACAAGCCCTAATACTAAGGTTGTCTTCCCTTCCCCTGGTAAGGCTGAAGTAAACATCAGAGACTTAAAAGGCAAAGGATATTTTAATATTTGAATATTTTGATAGATCATGTCCAGGGTTTCATGGACAGGCAATTTAGTTGTGGCTTCTATTACAGAAGTATTAGACCTTCTTTGCCCATTCCAAGGCAGTCCCAGCCGCCGCTTTTTCACATTACGCAATGGTAGTTTTGGTACTGACCCTAGTACACGTAAATTCGTTAATTTATTTAAATCTCCCGCAGAATAAATAGCGTCATTAAACTTTTCTAAAATCAGCGCTAATAAGATACCTAAAATTGGGCTAATTACGGCTCCCCCAAACAAAAACAATAATCTGTTGTTTCCCATATAAGTACCCAGATTAGGTTCTGCCAAAACTTGCCAGTTATATCCTTCCTGAGCAATTTTTAGCCCCAAAAACTGTTGTGTTTGGAGCAGTTGCTCAAGGGTTTTGCGGCTAGTTTCTACCTTTGGCAACAGACGGCTGTATTCTGCTATTAAGCTTGGGTATGTGTTTAGTTCGGAGCGAAGTCTTTGTTCTGATTCAGCTAGATTCTTTTCATTAGCAGTTAGTCCTAAGACAGTTGTTTGTACCAGAATTAACTCGTCTACTAGCTTTGGCTCAACTCCTAGCATTTGACCTTTTAATAGTGGTTCTCCATTACTGCTAGTAGTAATCTCTGTCACCTCTTTTCTTAATAGCGACAGTTGACTTTGACGTTGCTGCTTTAGTTTTTGTACCGATGGGTAATCTTCTGTATAACGCAGCCGCTCCTTAGCTAATGCTAGTTCAGTCTTTTGAATTTCACTTAATAATGCTTGGTAGCGGTTTGACTTATTTAAACGAGAAGAAATTAGTGCATTCTGCTGTGACGAAGATGCGATTTGTTGCTCTAAATTACTGTAGCGAGCGTTGACATCTTGAAGGTTAGCACGAGTGGTTTGTAACTGTTGTTGAATACCTGCTAGAGATTCTAGCAGAATTTTACTTTGGATTTCGGGATCGAGTAATTTATGTTTCTTGCGAAACTGTTCCAAATTTTTCTCGGCTTTACTTACCTCTTTTTTTATCTCAGGTAGACGAGCATTTACAAAAGCCATCCCCTGATTCAGACGTTCTTTTTGTTGCTGTTTATTGTAATTTTGATAAACTTTCTGTAAAGCTTGAAGTACTCTTTGTGCTTTCACCGGATCGTCATCATTAAAAGAAACTTCAAATACTTGATTAAAAACTTTATTAGCTCCTATGCCTCCTTCTTCTGGGGTCACTTTCAAAGGAGTTTTTTTGCTCGGTTGTTTTTGACCATTGATATCTTCTAAGGTAATATCAGGATAATCAGAATGAAGTAAATCTACAGCTTTCTGGAGCAATTTAGAACTCAGCATTAGTCTCATCTGAGTCGTAGAATTAACAACTTGAGAATTGGAATCAGTAACCTGAGTATTTGCCCCTACTGGGATTTTATTTGACTTTGCTCCTTCAGATAAATTGGCACTCACCAATATCTGCATATTGCTCTGGTAAGTAGGTTTAGAAATAATAGCCAAGAGGCTAGCAGCTGACATGACTACGCAGGAAACCCCGAAGATGAGAAAGCGTCGGCGAAGCAAAATAGTAGATAGTTGTCTCATGCCACTTACGCTTTGTACTGAAGTAGTAACCTGTTGCTCTTGATTCAGACTAGTCTTAGCCACTATCAAACTCCTCTAATATCGAAACAGTATATTTATTTGGAAGATTTATGATAAATGTGGAATGTTTTTACACCTATAGCTGCAATAGCATACTTAATTATTCTTCCAAAAATGACAAGATTACTTGGCAAAATCTTATGCCAACTACCCCTTTCATGTTCATCAATTCATGCATATAAATTCTTAATCAGTATTGGAAGAATAAATTTTTAATAAATATTTTATTGAAGGAAAAAAAATCTTGACGGAAAATTAATTATTTTTCTTAAATATTTCAGTAAAAAATTATCTGATTCACAACATAACTATATATTAAAGTTATTTTGCTAACTTATATCTAAAAAACACATTGAGAAAAATTATTTAAATCATAATACTTGTACATTCTTGATACACTTAGTTAACCGTAAATTATTGGTTAGCGAGTTGACTTACTCGTGAAACTAAACTGCTGTCTATTTGCTAGACGCTATAATTTGGATTAGTGAACTCTAAGATAAAGCTTAATTAATTTTAGATTTTAGATTAGAAGGGTAAAATTAAAAATCTCTTTTGGAAAGTTCTGATCGGACAGCGCCGCGTAAAGTCTTCTGTTCTTCTTTGGAGATGCTAACGCAAATGCCAACCGCATAGCTACGCGAGCATTAGAAACCTCCGATCAGACTTTCCGTGAAATTTAAAATTTAAACGCCTACCTTACTTAACTCTACTTCCCGTCTTCTAGGTACGTCATAAATCATGAAGTCAAAAGCCATATCAGTACGCGGAAAAATTGCCCGGGCTTCCTTGAGGAGATCCTTCAACTCCAAGGTATTGCCGGGAGCATAGCGGGGACTAAAATGACTCATAATCAGCCGATGTGCCCCAGCCGTTAAAGCTGTTTGTGCTGCCATTGTGGTTGTGGAATGCAACCGTTGAAAAGCCATATCTGCATCTTGATGGGCAAAGGTTGCTTCATGAATTAGTACATCTGCATCTTTTGCTAATTCCACTGCACCATCACAATAAATTGTGTCTGTACAATAGGCAATCTTTCGACCAATTTCTGTAGGGCCGCATAATTGCGTGCCATCAATCACCCGTCCGTCAGTAAGGGTAACAGTTTCACCGCGCTTGAGTTGACCGTAAACCCGACCGGGAGGAATTTGCAACTCTTTGGCTTTGTCTATGTCAAAGCGTCCTGCTCGGTCTTTTTCGGCTACGCGATAGCCGAAAGCTGTAATGCGGTGATGCAAATTACCGCAGCTAACGGTGAAGTCCTCGTCTTCATAAATTACCCCTGGACGGATGGCGTGAACTTTGATCGGGTAAGAAAAGTGCGTGTAGGAGTAACGTGAGGCGGTTTGAATGTAATCATTTAATCCAGGTGGCCCATAGATATCAATTCGCTGCACATTGCCAGCCAAGCCGCAAGTAGCAAGAAGCCCCATCAAGCCAAAGATATGGTCGCCGTGCATGTGGGTAATAAAAATTCTGGAGAGTTGACTGATTTTCAGTTCACTCCGCATAATTTGATGCTGGGTGCCTTCGCCACAGTCGAATAACCACAGTTCTGCCCTTTGGGGTAGTCTCAGGGCGACGCTGGAAACATTGCGCGATCGCGTGGGTACACCGGAACTCGTCCCTAAGAATGTTATCTGCACAATGTTCTTTAGTCTTCCTATTGCTCAATTTGCAGCTCTATTTTCTATAGTGGCACGGTTAATGAGCAAAATACCTAGGACTTATGCAGATCAAGCAAAAAGCAGGGCATTTCGAGATCAAGCGGCTTAAGGCATTTACGGCTGCTACTGTACCTCATAACAGCCGTAAATGCTGTATTATCGCAGCTATCTCTTTGTTTCTCCTGCAAAATGCTGATGGCGATCGCCATTTAACAAAGAGAACAGGGAACGAGGGGGCAGCCTTTTAGGTCAGATGGCTCACTTGTTTTTTAAAAGTGGAGATAATACCGTACCACTTCCCTACGGGACGCTATGCGAACGTGGAGGCAAGCTACGCAGAGCGTCTCCAAGAGTTGGCGAGCGAATAGCCATCGCATTCCAATGTTTTTACTCAAAATTTTAACTAGACATCAATATTTATCTGTTCTATCTGTCTAGCAGCTTTATCCCAAAGCTTTGCAGAAGTCTCATCTTTCCAATGATTTCTGAGCTTTTCTGCTTTTTTATGACTGATTCGTTCTAACATTTCTAGAACTGCGGCTAATGTTAATTGATCAACAATTGCCTCTAAAGACTCCATATATTCTTTTGTCATAACTAACCTCTTGAAGAACTTTTAACGTTTTTCTTACTTTTACATATTCAGATAGCTAATCTATATTATTACATTTAACAATTAGATTAGGTGAAAAATGACAACGAAATTTGTCGCAATCTGACAAGTCCACATACTGCCATTATTACCCGATTAGAGCGATGACGAGATAAACTAAATTTCTCACTCGCTACTCGAAATATTTTCACTTTTTATTCCTTTGAAAAAAGCCTGAAGTAGTAAATGCGATTTTTTACATATTGCGTCATGCAGGTTATTCGTGGCGAATGATGCTTTACGATTTTACGGTATATTGATATTTCCGACACTGGAATCAAGGTCTTGCGCCCTTACAAATCTATAAATAATTTGGGATAATTGTAAGTGCGATCGCCCATACTGAGAATTTATGAATTCTTTAATTCGCTCCTTGATTACCAGGGAAAACAATTTTTGTTAAAAACTCAATCTATCAAAATAGTGAATTAATTTCATTCTAATGATGCAAGAAATTCTATCTAGGGATCGATATGGCTCATAAGCAAAATGAAGTAGAAATAGTATACCAAATCACATGAGATTGTATTCTATGAAATCGAATTATGTTACAAAACAGCTTTCTACAGTAAAACGCTGGATGGCTACAACGCTGTTTTGTATGTTAGCGATGGCTTTCGTTTGGCAAGGTGCATTTTTCTCGAACACTTCAGCAATGGCTGCTCCTAGCGCAACCTTGATCGCATCATCAGACGCAGGCGATAAAATTCAAGAAAAAACCAGTAAAGATGCTGGACGAGCCAAAAATTTCATCGAAGATACGAAAGATAAAGTTAAGCAAGCTGCAAAGAGCAACGCCAGTAAAGTTGATCAAGCAACAGACAACGGTAGTTTTATTGAGCGCAAAGCAAAGGAAGATGCAGCTACAATTCAGAAAAGAGCAAACGAAGATGCAGCTCGGACTGAAAAAGCAGTAGATAAAACAAAAAATGCTGTTGAACGTACTGTTGATAACATCAAGGATGCTTTTGGTCAATAGAGCATAGATATATAGCAGCAATCCTATTTGATTTGTAAAAATCAAAAGCTTAGATTCCCGATTTGTTATAGAAGTCGGGAATCTTGTTGTTACTGAGTCCGCGAACATCGGGCAGTTTTCCTCCGGCCTCCTGCCTTCATCAATAACTAAGTAAATCTTTATGGTACTACATAAAATAGCAAAATTAGCTGCTATTAACGAACAAGAGAAGAAACTATTGCTAAATATTTACCATCAATTATGTTAGATATATAGTTAGAAATAAAATATTTAACTTTTCTTCTACTAAACTTTAGAGGCTGAAATTGAGTAATCTGCTTAGGAAATTTCCGCAAGTTTCTCCTGAAAAACTTGCTTTTGTATACGGGCTACAATTTATTGTTAAGTAGCATTACTTATTGACAAATGTGCTACATATTTAACCGATTGGAACCTGATTTGACAAATTGTCAATAAATAACATATTTTCCACCATTATCAATTACGAAGTTATAATTTCCACTACAACTTAGTAACAATGTAAGAGTTTGATTCTGTGGACAACCCGACCGTGGGAAAATCAAAATACCGAAACTCGAAGTTAGAGAGGAAAACCCTATAATATGCATCTGAGCGAAATCACCCATCCTAATCAGTTGCACGGTTTATCTGTTCGCCAACTGCAACAGATTGCCCGTCAGATTCGAGATAAGCATCTCCAAACGGTAGCAGTTAATGGTGGACACCTAGGTCCAGGATTGGGTGTTGTCGAATTAACACTAGGACTCTACCAAACACTAGACTTAGATCGGGATAAAGTGATTTGGGATGTAGGACATCAGGCTTATCCCCACAAACTGCTTACAGGACGCTACGATCGCTTCCACACCCTTAGACAAAAAGACGGAGTTGCCGGTTATCTCAAACGCGGTGAAAACAAATTTGACCATTTTGGGGCTGGACATGCTTCTACAAGTATTTCGGCAGCATTGGGAATGGCTTTAGCACGAGACTTGAAAGGGGAAAAATTTAAAGCCGTTGCTGTTATTGGTGATGGGGCGCTGACTGGGGGTATGGCTTTAGAAGCTATCAACCACGCGGGACACATGCCCAAAACCAACCTATTGGTTGTTCTCAACGACAACGATATGTCTATATCTCGCAACGTCGGCGCAATTCCCCGCTATCTCAACAAAATGCGCCTCAGCCAACCAGTGCAATTTATTAAAGATAATTTTGAAGAACAGTTTAAGCAAATTCCCTTCGTTGGCGAATCCCTCTCTCCTGAACTCGGACGCATCAAAGAAAGTATGAAGCGCTTGGCGGTTCCTAAAGTCGGCGCAGTTTTTGAAGAACTCGGCTTTACCTACATTGGGCCTGTGGATGGGCATAACCTCGAAGAATTGATTGCCACCTTCCAACAAGCACATCAGATACAAGGCCCAGTCTTAGTACATGTGGCAACGGTGAAAGGCAAAGGCTATGAAATTGCCGAACTAGATCAAGTTGGCTACCACGCCCAAAGCCCCTTCAGCGTAGCAACTGGCAAAGCCATTCCTTCTACTAAACCCAAACCCCCAGCTTATGCCAAAGTCTTTTCTCACACTTTAGTGAAACTTGCCGAACAAAACCCGAAAATTGTTGGGATTACTGCGGCGATGGCAACAGGCACAGGCTTAGATAAACTTCAAGCAAAACTACCCAATCAATATGTTGATGTTGGCATTGCTGAACAACACGCAATCACCTTAGCCGCAGGACTTGCAACCGAAGGAATGCGCCCCGTTGCTGTTATTTATTCTACCTTCTTGCAACGCGCCTACGACCAGATAATCCACGATGTCTGCATCCAAAACCTGCCAGTATTTTTCTGTTTGGATAGGGCAGGAATTGTTGGAGCTGATGGCCCTACCCACCAAGGTATGTATGATATTGCCTATCTGCGTTGCATTCCCAACATGGCAATTATGGCGCCCAAAGACGAAGCAGAACTGCAACGTATGATAGTAACTGGCGTTAATCATACTGCTGGCCCGATCGCTATGCGTTACCCTCGTGGTAATGGCTATGGTGTTCCCTTGATGGAAGAAGGTTGGGAACCTTTGGAAATCGGCAAAGGCGAAATTCTGCGTACAGGCGACGACGTTCTAATCGTCGGCTATGGCACAATGGTCTATCCAGGAATGCAAGCTGCGGAAATTCTCAGTGAACACGGCATTGAAGCAACTGTAATTAATGCCCGTTTCGTTAAGCCTTTGGATACCGAGTTGATTTTGCCTTTAGCGAAGAAAATCGGTCGCGTTGTCACCTTAGAAGAAGGCTGTGTCATGGGTGGCTTTGGTAGTGCGATCGCGGAAGCGTTAATGGATGCAGATATTCTCGTTCCTGTCAAGCGATTTGGTGTTCCAGATGTGTTAGTAGATCATGCTGAACCCAATGAATCTAAAACAGAACTAGGTTTAACTAGCCATCAAATAGCAGAGAGAGTTTTGCAAGCTTTCTTTAAACAACAAGTATCTGCTGTTGTTTAGTTAATTTTTAGTCAGAATAATTTATCAAAATAACCCCAAAGGCTGGGGTTATTTTGATGTAAGGGCAATTAGTTTATACACAGCAGAAGAGGGCTAAACCTCATCCATCTTGAAAACTGAAGTTTTTCTAGAAAAGGTATTACTGTGAATAAGTGGGTGTAGAGAATGAAACAGGGATGCTTAAAGTAGAATGCGATCGCTGGAATGAAAATGCCTCTGTATTTTGAAATACTTTAATCTAAATGCATAGTCCAGTTCTAACTTTGAAAAAATCGGGACTGAGAAATACATCTCAGTCCCGATAAAAAAGCGGGCTAACCGCTATTTATATGGTTAACCCGTGCAGCTTTGGGAACGCGCAGAGAAATTGTTATTGCAATACCAACTTCACATTGGCGTTTTGCAGACCGCGCTGTTTTACTTCAGCCAAAGTTTTGTTAACGGCATACTTTTGGTTGATTGAGTTGATCAACTCGGTTTGGTTGTGCTTCTTAGCAACGCCCCACAGGTCAGCGATTAGGTCAAAGGAACCATCGCTGTTGCGAGACCAGCCGAGGTCATATTCGCCATCTAACATAGCAACGATGTCAGAACGGACGCGCTGACCGTTATAACCACGGACATCAGCTTCAGTCTTTACGCTGATACCGAGGTCGCGCAAAGAAGCTTTGAGGATTTCGGCATCGGTGATCTTGGTACGCAGGGTGCTAAAGTGAGACATTTGGGTTTCCTCCAATGAGAAGATTGAGAAAAACGACAACGGTTTGTTTTGAGCGAAGCCGCGTTAGCAGGATGCGGCTTTTTTTTAAACTGCTAGCATTGGGAGCTAGCCTTTCCCCCTGGGATGGCAGAGGAAAGCTTTTAAAACTCCATTCGCTGATATTCAGCTACGGAGGATGCTGCGGGGCGTGCGCGCTGTCTGGCCCAATCTCTCAGAGCCGTTACTTGTTCTTGCATCGTTCGAGACAGCGGCAATGTTGCCTTCAGTGCAGCAATAATATCTAGTTGGGTGAACTCCCGATCTTGGGCAAAAGCTTCATACATTGCCGCAACGATCGCTTGCTCAACTTCTGCCCCAGAAAAGCCATCAGACATCTTAGCTAGTTGCTCAAGATCGAATCGGGAGATGTCTTCACGGCGCTTGGTCAGATGAATATTAAAAATGTGTTGCCGTTCTTCCGGTGTTGGCAGATCGACAAAGAAAATTTCATCAAAGCGTCCTTTCCTCAAGAACTCGCCAGGTAAGCGTTCTACTCGGTTGGCAGTTGCCATCACGAACACTGGTGATTTCTTATCTTGCATCCATGTCAGGAAGGAGCCGAAGATTCTGCTTGATGTTCCCCCATCAGAATCAGAAGAACCTCCACTACCAGCAAAGGATTTATCCAATTCATCGATAAACAAAATCGCTGGGGAAATAGATTCTGCTGTTTTCAGGGCGTTTCGCAGATTTGCTTCACTTCGTCCCACCATTGAGCCGTCGTAGACTCGGCCCATATCCAACCGCAGCAGTGGTAAACCCCACAACCGGGAAGTCGTTTTGGCAATTAGTGACTTACCGCAACCAGGAACACCGAGAATCAACATCCCCTTTGGTTGAGGCAAACCATACTCTCTCGCTCTTTCTGTGAAAGCGTTAGAGCGTTGCTTGAGCCATCTTTTTAACTCTTCTAAGCCACCTACAGCATCAATGGTTTCATCTTCTTCAATGTATTCTAAGATGCCATTGCGCCGAATTAGTTGCTTTTTCTCAGATAAAACGATGTCTACTTCATCTTCCGTCAAACGCCCTGTAGTTACCTGCGCCTTTCGGTAGACTTTCTCAGCTTCATCTTTAGTTAGACCTAAAGCTGCTCTCAGAAGCTTTTCTCTAGCTTCTGTAGTCAACCGCCGACCACGATTTTGGTCTACGTGCTGAGTTAGTACTTTATTCAACTCTGCCATATCTGGCAGTGTAAAATCTATAACAACAACTTCTTTCTCTAACTCTATAGGTACTTGTTGCATTGGGGACATCAAAATGATGTTCTTTTGCGTACCTTTAAAGCTAGCGATCGCATCACGTAACGATCTGTTTGTTGCAGGCGCATCAATAAAGGGGTGTAAATCTTTAAGAATAAATATACTTGGTTCTTTCTGCCGGATAATCCACTCAATCGCCGCCTCTGGAGACACCGTATTATGTTGAGTAACATTCCGGGGTTGACCATACTCCACAATCCCGTGTGTTACTGTCCAAACAAATACTCGGCGCTGGGGCTTTAACAACTGGGCGATGGTAGAAACTGCTAGCTCGGCCCGCTCTTCCTCGGAGGTCACAAGGTAGATTAAAGGGTATTGAGCTTGAATTAGGATATTGAGCTCTTCTTTCATACTTCGACCTACTTGAGACCTTATAGAGACAGTAGAGACATTGCTTCTGGTAAAGACAACCGAATCATGAATAATTCATAACTCCAATCTATTTAGCAAGGAACTAACTCTTCCTCGCCCTTGGGATGGGTTCCATCTTCATCCATTTCATCAATAGAAAGATGTTGCTGACCGACTACTCCTGGTTGATTGCCCAAAGTAACCAGTTCCCCATCACGTAAGACTAATGAGCTATCACAAGTTGGGCATGAATAAACTCTATGAGTCCGCCCAAAAGAAGAGTCTTCTAACTCGTCAACCAATTCTTGATTAGACAGGTAAAAACCAAGGGCACGTTCGGCAAGTTCTGACATTGGTTCGGAATCTACTGCTGAACGAATCTTCAGTTTTCTGTGCAACTCTGGCGATAAATACAAAGTGACCTTTTGCTTAGTTTGCGTTTGCATATAACTCTTTAACGGTCTTACCCGGGTATGTATATCAAGGTATCGGTTCTTTTCTTGCTTGTCAAGACAGCAAAGCGTTTTGACGCTAGTTTTGTTACATTTGTTTACATTTGAGGCTGAAATGCTGATTATTGAGTGATAAATCCCTCATGACAAACCTCTGAGAATTAATCAGGGTTTAGGATTCAAATCCTGAAACCTGAATGGCAATTAGCGATCGCTAATTCATGATTGCCTGATTTGGCTTACTTTTTAACTATTTGGAGCGTAAGCGGGTTAAAGTTGAACACCTTTCCGGTTGTAAACAACTGATATCCACAAGAGATGCCAGCGAATGACACCAGCAGAGAAAAAAGTGATACTGAGCCGATTACAACACCACTGGCGATGAATAGAGCAATTCCGATGCCAATCAAAACCCATCCTAGCTTTCGATTATCGCGCCCACCCCAATTTAGAGCTACTACACCTCCCATACACAGCAAAATTCCAGGTGTGCTGCGTAAGTAGACGCTCACATAAATACTTGTACTTAAAAAAGTAATGCCTGCGAGGATTAGCCCTAAGCCAATAAGCTTACTAGCAAAGATTACTTGTTCCTCTTCTTTACTGGTGGTAGGCGCTGTAATTTTTGTGGGCGCGGAATTTGGTGTAGGATTTTTTGCGGCAGATGCAGAGTGTTGCTGCACCTTAAACATAAAACTTATTTTGTCTCCCTGCCCAAGGGAAACTCTGTCTCCTGGATGCAGTGGACAAAAAACTTTAGATTGAAGTTTTACACCGTTAATGTATGTACCATTAGAACTGCCCAAATCGGTAATATGGTATTCGTCTCCATTCACCCAAATTTGTGCGTGGATGCGAGATGCCACATCTGAATCTGGTAAGCCAGAGATATCAATATCTGGTGGTTTTTGGTCGTTTGGCTTACCAATGGAAATTACAGAAAGATTTGGTGGAAATTGCAAAGATGTGTTGGTTTGGAAGTGAAAAAGCTCCAAAGTTAGCTCGGCTGTCTGAGATGCACTGTACATAAATTGTGTGATAAAGCACTCTTTATAAGCTTCTCTACCGAGGAGTCAAAAGAGAATGGTAAATATCCTGAATATTATGGAATTTTTTAACGAGCGCTCTTTCAGTGCAAGGTATTAATCTGAATTTCTGGCACTTCTATAAAATCAGTGACTTTGGCAAAATGTGTAATGTAAATGGCTACTGCGAATAAAATCTGTAGTTTGGGGCGAAGAATTTATCGGTTTGCTGCCAGCATTAGCACGGTTATTGCCCTGTTAGTAATTTTGTGGGGTTGTACTGCAAATGATTTTAACGCTGGAGCGATCGCCTGGAAAACTTATAGCAACTCGCGTTATGGCTTTGAATTTCCATATCCTAGTAACTGGACTTCTTTAGCAGCGCCAGCAAATGATGATGGAATTGCGTTTCTTTCACCACAGGATAACTCAGTGGAAATTCGCGGGTGGGCAAGTCAGCAGTTACCGAATGATCGAGAGTCGGTAAAAAAGATAAAATCCAACTTTCAGACAGCCCAAGGAGTATCTGGGGTGCTGGTTGTAGAAGTTGATCAACAAATAGGTTCAATGACACTGACACTAACTCAGAGTCAAGTGAAGTACTGTTTGCAGGGACGAAGCAAAAGCCAAGATTTTCAAAATTACTATCGTTTGTTTTATTACATTGCCCAGCAGTATCGGATTTTCAAGTTTTAATTGGGCATCGGGGATGGGGAGATGAGGTGAATGAGGGAGCAGGGGAAGAAGAACTATTGATTATTGACCAATTCCCAATGCCCCATGCCCAATGCCCAATGCCCAAAATCCACATCTCTCCCAGAATAATGATTAAGAGGGTACAGAAACCTGATAGATTTAGCTATCAGCGAGTAAAAACTGGTGAAGATGAAAGTCCTGGTTATTGGTGGTGATGGATATTGCGGTTGGGCAACTGCTCTTTACCTTTCCAATCGAGGTTATGAAGTTGGAATTTTAGATAGTTTAGTGCGGCGGCATTGGGATAATGAACTTGGTGTCGAAACTCTCACTCCGATCGCACTAATTCAACAACGTCTCCAGCGCTGGCAAGATTTGACGGGTAAATCTATTGATTTGTTCATCGGCGATATTACAAATTACGAATTTCTCCATAAAACATTACAGCAATTTCAGCCAAATGCTCTGGTGCATTTTGGTGAACAGCGTTCGGCCCCATTTTCCATGATTGACCGAGAACACGCAGTTCTCACCCAGGTCAATAATGTAGTGGGTACGTTGAACTTACTGTACGCCATGCGGGAAGATTTCCCCGACTGTCATTTAGTGAAGCTGGGAACGATGGGCGAATACGGTACACCCAACATCGACATCGAAGAAGGGTATATCACCATTGAACACAATGGCCGCAAGGATACCCTACCTTATCCCAAGCAGCCCGGTTCGATGTACCATTTAAGCAAAGTCCATGATAGTCATAACATCCACTTTGCTTGCCGGATTTGGGGATTACGGGCAACTGATTTAAATCAGGGTGTAGTTTATGGTGTCTTAACCGAAGAAACGGGGATGGACGAACTATTGATTAATCGGCTGGATTATGATGGTGTGTTTGGTACTGCACTAAACCGCTTTTGTATTCAAGCAGCGATTGGACATCCGTTAACTGTCTACGGTAAAGGTGGACAAACTCGCGGATTTTTGGATATTCGGGATACAGTACGATGTGTGGAATTAGCGATCGCTAACCCTGCCGAAGCTGGTGAATTCCGCGTATTTAACCAATTTACCGAACAATTCAGCGTCGGTGACTTAGCATTGATGGTGAAAAATGCTGGTAACGCTATGGGATTGAATGTAGAAATCAATCATTTAGATAATCCCAGAGTCGAGAAAGAAGAACATTACTTCAACGCTAAAAACACTAAATTGCTCGATTTAGGTTTACAGCCTCACTTGCTTTCTGATTCTTTACTCGATTCTCTGTTAAACTTTGCCATCAAGTATCAGACGCGAGTTGATCACAAACAAATTCTGCCCAAAGTCTCCTGGCACAGAAATTAGGGTAAACTCCAGTAAATCGTGGGTTTAAAACTGGTCGTCATGTCTTAGCACAATATGACGACCAATTAGTTGTTTTTTATCAGGCGTATCATTCAGCTATTACTAAATTTGCCGTTTAGCACAGTTATTTTGACTGTGCATAATTGATTGCAGCACACGAGACAGTTTACTCTGTCTTTAAATAGCAAAATGCACTCTTAAGCTGAGATTATCTGCCTGTACTGAATAGTTTTTTATGAGAATTGCCCTATTTACGGAAACCTTTTTACCCAAGGTTGACGGCATTGTAACGCGTCTGCGCCATACTGTTGACCATTTACAGCGCAGTGGTAATCAAGTGTTGGTGATTGCCCCTGATGGAGGCATCACAGAACACAAAGGCGCTAAAGTTTACGGCGTTACTGGCTTTCCTTTGCCATTGTATCCAGAATTGAAAATGGCACTTCCCCGCCCAGCCATTGGTTACGCTTTGGAAGAGTTCAAGCCAGATATTATTCATGTTGTGAATCCAGCAGTTTTAGGTTTGTCTGGGATATTTTATAGCAAAATTCTCAAAATACCCTTAGTAGCGTCTTACCATACGCATTTACCCCAATATCTCCAGCATTACGGCTTGGGGATGCTGGAAGGTTTTCTTTGGGAGCTGCTCAAAGGCGCTCATAATCAAGCAGCTTTGAATCTATGTACTTCCACAGCAATGGTGGAGGAACTAACAGCACATGGTATCGAACGTGTAGATTTATGGCAACGCGGGGTGGATACGGAACTATTTCACCCCGATTTAGCTAGTGTAGAGATGCGATCGCGTCTATCAAAAAATCATCCAGAAAGTCCATTGCTACTTTACGTTGGGCGGCTTTCAGCTGAAAAAGAAATTGAGCGTATCAAACCAATTTTAGAAGCAATTCCCGAAGCGCGGTTAGCATTGGTTGGGGATGGGCCACACCGTCAAGCACTAGAAAAACACTTTGCTGGTACAAATACTTATTTTGTTGGGTATCTCATGGGGCAAGAATTAGGTTCTGCCTTTGCTAGTGCTGATGCCTTCATCTTCCCTTCCCGTACAGAAACACTAGGCTTAGTACTACTAGAAGCGATGGCTGCTGGCTGTCCGGTAGTAGCAGCCCGTTCTGGGGGCATTCCTGATATTGTCACAGATGGGGTAAATGGATATCTTTTTGAGCCTACAGCAAATGTTCAAGGAGCCTTAGCTGCGACAGTTCGCCTGTTAGAACAAAAAGAACAACGAGACATCATGCGTCAAAATGCTCGCCAGGAGGCAGAAAGTTGGGGTTGGCCATCTGCCACCAGACAGCTAGTAGATTACTATCAAAAGGTAATATTTTCTGAAAAGTTGGCAAAATCAGGGAGTAGGGAGTAGAGGGGCAGGGGGGGCAGGGGAGGCAGGGGAGGCAGGGGGAGCATGGGAAGAAGAACTATTATTGACTTTTGACTATATTGGTTCCCGCAAACGCATAGATTACACCGTAATTGGAGATGGCGTAAATTTGAGTTCGCGTTTAGCTAGAGCAGAAGAAGCCCCACGTCTCACCCTGTACTCAGGGGAGCGTGGGATGAATTCTGGGCAATAAGGAATTGACCAACGAGAAATAGTGAACGCAGTTCACTGGGCAATGCTGGTCGATGACGAATTGCCTATCTCTGAAGTTGGTAATGAATCAATGAGTTCTTCAATCACCTGGGTCATAGTCTTGTCAGTATGAACTGCATACAACCGTACTTTATTGAGTCTACGCTCACTAATCCGTATCTTTAACTCTTTATTCTTCATTTGTCCCCCCGTTGTTCCCTCATTCATGCTAACATGATGGAACGAGGAGAAGGCAAACAAGTGAGAACGGCATACCAATACAAGCTACGACCAACAACAAAACAAGCCATTGAAATAGATAGATGGTTATCCATGCTTTGCGCCCAATACAATTTTCTGTTGGCTGATAGATTTGACTGGTACGAACGCAATCGTTCACCGATAAATGCGTGTTCGCTCGTGTGTCACATACCGGAATTGCGGGACAACCCAGACTATTATTCACAAAAGAAAACGCTGCCACGACTGAAAAAAACTCATCCTTGGTACGGTAAAATTTATTCGCAAGTACTACAGGATATAGTCAAGCGAGTTAAGGGAACGTTTGATCGGTTTTTAAAGGGTGATAGCAATGGTAAGCGAAGTGGACGACCTCGGTTTAAATCACGCGACCGATACAGAACTTTTACTTATCCACAGATGAAGGATGAGTGTCTGCAAGGCAACCTAATTACCTTGCCGATGTTTGGTATAGTCAGGGTTATTTTGCATCGTCCAATACCAGATGGATTTAAAATCAAAACTGCATCTGTTACTAAAAAAGCTGATGGTTATTATTTAACTTTAAGCCTTGAAGATACGACAGTCCCAAGTATTAAGCCCGATTTCAATGCAGACTCAATTACAGGTATTGACCTCGGTTTAAAAGATTTTTTGACAACTTCCGATGGTGATGTTGTTTCAATTCCTCAACACTATCGCAAGGATCAATTGCGATTGCGTGTAATCCAAAAACGTATCTCACGGCGGCATATTGGAAGCAATCGACGCAAAAAAGCTATTAAACAAGTCGCTAAACAACATAAAAAAGTAGCTGACAAGCGCAAAGACTTTCATTTTAAAACAGCGAACAATCTACTGAAAAAATATGATGTTGTAGTTCACGAAGATTTAAACGTTAAAGGTATTTCCCGTTCGATGCTAGCTAAGTCTGTGCATGACGCTGGGTGGTCAAACTTCCTGTCAATTCTAAGCACCAAAGCCGAAAATGCTGGGTTATTGGTAATTGCAGTGAATCCATCAGGCACATCACAAGATTGTTCTAGCTGTGGTGTGAAAGTTCCTAAAAAACTGCATGAAAGGTGGCACGACTGCCCTAATTGTAAATGCAGTCTTGACCGTGATCATAATGCGGCGTTGAATATAAAAAATAGAGCGGCAGGGCATTCCGTTCTTAAAGCTCATCGAGTATCCGAAGCAATAGCTGGATTTGGTGAGAAGCCTACACTGTACTGTACTCAGTCAGTGTAGGAGTATGTCACAAGCGGTAACTAAGGATTACGGGTGTGATATAATTCTAAGTGAATTTGCTTATCAGCTTTGCAGCGATCGCATTTGGGTGCGCCAGTTAGAAAAAATTCGAGTCAAAGGGAAACACTAGGCTGTAAATATCTACGAGTTAATTGGCGATCGCACCATCCCTCTAGATGCCAACACTCAAGAATTTTTATTTCACTATCATACTGGACGCTCGGCTTATTTATCGCGCAACTTCTCACAAGCGATCGCCTGTTTTGAAGCCGCCAAATGTATCCAACCCCAAGACCAAGCTGTTGATATCCACCTAGAATCGGCGCGTAATTACCAACAAACGCTACCCCCAGAATCCTAAGATGGTGTTTGTACAATGCTTACTAAGTAGTCATTTAGCATTCGTCATGGGGTATGGTTCTTCCCCTTGTCCCTTTCAACCTTCAACCTTCAACCTCTCCCTGGTCATCCTGAAACGGGTCTTCGCCGATTCTTAGCTCTTTTTTTGAGCGTTTCAACTGCTTCCATAAATCCTTTATTTGTTCATAAGCTGCATCTGGAGGTAGTTTTCCACCTGTTTCTAAGTTGCAAATATAACTAACGCGTTGGGCAAATTCTTGTAGATTTGCATTAAAAACCAGGTTTTCTGGCTTTACCTGACCGTAGTAGCGACCGCGAGGGTAGAGAAAATCATCTTTATTCACTATTTTTTTTTCCATTTATTCAATTCATCTTCTGTTTGATGTCCGACTGGGGTAAATCAAATCATTCAACTCCTTTGCTAATGAGTGATCCAGGAATTAGTTGATTTAAATTTTGAGACTAAAGGATAAAGCTGGAAATACTTTAGTCGCAAATGCTACAAAAATAATTTGCCAAAGTAAATAAAGAGAATATTCGATTTTCCTTCTGGTTGTCAATTTATCTGATCTCAATTTATGAAGTTTAAAGTGTAATCAACTTCAGTCGAAACCCTGACTTACAAACTATTAAAACATACTCATCTGTCTTAGTTAAATCTTCTCTGCAAGAATAATAACAAATGTGTCAGTAAAACTACTTAGCAAAACATACTATATCTCTACGCCAATTGTCTTCTATTAAAAGTTAGAGATTAAGTTCTGCATTTTTGGCAGCTGACTACTGAGAAATGAACAATCAGAAGGCATTGGTTATTCTCCTCTCCTACCCCTGTTTTCTCTTAAATAATCACCAATGGCTAATAGTTAATAACTAAAGATAAAATGGTGAAGCCTCAAAGGACAACTTTTGTCCATCGCCTAAAACTTTACCTGCCACCATGTCTGTTAATACCAAGTTATACGAAGGCAAAGCAAAAATTCTTTATACAACGGACGATCCAGAAGTCTTGTTGGCCGATTTTAAGGACGATGCCACGGCGTTTAACGCCCAAAAGCGTGGCAGCATCCAAGGGAAAGGAAAAATCAATTGTATCATTTCCAGCCAGCTTTTTAAGCAGCTAGAAGCTCATGGTATAAAAACTCACTTTATCGACAGCCCTACCCCGAATCAGATGCGGGTGAGGGCGGTAAAGATTTTACCCTTAGAAGTGGTTATCAGAAATATTGCTGCTGGCAGTTTGTGTCAGCAAACAGGATTACCAGTGGGTACAATTCTAAAACAGCCTTTAGTTGAGTTTTATTACAAAAACGATCAGTTAGGAGATCCTTTGTTGACACGCGATCGCCTGTACCTGCTGGAACTAGCTACTGCGGAACAAGTGGATGCAATTACACATCTTGCATTGCAAATCAACGAATTTCTCAATAACTTTTGGCTACAGTGCGGCATTACCCTAGTAGACTTCAAGCTAGAGTTTGGTTTGGACTCACAACAGCAGTTGCTCTTGGCAGACGAAATTAGCCCCGACACCTGCCGTTTGTGGGATACCGCAGAAAAGGACTCAAACCGTCGGGTAATGGACAAAGACCGCTTTCGCCGAGACTTAGGAAATGTAGAGGATGCCTACCAGGAGGTTTTACAAAGAGTGCTAAAAGCAGTAGAGAGTAATAGTTAAGTGGGTAAAAATCAATTAAACTCGTGTGGATTGTCCTTTGTCAGTTATCTTTTGTAATTGATAGGCAATAAATAATGACAAATGACTAATTTGTGATGGTGTGTGTGTGGTCGTGAAGAGGAATCATAAGTAAAATGCGTTTATCTCCCGTATTGCTGGCAGCAATAGCAATTGCAGCGCCTTTGGGCGGCTCATTGAGTGCGAATGCAGAAACCGCCAACAGTTCAAAACAGACAACAGAAGTTTTGACATTAGAAACAAATCAGCAGCCAGAAAAGGATACTGATCAAGCTAACTCTAGTAAAAGTCTAGAATCTCCAGCTAAACCCACAAAGGTTATAGAAGCGGAGCGTCTGCAATCCCGTGTTGTTGCAATTTACCCTGCCAATCCAGCAGCGATGCCTGCGGCGGGCTACGCCACGACTCCAGAGGTAGTAGTACCAACCTCCACAACGCCAAAAACTGCACAAACGCCCCCAATCAATCCTAGCCCTACTCAACAGCCGTCTCCCGCTCCAGACATTCCACCGCCAGAAATTCAACAATTTACTCCTGAGACTACTCCTGAGACTACTCCAGCCCCACAAAATGTCGAGCCATCGACAACGGAACCTCTATTACCCACAACTCCAGAACCATCAGCCGCTCCAGACGTTCCATTCCCAGATAGTCAACAAAGAACACCTGCCCCAGTCCCAGGCGCTACTCCCAGTCCGCAGAATGTTAACCCGCCGACAACAACTCCGGGAGATACTCAACCCAGCGCAGCCCCTGAAGCCAATGATCCCCGGGTATTGGTGTCGGAAGTAGTAATTAGATCACAAGCTGGGCAACTAACACCAGAACTAGAAGCCCAAGTTTACAGAGTAATTCGTACCCAACCAGGACAAACCACAACCCGCAGTCAACTCCAAGAAGATATTAACGCCATCTTTGGTACTGGCTTTTTCTCCAACGTCCAAGCATCGCCAGAAGATACCCCCTTGGGAGTGCGAGTCAGCTTTGTTGTGCAGCCTAACCCTGTTTTAAGCAAGGTAGAAGTGCAAGCCAACCCTGGCACTGGTGTTGCTTCTGTACTCCCAGCTAATACTGTAGATGAAGTATTTAAGGAGCAGTATGGTAAGATTCTAAACTTGCGTGACTTGCAAGAAGGCATCAAGCAGTTAAACAAGCGGTATCAAGACCAAGGTTACGTACTAGCCAACGTGATTGGAGCGCCCCAAGTCTCCGAAAACGGAGTTGTTAGCTTGCAAGTAGCAGAAGGGGTAGTAGAAAACATTAGAGTCCGGTTCCGCAATAAAGATGGTCAGGAGACAGACGAGAAGGGACAACCAATTCGGGGACGGACACAAGATTACATCATTACGCGAGAAGTGGAGTTAAAGCCAGGACAAGTATTCAATCGCAACACAGTGCAAAGAGACTTACAGCGAGTGTATGGACTAGGACTGTTTGAAGATGTGAATGTCTCCCTTGACCCTGGTACTGACCCCAGCAAGGTGGATGTAGTCGTGAATGTAGCTGAACGCAGTAGTGGTTCGATTGCGGCTGGGGCAGGTATTAGTTCTGCTAGCGGACTTTTTGGAACAGTAAGCTATCAACAGCAAAACCTGAACGGTAGAAACCAAAAACTGGGAGCAGAAGTGCAGGTGGGAGAAAGGGAACTGCTATTTGATGTGCGGTTTACAGACCCCTGGATTGCCGGAGATCCTTATCGGACTTCCTACACAACCAATCTTTTCCGCCGCAGTTCGATTTCGTTAATTTTTGATGGTAAAGATCAAGATATTAGGACGTTTGATCAAAACAACGTCACGATTGAAGATTCTCAGGATCGCCCCCGCATTCTCCGGCTAGGTGGTGGTGTCACCTTCACCCGTCCTCTATCAGCTAATCCTTACAAAAGTTCCGTCTGGACTGCTTCAGCAGGTATACAGTATCAACGAGTTTCTGCCCGTGATGCTGATGGCAATCTTAGACCAACAGGGGGGCTATTCAATGATGATGGAATTCCCATCGACGAAAATGGAAACCCTACCAGCAACGGTCAACCAATCACAATTCCACTGACCGAATCTCCAGGAGGGCAAGACGATTTACTACTATTGCAAGTCGGTCTACAGCGCGATCTCCGTAATAACCCGTTGCAACCCACTAGCGGTTCTTATCTGCGTTTTGGGGTTGATCAGTCAGTTCCCATCGGACTAGGCAACATTTTTCTTACCAGATTACGGGGTAGCTACAGTCAATATTTACCCATCAAGCTGATTAGCCTTAGCAAAGGGCCACAAACCCTAGCATTTAACCTCCAAGGAGGAACCGTCCTTGGCGACTTGCCCCCCTACGAAGCCTTTACCATTGGCGGTAGCAATTCCGTCCGGGGTTATGAAGAAGGAGCATTAGCTAGTGGGCGCTCTTATGTGCAAGCATCAGTTGAGTATCGGTTTCCAGTTTTTTCAGTAGTTAGCGGCGCACTATTTTTTGATCTCGGCAGTGACCTGGGAACTAGCACTAGGGCGGCTGAAGTGTTGAACAAAAATGGTAGCGGTTATGGTTATGGTCTTGGCGTTCGCGTCCAGTCTCCACTGGGGCCAATTCGCATTGACTACGGTATCAACGATGACGGTGATAGTCGGATTAATTTCGGTATTGGCGAAAGGTTTTAATTTGTCATTAGTTATTGGTCATTGGTCATTAGTGAATCACAAAGGACAAAGGACAATTAACTTTGCTGGATTAGCTTGCTAATTTTTACATTTACCTCAATACTGTTCCGATAAAGGGATTAATGACATTTTTAGGGGAATATCAGGGACTTTACCAAAACAGACAATGAACAATACTAAAGGAAATATATTGACTTTTCGGCTATGCAACAACACACTCTAGCAGCCGAAATCACCCAAATAGGGGTGGGATTGCATAGCGGTGTGAGTACTCAGGTGCGGATACTACCAGCCGAGGCGGGAAGTGGACGCTACTTTGTGCGGGTAGATTTACCGGATTTACCGATAATTCCAGCCCAAGTTGCGGCAGTTAGTCACACTGTTCTCTCAACTCAGTTGGGTAAGGGTGAGGTATCGGTTCGCACGGTAGAGCATTTGTTGGCAGCCCTTTCGGGTATGGGTGTGGATAATGCCCGTATTGAAATTGACGGCCCTGAACTACCACTTTTAGATGGTTCAGCAAGTGTGTGGACAGCTAACATTGCCCAAGTTGGCTTAGTATCACAACCCGTTAATAACCAAGTTCCCTTGGTTGTTACAGAACCAATATCGGTCTATCAAGGAGATGCCTTTGTATCTGCCCTCCCAGCACCAGAAACCCGCTTTAGTTACGGTATTGATTTTGACCTACCCGCCATTGGTAATCAATGGCATAGTTGGTCACTAACCGCAGAACAAGGAACAACTTCTGCTAGCTTTGCTGCGGAAATTGCTCCGGCGCGTACTTTTGGGTTACTGCATCAAATTGAACACTTACAAAAAACAGGGTTAATTAAAGGTGGCAGTTTAGATAATGCACTCGTTTGTGGCCCAGAAGGCTGGCTAAATCCACCATTGAGATTTGCAAATGAGCCAGTCCGTCATAAAATCTTGGATTTAGTAGGAGATTTGAGTTTACTAGGAACTTTTCCGATCGCTCATTTTTTAGCGTATAAAGCCAGTCATAATTTACACATTCAACTGGCTCAAAAAATTTTAGATTGGGGATTTTAGATTCGGGATTGCTTCTCAAGTCTATAATCCACGATGATTAAGGCTTTTGATATACGCTTGCCTACTCAACTTTCAGATGAAAAATCAACTATACGGCCAATGTCAATCCTCACTGAAGTGAATACAATCGATACGACTACACCTACATCTACCGAACCACAGGCTATAAATGAAACTACAATCAGTTCTGAAATTAAAACAACTTTCACATCTGAAGAAATTCAGAAATTGTTACCCCACCGCTACCCATTTTTACTTGTAGACAAAATCATTGACTACGTTCCAGGTAAAAAAGCTGTTGGCGTTAAAAATGTTACTATCAACGAACCCCATTTTCAAGGACATTTCCCTGAACGCCCACTGATGCCAGGAGTGCTAATTGTTGAAGCAATGGCACAAGTTGGGGGCATTGTCCTAACTCAAATGTCATCGGTAGAAGGCGGACTCTTTGTCTTTGCTGGTATCGATAAAGTTCGCTTTCGCCGCCAGGTTGTACCGGGGGATCAACTAGTCATGACGGTGGAACTGTTATGGGTAAAACAACGTCGTTTCGGTAAGATGCAAAGTCGTGCCGAAGTTGACGGTCAACTTGCTTGTGAAGGGGAATTAATGTTTTCTCTAGTTAACTAAAAGTTTGCTTTCGTGGTATGGGCATAGCCGTGAAATGCCTCTACTGAATCCCGAAAAAGGATAACAGTAAAAAAAATCCACAACAGCATTTAATAATTTCTTGATTTTCGACACCCTCTGTACGAGACGCACTCACAAACACATTTAACTTGCTTTGCCCGACACTTTCGTTCACTGAAATACTTCACGCTCAACAATGCCAGCCGCCTCGATGGACGGTAGTCAGTATAACTCTCTTAACCAGAGTAACGCGCTGCCTCAGAAACTCGGCCCGGCATTGGCTTATCAAGACAGTTCTGGAGATTCACCCTTGAAAACGCTAATTCATCCAACTGCTGTAATTCATCCGAAATCGGAACTTCACCATACAGTGCAAGTCGGTGCCTATGCTGTGATTGGAGCGCATGTCAAAGTGGGCCCCGAAACAATAATCGGCGCTCATGCAGTGCTAGAGGGGCCTTGTGAAATTGGGGCGCAAAATCAGATTTTTACAGGTGCAGCCATCGGCATGGAACCCCAGGATCTCAAGTTTGTGGGAGAACCAACCTGGGTCAAAATTGGTGATAACAACTTAATTCGTGAGTACGTTACGATTAACCGCGCTACCGGTGCTGGTGAAGCGACGGTAATTGGTGACGGCAATCTGTTGATGGCTTATGTCCATGTGGCTCATAACTGCGTGATTGAAGACCAGGTAGTGATTGCTAACTCTGTGGCGTTAGCTGGTCATGTCCATATAGAGTCACGCGCTAGGCTGAGTGGGGTTTTAGGTGTCCATCAATTTGTACGTATTGGTAGACACGCAATGGTGGGAGGCATGGCACGTATTGACCGGGATGTGGCCCCATATATGCTGGTGGAGGGAAATCCCGCGCGGGTGCGAACTCTGAATATTGTGGGACTCAAACGGTCTGGTATGGATTCAGCAGATTTGCAAATACTGAAAAAAGCTTTCCGCATTCTCTACCGTTCTGATTTGTCCTTTAAGGATGCTTTGGAAAAGTTGGAATTGTTAGGGGATAGCGAACAGTTGCAGCATTTACGCCGTTTTCTGCTACTTTCCCAAATGCCTGGAAGACGTGGCTTGATTCCTGGTAAAGGCAAAAAAGGCGTTAGTGATGAATCGTGAATTATAAGTTAGGAGTTATGAGTTGATGGCTTAAATTTTTAAATCTTCACTCCTAACTCCTCACTCCTAACTATTTATTGGCTAACTACTAACTATTCACTCCAATTATCAAATGCGGATATTTATCAGCACTGGCGAAGTATCTGGCGATTTACAAGGATCGCTGCTAATTACAGCGCTGAAGCGTCAAGCTGTGGCGATTGGGTTGGAATTAGAGATTGTGGCACTAGGTGGCGAAAAAATGGCCGAGGCTGGGGCCATTCTGCTGGGAAATACCAGTAGTATTGGCTCGATGGGTATTCTAGAAGGGCTACCTTATGTTTTACCGACTCTCCAAGTGCAACGTCAAGCGATCGCTTCGCTAAAAGAAAATCCACCAGATTTAGTGGTGCTGATCGATTACATGACTCCCAATCTGGAAATTGGGACTTATATGAAACGGCAGTTACCAGATGTGCCTGTGGTATATTACATCGCTCCCCAAGAGTGGGCTTGGTCAATAAGTTTGCGTAGAACTAACCGGATTGTCGGTTTTACAGATAAGCTGTTGGCAATTTTCCCACAAGAAGCCCGTTACTTTCTCGAGAGAGGGGCAAAAGTTACTTGGGTAGGGCATCCTTTAGTTGACCGAATGCAAGACGCTCCTAGTCGCCAAGCAGCCCGTGCAACACTGGGCATTGCACCAGAAGAAATTGCGATCGCACTGCTCCCCGCCTCTCGTCGCCAAGAACTAAAATATCTTTTACCAATTATTTTTCAAGCTGCTCAAACTATTCAAGCTAAATTACCTGAAGTTCGTTTCTGGATTCCCCTGTCGCTGGAAGTCTATAGACAGCCAATTGAAGAGGCTATTGAGCGTTACGGTTTACGGGCGACAGTTATATCAGGTCAACAAATGGAAGTTTTTGCTGCGGCTGATTTAGCCATTAGTAAATCTGGTACTGTCAATTTAGAACTTGCTCTGTTCAAAGTGCCGCAAGTTGTAGTTTACCGCCTAAGTTCCCTGACTGCTTGGATAGCTCGTAAAATCCTCAAAGGTTCTATAACCTTTGCATCGCCACCTAATTTAGTAGTGATGAAGCTGATTGTGCCAGAATTTTTACAAGAACAAGCCACACCAGAGAATATTATCCAAGCAGCGATGGAACTGCTAGTCAATCCCCATCGTAGAGAGCAAACTTTGCTAGATTATGAGGAAATGCGGCGAAGTTTGGGAGAAGTTGGAGTGTGTGATCGCGCTGCTCAAGAAATTTTACAAATGCGATCAGGCACTGGGGATTAAAATCTGGGGGCTGGGGAAATTTTGTATATTTAATATTTAACGCAATATTCAATACCTAACCCCTTTACAGGTGTCATGGCTTATGAGATGAAAAAACAAAGAGCGATCGCAGTTGACTTATTTGCTGGCGCGGGCGGTATGACTCTTGGCTTTGAGCAAGCTGGTTTTGATGTGCTAGCGTCTGTAGAAATCGACCCTATACACTGTGCAACACATGAGTTTAACTTCCCTTATTGCTCAGTGTTATGTAAAAGTGTTGTGGATACAACGGGGGAAGAAATTAGGAATCGGTCTGAAATTGGCGATCGCGAAATTGATGTAGTAATTTGTGGCTCGCCATGTCAAGGATTTTCCCTAATTGGTAAGAGGGCTGTTGACGATCCACGAAACTCTTTGGTTTTTCACTTTCATCGGCTGGTTTTTGAGTTAAAACCGAAATTTTTTGTGATGGAAAATGTTCGGGGGATCACAGTTGGTAAACATAAACAAATCCTTCAAAGCTTGATTAGCGAATTTAGAATTAATGGCTATAAAGTAGAAGAGAATTACCAAATTCTCAACGCTGCCAGTTATGGAGTACCACAGTCCCGTGAGAGATTATTTCTTATAGGTGCAAGGGAAGATGTAGAATTACCAAAATACCCTCAGCCGATTACTAAACAGGCGCTAATAAATAACTTAACTTCTAAAAAAATCTCGGATATTCCATTGAGTCCTACAGTATCGGATGCAATTATAGATTTACCTGAAATAGAAAAATATCCTGAGTTACTAACAAGCGATTGGGTTGTAGCAGAATATGGAAAGCCTAGTAAATATGCTCTTGTACTTCGTGGTATCAAACGTCTAGATGATGATTATTCTTACAAACGAGAAGATGATTTGCGAATACTTTCTTCAAGTTTAAGAACAAAACATTCGGCGGAAACTATTAAACGTTTTCAGGATACTCAACAAGGTGAGAGAGAAAAAATTAGTCGTTTTTATAAGCTGCATCCTGCTGGTGTCTGTAATACTTTAAGAGCCGGAACAGACAAGTATAGGGGTTCTTTCACATCTCCTAGACCGATTCATCCATCCACACCTCGCTGTATCACAGTTAGGGAAGCGGCAAGATTACATTCTTACCCAGATTGGTTTAGGTTTCATGTAACCAAATGGCACGGATTTAGGCAAGTTGGTAACTCTGTACCGCCTCTACTAGCAAAGGCTGTGGCAGCAGAAATTATTCGCAGTTTAGATATTTCGCCCTTCAAGCCCAGTTTACGATACAAGTTGGGAGAGGAGAGATTATTACAATTTAATCTGTCGCAAGCAGCGCAATATTATCAGCTTTGATAAGAGTATTTTATCTGAAAATACCTGTAAAATAAAATTTCTCTAAGGTTGACATCTTGCCCGCCTATGCTGTGTAGATTAAAAGTTTAAAAGACAATAGGCAAATATGGTTTTCCAGTACACTAACGCATTTATCACCATAGCATCGGTTAATTTTGATAAGTTAGTAAATTTCTATACTAAATTGCTAGAGGAAAAGCCAGTTATTTTGATTCCGAATGTCTATGCTGAGTTTAATTTAGGTAGTACGCGATTAGGTATTTTTAAACCAAAGAAGACAAACGAGTCGGAATTTGAAGCCAGATCCAAGAACAAGCAACTTCTTGACGATACGCTTTGCGAATCTGTGTATACCAAAAGTAAGATAAGTTTGTGTTTAGAGGTGAGTAACTTAGAAGATGCGATCGCTCACCTAACTACTTTGGGCTATCCTCGACCAGGAGACATTTCCATTGCTTCCCACGGCAGAGAAATTTATGCCTATGACCCTGATGGCAACCGTCTAATTCTACATCAAGACTCAGTGAATGATAATTAATAAGTGATAATAATTTATTTGGTAATTGATTATGGCTATAACTCAAAACTATAGATTAAACCTGATTCAATGGTATCCAGGTCACATTGCGAAAGCTGAAAGGAAGCTCAAAGAACAGCTGAAGCGGGTAGATGTGGTGTTTGAAGTACGAGACGCCCGGATTCCTTTAGCGACTCACCATCCCCAAATAGGTGAGTGGGTGGAGGGTAAGGCACGGGTGTTGATACTGAACCGAGTAGATATGATTACGCCGCAAATGCGATCGCTATGGATAGATTGGTTTAAACGTCAAGGAGAAGTCCCTTATTTTACCAACGCTCAACATGGTAAAGGTATAGCAGAAGTGGCACGGGCAGCGCAAGCTGCTGGAGTAGAACTCAATCAAAGAAGAAGCGATCGCGGGATGTTACCTCGTCCAGTCCGGGCTGTGGTGATTGGTTTTCCTAATGTCGGTAAATCGGCTTTGATTAACCGCCTGTTGGGAAAGCGAGTCGTGGAAAGTGCAGCGCGTCCTGGGGTGACTCGCCAATTGCGCTGGGTGCGAATTTCCGAACATTTGGAATTGCTAGATGCTCCTGGTGTCATCCCTTTAAGATTGGAAGACCAAGATGCAGCATTGAAATTAGCCATTTGTGATGATATCGGTGAAGCATCTTACGATAATCAGCTAGTAGCAGCAGCCTTAGTGGATTTACTCAACTATTTGGAAGCAGTAGCCGCAGATTTATTACCAAAGAAACCATTGCAGTCCCGTTACCAACTCGATTCGACATCAGACACCGGAGATACCTATTTACACGCCTTAGCAGAGCATCGTTACAAAGGTGATATAGAGCGAGCTGCAAGGCAACTTTTAACAGATTTTCGCAAGGGGTTATTGGGTGAGATGAGTTTGGAATTACCACCTAACTAGATTTCAAGCACTTTCAGCCCGTTTTTGAGTAGCGGGTGAGGAGCGTTCAAAAATCTGGACGCTCGGCTTTAGTGAGTTTGAATGTTATCGCCAATCCAACATATTATATTTTCAGGCGATGCTCCAGACGCGATCGCTCCAGCATAATTACCTCCTTTGATGTAATATATGTAACATACAGTTGTCGGAATGCAGTTAACAGTGTCATAAAGAAAAGGTGAAGGTTAACCTGTAGGGTATAACTTACCTTAGAGTTGCTTGACCTCTAGCTTCGATGGATCTATCACACTCATGACTGAACTCACGCTACGCCTACAAGAGGGAGATACCGAGACAACGATCGCAGTTGACCAAAATGTATTTACAATTGGTCGTTTGCCGGAATGTAACTTGTACTTACCTTTTGCTGGAGTATCCCGCAACCATGCTCGCCTGGTGAAAACGGCTGAAGGTGTGTGGACTATTGAGGATCTTGGCAGCAAAAACGGGACGCAGGTTAATAAATATCTTGTTAACTCTCCCCAAGAGTTATATCACGGCGATATCCTTTGGCTAGGCAATGTTAGCCTGGTAGTATTGATCACAAATCCTGTTTCCCAACCGGAGTATCCCGGAATTTCGGATATTAATGAGCAAAGAACAATCCTTCACAATGTTGAACAATTACAACAGCAATGGATTGCAGCTGATAGTAAGGATGGGAACATCAGCAATAAAGACCAAACCATCGCCCGTCTCAAAGACTTAGTAGACATAGCGAAAAATCTCTGTGCGGCAGCATCCATAGAAGAGATTTTTTCTCAAGTCCAGCAAGTAGTTTTTCGTTACCTTGATAGTATCGAACGCTTGGCATTATTAATTGATGTCAATGGTTGCGGCCAGTTGGAACTAATGAATGCCGCCACTAGAAACGTTTCCCAACAGAAACATCTTCCCTCTGATGGTAGTTGGATTAGTCGTAGTATCTGTCAAAAGGTATTTGAGGAAAAAGTCGTCATTCAAACAGCCGATACCCAACAGGATGAACGGTTTGCTAGTGAACAGAGTATTTTGGTCAAAGGCATTCGCAGCGCGATGGCAGTGCCTTTATGGGATGAGAATAAAGTTGTGGGCGTACTGTATGCCGATGCCAATCTTTCTTCTTACCATTGGGCAAATGAAGGCGAGGAAGAATTGAGCTTTTTTTCAGCTTTAGCAAACCTTGTGGCTTCTAGTGTGCAACGTTGGTTATTGGTAGAAAAACTTAAAACTGAAGAAATGATTCGTCACCGACTAGAACGTTATCATTCTCCAGCAGTTGTACAGCAGTTGATCTCTGTAGGCGGATTACCGGGTGGTCGTTTAGCTCCCACCGAGAGCGAAATCAGTATTTTGTTTGCAGATTTAGTTGGCTTTACGGCAATTTCTGAAAGATTAACACCAACTGCGATCGCTCAACTATTAAATAATTTAT
The DNA here is from genome assembly GCF_023734775.1 of Nostoc cf. commune SO-36. Lineage (NCBI taxonomy): Bacteria > Bacillati > Cyanobacteriota > Cyanophyceae > Nostocales > Nostocaceae > Nostoc > Nostoc commune. Next base: position 554,784 of record NZ_AP025732.1, on the reverse strand, counting down.
TTGAAGAGATGCTAAAAGAAGTTTTTACTTGTGGCGGCACTTTAGATAAGTATATTGGCGATTGTATTATGGCATTTTTTGGCGCTCCAGAAGCGCAAACAGATCACGCCGATCGCGCTGTTACTGCTGCCAAGGGAATGCTTACTCGTCTCGAACATCTGAATGCCAATGGTTTTTGGCACGAACCTCTGCAATTACGCATTGCGATTAATAGCGGTAAAGCTGTGGTGGGAGATGTCGGTAGTTCCCAAAGGGTCGATTATACGGCATTAGGCGCGACAATTAATCTTGCTGCTCGTATGGAAGCAGTTTGTCCCCCTAGTGAATGTGTGATTAGTCAAGCCACCCATAAAATGCTTTCACAACCCTCAGACTTCCAAGAAATGGGAGATTATCGTTTCAAAGGTATTGAGCGATTAGTTAAGATTTATCAGACAAAATTGCAGCCAGTGCTAACAATCGTTGCTCCAATCATTAATTTTTAGCGATTTGGCAGGGAGTAGGGGGCAGGGGGAAAAGAATAATTAATGACCAATGACTAATGACAAATATATCAAGATAAATACGTAGTTAGGTTGTATATTTTATTTAAAATAAAATTGCGAAGTTGTAATACTAAGCAACTAATTCTTAGCTAAAAGACTAGAATTTGGGTGGTAGCTTCCTCAAATTATATGTATAACACTAGGAAGCCTACTTGAAGCTATTTATTTAACGGGAGGTCAGGTAATGGCGATCGCCACCATTAATCCCGCCACTGGGGAGACGCTCAAAACCTTTGAGGCGCTCAATGATGAAGAGATTGTTGCTAAACTCGATTTGGCTAATCAGACTTTTGAAAAGTATCGTCAGACTAGTTTCTCTGAGCGATCGCACTGGCTACAAAAGGCTGCTGATATATTAGAGCAAGACAAAGCAGAATTTGCGAAGTTGATGACTCTAGAAATGGGTAAGCCATTTAAAGCTGCGATCGCAGAAGTCGAAAAATGCGCCGCCGTCTGTCGCTACTATGCCGAACACGCCCCTAGTTTTCTAGCTGATGTCAGTGTAAAAACTGATGCCAGCCAGAGTTTTGTACGTTATCAACCAATGGGTGCAATTCTCGCGGTGATGCCGTGGAATTTTCCCTTCTGGCAAGTGTTCCGCTTTGCTGCACCAGCACTAATGGCGGGAAATGTCGGCTTACTCAAACACGCTTCCAACGTGCCGCAGTGCGCCTTGGCAATTGAAGATATTATCCGACGAGCAGGTTTTCCTAAAGGTGCGTTTCAAACTCTATTAATAGGCGCTGCCAAAGTTGCCGATTTAATGGCTGATGACCGCGTAAAAGCTGCCACCTTGACCGGAAGCGAACCAGCAGGTGCATCCCTCGCTGTCGCTGCCGGGAAACAAATCAAAAAAACAGTTTTGGAATTAGGAGGAAGTGACCCGTTTATTGTGTTAGAAAGTGCTGACTTAGAGACAGCAGTTGTCACAGCTACTACAGCGCGGATGTTAAATAACGGGCAATCATGTATTGCAGCGAAACGTTTTATTGTCGCAGATGCGATCGCAGATAAATTTGAAAAATTGCTTTTAGAAAAATTTGAGGCGCTAAAAGTAGGCGATCCTATGCAACCGGATACCGATTTAGGCCCCCTGGCAACACCTGGTATTCTCCAGGATTTAGATCAACAAGTGCAAAATGCTATTAGCAGTGGTGGTAAAGTCCTCACCGGTGGACATCCTTTATCAGATCGTCCTGGAAACTTTTATCCGCCAACGATTATCGTAGACATCCCCACCGACACACCAATTGCCAAAGAAGAATTCTTTGGCCCAGTAGCCTTGTTATTCCGGGTTCCAAATATCGATGCTGCCGTTAAACTCGCTAATGACTCACCCTTTGGATTAGGTGCAAGTGCTTGGACAACCAACGACCAAGAGAGCGATCGCTTGGTTGAGGAAATTGAAGCAGGTGCCGTGTTTATCAACAGTATGGTCAAATCCGATCCTCGGTTGCCCTTTGGTGGCATCAAGCGTTCTGGATATGGCAGAGAATTGAGTATCCAAGGTATACATGAGTTTGTCAATGTTAAAACCGTGTGGGTTAAATGATTATGGGTAGCGCATGGGGCATGGGGAATAGGGCATAGGTAATGCAAATAAAACTTAAATTACCAATGCCCAATGCCCAATGCCCAAGCCCCAATATTTATCGTCAGTAAGTTAGGAAATAAAATGAATACAGCAGAATTATTGGTGCAGTGCCTAGAAAATGAAGGAGTGCAATACATTTTTGGACTTCCTGGTGAAGAAAACCTGCACGTTTTGGAAGCGTTAAAACATTCTTCGATTAAATTTATTACGACTCGTCATGAACAAGGTGCAGCATTCATGGCCGATGTTTATGGACGCCTAACAGGAAAAGCCGGAGTGTGTCTTTCTACCCTTGGCCCTGGGGCAACCAACTTGATGACTGGGGTAGCAGATGCTAACCTCGATGGTGCGCCCTTAGTGGCGATTACCGGTCAAGTAGGAACAGATAGAATGCATATTGAATCCCACCAATATTTAGATTTGGTGGCAATGTTTGCACCTGTTACCAAGTGGAATAAGCAGATTGTGCGACCAAGTATTACACCAGAAGTAGTACGAAAAGCATTCAAGCGATCGCAATCCGAAAAACCTGGTGCAGTTCACATCGATTTACCAGAAAATATTGCTGCCATGCCCGTCGAAGGCAAACCTTTGCGTAAGGATAATAGCGAAAAAACTTATGCATCTTTTGCTAGCATTCGGGCAGCCGCCGCCGCAATTTCCCAAGCAGTTAACCCATTAATCTTAGTCGGAAATGGGGCAATTCGCGCTCAAGCAAGTGATGCAGTAACGCAATTTGCCACCTTGCTGAATATCCCTGTTGCCAATACCTTCATGGGTAAAGGCATTATTCCCTACACACATCAATTAGCTTTGTGGTCAGTGGGATTACAGCAAAGAGACTTTATTACCTGTGGCTTTGATAACACAGATTTAGTAATTGCGATCGGCTATGATTTAATTGAGTTTTCCCCCAAGAAATGGAATCGTAATGGTGAAATTCCCATTGTGCATATTGGGGTAAGTCCGGCGGAGATTGATAGTAGTTATATTCCCAACGCCGAAGTCGTGGGAGATATTTCAGATTCCCTCTATGAAATTTTAAAATTAGCAGACCGACAAGGTAAACCCGATCCTTTTGCCATTAGCTTAAGGTCAGAGATTCGGGCTGATTACGAACAGTATGCCCATGATGACGGATTTCCCATTAAGCCGCAAAAGTTAATTTATGACTTACGCCAAGTGATGGGCCCAGATGATATCGTCATTTCTGATGTTGGCGCACATAAAATGTGGATGGCTCGTCATTATCATTGCCATAGCCCCAATACTTGCATAATTTCCAACGGCTTCGCAGCTATGGGTATTGCTATTCCTGGCGCTTTAGCAGCAAAACTCGTTTATCCCAACCGCAAAGTCGTGGCTGTAACAGGTGATGGCGGCTTTATGATGAATTCTCAAGAATTAGAAACAGCCTTGCGTGTTGGTACACCCTTTGTCACCATAATTTTCAATGATGGCGGCTATGGGTTAATTGAGTGGAAGCAAGAAAATCAATTTGGCAAAGGAAATTCATCTTTTGTGCATTTTAGCAATCCTGATTTCGTCAAATTCGCCGAAAGTATGGGTTTAAAAGGCTACCGAGTTGAATCGGCTTTAGATTTGATTCCCACTTTGAAAGAAGCCCTCGCTCAAGATGTACCCGCAGTGATAGATTGTCCCGTAGACTATCGGGAGAATCACCGCTTTAGTCAAAAAGCCGGCGAGTTGAGTTGCCCGGTGTAAAAATTAGAGACGCCATTAATCGCGTCTGTACAAGAGTTAGGAGTTAGGAGTTATTTATTCCTAACTCCTTTAGTGTTTTGGTAGAGTGCGTTATGCCAAAGGCTAATGCACCGCTTTACCATAGACATATTTCTTCTCTTTCTTTGCGTCCTTCTCTACGAGACGCTACGCGAATGCGTCCTTTGCGGTTCGTAAAAAAAACCATGAAGTTCAAAGGTTCATTCACAATGAGTTAGAATCAATAACTTCTAGCTCATTACTGATTTTTACTCATAATTAATTGTCTTCTGCTCTAAATTTGTGCTTTCCTGCTTTTGGGCAATATCTTCTACTGGTTTGCATTGCCTTTTGTCAATATCTGACTTAATAATGAGTCCCTTAGTATTGAGCGATATTTCAACTTGGTATTGACCATTCACCATATTAATAGCGGCGTAAATTACTGTACCAAACATCATCACTCCGCAAAGTGATAAAGTAATTTGCAGAATTCCCAATTCTCGTTTCATTCTCAAAGCCCTTAATCCCTTACATTCTCATTACAACTTGGTGCTGGTTGAGAACGGAGTTGAGAAATAGTCACCCATTAGACGAGTTGTTAGTTGATTATTCGTTAAGTTCAGGATGACTATAATTTCTAGAGTGCAAGAAGTTATGGTTCAACAGCTTTGCTATTTAGCGAGTATAAAAACCTGATATACTCACAGCAGTTTCTCGATGAGGAATGATGGCGCGATCGCTCCGAGTAGCCCCTGAGTATATTGAAAAAGTAAAGTCAGCACCTCAGTTTAACGGCTATCCCAGCCAGCAGTCTTTGGCTACAGATATAGGATTTTCTCTTTCCACAGTCAAAAGCTTTCTCACTGGTAAACCTGTTGACTATCTAAATTTTGTAGAACTTAGCAAAAAACTGGGGTTAGAGTGGCAAGACATTGCATACAAAGAACCAGAAACTCAGCCAAATCAACCTCAGCCACCTAACGGGGAAGCATCACCCTTCATCACTGGCGCACCCATCACCCAGCCGCGTTACTTTTTTGGACGAGAGAAAGAATTAAAACGCCTCTTCAATCTACTCAAACGCCATCCTCTACAAAACGCCGCCATTATTGGCAAAAAGCGTAGTGGTAAAACATCCCTGCTGCACTACCTCAGAAATATCACCATTACCCCAGCAGAACAGCTGCGTCCTGCTCAAAAATCTGACTGGCTACCGCATCCAGAAAATTACTGTTGGATTTTTGTAGACTTGCAAGACGCACGAATGCAAAGCCGAGAAGGTTTACTAAAGTACATCCTAGAATCACTGAAGATGCAAGTGCCTACACCTTGCGATTTAGATCGTTTCATGCAGGTAGTCAGCGATAATTTGCATTTTCCCACAGTCATCTTACTGGATGAGATTAGTGTTGGATTGGAACGCTGTCCAGAATTAGATGATGGCTTTTGGGAATGTTTGCGGTCTTTAGCAACTAACCATACAGGAGGGAATCTAGCATTTGTCTTGGCTACTCCCGAATCACCGATTGAAATGGTGCGAAACACAGGACACAGTTCACCCTTTTTCAATATTTTCGGCTACACCGCATATCTGGGAGCATTGACTGAGAAAGAAGTGCGGGAATTGATAGCTAGTTCGCCCATTGCCTTCACTGATGAAGATGTAGAGTGGATTTTGACACAAAGTTGCTGCTGGCCACTGTTGTTACAAATTCTGTGTAGAGAAAAATTATTTAACTTAGAAGAAGGGGAGAATGATGATAACTGGCGTGAGGAAGGATTACAACAAATCAAACCATTTACTCATTTATTAGATTCATAACTAGCAGAGTAACCATGAAAGCACACCGAATTGAAACAAAGTTAACTAAAAACGGAACCTTGATTCTTGAGGATTTACCGTTTCAGGCTGGGGAAGCTGTTGAAATTATCATTCTAGAAACTCAGACTCGTCCCCAAGAAGAGAATTTGTATCCTTTGCGTGGCAAACAGCCTTACCGTTATGATGATCCTTTTGAACCTGCTGTGCCTCTGGAAGATTGGGAAGTCTTACAATGATAAATCTAAATAGTCATTGCGATCACATTAAGGTAAAGCACAGTAAGCTAATCATCATTCATTTTTCCAGAATGATTCGCTTGTAGTAAAAGCTTCAGCCTTACTTTTATGCAACTTAAATGCCGATTAGCTTAATCTTAGACTTTGCGATTGCTCCCCTTCTCCTAACGGAGACGCTACGCGAATGGGAACGCCAAAGGCGAACATTCCACTAGCGCTGCATTCGCAATGACATAGAGTTTTAAACAGGAGTGCAGAAACGTTGACTTCACCACAACTTCCCCCCAACGCCTACACCAACGCACCCCAACAGCACCCCAACTTAATCATCGGGAGCCTGCAACTGTTTTTCTGGCTCATTTTCCGCCCCTCAGCTTGGCGTAACCACCTTAAGCGCATTGACCTTAATCTAGAATCAAACTCCTCTCTGAGTATCTTGTTAGGACAAGGCCGATGGCGAAATCTGGCTTTGTGGAGATTTTTCATCCAGGCATACTTTATATTACCTATCCTAGCTAACTTACTGCTGGGCTTAGTGTTATGGGTGTTGGGTGAACCAATCGCAAATATAGCTTTTTGCGTGGGATTAGGTGTGGCGATAGGTGTGGTAATAGGAGTGAATTTCAGCATGGAGAGAAGCGTAGGAGTAACTATTAATTCATGGCAGACTGTTCTATTCTTTCCATTTATCACTGTTTGGAATCATCTACTTTATAGATTAGAAAAAATACGTAATGCTAAAAGCCCTTGTTTATTTCGCTACCACTCTGCTTTCTGGGATGAGTTGCAGTATTTACACCTGCGTGGCTTGGATAAATACCTCCTTTTTGTCATTGAACATAACCCAGTTGAAGGAGAAGCAGCCTTAGGATACTTGAGTATTACTCCCCAAAGTTGGGCTGTTCAAGCTGCTCAAATTGAACTAGATTTACGCAGTTTAGAAGGCTGTAAGAATATGAAAGATATTCGTCAGGTTAATTGCAATCTAATATTTGGTGAAAGCCTTATTAGCCAGTTTTTAGACGATGCATTTAATCATGCTGGTATTCACAATCAGCGCATAGCTCTTAGGGTTTTTGTAGAGCATTTGAATGAATACTTGCCGAGCTTTGGTGAACAATATGATTTTCGTTTCCGTTCAATTGCCAAAAGTTGGCGTGAGATAATACTCAACTATGTAGAAGAATTAGCTAAAGTTACTGAACTGCGCCAAGAAATTGACTCGCCTTACATTATCGGTGTACCCCTCACTGAGGAGCAAAAAATTTTCATGGGGCGTAATGACATTGGCACACGCATCGAGCAACTACTGCGCGATCGCCGTCGCCCACCTTTGCTACTATATGGTCAGCGACGCATGGGTAAAACTTCCCTCCTCAACAACATCGGAAAGTTACTACCCAATTCCATCATCCCCATGTTTGTAGACTTACAAGGCGCACCTTCATCAGCCAGTGACCATGCAGGTTTTCTCTATAATCTGGCTAGAGATATGGAGAAGTCAGCGAAAAAGCAAGGTGTAACTCTACCGTCCCTAGCCCGCGAAATGCTACAATCTGACCCTTTCACCTATTTCGATGAATGGCTAGATAAAGTAGAACAGGCTCTAGAACAAAATACCGCCTTACTAGCGTTAGATGAATTCGAGGTGCTAGACAACGCCATAGCCAAAGGTCGCTTTGATGAACAGGATGTTTTGGGAATGCTGCGTCACCTCATCCAACATCGTCCCCGCTTCAAGGTGTTACTGGCTGGCTCTCATACTATCGAAGAATATCAGCGCTGGGCTAGTTATCTAATTAATGTCCAAGTGGTGCATATCTCCTACCTCAAAGAAGCGGAAGCACGACAATTAATTGAACGTCCCGTCAAAGATTTTACCCTGCGCTATGAACCTGACGCGGTTGAGCGAGTGTTGCAACTCACCCGTTGTCACCCATTCTTAGTACAACTACTCTGTGCGGAAATTGTCGTACTCAAAAACGAGCAAGACCCCTCTATCCGGCGATTGGCAACCTTAGCCAATGTCGAAGCAGCGATACCAGAAGCTTTGCAAAGTGGGGGCTTTTTCTTTGCTGATATTCAAAACAACCAAGTAGACGCTACTGGACAAGCTATTCTACGTTTTATTGCCGCTCAAGGGGAAGGGGCTATAGTTAGCCGCCAAACTCTATTGCAAGAGTTTCCTGATGCTGATATTACTTTCCACTTGCTGTTACAACGTGAGTTAATTGAGGAAGTTGACGACGGCTATGGCTTCCAGGTGGAGTTGATTCGCCGTTGGTTTGTTTGAATCATGTTTGGTAAATATGTCATTACGAGCGGAGCGAAGCAATCGCAAGGGCTGGGATTGCTTCGCTCTGCTCGCAATGACTGTAATTATTTTTGTCCGACTACTTCTCAAAAACTCGTTAACGGAGTTCAAAGGCTCGTTCACGAGTATAAAAGACTCGTTAACGGAGTTCAAAGCCTCATTCACGAGTATAAAAGACTCGTTCACGAGTATAAAAGACTCATTCACGAGTATAAAAGACTCGTTCACGGAGTTCAAAGGCTCGTTCACGAGTATAAAAGGCTCATTCACGAGTATAAAAGACTCGCTGACGGAGTTCAAAGCCTCGTTCACGAGTATAAAAGACTCGTTCACGGAGTTCAAAGACTCGTTCACGAATATCAAACACGTAAAGGCTACAATGATTTTGAATACTACAATTTAGTAAAGTAGTGCGTTACGCCAAGGGCTAACACACCCTACTAAAACTACTGCTAAAAATAGAAGTTGGAATACAAGTACATCAAGCTTAGGTTGATTTTTACTATTTGTGCTGGCGTAATTGCTCTACTATATATTCTTCTAGTTCTTGTTTTTCTCTATTACTAGCATTTCGTTGATAAGTTCTGCCTGTTTCTTGCATAAACCTACGTTTCTCACTAGGAGAAGATTTGAGCTTACTTCCCGATGCTTGCAGTTTTTGCTGTAATTCTTCCCAAGTCTTCTCACCGACACTTTCACCTAGTTTTACCAGTGCCTTGGGTAGTAATGTTTTTGCCTCTCTTTGAAAATCTTCTTCTGTTTCAAGGGAAGTGAAATCTATTTTGCTGAAGTCGAGATCGATTTGAAATTTACTCATAGAATTGTATTTGTTCCTTTAACGATTATTGCCACAATGGGAATCTGCGAAGATTGCTTCTCGACATTTTTGTTGTCAAATGATGAGTATCAGAATTGAAATATATCAAATTATCAGTGTGCAATCCACCAAAACCCTCAAAAGCACGATTCTTTCTTTGTGCATCTTGGCTAAAATAATGGTTATATCTCAGATAATCATTGATTTTAGCGATTTTTAAAGAATAATTTAAGGCTTTTATATCAAAAGGAATATATATCTAATTAATACAAGCCTAAGCAGGTTAGGAGTGTTAAAAATGCTATCTTAAAAGCAAAGGTCATTTGCTCAATTTTTCAGGAAAACGCTATGACTACAACGCTCAGAGAACCTAATTCTATTGAGTCATTGCTAGGTAAAGAGGCTGAAGACCTGCTTACCTACAAAGCAAAGGTTTCTCAAGATTTAATACATTTACCGGGGCCTGATTTTGTAGAGCGAATCTGGCTCAACAGCGATCGCAATCCTCAAGTATTGCGTAATATCCATTTACTTTACTCTAGCGGTCGTCTGGCAAACACAGGTTATCTGTCGATTTTACCAGTAGACCAAGGGATTGAACACTCAGCAGGTGCGTCTTTTGCACCCAATCCGATTTACTTTGACCCGGAAAATATTGTTAAGCTAGCGATCGCCGCAGATTGCAATGCCGTTGCTACTACTTTGGGAACATTAGGTATAGTTTCGCGCAAGTATGCCCATAAAATTCCCTTTATTGCCAAAATTAATCACAACGAATTGCTGACTTTCCCCAATCAATTTGACCAAGTATTGTTTGCTGATGTGGAACAAGCTTGGAATTTAGGGGCTGCTGCTGTAGGTGCGACAATTTACTTTGGTTCAGAGCATTCTACCAGACAAATTCAAGAAATCAGCAAAGCTTTTAAACGCGCTCACGAACTAGGTTTGGCGACGATTCTCTGGTGTTATCTGCGGAATAACGCTTTTAAACAAGATAAAGATTACCACCTTGCGGCTGACCTCACCGGACAGGCGAATCATTTGGGTGTGACGATTGAAGCCGACATCATCAAACAAAAGTTACCTGAAAATAACAATGGTTACGGTGCAATTGCCAAAGCTACTGGTAAGAGTTACGGCAAAACTGATGAGCGGATTTACACAGAGTTGACAACTGATCACCCAATTGATTTAACTCGTTACCAAGTACTAAATTGTTACTCTGGGCGTGTGGGGTTGATTAATTCTGGTGGCGCGACTGGTAAAAATGACTTCGCTGAAGCAATACGCACTGCCGTAATCAACAAACGCGCTGGTGGTTCAGGATTAATTTCTGGGCGAAAGACCTTCCAACGTCCCTTTGAAGAAGGCGTGAAGCTATTCCACACCATTCAAGATGTTTATTTGTCGCCGGATGTGACGATAGCTTAGGGAATGGGAAAGTGAGGGAGCAAGGGGAGCAGGGGAAGTAGAGGAGAATAACCAATACCCAATGCCCCATGCCCCATGCCCCCTTTTTATCTAACGTTTCTCAATAAAAAATCTGGTTGACCACAACTTTTTTGCGATCGCTTCAAAATCTCGGCGCTACAAATTCCAGGTTCACCATTTTTGGAATGGCAAAAGAAAACTTCTCGCAAAAATCTTCCCGAACCAGAACAAAAAGGTGCTATACCATCAGCAGTAATTTTATTATTAGCACTCACAAATGAATTTTTAAAATTTGTAATTGTGGTACGCAAGGGTTTATTAGGGCGATTGTAAGCTGCGGGAATAGCGATCGCATCTTTTAATTTTTTACTCGATGCCAAATATTCCGCAGGCGTTTTCCCCGAACAAGTACCATGTTTTTCCCATTCATGATCGTAAAGTTTAGCGCTAGGAAACAAATTAGGAAACCGCCGCTTTACTTCCAACGGTAATTTCTGCGTGGAACAATTAACAGGATAACCAACTTGGTACTGTGGCCACAAACCATGTAGTACAAAACCAAGTTTCCTTGCAGAAGCGCACTGCTGCGGATCAGGGGTACTATTTGTTGCACAATAATCCGGCGACCAAGAAAGTGTCAGTATATAAAAATCAAATTTCCCCGGAGTACCGCGATTTTGAGCAATGGCCGCATTAGGTATAAAAATACCAGTAATTAGCAGAGAAGACGCAATTAAAAGTTTCTTAATCTGCATATAAACAGTTAGTTTCCTGTAAAATTCAAGTTATATACAATACATTGTTAACAGTCAAGAATCAAACCGCTTTGCGAAGTCATTAGTCATTGGCATTGGGCATTAGTTATTCTCCTCTGCTCCTCCCCCTACTCCCCACTCCCCACTCCCCAGTTCCCAACAAATTCAGAAAAGCAAATCTTGGTAGGGATTCTGAGATATCCTTAGATAAGTGAAAGATTTGCCAAAAAATAGTAAGAATGAAGCTGGCAGCAAGAGTAAGTCAGGTAACACCTTCATTAACCTTAGCGATCGCAGCCAAGGCTAAGGCACTGAAGGCGGAAGGAATAGATGTTTGTAGTTTTAGCGCTGGAGAACCAGATTTTGATACCCCAGCGCATATTAAAGCCGCAGCAGTCAAAGCTTTGGATGAAGGCAAAACCAAGTATGGTGCAGCAGCCGGAGAACCAAAGTTAAGGGAAGCGATCGCCCATAAGCTTAAAATTGATAACGGTCTTGATTACAAGTCTGAAAATGTCATCGTCACCAATGGCGGTAAGCATTCTCTGTACAACTTAATGGTGGCGCTGATCGATCCAGGTGATGAGGTAATTATCCCTGCACCCTACTGGCTAAGTTATCCCGAAATGGTGACTTTGGTCGGTGGAGTTTCGGTAATTGTGCCCACAGATGCAACGACGGGTTATAAAATTACTCCCGAACAACTCCGTAAAGCAATCACGCCGAAGACAAAGTTATTTATCCTCAACTCTCCATCTAATCCTACGGGGATGGTTTACACGCCAGATGAAATTAAAGCACTGGCGCAAGTAGTAGTTGATGCAGATATCTTTGTCGTCTCCGATGAGATTTACGAAAAGATTCTCTACGACGGTGCAGAACATATCAGCATCGGTTCTCTTGGGAAGGAAATTTTTGACCGGACTTTGATTAGTAATGGGTTTGCGAAGGCTTATTCTATGACTGGGTGGAGACTCGGTTATTTAGCGGGGCCAGTGGAAATCATTAAAGCAGCGAGTACCATCCAAGGACATAGTACATCTAACGTGTGTACCTTTGCTCAATATGGTGCGATCGCAGCGCTGCAAAGTTCTCAAGATTGCGTCGAAGAAATGCGCCAAGCCTTCGCCAAACGCCGCCAGGTGATGTTAGACAGACTCAACGCCATTCCCGGATTGAGTACCGCAAAACCAGATGGCGCTTTTTATCTGTTCCCTGATATCAGCAAAACCGGTCTAAAATCTTTAGAATTTTGTGACGCTTTGCTAGAAAAACATCAAGTTGCAGTTATTCCCGGAATTGCTTTTGGCGCTGATGACAACATTCGCCTTTCCTACGCCACAGATATGGCGACGATTGAAAAGGGAATGGATAGATTAGAGAAATTTGTCAAGTCGCGTATTTAGTTAGTTGTTATTTGTCAGTTGTCATTTGTCATTTGTGAGGAGAATTTATCAACTCTTCAACTTTTTAACTCCACCTTTTCGACTCGAAGGGGTGGAGTTCATTTTTAAACTCTCAAGTTCCGAGTTCCGAAGCTGAAGTTTCGTGTTCCAAAGCTCAAGTTCCGAGTTTTGATGCTCAAGTTTCGTGTTCCGATGCTCAAGTTTCGTGTTCCGATGCTCAAGTTCCGAGTTCCGATGCTCAAGTTTCGTGTTCCGAAGTTCAAGTTCCGAGTTCCGAAGTTCAAGTTCCGAGTTCCGAAGTTCAAGTTCCGAGTTCCGAAGTTCAAGTTTCGTGTTCTGAAGCTCAAGTTTCGTGTTCTGAAGTTCAAGTTTCGTGTTCTGAAGTTCAAGTTCCGAGTTCTGAAGTTCAAGATTCGTGTTCCGAAGTTCAAGTTCCAGAGCTTTTTAGTAAAACATCGCTTGTTTCATTGGCTCTATATCATCTAGAGATAACCCACGAGATTCAAGATAATATAAGATTGCTTCAATAGGATCTCGTGCTTCGATTGGGTAATACCTTTGCTCGTATGCTTTCACAAGCCTAGTTAAAACTTCCAAGCGGTCAAACTCTGGTGTATTTAGTTCTGCATCAAATAATCTTTCAATTTCATCAAGTGCAGCACGATAATCAGCTTCGGTGTGGATAAGATGGGTTTCAAGCATAGGTATTACTCCTTCAAACATTTATTGCATCTAGGTTGTCGTATTCTTTAAAGAATTATGCCCGTGAAGGCAGTTATTGCTGCCAAGACCACCGGATATGAACAAAATACACGAAAAAAGTTTGTCTCTTTATTCATAAAATATTAAAAAGTTTGATACCGCCAAAAGTTTTGATTCAACTTTTGGGTTGATATTTTTAGATTAGGTAACAATCGGGGAGAACTAGGGGAGGCAAGTCTTGAGACTATAAATCAATACAGCTAACTTAATTGTATTGAACTATACTCCAGTCCCATGTTTTGTGTTTATAGCTTAAATTTTTTGAAGTTCTATGTATTTAAGTAGGTAGGCAAGCCCTAAATATAAGATGTCATTGCGTGTGAAGCGAAGCAATCGCAAAGTCTCTGGGATTGCTTCGCTTCACTCGCAATGACGGATATTATTCTCCTCCATACCCTATGCCTTATGCCCTACATCAACTCCATCTCTCGCAAACCTTGGCGCAGTCTCTTCGCCTCTTCGGGATTATATCTTTCATGAAGGGCGATCGCTTTTTTAAAAGCTGCTAAACTATCTTGATGATTGCCAATTTTGAGCAACACTACCCCTAAATTTTGATACGCTTCGGCATAGTTGGGATTTAAGGTGATTGCATGTTGATAATATACGATCGCATCTGCAAATAAACCCAAAGCCTTAAATGTCATCGCCAAATTATAATGTCCAAAAACAAAAGTAGGGTCAATTTTCAAAGCTGTGGTATAAGCAGTTTTCGCACCGTTTAAATCTCCTGCTGCTTTGAGTAAGTTACCCAAGTTGTTGTATGCTCCTAGTTTGAGCATGGGATAAATTGGCAATTTGATGGCAGCTTGATAGTGAGAAATAGCCTGTGGAGATTTTTGCAACCGACTGTAGGCAATGCCTAAATGATAGTGGAGTTCATATAAAATATCGTAGTTTTCTTGAGCAAATGTGATTCCTCGTCTCAGCAACTCCATACCTTGGGTAATTTTCCCAGTTTCCACATACAATGCCCCTAATTTGCTGCAAACATAGGGGTCATCAGGATGAGTCGCAAAAAACCCTTCCATCGCCGTAGCTGCTTTGGCATATTTGTTATTTTGAGCGATCGCACTTTTTTGATATCCTGTGTGTACAAGTGCTACTCCAGGTAAATAACCTATTTGCCAATGGGGTTCTTTAGTTAAAATTGCTGCCACGCTATCATCTACTAAGGCATGGTAAGGACGGTCAAAACGAATATCTGGATGATTGCGAAATAGCCTGGAAACCAGAGAATAAGGAGATTGTTCTGCGCCAACTTCCTGGCGGACGAGGTTGATGAGCAGGTATTCATCTGTAGCGATCGCCTCTCGTAACTGCGGTACAATTGCTGGTGCTAGAGTTTCATCAGCATCTAATACCAAAATCCAATCACTAGTAACATATTTTAAAGCTGCATTACGGGCAGCACTGAAGTCATTACACCATTTAAAATGATAGACTTTTGCACCAAGTTGTTGGGCAATATTGGGAGTGCGATCGATTGAGCCTGTGTCTAATACTACCATTTCATCCACCACTTTTCTTACACTGTTTAGGCATTTAGGTAGTGTTGCGGCTTCATTTTTCACAATCATACACAGACTCAAACTCATAATTTAAAAATTGGGAGTGGGGAATAAGTTCGCTTGTAATTGACGGTTGATCGCATCTGCGATCGCACTACTTTTTCTAGTGTAACTTTGAGGTGCGATCGCTTTACTTATTAACAAAGGAATTTTTTTCAGCATAGTCGAAATTTTTTTGATATTCTTTAATTTTTTGTTGAGCCACTAGATAATTTGGGCTAGAAGATGGCACACTTTTCATAAGTGCGATCGCAGCTTCCCAGTGAGCTACAACTATTTTCCACTCATCTGGAGATTTTGCTGATTGAGTAAGATTGTAGAACGTTTTACTACCATGAATATGACTTTTCAAACATCCTCTAAGATTCTCTATTTACAGGCAAAAGCAACATTTTCAAAAATTATTGATAATTATATATTGAAAATCACATTTAATTTATTATGTTTCTGGCAAAAATTCTATTTTAGACTACTTATCTGCACGGTAAGTAAAATCTAACGTTCCTTTGTAATCACAGAACTTCCATTACTAATACTTACTTTTTGAATAAAGACATCATAACAAGATGATAAAATATCAGCGCTGATTTGATTAGCAATTGTTTCAAAATCTTGACTTGTTAATCCCTGTGCGCTGTCACCGCTTAAGTTAATACAAATAGTTAAGGGTTGAGGATTACTGGAAGAGTCTTCATCATTTACCGCTTCTAGTTCAGCTTCTGCTATCCCTAAATTAAACTCTTTACTCCAAGCCGGAAACTCCTTACCCGTTTGTTGCCCATAAACTTGCACTGTTTCAATAGATGCAGCCCCTAAAGCCGTTAACCCTTTACGGATAAATGGAACTAAAATTTGTTGATTTGGTACTTCGGCAGATTCTAGCATTACCTCCAAGCAAGCATCTTGGAAAGTAACCTTTGCAGTGATCCCTTTCGGGTGTAGGTGGCGATTCATCAGAGATGCGATTGCCTGGGTATCTCCCTGTTTAGCAAGTTGTAGAATATTTGGCTGTGTCATAACCAGTAAAAGAGAAAATCTGGGAAAATAAACTTATATTCTCAGGGTTCCCTTTTGACAGCCTTAAGTAACATTATGATGCAAAATATTAAATAACTGGAGTTAAAACATTTAGTATAAAGATAGTCTTTTATAGACTTTTGCAAAAAATGCTTTTTTTGCATCAATATCAAAAATTACTGTTTCTTTTCTTTGCTTGCTAAATTACTAATATTTATATTAATCAATTTAATTCCCAATCAAAATATGAATATTTCTCAAGATTATGCTTGGCCCTTGACAGTGGCAGAAGCCATAGTTATCCAAGAAAAACTGCGAGATCAAGTAATTACGTCCGATCAACTGCCAGAACCTATCCAGTACGTTGCTGGAGTAGATATGGGTTTTGAAGCTAATGGAACAATTAGCCGTGCAGCTGTCGTAGTACTGAGTTTTCCTGATTTGCAAGTAATCGAGACAAGCCTAGCACACCGTCCTACAACATTTCCCTATGTTCCTGGGTTCCTCTCATTTCGGGAAATTCCCGCTGTCCTCGATGCTCTAGAAAAGATTAAAACAACACCAGATATCATTTTATGTGATGGTCAAGGAATTGCTCATCCCCGCAGATTAGGTATAGCTAGCCATTTAGGGCTACTTATAGATATGCCGACAATTGGGGTAGCTAAGTCAAAATTGGTAGGAAAGAATGAGGAAGTGCCAGAAACAAAAGGCAGCAGACAACCACTGATATATAAGGGTGAAACCATTGGGGCAGTTTTGCGATCGCGCACAGGAGTAAAACCTCTGTACATTTCCAGTGGTCATCGAGTTAGTTTACCGACGGCGATTGACTATGTGTTACGCTGCACAACTAAATATCGGCTGCCAGAAACCACACGCCTTGCTGATAAATTAGCGTCGGCAAAATAAAGCTTGTTGAAGTTTTTTCTAAATACTTGCTTGCACCGACTAAATCATGTTAGGAATCGCACAGAAAGAAGTTGAAGTAGCTAATGAACGCACTAACTTTACAGTGGCATGATGCAGGTCAACATAAAACTCAGGACATTTACGAACAACAGTCAAGTCAAAATCCTGGCACTGTCCGCATCGGTCGTGACCCCCTCCGGTGCGACATTGTTCTGAGTAATCTCACTGTCTCTGGTCTGCACGTTGAAATTTTTTTTCATCACCAGCAACAACGCTTTTATATCAGGAATTTGCGATCGCAAAATCCCCCCATTGTCGATGGACGGCAATTAGTCCAAGGTGAAATGCCTTTAACTGAGGGTAGTAGTATCTCTTTGGGGCAAATAAAACTCAATGTTACTAAGGTTTCGATGGCTAACATTCCAGCAACAATTTTGCTGCCACCCCATCCACCAATACATATCGGACATCACCAATATTCACCGACACCCCCTGCACCACCGCCGGGAGTTTATGGCTTAGAATGCCCCAAATGTCATAAAGTTTCCCCAGCAGAAAATCTACAAATTGGCTGTCGTTGGTGTGGAACATCTTTAGCTGCGGCTGTGAGTGTGTTGGTAGCACCGAGTAATTAGGGAGTGCAGAGGGAGCAGGGGAAGAAAAATAACTAATGTCCAATGACAAATGACAAATGACAAATGACAAATGAACAAATCCAATTGAATTGGGACGATCCGGCGACGGGTGAACGGCGAGAACCAAGGTTGAATATGCCGATCGCTTTTGGTCGAGAATTCGCTCGCTTACCTCCTGAATTTAATGGACAGCGCGTTTCTAGAATGCTGCTTAACAGCAATGAAGTTTCTCGCTACCATGCCCTAATTGACTGGGAACAAGACCATTTAGTAGTGATTGACCAAGGTAGCGTTAACGGTGTGTATGTTAATGGTCAACCACAAACGCGCAGTGTCTTGGCTAATGGCGATACATGCAAATTGGCCCCTATTTAATAACGGTGACATTTGCTGCTAACGTACCCGCACCAGATACCAGCCCTCCTTCAACAATTTTTTTCAACCCAAATACCAATCTCCCAGACCCCAGGTTGGCTGTAGTCCAGCCGCTAACGCCTTTGGCAAGTAATTTCCCGCCATTAGCGTTTCAGGCACAAAAGGTCGCTGTACAAGCACTTCATGCTACGGGATTACCAGTAGATGAATCTGATTATCTAGCAATCGGGGCGGGATTGGGTAGCTTTGTTTGGGCTGATTTATTGCGAATTAGCGGTGTACCTACTGAAAAAATTATAGCTTTGGGATTAGAGGCGGAACCTTATGCTCGTTACAAGCGCCTGTGTTTGAATTCGCAAATTCCCTTATATGAGAGACTACGTTCTAATTCTGATTCTTGTCCTGATAATATTTGGGGCTGGCCTAGTTATGCCTTACGTGAAGCTTGGCACGATTTCAGCAAGGGACAAATAAACCCAGCATTTAAGTATTTGTGGCAAGTGTTTGCTGAACCAACATTTGCAGAAACTTATACTCCGCGTGCGGGTAACGTCTTTGATTCCATAGATAGAGAAGCGAAGCGCATTAGCTGGAATCAAATTTATCGCTATGGACGGGTTAGGGGAATTCGCAAAACTGATGATGGGAGATATTGCGTAGCCTATTCTCGCGGCCCAGGAAATTATGCTTTTTTAGTTAGTCGTTATTTACATTTAGCTACTGGATATCCAGCCATTCAATTTTTGCCAGATTTGCAAGCTTATAGGGAAAAATATCAAGATTTTCAATCTGTAGTTAATGCTTATGAAGCTCACGATCATGTTTATGAGCAACTAGAGCAACAAGGTGGTACGGTGTTGATTCGGGGGCGGGGAATTGTGGCTTCGCGGATTGTGCAGCGCATTTATGAAGCCAGAAAGCGAAATCCGAATATTGCAGTTTTGCATTTAATGCGATCGCCTAAACCTCAAGGTAACAAATTTCAAAATACCCAGCGCCTAGTCAAAAATCATTACGAATTTCAACCCTTTAACTGGCCCAAAGCTTGCTGGGGCGGCGAACTCCGGGCAATGTTAGAAAAAGCCACTCCCGATGAACGCAAACGTTTATTAGCAGACTGGGGTGGAACTACCACCGCCGACCGTCACGACTGGCAGCAAATTACCGCCCAAGGGTTAAGCGAAGGCTGGTATCAAATTACATTCGGTGAGGTGCTGGATGTGGAGCGAGATGCCCAAAACCGAACTATTACCCATATTCGAGAACAAAGCTTGGGGGAAATGAAATTACTAGCTGACTTTATTGTTGATGCTACTGGACTGGATGCCAAGGTTGATGCCAATCCCTTACTAGCAGATTTGGTAAAACATTACACCTCCCAGTTAACCACTTGGGGCGACTGACTGTAGCGAACAATTTTGAACTAGTAGAAATGCGTAGTGATAGAGGTCAAATGTATGCTGCGGGTGCTATTACTTTGGGTGGCCCTTATGCAGCAGTTGATAGTTTCTTGGGCTTGCAGTATGCCGCATTAGTTGCCGTTGATGGACTGGCCTCTGCCCGTGCGCCTGGAGTCCATCGTTTGAATATTATAAGTTCCTTTAGGCAGTGGTTGAAGTGGGTGTTAAATCAGTCACCTTAGTATTGGCAGGGGGCAGGACGCAGGAGGCAGAGGGGAATCCCGATAAATAAATTTAGTATTTGGTTGACAGTTTGCAAAAATGTTACTGAGTTGGCATAAATTGCTTTGACACTCGCCGCCAATTTATTTAGGACTTACGCAAAATCTCTCTCAAACTCTTATTTCTCCGTGTACTCTGCGCCTCTGTGGTTCGTTATTCCGTAACTCTTGCGTAAGTCCTATATTGACAGCGATTCTAGCGATTGTCTTAGCGAGGGATAAATCCACTCGCTAACGATGCTTTACCAGAACGTAATTGCGTTAGCGTAGTGGGGCGTAGCCCATTGCGAATTGGTTTAATTGGTATTAGGGGTTGTTTTTTGTTAGCGCTACTCTACGATAAACTGCTATTCGCTGATAGCGCTAACACTTAAATTTGGTGTCTTCTCAAAACTATAGTGTCAAAGATTGAGGATTTGTCTCAATCAGTTTTGCTAAATCTTGCAAGAACGCCGCAGCATGGGCACCGTATATAATGCGGTGGTCAGAAGTAATATTGACTTGCATTTGTTGCCGCACGCCAAATAAACCGTCGGGTGTTGCTACCACTTGCGGACGAGATGCCCCGATCGCTAAAATTGAACCTTGTCCAGGTGGCAAAATCGCATCAAATTTATCGACACCAAACATCCCCAAATTAGACAGGGTAAAAGTACCACTGTTATATTCTTGGGGCTGTAATTGTTTTGCCCTCGCACGTTCTACCAAAGACTTCCAATTACGCGATAGAGAATATATATCCACTGCGTCTGCATTTTGCAGCACAGGTGTAATTAATCCGCCATCATCCATCGCTACTGCTACAGAAATGTTGATATCAGAATGATAAACAATACCTTGGTCTGAGTAGCTAGCATTTAACAATGGGTGTTTTTGCAACGTCACTGCTACAGCTTTTGCCAGTAGCGCTGTCATTGTCACGCCTTTGGATTTAATTTGTTTATAAAGTTTGTCTAATCCATCGGTGGTAATTGTATAACCGACACGGAAGACGGGCACGGATATGGTAGCTACCATGTTCCGCACTACGGCATTTTGGAAGGTTGTTAAAGGCACTATTTGACCAGGAACAACCGCCGCTACTGGTGCGGGTGCTGGTGTGCGAGGTGCTGGGGGTGCAACTGGGGCGCTGGTTGGTACAGGTGCTGGTGGGGCAACTGAGGCAGGGGCGGGTTGTTTGCCCTTATTAGACAATGCTTCTACATCTTCGGCGACAATGCGACCGTAGGGGCCACTGCCTTGGAGTGTAGTTAAATCTACTTTGAGTTCTTTAGCTAACTTGCGGGCACGGGGTGAAGCTACGAGCCTTCCTTCTTTGTGGTTAGACCCGTTTTGAGACGCTAAGGCAGGTGTTGCGGCTGTAGCTGTGGGAGGGATTGGTTCAGGGGAAGAGGCAGTTGTAGCCGCCGCGCCGCCAGAATTGGCAAGAGATTTCGCCTGTTCAATTTCAGCTTCCGTTTCGGCGATGAAGGCGATCGCAGATCCTACCGGCGCAGTTCACCAGCTTCAACTATGATATGGGCAAGAAAGCCTTCGTAAAAGGTTTCTACATCCATATCTGCCTTATCTGACTCTACAACCACCACTGTTTCGCCTTTTTCCACTTTGTCCCCTGGCGATTTCACCCAGGAGACGATTTTGCCTTCCGTCATGGTGGAACTCAGCGCCGGCATAAATACTTCGTGAATGCTCATAGGGTGGTTAGGAAATCAATGGTTTATGGACTTTAACAGCTTTTGTCAGATCGAATTGTATCTTGGTAGGAGAGTTTTAGGCTGTTTATATTTAGGTTGGGGGTTGCGAATCGGATTTTGACAATTGACAAATATTCTAGGAACCTAAATACCGCTTAGAAGTCTATAATACACAGCTATCCTCAATGGTTAGCCAATATCTCGATTTCGTTTTATCGGACTGCTACTTGATTTTTGAACAAAACTCAGTACTATTCCCTGTTCGCTCTCTCTACGAGTGATTCAGGAATAAATCGGAATCCTATAGTCGTTGACTTGCAAAAACTACCACGAGTTTCTCACAGATTAAATGGGATTGCTATTTATATTCCTCATAACTACTACTTAAGATACAAGTGCTTCTCACAGGTAGAGGATGTACAATCCAGTTCAATCTAGAATTCGAAATTGGTAATAAACCTATTTGAAATTCCTGTTTACTTTTATGTCGGCAAAGTTGAAATTCTTTTTAATTGTGATAATAAGTATCTTTGCCACAACTGGCGCTGGAGTTTATATGATTCAGCACCAGCCATCTGCACCAATTGTTGAGATTAATGATGGGCAAACCCAGCAGATGGGAGCAATACATCAGTCTCAAGAGGTTGTGGCATACTCAGAGCGTTCCGATTATAAAACTATACCTTTAGAAAAGATAAACTCATCTCTCCAAGGTAGCGATCCTGCTACCCTCGCCCTGAATGCCTTGGAGGAGATAACAGTGGAAGGAACGCGAAAGGTAGAGGTAGCTTATCCGCAGCGAAATCAGGCCCTTGTGACGATTACGCAAATCAAGCCG
Source organism: Nostoc cf. commune SO-36 (assembly GCF_023734775.1). NCBI lineage: Bacteria > Bacillati > Cyanobacteriota > Cyanophyceae > Nostocales > Nostocaceae > Nostoc > Nostoc commune. The sequence goes on along the minus strand of NZ_AP025732.1, from coordinate 532,654 downwards.
GGTGATGCAGTTGATACAGTTAAATATCGAGTTGAGATGACTACCTTTGGGCGATCGCTTTTTGTTAGCTCTCCTCCAGTGTGGCAAATTGTTTGGGCTGGCTCCCAGGTAGAATGTTGGGCTGGGAGCCGCCCCCAAACAAAGTTAAATCACATTTGTAATTAGTCATTGGTCATTAGTCATAAAACAAATGACAAAGGACAAATGACAAATGACAAAGTTAAATGTCGCCGCGAATTTCTTCGACAACGCCATCACGCAGAAGGATTTCAACCTGCATTTTGCTAATTAAGTTATCACCGGTTTCTACCCGGAAAAAGCCTTCCATTTGGAATTGGTTGACTTCTTGATCCTGTTGAAGAAATTGCACTTGCTGGAGGTTTTGCAGCAATTGATTTTTCTGTTCTAGAAATTCACTTTTCTTTTGATTGACTTGGAGTTGGATATTGTCAATTTGTTGGAGAGTCTGGGGGCCAGGTGGTTGCAGACTCTGCTTTTGAATTGCTGCGATCGCTCTTTGTCCTTCAACGTCTAGCTGTTGCAATTGCTGATCGAGTTGATTAATCTGCGTTTGCAACTGCTGTTGTACTTCCTCTTTCCAGAGAGGAGTCACAATGACTTTGACGTTGACGACGCGTTTCAGGAGCAAATTAGATTTGGAGACATCCATAAATATTTCACGTTCACTCTTTACAGTTAGCAGGTGGAATCATCAGGCAAACATGCCGTCAATAATATCGCGATAACGTTCCGTGACGACATGTCGGCGAACTTTCAGGGTTTGTGTCATCAAACCATTTTCTATTGAAAACGGTTCCAGAATGAGTTTGAACGTTCCGATGCGGTCATCCGGTCGATAACCTGGACGATTTTGCACTTCCCGATTCAATTCTTGGCGAAATAAATCCTGGATTATTCTACTCTCCAAGTCAATTTTTTGACTATCTGAGGAAATCACCTGATTATTTTGCGTATCCAGTATCAGATTCTGGCTTGCTGCCCATTTTTCTAAGGCTTCGACATTGGGGACGATTAAGGCTCCCAGGTTGCGCTGATCTTGGCCGATGAGCATAATTTGATCGATGTATGGCGATCGCACACAGGCATCTTCAATTGGCTGCGGTTCGATGTTTTCTCCGTTAGTCAATACAATCGTATCCTTCGCCCTGCCAGTCAGCACTAAGTCATCTTGTGGTGTCAGCCAACCCAAATCGCCGCTATCAAACCAACCTTCAGCATCAATTGCTTTCGCTGTCGCTTCGGGATTTTGGTAATAGCCTTGCATAATCTGCGGCCCCCTCAACAATACTAAGCCTCGCTTCTCTATTGGTAAAGGCGTTTTTGTTTCTGGATCGACAATTTTAGCTTCTGTAGCCGGAAGTGGTAGCCCTGATGCGCCAATCAAATTCCGCCAAGGACGCCGTACATGAGTAACAGGAGAGGTTTCTGTCAAGCCATAGCCTTGCAAAATTTGCACACCAATAATTTCAAAGAAGTTATCTATGTGTCTGGGAAGCGCACCACCGCCACTAATCATCTGCTTAACTTGTCCTCCTGTGGCTTCCCGCACTTTGGCATAAACCAGTCGTTCTCCCAAGGCATGGAGGGGTAATAAAGCCGATGCTTGTATCCTCGCTGCTAATCGTTCGGCAGCTGAAGCATGAAGATGATTTAAACTCAACCCTTGAGCAACTCGCCGCGCTTTGATATATTTCTCACTAATGCCCAATAAAAAGTTAATTAGGCGTTGCTTATTCGCTGGTTGTTCGCGGAACTGCTTTTGCACTCCTTCATAAATGGATTCCCACAGCCGGGGTACACCCACCATGTAGTTGGGTTTAAATTGTCTCAAATCCGCTTTTACGGAGCGCAAGTTAGTATAAACTTGCGTACAACCTTGAGATAGTAGGTAATATTCAACAGTTCGTTCGTAGCTATGCCACGAAGGTAGAATACTGAGAACCATATCGCCCGCATTTGGTTGCAATACTGTGCCAAAGGTTATTACTTGGTGCATCAAGTTGCTATAAGACAGCATTACACCCTTGGGTTTGCCCGTAGTGCCAGAGGTGTAAATTAGGGTTGCTAGGGCATCACGATTTTGCTTGACTGGCACAAAATTATGATTTTTCCCAATTTCCAGCAACTGTGTAAAGTTCAGTACCTTTAAGCTTCCGTCCGTTGGTGGTGCTTCATCGGAAAGTAAGATTAGCGCTTGAATTGGTAAATCTTTGAGGCGGTCTTCTAGTTTTTTAAGTGTTTTTAAATCTTCAACTACGATCGCTGTACTGCCGCTATTAGCGATGATAAACAGCAGTTCTTCTTTTTCCGCTTGCGAACTACGCACCGCATCAACGCCTCCAGCAGTCATGATGCCTTGATCGGCAATAAACCAACGAGGGCTATTGTCAGCAATTAGGGAAATGCGATCGCTTACCTTCACTCCCAACACCTGTAACCCAGAAGCAAATAGTTGTATTTGCTTGGCTAGCTGGGCATAAGTAATCACTACTTCTGGTTTACTGTGAGGACTGCGGAGGGCGACAACATCACCAAATCGTTGAGCTGCCAAAGGCCAAATTTCTGGCAGCGATTCCACATTTGTGTAATCTACCACCCGCTTTAATAACTGCCGTTCTTGATCGCTGATGTTAGCTAAAAAAGAAGATGCGGATTGGGTTTTTGACATAACACCTTAGTTTAAATATTGTAGACTGATCGTTTTCTAGTTTATTTTGTTATTCCGCTACAATAACTGTCCTTATTATCCACATTCCCCTCGGTATATGATAATTCCAGGAAATCCACGTTTATATTTACAAAAATTTATGTTAAAGTTGATTTACATAGATTGCAAGCAATGATTGTCTTTGCATCTAATAACAGCGATGTCTACGACGGGCTATGCCTACGCCTATTTTTCACAGGATGATGATTACCTATGAATTTTATAGACGCTATACTGCTAACGTTACTGAATATTGCTGCTTGCATAGCCTTGCCTAAGCTTTTAGCTATCTTTCTGGCTAATAAAATCAAACTTACTGAAGCGTTGCCCAATGTTTCCCATTTACAGGCAACCAAAGTTGAAATTACCAGTTTTCCTTATTGTACAGTTTACGGATTGACAGGTAAACAATACTGTAAATTCAGCCCTGATTTTTGTCCCAAATGTTCTCCGAATTAAAGGACTGTTTGCAAGTAAACACTCCTTAGTATTTGTAACAACTATCTATCTATTTAAAGTAGTTGGCTGTGATTTTTGAAATGCCGTTCCTGGTGTCGTCGAAGATTTGATACATCACTAAGAACTTTTTAAACATCCTCTATGATTGCGAGATGCTTCCAAAGATAACTAACTTGACTTTTTGATAAGTAAATGGGCGTAAATAAATATAATATGTTCCGTCATTGCGAGTGAAGCGAAGCAATCGCAAAGTCTCTGGGATTGCTTCGCTGCACTCGCAATGACATCTTATATTTAATCATGCCTACCTACTTATTTTGGTAAATATACAGCGAAGATATTGTACTTAAATCTACTTCTTCAGGCTCATATTTATCATCGTTAGTATTTTTAAACAGGGCTGTAAACGCACCAGCACCTAACCTATCTTGAGGGAACATCCGATAACAAGGCATCGTAGTTAAATGCGATTGATATTTTGCAAAATCACTAATTTTGATTGCCTGAAACTGGGGAAATCGTTCTAAAAACCATTCACAAACTTGCTCATTTTCTTCTGGCGAATATGTGCAAGTCATATAGGCAAGATAACCTTGTGGTGAAACAAGTTTAGCAGAGTTAGCTATAATGCGCTTTTGCCGATTTGCACTCTTATTAATAGCAGTTGGGTGAAAACATCCGGGAGCTTTTTCACCTTTAGCAAGTAACGATTGCCCAGTACAAGGAGCATCTACTATTACTAGATTACTAGAGCCGGGAAACATTTCCGCAAATATACTCGAATCTCTGTTAACCACTGCACTAGAGCTAATCTGGCAACGCTTCAAATTAGAAATTAGCATTCCTAGACGTTTGCCAATAACTTCATTACTGATGAGTAAGTCAGGTTGTAAAGCTTTCCAAGCGAAGATACTTTTACCTCCTGGTGCAGCACACATATCAAAAATTGAACTCACTGGCTGAGGAATTGCTAACAAAATAGTAGCTGCAAACACCGAAGAGAAATCTAAACAATAAAAATATCCTTGTTGATGCAACGGATGCTGACCGGGTTTTTCTCCCAGAGATAAGCGGTCTATAAATTTTGGTTGCCAAAAGGTTGGTGTTTCTACTGCCAAAGATAAAATTTCTGGCTTTGCTTGACACCAAAGAATACTGGGTAAAAAAGGCTGAGGATTGATTAAAGCCTCAATAAACTTTTCTTGTTCATCTACATTAGTGAACAAACGCCGTGAGACTTTAAGTAATAAATTAGAAGGTTTTTCCATTTGAATAAATTTAATATTAATTGTCAATTATCTGTAAGCTGACTTTCTTAATTACGTTAGCGTAGCGGGGCGTAGCCCATTACAAATTACTAATTAGTACGTTGTATCAGAATCGAAATCAAACTGTTACACAAGAACAATGTAATTAAGGCTTTTGGCTTCATACTCAAAATATAATGACCGCCATTGGGATCGCAATGGCCAAGCTACCCCACTGCACCGGAGAAGGTCATGATCTTAGAAAACTTTCCGCAAAAATTACGCAAAGAAGCACAATTATGGAGGGATGAAGGATTAATTAGCTCTTCGCAATATGAGCAAATAGCAGAACGTTACAAATTTAAAAACCTGGAAGCTGCTGCACGCGATCGCAATAAAGCGATCGCCATCGCAATTGGCAGCATCCTTTTGTGCTTAGGCATAACTACCTTTGTAGCAGGAAACTGGCAGGGAGGATCGCGAGAAGTCAAATTTATTCTAATGATGAGTTTGTTTTTTGCGATCGCAATCACTGGCTTTTACAGTTGGAGACAACCTGAAGGTAAAAAAGTAGAACAGAGTAAACGTTTGCTGGGAGAGGGTTTGCTAATTTTAAGCGCCTTCATTTTCGGTGCAAAATTTACTGCTGATGGCCCAGATGTTCAATATTACCGGTTCAGCTTCCCAACTTTTTCTCGCTTGGGGGTTTGGTGTTGTGGTGATGGCCTTCAGTTTGTGCTTGAATTCTTTAGGAATTCTATCAATTGTCTTGGTGGAAATCGGCTATTGGACTGGACTAGAAGACTTGTGGTACGCTTCAGGTGAGCTAACTTGGTCGCGGTTAGTGGTACAGCATCTACCTTTGTTAGCATGGCTAGTGTTTGTGCCCTTAGCCTACTTCTGTCGATCGCGTTGGATTTTTGGTCTAGCAGCCTTTGTTTTTGCTAGTTCCCTACAAGCCAACCTTAATCCTCTACCACTGCTGAATTATGCTGATATAGCCCCTTGGGTGGCATCTTTTGCTTTTGCACTCCCACCTGCATTATTCTGGAGTTATGATGATCTGCTATTTCCAACCATAAATTACAGGTTGTTTCAATCTCTGGCCCGTAATTTAGCCTTGGTTAGCTTTGGCATTGTCTTTTACGTTCTATCTTTTAGTTGGGTCTGGGAATCTCCAAATTATGGCTATAATCAGCCAACGAATGTGACTAACTTATTCCAGTCTCTGCCGATCATCGATTTAGGGATTCTCAGTGGTTTGGCGGTATTGCAATGGTTGTTTCTACTGCGTCAAAGGAATAACCCTCCACGCCGCGAAGTGATTTTCACGACTGCTGTTATTGGTACTTTTCTTGCCTTTATTGCCGTAGTACCTTTTTGGCATCAAACTATCAGCCGCATTGATGAACTTGGTGTTTTTATTTTCAATGTACTTCTAGCAACATTAGCCTGGGGACTAATTCAAGAAGGATTGAAATTAGGCAACAGAAGTTCCTTTTGGGGCGGTATGCTGTTAGTAACACTGCAAATTATCAGTCGAGTGCAAGAGTACGATACTGATTTACTTTTCAAGTCCCTAGTCTTTATTTTGTGCGGTTCTGCTTTAATTAGCGCTGGACTCTGGTTTGAACGCCGCTTACCTGGTGGTAGCTCTACAAGTAAAAAGTAGGGCAAATTTTAGATTTTGAATTTTGGATTCAATAAAAATCTAAAATCTAAAATCCAAAATTCTGAAATCTCTGTGCGTCGAAGTTTTTAAAGTTTCTCTGCGTCAGTCCTAATCTCGTTACTTTTAACCTCTTCAAGACCTCTGCTTTTTAGGACTACGCTCATGACTAATAGTTCTTCTGAATCTAAAAATAAACCCTTGTCTCCCGAAGCTGAATTCTCCAGTAAGGTGACTTTTCGGGATTACTTGATTGCTAGTGAACAAAAATCGAATAAGTCCTTACCTTTTTGGCGGTTACTAGCTCCCCTGGCGCTGCAAACAGGGCTAATTATGGCAGTACCAGCCCAAGCGGTTTATACAGATGTCACAGGTAAAACGGTGATTTTGCAAACCGTACCTGTAGACCCTAACAATGTGCTAAACGGTAACACCTTAGCGTTAGATTACAATATATCCCGTACCTCAAATTTGAGCAGACTACCTGGTTGGCAAACATTAGTCAGCAAAGGTCGTGGAAGTGGCAGAAGATTGCCTGAAGGAACTAACATCTACGTGACTTTGCAAGAGCAACTATCCACTGGTCGCGGTGTTCCTAGAGCTTGGAGACCGTTACGAGTAAGTAGCGATCGCCCCACTACTCTAAGAGCCAATCAGGCAGCCTTAAAAGGTGTTTATCAAGATGGCTCTGTTAACTACGGCTTAGAAACATATTACATCCCAGAAAACCAACGGCAGCAAATTAGGAGCGACTTACAAACCCAACGCGCCCGTAGAGGACAAGTACCGCCCATTGTAGTTAAGGCGAAAGTAGATCCTCAAGGTAAAGCAGTACCAGTTAGTATGTGGGTGCGCGATCGCAACTATCGCTTTTAAGCTGTTAGGCAAATAAACATTGCATATTTACACCCCAAGTTTGTCTCCAAAGTTCTGAGCGTCGGAAGTCCGCGCTCAGAATTTTCTGTTTGTCATTATTTGGTGAAAAAGAGAGAAGTAGCAATTCTACGTCTTTACAAGGGTTATAGATAAGGCATATTTATTTTCTGGATATGTCTCATATATGGCCTACATTTAGAATGAAATAGCCGGGGATTACAGCAGAGACTCAGAACATTATATTTAGAGTAAGATTATCAGCAAGTTTGAATTGCTGATCATATATGATTTTTCGCGGATTGAGTCAAAAAGCAAGGCTACTATTTACAAGATTTTTACTGCTAGCCTTCATAGCAGTAATTGCAGTGTGGCAACTCTCGCCAGCACAACCCCAGTTAGTACAGCAAGAAAGCAATTACGCAATACATATTCGACAAAAATTTAATCAATCTAGTTTTTATCCCCTGACACAAATTCCCTCTACAAACCTTTATAAACCTATTGGCGATTGGGTAGGAAGGTTGATTTTACCAACGAAACAGCAATTGCAAGATGGTTTGGATTGGGTATGGATGGAAGTACAATATGCGCCACCTACAGCACAACATTTGGTAGGAAATATTGTGCGTTTGGAGTGGAAAAAGAATCAAGATTTGCTTGCTTTTGCTAAAGTGGTAACGCGAGATATAAATTTCACTTCAGAAGTGATTAAAAGTCAAAAGCAAGGAAACATTCATCCTTTTCGACTAAATGGAGTTCGTCAGGTAGGCTTTTTACGCTCTTTAGCTGGTGCAAATCCTGATGATAATGTAATTGTTGCTTTGGATTCAACTGCAATCATTGATGCAACTAAAGAAAAATCTATTTTGCAAATTGAACGCGAACCTGTTTTAGCATCTGGTAGATTTTATGGGTTGGTAAAAATAGTTAAACCGATTAAATCTAGCGAAAAAAGTATTTTATTTTCCAACGCAAAGCAGGATAGTGATTATTTTTTGGTACAGCATTATAATGCTAATTCAAATAAATTTGATGGTCTTCAAGAAACTATTCGTATTCCCCAACAAGTACATAGATAAGCGAAATTTTGCTCCTTCAAGTTCGCAGCAAATCGAACAATCACCTGCGGGTGAGGATGGGTGGTATATTTATGGCGCTGCCGATGCAAAGGGCGTATTTACGGTAGTAGCACTTGCACCTCGTTCTCTGCTGCAAATTCAACCCCGTCAAATCATTACTGGTGATGAATTAGGAATAAATTACATCCAAGAAGTAAATTGGCAAAATACCGAGAGAAATAAAGGTAAATTCAATACTGTATTATTAAAACCTGTAGAAACACAAAATTCACTTAATCAATCTATATCAAAATGGCAAGAAGGCAATAAAGCTATTGTATTACACCTATTTGGTGGAATTGGCGGACGTAAAGCTGAAACATTGGGAGTACCTTATACTATTACTGGACATTTTGCTTTTGGAATTGCAGAAGTTGTCCGCGATGAGTTTACTAAGGAATTGCGCTTCGAGACTAAATACTACCAAATTTATGCCCATAACCCTGATGGAATTATTGCCGGGACGCATACATGGGCTGATTATATGGGTAATTTGCAACGTGGTTGGCTGGCAACGCGTCCAGTATCAGATATTCTGATCAAATTCGACCCTGTAACGCAGGATTATGATTTTGATGGTGTTAAACTTTCCCCTTTAAAGCAATTCCAGCAACAATTACAAATAACAATGGCACGTTATCGGGTTGGTGATGGAACTGGTGGCGCAATGGTATCACCTGCTACCTCATGTATCCAAGACTCAAGCCAAGCGCTTTATGCGGCGATACTGGCAATTAAAAACCAAGTTGCTACAACTCCTAAAATTCAAGCTTGGGTACGCGCAAACCCTAATCACCCGCAAACATTACGCTTTCAGCAGCTAGTTGAATTAGGTAAATCTTTAGAACGACAATTAGCACCCTTGGGTATAGTTCGCGCTGATTGGCAAAGTCAAGCAGGGATACTCGCAGGTACGGGCATAGGAAAAACCACGAAACCATTTCAAGATATTAGTATTTGGGCTGGTTTGACAACATGGCGAACAATTATGCCTAGACTTGCACATGACGACCTCGCTGCAATATTTTTAAAACATGGTGCAACTATGCAAGTGTTGCGAACTAATCAAGTAGGTGGTTGGCAACCCAATATTACACCCATTGCACCAACAGTACTTTTGGGACAAATCAAAATTCCCTTTACTAATATTTCACCACTTTCAATTCTTTTAAATCGGACTTTCGCATCCTTAGCAGTTCCGACGCTAAAAGATTGGTTAGTTAGTGTTGTATTGCTAATAATTTATAGTATTATCGCTCTACCTTATGGTTGGAAATTGGGATTTTTACAGATGGAGATTTGGTCTGTAAGTTGGATTGATAAATGCTTGTTAATATTGCGTTGCTTATTTTTACCTGCAATTCTGGAAGAACTCTTATTTCGCGTTTTTTTGCTTCCTCATCCTAGTGAAATCACCAATTGGTTCCAATGGTCTTTGTGGGCAATAGTGAGTTTATTATTATTTGTTTTGTATCATCCATTGAATGCTAAAACATTTTTTAAAGCTGGAATCCCCACATTTTATAATTATGTTTTTCTTGTTTTAGCTGCATTTTTAGGAATTGTCTGTACTATTGCATATACCCTAACAGGATCTTTGTTTGTAATAGTTTTAATTCACTGGGTTGTTGTAGTAGTTTGGTTAATTGTTTTTGGAGGAATCACAAAATTAAATAATAATCAAAAAATTTATAACACGAAGATTTAAGGCGGCAGGAGGCAGGAGTCAATAATGCTCGGTTAAAGCTAAAACTTGATGCCCGTATTTAGCACCACCGAATCTAGGACAACCTTCCCCAGCCGCCTTGTTGTAACAACCGTAGAACTTTTGACTAGCGATCGCACCACAAATTTACCAGTATTCGGCAACACACTGCTAAGGCACAATCAGCACTGGACAAGGGGAAAGGTTAATCACGCGAGTGGTAACACTATCATCCGCTCCCTCTTCAGTCAAGCCTAGTCCCCGACAGCCCATGATAATTAAATCTGCCCCAATCTCATCAGCGACATCGCAGATAGTAAAAGCCGGTTTACCTTGCTTTTCCAAGATTTCAGCTTGAATTCCTTGCTCAGAAAATAACGATTGGGCATTTTCTAGCAGTTTTGCAACTACCTGTGGTGACACCATCGGATCTGCACTAGGCGCATCTGGAGACGGTTCTTCTACCACAGACAGCAGCACCAAGCGACTGCTGTACTTTTTGACTACGTTGGTAACTACGTCAGCAGCTTCCCGCGTTTCCCGGCTTTGATCAATAGGAAATAGTACTGTTTTAAACATTTCTGTCACCTGGGCACCCCTGACTCCGGTAAAATCTGGATGGTTCTATTTCAAAACAATAACAAAAAGGCAATCAGGAGAGTTTGGTGTGTCCAAAAAAAGTTTAGCAAGTTTATCTTCGGCTGATATTTCTGGGAAACGTGCCTTAGTGCGGGTTGACTTTAATGTGCCTGTGGACGATCAAGGCAACATTACCGACGATACTCGCATTCGCGCCGCTCTACCAACCATCAGAGATTTGACGCAGAAGGGTGCTAAGGTCATTCTCGCCAGCCATTTTGGCCGTCCTAAAGGTGTGGATGACAAATTACGCCTAACTCCCGTTGCCAAGCGTCTGTCGGAGTTACTGGGGCAAGAAGTTATTAAAACTGATGACTCCATTGGTGATGAAGTTGCAGCTAAAGTTGGCGCACTGCAAAATGGTCAAGTGCTGTTACTCGAAAATGTCCGTTTTTACAAAGAAGAAGAAAAGAACGATCCAGAATTTGCGAAAAAATTAGCAGCTAACGCTGATTTTTATGTCAATGATGCTTTTGGTACTGCACACCGCGCCCATGCTTCTACTGAAGGTGTGACTAAATTCCTCAGCCCTTCTGTGGCTGGATATTTGGTTGAGAAGGAATTGCAATATCTCCAAAACGCCATTGAAAATCCCCAACGTCCTTTGGCAGCAATTATTGGCGGTTCCAAAGTTTCCAGCAAAATTGGTGTGATTGAAACACTGCTAGAGAAGTGCGACAAGCTGATCATTGGCGGTGGGATGATTTTCACCTTCTACAAAGCCCGTGGTTTGAATGTTGGTAAGTCTTTGGTAGAAGAAGACAAGCTGGAACTAGCGAAGTCTTTGGAAGCTAAGGCTAAAGAACGTGGTGTTGCTTTATTGCTGCCCACAGATGTGGTATTGGCAGATAACTTTGCCCCTGACGCCAATTCTCAAACCGTTAGCATTGAGAATATCCCCGATGGTTGGATGGGTTTGGATATTGGGCCAGACTCAGTGAAATTTTTCCAAGAAGCTCTTGCAGATACCAAAACGGTAATTTGGAACGGGCCAATGGGTGTGTTTGAGTTTGATAAGTTTGCGGCAGGTACGGAAGCGATCGCTCATACCCTCGCTGAAATCGGTAAAACTGGCACAACTACCATCATTGGCGGCGGTGACTCGGTAGCGGCTGTGGAAAAGGTTGGTTTAGCTGACCAAATGAGCCACATCTCTACCGGTGGCGGCGCTAGTTTGGAGTTACTTGAAGGTAAGGTGTTGCCTGGAATTGCAGCTTTAGATGATGCGTAAGAAAGTTAGCTCTTAAGCTATTGTTAACATCAACTAATTGATTGCAAATTTAGTAGGGGCACAGTGTACTGTGCCCTTGCTATTTTTGTTAATATTTCTGCAACCATGCGACCAAAGTTATGGAAGTGATTTTTTAATGGCAAGAATTGAAGAAATTTCAGTTAAAAACTATAGAGTTCTCCAAGATGTCACCCTAAAAGATATCAAACCTTTTTCCGTTTTTCTTGGCCCTAATGGTAGTGGCAAGACTACTTTTTTTGATGTGATTGGTTTTCTTTCAGATTGCCTTACTACTAATGTTCGCAAAGCATTAGAAAAGCGAGGGAGATTTCAAGAAGTTATCTCCCGTGATTGTCAAGGTAAAGAAATTAAAATTGTAATTCAGTATCGTGAAGATAATAACTCTCCTAAAATCACCTATACAGTTGCTATCGCTTTACAAAATGGAGCGCCAATTGTTTCAAGAGAAACTCTCAAATGGAGACGTGGATCTCATGGACAACCATTTGATTTTCTTAAATTTGAAAATGGTGGAGGTGAAGTAATTAGTGGTGAAAATCCCGAAATTAATGATAAAAGAATTCACTATCAAATGGATGACCCCAGTTCCTTAGCTATTAAAACTATAGGTCAATTATCAGATAACCCACGTATTGCTAGTTTGCGCCGTTTTATTGAGGGATGGTTTCTCTCTTATTTCATACCAGATCAAGCTCGTCAGCTAGCAACTGCTGGTGCAATGGAACATCTTTCTCGTGAAGGGGACAATATAGCGAATGTAGTTCAATACCTTGCTGATGAACATCCAGAAACTTTATCCAAAATTTTGAAGTTACTGGCTAGCCGTGTTCCCCAGTTAGAAAAAGTGGAATCAGAGCCAACAATTGATGGGAGACTGGCTCTTCTATTTAAAGATGCACCATTTAATAAACCATTTTTAGCAAGGTTTTCCTCAGATGGGACACTAAAACTACTAGCATATTTAATATTATTAAATGACCCTAATCCTCCTCAGTTACTTTGCATTGAAGAACCAGAGAATGGACTGCACCATAGACTTCTTGATTCTTTGAGTGAGGAAGCTCAGGCTTACTCGCAACGCGCACAAGTATTTGTCTCTACCCACTCGCCATTTTTTGTGAACACAATAAAAGATGCTAGACAACTCTGGATTTTCCAACGCGATGAGAAGGGTTATGCAACTGTTACAAGGGCTGACCAAATCCATGATGCCAAATATTTTATAGAATCCCAAGCAGGCTTAGGTGATCTCTGGTCTGAGGGATATCTTAGAGGATTACCTTACTAGTAGTAGCAATTATGCATATAGAGTTTTTAGTAGAAGAGCCTTCAACTGAAGTTGCTTTAAATTTTATTGTACCTAAAATCATAGGTAATACTCATACGCTGAAAATTCATAACTTTCAAAATAAAGATAGACTTTTAAAAAGACTGCCTGAGCGGATGAAAGCTTATGCTAACTTTGTGCCAGATGACTGGCGGATTGTAATTTTAGTAGATGAAGATAGATGTGATTGCCAAGAATTAAAGAGAAAACTTTGCGATGCTAGCAGTGTTGTGACTAAACAGAAAGGAAATATTGTTCTCCATAGAATTGCTGTAGAAGAACTGGAGTCATGGTTTATAGGTGATGTGACAGCAATTAGGGCTGAATATGAAAAGATTCCTATTTCTTTATGCCAACAAGCCAAATTTCGGAATCCAGATACTATCAAAGGTGGTACATGGGAGCAACTAGATAAGATCCTCAAAAAATATGGCTATCAGACAGGTTTACAAAAAATCGACTTTGCTGAGAAAGTTTCTCCCCACATGGATGTAGAAAACAACCTCTCTAAAAGTTTTCAGATTTTTCGAGATGGACTAAGAAGCATCATCAAATAAAATTTATTAATCAGTTACTTGTTTGCACTAACTTATACAAAATGAGAAAAAACTGTGGAAACCAAATGGTTGGAATGGGCGCAAAAGTTACAAGCGTAGATGCGTTGGCGAAGCCTCTCGAAGAGAAGCAGCTTGTCGTCAGACATCGCTCAAAATGGTTTGACTTATTCTGAGGGCGTTTATGATATTGAACGTTACAAACAATTACGAGCGATCGCCACACAAATGATGGCGACTTATTCAAATGTAAAACACAACTATATCCTCGATTTATTTAGCCATATAACCACTAAAGATTAGTTTTCCATTGAATTTCAGGTAAGGCTAACGGCGACTGATTGCTTTTTGACTGTGCCCAAACATCATTCAATATAAAATTTAGTGAGTTTGCTTGATTGCTAATTGGGGCAGACAAAATGTAATTGATTTTGACTTGACCTTGTGGAAGTATAGTTTTGCTAAGACCCGTGCCATACATCGCTAAACGGTCTAAATCATAAATGTTTCCAGAATCATCAGAAATATCAAGGTCGTGGATAGAAATATTAACAGATTGAGCTGCGGTATTATTAGTAAGCAAAAGCGTAAACTTATTACTGCCACGCTCTAAGTCTGTTATTGTTGCTTGCAGCTGAATATTTGAAGTAGTTTTTTCTAAAGAAGGCGGCTGTAGAAATGATCTACTGCCAAAAGGGGTATTAAGCTTAGGAGAACAAATAATTGTGGCTTCTTTACCTTTAACCACAATATTCTTACAATCACCGTCTGCTGATTTTTGAGAAACATCAAAACTAAGTTGATTACCATTTGCTATTTCCGCAGGACTTGGTTTAGGGGTTTCCGTTTCCGAAAGACTTGACGAAGTAGTTACCTGCGGGTTTGTCTTATCTGGAGAACTTTGCATAACTTTGAGCGAGTCGGATACCCTACCCGTCCCCCAAATAGCAGTTAAGATACCTGCTACAGCTATAAGAAAGGCGGTAACTCCCACCAATAATTTAGCTGTGTTGCTTGGTTTTAATGACATAAAAATATGCTGGTAAAGAAGCAGAAAGATAACTAATCCCCATCGGGAAACTGCACATTTCTAAAAATGATTCTTTTTACTGGCTTAAAGCTGCGATCGCAACGCCAATTATTCATAGTATTTATAGCAAATTCCTCTCCGATTTAGGTAAAATTTTTTAGATCGGTACGTACAGCATCGCGTTTGCAGAATTTTTAATTATTCTGGGGAGTTGTCTCAGCAGTAGGTGTCGCTGTAGGTTCAGGTGTAGGGGTTTCTATAGGAGTGGGCGTAAAAGTAGGGGTGGGAGTTGGTGTCGGCGTGGATGTTTCCGTAGGCGTAGGTGTTGGTGATGGGGGAAGTGTGAGATTTTCTGCTGTAATGCTGAGTTGATAATCTACTGGTTTTGATGCTTTGGAAACCACGACAAACTCGTAAAATCCGTTTTCTGATAATTTAGTTGACAAACTACGCTGGGTAGAATCTTCTAACAAGCGAATTTTGCCAGAGGGTGAATAGACTGATAACAAAATTTGGGAATTTGCTTGTAGTTTCAAGTCCAGAGATTGGTCTTTGGCTAGTTCAGCAATAAATACTTTGCCGCCACCAGGTTGGAGAGTACCGCTGACTGTTTTACCAGTAGCCCCCGCATCAAAAACAAGTTTCTGGAAAGCGCTACCGGCGAGGATAGCATTGAGTTGATCGCTAACAAATCCGTACCAAACTTGGCCAATGGGCTGATCCTGGAAATTTTTACCTTGTTGCTCCGGGAATACACTTAAAAAAGCTGCATCTCCTAAATCATATAAAGAACGACTACCAACGTTGATTTTGTTGACTTCCACTTTCCAGCGATCGCGTTCAGCAGTTGTGTAAGTACCCAGTTGTCGGCGTGCATTAGAACTCAGTGGCGCTAGCTTTTCTAGTAATTCTGAGGCTGTTTTATCCCATTCTGCCCGCAAACCCTCATCTTCTAGGCCATCGCTGAGAGTGCGTCCCCGTAAACTGGGATTTCTATCCCAAAAAACTTGATTCACTAAGTTCACATAGAAGTTAGAGTTAATACCCAATTGTTCACGGCGATCGCTCAATCTTTCTTTACGCTGCCGTTCTGCTGGCGAATATTGCGCTAAAGGATCAGTCGGTTGTTCACTGGTTGGAATGGGGCTAGCTGTAGGATTCGGTTCGACTTCCCCAACATTGCGGCTGTTATTTACTCCCCACAAAATTAATCCAACACTACTCGCTGCTAGTGCCGCCACAAGAAAGGTTTTTGTTGGTGTCCACCAAGAAGGAGGGGGGGGAGACGAAGGATATGTAGCTTTAGCTTCCTGCTGTCTGGGGGCTGGGGCAGGTGGGGAGATGGCAATGGTAGCGGATGTAGGTTGTGGCGGAGTGGGGTATTGAGTTGGGGGAAAATTAGCTGGGGGCTGGTTAATAGCTTGGAGGACTTGACGGGCTGATTGATAGCGATCGCTTGGTCTAGCAGATAGCATTTTATCTAATACTTGCCCCAAAATTGGACTTAGACTTATTTCCCGTCGCCACTGCCAGGTGAGATTGTAGGTATCAATTAGTTCTTGCGGTTGCTTTCCTGTCAGTAAAACCAACATTGTTGCAGCCAAAGCATACAAGTCGCTGTGAGGAGACACTAACCCAGTTTGCATCTGTTCTGCGGGAGCGAATCCTATTTTACCCAATAGGGTTGGCGATGGTGAAGATGCAACTACGCCGGGTTGATAATATTCGGAAGCAACGGTTGCTGCTACTTGTTTGACACCGCCAAAATCAATTAACACTGGCACTTTGTCAACGGTGCGAAGCATTAAGTTATCTGGAGAAATATCTCGATGAATTACTCCCAGAGAGTGTATATATTCCAATACTGGCAAAATTTGCTGCAACAGTTGGCGCACTTCTGCTTCTGTAAAGCGCAAACCCTGCTTTATCCGAGCATCTAACAAAGAATTGTAAGTTTCCCCTTCGACATAATCTTGCACCAAAAATAGATATTCTTTGCCCCCTAAGTTCAGCCGCAGCAGTTCCCGGAAGCGGGGAATTTGCGGATGTTGCAGTTTATAAAGAACACTCGCTTCTCTCTCAAACAGTTCTTCAGCTTTTTGGACAACGTAAGCGGTTTGAACTTGGGGGGAAAATTCTTTTAAAACGCAAAGTTCGCGGAAACGGTTGATATCCTCAGCTAAATAAGTGCGTCCAAAGCCACCTTGGCCAATTTGACGCACAATCACATAGCGATCGCTTAAAGTTAGTCCCGGTTGGATACTATAACTCATGGACGTATCCAACAATTTTTCACCGCACTGGAGACAAAAGCGACTACCTGGGGAATTTTCATGTCCTTTAGAACAATATAATTTTGTCATTTGTCATTTGTTATTAGTTACTCTTCCCCAGTCTCCAGTCCCCAGTCCCCTTATTTGCCAGATCGTACATTACTGACTTGATCAGCAGCGATCGCATACCAAATTTGACCGAAAGTCTGTTGATTGAGTTTATTACGCTGCTGATCGGGAAACAAACGATCAAATTTTTCGTTTGTGTCTTTTGTCAGCTGATCAATTGTATACTTCCCAAACTCACCCGATCGCGCAAGTCGTCTCCATGTTTCGTAATCTTGTTCAGTATACTTACCCAACTTCCGACGAGATGCTGTACTGAGGTTAGCCTGTTCTAGTTTATTCAATAAATCGTTAGCGATACCAGACCATTCATTTCGTAAACCAGCATCTTCAGGTTTAGATGTCAGGCTACGCCCCTTTAATTGCGGTTTTTTTGTATAAAATAAATTATCTACGAAGGGAATAAAAAATCCTTCAGTAATTTCTAGCTCTTGACGACGATTAATAATTTTCTGGAGATCGCTATTTTTTCCTTTTTCCCCGTCTGGCTTACCGCCCGGCAATTGGGGAATTTGCGGTAATGAAATTGAGGGAATGGTGATTGAAGTTACACCCCGAATGACTGCATTTACTACTGCCCAAGCACCTGCGCCAGTTAAGACAACTAAAGCCGTCCCTCCTAAACTCATCACAAAAGGGCGAATCCAAACAGGGAAAGATATCGGTTTAGATATGGCTTGCGTTTTGCTCTGAAATTTACTCATAACAGCACTGGCGCGTTGTCTTCCTGGAGCAACTACCATCGTGTTGATCTTGCTAGTAATATAATTACCTGGGGATTTCGCCGCACTTGCCGATGGTAAATCTCTGAGGATTTGCTCGGCTCGTTGGTAGCGATCGCTCGGTTTATAAGCCAGCATCTTTTTTAACACAGCCTCCAATTGGGGACTAACTCGGATTTCCTTTCCCCAACCCCAAATTCCCTGATAGCTGTCGTATAATTTTTGCGGTTCTTTGCCAGTTAGCAACACCAATGCCGTCACTGCCAAAGAGTATAAATCACTACTAAAAAATGCTTTACCTTGCCGTAGCTGTTCCTCTGGAGCGTAGCCCTTTTTACCCAGCAAGGTGTTATTTCCAACTAACTTAGTGCGCCAAAAACCTTGAGAAGCTGGCAATTGTTTGACACCACCAAAATCAATCAGCACTGGTAGATTATCAGAACGCCGCCAAATCAGATTATCGGGAGAGATATCACGGTGAACTACATCTCGTGAGTGGATGTAGGATAAAACAGGTAAAATCTGTTGCAACAGAGTGATGACTTCCTCTTCACTAAAAGTTTTTCCTTGAGTTTCACGCTGTTCTAATAATTGGTAGTAATTATCACCATCCACATAATCTTGCACTAGAAAGAAAAAATCTTTAGTGCCTATATTCACTTGTAGCGAGGCGTGAAAACGCGGAATTTGTGGATGCTGGAGTTTTTTCAGAACATTTGCTTCTCGCTCAAATAACTCTTTAGCTTTTTGTAAATCTTGATGTTCTTGTACTTGGGGTGCAAATTCTTTCAGCACACAGGTTTGATGAGCTTTATTTCTATCCTCCGCCAAATAGGTGCGTCCAAAGCCACCCTGCCCTAAATGACGGATAATTTGATAGCGATTATCAACCACCTGTCCCACAGCAAGAGGTAATGGCTCACCACAATGCGTGCAAAAGCGGTTCCCACCATTATTTGTGTGTTGTTTACTGCAATAGAGCTGCATGGTGCCCAAGGATAAATTAAGGTTTTATTGAATAACTACAACGCGTATACCCTCATTTTCGGATATCCTACGAATTACGTTAGCGACGCGTCATTACGAATTACGAATTATTTTAACGGTGTTGGTTTTACTTCAGGATAAACAACAAGCGTCATGAACCCGAAATCAAGACAGCAGCAAGTAATTAAAGCATTTGAAGATTTTTTGTCTACCCCCCTAGAAACGCTACTGCAACGGCATCTCAACACTCAAACTTCGACAGCTTTGAGTTTATTTCACGATGTGGCGGCTAATGTACCAGCCTACAAGGCTTTTTTAGCAGAAAGGGAAATTGATCCCGCGACTATTCAAAGCTTAGAGGAGTTTCAAAAACTACCAGCGATCGCTAAACAAAATTATATACTGCGCTATCCTTTGGCTGACTTGTGCCGCAACGGACAATTAGAAGCGTGCGATATGATAGCTGCTTCTTCCGGTTCTAGTGGTAAACCGACATTTTGGCCTCGTTTTTTCACAGATGAACTCCAAATCGCCACACGCTTTGAACAGATTTTTCACGATAGTTTTTACACAGATACCAGACGTACCCTAGCAGTGATTTGTTTCACTTTGGGCACTTGGGTAGGTGGAATGTTTACCACTAATTGCTGTCGTTATCTTGCTAGCAAAGGTTATCCCATCACCGTAATTACTCCTGGTAACAACAAAGAAGAAATCTTGCGAGTTGTCCAAGAATTAGGTTCAGCTTTTGAACAAGTGGTGTTATTGGGATACCCGCCATTTTTGAAAGATGTGATTGATAGTGGTATCGCTCGCGGTGTGGAGTGGCAGCAATATCAGATTAAATTAGTGATGGCGGGAGAAGTATTTAGTGAAGAATGGCGGAGTTTGGTTGGTGAAAGAGTCGGTTCACAAAATCCTTGCTATGATTTTGCATCACTCTACGGCACTGCGGATGCGGGAGTTTTAGGCAATGAAACACCGTTAAGTATCTGCATTCGCCGTTTTTTGGCAGAAAATCCCGATGCAGCTAGAGCTTTATTTGGGGAATCGCGTTTACCCACCTTAGTACAATACGATCCCTTCACTCGCTTTTTTGAAGTTCAAGATGGCGGATTGCTGTTTTCAGGAGATAACGGTATTCCCTTAGTGCGTTATGACATCTTGGATACTGGTGGGATAATTAGTTATGATGCCATGCTGCAATTTTTAGCAGAATGGGGATTTGATCCTGTTGCAGCGTTAGAAAACTCCCCACTCCCCACTCCCCACTCCCCTAGAGGTATTCATCAGCTACCTTTCGTTTATGTCTTCGGTCGTTCTAACTTTACAGTTTCCTACTTTGGCGCAAATATCTATCCCGAAAATGTGACGGTGGGATTAGAACAACCAGGAATTCAAGAATGGGTGACGGGTAAATTTGTATTGCAAGTGAAGGAAGATGCAGACAAGAACCGATTTTTATCCGTGGTTGTGGAATTAGGAGCAGGGGTAGAGGGTAGTGAAGATCGAAGAATTGCGATCGCATCTTCTATTCTTTCACAACTGCTCCGCCTAAATAGCGAGTTTGCTAATTATGTTCCCGCAGAATATCAAACACCACAAGTTACATTAGTCCCAATGGGTGATTTTGAATATTTCCCGATTGGGGTAAAACATCGTTATACCCGTCAATAGAGTTTGCTTTATAGTGTCATCAAGCTTTAGGCACTTCCATTTAAAAAAATATCTAATTTAGTAGGGTGTATTAGCGCAGTTGACAAATAAAATCCGGTATGAGTGATGTAAACTTCTCAGGATACTAGAGTCCCCATTCGTTCGTGCAAACGCCACAGATGTGGAAGGGAGCAGTCGTAGTAATGGATAATTTGTCGGTACATCAAGCCCAGGCAATTTGAGATGTCATTGACGCTCTCGGTGCAAGGGTTGTCTTTCTACCCCCTTATTCACCGGATTTGTCCCCGATTGAATTGTGTTGGTCAAAACTCAAACAGTTAGAACTTACGCAAAATATCTCTCAAACTCTGATTTCTCCGTGTCCTCTGTGCCTCTGTGGTTCGTTATTCCATAACTCGTGCGTAAGTCCTAACAGTGTTTGCGTGCTGCTTTCATCTCGAACCTACGAGTCACTTAATCAAGTTTTAACGCAAATTGTTACTGAGCAAATTTCGTCCGATGATGCTTGGGGCTGGTTTGCTCACTGTAGTCTATTCATTTGAAAACCGCTGTAACCCAAATCTAGAATACTACCTGAATTTGCAGCTTGTAAACTTGTCTCTACGTGTGAAGAATTATTACCTGTTTTCATAGATATACGTGGATTGCTATATACTCCCTGTGAATTCGTTGTTTAACAAGTAATACTTACAATTAGAATTGAAACGCAATGATTAAGAGTCCATCTACTACATGGTTATCCTGTGCAGCTCTTACGCTACTCGGTTTTGCAGCCGATGTTCCAGAAGCGATCGCACAGACTATCTACCCATTTGAGGCTGTCTACAATGTTGAAATTACAAATATACCAATTGCCCCAAATATTTTCGAGTCAACGGATGTAGGCAAAAGTGTTGATGCCCCATATGGTTTAACTAACCTGACGAATCTAACCTACGCTGAATTTGACCCTGCGACTAGTGTATTTAGATTCAGTTCAGACCCAGCAGCGTTTAATTTAGAAGGCTTACCAGTTAGCACTTTCTCTTTATTTAGTAGTGGAAGCGATCGAGTTTTTGGAAGCATTGTTGGTAGTGCTTCGCTTGACTTTGAAAATTTTGTCGGAACAGGTTCTTCTACCATAACTATCACTGGTGGTGAAGGTAGATTCATTGGTGCTACTGGCATACTAAACTTATCAGAGAGTGATACTTTTACTTCAGACCCAACTGCTCCTATAAACTCCAAGTTTACAATCAGTGGTTCGTTCCAAACACCTCAAGCAGTGCCAGAACCGGAAACTAATGCAACACTCATTGGTATAGGTGCAGTCTCTGTTGGTTTTCTGTTAAGCCGACGCAACAACAAAGCTGCTGCATAAAGAAGCAAAAGTAATCTGCCATCCATAACAGCGCCATTGCCCAATTAGTACTCAAACTGGATGGAAGTAGAAGGCAGCACCCAATATAGCATAGGTTGCTAACAGCAACATCCCCTCTAACCAGTTAGAGCGACCATCCAAACTAATTAAGTTGGCAATGACCACTGCAATGATCACTGCAACAACCTCAAACAAGTTAAAGTTTAAATCCATTGGTTGTCCAATTACCAGCCCAACTAGCACAAGGAGCGGTGCAACCAACAAAGCAACTAGTAGACTCGATCCCATTGCTACAGATACAGCCAAATCCATATTGTTCTTAATCGCCACTCGGACAGCAGTTACATATTCGGCTGCACCTCCAACTAGTGGTAATAAAATTACTCCGGTAAACAAAGGTGTCAATCCTAGTCCTTTTGTTGCTTCTTCAACCGCACCGACAAAAATCTCAGACACGAACGCTATACCAATTGTTGCCACAAGCAAAACACCAACCCAAAGGCTTAAGTTTGGCTTTGAATGTTTATCTTGGTCTGTGGCAGCCTCGTCTTCAGAAGCACCTTCTAGTTCTACAACCCCAACATCGTAAAGGTAGCTGTGAGTCTTCAGCGAGAATAACAGCGTAAAACCATAAACTACAATTAAAATGACTGCTACAAAAATCGACAGATTAGTAATAGCGCTTGGCTCGACGACATTAGATGTAGCAATCACCATTGCAGGCAGGACAATTGCAGTTACTGCTAGTGTCATTGTCGAGCCATTGACTCGCGCTGCCATTGGCTGAAAAGTCTGCTCCTTATAGCGTAACCCTCCTAGCAACATAGATAGCCCCATTACTAGCAGTAGATTACTGATAATAGTCCCAGTTATGCTGGCTTTAACAATATCTACCAAGCCTGCTTTAAGAGCTACTAGAGCAATAATTAGCTCAGTTGCATTACCGAAGACTGCATTTAACAACCCTCCTATAGAAGGCCCTAAAACCACAGCAATTTCTTCTGTCGCCTGACTCAGCCAAACTGCTAACGGAATAATTGCAACTGCTGAAAGTCCAAATACTAGTAATGCATCCCATTCTAACTTTTCTGCGACAATGGCAATAGGAACAAAAACTAGCAAACCAATTGAAATTAGGTTTTTAGTTTGTATATTTTTGAGTGCGATTGACATAAGTATATAACTCTAATAATGGTAACTATCGTTTAATTCATTGAAATAATTGCACATTATAAGCAATTTTCCTTGTCTGTAACAGTTACTAAAGAACTTACAGTATATAGTTTCTTTTTCCTAAAGAATTTTATCTGCTGCGAAAAACTTTGCTAACTGGCTAAAGATGGATGAGGCTGGTAAATAAATTAATCCCTTTGACTGCTGTAATTGCTACTTAGGCAATTAACGATGCCTGCGGCGGGCTACGCCTACGCATTCTCATTCTGATTGCAATATCTGTTTTATTAGGTGCGATCGCCTCTGCCACAGTTTCCTCTAAGATAACCAAAGCACCTGGAAGATTTGATGCATAATAAAAACTAAACCTTGAAATTATGAAGTAGGCAATGAATACTACCGATAATTCTCCGATGGATGATGAATCATCAGCAGATTTGATCACTGTCGCAGAGTTACAGCAACAGCTTAATGACTTACTCCAGCAACTATCTCCAGAGCGATTACAGGCGCTGACTGATTTTGCTGCTTATTTGGCAAATGCTGAAAGCGAAGCTGCAACCCAAGAACTTTTGGCAATTCCTGGATTGTTAGAGCGAGTTAAGCAAAATCAAGTAACGCCTAAAGCCGAATACACCGCCTGGAGAACTCTTCGCTCTGATGTATGAAGTTATTCTTCATCCCGATGTCCAGGAAGTTTATGTCAATGCTGACAAAGCTTTTGCTAAGAAAATTGCTCGATGTTTGCAGCAGTTAGAACAAACTCCTCGATCGCACCCCAACATTAAAGCCTTAAAGGGAGATTATGCAGGTTACTATCGCTACCGAATCGGAGATTACAGGGTAATTTATTCTATAGACGATGAAGTTGTGCAGGTACTTGTTGTGGCGATTGCTCATCGCAGTGAGGTATATAAACCGTAAAGGCGATCGCATTTCCATTCTGTTTACAATATCTCTTTTACTAGGGGCATCGCATTTCTTGGATTGGGGAAATATCAGACGCGATAGATTTACGAGACGTTTACAAGATGCAATGTATCATACCAATTCATTAAAATTATTAAACAGATGTAAACCCTGAAAGGCTAGCTATCTCTAAATTTTTTAATTGCGAATTGCGAATTGCGAATTGCGAATTGGTATCACGTCTTTACAAGGGATTGCTGCTTCCACATTTCGCTTATGTTTTGGCTGGAGGAAGTATTTTTCTTTCCTACTCTCCATCTTTCACTTTCTCTTATTGATGCCAAGCTTGATAAAAAGCTGAGTAGGGCATACTTTGGGCGCACTTCCAGATAACGTTGTAGCACTTATCAAATCGCTCAAAGTCATTTTTGTAAGTTTCAGGTGATAAGTAATCCTTCAATACACTCACAACACTCGCCATCTGTTGCTCTAATATAATTTTCCCTAAGCTTGATGCCGTTTGCATTCGGGTAGAATCATCCAGTTTTGGTTTGCCGATTAACTCCACCAAAGCTGCGATCGCTTTTTCGTTGCCAGAGCCAATTTTCCCTAAGCTTGATACCGCTTCCCATCGGGTATGATAATACAGTTTTGGTTTGCCGATTAACTCTACCAAAGCTGCGATCGCTTTTTCGTTGCCAGAGCCAATTTTTCCTAAGCTTGATGCCGTTTGCATTCGGGTATAATCATCCAGTTTTGGTTTGCCGATTAACTTCACCAAAGCTGCGATCGCTTTTTCGTTGCCAGAGCCAATTTTCCCTAAGCTTGATACCGCTAGCCATCGGATATAATAATCCAGTTTTGATTTGCCGATTAACTTCACCAAATCATCAATCGCTTTTTCGTTGCCAGAGCCAATTTTCTCTAAGCTTGATGCCGCTTCCCATCGGGTAGAATCATCCAGTTGTGGATTGCCGATTAACTCCACCAAAGCTGTGATCGCTTTTTCGTTGCCAAGGTCAATTGCCCCTAAGCTTGATACCGCTAGCCATCGGGTATAATCATCCAGTTCTGGATTGCCGATTAACTCCACCAAAGCTGTGATCGCTTTTTGGTTGCCAGAGCCAATTTTCCCTAAGCTTGATACCGCTTGCCATCGGGTAAAATCATCCAGTTTAGGTTTGCCGATTAACTCCACCAAAGCATCAATCGCTTTTTCGTTGCCAGAGCCAATTTCCCCTAAGCTATATGCTACTTGCCATTGGGTATGATCATTGAGTTGTGGTTTGTCGATTAACTCCACCAAAGCTGTGATCGCTTTTTCGTAGCCAGGGTCAATTTTCCCTAAGCTTGATACCGCTTCCCATCGGGTAGAATCATCCAGGTCTGGATTGCCGATAAACTTCACCAAAGCTGTGATCGCTTTTTCGTTGCCAGAGCCAATTTCCCCTAAGCTTGATGCCGCTTGCATTCGGGTAAAATCATCCAGTTCTGGATTGTCGATTAACTCCACCAAAGCATCAATCGCTTTTTGGTTGCCAGAGCCAATTTTCCCTAAGCTATATGCTACTTGCCATTGGGTATGATCATTGAGTTGTGGTTGGCCGATTAACTCCACCAAAGCTGTGATCGCTTTTTCGTTGCCAGGGTCAATTGCCCCTAAGCTTGATGCCGCTTGCATTCGGGTAGAATGATCCAGTTGTGGATTGCCGATTAACTCCACCAAATCTGCGATCGCTTTTTCGTTGCCAGAGCCAATTTCCCCTAAGCTTGATGCCGCTTCCGTTCGGGTATAATCAGCCAGTTCTGAATTGCGGATTAACTCCACCAAAGCATCAATCGCTTTTTGGTTGCCAGAGCCAATTTTCCCTAAGCTATATGCTACTTGCCATTGGGTATGATCATTGAGTTGTGGTTGGCCGATTAACTCCACCAAGGCAGCGATCGCTTTTATGCGATTTGTCTGAGGTAGTGCTGTCCTTGCTCCCTCTGCGATTGATCTGAGAAATTCTACCCACTCGTTTTGTTCAACCTTAAACTCGCCAAAGCCCCATTTAACAATTTCCGCCACAATAGCATCTGCGTTGACAGAATTTTTCAACTCATCAACCCCCGCAGCAGCGAGAAAATAAGCGCGAAACTCGTAAAATCCCCTTCTGACTCTATCAATAGCTCTGTATTCTCCACACCCATCATCAAATTCCACCAACGCCTGAATAAACTCTTCTTTCTCCTCACTCTCCACATCTTCACATCCCAACCACAGCAAAATCACCTCTTTCCACTGCGGGGCAAAAATGCGATAAACGCCTAGCATGGGGTTGTCGGGAACATGATTCAGAAACTCGTGCCAATCATCGATCGCTAACGCTGCAAAATATTCCTCAAATGTGGGATGGTAGAAGGCGTAAACTTTCTCTATCGTTGCTGATTCCGCAGCCACTCCAACTTCATTTAGCCATCCCAACTTTAACGCTAACCAAAATAAAGAATTTTGCTGTTTTGCATCACCTAATTCCTCACGCACTAACTTATGTGGTAGCCGAAACCGTGACGTTTCTTGGTCGATTGCCCGTTTTGCTAAACGTCCCAACGCTGCGTTTAATTCCTCTTGCTGCTCTTCGGTGGTAGGGAAGCGGTTTTCTTTCCACTTGTAAAACTCTTCCACAAACTGCTGATAAAGTCCGGCTTTAGTTTCCGGTAAACCTTTATCGGAACCTTGCCAAGTGCTACACAACAGCGCTAACCGCAAAGGATTTTTAACTAAATCTTGGATGCGCTGACGTTCAGCTTTATCTAATTCCTGCCATAATCTTTTGCCTTTGTCTACGTCCTTGTTGTGAAACCAACGCCGAATAAACTCTTGCACTTGTTGCGGATATTCAAAATTGAGTAACCGATACGTCTTGAAATCTAACTGATCTAAAGCGCCGCCGTTTACTTCCCAAACATTCATCCGACAAGTCAGCACAACTCGCGCATTTTCGATCCATCCCTCTAACTGCTGGGAAATCTCAGTTAATGGTTGGAATGAAGACATTTCATCTGCTGCATCCAACAACAACCACACACGATTATTCTTATTCTTGAATAATTTTTCTAAAGCGTTTTTGTGTTCTTCTTGTACATCCCTCAATTTTAAAGCATTCTTCAGCCAATCTTGCAGCAGATAATTTTCTACACTCTTTCCTTGCAAGTCTGCCAAAGAAATCCAAATTGGTAAACCCAGATTATTGTTTAATATCCAAAAAGCTATAGTTTGCAACTGAGTAGTTTTTCCCGCACCCGGTTCCCCAATTAAAGCGATGCGGTGTCCTTGAGTTTTACCAACACCATCACGGATAATTTGCTCTAAAAAAGCCTCATGTTCAAATCGCTGCTTCTCTTCATAACTCGGTTCGTAAAGTCGTGAACCTTGTTCTGCGGAAATATCCTCGCTGCACTTCTTCGGTTTGTTACGCTCCACCAATGCTAAAGGTACATGAATTGCCTCTAGCTCAAATTTCATCTCATCATCAGCAAATAGCAACTCATTTGTGGTGAGACGCTTGTGCTTTTCCAGCATGGCGCCGCAGATGTCTTGCCAGTAAGACTCGTCTGATTTCTGGGAATTCGCCTGTAAAGCTTTAGATTTTTCTGGTCTACTGGTTTCCCATGCCTGTTCAACTTGATCCAGGTTCTTTTTTTTATCCTTTGACCACAGTTTCAGCGTGAAGTGCCAAATATCAACACCCTTAGTTTGGGTGCGATTGTCCTCCAGAATCTTTAAAAAGTCTTTTAGCCGACTCAGCGCTTCTCGAATTTGCGTTTTGCTTAACTTGCTTGGATATTTATCTTTTTCTGTCAGATATTCCAAAGCTACCAGGGTTGTCTCAATTATCAGCTTCGGGTTGGTACTATCTTCTGCTTCCCACTTGAACTTAATATCAAATTTACTGTCTTCAAATTCCC
This sequence comes from Nostoc cf. commune SO-36, assembly GCF_023734775.1. Lineage (NCBI taxonomy): Bacteria > Bacillati > Cyanobacteriota > Cyanophyceae > Nostocales > Nostocaceae > Nostoc > Nostoc commune. The sequence continues at coordinate 504,872 of NZ_AP025732.1, read as the reverse complement.
AATTAGCGAAATCAAGCAAAGCCTCTAAAAGGCGCTTCACCCGTGCTTTTACCTGAGAACCGTAAGTCTTTTTCGGCATGACAGTCGAAAACAAATTCCAAAAAGTTTGGGGCTACCCCTAATTGAATCTACCACCCCAAACCCATGTATTCCTGATTTTAACGAGATTTTATCCGCCTTGATTGCGTTCACCACCCCAAAGAGATGCTGTATTCAACAACTCACTCACGGGGTACGAAATGAAAAACAAGCGTCAAAATGCAAGTCAAAGGGCGATGTCTACGACGGGCTACGCCTACGCATTCTTGCTAATTCTGCAAACAATGTTAATTGGCGTAAGTGCCGAAAACCGCATTCAGCAAGGAGACTCCCCAATCGAGGTTTTAATCTGGATGATTAACCAGTGTATCCCAGTCTTGAAACAAGCCAGTAGTTTGCAAGAAAAACAGAAAAAGAGCCTGTTACGCACACATCGCCGTTCTGAGGATCAATAATATCACAAGCCCCTCTTTGCTTGCAGAGAAGGGCTGTAGCTATATCTAATTAGTCTAATAAAAAGACCTCTCCCTGGTTTTACTACGCAAAACCGTCCCTCTCCGAATCGGAGAGGGACAGACTTGAACTTTAGTTCAAGGCAGAGAGAGGTTAATCAAACTCACGTTCATTCAGAACACAAGTTCATTCGTCCAGAACACAAGTCCATTCGTCCAGAACACAAGTCCATTCGTCCAGAACACAAGTCCATTCGTCCAGAACACAAGTTCATTCGTCCAGAACACAAGTTCATTTGTTCAGAACACAAGTCCATTCGTTCAGAACACAAGTCCATTCGTTCAGAACACAAGTTTTTTATCGTGTAATTACTGAGTCAGCAATCTAATCTTATTACAAAAAATACCTTAATTTGCAAGATTTACTGAACCATTATACTGTCCCATTGAGACAGTCTAGAAAGATAAAGTTAGGTTTCTAGTTTGTATATTTTTGAGTGCGGTTGGCATAAGTATATAACTCTAATAATAATAACTATCGTTTAATTCATTGAAATAATTGTACAATAGAAGCAGTTTTCTTTGTCTGTAACACTTACTAAATAACTTATAGTATATAAGTTTCCTTTTCCTAAAAAATTTTATCTGCTGCGAAAAACTTTGCTAACTGGCTAAAGATGGATGAGGCTGGTAAATAAATTAATCCCTTTGACTGCTCTTTTTATCCAACAGAAATGAAAGCATACTCACTCGATGTCAAAAAATCATCGATGCCTACCTTGAAGTAAAATATCTCAGCGTCAGAATATTTCTTGACGAAGCAGTAGAGGCGCATAGTTAACTATGCGCCCCTATTAAAAACCTATATTTTAGGCAACTGAGAAACGCTACAATCTTTCATCAAGAAGAGTAAGCGCGTTACCCAAGAAGTATTTGAAGACTTTGTTGATTTAATACCAACTTCTCTATGGGTAACTCATTTATTGGCGAAAAGTTATTACTACTTGCTGCCAATGGGATATTCTGACGCATTTAGCGTGCAACTTTGTTTGAGATATTTCTGCCTGCCTCTGCCGCACTATCCCCTACATCACTAGCGGTTTCTTGAGCGCCCTCTACATACCCAGATCCAAATTCTTTAAAGGCTTCTCCTGATTGTTGTCCAATCTTCTGAAGTCGTTCGCCAGGAGAAGCTTCTGTTTCACGAGCATCTTTAAACCACTGCCCTACTGTTTTCGGTCTTTGAGCATCATTCTGCTCTACCTTTTCACGAACTCTTTCTTTTAAGCCTTTGTCATTTTGCCCATCGCTAACATTCGTTGTCAGCATTAGAAAACCAACTAAGACAACAGCCAAAAAACCTTTTACCTGAAGTCCTTTAAGCAGGGAATTGATGTGACTAATCGTCCTAGAAATTAAATTTATCATGCCAATTAACTTATTTTTTGGGGGTACTAGTAAAGACTAACTATAAAAAGGCAATTATCCTTCTAGCAAAAGGCATATCTTAGTTATAAAAAAGAAAGGGTTCTTCAACCCTGAGGAAGAGAGAACTTATTTACGATCCTTTGTGGCTCTGAAAAAATACAATATTTGTAGATTGGGTTGAACAGGGTGAAACCCAACAAAATCAAGGATTCTTGGTGTTGGGGTACTCTGCGGTAAGCCTCTTTGTGTCTACATCCCTCAACTAAAGCTACATCTATATTTATGGTCTATTATTTTGCCTACCACCTAACTGTCTTCTTAATAGTTATTCGATATTAGATAACTTTGTATCAAAGTCTATACCTGGCGATGGATCAATTTTTGTTAGCCCATTACGTAAAAGTATTATGCTCAAAAAACTACAACAGCTAAAAGCAATTATGGCTTACAAAAACTCAGAAAATTTGGGCGATATTGCCATTCTTAAATCTGAGTTGTTTGGGACTAAAGTTTCTCCAACAGTCGCTTCTAAACTAGAACCAGTAGTAGGATATTATCCCGCAATTGATTTGAACCAATTAAGCCAATATCCTCAAGGCTCTTTTGGACGAGAATATGCCAATTATATGCAGGTAAATCAACTAAAACCATTAAACATCAGCCCAGAACTAGAAGACATTGCCAAACGTAATCTATTTGCTCTGCGATATTTAGTCACCCATGATATTTTTCATGTCTTGCTTGATTTTGATACCACCTACGCAGGAGAAATTGGTGTACTTGCTTTTGTTGCTACACAAAACTACAGTAAATCACTGCAAATCGGTTTGTGGTTGGCGAGATTGCTCTATCCAATTTTGGCTCCCCAACAAATCAAAGCGATTTTCGTCAATTTGGCGAAAGGGCAAGAACTAGGCAAAAAAGCTGATTTTTTGTTGGGCTACCGTTTTGAAGAACATTGGGAAGAACCAATTGACTATGTGAGAAAAAAGTTGAGATTAGCATAAACTTCCACAATTAGTCCAAAAAAAGCGTTTAACTGATTAATAACAGTTTTTTGAGAAGTCTCGCTCTTTGTTTATAAACCATGCTTGAGATTTCTTCGGCTGCCAAATGTAGCACTAAATACATTTTTAATGCTACATTTGGTTTTTAATACAGATAGAAGCAAAAAAACATATATCTTTAGTTCTAAAAACTATCTATCTTAAGGCATAGATTGTTAATGAGTAATTTCTCAAGAGTTATTTATAACAATCAAATAGTCACGCGATTTTTAGGCTAGTACACTGTAATGGAAGTTTGCCTAATTTTTACAAATTGCTCGATCAACTTGTCTGGTTAATCGAGATAGTAGCTGGATTTCCACCATGCTGTACTAGAGGTATTGTTTATCTGACTGAGTGGATTTATATCGTAATCCCTAGATATTTGAAGGGCTTACAGAGGACAAATTAATCCACATTTTTCCTTAACACGATAACTGCTTCAGGTGAAAAGCCCAAGGATGAAATACTGGATAACTAAATTAGCAATCTGTATAGTATTTTTGTATAACTTGTTCCTATCAGCTGATTACGCAGGAGCAAACGAGCTTTCAAATATTTCTAATATTGATGTGCAGCAATTAAATGCACTCCCAGCAGTTGAAAACTTAGCAAGTGCTGACAAAAATTTTTCTGAGATTAAAAAGGAAGATTTTTGTCGATTTAATGGCATTCTTAATAAGATAGATAAACTAGAGGGACTCTTCACACTTTATTGCAGTGAAGATTTGGGGAAAATTTACTTAGAAATTAAACCAGAGCAGCTAAATAAAAATTACCTAGCTATAGTTACATTAGAATCGGGCGTTGGGGAAAGCGGGATTTATAGTGGATTACCTATTTCTGATTTTCTCTTCTACTTCCGACGAATAAATAACAGATTGCATTTTGTTGTACGTAATGTTAAATTCCGTACAGAAAGTCAAGCAGAACAGCGATCGCTCGCTCGTTCATTTAGTGATTCGGTTCTTTATTCACTCCAAATTGCCACTATTGATCCAAACAGTAAAAATATTCTGATCAGTCTGGATGAACTGCTAATGCAGGATTTTCCCGGATTAAGTTCTTTGTTGAAATACTCTTTACAGGCTGATTACCGCTTAGATGAACGCAAGTCATATTTTGGTGATGTTAACAGCTTCCCAGAAAATGTAGAAATTGATTCGATTTACGGTTTTTCATCGTTAGAAGGAGCAAATTTAGTAACCGTACCCGATAGCAGGGCACTCACCCTAAAAGTCCACTACAGTTTTTCTCGGCTGAGAGAAAACAATGGTTATATTCCCAGACTTGCCGATGACAGAGTGGGATATTTTATTACTGCTTTTCAAAATTTCTCTAATAATAATGCTCATGAGTCATTTGTACGTTACATCAATCGCTGGCATTTAGAACCATCCGATCCTAATGCTCGCTTATCTCCACCCAAAAAGCCAATTGTGTATTGGATTGAGAATGCTGTGCCATTAGAATACCGCGATGCGATTCGTGAAGGCGTTTTGATGTGGAATAAGGCATTTGAAAAAGCTGGATTTCAAAATGCCATTGAAGTACAGCAAATGCCAGATGATGCTGATTGGAAACCAGCAGATGTACATTACAATACTATTCGTTGGTTCAATTCTTTGGATGCAGGTTTTGCCAGAGGGCCAATGCGCGTCAACCCATTTACCGGGGAAATATTGGACGCAGATATCATTGTGGATGCCAATATGATGCTATCAATTCAGCAAGAATATCAAGCGTTGATGGAAGCAAATTCATCACTGAGTACAAACCCATGTCAAGAAAAAGCAGAAGGACAGAAGGACGCGGGGAAGTTGCTGGATAGATTCTCCGCGTCTCCCAATCTTCCCGTCACCGCATCATCTTCCCCTGCTCTCTTTTTCTCCTCTGAGTTTTGCTATGATATGGAGTCTTCAAACCAAGCAGCTATAGGGGCGCTAGCGTTGTCAATTTTGCCAAATACTACAGCGAGTAGTGAAACGATGAAGGAATATGTGCATCAATATTTGCGTTCTCTCATCGCTCACGAAGTCGGACACACTCTTGGTTTGCGCCATAACTTTCATGGCAGCACCATGTTAGCGCCTGAAGAATTAAATAACACTGAAATTACTCACAGCAAAGGTTTAGTGGGTTCGGTGATGGACTATCTACCTGTGAATATAGCGCCACAGGGAATACAGCAAGGTGACTATTTCCCAAGAGTTATTGGGCCTTATGACGAATGGGCAATTGAGTATGGTTATAAAAGATCCCCACCAACAGCATTTGAGGCAATTATTCCAGAATCAGAAAAAAGTTTTTTAGATCAGATTGCCCTAGCGTCGCCTCAACCAGAATTATCTTACGCAACTGATGAAGATATTTGGGACATTAATCCTTTGGCAAATGTCTGGGATATGAGTAGTGATGTGCTACTTTATTCGCAGTGGCAGATGGATAATGCTCGTTTTATATGGCAACGTCTTGACAAGGGTTATCTATCGAAAGGAGAAAGTTATAGTAACCTGCGCCTGAAATTCAATAGAGTACTGAAATATTATTTTCGGAACGCCATTTTGCTTTCTAAATACATTGGTGGGCAATCGTTTCGGCGTCTCCATGCTAGTGATGATGCTGCTTGGGCATTTGTACCAGTTTCACTTTTAAAACAACGTCAAGCATTGATAAAGCTACAAGAGTATGTATTTGCTGAGGATGCTTTTAGTTTTTCACCAGAATTGCTCAATCAACTAGCACCATCGCGTTGGGAACACTGGGGTAGTTCTGCACGGAACAACCGCCTTGATTATCCAATCCACGATCGCATTCTGAATTTCCAAAGTGCGATATTGCGATCGCTATTAGACAGTGATCGCCTGAATCGTTTACAAGATATAGAATTAAAAACTCTGCCTAGTCAAGCACTTTCCATTCCCGAATTATTCGATACCTTGCAAACAGGGATTTGGACAGAAGTTTTGCTCCCAGGAGAACCAAAGCCAATTTCAAGCATCCGCCGTTCGTTACAGCGAGAATATCTGAATATTTTGCTTGAAATGATGTTGGGTACTACTAATACACCTGAAGATGGTCGTACATTGGCTTGGTATAAATTGCGTCAACTGCAACAAGCTATTGATATCAGACTTAAACAACTAAGTGGGCTTCCGCCACTTAATGATATTTATACCCTAGCCCACTTAGAAGCCTCTGGCGATCGCATTACTAAAGCATTGAACGCGCATTTAATTTCTCGGTAGACATTAAGATAATTCGTAATTATTCTTCCTCATCTCCCCAATTTCCCAATATACTGCTGCAATAAACCAATGAAAACTTCCGGTATTTCCAAATGAGGTAATATTCCGGCATCTGCGATCGCATAAAAATCTCGAATTGCACTTGGATTTAAATTTGCCAAGCGTTGCCCTAATTTGATGTTGGTAAATTGTGCCTTTTCTCCCCAAAAAATAAATGTGGGAATTGTCAGTTGTTGAATATATAAACTCAGATCAAAGTAAAGATCGCCCCGCAAAAATGCCAAAGCAGCAAACTTGGCATTAGGTTGTTGTGCCGAGGTTAAATAAGCCTCCACCATCTCTTGGGATACTCTTTGTGACTTCGCAAACAGAAAACTTTGTAAAAAATTGCGGACTGCAATTTCATTTTCAGCACCAAGGATGTAAATAAAATTATCTAACAGAGGTGCATTAATTACCGAAAGCGGAAGTCTGCGTCCAGCACCCTGTCCAAAATCATCAAATCCAGACGGGGAAACCAAAAACAATGCTTTGAATAAGTTGGGTTGAACAATAGCTAGGCGGATAGCAAAAGCGGCTGTCAGAGATGAGGCTACCACCGTCACTGGTTGGCGACAAGTTTGGATGATAAACTCTGCGATCGTGCTGAGATAATCCTTAATTTGATAATCCCGGACTGGATGGGCCGATTCTCCCCAGCCGATGAGATCGGGGGCTAAAATATGGTAATCAGAAGCAAATGCTGGGTAAACTTTAGACCATTCATAGGCAGATGCCCCACCACCAAAGTTATGGAGAAACAGTAGTGGGGGTAAATCTTCAGTGTCACCAATTGCCCAAGGTGCATGCGTTTGGGTATAGTAGACCATTGCCCCCAAGGATGTATGGATGACTTTATGTCCAAAGCCAGGAGGTTGAAACTGAAGCATAAAATTAAAAAGTTTAGTTTAAGTTTAAATAAGAGCCTGAAACTTTCTTCTTTACGAGACGCTGCGCGTAGCTTGCTACTCTGCAAGGGTACAACTTTGAATTTTAAATTTTGAATTTCTAACCTTGCTTTTTGTCACCATCTCCTGTGATTTGAACAAGTTGATGGAGGTTATCACCACTGATTTGATATGCTGCCCCAAAACCAACTACAAAACGACCTTCACTCGGAGTTAGCTGGAAAATCCGAAAGTCAGACAAGCCGCGCAAAACTTCGACAATTTCACCAAAACGCCCTTGAAATTGCTCAACAATTTGATTCCACTTGTCAGTTTCACGCTCTATCAGAGTTGCCGTACAATCAAAACTCAAACGACGACGGGCAAAAATTAGATTACTCTTAGCTTCATCCTCGATAAACAAGACACTAACATGAGGATTGGCATAAATATTTTTGGTATGAGTCGAAAGACCACTGACGTAAATGTAGATATTTTTGGAATCATCCATTACAAAGGGAGCATAACTAGCATTGGGTATTGCCTGTGCGCTCACGGTGCTAATGATTACACTCTCAAATGCTTCCGGAAACTTTTCGTACTCAGCTTGAATGTTTTCAAGTTGACTCATAAATAAATTACCACTTGATTAGGAACACCTAATTAAGTATCCTAACGTGATTTTCAAACTCCTTTAAAACCTAATACGGTTCAGTTAAGGCTAAAACTCTGTTATCAAAGTCAACTTTTTAACGTAGACGCTTCGGCTTGCCGCAGGCTACCGCCAAGGCACAGAGAAGCCAGTGCGTTGGGCGGGTTTCCCGACTTGAAGCAACTGGCGCGACGCAGAGAGAAGAAAGAGAAGGAAAAAATTGCTTAACTGAACTGTATTGCTTTAAAACCTCGTTTCCAGCCTCTGGCTGAAAATGCTGCTCGTAGCCGTGCCGCAAGTCTTGAGGCTACCGCCTCTAGAATGGCATTCCCAAGCAGAGATTGGGAAGATGGTACAAGCTAGCTGTATGCCCCTACTAAAAGCGATCGCTCCTTTTAACTAAGAGCGATCGCTAATGATATTACAGATTGAAGAAGAATTCAGAAGTCAGAATTCAGGAGTCAGAATCAAGACGCTCGTTCGCCTTTGGCGTCTCCCCTTGGGAGAAGACTCGCTAACGCAACTCTTAGAGACGCTACGCGAACGCTATCAGTCAGGGATTCAGACCGCGCAGGAATTGTTCGCGCTTGCGTCTCGTAGAGAAGACCACCAAACTTTCAATTTGGTGGGGGTGCAAAAACGCCGATTATTCAGACGCTCGAGTACTCGCTAACGCTGCGCTATCCACCAGTCGTACAGAATTCATTCTGAATTCTGACTCCTGACTCCTGAATTCTGTTCGATAAAGTTTAAGCAGCAACAGGTTCCAACAATTTGATGTCAGAGAAAACAAATTCTTGAGTAGAAAATTGTCCTGCTGTCTCAGTGCGAATCTCCCGACGATTGAGGATGAAATAGTCACCAACTTTTTCATACTCATCAACAAATTCGCTTCTACCGCCCTTTTGTTCCCCAGTTTTAGGGTCATGGTACACAGAGTCATAACGGTGGGACAGGTAGCCTTCCCCAGTGTCATGACTGCTGAAGGTGTCTATGGTTACATAAGTACCGTGGATTAGACGGTGAACATGACATACTTCATTATTGCGGACTTTGTATTTATCGCCCTCAGCCTTACCACCCATTAAAAGCTCAACCGCACCAGTTTCGTCAGTTTTTCCATAGCTAAAGGTATTGGCGCTGTGGGTGTCTTCAAAGCTGCGGCGGACGCGGTGAATTGCTATCTCCCATGCTTGACCATGAATTGCTTTCTGTGCTGACTCGTCATCTACATCCAAGACTTCGGCTTTCAGATTGGCAGTAATGATAACTTTGCCTGTAAACACTTTATCATCATGCTTAAAGGTAATATTTGCGGTATAACCGGGAAAATTCTTGTCCCAAGTATAGCGGTTTTCATAAGCAGCCCGGAAAAGTTCCTGAGCAGAGAGTTGTGTAACTGTCATGTGCTTCTCCTAGTCGCTACTGTTAATTAGCGTTTTAGTTTCCTTGGTATTAGCATAGAAGTAATTGTTGAGGCTTGGATAGTCCCCAACTGGGTACACTTATGACTAATTCTCTCCACGCTGTATTTCATGCGATCGCCAATGTCCAGAATGAGCAAGAATTAAGACTAGCTCTCACGGATAAAATTGGTGAGCATTTTAGCGTGCAAAATTGGGGCATTTATCTTCTAGATGAGCAGCCAAGCACTGAGATTAATGTTTCAGGCATCCCAGCAGTATGCTTAGAAAGCAATCCAGTGGGGCGCTACGTGGTTGAACGTCATGCTCCCGCTCATGAGCAGTTATTATTATCACCAGCAGCCTGGAAGCATTTTTGCTCGCGTTCAGATCACGAACACGTAATGACTGGGCCTATTGTTTACGATGGTCGTCTTGTCGGAACCTTGAACTTAGCTCGTGACAAGGGAAATCCTGCCTTTAATGGCAACGATTTAGCTGATTTAAGCGCTTTATGTATTCATTTATCAGCGAAAATGGCAACCCTACGGACAAAACCCAAAATATCCAATTCACTTTTAACAAGTCCTCTAACAGCCCGTGAGTTAGAAATTGCTGAATTGGTGGCACAGGGGTTAACGAATGCCGAAATCGGGGAAAAACTGTGGATTACGCAAAATTCTGTCAAACAAGCTTTGAAGAGGATGTTTCGCAAGTTAAAGGTTTCGGCGCGTGCAGAAATGGTGGCCAAGCTACAAGATATACAAGTTTCATAAATACGGCAGAATTCAGGAGGCAGGATTCAGGAGTAAAATAGGGTTTATATCTAAATCTAGCTAAATGTCGAAACTTAGCTTCTGTACTTCACCTTCCTGGAAATCTGCTGTATATAGCAATCTTTGCAGCAGTTACGAACAAAAATATACAGAATTTATTCAAGAAGTCCGGTATCTTAACCTCTCAGTATTTGCAAATCAAATAGGATTACTATAATATTATTGGGCTGAATTAAATAAAAACTTTATTTTTTGACAGTTTTGTTTTTTGGACAATAGTAATATAAGTCTTTAACAAAGTCTTAGGCAATTAAGACTCAGCTATACTTTGAGTAAGTTCTAAAGAACTTAGTTAGTTTTGTAACAGGAGAAGTAGGGTGCTTAACAACCTTCATCAGTTATTATCTCCCCGGCAGTGGGGAATTTCCCTCGCGGGCTTAGGCTTACTTCTCGGTTTGGGCTTTCTAGCCAAGCAGACTCAAGTAATATCAGTTAAAGATTCTTCATTATCATCATCGGCTCAGATTCAGAAAACTAAAACTTCCGAAAACTCTCTTTTAGCGCAACTAAGAAAAGTTCGAGAGCAGAGAAGTCAACTTAATGCGGCTTCTGGAGATAGAGGAGTTTTCTCTCATCAGAGCGGAAAAACAATACCTACAACCACAGCGCTGGTTCCAAATAGTCAGGGAGCCACAAAAAGCACAGGAGTTTTACCAAAAGCAAATTTTCCTGCAAAAGATGGGATTTACCTCTATGGTCAATCTCCAAAACCAAATGAGCTTGGTCAAGGTTATATCATATTTCAAAAGCAGCAGGCCAAGATAACGGGTGCATTGTATATGCCCCAATCAGAGTTTAATTGTTTTCAAGGTTCAATCAATCCATCAGGAGAGTTGGTGATGACGGTTAATGGTTCATCAACTCAAGCTAGCTCTGAGCAGTCGAATCAGGTAGCTACAAGTAATAGACTACCCAAGGTTGGTGAGGATGAGTTAAACTCTTACGCTTACTCACTGGCTCTGCAAGACTTTTATCGGTTAAATTCTATCACTGCTAGCGATCGCCGCACGCTGCAAATGTGTAAATAATCTTCAAACTCTTGGTGATGAATTTTTGAGTGTTTTCATAACTTATCATCCAAAAACCAGCAGTTTGCTTTTTAAGTAAGGTAGAAAATGCAGGACTCACGCATCATATATAAAGAGTTTCTGCCTTTTGCCTCTGGTAGTTGGGCAATCAAACCAAATAATAGCAAAACTATACAAACTAGGGGCAATTCAGGAATTGCCCCTAGTTCAATAAAGTACAGTGTTAGATAAATTTGGTATAGTTGTAGTTGTAGGTCTTTTAGAAAGAATCAGAACAGTCATCGTCGATTTCGGCATCCCACCTCGCTGAGAGTACTTGCTCCATCATCGCTTCTATAGCGCTGACATTGAAGTTTCGCTCTCGTCGCTCTTGTAGGGGGGTTGAGCGGGGAATCAACCGCAGACACACCCCTTCTTGCATCAAATCGAAATAGGTTTCTTGTTGTGAGGACTGTTTTAGTTCCAAGTAATCAAAACTACAAACATTCAAATATAGGGCATGGTTAGCCACTAAGGTAGACCTTTGCGGATTGGCAAAAACCTCCATCACATCCCCTTCACCCTCGCTCAGTACCTTATCTTCTTGGGTGTAGATGTAGTGGACTCGACCTAAATCTGTCAGCAATCGCCGTATGTCGAGCTTATTCACAATGATGCCCGTGTTAATAATGCACGGAGCTGGTATCCTGGTGTCGGGTAGATGGTGACTCATAGGAAAATAGCGATTGAGCTAAGGAGAGTGGCAACATAGCTAAACAGTCATAATTGAGTAGCTTGTTTACTTCCTATATTTAAAAAAATATCAATTTTGTGGAACAATCGTCTAACAATTTAGAGTAAGTTTTTAGTTAGCGAATACAAAATACAAATTTTGCTCCCTGATGGAATTTTAACTTCCCAAAATCAATGGATTTTTGTATAAAAATTGCCTACTAGTATTTGCTTACCACTTAGACAAGCATAACAAAATTTTGAAGGAGAATGTTTAATAGAAGTAAATCTTATCTAAAGTTTTAAAGTCTGCTCATGTAGATTTTACCTATATCAAGACAATTATCCAGCCATTTACCAAATATTAATGTAATTCAGATGACGAAACAGCAACAGTGGTGGGAAAAGCTGCTGTTAAAGCTGGCAGCTAGTATTATATTTTACACAATTATTCCACTACCGTATTTGAACGGATTGGACTTTCGGGGAGTGGCAAGCCTTGCTTCGTTTATAGGGTTGATAATTGGGGGAATTTTAGGATTAGTAGATACGGGAATGGATTATCTTGGTATGCCCGTGTTAACTCGTAGTGCTTTGGTAGTAAGTGTTTGGATTGGCATCACTGGAGGATTGCACTTAGATGGGGCAATGGATACTGCCGATGGTTTGGCAGTGGGCGACCCAGATCGGCGATTGGAGGTGATGGCAGATAGTGCTACAGGTGCTTTCGGAGCAATGGCTGCGATCGCCTTGGTGATATTAAAAATAGCAGCTTTGACAGATATAGCAGAAAGCCGTTGGTTGTTGCTAATGGCTGCTTGTGGCTGGGGACGTTGGGGACAACAGCTAGCGATCGCCCGATATCCTTACCTGAAACCAACTGGCAAAGGTGCATTTCACAAACAAGCCATTCGTTCTTACAAGGATTTGTTACCGGGGCTGTTGTTGTTATTCGGTTTAAGTGGTTTACTTTGGCTGATAGATAAACAGCAACTATTTCTCACACTGGCAATGATAGTTGTTGGCAGTGCGATCGCCACTTTAACTGGTGCATGGTTCAACCACAAACTAGGTGGACACACCGGAGATACCTACGGCGCAGTCGTTGAGTGGACTGAAGCCTTATTTCTCTGCGTATTGACCGCCTTTTAATAAATCAGGGAGATGAGGGAGCAGGGGAGGCAGGGGAAGTAGGGGAGAATAATAATTTTTAAATCCTGACTAATGACCAATGACCAATGACCAATGACTAATTCATTTAATCGGTTGCAGCTTTGTCACCTTGAGTTTAAAAACCCCAACCCCAGTTTCCCCAAAAGACCGGACACGAATAACATAATTCCCTGTCTCTACGATGCGAGTAAACAGTAAGGAATTGCTACTACCATCAGGGCCATCATCATTTTCTGCCAGAGTTGAACCATTAGGTGCTAATAATGTGATAATACTGTCAAAGTTTTCCGATGACAGGTCAACCGCTAAATTATCGCCCTTATCTAACTTCACCGTGTAATCACGGGCAAACCCACCTTGACCTGTGGGTATATCTTTATCTGAGAGACTATCACTAATTTCAGTACTGTTAGATAAAGGAATTGGACTATACAACTTATTTTGAGCAAAAGCCGCACTTGTACTTATGCCTATTCCCAGCAACATGGCAGGAATAATGATGAGTTGTTTTAAACCCGCCGCAAAAACTTTATTCATAATACTTCAAGAAATTTTTCCACGAGAATAGGGTAAGTTGGTCAATTAATGCGCTTTTAAGTCCAAGATTGCCATTAATTCTTGATTTATCCGTCTTTGACGGCGGTGGCTACAGCTACTAATCCTAAGACCACAATTCCATTCTGACGAAGTGTTTGCACAGCAGACCTGGCAGTAGCACCAGTAGTATAAATGTCATCTACTAACAGCACTGGGGCATTTGGGGGACGATGACGAAATTCTTGCCCAACAGCAAAAGCTTGAGCCAAGTTTTTTTCTCGTTTCGATACCGATAATCCAAATTGGGCTTCCGTTTCTCGCACTCTTGCTAAACCGTTTAGTTTTAATTTTAATCCAGTTACTTCGCAGAAGCTTTGTGCTATCAGTGCGGCTTGATTATATTTACGTTGCTTTTGTTTGCTAGCGTGCAGTGGGATGGGAACTACCACAGGTTGGCTATCTCGCTTCGGTGAATTTAACAACCATGCTTCTCCTAACCATTGACCCAAAGGACGAGCTATTTGGGGTTGATTTTCGTATTTCATTGCTGCGATCGCTCGTTTCACTGGGCCACCATATTCCCCCCAACCAAATACTGGTATAGGCTCTTGCCATAAAGAAATCGGGTCTTGGCGTTGACATTTTTGCAGTTGTCTGGTGCAGTTTTGACAGAATTCTTGGGAAGTTGCACGTTGACATAAGGGGCAATGGGATTGGAGAAAAAGATTGAGTAAGCCTGCGAGATTTTTAATCCAAGTGTGCATTTGTCATTTGTCCTTTGTCCTTTGTTTTTAGCTAGTGATTCTTGATCAATGACCAATGACCAATGACTAATCACCATTGACCAATGACTTAACATAGACGCGATCGCACCTTGTTGTTTCTACGCCCGTTGCTGGAGTGTAGCCGTTGCTTTCATACAGCTTGACTGCTTCTACCAAAACGCTGGAGGTTTCAATCCAAATTTGCTTAAAACCACGCTCTGCGATCGCTGCTTCTAGCTGTTGTAACAAATATTTCCCTAATCCTAAACCCCTGATGCTGGGCAAAAGATACATTTTGCGTATTTCTACAGCTTTTTCGCCTCGGTGTATGGGGTAGTATGCCCCAGTACCTACTAACTGGCTTTGGTGTTCAATTACCCAAAACTCTCCCCCAGTAGCTAAATAACATTCTTCTACTCGCAGCACATCTTGGTCAGCGCCCTTTGGTTCCCAACCCAGACCGTATTCTGATAATACATAACTGATAACCTCGGCGGCTCTGGTGCGATCGCTTTGCACCCAATCACGAATTAAAAAATCTTGATAATAGTTTTTCATTACTATTTGCTGGTCAAGTTTACACAGAAAAATTTTCCGCATCTATATCCCAATTTACCCAGCAAATAGCTTTTATGGCAGAGTCCGTTTCAGGCGGTACTCTCAAGGTGTCAATGAAAAGACTTGGGGAGGGAAATGATCTTCCCCTCCCCAAGTCTTTTTACCAAGGATAATTCAACGATATAGTAGCGATGCCTGCGGTGGATCTACGCCTACGCTGACATTGATATAGGACTCATATTTGATTTTTGAAAAAACTCCGTACACTCAAAAAGTCTTTTTTCCTACTCCCCACTCCCAGCCTACGCAAATAATTTCAGTAATCAAACCGGATTCCTATACTACAATTTGATATCAGTCTCTATGACTTGTCCAAGGGCCCCAAATTGCGAAAGTAATACCAGAAAAGATATTGACAAACAAAGTCTTACCATCTGGCGAAAAACATGCCCCAGCCAGTTCACTGGTATTGAAAGCGTTACGTGCAAAATTATAAAGTTCGCCGTCAGGGGTCACACCTCTTAAGTATTGTTCACCACCTCCATCTTCGCAGAGGATGAGATCACCATACGGTGTCACAACTATGTTGTCGGGAGCATCGAGTTCATCTCTAGATGTAGACTCTACAAATAATTCAATTGTCTCTTTCCCTGGAATGTAGCGCCAAACCTGACCAAACCCATTCGGATTACCACTTGAGTTAGTAGAACCACCATTCGTACAGCAAAAATAAAACTCACCTTTGCCATACCAGATACCTTCCCCACGAGCAAACTGGGCTGCTCCTTTTGCAAAACCTTCTACTCGTATAGTATCTTCAGGCGGATTGGGATCAGTAATCGTCACCCACTCTACTTTCATCGGCTTTTGCTTGGGAAAACCAGTAAAGGTTTTTGCTTGATAGATATCTTTTATTTTTAAGGCTTGAAGGGTTCCTCCTGCTTTTAAATTGCCACGTTCTTTTGGGATAAAACGGTAAAAGAGGCTATCTCCCCGGTCTTCTGTCTCATAGACAATTCCAGTTTTGGGGTCTATAGCAACAGCTTCATGGTTAAAGCGTCCCATAGCTATTAGAGGCTCAGGGTTTACAGGAGAAGTGGCGCTAGCTGGAACCTCAAAGTTATAACCGTGGGAAGTTGAGACATTATTGGTGGGATTTGCTGGGTTATTTGTAGCCACAGTGGAGGTGTTTTCTTCACAGGTAATCCATGAACCCCAAGGAGTTGGCCCACCTGCACAGTTACGATAGGTTCCACTTAGGGAAGTAAAGTGTTTGATTAACTGACGATTAGGCCCAATAACTAAGTTTGTTGTACCACCTTTACAAAGTGGATCATAGGGTCTTGGCCCGATGACTTGTGTAGTTGAACCAGGGCTAAGTTCGTGGTTGCGAACTAAAATTACTGTGTTTTTGGGGCCTGGGAAAGCCGCCATCCCATCAAGATTACCTGGCACTAAAGTGCCATCGTTCATGAGTTCGCCTGTTAGAGAGAAAGTTCGATACTGAAATCCGGCTGGTAAATCTAACAAACCATTGGGATCTGGTACAAGTGGCCCATATCCTTTACCAAATTTTCGACCAAAGGTTTGTCTGGCTAGAAGACCTTCCAAAGGAGACACCATCAAAGTGCCGACAGCAGTTGTACCTGCTACTGCAAAGAATTTACGTCTTGAGAATGTCATGAGGATGGTTTGGTTACTTAAAAAAGACTGCTGAAGCAAAAATATTTGATCTTGATTAAACTTGGGTAATGCTTTATTTAATTTATGGTTAGTAAATAAAAGGTGAATTTATATTAAATCTGCCTGATTTTTGGTCTGCCTGATTTTTGGCAAATTGATGTATTCAAACAAACCAGCTATCTAAGGTTTAGGGCTATATACAAACAAGTAAATAAAAGAATAGATTTTATCAATTGTTGAGTTTTAATATCTTAATTCAGCACAAGTAATTATTGAAATAATGTAATAAAAATCAGCGTGAATAAAACATTATTTGTTTAAGACGAGTTAAAGAATTGCTTAAAGTATATAGCGTAATACTATTAGTATAAATTATATATTTCTGGCTTGTATTAGAAAAAACAATCAGCAGATGTCAGCAGATTTTTGACTGTGAGTGATACAATTTTTCTAACCTAATTTCAGTGATTAATGCTGTGTTTAATCTCACTATTTAGGTAGATGAATTCACTTTATATAGTTCATCTTTTAAAGAATAATCAGTATTGGCTTCCATACTGATGAAAAGTTTACAGACGAATACAACATTAGAATCTATTACTGTTATCAAAAAAAAATGAAAAGCATTCGTAACCAAATCAAAGCTACTCTAGCCGTTGCCGCTTTCAGTTCTATAGCTACTTTAATTAATGTTTCCAGTGCTGATGCTGCTTCTTATAATCTTGATTGGCTAGGAGATAAAGGTTATTCAGCTAAGGGTCAGTTCAGCTATGATGATAGTTTTCTGGGAAACCTCGTCACACAGGATCAACTGACAGATTTTGCCATTTCTTTCTTCAACCCCCAGGGAAGTTTGTTGCAAAATTTTAACTACGATTTTCCTCAATCGGACAGTAGTTTCAATTTCAACTTTGATACAATCACGAAGACTGTTTTACAAACTGGCAATTTTGACACATCTAATGGTTTTGATTTGGGAATTGACTTTGCAAAAGATGTGACGGGGTTAGCTTTTTATACTTACCTAAATCCTGAACAAGGATTGCCAACAGCTAAGATATTCTTGAAAGATGACCTTTCACCAGAAGTATGCGCCACATACCCAAACTGTAGGTTGGATCTTGGTGGTAATTTGACAGCAACTGCTATTCCTGAACCTGGCGCAATTCTTGGTCTGGTGGTAGTTGGTTTAATGAATAGAGTTCTCAAGAAAAAGCCAGCATCTACATAGCCAGTAAATCTGAATAGTTGAAGCTAGCCTGATTAGAACTGTAATCAAATATTATTCTAGCTTTAATAACTAAGAAATTTGTCAGGCTAGAAATGCCTAATAATTGTAGGGGAACGTATCACAAATATGTCCCCTATTTATTGTGTAATACCGTTGGTGTTAGAGCCAAGTTTGTAGTTTAGATATTGGATAGTTGTGTTAGCAACAAACTTTTAACTGACAATTCCGAGATTATTGTAGATTTCGATGAGATTGCCATCAGGATCGCGGAAATGAGCTGTGCGAATTCCCCAATCGGGGCGATCTTGTGGTTCAGTCACAATGATCGCATTATGATTTTTTACTTGCTCATAGACTTCATCCACGTTATCGACTGCGAAAATCAAGGCAATTTTATCTCGATTGACAACATAAGAAGGCTGTTCGATTCTGGGGACTACTTCAGCCATTAATTCTTTTCGGAACAAACCGAGCTTGAGATATCCGGTATTTAACTCAGCATATCCGCTATCTTCATCGCCCCAATCGACATCAAATTTCAGCAGATCCCGGTAGAACAGAAAAGAATCTTTGTAGTTGGAGACAAGCAGTCTCAGGTGTGTTAGCTGAAGCTTCATATCTGTTGCCTTAGTCTACTAACTGTGAATTCTAGGTTCTGGGTGCAAATTCGCCAACAACTCACTTTCGACAATTGCCAATTCATCAAGCCGTTGCATGACAATTTCTTTGTCGAAATAAGTAGCAGCTAAAACCCAATATATACCGTAGTGACGCGCTTCGGATGCCATTAGCCCACGATAAAATTTTGCTAACTCTGGCTCTGGACAGTGAGCAGCTAATAATCCCAGGCGTTCGTGAGAGCGAGCTTCGATTAAACCAGTGACTAGCAAGGAATCCAAAAATCGCTCAGGTTCTTTGGGGCGGACTTGAGCTTTTAAACCCGCGCCATAAGGAGGCGGTGGTAAGGGAGCCAGGGGAATATTCCGGCGTTCTAACCATTGGTTAACTAGCTCAAAGTGTTCTAGTTCTTCGCGGGCGATCGCAGTTAGCTCCCGAACCATTTTAGTATTGGAAGGGTAGCGAAACATCATGTTCAAGGCCACGCCTGCTGCTTTGCGTTCACAGTGGGAGTGGTCGAGTAAGATGATGTCTAAGTTAGCGATCGCTTGTTCAACCCAAGCAGAGCTAGTGGGTTGTTTCAGGGCGTTGATAGTCGGTAACTGAGTAAGCACAGAGTCAATCAATTTTGGATTTTGAGTTTTTCCATAGTTTAAACTAATAGTCCACCATAGCGCTTTACATTTGTCAGGCTGATGGGGCGACGTTCATTATAAGCCTGTTCAATTAGCGATCGCGGCGGGGAATTTTGCGGGTATTGATAGCACTTTAACTAGAGCAGTCACACCGCCTGCTGAGGCTGCGATCGCCACTATATCAAAGGCAGCATCATTAAAGTGAGGTGGATGATTTTTGGCATTTTCTGCCATCTGAATTATGATTTTTTGCTTATGATAATCTGCATAGCTTCTTTAGTGCATTGCAAAAAAATGATCAGTTAATCTTCCTGCTCTAAAATTAGTTTTGCCTGCAAAAGTTGCTGCCTATGTTCCTCATTAAATATTGGGTATTGCAAATTTAGCTCTTGTAATTTTGTGCAGATAATATTAGCCACTACTAGACGTGTAAACCATTTGCGATCGGCAGGAATAATATACCACGGTGCCCATTTAGTACTAGTATAGTTAAAAACCTCTTCATAAGCATTCATGTAATCATCCCAAAAAGCTCGTTCTCGGACATCATTATCTGAAAACTTCCAATTTTTTTCAGGAGAGTTAATCCGTTCTAAAAAGCGTTTTTTCTGCTCTGATTTCGAGACATTTAGAAAAAACTTGAGGATAATTACACCATTATTTACCAAATATTTTTCAAAATTATTAATTTCTCCAAAGCGCTGTTTCCATATCTTTTTTCCATCAGGGAAGTGAGGAAGCTGTTGTTTCTGAAGCATTTCTGGATGGACACGAACTACTAGCACTTCTTCATAGTAGGAGCGGTTGAATATCCCAATTCGACCTCGTTCTGGCAAAGCTCTCATTGAGCGCCAGAGATAATCATGGTCTAATTCTTCCGCACTGGGTCCCTTAAAACTAAACACCTGAAATCCTTGGGGATTAACACCAGAGGTAACGTGTTTAATAGTGCTATCTTTACCAGCAGCATCCATTGCTTGAAAAATAATTAACAAGGAATATGTATTTTGAGCGTAGAGAATATTTTGGTAATTAGCTAGTCGTTCAACATCTTCCTGTAATTTAATTGCAGCATCAGCTTTTTCATGAAAATCATTCTTATAAGCTGGGTCATAGTTTTTTTTCAAAGAAATCTTTGAACCTGGCGGAACAATGAAAGCATCATGATCCATATATAAATCTCCTTTGCCAGCTAACAGTTAATTAATACACAAGCACATTTTTAACTATTAATTACTCAATTTTCTATTGTAATTATTAAATTACAATACCTTTGTAGAGACGCAGCACTGCTACATCTCTACAATCTTTTTCACTGATATTTCGATCACAAAACTTAATTACAAATTACTTGCGTCGCTTTGGCATAGGACGCATTGCTTCTCGACCCAAGATAAACATCCCTGTGATACCTAAGCTGACAAACCAAACATATTGATACCAATATAGCTGAATCTGTTCAACTGTATTAAATTTTGGATGCAATGTGTTTAAGTATAGCAGCAGCAACAATATCATGAGCGCCCCAAAACCAACAAAGCTCAAGCCAACAAGAATTCGTACAGGACGCAGTTCAAAATCACTAATACTGTCTAAGTCAATTTCTGCCAGTTCTTTAAAGGAGTCGTCTGCCAAAGATGAGGTTGCTTGGAATCTATTACTCAGTTTTGGTGGCAAAATCGGCGATAGTGTTGCTACCGTTGGACGACGTAGCAAAGCTTCAGTATCTCGTAGCAATTCCAGTGGTTTACGAGTACTACTTGGTTGAGCAAACTCTATGTTGTCTGTAGGAGTTGGGGCATTGGCTTTGCTTTCAAAATCCATAGCACACTTTGAAAAAACTAGGATATACATAGCCTAGCGAATCAGGAAACAAAAGCGCCAAAATAATTCATAATGATACTCACGGACTCGCTACACAAGACTTCTTCCTTAAAAGTAAAGCAGTGAGAATAATTCAAACTAGGTTAAGTAATGTAAAAAATATTTTAGATTAGTTTTTAGTGTACCCCTTTAGGGATCTTGCTACTCATGCATCATCCATCTCTTTTAATGTAGCTAATGCCGACGGAGATAAACGGCTGAGATAGCGGAAAATCCAGTATTTAAAAATAGTGTTTAAAATCACAGGAAATGTAGCAATAAAGAAAAAGATTAAGTTTCTACTGGCTGGCAAACCTAAATGTTCGGCCAATCCTGCAAGAAGAACTTCCCACCCTTCTGGTGAGTGAAATCCTACAAACATATCTGTAAATAGAATAATTAAAAAAGCTTTAGCGCTATCGCTAAGACCATAGACAATAGTATCCATAAAAGACTTGATAATCCAAATTTCTCTTTTGCTAAGAGCGATAACCATACCAAAAGAAAATAGTGAGATTAAATCAGCAAAAACATTACTAATTTCATTGTTACTTTTTATCCTAAATTCTTCAGACATTGCAACTGCTTTATTTTTCAGCTTTTGTTGTGTTAGCTCTGAAGAAAGTGGTGGCGCTTTATCTAGCAAATATTCAAATCTTAGCTTTTCTTGAAAGTTATGTAATTCATGGAGAGCTTCTTTTTCCATGTCAGAATTGACAAAAACTTTAGTTGCATCATTTCCTCTAACTCTTTGTAATATGGGGATTACTAAAAACTCTTTAGATAATTGCTGAGTCAAAAATGGTACAATAATTAGAGTTATCAAAAATCTCAAGGCAATTTTTGTTCTATTTCTAGAAAATCGATAATTTCGGATAAAATCTTCTTCTGCCTGTGGTGCAAAATCTGCTCTAACTCTATTAAGAGTTTTACTTATAGACATCCAAAACGCTCTAGGATTTGGAGATGGAGATGTTGCTTTAATATTATTAATATTAGATGAATCTGGCTGTTTGTTAATTTCTATGGGTTGAGAAGTTGATCCTAATGTGCTGCTACTAATTAGCTGAACTTTGATAGCATACTTTTCTACAACTTCATCAATAACTTTAAGTTGATCTAAGAGAATAGAGTTAGATATATTTATAAATCCCCGACTTAATTGGAACTCTGCAAGTCTTAGCTTGATAATAGTTAAATTTTTATCAAGGTATACTTGCCAGTATGACATGACATTTTCAGTATATTTTACTGATTCTGAAGATATTTTTTTATTATCAAAATGTTCTAGCTCGATGTTTTTAATTCTCTCAGCTGCTTGGTAAGCTTCTAAGAGTGCCCTTTCTGGTGTATTTAAAAACCAATGGTTAAGCGATCGCCAGTATTTTTTCAGCTTTTTGCGAAGTAATTTTGCTGTTTTGGGCAATGAATATTTCATTATATATTATGACTATTTATACAATTTGTATTATTTTATATAACCATGAAAAATAATTAACAACTAGTTTAAAATATTGTTAACTATTACGGTAAACCAAGGAAGTGGGTGAAAATAAATTAAACTAGATTAAGTAATGTAAAAAATATAGAAATTAGTTTTTAGTCAGCGGCTCTAGCCCTCATTTGTAGACTAAAGTCCTCTCTCCAAGATGCTAGGCAAACACTACAAACTTTTAATTATTTACGTAGTTAGATTGAGTTATGAACTCAGTATGCCACTATTTTGGAAACAAATACTTAAGCTATATGTGATTTAAATAACGCTAAAGATGAGCTAAATAGCGAGTCCAATTTAGATTCAAGGTAATTAACCACGGGGCGATCGCGAGTAATTTCATATTATCTGTAAACTCAGATGAATTGGCATAAGTTTCAGCCTTAAGTTGACATTAATGACCAGCTATATGGTAATATTTCATGGAAATATGCTAAAAAACTTTGCTTAAAATCAAAAAGTAGCCAACCCATGAGTTTAGCTGTAATTAAGTTCTCTTCAGAAGAGTGCGGCATCTGCCATAAAATGTCTTTTTATGACAAAAAGGTGGCTGAAGAACTGGGTTTAGAATTTATCGATGTAAAAATGCAAGATACGACTGCTTACCGCAAGTATCGCAAGATTTTATTGACTCAATATCCTGATAAATCAGAAATGGGATGGCCTACTTACATCCTCTGCAATTCTCCAGAAGGGGAATTTCAGATTGTGGGTGAGGTAAAAGGAGGTCATCCCAAAGGAGAGTTTAGAAGCCGTCTGCAAGAAGTTCTGGATTCTACAGCTAATCAGAACTAATTACCTCAAAAGATTTAATCTCCAGGACAGGGCCAATCATGGCAATAGTCATGATATCTTCGCGCACCTGTCCTTTAACTTTTGCTTTTTGTCCGGTTTTGAGTAAATCTTTGTCAGCCCCTCGGAGGATTTCGTAAGTAACGCCCTCTTCTGTAACTAACGCCCATGCGCCTGTACCAATATCACGGCGTTCGATTGTACCTGTAAGTGTAATGCTCATAAAAAGTGCTGAGTTGGGGATTGGGAACTGAAGAATAGAGACTGGGGATTGGGGAATAATTTTCCTAGTCCCCAATCACTTTTTATGCCGTTTTTTCTTCGTTTTTCAATGCTAAACGAGCAAGTCCATAACAGATTAGGGCATTGGCAATGAGGAAGAGGCGTGCTAAATTACCACTTCCCAACCCCCAAACTGCCGAATCAAAAAACGCACTTGTAGTTAAGCATGCTGCTACACCTAAAGTTGAACCAATAGCAAACCATTTCCAACTAGGATGTCCCAGCAGCAATGCCATTAACACAACGGGAATAAGTACACTCGCAAACAGGGGATTCAAGGCATCAGTTCCCTGGAGGGTATTGCCTAATTCGGGAATTGAACTGCCCAAAACCCGCAAAGGCCATTGGGGAAGATCAAAAATATAGATTCCCTTGAGGAAGAATAACCCAGAACTGCCGGCAATTAGTCCACTAGATAAAGACCAACTCCAAGTGAAGGGGAAGTAAACCCGTAAAAACCAAGCCAGTAGATAAGAACCAACTACCATTAAAACCTTAGGTAACAGTGCCACTGCACCACCATCAATCCAAAAGCCGGCGTTAAGATAGCCGTTATCGCGTAACCAACGAAAGAAATCTGGAAAACTGATTTGTCCGCTAAAGGCTAGTTTGACTGCTGCTTCTGCATTAAGTTGTCCAGCGCCATAATAGTTCAAGCCATCATCTTGGATAACTCGCGCTGATTGCTTGAGGACTTTTAAAACTTCATCTGGTTCTTTGATGCCAGCAGCTCTGATTAATGCCGCAACACCAGCAACGTGGGGAGCAGCCATGCTTGTACCCTGGAAGCCCAGAAATACTCCTTCGCCCTTTTCATCGATGGTTTCTTGGAGAATTTTACCAGCTTCACTGCCACCAGGAGCCGATATATCTACTCCTGCGCCAAAGTTAGAATAAGGCGCTCTTTCGCCATCTGGGCCAATTGCCGAAACGCCAATGACGTAAGGATAGCGGGCTGGATAGCTTGCCCCATTAGTGTTTTCATTGCCTGCTGCGGCAATAATAACTACATCTTTTCTATGGGCATACTCGATCGCTTCTTTCATTAACTTGCTTTCACCGACACCGCCCAAGCTCATATTGATCACATCTGCGCCTTTATCAGCAGCAAATTTAATCGCTTCAGCAATATCGGCAACGGTACCACCGCCATAAGAACTGAGTACCTTTAGCGGCATCAAACTGGCTTCGTAGGCAATTCCAGCTACGCCATATTTGTTATTTGTCGCTTGGGCAATAGTTCCGGCAACATGAGTACCGTGACCGTTATCGTCTGTGGCTTCTTCTCGGTCGTTAACAAAATCATAGCCCTTGACGAATTTTGTCTCATACAAGTCACGAACCTTGGTAATCCCAGTGTCAATCACTGCAACTGTGATACCGCTACCTTTGGTTTGACTCCATGCGCCTTCAATACCGATTTTGTGCAAGTTCCACTGCTTGCTGTAATATTGGTCATTGGGGCCAGTTAATGAGGGGCTTGTCTCATCATCTTCTTGGGGTCTTAAAAATTCTCCTAGCCAAGCGGCTTTGCCCGGTTGGGGAATCTTGTTGTAGATATAATTTGGTTCAATGAATTCTGTCGCTTGGGCAAACTGAGATTTTTTCAGTTCTTTGAGCCGTTGACGATCGCCCTTGATAATATACACATTATCTTTTTTAGAAAACTTGTTGTCTAATTGGGGTGTAACATTGTATTGTTTGGCGATCGCTTGCAAATTCTGTTCCACTACAAGTGATGGAATATCTTCCCGAAAATCAAGCAAAATCGTCTCAAACTCTCCTTTAGCTGCCAATCCCTGAAAATTCAGGAAACCAAATATGGCAGATCCCAGCCCAATGACAAACAAGCACAATAATATAAGCTTTCTCATATTAACTCATCACCGCTTTTTGCCAGTTTGCTCACTACCATAACTTATCTCCATCCTTTAGTGGTGGATTCTGCACTTTTAGTTACAAGTTTCAATTCATTACTCAGGATTTCTTAAACGATGGAACGTGGTCTTTTGTGGTTGCCCCTGTTAGTAATGTTTTTCTGGTTGGCTTGGCAAGGTTCGAGGGAGTATCAAAAAGTTGAAGCCTATCGCACCTGGGCAGAGCAATTTGAACGGGCTAAGTATGATATTTATGCTGTACTAGGTCAAAAAGGCAACAATATAACTTGGGGTAAACCCACGCCTAAAGGGCCTATTAAACTAGAAACATTCTCTTTGCTTGATGTGAAACAAATACACTTATTGATAGATGACAAAGAAGTAGATATAGACAATATACCGGAAAAAGGTCGTTCTATAGAATTAGAATTTCTATTTTCCGAATCTACTGGCTCAGTGCGGGTTCCGTTTACAGAAATCCCTTTGGCGGCAGAATGGGGTAAATTTTTGCAGAGAGTATTGCAAGAGTTGCGATCGCAATCACAGGAGTAGTTATACTCAAATAGATGGACTGATAATTCGTAATTCGTAATTTTGAGTGCTGCTATGATTTTCAACTAGGAGATTTTCATCGCCAGAATCTTCAAAGCTACTGCTTCAGGGACAGGCATCACCGATAATCGATTTCCTTGTCTTACCAGCATCAGCTCTTCGGCGCTAAACTTCTCTTTAAGTATTGATAGCAAGATCGGGTTAGAAAAAGTCTCAACAAATTCTACTACAACTGTTTGCCACCGAGGAGATTCGGAACTTGATTTTGGATCGTAGTATTTACTTTCTGGCTCAAACTGAGTTGGGTCAGCAATATCTTTTTTTACCACACGCATTAAACCAGCAATGCCGGGAAAATTAGTGTTGGAATGATAGAAAAAAGCTAAGTCTCTTTCATGCATTTGGCGTAAAAAATTGCGAGCTTGATAATTGCGAACACCGTCCCAAATAGTCTCGCTCTGCCGTTGAAGGTCAACAATGCTATAGACTTCTGGTTCTGATTTCATTAGCCAATAATTCATCTAAACAAGTTATCGATATATTACAAGAGTATTTCAGACGAAGGTAATTATTTCAAGACTCTTTAGAGCAAGACATAGGAGCTTACTGTCATCTTTTAGATAAATTCCAAGCAAGGCACAACCCTCAACTATTGCCACGGCTCTGGCGGAGTATTCGACGGCTACAGCTTATTAGTGAGAAAAATTGCTGGAACGAGTCACAGAAAACCAGTGAACAATGCAGACATGGGTACACCACGCACCCATGAATTATTTGCACAAATTTGAGATGGTAAAAGCCGAAGAATCTCGAGTGTTAGGACAAATGGGGCAGGCAGTGGATCTCTACGAGCGCTCACTTCTAAATGTAAATTAAGTTTCAAGTCTCAATTTGATGCTTTAGAAGTTCTATTCGATAATCCATTAGAGCCTATAGTTAACATTTCTCTCAACATTAATTTGTTATTGTCAATCGATAGACAAATATCTGTTCCTTTAATAACTTTACTCAAAAAAACTGTTAAATTTTTACCGTGATTTTTTCTTTTTTGATCAAAGCATGGGATATTATTTCTCAATATTTTGTGAATTTCAGGTAAATGAATGCCACCTTTTTGCAGCTGACTTAATTGCCCAACATCCTTCTTCAAATCCTGCAAAGCTTTCTTAGTTACTACTAAAATATCATCATTTAATTGACTCTCGCTAGCTACTTCCTTAATTGGAATATCCTCTATTTTCGGTTGGGGAGTAGGTATAGGTATAAAGCAATCGCAAACAGACTTCAGAATACGATTAATTTGTCCTTCATAAGCACATCCGATTACAGTTTTTCCATATTCATGGAGCTTTTTAGCTAAAGCGGCGAATGCACCATCACCTGAGATAATAACAAAAACTTGCAATGTAGGACGGCTTTGAGCTAATTCCATAACATCAATTGCCAATTGCATATCTGCTGCGTTTCGTTTGTGACTATAATCAAAAATTTGAATTGCTTCAATACCAAGCTCTTGAATTTCATTCTTTAGTAGTCTTAATCGAGAATCACTCCAGTCAGCATAAGCACATTGGATAGCAATTTTATTAACTAGGGTAGTTTTTTCTAAATTGGTTTGAATTTGCTTGAGAGAGAAATTTAACAATGGGTTACTTCTACCCATTGTTAAATTTTCGATATCATAAAAGATAGCTGTATTGAATTGCTCAGTGTTGGATGAAACATTCGCCGTGTTAGCAAACTTTTCTAAACGCATCTGGCGCTGTTTTAAATCTTGAAACTCAGCTATTAAAGATATTGTTTCATGCGCTGAATCGGAACTAGATACTTCTTGTTTTAGCTGCGTAATTCTTGTTCTTAAATCATTAAATTGTAGCTTTGCTTCCTGTAATTCCTGCTGTAGTTGCTCAGTTACTATATTGATTTGATTTTGAGTTTGCACAGTTTTCTCACGCAGTTTGCCAAGAGTTTTGGAGAGTATATTTTGGCGTTGCTGATAAGCTTTTACTAAAGCTTGCTGGGCAATATTCCATTCTTTAGGAAAATCTTCACGGATACACACTTGTAAAACTGCTTCATAACCTGCGATCGCAATTTCCAAATTACTCGCAGGGTTTCCTTGTTCAAAGCCTTGAATAATGGTACTCAGCTTGATAATGACTCCAACTATATTAGTAGCATTGGCAGGTTCTTTCGCAAAGCGATCGCTTACCCATTTTCGCAACATTAAAGCTAAATTATCATTGAGTTTACTTAAGTTCTGTTGCAAAAATGGAGATATTTCTTGATTTTGATAAGTTGCTCTTAATAAATCAATCAGGAAGGTTTGCTCCTGGTTAGCAGTTTCATTTGGCATAGCTAAATCCCTGACAATACATATTTTATATTAGTATTCCCAAGTTTTCATGCTATCTAACAATCATAGTGGCGTAGTCCAATAAGTAATACCTCGAATAGCTTTTTTCTTAAAACCAAACAGAGGTAAACTTTCTTCAGATAAACCTACATAAGTCCAATGTGGCATATCGTTTTCTACAGTTTGAAACCAACCATTTTGATTAAGAGCTTTTCTTTGTTCTTTACTGCCAACGCGTAAATCAATGGCTAATCCCCAGAGATGTTGTGAAGTTCCTGGAGGTGCAACTAGACCAAGAATTTTTGTTTCTTTACCCTGTTGAACTTTTGCTAAAACTTGATTATTAGCATATTTATGCCAAAATCTTAAATTGGTGTTGAAAGTGCGAGTACAATCACCAGAACCATAACCAGATTTTAGCGGAATCTGTTGCTGGATTCGTGCTTTATTCAAAGCATCAGCAGCCGATTTTTGTAAGTAACAGTCGTTAGTGCCATCAACATGACCCATTGTTAAACCAGCTTGAAAATCTTGGGTTTCTTGTTCATTAGTAAAGATATTTCTTGGCGGTAGTTTAATTCCAATATCTGGATTTACGAATACTGCGCCATACATCCGCAGCAAAATATATTCATAAGTACCAAGCTGGGGAATTGTGGATAAATTTCTAGCGATCGCAGATAAAAAACGCTGTTGAGCATTTAATTTTGTATCAGGAATAAATGGGTCTAATTTTATATTTTTAGAGGTATCTGTACAAGGTAATGAATCAGTAATCAAGCATCCGTTTAATGGTTGGGCAGTTATAGCAATTTTGTGGTTAGTAATTTCATTGCTAGCTACTAAAACAAAAATCATCAAGATAACTATAATGATGAAAGTTGCTTTTCTAAGAAATTTGGTAATATTTTTCTTCTTGATGCTGAGTTTCATTTTTAAATAATTTCTTAGTTAATTCAAGAATAAAATCAATAAGCTTTTGGCAAATATCTGTTATTTATGGTTTAGCAGACAGATAATTAATCGAAGTAAAATTATCTAAACAGAATTCAGGAGTCAGGAGTCAGAATTCAGTATTAATTCTGTACGAGTGGTGGATAGCGTAGCGTTAGCGAGTATTCGAGCGTCGCGTCTGAACAAACGGGTTTAAAACCCCACCAAATTGAAAATTTGGTGGTCTTAAATCAGTGGTGGGTCTGCATCCCCCACTGATTTATTCTGACTCCTGAATTCTGACTTCTGAATTCTTCTTCAATTTTGTAGATGTCCAATTTATATGAACAATAACTGTAATAAATAACCCGGAAATTCGTCACAAATTGTAAAAATATTATATTTTTGATTAAGGTTAAAAGGATAAACTTGCCTTTAATTGAGTCCTAGTAAATTTGATAGCTTTTTTATTAGAAAGATGCATCCATGAAATCACTGGAACAGTTAAAATTGAAAAGAACTCTAAGCTTGCCGATCCTGTAAGTATGACCATGCACAATTCCGTTGAATTCCAAGACGCTTTTGATGTCATAGTCGTCGGTGCAGGTCACTCCGGTTGCGAAGCAGCTCTCGCCTCTGCACGCCTCGGTTGTCGTACCCTGCTATTGACGCTCAACTTGGATAAAATCGCTTGGCAACCTTGTAACCCAGCAGTGGGTGGCCCAGCCAAATCTCAGTTGACCCATGAGGTAGATGCACTCGGCGGAGAAATTGGTAAAGTCGCAGACCGCACCTACCTGCAAAAACGTATCCTCAACTCTTCACGGGGTCCTGCTGTTTGGGCATTACGCGCCCAGACGGACAAGCGCGAATATGCAGCGGTGATGAAAAATATTGTTGAGAATCAAGAAAACTTGACAATCCGCGAAAGTATGACAACAGACTTGGTGCTGGGTGCTAATGGTGAAGTCATCGGCGTTGAAACTTATTTTGGTGTCGGGTTCCAATGTAAAGCAGTCATCTTGACAACTGGCACCTTCCTGGGAGGGAAAATCTGGGTTGGTAACAAATCAATGCCAGCCGGACGTGCTGGGGAATTTGCAGCTGAGGGATTGACACAAACACTAAATCGCCTGGGATTTGAAACCGGCAGACTTAAAACTGGAACTCCAGCAAGAGTAGACAAGCGATCGGTGGATTATAGTAAAATGCTAATCCAGCCAGGGGATGAAGATGTGCGCTGGTTCAGTTTTGACCCGGATGTGTGGGTAGAACGGGAACAAATGCCTTGCTACATTACCCGCACAACTGCCGAAACCCATCGCCTAATTCGGGAAAATTTGCACCTGTCGCCGGTTTATGGCGGTTGGGTGGAAGCTAAAGGGCCGCGCTATTGTCCCAGTATTGAAGATAAGATTGTGCGTTTCGCTGATAAGGAAAGCCATCAAATCTTTATTGAACCGGAAGGAAGAGATATACCCGAACTTTATATTCAAGGTTTTTCTACAGGGTTGCCAGAAAATTTGCAACTGCAAATGTTGCGGACTCTCCCCGGTTTGGAAAAATGTGTGATGCTGCGTCCGGCTTATGCTGTTGAATATGATTATTTACCTGCAACTCAGTGTTACCCCACACTGATGACTAAAAAGATTGCTGGACTATTTTGTGCTGGGCAGATTAACGGCACTACAGGTTATGAAGAAGCTGCTGCTCAAGGGCTGGTAGCGGGAATTAACGCAGCTCGATTTGTTCGTTCTCAAGAAATGATTGTCTTTGCCCGCGAGCAAAGTTACATTGGGACGCTAGTTGATGACTTGTGTACAAAAGACCTGCGGGAACCTTACCGGATGCTCACCAGTAGGTCAGAGTACCGATTGATATTGCGTTCTGACAACGCCGACCAGCGTTTGACACCTTTGGGACGGGAGATTGGTTTAATTGACGATCGCCGATGGGATATGTTTACCAAAAAACAGGGTAACATTACCACAGAAAAACAAAGATTGCAAGTCACACGAGTTAAAGAACATGATGAAATGGGAATAGCGATCGCATCTAATACCCAACAAGCAATTAAAGGTTCAATTACCCTCAACGACTTGCTGCGGCGGCCAGGATTCCATTACGTTGACCTTGATAGGTTTGGATTGGGAAACCCCGACCTCAACCGTGCCGAGAAAGAAGGCGCAGAAATTGAGATTAAGTATTCTGGCTATCTCGCTAGACAACAAAATCAAATTGATCAAATTGCCCGCCAAGCACACCGTCAGTTACCTGCGGATTTAGATTACACAACAATTGATACTCTTTCCAAAGAGGCACGGGAAAAATTGACCCACGTAAAACCACTTACTCTTGGTCAAGCTGCACGTATTGGTGGCGTAAACCCAGCAGATATTAATGCTTTATTATTATATCTAGAATTACGTAGAACCAATAACCAGCAACAGTTTCCGGCGTTAGCTTAACACCAAGTTCATAAAGACTGAGTATAGTAGTAAGAAGGGAGATTGGTATGATAGATGACATAAATATTACTACTGCCATCATCAACAATCCTCAGGTGAAAGTTGAGTTTAATACCAACGCTCAATCAACTCGTCTTAATAGGACGGGGATTGGATGTTTGATTATTCAGGAGGCAGGAGTAACCTACACGCAACTGTGTGGAATTGAAGCAAGAAGCTTTGTATCTCGCGGCACTTGAGGCTCAATACAATTCTTCTTTTAAACTGGGTAATGACCCAAAACTAAAATTTTGATTCATACTTCTTTCCTCCTGCCTCCTGCCTTCTCTGAATAATCGTAGGGGCGGCGTTTCCCCGTCCTAGCAACAACCCAGAACGTCTATGTTACAAGAAGCCAGCACCCGTCTCATAGTACCAGAACCATCAGAAGACTTAATCGCCAACGAGCCTTGGTCGATAGAAAACTATGCTGATGGCCTCATGGATGAACTCTTTGCCGATATCGACTACATTCTGGATGTTAGTGGTAATCTGCCTTCTCAAACTGTTAGGCACAGTAGTCAGAAAAAACCAAGCCAATCTGTTGCTGGGGTTTCTGCCCAAGCCCAACACCAATCGCCTCCAGAATACGTGCCTCCGCAAACGGTTACGATACCACAGATATTACCGAACACATTGAACCAGCCACTACAGTCGGTTGCTCAAGATAATCATAAGCAATTGAGTACCGTTTTATTTGACGGTGCCGCCGTTAAACCAGTTAGTAAAAAGCGTCAGAAAAGTAGTCCTGCTTTGGGCAAACTGCTGATTGTCGGAACAACTTTAGGCGTGGCGATCGCTGGTATGATCTACCTAGTACAGTCTGGAGTTGTGTATCTTTTAAATACCAAATTGCCTGAGTCAGCGCTTCTAATACAGCAACCGCAGTCACAGTTGCCTGTAAAAACAGAAATTGAGGCAGAGTTAGTTGACTATATGCTCCAAGCGCTGGCTGTTATAGACAAGCAAGGAGCAACGCCCCATCAAAAATCTTTCAGTCCTAGATTCTCCAGTCAGGCAAATACTAACCAAATAGCCGTTAGTAACGAACAAACAACTGCTAATCTACCAGCACTTCCACTTTTAGCTAGCAACAATACACTACCAGCCCCCAACCGTTCTGGAAACGTTGTTGAGCGCATTTATGTTCCCGTTTATCAAGCGCCGTCGCCAATGCGCTATGCCCTCCCAGCTATTCCTGGGACTCCCACACTTTTACCACAAGTTGCCAGTGTGTTAAAGGGATCTCAACCTAATGTTGTGAAAAATGCCCTGAATACAGTGCGACAAGCTGGCAAGCCTGTAACCGTCAATATGTTAGCTGCGGCTGTACGAGCCGAACTCCAACCTGTGGCAGCAAAAACTGCACCTATTACCGTGCGGCAAGCACCCAAGCCTCTGCCTGCCTTACCAGTAGTTCCATTACGTGCAGCACTCGCCCCATCAGAACCAACTATTACCCAAGAACAAGTATATCCACCAACTGCGATCGCAGAGGCTCCCAGTAATACCTTAGAGGGATTGCTAGAATTGGGCGACAAATCCGCCGCTTTGTTTAAAATCGATGGTGTGACTCGCCGCATAAATATGGGTGAAAGCATTGGCTCAAGCGGTTGGACACTAGTAGATGTCAGTAATGGCGAAGCTGTTATCCGCCGTAACGGTGAAGTGCGCTCGATTTACGCAGGGCAGAAATTGTAAAAGTTAAACTCACTAACAATTAACTCCTTACTGGTGGGTTAATTTCAAAATGAATGTGATTATCGTGACCACTCAGAGAAACACAAAGTCTCTCTTTAATTAGCTGTTGATCGTTGAAAAAGACTGCCCGTACCAGCTTTTGCTTACCAATAGACTTAAGAATAGCTCGTGCAGCATCTTGATCGTATTCAGAACTTGACCAAACAATGCCACCGAAATTTCCATTTTTTTTGGGTAAGTAAACATCGCACATCATGCCAGTTTCATGCCCTCTATGGTCAGGAGTATCGCCTCCATGAGGAAGGCTAACATCGTTAATTGCGAATCGAGCAGCTGTGGGGTAAGTTTTACGATAACTGTTTTGATAGTCTTGGGCAATTTTTTTGATCACATCAGCTAACCAGTGTGTTCCAAAATCGTGGTTATCTTGAGTGTCTTCTAGTTCACCGTTAACAAAACCATTATCAGGGTCGCTTTTTGGCATCAACTCCCACCGTGGTGCATTAGCTGCTTGCAACCATCGATGAGTTATTCCACCAACATCAACTCGACCATCACCATTAACAGTACTGCGGCCAGCAATAATTGATTGAAATAATTTGATCGCGTCAAATAATCCTCTGTCTCTGTCTGCACTGTTAGGATCGCCTACCCATCTGTAGCCTAGCTCATGCAATCGCGCTTTTATAGCCTTAACATCATCAGCTTTATTGACTCCGCCAATTCCTACACTACCACCGAGTTTAATTACCTTCGCTCCTGGTAAACTGGATGCTGTCGGTTGTTGAGTATTCTCGTCGTCTTTGTTATCGAAAGGAACAATAACTTTAATTTTGATCTCTAGAGTTTGATCATCAATGGCAATTATCATGCGGCGATCGCCTTCTTGTTTAAAGACGAAATCAAATTGCCATTTCCCATCCTCACTAATTGGTACACTTGCAGCCGGAAGTTGATTGTCGATCATAATCGACAAAAGTTTGCCACTGTCGGTTAAACGTGCTACGCCTTCAATCCGAAAATTTTGTCCTAATTCAACTTCTTTTGGAACACGAATTAACTGAAGTTGTTCCACTGAAGCAGGAATGACAACTCCACCCGCATTAGCCAGTAACTTTTGTGCCTCTGGAAGTAAGTCTACAACTTTACTAACATATTTAGGATCAGATGAATAGCCTTTACCCTGAAGAAAGCCAAGAAAGTTTTCTGGCGTATTGGTATGATCTTCTAAGCCTTTATAAGGAGAGCGAGTTAGAAATTTCCAATAACCAACAATAAAGGCATCAATATCTTGGAACTTACAGAATTCCACTTCTACTAGCTCAGAAGGAACTTTGATTTTTAAAGGTTCGGCAAACCCTTTCATATCAGGATTTCGCCATTTTAATCCGGCAAAATTGTTAGCATTGATAGCCAGTTCACTTTTACCTCTAGCAGACTCTAACAACCATTGAGCGAGGGTAACTTCTTTGAGAATTTGCCGATTTATCGCGGTAATTTTTGCACTTTCAACACCAACTTGTGTAAATATTGTTGCTAAATCTTTATTAAAATAGTTTTTGACTAAATCATCTAGTAATGACATAGCTTTGTCCTCTTAAAAGTATTTGTAGATGCCTAACTTCTTAGAAAAGTTGGGAATCTGGTCTAGATGTTATAGCACTTCTGAGTTGAGCGCAATACAGTTTTATATCATGTTGGACTTAATACTTATGTCATTGCGTACCGCCAAGGGCGGAACCCGCAGGGTACGGAGCGCGGTAATCCCAAACCTTTGCGATTGCTTCTCTTCTTAGGCTGCGCCAACGAGACGCTCCGCGAACATTCCACTTCGTTGCATTCGCAATGACATATTATATGATTATTTAATCTTTTTCCTTAACTTTACTATATCCAGCAAAAACAAAATGCTCATCTCTATTTCCTTTACTTTTATCAGGCCACTTAACCCAATAATGGTTTTCCTCAAAACGGACATCTAAAATTGGGTAACTGCCTGGCTCAATATCAATTAGAGAATCTTTTGGCAGTTCTGATGCCTGTTCTGTAGAAGGCTTTAAAACAGTTTGTGTTGTGATTTCCAAAATATAATCTTTATCAGATTTGGGTGCATCATCATCTGATTCACCAATTAATCCATCTTTAATTGCCTCTGCCATTTTTTCGGCATCAAAGCGATTCATATCATCCGTGGAGTCACAAAAACAGCATTCAATTAAAATAGCTGGCATTTGTGTATTCTTCAGAACAAAAAAGCCTGAATTTTTAACCTTTCTGTCATTAAATCCAAGTTTTAGAATCTCTTTTAAAACTGATTGAGCAATACCTTTTGATGTATTACTAATAGCGAAAATCTCTGTACCGTTAACTTTAGTGTTGAATTTATTAAAGTGAATCGAGACAAAGACGTTAACATTATTAACATTCGCTTTATTGACTCGCTGTCTTAGAGAATCATTTATATTGCTAGCACTTGTAGGAGTGCAATCAATAACGGTATGGCCTGCTGCTTTGAGTTTTTGTATCAGTCGCGTACCAACTGCTTTAGTTAAAACGTCTTCTTGTTTAATGCCTGTTGCTCCTGTATCGTGAGGAGGGCAATTGTGTCCAATATCAATACCAAATTTCATCGTGTTGATTTCCTTGTTCGTTTTTCCTAAATATATAAACAAGTTTTACCAGATAGATTCCTGATGAGACGGGAGAAATTTTCCCTTTAGGGACTTCCAGTTAAAAAAATATCCCATCCCTGCGGGACGCTTTGCCTTCGCGTAAGCGTACCCAGGGTACGTAGGGGCGCAAGCTTCATTGGTAGTCAACTTAACGAGAAAGCCAGTCTCAAACAAGCTTTTACATTGTCTCGTTCCCAGGCGGAAGCTGGGAATGCCATCTTAGAGGCTCCGCCTCTCTGACTTGCGGCAGAGCCGCGATGACGAGCATTTCCAGCCTCTGGCTGGAAACGAGATTTGATAATTTATTTTTTGCGAGTCCTTTGTTAATAAAAGATAATATTTGGCTGAACAATGCGATCGCTTAATAAATGTTTCGCCAAGCTTTCACTGTCGCTTTGCCAATTTCGCTATCAACACTTTGGCCTCCTTCCAAGATTAGTCTGATGGTTAAGTTCTGATCTGGAGCATTTTTCAAAGCAGTGGCTAATTCTTGACTGACAGCAAACGTGCCAGTTGACCCATCTAACTGAAAAACTTTTTCTCTGACCTTGAGCAAAAGTTTATCAACTTTTTTGGTAGTGACAAACCTAAGAAAGTCAGGTCTGAAAGATACATTACCTGCGGTGTAAAAAGAAGACCTTGCTTGACTCGAATTTAGTGTTACCAGTACTCGAATACTCGAAGGAGTCCACAAACTAATAACTTGCTTTGAACTCTCACGGTGCAAATTGCCACCTAAGGAGTTACGGTCAAAAACCGCAAGAAACTCTCCTTCAAAAGGGTCAACGATTTTCACGGGTTTCGACCAAGGCACATCCATATCAGGGGACAGTCCTGCTGATTTGACCACTGGCAAATCGCTTGATGTTTGGGCAAGACTAGCTACCTCTTGAACAGTGAAAGCAGCACAAAGTTGAGGGGAAAGTACAGCCAAACTAGCCCCAAAAAGAAGAACTGGAATCGTCTGCGGTAATTTGATCATAAATAAGTCAGGGGTATAATCTTCAACTAGTTTTTAGTGCAAAACGGTTTGCCTCACTTCAACTGGTTCACCTGTCAAGCTAAAGGGGCGAACTTCGGTAATTTTTACCTTCACCAACTGGCCTTTGAGTTCTTTGATGTTGCCGCTAAAAAAGGTCAAACGATTACCGCCAGTGCGTCCCATCACTTGGGTTTGATCTTTAGGATTTTGGTCTTCTACTAAAACTTCTTCAATGCGCCCAAAGTAACGTTGCGATCGCTCTGCTACTTTTGAGTTTCCTAAATGATTGAGCCGTTGCAAGCGATCGCTTTTAACTTCTTCACTCAGTTGATTGTCCCACAAAGCTGCGGGTGTCCCTGGACGCGGCGAATATGCTGCTGTATTCAACATATCAAAGCCAATATCTTCCACCAGTTTCAGAGTATTTTCAAACTGTGCTTCTGTCTCTCCAGGAAAACCAACAATCACATCGGCACTAATGGAGGCATCTGGCATATACCGCCGAATGGTATCGATAATCCGGCGATATTTCTCATGGGTATAACCCCGCGACATTGCCTTTAAAAGGTCATTATCTCCAGATTGAAAGGGAATGTGGAAGTGTTCGCACACTTTGGGCAACTCAGCACAAGCCTGAATTAATCTTTCAGTAAAATAACGGGGGTGGCTAGTAGCAAATCTTAGCCTTTCAATCCCCGGAACATCATGGACGTAATAAAGCAAATCTGTAAAGTTGTGCAGATGTCGGCCTTCTGGTGTCACTCCCGGTAAATCTCTGCCGTAAGCATCAATATTTTGACCGAGTAGAGTAATTTCTTTGTAACCTTGCCGTCCTAATTCTTCCATTTCAGCCCGGATAGCTGACGGCGTGCGAGATTGTTCGACACCTCGCACATTCGGAACCACGCAATAGGTACAGCGTTCGTTACAGCCGTAAATTACATTTACCCAAGCTGTTACTGTACTATCCCGTCGCGGCTGGGTGATATCTTCAATAATATGAACTGCCTCGGTTGCTACAACTTGGTTGCCTTCAAACACCGACTCCAACAAATCTTTCAGACGGTTGGCGTGTTGTGGCCCCATTACCAAGTCTAATTCTGGCACTCGCCGCAACAGCGCTTCCCCTTCTTGCTGGGCAACACAACCAGCAACGATGAGAGTTAAATCAGGCTGCTCATGTTTGCGCTTCGCTTGTCTGCCGAGGTAGGAATATACCTTTTGTTCAGCATTATCCCGAATTGTGCAGGTATTGTAGAGAATCACATCTGCATTATTCGGATCTTCGCACCACTCAAAGCCCATGTCTTCCAAAACGCCAGCCATGCGCTCTGAGTCAGCTTTATTCATCTGACAACCGAAAGTAGTAATGTGATATTGGCGTTTAGAAGTGGTCATGGGCAATTCTGCTGAATCAGCGTAATGTATGTAAGGTTTACTTCTATTCTATAACGCTGTTAACCTGCATCAGGGGTGTTCAGTGCTGAGTAGCTTTTAAGAATTAGCGGTGATGAAATTCGATCTCTTTCTCCAGAATCTTAATATCATAGCTGCCAAAAAAATCGTGGCCTAGTAAGCCGATGTTTGCTTTTGGTGCGATCGCTACTCGAAGATTATTGGCTGTAACTCCACCTACTGCAATATATTTTACCTTACTGGTTGGGAATTCTACTTGACTACCATCGGCAATTTGGGCTTGCATTGTACCTGTAGTTTGGAGTTCAAGTGTATTCGCCATATTGAGAGTAACAATGGTTTCACTAGCACCTGTATCTACGATCATTTCAAAGGTTTTTTTGTCGTTGAAGGTGACATCAATTACAGGAGTTCCACCAAAGCGCCGTTTGATTGGGACTCGAAAAACTTTCTTGTCTGAAGGTTCAGCTATTACATTTCCACAAAGCCTTTCTAACCCAACGGTTTTGCCAGAGGAAGTTATCATGTAACATCCTCCTGGATCGTCAGCTATTGCCCGATGAGAGAATGCTAAAAATATCAGCGTTGGCATGAGTGCGATGGCAGCTAAATTAACGGTCGTAATCCAACGCTTCCAAGCATTATTCATATTATATTTTTCTCCAATTTTGCTAATATTTTTTTAATAACTAAATTATTCATAATAACGTTTCAAATCCAGATTTTTAAAAGTCCTCTTGTTGTTAGCAAAAGGTTTGAGATCGCCCTAAATCCCCCTTGATAAGGGGGACTTTAATTCTAGTCCCCCTTATCAAGGGGGGTTAGGGGGGATAAACAAGTAGCTAAAATCACAGCTAACTACTTTTTAAACAACCTCTAAGATAAAAATGATCAAACCAAAAGCTATTTTCAATAAATATTTTATATTCGTTATTTTACTTCTATTTTCAGTCCTTTATTAAGTTAGCTTTTGATTTTTTAATCGGCACTGTAGTAGTTAATAAAATAAAATAAGTAATTCAGTCTTTAACACGATTTTACTTACAATAAATTTAAACTTAATACATTACTAGTTAATGCACACAAATATTGTATTTTTAATTTAGTTACTAAAGGTTTTTATTTATATGTCTCCCGAAGATGAAACTGCATATTACTCAATACATCTTACCTAGAATTACTAATTGATAAATTAAAGATTAGATAAAGACATGATAAAACTACTTATAGCAGATTAAATTTTGTCTGCTAAGAACTTAAATAGGATAAATTTTTAGCTTATACCATTTCACTTTAATAGTGATACAAATACCTTGGTAGGGGCACAACAATGTTCATTGGTGTCAACTTAAGAAGATAAAGCTCAAATTTGTTGAGTGTAAGCGTCTATCTCTCGATGACGCTTACGCCTGGTTTTGACTAATCCAAACAGCTTTTGACGTTCTACAAGATAAGGAACAGCCTCAGATGTATCACCACGGATAACAGCCTGAGAAAAATGGTATAAACCACGAAAAACCCGCTATATCTTTGTATTAATGATAGGTGTTCGTTATAGCGTTTCCCGGCCTAGTAAGATACACTCGTAGGGGCACGGCACTGCCGTGCCCCTACACCTTGCGATATAATGTTGTACTTCATCTGAATGGGAACCGCTATATTTACTGAACACCTGAAGAGTTTAATTTAGCTTCAGCAATATTTTTGTTAAGCCCTCGCCTAACTTTTCAATAGATTCTTGCTGTTTCGGATCTACTAACGTGCCATCAGGATTAAAGGCTTCATAAGCTTTGCTTACTGCTATTTGATCGGGAAGTACCAAAACTTTGATGTTTCCCAAAATAGAGCGCAGGTGAACCAAACCCCGCAAACCACCAAGAGCGCCTGGAGAAGCGCTCATAATAGTAGCAACCTTACCTGCAAAAGCAGCTAACGGCGCTTCATTTGGGGCTGGACGGGATGCCCAGTCAATGGCGTTCTTCAAAACTGGTGTGAGTGAACTGTTATATTCTGGCGAAGCAACCAGCAATCCTTGATGAGAAATTAGCAAGTCTTTAAAAGTGCGGGCATTGGCTGGTATTCCTTCTTGAGCTTCCAAATCTTCATCATACAAAGGTAGGGGCAAATCGCGGAGGTCTATATAAGTCACTTCTGCGCCTGCTGCCTGAGCGCCAGCCGCCGCGATTTTTACCAATTTTTTGTTGTAAGACTCAATCCGAGTGCTGCCTGCAAAGGCGAGGATCTTAGGTCTAGATGCCATAATTCTAGGATTGGATAGTTCAGCTGCATTATCCTGTTTTCAGGCGATCGCTATTTGCCACCTTTAAATTTTCTTTATATATTCCCTCTTAACGGGGGGTGTTGACACCCGCTAATAAAACCTGTATCTTCAAAGTATATACATAAGACAAGGTTTTAAAAGTGTTTCACTCCAAAAATCTAAAATTCGGGCGTGTAAATCACTAACAAAATATATTGGAGATAGCTATGACGACAGTTGTTGCTAAATGGGGAAATAGTTTAGCTATTCGGATTCCAAGAGCGGTAGCTGAACAAGCACATATAACTGAAGGAACAGGTATAGAGCTTAGTGTGCAAGGTGACAATATTATAATTACACCACGAAAAAGAAAAAAGTATACCCTTGATGAATTGCTTGAAGGTATGACTCCTGATAAATTTCATCCAGAATTTGAAACTGGAAATCCTGTGGGGAATGAGCATTGGTAGTCAATCAATACTTTCCCAAAAGAGGAGACATCATCAAATTAGAATTTGGATCAAAACAGCAGTTTACAGTTGATTCGATTCAGCGTGCATTTGCCCTTTACAACTCAGGAATGTCATTTGATGACATTGCTATGACATTGAACAATGAACTACAACAGGAAGGGCGGGAGCAAAGGGGCTACCGCCCTGCTCTTGTTATATCTCCAGTTCAATACAATCGAAGGGCTTCTTTAGTTTTAACGTGTCCTATAACCAGCAAGGCAAAAGGACTTAGTTTTGAAGTTCCACTTGTTGAAGGAATGCAAACAAAAGGAGTTGTGTTAGCTGACCAAATTAAATCATTCTCTTGGAAAAGTAGAAAGGCAAAATTTGTTGAAAGTGTTTCACAGGATTTAATAGAAGAAGTACAGGCAAAGCTCGAAACATTAATTTTATAAAACTAATTTTAAATAAAAAACGATCGCCCCGTTTTAGAAAAGTTTCAGGAATACAAAAAAAGCGTCGAATTCGTGATGTTTTAAAGCATTTTTTCCAAGAACTGCTTGGCGCGATCGCACTTAGGATTTTGGAAAAACTCGCCAGGAGTAGCATCTTCTGCTAAAATTCCCTGGTCGAGAAACATAATCCGATTGGCAACTTCTCTGGCAAACCCCATTTCATGAGTCACGATCGCCATTGTCATTCCAGATAATGCTAAAGCTTTCATCACTTCCAACACATCCTTAACCATTTCTGGATCTAGCGCAGAGGTGGGTTCATCAAACAAAATCATCTCTGGTTCCATTGCTAATGCCCGCGCGATCGCTACTCGCTGTTTCTGTCCCCCAGATAGTTTGGATGGGTACACAGACACTTTTGACTCTAAACCTACCTTAGCAAGCAATTCTAAACCATGTTCTTGTGCTTTTTGTTTGTTAATTCCTTTCACCTTTATCGGTGCATAAGTGACATTTTGCAGCACATTCATGTGGGGAAACAAATTAAAATGTTGAAATACCATCACCAACTGCTGGCGTACCCTAGCAATGTTTGCTTTAGGCTTGGTGATTTCTTGATCGTGAAAGTAGATTCTGCCTCTGGTGGGTTGTTCTAACAAGTTTATGCACCGCAAAAAGGTAGACTTACCTGAACCAGAAGGGCCTAATATAGCAACCACTTCTCCTTGATAAAACTCAGTGGAAATATCTTTGAGTACGTCGAGTTTGCCAAAGGATTTACACAAGAATTCTGTGCGAATTACTACATTATTCACTTTCCCGTAACCTCCTTTCTAAAGCAGATGCACCCAAGGTCATACCCATTACCAAAACATAGTAGATTAACCCTGCAAATAGCAGTGGTTCAAAATAAATATATTTATTTGCACCAACAATTTGGGCGCTGCGTAATATTTCCACCACGCCAATAGTTGACACTAGCGCGGAATCTTTAAGCAGCCCAATAGTTTCATTTACCAATGCGGGGAGAATGTTCTTCAATGCTTGGGGCAAAATCACATCCCACATCATCAACCAATAGGGAACACCCATAGACATCGCCGCTTCACTTTGCCCTTTATCCACCGCCTGAATTCCACCCCTGATGGTTTCCGACATATAAGCGCCAGAATTCAGGGTAAAAGTTAGCACCCCAGCCTGTAATGCGGAAATATCATAGCCTGTAAGCTGCGGTGTTGCGTAGTAAACCAATGCCAACTGTAATAACAAAGGTGTGCCTCGAAAAACAGAGGTGTAGGCGTTAGCAACCCAAGTAAGCGGTTTGATGCCGAGAATTTTTAATAGAGATAGTATTGTTCCCCAGATTAACCCCAAGGATACAGATAATAGCGTAAACAACAAAGTTAAAGGGATTCCCCGCAGAATAAAGGGAATGTCTGGAAGAATTCTGGTGAAATCGAGATTTAATCCACCTTTGGTAGGAGTTGAAGATGCAGAATTGGTGGTAATGTTTTGTGAAAACCATTTGGCGACAAGTTTATTTAATGTGCCATCGTCCTTCATTTGTTGAAGGACTTTGTTAAACGGTTCTACTAAGGAAGAACCTTTAGGAAAAGCGATCGCCGATCCACTTGCTTCCTCTGAGGGAATAACATTAAATTCTAAATCTGGGTTAGCTTGGGCAAATCCTTTAGCGACGGTATCCTCAATAATTGCGGCATCAATTCGCCCAGATTTGATTTCTTGAACGACTTCCGGCACTCTGTTGAGTTGCTTTAGCTGAATACCTGCAACTTTTTTAGCAATTTTCTGAGCATTTTGTTCTTGTATCGTTCCTAGTTGTACCCCAAGCTTTTTTCCTGATAAGTCTTGGGGTTGTTTCAGGTTACTACCTTTAGGAGCGACAATGGTATCTTTAGCTTCGTAATAAATAATTGAAAAATCAATATTTTTCTGACGTTCTGGAGTCGGAGTCATCCCAGCCATTACAAAGTCAGCCCGATTTGCTTGGAGTGCAGGAATTAACCCATTAAAATCAGATTCCATTATTTGAAGTTTAAACCCTAGTTTTTCAGCAAGGGTTTTGGCAATATCTATATCAAAGCCAACAATTTGGCGATCGCCTCCTTTAGTATCATAAAACTCATAAGGAGGATAATCTGGGGAAGTAATCAACGTCAGCGTGTCTTTACCTAAAGATGAGGCAGCTTTGAGAGAATTGCTATGTCCTGTGATGATGCTGATTCCTACTGCTGCTACAACCAGTATCGTTAATAGCCATCCTTTTTTTTTCTTCATAAAATATTCCGCACCTTAAACTGTTACATCAATCGAGCAAATAATACCTGTGATATCATGTCCGCTAAATGGCTATGGTGTACACACAAATCTTCTAAATATTTCTCCACATCTTGTCCTGCAATGCCATTGCATCGACTTGTTATGCCATTGCATCGACTTGTTATGCCATTGCATCGACTTGTTATGCCATTGCATCGACTTGTTATGCCATTGCATTGACTTGTTATGCTATTGCATCGACTTATTATGCTATTGCATCGACTTGACAAGTGGTAATTAATGCATGGTAAAGTCTCCGCTTAATCCCATGAAAACTTCAGAAGTGTCAAATTCTGACTTTAGTCGCTTCCAGCAGCTTAACGCTGGCATAAATAGTATCAATATAAGGTGTGGGAATTTGAGTGAGTTTT
The DNA here is from genome assembly GCF_023734775.1 of Nostoc cf. commune SO-36. Classification (NCBI taxonomy): domain Bacteria; kingdom Bacillati; phylum Cyanobacteriota; class Cyanophyceae; order Nostocales; family Nostocaceae; genus Nostoc; species Nostoc commune. The sequence continues at coordinate 460,598 of NZ_AP025732.1, read as the reverse complement.
CCCAATTCTGCCACCGCGCCAACAATAGCGTCTATCTCGGTAGGGCGTCCGGCTTCAATATCTTGTAGCATTGAGGTTTTATGGGAACCAACGTTTTCTGCGCCATTAATTCGCTGTTCTAAAGTAATGCCAAACTTTATACCTAAAATTTCCGCGATCGCTTGAGTTTCTGTCATCATTTGCCGCGCTAGTTCACGGGTGAGGGGATAGCGGCAAATATCCTCTAGAGTAGCACCAGTTAAAGCACTGATGGGATTAAATGCCACATTTCCCCACAACTTGATCCAAATTTCCGTGCGAATTTGATTGCGGATTGGTGCTTTGAATCCTGCTTGTTTTAAAGTCTGTGCCAATAATTGGATGCGTTCTGTTTTACTGCCATCGATTTCACCAAGAGTAAAGCGATCGCCTTCAATATGCTTAATCACACCTGGTTCAATTATCTCAGTTGCTGGGTAAACAACGCAACCGATGGCACGGTCAGCACCGATACTAGCTTCAATAATGCCATTTGGGTCAACAGATTGAATCCGCGTACCTTCATACTCACTGCTATACTTGCGAAAGTACCACCAAGGAACGCCATTTTGGGCTGTCACCACCATCGTATCCGGGTTGTAGAGTGCAGGAGAAGAGGTGCGAATCGCTGGAACACTGTGAGCCTTTACAGTTAAAATTACTACATCTTGTGGCCCTGCTTCTTGAATATCGCTAGTTGCCAGAAATGGAGTAGCAATTTGACCAGAACCGTCTGCCATAAGCAACTTCAGCCCATTTTTTTGAATTGCCTCCAAATGAGAACCACGAGCAATTAGCGTCACTGTTTCACCTGCTAATGCCAGTTTTGCCCCTAAATATCCACCAATCGCACCCGCGCCAACAATACAAACTTTCATTTTGTCAAATTACTTATTATTTCTTACTCAGCACTTTTGAAGCTTTGCGTCGCTTTCAGCAGGTCTTGATGAACAGATTTTGAGGCAGCTACGAGCAATCCAGGCATACTATAGTTTTCACAAGTATGCAGTGGTGGTAAAGTCGAACCGTCTAGAGTAGTTACAATCCAGCCAGCCTCTTTTGCAATAAAAGCCAGTGCAGCACTATCAAGAAATTTACCCGATTTGATGACTGCTCCACTTAAATCGCCACTGAGAATACCATTGAGACTGGGAATTTCTATATCACTAGAGTAATCAGTCGCTATATCGATGACTTTATATCGATCTTTTAGTGAATCTGCGATCGCATTCATTCCCCATCCCAACAAAATTGCAGGTTTGGCGGATGTTATCTGTAATGGGGCACAAGCTTCTAAGGTCATTTCCAGTGTCCCTTTAAAAGCACCTCCACCTCGAAGGGCATAAAAATAAACGTTTTGGGCAGGAGAAATGGCAATTACTGCTTCAAACTCATCTGAATTTAGAATACTGAGAATAATTTGGTAATTAGAATGTCCATCCATGTAAAATTTCGTGCCATCAATTGGGTCGAGTGTGACTAAATAATCACCTTCTGAACCGAGGTTGGTAGCGCGAAAATACTTGGTGTTGTTAGAACTTTCATATTCTTCACCATAAAAGCGAATATCTGGGAAAGTCCCCAGTAGTACTACTTCTACTAGATTTTGAATAGCCACATCTGCATCAGTCAGTGCAGCACTAAAAAAGTTGCTTTCTTGTCCTTTAGCGGGAAGTGCAGCAATTTTTGGTTGAAGAAAATTAGCGTAGGCTGCTGCTACTTTCAGATGAGGAAGTAAAGTCTCTAAAATGAATCGAGTAGTTGGTGTTGTGGACATGACAGCAAACTCCTTTTAAAAATTAATCTATCGTTGGCAGAGACAATAGAATTCTATCTCTAGACAAAATTACGGTATCAATTTGAATGCAAAAATACCACTGTTGCTATATTACTTTCATCTGTATTGTCTCAAAGAGCCTATAGAAACATCACAATTTTTATCGTCAATTTAGGAGTTTAAAAAGATTTTTCATGGATAATCGTTAGCGCGATCGCCAATCTTCTAGAAGGTTCCCGTGTATTATACGGAAATTGGTACAAGTAGTGATTATTTATTCCACAAGGATAATTCCAGAACGATATAACCTACTAGCACCGCTCAAATAGCCATGCCAAAGCAGCATCAACATTACTAACCTGCTCCCCTGGCGGTATGGCTGGACGATTTACCATCACAACCTTCACGCTTAGTTCTCGCGCGGCAATAATCTTGGGCTTTGTGGCATCGCCACCGCTATTTTTACTCACAATCGTATCAATGTTGTTGTGAATCAAGATTTGCCTTTCATTATTCAAAGTAAATGGCCCGCGATCGCACAATACCATCCCCGGCGGCAGCAAAGCATCATTGCCAGGAGGGTCAATCATCCGCATTAGAAACCAAATTTTATCTAGGTGAGCAAAAGCGGCAAGTTCTTGCCTACCAACTGTCAAAAATACTCGCTGTGCTTGGTTTTGCAGAGATGCTGCTGCGGCTTCAACGCTATCAACTTCAATCCAGCGATCGCCACTGACTTTTTCCCAAGGCGGACGAATTAACATCAGACGGGGTACTCCAACTTCTGCTGCCGCATCTGCCGCATTGAAGGAAATCTGATTAGCAAAAGGATGGGTTGCATCAATTAATAAGTCGATTTGCATAACTCGCAGATAGCTAGCCAATCCAGCCACACCGCCAAAGCCTCCAACCCGTAAATCACCCAACGGTATTGAAGGTTCACGAGTGCGCCCAGCTAGAGACGTAATTACTTCTAACCCTTGGCTAGTCGCAATGGCAGCTAATTCTGCGGCATCTCCCGTCCCACCCAAAATCAAAACGCGCATCATTAAGATAAAGATGGAATCTTTGCCAAAATGCCTTTTTTTAACGCTTCTGGACGCTCTGACCAAGGTAGTAAACCATCTGCTTTAGCATAGTATTGGCTAGCACATTCCAGTACCGCAGATGCACTATCATCAACGGCTAAATCACCAAATAAATATGTTAATTTGCCTTTAGCAGAAAAGGCGACTACACAAGAACGATTACAGGCACTCATGCATTCAACTTCTTGAATTGGGAATTGATCTCGTAAATCCCAATCTTGTGCAAGCTGCTGAAGTTGGTGTAGAAGTTTTTGACCACCACTTTCACCTAAGCGTTTTCCATCTTGCCAAGTACTGGCACAAGTTTTGCAAACAAATAAAGTATGTTCAGCAACACCCAAGGGGCTAGTTGGGGAAATATTTACAGTAGTAGTCATCTGTACCTCGCAGAGATGTGGAATTGATAAATTTATTTCGGCGGGCATCCTGACTTACTCAATTTGGGATTTTCGATTACTTAGTTACTTAACCTCAAATTGGTTCACAGTTGCGGGACAGCGCCGGATTTGCACCGAACTTTCCCCGTTACCTCTGGTAGCTGACTCCCACCAGAACCGATTAACCTTATTAATCATACACTAGGCTCATCTGAGAATACGAAACGTCGTGCGATCGCAATAACTAATATTGATCATTTATCTAGCTAGCGGTAGGTTGGGTTGAGGAAGGAAACCCAACAGTAAGAATTCTTGATTTTGTTGGGTTTTACTAAAGTTCAACCCAACCTACAAATATTTTATTTTTTCAGAGTAATAAAAGACGTAAGGCAGATATTATAAGCAGTCGAAATTACTTTAAAATTAGGTGAATCGGACAACTGTTCGACCTTTACAGCCTACCAGCTATCCGACTCGGTTTTATATTCGGAGATCGTCATCAACCTCACTGGATTAGGCCTGGACTCTTTTTTGGTACGCCCGATGAATTCCCATTCACCAGTTCTGACACAAAAGAGTACTGCCACGAACCAACACAATCCGAAAACCCACGTTGTTGTTACGATTGTCACGCGCGTTATAGTTGCGATACGCCGAGCGGCAATTCCTGGGATTGTTGTTCCACGAACCACCACGCAGCAGCCGATGTCGCCTACCCCATTGTTTACATTAACACAATAGACTCGGAAGTAGAGAATTGACTTACAACATTTTCTAATTGCCAAGTAATAAATATTTGCTGGCGCAACTGCCATGTATTACCATGCTTTAAGTGGGCAACCCAACTCTGCATTGATTCACACATTTTTTCATATTCAATTTTTCTTTGATGATAGTCGCAGAGCATTTTCCGTAATCTTTTTCTTGCCAGACGCAGATTATCACTGCGTACCCTAATCCGGTCTGGTAAAAGGCGAAATCCAACAAAATTAGCGTCCGTGTTTTGGTTCAAACAATTGGCTTTTGATTGGATGCATTTTAACTCTTAAAGCTGCAAGATATTCCTCTATTCTAACTCTGGCGTTTTGCAAAAACACTTTGTCATCTGAAAATAAGGCAAAATCGTCTACATAACGAATATATTGAGATGCTTTGATTTGTTCTTTAACAAAATGGTCAAAGCTATTTAGATATATATTTGCAAAAAATTGGCTGGTTAGATTGCCAATTGGTATACCATGTCTTCTTTCAAGAGGTGTGAGTAAATCATCTCCAATAAAATAATTAAGTACTGGCTCTTGATGATTGCTACTATCAATAATGGTATTGATTAACCAGAGTATATCAGGACATTTAATTTTACGATATATCAGTGATTTCAATATTTCATGGTCGATACTAGGAAAATATTTACGAATATCAGCTTGCAGAACATAACGGCTGGAACGAGCAAATTTAGTAAAGCGATGTAAAGCGCGGTGAGAGCCAAAACCAACACGATTTGCGTAGGAATCGCTGATAAATGTGCGTTCAAATATGGGAAAAATGACGTTACACAGAGCATGATGCACAACTCTGTCACGATAAGGAGCGGCTGAAATTATTCGCAGTTTGGGTTCAAAAATTTGAAATGTGGTGTAGTTTCCAGGACGGTATGTTTTTGAACTGTAATTCTTCTTGCAGTTGAAATAACTCTTGCTCTAGATTGTAATTAAACTCTAAAACATTCTCTCGAAAACGTTTTACCCCGTTGTGCTTGCTGGGCGGCTGATAGCAAATTCTCAAATGCTATAATTTCATTCCAAAGATTTCCATATCGTTTCATTTAAATTAACCCACGCAGGTGGGTTTTGTCTGTGTAGCCGCGATTTCTAATCGCCTGGGTTATTAATAATTTCATTCTAAAGTTGCTGGTGGAATATTTTTTAATTGGAAATACCTGGTTTAATTTTTTGCTGTTTTATCCATCCACCCAAATCAGTGCCAATCTCATTTAAAAGTTTTTGAGCATATTCATAACGTTCTGTCTGAATTAAGTTAAATTCTAAAAGTAAACGAGTTTGATAGCGCAAAATATCTAACTTACTATTCAATAATTCTAAATGGGCTAATTTCTCTTTAGCATACCGTGCTATGATCAGAACATCTAATAAATTGTATAGTTCTGTAATAATCCGATTTCCTAGCAAAAATTTATGATCTCTAGGAAGACGATTTAAAATTGGTACATACCACTTGATTAAATCGTAAGTTTTTTGTATTATTGGTAAATCACTCATCCATACAAAATTAAATAAAAAATTGATCGCGCAGAGCGCGAGACATTAAGAAGGGTGAAGAAATAAAGAGCAGAGTGCTAAAGGGCAATAGTGTAAAGGGCTACTAAGTCCTGCCACGAACCAACACAACCCGAAAACCCACGCTGCCGTTACGATTGACACGCGCGTAATAGCCGCGATACGCCGAGCGGCAAGACCTGGTATCGCTGAGCCAAGAACCACCACGCAGCAGCCGATCTTGATTATTATCAGCTAACCAAGCGCTTCCGTTTTTTGGCGCTCCGTTATAATTTTTGTGCCACTCATCCTGACACCATTCCCATATATTACCATGCATATCAAATAAACCAAAGGGGTTGGCAGGAAATTTCCCTACATCTGTTGTTTCCCCATACTGGACTTGGTAATTCGCTAAATCAGTTGTAATCGTTTCGCCAAAATAAAACGGCGTAGTCGTTCCCGCACGACATGCATATTCCCATTCTGCCTCACTGGGTAAGCGATAGGTTTCTTGAGTCTTTTTAGATAGCCGAGCGCAAAACTCAATTGCATCATCCCAAGAAACCTGTTCAACAGGTCGATTAGCACCTTGAAAATTGGATGGTTCGGGATTTAAATCAATATTAACCTTGGGTAAAGCAGCAACGGCTTTCCATTGGCTCTGAGTTACGGGAAATTTACCCATAAAAAAGGGTTGAATGGTGACGGAGTGCTGTGGACTTTCATCGCTAGTTCTTTCTGGCTCACTCTCTGGTGAACCCATGAGAAATTCACCACCAGGAATTGACACCATTTCCAGAACTACGTCATTACCCAAGCTTTCTCTAAAAAACTTGGCGCGTCCTTTACTGCTGTTGATGGTTTGTCCTTGAGCATCCACCTTCACGATGTCAAACTCAAATTGATTAGGTTCATTTTCTAGAACAGGTTCAGATGGTTTTTGTTGATTAATAAACCTTGCTTCTATTGGTGCTACATCTTCTTCTCTCAAACTTAAAATATCTTGCAAGCGTTTTAAAGCATTGCGCTGTTTCTGACTAGGTGGATACTGTTTGAGTCGAGAAAATGTTTGCTCATAACGTTGCAATTTTTCCTGGCGTTTGCGATAAGGTTCGAGAACCTCAAATTCAATTGCATTAGCGTCATCAACAGATAATTCAAATTTAGGTGATTTTAACTTCTTCCGAAACTCATCCAGATAATCGCGGTTAATATCAGAAATCTCTCCTTCATCGTCAAGAGCAATTATCTCAACTTCCTTACGATACTTTAGTTTAGGATCATCCTTGGGTGACTTCGCCAGAAAAATCGGTTCACCCTTTTTTATGTAATATAACTCTGGCGTCATGTCGGGAGATTCTTCTTGCACTTTGCTTTTGGCAAAGTCATGCAACTCATCCACCGCAATCAAACCATCCCCGTCCTTATCGGCTGTACCTTTCTCAAGCCCTTCTATCAAATATTTAGTGTAAATCGACAAGTTTGAGTCATCAGATTCATAAGCTTTTTGTGTTGAGGTGCAAGCTGTGAGAATTGCTCTTCCCTCACCGCCTAATTGCTTTTGCAAGTCAATATTATCAACACCAATATCTTTGGCTGTAACACCTCTGGCAAAAGCAGCACTAAAGCAGCAATCTAAAATTACTACCTGTCGCTTAGATTTGCTGCTGTTAATTGAGTCGTGTACATATTTGGCGACTATGGCTGTGTATGGGAGCAATTGATTCTGATTTTTTTGAGTTCCGCGAGTCGAAAAGTAAAAGTCGCCATTTTGTAATGTCACGCCATGACCAGAAAAGTAAAGCAACAGCAAGTCATCTTTATCAGAATTAGCATAAAAGTTATAAATTTCTCTTTCCATATCTGGCTTTTGGGGATTTTTTAGCACCGTGACATCCCCTGGAGCAAAACCACCGATTTCGGTGTTTACTAAAACTCGCTCCATCGCTTCAACATCATTTACAGCCTTGGGTAGCGCTGCTAGTCCTGGTTCGTATTCGCTAATCCCGATTAGCAGTGCTATCTTCTTAACCATCGTTGCTGTTTGATTGATTTTTGATAAATTCTTGTGCTTTTTGGAGAGCAAATTCAAACTCTTCGCGGCTGCTGGCTTCTAGGTTGAGTTCTCTACTGCCATCAGCACTGGCTTTAACCAATAGCTTAATTGGTTTGTTGCCGAAGCGATCGCCTAGAAAATTAAACAAAGTTTTAATATTAGCGGCGTTAACTTGTGCATTTAACAACCCCCACACAAAGCCACTGATGCTCTTTGTACCCTTGGGTGCGTTTTCCACTGCAACTAAATCTGCATCTTCTACGCCATCTACTTCTCTTAACTGAGGTAATAAATTTTCTACTTCTGTTTGCAATTCCTCATCGTCTAAACCTAGTTCAGCTAGAGAAATCGTCACCTGAACATTAGATATTGCTGCCATGATGAATCGCTTAAGTATTTTTTGGGTATTTTTTAATGATTGTATCGTTAATTCTGGCTAGTTTAGTAAATATCCGGGGAGCGATACCTGCGGCGGGCTACGCCAACGCATTTGTTATTTCGAGGTTCGCATTTGTTACTTCGGGGTTCGCATTTGTTACTTCAGGGTTCGCATTTGTTACTTCAGGGTTCGCATTTGTTATTTCGGGGTTCGCATTTGTTATTTCGGGGTTCGCATTTGTTATTTCGGGGTTCGCATTTGTTATTTCGGGGTTCGCATTTGTTACTCCGGGGTTCGCATTTGTTACTCCGGGGTTCGCATTTGTTACTCCGGGGTTCGCATTTGTTACTCCGGGGTTCGCATTTGTTACTCCGGGGTTCGCATTTGTTACTCCGGGGTTCGCATTTGCTACTCCGGGGTTCGCATTTGCTATTTCGGAGACTACATTAGAATTAAAATATCTGAAGCTGGGGATATGAAATTGCGATCGCTATATGCTCCTATTAATTCTGATGGTAGTGCGATCGCTGCATAAAATCGGCAGGTTACGTAAAATAATTGGGGATAACTTATTTTTTGCAAGTCGTTAAGTAGATGATGGGGATAGTTGACCAGTTGGGGATATCTTCGGTAAGCTAACTGTAACTTTAGTTCCTTGCCCCACTTCACTAGACAAGGTAATATTGCCACCATGTAACTCCACACAAGCTTTAGCGATCGCTAGCCCCAAACCTGTACCAGGAATTGTGTCAACGTTACTTCCACGACTGAAAGATTGAAATAAATTTTCTTGATCTGCGATCGGGATACCGATTCCCTGATCTTTGATATAAAAGATAACTTCTGATTCTTTGCCAACGAGGTGGAATTCCACAGTACCTCCATCTGGAGAGTACTTAATTGCATTGGACATTAAGTTAATAAAAATCTGCTGCAAAAGTCCGCGATCGCCCCAAAATCCGTGGTTATTTCCTGTAATTTTAAAAATTAATTCGTGGCGATCGCCTGCTGTTTCTCGCTCTTGTTCTATAAGGTCAGAAAAAAATTGTAGCAAATCTAATGCAATTGGTTTAAACTCAGGTTTTCCTAGTTCCAATTGGTTAACCAAAAGCATATCATCCACGAGTTTGGACATATACCTTGTTTTCTGTTCAATGATTCCCAAAAACCTCTGCTGTTTAGACTCGTCTAGTTGCTGGCTATGTTTTACCAAAGTTGATGCAGCAGCAAGAATTGAAGTTAGCGGCGTTCGATATTCATGGGAAACCGTTGCAATAATTTGAGATTTAAATATATTTAGTTGCTTTTCTTTGGCAAGGGCTGCTTGAGTTTGGGCTAGCAATTCTGCCTGTTGGATAGCGATCGCTAATTGCACTGAAACTTCGTTGAGCATCTCTACATCATCAGTTTGCCACTGTCGCTCCCCAGAATTATGGTGAGCAATCAATAAACCCCAAAGTTTGGGGGTTGGGTTCCCATTGTTACTCAGATTAATGGGAACCACCAGACTTGCCTTAGTATTAAATTGCTCTTTTAGGCTGACACAATTACACAAACCTAGCTCATAGATATAAGGAATTGGGGATTGGGAAAACTCTTCCCTAGTTATCAATACTCTGTCTCCTTGTATCCTTGTGCCATTGTCCCCAGCCTCAATGCGATCGCACACTGCTACTGATGAGGCAACTATTTTACCATCTGTATCTGGGCGAACTGATATACCATCACGCGATCGCACTTCAGAAGTTGCTGTACTTCGGCTACAGCTGTATTCAAAATTTGCTCTAAGTTTAGAGACTGGCGAATTCGTAAAGCAGTCGTGGCAATTAGGCGTTGACGCTCTTGAGTTTTGATCAGTTGGGCTTGCAAGGACGATTGTCTAATGGCATTACGGACTGCTAGTTGCAGTACATCTTGTGTCAGATGTTGCTTGACTAAATAATCTAAAGCACCCCGTTTCATTACTTGCACAGCGATCTCTTCATCACCCCGCCCTGTCAACATAATCACTGGCACAGAAGTTTTAAATATCTCCTGCTGCATCTGATCGAAGAGTTCTAACCCACTCATATCAGGTAGGCAAAAATCCAGCAGAATCACATCGCAGGGTACTTTTTGGCACAAAGCAAGTCCTTCTTCTGCACAGTCTGCCTCCAAAATCTGGTAGGACTGGTGCGGATCTTTCAAAAGATATCGACGATAAATTTTCCGATCTGCGGCACTATCATCGATGATAAGTAGCGTCCGTATGTCCAACATAAGGTTGTGAGGATCGGGGAGCCATATAGATCCCTTTTATCCAGATTGGGTTTTTATTGCATAATTCTAAAAATAATATAAAATAAGTATAAATAAAATCTAAATTATTTAGTAAATCTAAAGCAATAGAACTAGTAAAAACAGGAAGATGGGGAAAAAACATCTACCAGAGACAAGCAAACACAGTGACTCAAAGAGGAAAGTGTCGCTGTGCCCTCTGAGCGATCTCTTTTATTATCCTGATATCCCTACTGCCTGATTAACAAAATACAAACAAATTAATCCAAGACGGGCGGCGTATTGGCTTCAAGCCAGTAATCCACAAATGCCTGAATCGTCTTTTTTAATTCCTGAGCATCCATCGGCTTTACCAGATATCCATTTGCACCCTTTTGGTAGCACAATTCAATATCCTTGGGGTTAGATGATGTAGTAAAAACAACGATGGGGATTCCTTTGAAACTATTGTCTTGCTTGAGCCGATCTAAAATATCACGGCCATCAATACCTGGCAAATTCAGATCGAGCAAGATTACAGAAGGTCGTAATGCTACTTTAGAGTTGGGTGGGTCTTCGTCTTTACTGTAGACATCATTTCCCTGTTGAGAGAGAAACTCTAAAACCTCATCTCCATTAGTGCAGCGATGTATAGGGTTCTGGACGGACATACGCTGCATCAGACGTTGCAGAATCCGAAAATCTTCATTGCTGTCCTCAACAACGAGCAGAGGTTCATGAAGTTTTTTTATCATTCGTGGTATTAAAAGAACTTAACAAAAATATATATTTAGCTACTATCTTAAACTATTCCAGCGTAAAATAGAATATCGAGCCAACGCCGACGGTAGATTCAACCCAAACTTTACCGTTATGAAGCTCAACAATCTTCTTAACAATAGCTAGTCCTGCACCGGCTCCACCACCATACTTTTGCTGAGAGTGGAGCCGCTTAAATAATCTAAAGATGGTTGCTAGATGATGCTGTGGAATTCCAATACCGTTATCGCGGATGTAAAAAGTGATTGGGGATTGGGTATGGGCTAATAGTTCTTCTCCCCCTGCCTCTTCTTGAGAAAGGTAGCCAATTTCCATCCATTGCTCTGCCTTATCGTTGTATTTAAAGGCATTGCCAAGCAGATTACTGAAGACTTCATTAACGAGAATTCGGTCACACAAAATTGTTGGTAAAGGCCGAGGAATGCGAATATCTACAAACTGAGAGTCTTGGCGACTAGCACGAAAAACGTCAATTACTTCGTTGAGTAATTTGTTGATGTCAGTTGCTTGCAAGCGCAGTTGCGCTTGTCCTAACTGCGAGAGTCGCAGTAGGGCATCAATCAGAGTTTCCATCCGTACAGATAAGGATACTACTGTTTGCAAACACTCAATTCCGTCATCATCTAATACTTGGGCATAGTCTTCTAACAGCACTGTCGAAAAATTATAAATGCCTCGTAAAGGTTCCTTGAGGTCATGAGAAGCGGCGTAGGCAAAGGATGCTAGTTCTTGGTTGCTGCGCTCTAACTCCAGGTTGATTTTAGCTAATTCATCCGCCTTCGATAGTACAATACCAACGATCGCATTTCTCAGAGCGATCGCACTGTCAAGTTCACAAGCTTTCCAAGGTAGAGAAGTTAATCTAACTGTTTCTTGCCATTGTTCAAAAGATTTTCGCGGAGATAGGGTAATGCTACCATCTGCCTGGGTTTGCATGGATTCGTTGGGATTACCTGCCCAGTGTACTGTTTGGATAACTTCGGGGCGAAACCAAAGAATGTAATAGCGCCGGACTTTAGAAATCCGCAGTAGTAACAAGCCACTAGCTGTATCTTTAAATATGAGCGCTTCTGGGTAAAGCTTGGGCAGAGAATCAGTAGAAAACAAGTTATCACTAACTTGGATATCCGCCCATTCAATTAATGCCTGAACTTGATGAATATTCGGTGCTGTCCCTACAAGGGTAATTTCATTATCCAGACAAACCGCCGCTCCTGAAGCACTAACAAGATCGAGCAACCGGATTTCAGGTTTGATTAAGGCATCGATAAAATTATCTGCTTGGGAAATGGACTCTAGAAACTCAGACTGTAGCGATTTGAGTTTTACTTTATAGTCCCATTCCGAGTGACTAATTTTGTGTGCTAATTCTGAAGACACAATTTGTCCTAAAAATTCGCACATCTTGCGGACTTCGTAAGAAACATACTTTGGTGTTTGATGATGACAGGATATTAATCCCCAAAGCTTCTGCTCTTGCACGAGGGAAATCACCAAAAGAGCATTCACGCCCATATTTTGATGATATTGAGTACAACACTGATCAAAACTTCGTAGCACACAGTAGCTTAAATCAAGCGGCTGATGTGTTGTCGTATTTTCGGTTGGAACTAGTTTAATCGGTTCAACGGTCAAATCGGGGAGAAATCGGAGAAAGCAGCGTGTGTATAACTCCCTAGCCTGGGCTGGAATGTCTGTAGCAGGATAGTGGAGTCCTAAATAAGGTGATAAATCTTCTCGTTTAACTTCTGCAACAACAGAACCCGCTTCCGACTGGTCAAATTGATAGACCATTACCCGATCAAAACCGATGATTTTTTGGACTTCTTTAGCTACCGAATGCAAAAATTCTATCAGGTTTGATGTGCTTTGCATTTTAGCGATCGCTTCACCCGCCAAACTATGAAAGCTTAAGAAACTCAACTCCGATTCAGAGTCCGTCGGTTCTAGCTCCAGAATCACAGCCTCTTCTGTACGATGAGCAATGGCATCAAAGTATTGTTCACCATTTAAAGTGTTTCTTAATACTTTAAACGTATTAGAACTGCCAATTTTTTTCACCAAACACTGCTTGACAATTTCCACTTGCCCAGGGTCAAGTAAATAGCTCAAAGGTTGACCGAGCAAATCTTTTGGCTCTTTGCCCAAATATACTTGAGTATTATTGCTAACTTGTAGGATCTCTAGCTGAGTACTGAGTGCCAGGAGAACGCCATGAGGTTGAATAGAGCCAGTTAGATGAATAGGTTTGCGATCGTGGTTAATCAGGGCAGTAGTTTGGGCTGTAGTATATTCAGACTGGCTCATAACTGAACTTATGTAAAGCTGACTTTTGCAATAGCGCAATTAAATGTCACATTTCTTTAAAAGTATATGCCGAGAAGTATGAGTGCGATCGCATATCATCTGTGCTTGGTTACATTTTTTAGCTCTTTGCAAAAGTTTTCACTAGGAAGCAGCAATAACAAAAACTGTTATTATAATATCTATTCTTGTTATAAAGAAGTAAGTATATGAATATTTCTCTTACTCCTGAGTTGGAAGCCTTCGTGCAAATGCAAGTTGAGTCAGGCTTATACCATTCTCAAAGTGAGGTGATTCGGGAGGGGTTGCGTCTTTTGAAACGCTTTAACGACCATTCCGAGGAATATAAATTGTGGCTCAATGAGCAAATTGCTATTGGTCTTTCTGAGCTTGATAATGCACAAGGTCTTCCCGGAGAAGGTGCGCGGGAGCGCATCCGCAACAAGGCGCAACAATTGCTCAAAAAACCGTTGTGACCCAATACAGTTCAGTTAAGCAATTTTTTCCTTCTCATTCTTCTCTCTGCGTCCTCTGCGCCTTGGCGGTAGCCTGCGGCAAGCCGTTCGCGTAGCGTCTCGTAGAGAAGCGTCTACGTTAAAAAGTTGAATTTGATAACAGAGTTTTAGCCTTAACTGAACCGTATTGCGTTGTGACCAACCCAAAACTGTATATTCTCTCGCCGCAAGCAGAAAACGACCTTGCGGGAATTTATGCTTATATCGCGCGAGATAATCTGGATGCCGCCGAACAGATGCTAGACAAGCTTCTTTGTGCCTGTGAATTACTCACAGACAACCCCAGAATAGGAAAGTATCAGTTACGACCTGACTCCGCTTCCCGTCCGTTTCTGGTTGGTGCAGCCCCGATATTTTCTGATATACCAAGGTGAGAACCCCGTTGAAATCGTGCGTGTACTGGCAGCAAACATGGATATTGCGCGGCAACTCGCCGGAGAATAAACAAACTAATTGTTTTCCAAAAAATTGGGCAGATATGTCAGCACAATTCGCAATTCGCAATTCGCAATTCGCAATTAATGCCCACGGATAAATCCGGGGGCTTGAACCCTGCATTGTTTAAAACTTATCTATCCATAAATGAATTTAGGGGCTTGTACCATCAAGGAAGAATTGGTCAATACAGTTCAGTTAAGCAATTTTTTTCTTCTCTTTCTTCTCTCTGCGTCCTCTGCGCCTCGGCGGTAGCCTGCGGCAAGCCGAAGCGTCTACGTTAAAAAATTGACTTGGATAACAGAGTTTTAACCTTAACTGAACCGTATTGGCAGATATGTTGGGTTTCGTTCCTCAACACAACCTACACTGTTAAAAAAAAACCCCTGGAGTTCCCAGAGGTTTTGGTTCCTGATTTAGTTTCTATTTATTACTCCAATTCGTCCTCAGTCATTTCCCGATAGCAAAGGAAATTATTTGAAAAACCAGATACCTGACTTCTCGAAGAAGTCGAGAATCTAAGCCTTGCGATTTGACTTGTATAAACGTATTCCGAATGGGCTGCTCCCTCTAGTCAAGCCACTGGAGGCGGAGCCTCCGAGAATCGGTTCCCAGCCTGGAGGCTAGGAACCAGTTAGGGCAGGGGCTGTGTCTTAACTTAGTGCTATTCTATTCAGTGTCTACCTATGCAATTAATTCTTAGCCTGTGGCCGTGAACCAGGAATCGTTACATCTATTGGTGTCACCTGTGCCGCTAGCTGCGTCAATGGTGGTTGAATAGCGGCTTGATTCCCCACTACTAGAGTCACAATTTTTTCTGGTTTGAGGTATTCTCGTGCTACCCGTTGGACATCAGCTGCTGTGGTGGCGGCGACGGCTTTTTGATAGCTAAAGAGAAAATCAGCAGGATAGCCGTAATATTCGTATCGCATCAACCGTGATAAGGTTTGGCTGGGGTCTTGAAAGTTGAATACAAAAGAATTGAGTGTAGATTCTTTGGCAAAAGCAAGTTCTTTGGCAGTCACTTTTTGAGTTTGAATGCGCTTGATTTCACTTTGTAAAGCTTTGACAAACTGGACGGTAGCATCCGATCGCGTTTCTCCACCAGCAATAAACATACCAGGATAATCGTAGCGGGGACTCCACTGGCCATAAACAGAGTAAGCTAAACCTTGACGCGATCGCACTTCATTAAATAAGCGTCCGCCAAATCCATTTAACACCCCATTCAATACATCCAGCGCCGCATAATCAGGACTATCGAAGCGTCCGCCTAAATGCCCGATAAGTACACTACTTTGGGTTAGTTGTGGCTGATTTACAAAAAATACTCCACCTGTATTAGCTGGCAAAACCTTTGGTAATGCAGGTTTGGCAATACCTGGGTTACGGTTCCAATCGCCAAATTTAGCTTGAATGAGCGATCGCATTTTCTTAGCATCAAAATCCCCCACAATCCCCAAAATCATATTATTAGGGTGGAAATATTGCTGATAAAACTTGAGCAAATCCTCACGCTTAACCTGATCCACCGTCGCATACTCTACTGTGCGAGCGTAAGGGCTATCTTTCCCATAGATCAATTTCTTAAATTCTCGACTAGCAATACTATCTGGATTGTCATTACGACGGGCAATGCCACCTTTAGCTTGTGTCTTAGCCAAGTCTAGCTTTTCTTGAGCAAATACTGGCGATCGCAGCACCTCAGCAAACAGCCCAAACACTGTTTCTAAATCTTCACTGAGGGCATCAAAGCTAGCACTACCAGAAGCTTCAGCAATACTAACTTCCACAGATGCCGCGCGTTGTTCCAACATCTCGTTGAGTTCATCAGGGGAATGCTGCTTAGTTCCTCCAGTTCGCATCACCGCGCCTGTAAAACCAGCCAACCCAACTTTCTCCAATGGTTCCAAGCGATTTCCTGTCCGCACAAAGGCCGTACCATTCACCAACGGTAACTCGTGATCCTCCATCAAATAGACAACCAAGCCGTTTTGCAGCACAAACCGCTCATACTTGGGTAACTTGATTTCAGGTAGCGGTGGTAGCTGTAACTCCGTGTAATACTTTGCCTCAGCCGTCGCTGCCAGAGAAAAATTACAAGTTAAAAGTAAACACGCAAAAACAGCAACCAAAGCATAAATCAGACCCTTCCTCTTTTGAATTTTCAACCCTATCTGCGTTTTGCCTTTCACCTGATACCTCTGCATATCTTTCTTCCTTTGCGCCCTTTGCGGTTCGTTTTTCATCCTTTGCGGTAGCCTACGGCAAGCCGCTGACGCTCCTTCGTCGCTACCGCTTCGCTAATGCGTCTACGTTTTTCATCCTTCTTTCGACAACAACTTACCAATTGTGCGATTCTCAGCCGTAAACGTCTGCTTTGCCACCCGTTGAATATCAGCCGTTGTCACCGCCGAAATATCATCCAACTGCTTAAACAAATTTCGCCAAGAGCCAGTTTTCACCTCATATTCCAACAATTGTTGAGCCATTCCCATATTTGAATCGAGAGTACGTAACAAACCCGCCCGTGCTTGAGTTTTCACCCGTTCCAAATCAGCCGCCGCGACAGGCTCAGTTTTTAATTTGTCAATTTCTTGGCGCAAAGCCACCCCCACCTCATCAACTGTATGACCAGGAGCCGTGAGAGCATAGAATAACATCAGGTTTGGGTACTTATCTCCAGGAAAACCACTGTAACCTTGAGCATTTAGCGCCAAACGCTGCTTTTCTACCAAAGACTTATACAGCCGAGATGTGCGCCCATCACTTAATAAACTACCGATGATTTCATAGGTTGCATTATCTGGATGAGTAACTGCCGGACGATGATAACCTTCTAAATACCAGGGCTGAGAAGGTAGCTGTAAAGTGACTTCCCGCGTTTGTTTTTGTGGCGGTTCGACTGGGATTTGTTCAACAGCTTTGGTTTTTGCTTTATAGCGGCCAAAATAAGTTTGCGCTAGTTTTTTCACTTCAGCCGGGTTAACATCTCCGACAATAGCGATCGCTAAATTACTTGGTACGTAGTAAGTATCAAAAAACTTTTGCACATCTTCTGGTGTCAGATTGCGGATATCTTGGTCATAACCAATTATTGGACGCCTGTAGGGATGGACTTTGTAAGCAGTATCGATAAATTTTTCCACCATCAATCCAATGGGTGAATTCTCCACCCGCAGCCGTCGTTCTTCTAAAATTACATCTTTCTCTTTATAAAACTCACGACGAATTACAGGATCAAGAAATCGCTCCGATTCCAATGACATCCACAGTTCCAGCTTATTAGCAGGAAAACTGTAAAAATAACGCGTGGCTTCAATTGAAGTATTGGCATTTAAACCCACACCTCCCGCTTGTTCGACAATTTGCCCCAATTCGTTCTGCTTGACTAGCTTGCCTGCTTGCGCTTCTACTTGCTTAAACTCAGTTTCTAACCGAGCAACCTCATCTTTTTTGCCATTAGCTTTCGCTGTTCTAATTTGAGCATCCAACTGCTCTAAAGCTTCTAATAGTGGTTTTTCTTTTTTGTAGTCTTCTGTACCTATACGCGTTGTGCCTTTGAACGCCAAATGTTCGAGAAAGTGAGCTACACCAGTTTTGCCATCTGGCTCATCCACTCCACCGACATTTGCATAAGTAAGAAAAGAAACTACAGGTGCTTGATGTCGTTCCAAGACAATGAATTTTAGACCATTGTCGAGGCGAAACTCCGTTAACTGCTTGATTACTCGATCCAGGTAAGGTTGAATCGAACTTTGAACTGGCGGGGTTTGAGTTTTGGCTTCTTGAGGAGGTGCTGTCTGAGTTTGAGCCAGAGCGACTTCTGGCAGCAATCCCCACGAGAGAATAATCGAAGTCAACAAAGTGATAAATAACCGCCGTAATCTGACAGATGCTTGATCTGACCAATCCAAAATCGTGCGAGTGAGCAAAGTCGAAATCCTCAATCTAAAATTCCCAATTGACCGACTGATATGGTTCATAAGCGAAAATTAAGATAAAGTTACATTAACTAAAAAACAGGATACTTAGCAAAAGAACGTTAATCTGGTATTAAGTTCTCAGTGACTTTTTGTACTTAACGTTAGACAATAATGCTACAAGTGCTGTTCTGGATATTTAACCATAACTATTATGCGAGTTTTTAATTCTTCCCCGCCCTCAGAGGCTCAGACACGCACCCGAATTTTAGAAGCAGCACAACGGTTGTTTGCCTCTAAGGGATTTGACGGCACTACCACCCGCGATTTGGCACAAGCCGCAGGTGTAGCTGAAGGCACTCTTTTTCGTCATTTTCCGAATAAAAAAGCGATTTTGGTGGAAGTAGCTACGAATGGCTGGGTAGAGATTCTCACAGATTTGCTGACAGAATTAAGTGAAATGGGCAGCTATAAAGCCGTAGCTCAGGTGATGCGCCGCCGGATGTGGAATTTCCAAAAAAATGCCGATTTAATGCGCGTTTGTTTTATGGAGGTGCAGTTTCACCCCGATTTACGCGATCGCATCCAGTTAGAAGTCATTACCAAAATGACAGATGTGGGCGAAGCATTTTTTCAAACAGCAATGGATAAAGGCATTTATCGCCAAACTGATGCCAAGCTAGTTGCTAAAGTTTTTTTAGGGATGTTTGCGATCGCAGGTTTTTCTAACAACACCATTATTGAGCCTGATGCTTCTCCCCAACAAATGCAAGAAATGGCAGAAGGACTTGCTGATATCTTCCTTAATGGTGTCTTGGTTAAAGAGTGAGGAGTGATGAGTTTTGAAGAAGAAGTCAGAATTCAGGAGTCAGAATCAAGACGCGACGCTCGAATACTCGCTAACGCTCCGCTATCGCGGACTCGCTAACGCAACTCTTAGAGACGCTACGCGAACGCTATCAGTCGGAGATTCAGACCGCGCAGGAATTGAAGACCACCAAATTTTCAATTTGGTGGGGGTCTTAAACCCGATTATTCAGACGCGACGCTCGAGTACTCGCTAACGCTACGCTATCGCGGACTCGGTAACGCTGCGCTATCCACCAGTCGTACAGAATTCATTCTGAATTCTGACTCCTGACTCCTGAATTCTGTTCGATAAATTTTAACTCCAAACTCTTAACTCCTAACTTTTAAATAATAATTGTTTTCGCTTGCTGACTCCACTGCTGTACTAGCTCAATTGCTGGACACAAATCACGCCGTTGCATTGTTGCTACCTGTAATCGCATAATTTGTCGGTGTAATCTGTGAGTAGGAGTTTCAGCTAACTGTGCTACAGAACCAATACCCGCATGGAGCAATAAACCACAATATTGTATCCCGACGCTAGGAATACGCGCCAAGTCAGCTAAGGCCATCCATTTATTTACATACTGAAGATGAATCTGTAGTTTATTTGCTAACGCTAGTCTTTGCTCTAAAGTCTTTCCTTGTTTGACTAGTGTTACTGTACTAGTAATGCCACAATTGTGCAGTTGCGATTGTTCTTCGTGGCTAAGTCCAGGTAATTGTTCGATTGGCCAATCACGAGATTGCATGAGGATTCTACTATCTTTGTGTTTAGCAGACATTTTTTAAATTAAAATATTAGGCTTCTTTAAATATTGTGACACTCGCTTCTGTAGAAGAGTACGTGCAATACGATTCGGATAAAATTCTCTCGTCTGTAGCTAGCCCTTTTATCCCATTTCACTTAACGCAACCTTCTGCAACTCAATTGCATCAGCTTACAAAAATTAACCCACCGTTTGTTTAACCTTGCCTTATTTAAAACCTCACCCCTAGTCCTAAAGAGGTGAGTGTCGCATCTCACAGGTTTTTTGAGGCAAGTCCAAGCGATTATTCAGGCTGGTTAAGAGTTTCTTTATTGTTTTTATATAAATATTATAAAGTTTGCATAAAGTTTTTGTATATTTATTTTATTTATGCAATAATTTTAAGCTAATTTCATATAACAGCGCTATGAACGATACTTATTTATTAGGACTTGATGATTGTAAAAATATAAGTATTGCAATCCCATTATTTTGTAACTGTGTTTTTTTGGTTGTGTTATTTATAATGTTCTTCTTTGATAATGATGACAGTTATAATTTCGGTGATAAGATAGAAGTGTTTGTATTTTCATTATTATTTTCAATGGGAATAAGTTTTAGTGTATCTATTTCGTTATTTCTATTATCTTATCCTTTATGGAATCTATATTTACAAGAAGGAGGATTATTTAATTTACAGGTTTATTCCAAAGAAATAACACAAGGAACTTTAGGTTTAAGAATAACAAGTTTGTTATTAAGCTTTAGTTATTTACAAAGTTTGTATAATGCTGTAGCAGATAGGATTCCCAAAATTACTACTGAGCTAGTATCTGATTATCCTGATTTAAAAGATATAAAGCCCTTTTCTTCAAATAGTACTATCAAAATTATTATAATAACTCAAAATATTTTTTATGGAGCTATTACTTTATTACTATGGATTTTTATTTTTTCATCAAAGTCTTTAATAGAACTTAGAATAGTTTCATGGGGATTGTTTTTTATAGTAGATGATTGGGCAATTATACATGATAATTTAATAGCCTTAAAAGGTAGGATATTAAGATGGCATAGATTTAGAATTTTGTTTTTTAATGGGTTAATGACTTTTTCTATACTTTCAGCTTGTTTTAGAAAATTAGAGCATGGGTTATTTACAGGTTTAATTTCTTTATTGTTAATTACATTAATATCTATGAACGCGTTAGCATTTTTTAATCTATTTGAATCAACAAATGAATCCAATTAAAAAGAAAATTCCTAAAATTTACATATTATTATTAATAATAAACTCTAGTAAAACCCAGTACCACTTAATTATTAATTGAGAAGTATTAAGGTTGGGGTAAAGTATTTTGTATTTCATGTAAATCAGAACTACCTATATTAATTCTCCTCGCAGAACAGTTACCGCTTGTGCAGCAAGAAAGACGCGATCCCCTCGCGTAGTCCCTGACGTTAAAATGGGTGTAACATCGTCTCCGGTAGATTGCAGGAAGTTTATGACCCCAATTCCCAAAAGCGCAGCCCAGTTATATGAAACAGATTTTGTTGCATGGACAGAAAAAACTGTGCAACTCATTCGTGCTGGACAATTTGGACAAGTAGACTGGGATGCTGTAATTGAGGAGATTGAAAGCTTGGGACGCTCAGATCGGCGGGAGTTGAAAAGCCGTTTGGAAGTATTATTACACCATTTACTCAAGTGGCAATATCAGTCTGGTTTGCGGAGTGGCTCTTGGCAAAATACCATTGATGAGCAACGCAACAAAATTCTAGATTTGCTGCAAGAGAGTCCCAGCCTCAATTCCTATCCAGAAGAAGTTTTAGCCCAGTCCTATCATCGGGGATTAAAAGCTGCTAGTAATGAAACTCAACTACCAATAGATACGTTTCCTGTGGAGTGTCCTTATTCCATTGCTCAAGTTCTTGATGTTGAGTTTTTGCCGGATGCGGTTGATTTTTAATCTTAGCTTTATGGAGTAATTAACTCACCTCGCATCACAGTTACTGCTTGTCCAGAAAGAAAGACGCGATCGCCCCCATCATAATCTACCTTCACCACCCCACCGCGACTTGATGCTTGATAAGCCAAAAACTCATCTTTGTGCAAGCGATCGCGCCAGAACGGAGCAAGGCAACAATGAGCCGCCCCAGTCACTGGGTCTTCATTAATACCTAATCCTGGTGCAAAAAAACGTGAGACGAAATCATATTCGGAATCAGAATTGGCGGTGCTGGTGACGATTAAACCACTAATAGACAACGTTTTTAGGAGTTGGAAATTAGGCTGTACTTGCCGCACTAATTCTTCAGATTCTAATTCCACTAAATAGCCTAACGAATTCTGCAATACAGATTTGTATGGTACACCCAAAACTTGGCTAAGTTCTGGAGGAGCGATCGCGGCTTGGGAGTGATTCACAGGAAAATCTAATTCAATCCACTCACCTTGCAATTTAGCAATCAGCACACCACTTTTGGTATAAAAACGCGCCATTTCATTCGCTGACAGATATCCCTCTGACCACAGTACATGAGCGCT
The DNA here is from genome assembly GCF_023734775.1 of Nostoc cf. commune SO-36. Lineage (NCBI taxonomy): Bacteria > Bacillati > Cyanobacteriota > Cyanophyceae > Nostocales > Nostocaceae > Nostoc > Nostoc commune. The sequence goes on along the minus strand of NZ_AP025732.1, from coordinate 438,265 downwards.
AGCTAAAGTTGCATGACCACAAAGCGGCACTTCTACCATCGGCGTAAACCAACGCAGATTGAAGCCATCATCCTGTTTAACAAGAAAAGCCGTCTCAGATAAATTCATCTCTTGAGCTACATTCTGCATCCAGCCCTCGTCTTGGGGAGCAGGCAAAACACAAACAGCAGCAGAATTACCTGCAAAAGGTGTATTGGTAAAAGCATCAACCTGAGTAATGGTTTGTCCCAGTGAACTACCCCGCCGTAAGACGGACGGGGCTTCCCAATTCATCGGGAATAGCTTCCATAACTTCGTAGTAAAAGACAAGTCTTACATTCCCTCCAAGGGCAGGAGTCTTGGTTCCCAAGACCCAAATTTTTCTCTTGCAACATATACCTATTAGCTTGGTTTTCGCTTGCGGCATTGATGGTCAAGACATTGATTATCTTACCAGAAAATTTTGGGGATTCGTCATACATCCAGAATTTGTTTTTACTGATGTTTTAAATCAATTCCAGATGTAATCCTTATCCCCCGCTCACAATCCCCACCTTATAGGTACATTGTTCGCGTAGCGTCTCGCAGAGAAGGTGGGGACTTCCGCTATACGTTAAAGTCACCTTGAAAGTTAGACAGCAATATTATATTTATCAAGAATGTGTAAAAGATTTATGCCGACTGTTGCCATTATTGGGAAGCGGCGTATTGTTCGTAGAGTAGGACAGATAGATGTTTGCCTCTACCCTTGTGTTATTTTAATCATTTGACTTATTAAAAACTTCTAAAATCTGTCGGCAAATCTGTTTTAACTTCTCCTCAATTTCATTAGAAGGTGAAGATGCGCCGACAATACTCCAATTTTCCACCGTAGAAAGTCGCCATGCTTCGCCGCGATGATCAAATCCAGCTATCTCTACGCCGATCGCACGGCGTGAATTACTGATGGGATCTTGATAAAATCGGATTTGAATTAAGATACTACGACTTCTCCAAGATTTGCTGATACCAGGAAAGTGAAAGCCAATATCTATAGAGTCTGGATCGATTAACTCCCTGGTTTCTGGGTCATTCTTCCAGGGCTTAAGATCAGATTTGGCATCAGGAAACTCGAATTTGAACAAATTAACCACCGTAGCAATGTTGCTGGCGAGTTCAAGGTTCGTTGCCTGTTCAGCTGCATTCACTAAAAAACACTCCTATATTGCGTCGGCATCTTCGGGGATGTGAAGACAGAACAACCGCCAGAAGGCTTATCTTATTGGTGTTTCAGCTTATCAAGACCTTTGAAATTTAGCAACACTAGATTATACTTCGGGAGCAATCATTGTTACTAAACAAATGCCAAAAATCGCTTCGTGTTGAGGCTGGTTAACACCTATTAAGTAATTGTACTTAAAAATCTCTCATTGGAAAAAATATCAAGATTTTCTGCAAAATCCTTGGCTGACAAGGATGATAAATTGCGCTAGCGATCTAAAATGACACTGTGAATCGGTAAACCAAAAGCAATTAAGTTCAATATATGGTGCGTCAACGCTCGATTTTTTCATTTTTCCTAGTACTATTGGCCACATTCCTCATTAGTTGTGGTGGCCCTGGTGTTGCGATCGCACCCCCGACTTACACAGCAGTACAACTTGAAAAAATTCAGGCATACCTTCCTGAAATTCAAGCTGTACGCGATCGCTCAGAGGAATTGACTACTCTGATTAAAAAAGGTGATTGGATCAATGTGCGTAACTTTATACATGGGCCGATAACAGAAGCAAAGCTGAATCTGACTTATATCACTCCCAACCTTCTACCCAAAGACCAACCCACAGCACGTCAAATAACGCGAGATTTTTTTAAAGACCTAGTTAAACTCGATAAAGCTACTAGTGCTAGCAATCCTCTAGTTGCCTTGAATCAATCCCAAGCTGCTTTCGCAGAGATTGACAAATTCCTCCAACTGCTTCCTAAAACCAGTAGCGAAGCAGAGGCAAGTTAAGCGCGAGGTAAGATAGGCAGAGGGAGATAAAGAGGAGTTAACTTGCTCCCCCTGCCTCCCCTGCTTATCCGAACCGTCCCCATCTTCGCTTCAAAATAGCAATGAGTCATGTAGTTATTATTGGTTGTGGTGTAGTTGGGGCTGCGATCGCATACCAACTTAGTCTAGTAAAAGGGTTGAAAATTACAGTTTGCGATCGGCAAGCACCAGCACAAGATTCCACAGGCGCTGCACTTGGCGTTTTGATGGGCGCAATCAGCCAAAAAATCAAAGGCAAGGCTTGGCAGATGCGACAAACTAGCATCCAACGCTATGAAACCTTGATTCCTGAATTAGAAGCTTTAACAGGTCGCAAAATTCCTTTTAATCGTCAGGGAATTCTCATGCTTTTGTCTGATTCCTCCCCTTCTCTAGAGGGGATTTCAGCATGGGAAAAACTCATAGAAATTCGCCACTCTCAAGGCTGGCATTTAGAAATATGGGATACGGCTAAACTTGAGAATATCTGTCCTCAAATTAATCACGAAAAAATTACTGGCGCTGTCTATTCTCCGCAAGACCGCCAAATCGATCCAACAGCCCTGACGTTAGCTTTAGTTGAGGCTGCCCAGCAAAATGGGGTAACTTTCAAATTTGGCGTGACTGTTTTGGATGCCCCAACCTCAACACCTGAATTTTCTTCCCAATTTTGCCATCAACTTGAGACTTCAGAAGGAAAAATAGCGGGTGATTGGTTTGTAATTGCGGCAGGGCTAGGTTCAACACCACTGACGGCAAAATTAAATCAGATGGTTGATATCCGCCCTGTGCTTGGGCAAGCGTTGCAAATGCGTCTGGGGCATGCGTTAGGTAATCCTGACTTCCAGCCAGCGATAACGGGTAACGATGTCCATATTGTTCCTGTGGGTGGTGGAGATTATTGGGTAGGTGCAACAGTGGAATTTCCGAGTAATGGCAATGAGATTCCGCCAAATCAAGAACTGCTGGAATCTGTTAGAGAACAAGCGATCGCATTTTGCCCAGAATTAGCCACAGCAACTATTCTCCGCACTTGGTCGGGGTTACGTCCCCGCCCAGAAGGACGGCCAGCACCAGTTATTGGCAAGTTACCAGGGTTTAATAATGTCCTCCTAGCTACCGGACACTATCGCAACGGCGTTTTACTAGCACCCGCCACAGCTTATGCGATTTGTGAGATGATTACTTTTCAGGGAATGGGGAGTGGGGAGTCGGGAGTAGGGGGATGAGGGAGCAGAGGAAGCAGAGGAAGCAGGGGAGGCAGGGGGAGCAGGGGAAGAAGAACTATTGATTCTTCAGCCATGCCCAATGCCCCATGCCCAATGCCCCATGCCCAATGCCCAATTCCCAATGCCCAATGCCCAATGCCCAATCATAGGAATATAGCGTGTCAATAACAGAACATAAAATCAATGTAGATTCACTGGAATGGTTTTATCGGGAATCTTTACCAATCGGCAGAAGTGACTTAGCGCCTGTGTTGTTGCTACACGGCTTAGTTTCACAAAGTTACAGTTGGCGTCATATTATACCTGCTTTGGCGAATCAAGGTACAAGAGCGATCGCTCCAGATTGGATTGGTTACGGCTTTTCTGCAAAACCAGAAAAACGAGATTTTGCTTACACTCCCGATGCTTTTATTACAGCTTTAGAAGGATTTATTAAAGCGCTAGAACTTGAACATTTTTCTTTAGTTGTACAAGGCTTTTTAGGTTCTGTAGGGCTACAATATGCCTTGCGTCATCCAGAACAAATTGCCAATTTAGTTATTTTAAACACACCAATTTCAACTGCTGCCAAATTACCCTGGAAAATTAAACAAATGGGTTTACCTTTGGCAGGTGAAGTCATGACCCAAGACCCCCTATTAGTTGATCGAACGCTAGAAAGTGGAAGCCGTTATCGCATCGAGGATAAAGATTTAGATATTTATCGAAAACCATTTTTGAAAAGTTCTTCATCTGGTCGGAGTCTCTTGTCAAGTATTCGCAATTTACAACTTGATTCAGCCATGACAGAAATACAATCTGGCTTTAAAGAATGGCAACAACCAATTCTGATTCAATGGGGTATGATTGACCCTTGGCTACCTGTAGACATTGCCGAAACCTTTGCTAATTACGCACCAAATAGCGAATTAATAAAACTTAATAACGTCGGGCATTATCCTCAAGAACACTACCACGAGGCGATTTTAGAAGACCTTCTACCCTTTGTGCGTCGTAAAGATGCTCAATAAAAATGAACCCACAAATAACATAGATAAATTATAAATATTTATCTATGTTAGAAAATAAATTCTGAATTTTTGCTAGATTGATAAATGTTATCCCCGCGTGCATTTGTGAACTTTTTATTACCACTAAAAATGCATCACAACCACAAGTAAAGGAGATTAGAATTCATGGCTTATTCATGGTTTAAAGCTTTTCATATTGTCGGATTTGTCGTTTGGTTTGCTGGTTTGTTCTACCTAGTCCGTCTTTTTATCTATCACGTTGAAGCTGAACAAGAACCTGAACCAGCGCGAACGATCCTGAAAAATCAGTATCAAATTATGGAAAAGCGGCTTTACTATATCATCACTAACCCAGGAATGTTTGTGACGATCGCAATGGCGATCGGTTTAGTAACCACTGAACCGGATATTTTAAAAGAAGGCTGGTTACATATCAAACTGCTGTTTGTGGCTATTTTAATTGGCTATCATCATTACTGCGCTCGGCTGATGAAGAAATTAGCAGTAGATGAATGTGGCTGGAATAGTCAGCAATTACGTGCTTTAAATGAAGCACCCACAGTTATGTTAGTAGCGATCGTATTGCTGGCTGTGTTTAAAAATAATCTACCTACAGATATCGCTGCTTGGGCTATTTTCGCCATGATTATTTTGATGGCAGTCACTATTCAACTTTACGCCAAAAAACGCAGACAAGATAAAGAGAAATTGACGGCACAGATAGGGCAACCACAAGAACAAAGTTAGACAAATTGACACTCCTCGACCTAAAGGTACGAAGATTCTTGGTTCAGCGAGTCCACTTAAATTAGACCCCTTGCGGTATCTAACCCAGAGGTGGTTCTCTCCTCAAGCGTTAACTTTCCGAGTGCCCCTCGGTAGTTGGATGATTCCAAAATTTGTTTGATTGAAATTCTGATCGCCTAGTCCCCATGAAGATTTTACCTATTCCTGGGCAGGAACTAGAACTATGGAATAGAACCCCATATCTTCAATTGTCAAGGTACAGATTGCCGTTAGGCATTTAGGTTTTTATACAGGTTGATTACCGTTCCTGTTAAACGTAATTTTACCAGAACGTGACTAAGGCGTAAACAACCTCAAACCGTTTTCATCCCTTGCCTCAAGTACGTAATACGGCGCGTAGCGCCTGTTACTCAAGGGCTTTCAACGAGTATTTTAGTAAGGTAGCACATCTGTGCTACCTTACTAAACGTTGCATCACAACAACCGCTACCAAGTAACCATTACCTCATTTTGGAAACGTTTTCAGTAAATCATCCCCAGGAATTACGGTAGTGTAAAAAGTATATTTGCGATTAGCGACATAACGGCGGTCTTGTTTAATAATCGCCATAAACTCTCTATGTCCCTCACGAGTACGTCCTACCAAACAACCTGCACTAGCAAGGCGAATATCATTTCGGGGAAAATCAAAGCCGTAGTGTTGATTTACATAAAAATTATCACCTGTATCGAGTTTGTCGCCAGTCCGTTTAAAATCTTTGTTGAAATCTCTGCAAACAGTTATATCTCCAACTTGCACTAATGCTTCATGAGGCTCTGCTGTACCGTGGGTACCGACAGCCCAAGCTTTGTATTGTCCAAACTGAATCCTGGCTGCTCCTTTGGGATTCATCGGATTATACGTGTAGTATTTCCCTGGTTCTGTAGTAGCTTCCCAGTGATCTACGATTTTGGGAACACCATTTACTACTTCAATAACAATCCGCCGATCATTAAATTCATTGGGTGTATCACTGTTGAGATTCCAGTCTGCATTTATACCCTCTATATAAACAATATTATATTCTTTTGGATTGGTGAATACCTGATAATCTTTAGATAGCATGTATTTCACAATCTTACTGGCAATGTCATTACCAAGTTTTAAGGGAGGTTTAGGAAGATCGTCTATTTTGGTTTCAATTAGTTTCTTGGCTGTGACTGCTCCTAAAAAACCATTCTCTTCAGTCTTTGTTAATTCTTGAAATTTTTTCAGAGCTATGACAGTAACAGGCCCAAACTTACCATCGGCTGGAGGTTCTAGCAAACCTAAGCCGATTAACAGTATCTGAATCTGACGAGCTAAGTCTATATCCTCAGCGATCGCATCGAATGCCCATTTTTCCTCTTTTCCCAAAAAATCTTGTAGTTTCATATTGCACCTGTTTTGTTTACCTATAGGTAAGTATAAACATCATGAAAACGATTGATGATGTTTGAAACTATACGCTCATCCAACAAGTTCTGCCAAAACTTTTATATTACTTTATGATTTAACATTGCATAATTACTTTATGACAGTAATTTTACTGAAAGCAAGCTTGATTATAATACTTAACTTTTAACAAATCCTAGTAAGTAAATGGGTGTAAATAAATATAATATGTTCTGTCATTGCGAGTGTTCGCGAAGCGTCTCGTAGAGAAGCGAAGCAATCCCAGAGACTTTGCGATTGCTTCATTTCACTCGCAATGACATCTTATATTTAATCATGCCTACCTACTTAACACAGCATAAGTAGCCCTTGCCCAAGGTACTCTTGGATAATCCATAGATAATTAGCCGCAAGCTGGTTTGCTAGCGCAATGTGTAAACTTGGTTTTTGGCAGTTTGAGGAATTATTCGGGAGTTAGAGATAGACGAGTTGCTGTTGTCATTATCCTGAGTTTAGTATGATTGCTACCCTGCCAAAATTTTATCGTTTATATTTTCTGTTGAGATAAATCCATCAAATTTGCCAGCTTGTAAACTATTCGCGCTCCAACATTACCATCCCACTCAGCATCACCAACTTCGCAGATATCAAAGCCAATAATTTTTCTTCCACTATTGACCAATTCCCGGAACAGACAAAAAGTTTGCTCTAATTCCAACCCACCTGGAACAGGAGTACCTGTACTCGGACAGAGTTTTGGATCTAGACCATCTACATCAAAGCTAATGTAAACATACTCAGGCAAAGAACTAATAATTTCTCGGCATAAATCAATCCAAGTTGTTCCAGAGTAAAGCTTTTGCTTAATAGCTGGGTCGTAATAAGCAATAATACGACTATCAGATTGGTCAATTATTTGCACTTCATCATGACTAATATCACGCAAACCCACTTGCACTAGCTTAGAAATTTGCGGTATTTTCATCGCATTAAACATAATAGACGCATGAGAAAACTCAAATCCCTCATAAGCATCGCGTAAATCTGCGTGGGCATCAATGTGTAAAATGCCATAGTTTGCGTAGTTAGCTGCTAATGCTTGGAAATAACCTAAAGGCGAACTGTGATCTCCACCAAGAACGGCGACTCGCTTACCATCATTAATTGCTTGCTGACAATTTTCAAACAGCCATTTATTAACCTCTTGACCAGCCTGATTAATTTCCGTCAAGACAGGTGTTAAATCTGGTGTATCTGAGATTTGTTTCCCTTGGCCTAATCGCTCGATAATCTGTGCTGCCAAAGTGCGGTAGTATGTGTTTTTCTCTAAAATATCTTGGGAATTTCCACCATGAAAATTCCCTGCTTCCAACCATTAGGGTTATCAAAATCAAACAAATCCAGTTGAGTCGAAGCATCAGAATTCGCTGTGGGCCATTAGCAGTCCCCGCACCATAAGAAACAGTGACTTCCCACGGCACACCAAAGACAATCAGGTTTGCAGACTCGTAATCGCAAGGTAAACCTAAGAGGTTGCCATTTATTTCACCTACGCCGCTGGGATTGTAGTCTTGTAGTTGATTACTCATGAAGTATCTTCTTGATTTACGTGTATAGACAGCACACCGCCTAGTGGACATCTGCATTGTAATCAAAATTTTTTACAGGCGTTATGCTTCAAGAGATGAACAGGAAAAACCGTTGTTAACTTCTTAGTCAACCCGTTTAACTTCAAATCCCCGTAAGCCTTCTGGTACTTCATATTCAACCACAACATCTTTAACCACAGCATCAGGTGGCCCAGAGTAACACCAGCGAACCATGTCATCTACAACCTCTCGCGCCCCTTCAAAAACTGCCTCTACTCGACTTTCGGGGAGATTCCGCACCCAACCAGTTAATCCTAACTGTCTAGCTGTATCCACAGTGGCGTAGCGGTAGCCCACACCTTGGACTCGACCAGAAATTAATACACGGGCGCGGATGATGTTTGATAATGGTGTGGAATTCTGCATAGACTAGTCTAATCTTTACGATTTCCAGTCTACCTAGTTTGTGTATACACAAGCTGTTTTTAATTTTGAATTTTGACTTGCTTATGTCTAACCTACCACCACTTAATACAGAAACAATTTGGGCAATTCTTGAAGAAAAAGTTGATGATGCCACAGTTAACCAGTTGCTATGGCATTATTTAGGCTATCGCTATGATTCCTCAACTGCACTATGGGACACAAGTCAAGTTGCACCAGAATGGCAAAATGAGTACCCACAACCACCAGATTTTATTGAATCTCGCGCCGCAACAGTTAAGTTGACTCGTTCCATTCCCGTTGAAAATAAACAAATGCTAAAACAAAAACTGGGCTTCAAAGGTTACAAAATTGGTGAATTTGGGCCTCGCCAAACTCGTAGGGCAACGGCAGCGAATTGGCTATTAAGTTATTTGCAACAAACTAATACAAATTTTGTGTAAAACTGCACAAAATCAAGCTTGAGACAAGGGACTTCAGCTCCTTGTATTAGAGCTTGTTTGAAAAGTGTTTTGCTGTGACTTTAGGCATTTTTTTTTTTCCCACCTAACCCCTTTTTAAGAGGGCAACCTGAATCAAAGTCCCCCTTTTTAAGGGGGATTTAGGGGGATCTAAAACTTTTGATACCGACAATAGGACTTTTCAAACATTATACAAATTCTTGCAAAAAATAACAGTGACACCCATATAGCAAAGCTGTATTTTAGTCAATCAATAAATGGTATAAAAAGTTAAGAACCAAAAAAATACATATAAGTTTTATAAAATATTTATTAATTCTTCCTGAAGATAGAAGCACTCTTGAGTTAATTATTTCTCTAGAGCGATTTGTAAATTCAATTGAGTATCCGAGAATACTTTTATCAACCCTTGATATTACAAACACTTCTATGGCAAAGCCAATTGAATTTAATTTATTTGCACCTTACAACAAAGGAGCCGCATTAATTGGTTCTTTTTCTGATTGGCAAGAAATTCCAATGGAAAAAGGTGATGATGGTTATTTCCGTACAAGTGTTGAACTAGAAGACGGCGTTTATAAATATAAATTCCGCATCCAGTCAAATTCATGGTTTTTTGAACCAGAACAATGGGTTGATGTTACAGACCCTTATGCAACTGATGTAGATGAACTGAGTGGAAAAGATGATGGTGTTATCCGCATCAAAGATGGCGAAAGGATTACCGATAGATACCTTTGGCAACATGATGATAAGCCTTTACCTGCTGACCACGAATTAGTAATTTATGAATTACATGTCGGTGATTTTTCTGGTGGCGAGGATGATCCTTATGCACGAGGCAAGTACAAACACGTCATTGAAAAGTTAGATTATCTATGCGAACTAGGAATTAACGCTATTGAGTTGATGCCACTTAAAGAATATCCTGGTGATTATAGTTGGGGTTATAATCCCCGCCACTTCTTTGCAGCAGAATCTAGTTATGGTTCGACTGCTGATTTGAAAAAACTGATTGATGAGTGTCATGGCAAAGGTATTCGTGTAATTCTTGACGGTATTTATAACCACTCAGAAGCATCTGCTCCTCTAACACAAATTGACCACGATTATTGGTATCACCACGAGCCTCGTGACCCTGATAATAACTGGGGGCCTGAGTTTAATTATGAACATTATGATGAAAAATTAGATATTCATCCAGCGTGGAAGTTTACTGGTGAGGCAATTCGTTTTTGGATATCAGAATATCATCTTGATGGTATTCGCTTTGATGCAGCACGGCAAATTGCTAACTACGATTTCATGCATTGGATTGTTCAGGAAGCCAAAAAACTGCTGGCGCGAAGCCTTTTTATAACGTTGCTGAACACATTCCTGAAACTACCAGCATTACCAATGTAGATGGGCCAATGGATGGTTGCTGGCATGATAGTTTTTATCACTGCATACTAGAACACATTTGCGGTGATACATTTGATTTAGAGCGTCTCAAAGATGTCATTGACTGCAAGCGCCAAGGCTTCTTGGGTGTTACCAATGTAGTAAATTACCTCACCAACCATGACCATAACCATCTAATGATTGAATTAGGAAACCGTGAGATTTTTAACGAAGAAGCTTTTAGACGGGCTAAATTAGGAATAGCCATTCTAATGACTGCTGTTGGTGTACCTTTGATTTGGATGGGAGAGGAATTTGGTGAGTATAAACCTAAGCAACCTGAATCATCCAAAATCGATTGGACGCTGTTAGGTAATGATTTAAATCGGAGTTTATTTGAATCCTACAAAGGCTTAACTAACCTACGTAAAAGCAATCATGCTCTTTACACAGAAAATATTGATTTTATCCACGAAAATGCAGAGTCAAAAGTATTAGCTTATACTCGTTGGAATAATGAAGGTTCTCGTGTAGTCGTAATAACAAATTTTTCAGAAAATTTCCTAGCTGGCTATCATGTTCCTAACTTTCCTAGCCCTGGTACATGGCATGAATGGACAGGTAATTATGATGTCGAAGCTGGTGATGATGGTATCATAACTGACCTGGGGCCATACGAAGCTAAAGTGTTTGTATGGCAGTAATCATATACACAACCACTGAATCAGTGTTGCAATAGCAAAGAAAAGGGGAAAATATTTTCCCCTTTTTCAGTTATTATATTATTCACACATCGTCTATTCAAAAATTTGTCAAGTAAAAAACAAGATATTTTAAAAGCTCATGGGTTTGTGTTACACTTTTGATTTGAAGTGCGTATATAAAATTGCCAGAGCATCCCCATGCCTAACCAATTATTTAATAGTAATATCGACAACGCTAACATTGAGAACGATCGCATTTTATTAACTCCCAATGAAGTCAAATCAAAATTACCTTTAACAAAATTAGCCGAGCAAAGAGTTTTAGCATATAGGCAGGAAATAGAAAATATCCTGAATTTTCAGGATCGCAGAAAATTTATAGTAGTTGGGCCATGCTCAATCCACGACCCAAAAGCAGCACTCGAATATTCTGAACGGTTGAAAATATTGGCTGAACGAGTCCAGGATAACCTGCTGCTAATTATGCGAGTGTACTTTGAAAAACCAAGAACAACCGTAGGCTGGAAAGGGCTAATTAATGATCCAGATATGGATGATTCTTTCCATGTAGAGAATGGTTTATTAATTGCACGGGATTTATTATTAAAAATTACAGAGTTGGGATTACCTGCTGGTACAGAGGCACTAGATCCAATCATACCTCAATACATTAGTGAACTAATTACGTGGTCTGCTATTGGGGCACGCACGACCGAATCACAAACTCACCGCGAAATGGCAAGTGGGCTTTCGATGCCTGTAGGTTTTAAAAATGGTACTGATGGCAATATTCAAGTAGCTTTGAATGCCCTACAATCAGCTAGAAACCCGCATAATTTCCTGGGAATTAATCAAAACGGACAGGTCAGCGTCTTTCAAACTAAAGGTAATGCTTACGGTCACGTAATTTTAAGGGGCGGTAGTCAGCCTAACTTTGATCCAGCAAATGTGAAACTGGTAGAAGAAAAATTAAAACAGGCAGATTTACCACCAAGAATTGTTATTGACTGTAGCCACGGCAATACTAATAAAGATTATAAATTACAAGGTGCTGTCTTAGAAAACATTATTCAGCAAATAGTAGATGGTAATACATCAATAGTTGGCATGATGCTGGAATCGCATTTGTTTGAAGGTGGTCAACCAATTACTGGTAAACAAGAAGATTTAAAATATGGTATTTCTGTAACTGATAAATGTATTAGCTGGGAAGAAACTGAAAAAATTATTTTGGCTGCTCACGAAAAACTTAAATAACGATCAAAAAGGGTAGCACAACTAGCTGTGCTACCCAGATGCCTCTAAGACTTTAGGTTAAGTGATTTCGTTGAATCAAAGATTTCCATCCATTTATGCCGGATAGTGCCAAACCAGCAAGTATCCTAAGCCTGTAACGCTTTAAACCACTTATTCAAAACTGTACTGATGGTTTTCTTAATTTGATGGTTACGGCTCCATTTCTGGAATGCCATTTCATACTCTTCGCCTTTCATTTGAAAGGTATTCCAGCCATCAAACCCTAGTGGCAATCCGCAGAATAGTAAAATATAGAGCGACCAAGAAATTCCGCCACCAGTGATTAAATCAAGCAGTATAAAAAAGCCATTAAAAATTGTATAATTCCCTAGACGCTTCTGAAATTTTCTAATGCGGTAGGAATCAAAAGCTTTTCGCTGTTGGACTTGACCTTGTTGTACTAACCAATCGCGTTCTGCTAATTTTAAAGACTCAGGTGCAATTTCTAACTCAGCAGCAATTTCTAATATTTGCTCATAAGAAAATTCTTTGTCTTTGTCATCAGCTTGGCGTGCGATCGCTAAGTGGAGAATTTGTTGGACATCTTCTTGGCTATACGAGCGGATGCTTTGAGGTTCAAACGCCGTCATAATTATTTCTCTTATATTACTTTTAATAGAAATTTGCTGCTCGATAGATTTTAAGCAGCTACGCTAGTACTGTTTCCATTATTCCTACATTAGCAAATCTAGATGGTGTCCTGCATACAATGTATTGGATTTTTAACTTTGAATCAAACCTGTTAATCCTTCTCCACTTTTGCTTGTCGATAGGTATAAATATCTTGAATAACTTGTACCCAACCGTTAGCGACAGATTCGAGGATGCGATCGCCTTTTTCTTTCGTTGCGGTTGTGGGGTCGCCAATCACCCCAGTTTTACTGATATCTCGTGTCACCCAAGCTACAGGTAATTTACCCTCCCAACTTAGTAAACTACTTTCTGACTGTTCTGGGGGATACTCTGCAACAGCCTTTTCTAACTTCACTTGTTCTGGTAAAATTGATAACATAATGCTAGTTTCAGCATCTCCAGCGTGCATTCCTAACGCTGCTTCTTTCGGAGTCAATAAATCTTTAGTAATATTAGGCACGCGCCAAGTAAACAACGGGAATACCAAAAAGTCATCATATTTAACATGCAAATCCCGCGCCGCCATTTGCATAACTTGGGGTTGTCCGCCGTGGGAGTTCATTAATACCAGTTTTCTAAACCCAGCACGGTAAATACTTTCTCCCACTTCCATAATGATTGTCGTCAGAGTTGCCGTGCTTAGAGTAATCGTGCCGGGAAAGTGCCAGTGTTCGTTAGATTTGCCATAATAAAGGTTTGGTAAAGCATAAGCGGGAATACTGGCATCCAGCTTTTCCATTGCTTTTCCCAGCACCCCCACACCGATCGCAGCATCTACAATCAACGGTAGATGAGGCCCATGTTGTTCAATTGCCCCTACTGGCTGGATGATTACCACATTTTCCTTATCTGGCATTGATTGGATATCTGTCCAGGTGAGATAGGGAAAAAAGCGTTCTGGTGGAATGAAACTGTGCATATTACTTAAATTTATATTTTAGGGCATGGGGCATTGGTTTTTTCTCCCTCATCTCCCCCGCTACCCTCAATATAAAAACTCTCCAAGCATCCCGATATTATTTAGATGCAGCAGAGCATAATAACGGAAGAATAAGCATTAACAAGGATGTAACTCAATGGTTGAAGAAAATGGATCGATTCGCACCCTATCAGTTGATATTGGCGGTAGTGGCGTTAAGGCTATGGTTTTAGATATTACGGGTAATCCTGTAACTGAAAGAGCGCGTTTAGATACACCTCAACCGGCTACACCAGAGGTTGTAATAAATGCAATTGTTGTGTTAGCTGCGGCTCAAGGTGAATTTCATCGCGTTTCGGTAGGCTTTCCCGGCGTAGTGCGGTGTGGGGTCACAGAAACAGCAGTAAACTTACATCCAGATTGGATCGGATTTGATTTGGAAACAGCATTATTAAAACAATTAAATAAGCCTGTACGGGTGATTAATGATGCAGATATGCAGGGGTTTGGAGCGATCGCAGGTAAAGGTGTAGAATTGGTGATTACTCTGGGTACGGGGTTTGGTTCGGCTTTGTTTGTGGATGGTAAGCTAGTGCCAAATATGGAAATGGGGCATCATCCGTTTCGCAAAGGAGAAACTTTTGAGCAGCAGTTACGGCGTGCAGAGTTAGAAAAAATTGGTGACAAAAGATGGAATAAGCGTTTAGAAAAAGCGATCGCATCTTTGCAACATCTTTTCAATTATGATTACCTTTACATTGGCGGTGGCGAAGCGGTGAAAGTGAATTTACAGTTACCGTTAAATGTAAAACTCATTCCCAATATCACTGGTTTATTAGGCGGTATTGCTTTATGGCGAGAGGAAAAAAGGTAAAAAGTTTTACCGTATCCACAACTAGGCGTACTAAATAATGTCTCTGAAGAGCTACGCCTACGCGCTTTTTATTAAGGTGCATCCCTTTTGAAAATTTCCAAATGAGATAAAAATTAACAATGAATGAAATTGGCCTGATGATGACGGGCGTGTTAACAATCAGACAAGGCTCTGGGGTCAATTTGCCACAGCAGCAATTATTTCAGATGGAAAATGACGAAAACCAGTCAAAACAGAGTCAGTTAGAGATAACTGCTCAAGTTACACCACCTGAATTTATGCAGACAGATGGAATTTATCAAGCTTATCCCTCAGCGATCGCAATAGAGAAAGAACATATACTCAAAAAAATCAGTAAAAAAAATCAGTCCCTAGTTTCTTCTAACTTAGATCAGCCTAAAAAGTATTCTCCATCTAAAGGCAAAGTCCGTGTAAAGGCTACAGGAAAGTTGCAGAAGTTTAGTAACCAAACACCTTTGCCGACTCTTTATTTCGGCGGCTCTGGTGTTGCTGTCAGGATCTTACAACGGTTGTTAGTGTCTAATGGTTATGCCGTTAGAGTAGATGGCGTTTTTGGCGCTTTGACAGAGACTGCTGTCAAAGCCTTTCAAAATCAGCAGAATTTAGGTGCAGATGGAATAGTTGGTCAACTAACCTGGCGGGCGTTGACAATTTAGTCATTTGTCATTGTCCTTAGTCTTTAGCTAATGACAAATGACTAATGACAAATGACAAATGACAAACTAACGGTGCTTATGCTGCTCTAATAGCTGTTGCGCTCTTGGCTTGTAAATTAAATAGAACAAAGCCTCAAGATAACGCAATAAATCTTCTCGATTCTCCTTCGAGGTAAAGTTCCAGAAGCCATAAATCCGTGCTAAAGATAACAGCTTGCTAGTGTGAATTTTCCAAGTATAGGTGCTGTAAACTCGGTCAATTCCTCGCTCGGAAATTTCATTCCAATAGTTAGGATTCTGTTCGCATTTGGTGATAAACTCCACAATTTTCGTGGCTGTCTCGTCTAAATTTGTTGGGTTAATCAAAAAGCCATTAACCTTATCTTGAATAATCTCCAGTGGCCCACCAAACTGTGTGGCAAAAGTCGGTAATCCTGAAACCATCGACTCTAAAATTGTCAAACCAAAAGCTTCAAATAAAGCTGGTTGTACAAAAATTCCTTGATGATCGGCAATGACTCGGTAAATTTCACCAGAATCGGTTTTAGTCAGGCGCACACCTAGCCAACGAATCTTGCCGTGAAGATTGTACTGCTCAATTATTTGGTAGAGTTTGATAATTTCATCACGTTCTTCATTGTCGCCTGATTCTTCGACACGCAATTTCCCCGCCACCAAAATTAAATTGCAATGCTCTTGTAACTCTTTACTTTGACCATAACATTCAGCTAAACCTGTGAGGTTTTTGATGTGGTCAAGACGTGCCATTGAGAAGAGAGGGCGCTTGTTAGGATCGTCGAGTTTGCCAAAGATTTGCGCGGGGTCTTCCAAAGTAAAGAGTGTTTCTGCAAGGCGTTGGCGATCGCTCTCTACTCTGTCTTTAGTTCGGGTGTAGGGGAAGTAATTATTTTCGTTTACTCCAGGCGGTACGACGTTAAATTTGGGACTAAATAATTCAATGCCATTGGTAACATGGTACAACTCCGGCATGGTGAAGCATTTATAAGACTCGTACTGTCCCACACTATCCGGTGTTCCGACAATTTCTTGGTAGGTGCTGCTGACAACAAAATTGGCAGCATTCATTGCAATCAAGTCAGCAGTGAATTGCAATGAAAAATGATATTTCTCCTCTAATTCTTGCCAGTAAAGGTTACTGAACAAGTATTTAGATTTTTCCAAAGCATGGGCAACATTGCATTGGGTAACTTTTAAGCGTCGCGCCAGCAAGAATGCGATTAAATTCCCATCAGTATAGTTGCCAACTATTAAGTCTGGTGTGCCGTGAAATTCTGCCCGTAGTTCTCTTTCAGAATCAATGGCGAAACTTTCGAGATAAGGCCAAAACTCAAACCGGGAAATCCAGTTTTGAGTCATGTTAGGATTAAATTCCCGTAAAGGTACTCGCAAAATCCAGGCATTTTCGGTACCGTGGACTTTTTCTAGCCGTTGATTACAAAGAGTGCCATCACTATTAGGAATCAAGCGGGTGAGAATAATTACCTTTGGCTCGACATTCAATTTCTCTAAACCCGCAAGCAAGACATCTTCTTGTAGCTGCTTCTCTAGGCTCTTTGCTTGGTCAAGGACGTAAACTACCTGACCACCGGTATCGGGACGCCCTAACACTCCCTCTTGCCCAAACCAACCGTGAGCTGACACCAAGACGATTCTAAAAATCATCGGGACACGAGAAATGAAGGCTTCTAAGGTCTGAGGATCGGCAGAATCAATCAATTCATCGAGAATATTTAAAGTTTCTCGCACTCGCCCTGCGGTGTTACCCCAACCCGGTTCAAAACCCATTGACTGCAATTGGAATCGGAATTGTTCGTAGGGTTCATCTTCGGGACGAGTATTAACAAAACTAATAGCTTTCTTAACTTGCTCGGAAAGTTGCTGCTGTGATTGAATGCGATCGTTAAGCAGCAGTTGTACACCGTTGTAGTGGTGCAGGCGCAGAAAATTCAATAAGCTGTCCAGCAATTGTTTGGAATCTTGAAATATTTTGCTGGATAGATAGCGGTTGAGAAATTGTACTCCCTTACCAATATTTTTGGGGTCGCGGATGATTGGAGTGTAGTCATAAAACGGGCCGAAGTCCAATTCTAGCAGGTCGCCCTCGTTGGGATGATATTTGTTCACCAAGCGATCGCGCAAATCCAACAGATCCTGCACCGTCATCGGTTCAATGCTCAAGTCTGATGTCAACCAATAAACTTCTTGGCTGGCAATCTTAGAACGGATGATGAAACAGAAGTTTGAGTCCTCCTGAATAATTTCTTGAGTACAGTAAATCAGTTTACCTAGCTCAGAGGAAGTGTAAAATTCCTCTGGTCTCTGGGACTTTGAGCAATACTCACTATATACATTCAGTATGTCATTCCGTAGCAAATACTTCTTTTCTTGTTGGCGTAATTCACTCAGAAAGGAACGCAAATCACTTTTTTCTTCACTATCTAAGACTGCTTGAAGCAATTCAGACATGGGAACTCCAGTAGATAACGATGTTTGCATTATTGACTTTCAAGGCGAGACAAATAAGCCTCCACCTTTTGTTAGACCGTATATAGACACGAAATAACACAGATAAATTATATTTATCTGTGTATCTACAAGTATCAACTTTTCAGATGGCACTTACAATCATGTTCTACTTTACTTAAAGTATCTATGACTCAGTATTTTTGGATCTAACTAAAGGAATACAATTTTTATTTCTTTTGATATGTGTTAGGAAATCACTGCATAATAATATTGGTTGCGGGCACAATCAATCATGCCCTGAAATGCTTTATTTAATCATAAAGGCACAAAAAAATCTAGAAAACAATATCCAGATTATGAAAGCTAAACATACCATCAATCTCCATAAAGGACTAACATTCTTTTTTGTACTCGGACTTATGTTTGTTTACCAGAATTTCACTCTTGGCGCTTGGGTGTATTTAGCACTTCATGGTACTTATGGCTTTCTGTGGCTACTCAAAGACCAGCTATTTCCAGATAAACAATGGGAGCAATTTGCTTCTATTCCACAGAGCATTTTCGGCTTTATTCTAGTGAGCTTATATTGGATAGCACCCTTTATTCTAATTAGTAGTGGCACAGTACCACCACTACCACTAGTAGCAGTAGCCATTTCCTTGAATATCTTGGGTGTTTTTCTACACTTTGCTAGCGATGCCCAAAAGTACTATACCCTTAAGTATCAGAAGGGATTAATAACAGAAGGATTCTTTGCTCGTTGCCGGAACACAAATTATCTGGGAGAAATATTTATTTATACTGCCTTCGCTATGCTGACTCAACACTGGTTGCCATTCTTGATTCTTGGAGGTTTTATCAGCACGGTATTTATTCCAAATATGCTTAAGAAAGACTCTTCTTTATCTCGTTACTCTGAGTTTGATGACTACAAAAATCGTTCTGGGCTTTTATTCCCGAAACTGTTTTTAATGTCAGATTCTAAGCAACAAGAAAAGACTGTCATTTAAAAAAATTAGCTAGTTAGACAGCATCTGGATTCATAGCAGGAGTAGTCCAAACTCTTACTTATTAAATTTTTTATACTATAGAGGTTCTCGTTTACGTGAGGTACACCCGTAGGGGCACGGCACTGCCCATAGGTGTCAACTTAACGTAAAAGCTATGTCTCGCAAGGAACTGAAGTTCCTTGCGAGACATAGCGAAAGTCATCTGAAGATGACTAAATAATCCGAAAAATCTTTAGTCTACTTTAGTAGACTTTAACTATTAGCCTTGGAATTGATTCCAAGGCGGGTGTGGAGGCAAAGCGAGAAGCTATTTTTAGCTTAAGTTGACACCAATGGGCACTGCTGTGCCCCTACACCTGGCGATATAATGTTGTACCGCATCTGAGTGGGAACCGCTATATCAGGTTCGTAAAAAAGTGGCTTGTCCTCAGACATTGCACATCTACTATTTTCATTTACAAAGTAGATTTGCTTATATACATCAGCTTCCTGATAAGATAATCTAATCAATTATTGTGTATTTGCAACCCTTGCAAATCCATAAACTTGTAGACGATAGATTCTTGCTAAAGTAGAGGTTATGAATATTCACAACCACGACCTATATTTGTATGGGAATATATCACTATTAAATTATGTAGGGCGAACGATGGGAATTGAACCCACGAATGGTGGTACCACAAACCACTGCCTTAACCACTTGGCTACGCTCGCCATTCAACAATTTGAATTATAGCAATAATTTGGCAAGGGATCAAGAGTTTTTTTTAAGGAACGGATTAAGTTGATTTAGAGTCTCTGAAATCTAACAATTACAAGGAATTTTACTTGGCAAACATGAAACCATTGACCATCATCGTATATAGTGGAGCAGCAGCAGGACTCGCCGTCTTGGGTGTGGCAATGGCGAAGACCAATCCCAGTCAAGTTGAGTATGAAGAATATGCAGTGCAACGGCTGACAGAATACTTAAAAACCGATGTGTGCAAAAAAACCACCAATCTTATAGAAAATTTAATCCGTTTTAATTGTGATAAGTTGGTTGACTCGGCTAACCCGCAAATCCAAGAAATTATTGCCAGGACTACAGAAAGGCAAAATTACATTATTTTTAGCATTTACCGTACAGATTTAAAAATAAACTCTTGGATACCTTCTTACAAATTTGAAACGGTGGGAGCTTTTGATCAATTTTATACTTACACTGCGGAGAAAGAGTAAGGAGTAGGGGGAGCAGGGGAAGCAGGGGCTGATAGTCAATTTAATTTTTGGAGTTCCCTATAAAAGTGATTAAAAATACTTCTATTTAGTAATTGATAATAGTTTCAATAATTACCAGAGTACCTATTACACCAGCTTGATATTAAGTAAGATAGATAATTAGTCACTGAGAGTTTAAGCTTTGCCGATGTCATCTGCGTATCTGCTAGTATCTCACGGAAGTCGCGATCGCCGCCCAGAAATTGCTATGCAGCAACTAGCAAAGCTGGTACATAACAAATTGTCAGAAAACCATAACCTATCAAATAGCGAACATTTGGTTGGTATAGCTGCTTTGGAAATGAGTCCTCAGCCTTTACACGAGCAGATTCAACAATTTGCTAACAGCGTTTTTGGCGATGGCGGTCTACGCACACTCTCTCAAAATGAGAATCGCCTAAAAATTGTACCGCTATTTCTGCTGCCGGGAGTCCATGTGATGACAGATATTCCTGCCGAGGTAGCACTAGCACAACAGGCTGTTGGTCAACATATCATCATTGAGGTGCAACCATATTTAGGCTCTCATCCCAATTTAGAGAAATTGCTGGCAAAGCAAACAGCCGCTATAAAAACAGAAGCATGGATTCTCTTAGCTCATGGTAGCCGTCGTCCAGGTTCCCAAGAAACTATCGAAGCAATGGCGGCGAGTTTGGGAGCAGTGACTGCTTATTGGGCTAGCCCTCCAAGTTTAGAATCACGGGTGAAAGAGTTGGTAGATGCTGGTTATAGAGAAATTGCAATCTTGCCATACTTTTTATTTGCTGGTGGAATAACCGATGCGATCGCAGCCTCAATAGAGGAGCTAAAATTACAATTTTCTGCGGTGAATTTCCAATTGGCAGAGCCACTGGGAGCAAGTGCAGAATTAGCCGAGCTAATTTGGGATTTAACTATTACGCCGTAAGTCCCCCACTGAATTTGGTACTTCCGTTTCCAGTGGCGGGATATAAAGCGGTTGATAAGGATTGCATCTAATATTAATTTTTTGCATAGCAAAAAAAATATTAGATGTATGACGAATCAACAATTGTTTTGTTTTAATACTTTACCAGAATATATGAATATATATTTATGGTAAAACAAGTACATCAAGGAGGTGATGTTGAGTGTTACACAAGGTAGTACAAGTCCGTTTATATCCGTCACTGGAACAGCAAATTCAACTAGCTCAAGCTTTTGGCTGCGCTCGTTGGTGGTGGAACTATGCCCTAAATAAGTCAATTGAAACTTATAAGGAGACAGGGAAAGGACTTAGCCGTGCAGCGCTCAACGCATTTCTTCCTACACTCAAAAAGGCAGAAGAGACTGTGTGGTTAGCTGATTGTTATAGCCAAGTTTTACAGGCTACGACACTGAATCTAACTACAGCCTACAAAAACTTTTTTGAAAAACGTGCTGGATTCCCTAAATTCAAATCCAAGCATGGAAAACAGTCTATTCAGTATCCTCAAAACGTCAAGATTGGAGATGGCAGTGTAAAGCTTCCAGGTAATATTGGGATAATCAAAGCAAAAATACATAGACAGATTGAGGGGGAAATCAAGACTGTTACTGTAAGTAAAACACCTTCTGGTAAATACCTTGCATCTATCCTTACTGAGTTAGAAGGTGAAAACCCTACTGTTTCAGAGGGCAAGATTTACGGCATTGATTTAGGGCTGAAACATTTCGCTGTTGTTAATGACGGCGAGAAAATCTCTAAATACGAGAATCCTAAACACCTTGCCAAACACGAAAAAAACCTCAAACGTAAGCAGAAAAAATTAGCACGTAAACAAAAAGGAAGTAAGTCAAGAAATAGATATAGAAAAGTTGTTGCCAAGGTGTACGAGCAAGTTAGTAATTCGCGGCAGGATTTTCTACATAAACTTAGTTATAAGTTGGTCAGCGATAGCCAAGCTGTCATAGTGGAGAATTTTCATGTATTAGGCATGGTACGCAACCATAAATTGGCAAAATCAATATCTGATGTTGGGTGGGGAACATTCACTAACTTCTTAGCCTACAAGCTAGAACGCAGAGGTGGAAAATTAGTTGAAATTGATAGATGGTTCCCCAGTTCAAAACTTTGCTCTAGTTGTTTCTATCAAATAGGTGAGATGCCGTTGGATGTCCGTGAGTGGACTTGTCCTCATTGCAATACTCATCATGACAGGGACGCGAACGCCGCGCAGAATATTAGAGCAGAGGGTATCAGAATGATAAAGGCGGAAGGTTCAGCCGTCTCTGCTGTAGGAGGGAAGGTAAGTCCTGCTCTTGGACGAAAGTCTAAGTTTAGGCACTCCCCCGTGATTACAGAAGCCGACACTGTACTTGGTACTCCAAGTCAGTGTGGGTAGTTCACCAGATAGATGAACCGCACAGAAAAACAGGAGAACAAGTATTTGGGAAAGGTTTATTTAGTTGGTGCGGGGCCAGGAGATCCAGGACTAATTACCCTGAAGGCAAAAAGTTTATTGGAATGTGCAGATGTAGTTATCTATGATGCCTTAGTGAGTCCGCCAATTTTGGCAATGATTAATCCCCAAGCGGAGCAAATTAACGCTGGTAAGCGCAGGGGAAAACATTCGCTGTTCCAGGAAGAAACAACTCAATTGCTGATTGAGAAAGCGCAAGATCATGCAATTGTGGTGCGGTTAAAGGGTGGTGATCCTTTTATTTTTGGTCGCGGTGGCGAAGAGATGGAAGAATTAATCAACGCAGGAATATCAACGGAGGTTGTGCCCGGTATCACTTCGGGAATTGCAGCCGCAGCATACTCAGGTATTCCATTGACTCATCGGCTGTATAGTTCATCAGTTACATTTGTGACTGGTCATGAGGCGGCAGGTAAGTATAGACCGAAAGTGGATTGGAGTGCGATCGCTCACGGTTCTGAAACCATTGTGATTTATATGGGAATTCACAATCTACCTTATATTGTGGAGCAATTAAGTATAGCTGGGTTAAATTTAGAAACACCTATTGCTTTGGTGCGCTGGGGTACACGACCAGAACAAGAAGAATTGATTGGTACTTTAGAGACAATTGTCAAACAGGTAGAAGAAACTGGATTTGGTGCGCCTGCGATCGCAGTTATTGGACAAGTAGTGAATATGCACAGTATTTTGTCTGGTTGTCGTCCAGTTTGATGGTTAGTGCAAAGCTTGTTGTTTTAGATTTATCTAAACAGAATTCAGGAGTCAGGAGTCAGAATTCAGAATAAATTCTGTACGAGTGGCGCATGAATAAACGGGTTTAAAACCCCCACAAAACAAGAAAAGTTGGTGGTCTTAAAGACGCTCGATGACTCGCTAACGCTACGCTATCAGTGGTGGGTCTGAATCCCCCACTGATTTATTCTGACTCCTGAATTCTGACTTCTGAATTCTTCTTCAAAAATAGAGATTCTCTTTTGAATGAGTTACATGGGTAGGGTAGCACAGCTGTGCTACCCTACTTTGTTCATCTGTGGTTAATTGTTTTTTGTACCTTACCTGTGCGGCAACCGCTATAAACAATCCTGAATTCTGTTCGAGAAACAAGATCGCCTACTTCTTATCAGAATACAGCTAGCGAATAGGGCTTTATTAAAAGAGCATATATAACTATTTTCACAGTTATGTAATTACAGATTCGCTATAGTTAACAGACAACGGCTAAATGGAGTTAAAGAGATGGAAATTAAGCCAACTGACCCATCACTAGCACTCATGGAAATTCCCCCTGGTTATCTCAACATTATGGGTTACGTTGATCAGTCAGAAGTTAATGGCCCAGGTTGTCGTGCAGTCATTTGGGTACAAGGTTGTCTTCGTGAGTGTCCTGGTTGCTTTAATACTAACTCTTGGTCATTTGAGGCTAACCAATTAATTGCTGTTGATACCCTTGCCGAGAATATTCTCAGCAATCCCCGCAACACAGGTGTAACGTTCTCCGGTGGAGAACCGTTTTGGCAAGCAACTGCACTTGCATCTTTAGCCCGTCGGCTAAAAGCTGCTGGGTTAAATATTATGTCTTTTACTGGATTCACTCTCAAGCAGCTACAGTCTCAATCGGCGCCGCCAGGTTCCCAAGAATTATTAGAACAACTCGATATTTTGGTTGACGGGCCTTTTGTAGAATCTCTAGCAATTAACTCTCCCGACTCTCCAGTTTCTTCTAGCAATCAACGGGTTCGGGTATTAAACCCGGCTTTTCAAGACCAAATTACTTGGGCTAGCGACCAAATTGAGGTTCATATTCTTAAAGATGGTAGCCGCATTGTTACTGGTTATCAAGGTGGACTAGAACTAACGTAGGTGCTAGGGCGCAGGGCGAGAGGAAGGCGCAAGACCTTGCGCCCCTACAAATCTAGAAATAATTTGGGATAATTTATTTTTTACAAGTCCCTAAGCCTTTGGCGATCGCAAAGTTTGAAGAAATAGGGCTGCCGTAGTAGAGTTATAATGTTTGCGTTTAGATAGTTTGGTTAGACTCACTAGCCAAAGTTTGCTTGCTTAAGAAATCTCGAAAGCTTGAATGGTAAACACTGTAGCTAATTTCTCGATCTATTTGCTGGAGTGTTAAAAACTCACGCCAATTTTCTAGAATTTCTTCAACATCATATTCATCAGCATCAATTGTACTAGCGATCGCTGCGGCTGTCACTGAGTCAATCTGTTGGCGCAGCCTCTCGTAGAGAAGTGCAGTCTGCACTAACACACGCAGCACAGATAATTTCAATTCCCTCTCTTGACTTGGCGCATGAGGGGGAATCATCTTGTGCTTATGCTGCTGATAATACGCCTTTAAAGCAGGGGGGAGTTGTTCTGTTACGATCGCTTCTCTCAGATATGCTGTGCGATGGCTTTGCCCGCCGCAGGCATCGCTCTCAGAGACAACATATAATAATATCTCGCTGAGATACATGAAGTTGTTTTCGCTTTTGGCTATTAGCTGTGCTGTAAGTTCTTCGTCATTGTTGACATATTGCCGAATGTATGCTTGAATATCTTCGTGGTTTTCTTGTGGGTATGCTGCTAAGTCAAGAATTTGAAAAGGTGTTTCAATCAACAAACCGGATTGTTTTCGCAGGTATGGGCGGCGGGTAAGAAGGAAATAAACGCCACGCGGCAGATATCTGGGAAGATACAAGAGATTTGAGCCTTTTGTTTGGTCGGTGTGGTTAACAGCATCTAAGGCATCGATAGCAATAATAAACTTTTGCTGAGGTTCTAGTTTGTCGCTGACTTGCTGAAGCAGGGAATGTAGAGACGTAAAATTTTGCGTCTCTATTTGTGTGCTGATAGTAGTAATAAATTCCTCAGCGCGATTTTTGCCTGGGAGTTGGGCGTTGTAATAGAGAACTTGGGGATTTTCTGTGACGTATTTGGCGAGGATGGCACTTTTGCCGCTACCGGGTGCGCCAATTATGGTAAAGTAACCGCGATCGTAACGCTGGAGAAAGTTGGATATTGCGGTGAAGACGAAGGCGCGACCAACAAAGTTTTGACTTTTTTTGAGAATGACTTGTTGAAATTCTGTTGGGTAAGAGGGGGAATTGATTGGTGTTGGCGGTCGAGGTGAAGTGTTCATACTTTTTAAACATTCTCCAACCGCAAAAAATGCACTCTCCCTGATGACTCCCCTGCCACAACAGTCACCCCATCCGGTGCAATAACACAGCAATAAAATGGAGCCTCTCCTGTAAAAGTGGCAATTTCTTCTCCAGTTTCTAGATTCCAGAGTTTGAGTGTGTTGTCATCTGAAGCAGAAATCACCCGCTTGCCATTGGGGGTAATGGCTACTGCACTTACCCAGCCACTATGACCCTGAAAAGTCCGCTCATCTTTGCCAGTTTCTAGATTCCAGAGTTTGAGTGTCTTGTCATTTGAAGCAGAAATCACCCGCTTGCCATCGCGAGTAATGGCTACTGCTCTTACCCTGTCGCTATGACCCTGAAAAGTCCGCTCATGTTTGCCAGTTTTTAGATTCCAGAGTTTAAGTGTGTTGTCATCTGAAGCAGAAATCACCCGCTTGCCATTGGGAGTGATGGTTACTGTTCTTACCCTGTTACTATGACCCTGGAAAGTCCGCTCATCTTTGCCAGTTTCTAGATTCCGGAGTTTGAGTGTGTTGTCACTTGAAGCAGAAATCACCCGCTTGCCATCGCGAGTAATGGCTACTGCATTTACCGCGTTGCCATGACCCTGAAAAGTCCGCTCATCTTTGCCAGTTTCTAGATTCCAGAGTTTGAGTTTGTTGTCATCTGAAGCAGAAATCATACGCTTGCCATCGCGAGTAATGGCTACTGCATTTACCGCGTTGCTATGACCCTGAAAAGTCCGCTCATCTTTGCCAGTTTCTAGATTCCAGAGTTTGAGTGTGTTGTCATCTGAAGCAGAAATCACCCACTTGCCATCGGGGGTAATGGCTACTGCATTTACCGCGTTGCTATGACCCTGGAAAGTCCGCTTATCTTTGCCAGTTTCTAGATTCCAGAGTTTGAGTGTGTTGTCATCTGAAGCAGAAATCACCCGCTTGCCATCGGGGGTAATGGCTACTGCATTTACCGTGTTGCTATGACCCTGGAAAGTCCGCTCATCTTTGCCAGTTTCTAAATTCCAGAGTTTGAGTGTGTTGTCATCTGAAGCAGAAATCACCCGCTTGCCATCGGGAGTAATGGCTACTGCATTTACCGCGTTGCTATGACCCTGGAAAGTCCGCTCATCTTTGCCAGTTTCTAGATTCCAAAGTTTGAGTGTGTTGTCATCTGAAGGAGAAATCACCCGCTTGCCATCGGGGGTAATGACTACTGCTCTTACCCAGTGACTATGACCCTGGAAAGTCCGCTCATCTTTGCCAGTTTCTAGATTCCAGAGTTTGAGTTTGTTGTCATGTGAAGCAGAAATCACCCACTTGCCATCGGGGGTAATGGCTACTGCTCTTACCCAGTAACTATGACCCTGGAAAGTCCGCTCATCTTTGCCAGTTTCTAGATTCCAGAGTTTGAGTTTGTTGTCATATGAAGCAGAAATCACCCGCTTGCCATCGGGGGTAATAGCTACTGCTCTTACCCAGTAACTACTTTCCTGGAAAGTCGCCTCATCTTTGCCAGTTTCTAGATTCCAGAGTTTGAGTGTGTTGTCATATGAAGCAGAAATCACCCGCTTGCCATCGGGGGTAATGGCTATTGCATTTACTACGCTGCTATGACCCTGAAAAGTCCGCTCATCTTTGCCAGTTTCTAGATTCCAGAGCTTGAGTGTTTTGTCATCTGAAGCAGAAATCACCTGCTTGCCATCGGGGGTGAGAGCTACTGCATTTACCGGGGCGCTATGACCTGTGAGAGTGAGACGTAAACTTCCACCTGGGGAAATTAAGTTAGATGTTAACGGACGCAACCAAGGTACAACTTGCTGCTTTGCTACTTCAAGCATTGCTTGAATTTCCGGTACTTCAAAGTGCTGCATTCGCCCCCACAATTGCCCTGCCAGTTGCATTTTATCTTTTTTAAAATATGCGCTGAAAGTCGCAATGCTTCTTGAATCAATTTTAGAGTTTTTACTTGCTCTGCATTATATTCTGGCTTGTTTAACAGTTCGGAGTTATTAATTAAATCATAATCCTCAATTAGTGACTGCACACCAAAATCAGAATGCTTGACTTTCGCATCAATAAAATCAAAATCAGTCAGTCTCTTGTAAAGTGTTTCCCACTCTCCTATTTTTGCTTTAACACCAGGGTCAATGAGGAAGGTTCGCTGGTTGCTTAAAGATAACTGGGCAAATTTCTCAGCAAAACTACTCATTTTCACCCTTACCTGATTTTAGGATTTTCCCCAATTGGTCATTATAATCAGAAATCAGACGTTGAACCTCTGGCCAATCAATATTATTCTTTTTTTCTCTTTTTAATGTCGGTTGATTACGGAGAAAATCTGCAAAGCTTTGGTGATAAATTGAATAATAATCTTCTTGATTTTCTTTTTGTTTTCTCAAGAATTCCAGCCACTTATTCAAAAGCTCCAAAACATCATATTCATCTCGTTTAGTTATGCGGGCAATAGATTCACAAGAAATAGGTTTACCTACCTCAACCAGTACACAGAGGATAATCGCATTTGTCCGCTTGTCTGGAGTATCCATTTCCATCTGCTTCCAATGCTGTTCATAATAACCCTGAAGTTTCTCAGGCAATTCTTCTAAACTTAAGTCTTGATAATCTCCTTTAGCAATACTTTGCAAAACATAGTACAAGTACATAAAATTGTTTTCACTTTTTCTTGCTACCTGCTCAACAAAATCTAGCTGCTCAATCTTGCGTTGTTGAATCCATGCTTTCAAACTATGACCCTCTGCCTCATAATTGATAGATTTATTAATGTACTCTCTAACATCATTTCGATTTGAGAGTCTATATTCATTCGCTGTTAAATCCAACTGCTGCTCTGGAACTTCTTCAGTTAACAAGCGTTTTTCATTTTGGGCATAGCGTCGCCTCGTTAGCAGAAAATATATTCTTTCTGGCAGATTCTTGGGTAAACTTAAAAGATTTCCTGACCCTGATTGTTCGACTTCATCGAGTGCATCAACCACAATTACCAAACGTTCACCATCTGCAATTTTTTTATTTACTTTCGCCAATAAAGTAGGTAAATTATCATTCTCTGCATTCTCTAACTCATAACAATTAATCAGTTGTTGACGAATACTTTGCAGAAATTGGTCTAGTGTGTTGCGACCATCTGCCCGAATATTAAAGTAGCAGATAGCTTTGTATTTAGATACAGATTGGGCCGCGATCGCACTTTTCCCCATCCCCGCATCCCCAATTACGGTAAAATAACCTTTGGAATGCTTTTTGAGGAAATCATCAAACTCCTTAAATACAAATACCCGTCCGCAAAATACCTTAGTTTTCTCTTCGATTAGTGCCTTAAACTCATCTGGATAAAGCGATTGTTCTAGAGATTGTGGATATTTTTTCAGGCGTTCTTGAAGTTGTACATTAGTTATAACTTCTCCAGGATTGATAGAACGTTTTGCCACACTGACAAAAACCTGATGAAATTTCTGAACCTCAGCTAAATCTATTTTTGTTTTTTGTGCTTCATCTTTTAATGTATTCCATTCCTCATTATTAATAGCCAACGCCTTTGCTGCAAAAGCCTTGGCAAAAGATTTTTTAATCTCTTTATTTCTAAAAAAATTGAGTATATAATCAGCTTTAAATACGCCATACTCTACCAAAGCATAAACATAAACCCCTTCAAAATCTTTAGGAGACTGTATTGAGTCGAGGTTTAAGCTTTTTAAAATTTTAATAATATATTCATTACGTTGAGCCTGTTGTATACCAAAAGAAACAGTAGCAGGTGCAACAGCCTTAATAGCATTAACTACAGATACAGGGTCAATATTCATCTTTTCTATAACAAGAGCAGATTGTAATACCCTTACCTTACCGCATATTTACTTAATACATAATTTCCCAACCTTGCACAAAAAACTCCCCTCTATTAAACCTCTGCGTTCCTACCCCAATACTGCTCGGTTAAAAAAATTTGTAGGTTGGGTTGAACAAAGTGAAACCCAACAAAGCCTTGGAAATGTTGGGTTTCGTTCCTCAAACGCCACTTGCTTCAAGTCGGCAGAGCCGCCCAACGCAGTGGCTCCCCAACCTACGAAATTTAAGCTTTTTGAGCTTAACCGAGCAGTATTGGTTCCTACTCTACGTGAAGGCGTTCGCGTAGCGTCTCGTAAAGAAGCGCCTATGCGTTTAGAAATATTCCCTTTGTAAACACAAAGAGAAACAAAATTTTGTAAAATAGTCTAATATATGATATGAAGTTGCTTATACTGCGATCGCTAACCTAGATTAACCCACTAGCGATCGCTACTTTCTTATTTATAACCCTGAATATTAAAGCCATCCTGACAAACATTACAGCATTCATAAGGAACATTGTAATATTCCTCATCAACATTACAATATCTATTATCAATACTCTAATATTCATCATCAACATTGCAGCATTCATAAGAAACATTGCAATATTCCGCATCAACATCACAATATTCCTTATCAATATTGCAATATTCATCATCAACATTACAATATTTCGCCATAACATATCCCTCAATCCCCAATCTCTACTTTTCAGGCGGACAAAGTTGCTGTACTTTTTGAGGAAATTGCCGACACATTTGCCGGAACCCTTGAGGATTAATTTGCCACCAAGCAAATAATCCCAGACTTGTACCACCCACAAGCAACGCCAACACTCCCCCCAGCATTACCAAACGTTTACCACGATTAGGTTTTGTAATTAAAGTTGGAGGAATTTCAGGGTTTAAAGGTGGTTCCTCTGAAAGCTCCAAATCTAAATCCAAATCAAGCAAAGTTTGCGAACTTTCTGTGAAATAAATTAATTCCTCTTGTTCCTCTTCTTCTATTATTTCTTCTTCTAGTAGTGGTATTTCTTCCTCTTGTATTTCCGCTTCTATAATCTCTTCTGGTAACTCTGGAGTCACAGGTACTAAATATTCTGGAGAAACACGGCAATAAGTGAGAACAACCGATGTATTATCCCGCCCATTTTTTTCGTTTGCCAACTTAATCCAATTGCCGACAGCATCATCAAGTGTAAGTTTACCCGCAAACACCGGAATTGCATAATCTTGCCAAGATTGTTCCACCCAGTTATTATCACTTAAACCATCAGAACACAGTAGCAATATCCCATCTTCTTCGATAATAAATCGCTGAACTTTCAGACGCAAAAATTCTGAATCTCTTGTCCCTAATGCTTGAGTTAAAGCACTAGCATCTGCTCTCAAAAGTGCCGGACGATACAAGCTTTTAGCAAAGCGTACTTCGCGTGTTGCCACATCATCATCTACCGTGAGTAACTGGCAATAATTACGAGTAATCCAATAAGCACGGCTATCGCCAACACTAGCTAAATAAAGTTCATGAGTATTATTTGATTGCCAACCAGTACTCGTCTGTACTCGTTGGGGAACTTGCAGCGCCATAACAATTGTTGTCGCCATGCGCTCTTTGCCTTGGCGATTTTGTTCATTATTACGCGCACAAATGACATTATTTACCACCCGCAAGCTTGCCTCTAATTGTTCTTGTAACAACTCTGGCGCTACAGGTAATGTTTGTTTTGCAACCTCCGCTAGTAAAACCCGAATTTGCAATTTTACAGACTGCACAGCTAATTTACTAGCAACCTCGCCGCCTTCATGTCCACCAATGCCATCACAAACAATCGACAAATAAGGCAATAAAGGTTCATTTAAATCAGTTAAAGCATTGGGATAGCAAGCGTCTTCATTTTGCGCCATAATTGGCCCAATATCTGTAGAACCTGCCACCTTTAAAGTTAATGGCAATTCTGCCGCAGATGCTAATAATAAATTATTGAGTTGAATATTAATAGCCTCTAACTCAATCTCAGTTTCACACATCTGCTGGACAATGTTTTGTAACTCTTTAGCAACTGATGTCTTGGCAGAGGCTACCCAAAACTGCCAACACTCCCCCAGATTTTGTAAACTCAGCTTTTCATTTGTTGGTGTTTGGTAAAGTTCTAACAGTTGCACACACCAACCTTCAACTCTCAAATTATCTACTACCAATAAACTCCGGCTAACTCCCAATTCTGATAGAGGTTTCCAAAGTTGGAGAATCTGCCACAGCCAATAAACTTGTCGTACCGCCGTTGCTTGCTCCCATGCCTCAACAATAGTTGGATAGATATTTCCTGCTTTATCTATCGGCGCATTTTCCAATAAAAGGATATCGGCTGTATCTTCTTCAAGACTACTAGCAAACCCATAAGCCTGGGGCAAATGTAACCGTTCCTGATATAACCGTAGATAAGGAATTACTTCTGTTGGCAATTCTTCAGGTACATCTGGCGGTAATCCCGGTTGAGTATCCAGCCAAATCTGGCGACTAATTACTTCATACCTATCTGCTACCTTTGTGCCGGGTGCGATTTGAGCAGACAATGAGCCAGTAGCCCAAAGATAGCGGTGAACTAAAGGAGTTTGGCAATTGGCGCAAATAGTATCACCCATAGGATTGATGGGGCTATTACAGCGTGGATTTATACAATAAATTATCAGTTGAGTAGAAATCATAAAGGTATAAATTAAAAAACCAATCAACTTATGAACTTCGATTAACTTTAGCTGGCAATGATTTGAAGGCTAGAATAGACTAGATTTGTGTACTGCTAGCTACACTTGGTTACTGAAAATAATCAAAATATTGGTAAAAATACCAAGTTTTGTTTTCTGTAAATAACTTACGTCTGGCTGTATCTAATCGTAGAAATGCATTTACGTCAATGTAGAGACTAGGATGGCGCTATGCCAAGTTTTACCTTAATCTGGCTTCTGGCAGGAGCAGTTTTGTGTTTGATGGAACTGTTCTTACCATCGGCGTTTGTCGCCTTCATGATGGGAATTAGCGCTTTTGTGGTGGCGCTGCTGTCTGGAGTGGGGTTGGGAAATGTATGGTTGCAAGTTTTAATTTGGTTATTACTTTCCACATTATTAATCGTGCTTTCTCGTCGGTTTTTGCAACCACGACGACGCCAATCGAAAATTCAGGATGCAGTTATAGCTGAAACCTTAACAGAAATTCCGCCTGGGAAAACAGGGCGAGTGCTGTATGAGGGAAATTCTTGGCAAGCACGATGTGACGATGACAAATTTACGATATTACCGCATCAAAGAGTTTATGTAGTCAGGAGAGAAGGTACTACTTTGATTGTGATACCCGAAAATTTGTTGAATTCTTAGTCATTGGTCATTAGTTTTTCTTACCCTGCCCTACTTCCTTTACTTTTGAGTTAAATTTGATACTTAAAAATCAGGAGATTTACAATGGAACAGTTTTTTTTACTCGTATTTTTAGCCCTTGGTGGTTCTGCTGTAGTGGGGTCTGTAAAAGTCATTAATCAGGGCAATGAAGCTTTAGTGGAAAGATTGGGTAGCTATAACAAAAAGCTGGAACCAGGGCTGAATTTTTTAATGCCTTTCTTAGATAAAATCGTTTACAGAGAAACCATCCGGGAAAAAGTCTTAGATATTCCTCCCCAAAAATGCATTACCCGCGACAACGTTGGTATTGAGGTGGATGCAGTGTTTTACTGGCGGATTGTGGATATGGAAAAAGCTTGGTATAAGGTAGAGAATCTCCAATCGGCAATGGTGAACATGGTACTGACTCAAATTCGCTCGGAAATGGGGCAATTAGAGTTAGATCAAACCTTTACTGCTCGTTCTCAAATCAATGAACTTCTTTTAAGAGATTTGGACATTGCTACAGATCCTTGGGGTGTGAAAGTGACGCGGGTAGAACTGCGAGATATTATTCCTTCGCAAGCGGTGCGAGAATCAATGGAATTGCAAATGTCGGCAGAACGACGCAAACGGGCAGCAATTTTAAATTCTGAGGGTGAACGCGAAGCTGCGGTTAATAGTGCTAGAGGTAAAGCAGAAGCGCAAATATTGGATGCCGAAGCTCGTCAAAAATCAACAATTCTGCAAGCAGAAGCTGAACAAAAGGCGATCGTTCTCAAAGCTCAAGCCGAACGTCAGCAACAAGTTTTAAAAGCCCAAGCGATCGCAGAATCATCAGAAATTATTGCCCAAAAACTCCAGACGAATCCTAATGCTAATAAAGCAGTTGAAGTTCTGTTTGCCTTGGGTTATCTAGACATGGGCGCGACAATTGGTAAAAGCGATAGCAGCAAGGTGATTTTTATAGATCCGCGCTCAATTCCTGCCGCCTTAGAAGGTATACGTTCTGTTGTTTCAGATAGTCAGGCTAACCCTAACGAATTGTTTTCTAAGCAAATCCCAGGATTAGAAAATAACCGTCCTAGTTAAGAATGGGGAGTGGCATTGGTGTCAACTTAAGTTTAAAACCCTTTTCAAACCTCGTTTCCAGCCTCTGGCTGGAAATGCTGCTCTTTCAAACCCCGTTAAAATATAGTTAATCTTAGAGAGTTTCCAATGACAGCCCAAGAGTTAGAAACACAGTTACTATCCCTAACACCAGCCCAAAAGGTTGAAGCAATTCGCATCTTAACCCAAGGTATTAGTAGCAACAATGATGGAATTACCAAAACCCCTGGTGTAATGGGTGCTGATGCTTGTATTGCCGGAACACGCATTCCTGTTTGGTTATTGGTAAGTTATCGGCGACAAGGTGCTAAAGATGCTGATATTCTAGATCAATATCCTCAACTTAGCGCAGCTAACTTGGTAACAGCATGGCTTTATGCTGAAGCATTCCCTGACGAAATTGATACTACTATTCACGAACAAGAACAAGCTGATGCAATTTTAGATGCTTCTTAAAATATCCTGTTGATGTATGGCAAGGTTGTTAGCAGATGAGCAGTTTCCGCGTAAATCGGTAGAATTATTACGTACTTTTGGACATGATATTATTACCATACAAGAAACAGGTAAAGCCGGAATTTCTGATGATATGGTGTTAGAGTTTGCGATATTAGAAAATCGGGCTGTATTAACTATTAATCGTCGTGATTTTTTCAAATTACATAAGATTAAACCCGACCATACGGGAATAATTGCGTGCAAAAATGATTTAGACTGGAATCGATTAGCAATAAATATTGATGCGGTGATTTCTACAGAATCAACATTAATAGGAAAAGTTATTCGCGTAAATAGATTTCCTTCTACAAGACTATAAACCTTCTGCGATACGTGACGGTAAGCTCGACGCGATAACGCAGAAACGAGTTCAACCTCAACCAACTGACTCAAACCTACTTCAGTTTCATTGAGTAGTAATTGTTCAACTGTATCGCTTAAAGCTTCTGCCTAATACAAAGGAGCTATAACGCTTGTATCTAAATAAATCAACAACGTTGTTCTGTACGTGCATTTAGCACAGTTGTACTCAATGGCTCACCCTTAATCGCAAGAGAATCACGAAATTGTTTCATACTTGCTAATCGTTCTTTTTGTAGCGGAGGAACTAAACGAGCTACAGCTTTATGTTGCTCTAGCAAAATTACTTCTTCTCCCCTAGCTACTCGTTCCAAGAGAGATTTTAAATTCATAGCTGCTTCTTCAACGCTAATTCTCAACACTGCATTACTCCTGTAGTTAAGCTTGAAGATCAAATAAAATGTCCTGTTTACCGAAGAAAGGCAAAAGGCAGGAGGTAGAAGGCAGAAGAAATAAAGTACAACACAATATAAATTGATATGACTATTGACCAATACTAGTAGTTTGATTTACTTGGCATTGACTGCACAATCCAAAAAACTCTAGGGTGTGGTAAAAGACTTTAAACTTATGGTTGGATTCTAACTGGTCTTCTAAATCATGAACTGGGCATTGATTAATCGGAATTGAGACACCACATTGCAAGCAAGTAAGGTGATGTTTATCTTGTTGCGCTAAACTATAGAGGGCTTCACCGTTAGCTAAATTCCGCACTTGTACTATACCTTCGAGCTTTAAAGCATCTAGGGAACGGTAAACTGTTGCTAAACCCATGCTCTGATTGGTGTTGCGTAGTTCTACGTAAATATCCTGGGCGGAAATGCCTTTTTTGATGGTTTTCAGTAGGTTCAAAATACGCTCTTGACTGCGGGTGCGTATGGCTCTCATAGATGATTCTTTAAATATGCCACTGTAGTTGAAGCTGTTAGATAAGCTAATTTATCAATTAACTTTAACCGCTTCGTAATCTTATTTTCACTCAGTTGGAACAGAAAGTTATAGTATAGCGATCGCAGCATTCAGCAAAAGCCCGTGCAAACCAAGTATCTAGCCAAAATTTTCGTAACGCTTCGTCCTTCAGTCCTAGACCCTGCTGGTGTGGCTGTACAATCCGGTCTTGAGCAATTGGGATACGATAACGTTGACCATGTGCGGATTGGCAAGTACATTGAACTCACCATCACCACGACTGACCAGAAAAAAGCGCGTCAAGACCTTGATAACATTTGCGACCAAATGCTATCAAATCCCGTAATTGAAAATTACCGCTTTGAATTAATTGAGGTCGAAACACAAACTGGGGTTTTTTAGGAACTGGGCATTGAGAATTGGGCATAGGGCATGGGGCATAGGGCATTAGTTATTCTTTCTTCCCCCTGCCTCCCCTGCCTCCCCTGCCTCCCCTGCCTCCCCAAGACGCAATTAATCGTGTCTCTACCCACTCATTGACTAATCATGAAATTTGGTGTTGTTGTTTTTCCAGGTTCTAATTGCGATCGCGATGTTGCTTATGTAACTAGAGATTTGCTTTTACAACCAACTCGCATGGTTTGGCATCAAGAAACAGATATTGCTGATTTGGATGTCATTATCATCCCTGGTGGCTTTAGTTACGGGGATTATTTACGCTGTGGTGCGATCGCGCGTTTTTCACCCGTGATGCAACAGGTTGTTGAACACGCCCAAAAGGGTAAGTTTGTCCTCGGTATTTGCAACGGATTTCAGGTATTAACTGAAGCTGGATTATTGCCAGGGGTGTTAACCAGAAATCGAGATTTGCATTTTATCTGCGATCGCGTTCCCGTAAAAGTTGAGCGTACTAATCTTTTATGGACGCAAAATTATACCAGTAGCGAAGTTATCACTTTGCCCATTGCCCACGGAGAGGGAAGATTTTACGCGGATGCAGCCACTCTTGCAAAAATTGAGGATAACGGACAAGTTGTGTTTCGCTATGAAGGAGATAACCCCAACGGTTCACTGAACAATATTGCCGGGATTTGCGATCGTCGGGGCAATGTGTTGGGGATGATGCCGCACCCAGAAAGAGCATCAGACGCGATGCTAGGGGGTAGTGATGGTTTGAGGTTGTTTCAAGGCTTGCTAGAGAAGGTAGCAGCGTTAGTTTAAAGTTGATGCTTGCACCTCTGCTAGCAAACAAAAAGCGTTGCATATTTGCACAATAATTTTGATGATTTTGGGGGATGGGTATTTACCTGTCCCTTAAATTTATATTTAGGTTTTTATGCTAATACCTTTCTATATCTCAATACGGTTCAGTTAAGCATTTCTTTGTTCTCTTTGCGTTCTTTGCGTCCTTTGCGGTTCGTTAAAAAAATTGACTTTGGCAAAGAGTTTTAGCCTTAACTGAACTGTATTGTTCTATATCTGGTATTTCTAAACTTAGTAAAGTATCTACAACTACTATACTATCCAAACCGACTTGATAAATTGCTAATTACACAAACAAAATAAGGCATAGCAAATTTATACAAGCAGGTCGGTTATTTAATGACTATTCCAGACCAAATTAAACAATTTATCACATGGATACAAGGTTTTGACCATCGTATTTTACAAAATGAAGATGATATAAAAGAAAAGTTTATTTTGCCAATGTTTCACTATCTCTATTATCCAGAGAAATGTCATCATGAATACTCTTTGACAACAAATCAATCAGAAAAGTATGGCATAAATTACGAAACCGCTCAGATTTATTTTGCAACAGATGATTTAGGAAAATTTGATTTTGAACCTTCCATAATCCGAGAAGGCTACCGCTTAGTTGTTGTGAAACCGAAAGTAGCGATCGCGTGTAATTTACCCAAAGCTTTAGATGAAGGTAATTGTGAAATAGAATTCAGCAGTATTCTTTTCAGAGGTCTAAAAATCAACTTAAATCATCAAGATATTTTAGGTCAATTAATGACAGGATTACACACCCAACCAGATTGGGGATGTCGTCAGTTTTTGAAACAGTTAGATAAAAATACTTTTACAGTAAAGTTAGGTCAAACAACAGTTATTTTATCGAAGTTAGAAGTAGCAGACTTGTGTTTGTGTGTTGATAAAGTTTGCCAAGAATATAAAAGTTTAATAACTGAATTTGAAAATGCTTTAGAAACATGGGATTTTGAATTAGTAAAATTTTCCGAGATTCGCGGTTTTATTCTTTTTTCTGTAAGAGAAGAATTATGGAAGCTAATGCAGCAGTTTTTTAAAGAATTTGATTATACTAAAGGCAAGTCAGAATGGCATCTATTCGATAGAGAAAATATATCAATTCGAGTAAGTCGAGGAATTCGTGACCATACATTTATATTCCCAAAATTACATAAAGACTTTTCTTTATTCCCCGACTATCAAGTTGACATCATTTACGAGCTAAATAATATAAACTTACAATCTTTTGAAAAAGGTAAATCAACCTTATGGCAGCAAGATATAGGGGTACGGGGAACCTGGACAGCTAGATATACCAAACAGTGGTTATTAGAGAAATACATTCCAAAAATTATTAATTATTACTCAAAAGAGTGCCAATTATCTGAAGCTCAATTGCTAGCCCAAATAACAAATTACACAAGTAATCGTGTGCTGATAAAAGAAATTGATACTATCATAGATTTAGCACCTTATCTTCACGATATTCAATCTTGGCTACATATTTATATAGAAAATATAGCTGCTTCGCTATTGCAATCATATTATCAAGCTTATACCGATTTGGTGCGTAATACTGATTCTTCCATAATAGGCATAGACTATATTATCGGCAATTTATGTAGAATTGAGTGGAAAAGTACACCCGAAGAAATTTCTAACAATTCCACAGACTGGAAAAACTTGACATTCAAATATGCTACGCATTGCTTAGATGAGCAAGTAGCAAGAATAAATAATTGTGAATACGAGACTAGTTTAAATGCAGATATAATAACTCGAACATTTATTTGGATTATAGAAAATGGTAAAATTTCTTTTTCGCAAGCTCAGTTAAATGCTGCTAAACAGGCTTTGCTACCACTTTGGGAACAGAGTCGCTTTGAAATGCGCCATGTGTATCCTAATCGATAAAGCTAGATAATCTGCTGTAAATTTAACACAAATCCAGGTAGTACATTTTCTCCTGATAAACTAACAGGATTGTCTAATATCTCTACATTTTTACCTGGACGATAAATTTCCACTCGCTTGTTTTTCCGGTCAATTAACCAGCCTAATTGAGCGCCATTTTCGATATACTCCTGCATTTTCTCTTGCAATTCTTTCAAAGAATCAGTACGAGAACGCAACTCTACTACAAAATCAGGGCAAATTGGGGCAAATTTTTCTTGTTGTTCCGGGGTTAAAGCATTCCACCGCTCAATTTTTACCCAAGAAACATCAGGAGAACGTTCTGCACCATTAGGTAGAGTAAAGCCACTTGAAGAGTCAAAACCTTTGCCTAATTTAGTCTGTTTATTCCAAATTCCTAACTCAACAACCATATCAAAATTACGGTTGCCAGTATCACTACCTGTAGGTGGCATAATTAATAATTCCCCTGATGCTGTACGCTCAAATCGATAATCGCGGTTTTTCTGACACATTTGGAAAAATTGCTCATCAGTTAAGTCAATTTTCAATTTGAGTGTAGAAGGGAAAGTGGTTGTCGTGGCGTTCATAGGCTATTTTGAGCATCTTACTTTCTAGTGTAGTGCTGTGTGGGGTGCGATCGCATGATGAAATAATGGAGAGCGATCGCTCAAAATCTCATTACTTATCTTGTTTATAATTTTGTATTTTTTGCGGGTTTACGACTTAGTTCTTTCAAAGTATTAAAGTTTAACCTTTGGGAGATATAAAGCTTTTGAAAGATGTAAATGCAGGATTAGGGTTAGTAGCCTGACTTACATAAATAAACGTACTTACTTTACTAGAAACACTTTCAAGTGAATCATTTTCCGACAATATCTCTGATAAATCTTTATCTATAATATTTGCTACATAGGCTAATACAGTAGTTACAATTGGTAGCCATAATGCAATTAAGTCATTAATCGATTTATTGTCAATCCTAGATGCTTCAGGCGTAAAGGCAACTTGTAATGAATCAACCTTTTCACCAATAATTGATTCTAGACACTTTCCTATAATAGCTATCAAAAAACTTTTAAATGTTAAATTTCTAAATAAAGCTATCTGTTTTTCTTCAATGGAAACTAACTGATTATTAATCCTTTTCTTACTTAGTTCTATCTTGTATGCATTTATTGCTTTGGAAAGAGTATGTACTAATAGAATATGCCTTGACTTTTGATCTTTAAATGCTTTTTCATAAGAACTACGACGTTCAAATAGAGAATTCTTACCTCTACTAGCACTTATATAATCACCAGCAAATGCAAGCATTGGTTGGATTACTTGCTCAATACCTAGTTGTATAGAAGACGAGCTGAAGCCCCTTTTCAATGAGTATTCATGACCAAAGTTACTAAATTCCTCAGAGATACGCTTTTGTTCAGCACTATTACTATACTGATCCCAGGTTGTGATTTCATTTTGGGTATTATTATACTTAACTATCTGACTAATTGTAGCTGCGTTTGAGCATTGAATAACGCGGCACAAAACTTTTACTTCTTTTAGATCGTACTTGGTAATATCTACTGAACCAATGGAACCTGTTGTCTGAGCGCCATTAATAATTGAAATACCTTGAAGGGTTGTTGTACTACTACGTTTATTTTCTTCAAATCCGAGTGTAAGAATTGTAATTCCATTGTTATATACCCAGAAATTACTGGAATCATTTTCTGCTGATTGACGAATACCAGTGTTTATCTTTCTACGCTTATTTATACCTAAAAAACCTCGATAATTGGCAGAAAAGAGATCATCTCCATACTTATTGAAAATGTCTCTTAACCAGATTCCAGGAATAGATAATATAGCAGATTTCCAGGATGGGCCTTCTTCAGTAAACTGAACTTTAGTAGGACATTCAATACTATCTTTAACGGCGATAGACGACTCTTGTGCAGAATATAATCGTTCAAGAGCTTCAGTACCTAGCTCACGCGCAACAACATTAATATTAGCATCTTTTGGTAAACTTCTTGAAAGATGAGTTGCAGCAGTATTCAGTTCCTTAGATACATTTATTGATTCTGGAAGATTATGAACATAGAGCAAATCAATCTGCTCGATATCTCCATTATCTAGCGCACTACGGCAGTCATTAATAATGGCTTTTAACTTACTAGGAACTTCATTAACATCTCCTGATATTAGCCAAGCAGATGCTGTGTTTAAATCAGATGCTTTATTTGCAGGCGCACTGTCAACTTTTCTTGAAGAATAATATCCTTGAGCAAAAACAATTCTCTTAGAGTCCCAGTCTAAACGTATAAAATCAATCTTTTTATCATTGCCATCATCTGTAAGACATTCAGTCGCTAATTGTTCAGCGTCTGGGCAGTCTAAATAAAGAGCCATTGACCAAGCCAAATAAGCCTTATCTTCATCGAATTGTTGAATTAATTCTGTATTCGCTTGAAAAGCTTTGATATAATTCATGCTACTAAGTACCCTAGTATTTCAAATCTTACATTTAAATAGTATAGTTTGGAACACTTAACTTAAGTAAAATTAGACCTCATCTGCACCGCCCAAATGCTAAGATTTCAACCACATAGGGCATTTGCAGGACAGACAAAAACAGTATTTTTAGGCAAGAGTGATCGCCCTTTCCAAAATCTTATCTATGCGATCGCTATTCTCCGGTCAACAAAATGAAAGACTAAATTTTTAATTAGACCGCAGCAACGCTCAACCCGCTTCAATTAAGCTTCGTTCAGGTAGGGTGACTCCGTGAAGTAAGCAGTGCTGCAAATCGACTCTAGTCAGGTCTACTTCCGTGAAATCAACGTAACTTAGATCAGTTTTGTACAAAATAGCTTTGGCAAGACTAGCATGACTTAGGTCTGTATTGCTCAACTTTGCGCCAGTCAGGTTTGCACCATTGAGATTTGCCCCAGCCAAAAAAGCACCTGTTAAGTTAGCATAACGCAAATCTGCCCCAGCTAAGTTTGCATTACTGAGGTCGGCATCATGCAAGTCTGCTAAACGTAGGTCTGCTTTCGCTAGGGAAGCCTTATGCAAGTCCACCTTCCTAAGAGTTGCCCGTATCAGATTAGCAGCCTTGAGGTTTGCTAAAATCATATTTGCTCCACTGAAATTGGTTCTCCAGAGAACCGCCGCAGTCAAATTTGCTTCGATCAGGTTTGCTCCCCGCAGGTTGGACTGTGATAAAGTCGCATTAGCTAAGTTAGCTAGATTTAAATTGATTCCAGCTAAACACACCTCGCTGAGGTTAACTAAATGCAGGCTTACTTGAGGAAAATTTCTCTCTCCTGCACAATAGCGTTTGAGAAGTTCATCAGCATCCATACAGCCCGCCTTCCAACTCTCCATTTATCACCTGAAAATACAGTATCTAATCGATAATTGCTGAAAATAGCTCTCATTCGGAGACTTTTAACAACTCAGCACTAACTTTAAAAGTATTTAACAATCTTTTACAATATTGCTAATCGAATTAGTATCGGCATCGCTGCTTTGCTCATCCACGTCTACAGTTATTTTTAGTTAATTAAATCACAGTTTTTCGTAAGGGCACGGCACTGCCGTAACCCTAAAAAAGTGATTTATTTACGTACTAGGTTAAGCAGTTCTTTAGGAGAAGCAAGCAAGTCAATCCCTACAAAGAAGATTTTGCCTTGGGGGTCTAGCAAAAATCGCCATGCAATATTCATCCCCACGCTGGCACCGAACCAAGGGGTTTGAACTTTGCCAGTAACTTTAACTTGAGTATAGCCATCTTCCACTGGCTCAGATATACCGCGCTCTGGGATCATCTTCAGTCCCTGGCATTCTTCACGCATA
Source organism: Nostoc cf. commune SO-36 (assembly GCF_023734775.1). Classification (NCBI taxonomy): domain Bacteria; kingdom Bacillati; phylum Cyanobacteriota; class Cyanophyceae; order Nostocales; family Nostocaceae; genus Nostoc; species Nostoc commune. Next base: position 395,450 of record NZ_AP025732.1, on the reverse strand, counting down.
TAAGCACGGATTGCATCTTGACCAATAATCGGTCTTTCAAAAGGAGGTTGTAAAGCGCCTTCAGAGGTAAACAGAGAAACCGCAGCATCAAAGTCATTGGCATTCATGTTGTTGATATAGCCCAGCACCGTAGGATTGTTAACACCCTCGATGGTGACTTTAGTCCGAAACGCTGGTGCAGTGGGAGGAGACACTGGTTCTGAGACTTTTTTGTAACTACCTGGAGCATTCGGGTCAAATCCCATGCTAATTACTGTATTGCGTAGGATGGTGATTTGTTGACCTGAATCAGCATTTCGGATTGCTTGCAATACATCCGCCGCCTTAGAAGAAAGCTTGTAGCCTTCTGGAATAGGAGCAACGATTCCCTGAGCCATCCATTCTCCTAACTGATACCAGAAGCCTAACTTGATGTTCACGGTGAAGGATGCATAAGAACGGCAGATGGGAGTGTCAGCACGGTTAGCCAAATCGTACATGACTTGCGTTTGAGCCTCAAAAGGCATCTGCTTAATTTGTTCGAGTAAGCCTTGTGCGAGGATCATGTTAGCTGCTCCTGGAGCAGCAACCGTAATACTTCTACCCATCTCGGTATAGGCAAACCAAAGTAATGCTAGTTGATCTTCAGCATTGAGCTGAGAGAATGATTCAACAACGGTTGGAACAACGTCAGCAATTAGAGTGCCGGGAAAAATACCTTGAGCTGATTGGATGGTAAAAGACATAACAGAAATTCCAAAAAGAAAATTACAGTTCTATACAAATGTCAAAAATCAACTGTGAAAAAACGCAGGAAAAATGCGTTTAGTTGTTAACAAAGGCACTCAGCAGTGTTTGCATCATCGAACAACCAGATCCTGGACACCGCTTTACCAAAGGCATGGTAATTTCGCTGCCGTTGATTTTGGACATTCGGCAAGGCACATTGCAGGCTCAACTGCATAGTTGTTTAGAAAGCCTTGATTAAGAGTGGTTTAACGCGTTGATGTTGTTTTTGTATCTAGATGTAAAGAAACATAACAATTTCGTTACAAATAAGCAATAGTTCCTCAGTTATAAATTAACAATTTTTGTTTATATAGTTCATAAGATTTACTGAAGTCAGATTAAATGCAATTGGTGCTTTGATCTGTATGCACTTCCAAGAGCATAGGCATAGTCCGCACTTCTCTACGAGACGCTACGCATAGCTTGGCTTGCTTCCCCGGAAGGGTACTGCTGCGCTCAGTGACCGTCGTAGACATCGCACGTTTTTACAGGCATCAAACCTCTATCTATAAACAATCCTTACCAAGCGTTAGTTATACACATGGTCTACTTCTTGCATAAATCCGAAATAGAGCCGCTTACTATAAACGAACCAACCTGGAAAATAAATGACGATTAGCTCACCCTACTTACTTGGTACGGTTCTCACTACTTTTATTCTCATGTCAACTAGTTGCAAAAAATATTTACAATAGTTAATATTAATTTACAAACGGTAAAACAAGAGTAAAAGATCACATCACTAGACACAGTTTGGTTCAACGGCTAACCAGACTTTAGAGAAGACACTTTGATATTTACGAATTTTCTTTACTTGACAAATAAAACAATCTAGAGGCAAACTTATGAAAACTGATTTTGATTATCCCCAAAAAGATTTGATTGGGGCTGTTGTTTTTAGACCTAATTTCAACAAATTTGAGGCTATCAATGCAAATCAAGCCTGGTCATTGTTTTTCAGTATCGGTCAAGACGATAAAGGGTTAGGACAAGAGGTTGAATTCGGCAGATTTTTCACTAACCTTTTAATTGCCATTGGGGTAACTGGAATGCTTTGGGCAATTTACTTCAGCCAATTGGGATAAACAAGTTTGTTCCTTTGTAGTATGTAGTAAATTCAGTGAAGGTCTTGGATTTGAATGCCAAGACTTTTTTCACTTTTCAATATATCTAAAAAAGTCTGTTTAGCTTTGGAAAAAGTTCGATGTTGATTGGATTTATCAAGCTTCCTAATTTATCACGGTATTGTGGATACGTGGGCTTAGAAGTAGCACAAATTGTTTCCCAATATCTTGCAGTTCAAAGTAAAATCTATGTAATTCAAAATAGAAAAATATTGGTATCTCAACTTTTAAAGTCTGGTCTGGATTCTCATACAGCAAATAGAACTGTTACTGTACTTATATCAAGCCCGGTTTTGCAATTAACTAACAAAAATCAGTGATGCAATTAATTGTATGCCAGAGTAACTACTATATAGGTAGAAAAAGAGGCTGGGGATTAGGGAGATGAGGATACACCTACAAAAATTAATTGTTCGTTGCCTGAAAACCTTGTAGAGACGTAGCACCGCTACGTCTCTACATTCATTTTCACTCCTATGTGTAGGGAGATGATGAGAATAATTACTGGCTACTAACTATTGACTAATACCTAATCCCCAATTCAACGCAAACAACGAATCGCTTCTAACATACCTCTAGCTTTATTTAGCGTCTCTTCGTATTCTTTTTCTGGCTCAGAATCAGCCACTAAACCTGCGCCTGCTTGCACGCTTACCGTATTATCATGGACTACCATTGTGCGAATTGCGATCGCAGTATTTAATTGTCCTTCAAAATCATAATATCCATATACACCAGAATAAACACCCCGACGACTAGACTCTAACTCGTAGATAATTTCCATAGCCTTAATCTTGGGTGCGCCGCTTACCGTACCTGCTGGAAAGGAAGCTTTCAGTAAATCCCATGCTGTTTTACCAAGCGCTAATTTACCCACAACATTGCTAACAATGTGCATCACATGGGAGTAGCGTTCAACCACCATTAATTCATCAACTTTGACGCTACCACTTTGACAAACACGCCCCGAATCATTCCGCCCTAAATCTACCAGCATGACGTGTTCGGCAATCTCTTTGGGATCTTGCAGTAAATCTTCAGCGAAGGCTGCATCTTCTTTGGTGGTTTTACCTCTTGGACGTGTCCCGGCAATTGGCCGTACCGTTGCTATCACTCCACCATCTGCATCAGTTTCGGCTTTCACCATTACTTCAGGACTGGAACCGATGATTTGCCAATCTTGAAAGTTAAAGTAAGCCATGTAAGGCGAAGGATTTATCTGACGTAGGGAGCGGTAAAGGGCAAAGGGGTCGCCTGTGTATGTTGTTGATAGTCGCTGAGAAATTACTACTTGAAAAATATCGCCTGCTTTAATATGGTCTTTGGCCTTTTGGACGCTGGCACAAAAATCAGGGCGGGTAAAGTTACTCTGATACTCCTCTGCTGCTTTGCTCCCTTGCTCTTCTACTCCTCTGCTCCCCGGGGGTTTCCATTCCAATCGAGTTTTTTCTGGCGATAGGGGTAAAGATAGCTTTTCGAGCATTTGGGTAACGCGATCGCACGCTTGTTGATATGCTGCTTTCAAATCTACTTTTGGGTCACGTAAATCAGCATAAGCGATCGCCCAAATTTTCCGCTTCACTTGGTCAAAAATTAACAGGTGGTCTACCTGCATCCATAATCCATCAGGGATATTTCGCTCATCTGGTGGATAAATAGGCACACGCGGTTCTATCCAGTGAATTAATTCATAGCCCCAAAACCCAAACAAACCGCCAATTCCTGGTGGTAGCTCTGGTAACTTCACTGGGTGATAAGGTGCTAAACATTCGGCTAAAGCTGTAAAAGGGTCGCCTGGAAAAACGACCTGCGAACCATCACGGTTTTTCTGGGTTGTGCGATCGCCCCTTGCTTCTAAAACCCACACCGGATCGCAACCCACTAAACTATAGCGTCCCAGTTTTTCCCCACCTTCGATCGATTCCAACAAAAAGCTATAGGGCTGACCTGCACAGACTTTATACCAAGCAGATACGGGCGTATCTAGGTCTGCCACCCATTCTTGATATACTGGGATGAAGTTGCCTTGTTGCGCTAGGGTGCAAAACTGGGAGAAATCCGGAAACATCATTATTTTTTAAAATTAATTGGTAATTGGTAATGGGTAATGGGTTTTTAGTTACCAATTACCCATTACTAATTACCCATTAGCTACTAACAGCTAGTTACGGAGCGTCGTAGGTAGTAACACCGCTAAATTTAACTTTAGAGGGACTGGGGTTTTGTCCGATACGACGGTCTACATAACGCACTTTGTCACGACCTGGGTTCACCTTTTCGGGGAAGACACCATCAGCTGGGTGAAGTAAAGTAGTTTCTCCGTTGGGTAAAATCCGGTAAACTTTATAATCTGTGATTTTGAGTTTCCGGAGTTGTTGACCGCCCAAAAAGATGCCATATTCTTTACGAGCTATATACAGCAGGTTTTCACCTTGCCGCATAGTAGCAGCACCACCTGTAGGCAATTCAAAAACTTGCTCTTTCGGGCTAGTCCAAGTAATAGCGTACTTTTCTTCAACTGCTGCTTTTGTCAGCAAGCCACCAGTGCTGCCAGCAAATAGCGGGGTTTGTCCAGAGAGTGTTTCTGCCATAAGTCATTCTCTCAATGTTTTTAGGGAATCCTAACACCGCAACCAGGATCATATTGCGATCGCGTCATAGACTGTAACAGTTTTTAGTCATTTGTCATTAGTCATTAGTCATTGGTCATTGGTCATTGGTCATTTTCCCATGCCCCATGCCCCATGCCCCATGCCCCATGCCTAATCCCTATCTACTCTTAACTTTTGTCCGCTTTTCTTCCTGGGTGTTCTGAACAATCGGGATGGTGAAGTGAAATTGACTACCCTGGTCTTTGCCAGTTGACTTTGCCCAAATTTCCCCACCCCAGCCATTAACAATTTGACGGCAAATTGCTAAACCAAGTCCAGTCCCGCCAGTGGTGCGGCGCAGCGCTCCTTCTTCTTGATAAAAGCGGTCAAAAACTATTTCTAAACGATTTGGTTCAATGCCTCGTCCAGTATCAGCCACAGTCACCTCAACCATTTGACGGCTGTTGTAAATCGCTTTAATGGTGATTTCTCCTTGGGGTGGCGTAAATTTAAAAGCATTGTCCATGAGTTTTGCCAGTACCTCGACTAGCCAATCACCATCAGCTCTAATCAGGGGTAGTCCTTCGGCAATTTGAGTCTTGATTTGCGGCGGCTTTTCCGTTGAGGAACGCGTGCGATTTCGGCTGAGTGCTAAATCCACACACTCTTGTAAGCTGAGGGATTCTGGATGCCATTCCACTCGACCACTTTCTAAGTTGGAAAGTGTGAGGAAATCTTGTACCAGTTTCCGCATCCGCTCTGAGTCGGAAAGAGCAGTGTTGAGCATGATTTGCTGCAACTCTAAGGGCATATCCGGTTCAGTAGCGAGACTTTCTAAGCAGACTTGAATGGTGGATAGGGGGGTACGCAGTTCATGTCCGGTGATGGCTATCAGGTTGCTGCGGGTGCGGTCTAGGGCTTCTAGCTGCTGGTTCAGTTCTTCTAGGTTAGCGTAAGCCTCGGCTTGGATGAGAGCGGCTCCCACTTGGGTAGCGATCGCTTCTACTAAATCCAATTCCCCAGGTTGGCACTCGTGCGGTGGCATCTGGCAATAGTGTAACTCCACAATGCCCAATAATCGCCCCTGATAAAAGACTGGTTCCATCAGCCAAGAACGAATGGCAAACTTTTTGGCGATCATCGAAAGTCCTGGCGATTTGGTAACACGAGGGTCACTCAGGGTATCGCTCACACAAACACCTTCAGCTTGTTCCACTATGTGCCGAAATAGGGAATTTTTTTCTAACTCCCAGGTTTGTCCACTAACAGATAGAACACCGGGAGTCAAAAACTCGTGTTCAATTATGGCTTGGTTATCTGTAGCTTGAGCGCGGTAAATTAAACAGCGACAAGCTTTTAGGTGTTGTCCTAATTCTTGTGCCGCCACTTGGAGAACTTCGTGAGGATCGAGCGATCGCCGAATGGCAGTGCTAATAGAGTTGACTAATCGTTCTTTCCGCGCCTGAACAGCAATGGAACGGTAGGCTTTGTGCAATTTGTATTGACTAGCTTGCAAATAAGTTACTAAGCGCTGCACAAAGGGATCTGTATCAATGTCACAAGCATATTCGTTTACCTGTTCTACTCCAGAATTGTTTCGTGGCTCTCCTATGCCAAACCTTTGACGCGCTTGTTGAATTTTACTTGCTAGTTCTGGTCTGTAAACCAAAATTCTGTCTAACAGCAATTCGGCTGCTTTGAGGCTAACTCCCCTTTCCGATGTCCAAACTCCCTCAAATCTTCGCGCTGTGTCTATATCCAGATTAGGGTTTAGTTCCGGGACTTCCTTGTTTTTGGCAATAGAACCAAGGTTTTCCCGACAAACCAGACAAGTAGCATAATTGTCAGCAATCACGACCAAATGCCACTCTTGACTTAAACCATCATCTGGCTCAAAAGCTACCTTTTCGTAGTGTTCCGAACTGTTGGTGAAATCGGTTTCTGGAGCAGATAATACATATATCTGATTACTCCGCAAAGCAAGTCGCAGGTAGCGATGAGCTTCTTGGCGGTAGAATCGCTCTCGCTGGAAACTAGCAATTACAAGGGGTTGGGCTAAAGTCGCAGCCAAAACTTGATCTTCCATCGCATGGGAGAGCGCCGTTAGTGAAGCTTTAAAATATAGCTGGGGCCGCAAGTACGGTAGGGACTTTAGCAGATCACTCAGCACAGAAGTCGAAATGCTCATGAATTATTGTTAAACGCTCAACCTCGACAAAATCAAAAGTCACAGCTGCATTGTACAAATTCCAAGGGACTCTCAAGTTAAAGAGACAGTTGCAATATGTAAAGAACGCTAAAAAGCGCTTTTCGCCAAAGTAGGCGTAACACTTTGTTACTAACTAGGAGGAGTGTATACAACTTGATTTGTTGATTGACAACCTAACTATGCCCAATATACATTCTCGACCAACTTTGCTATGTGCTTGCACAAGTAAAATATTTCAGAAGTAAGTATTAAAAAGAAATTATTGTATATTTTTAACTGTCGTGTTCACTGATAAACAGGGTTCACTGATTATATTATATAGTCGAGGTGTTGGCGTAGTCGGTTGTAGACATCGCCTACTTTGCCTAAGTTGATTTATACTCTTTAAATAAATTTTCTTACCCAAAAATTATTACTATTATATTTACATAATTTAATCCATGATTAGTGATTAAATTCAATCAATTAATTAATTGTCATAAATTTATCTAATCAGGTATCAAAGATGTTTAAGACAAAATTGTATAATAAAAAAGAACAAATGCATCTCTATACGCAAAAAATCTCTGAATTTCGTATTTTTGCTGAGTATACTATAGCGGTTTTCAATTGCATGGAATACAGACCTAATTCCCAGCCCCTTTCCTACTAGGTTTTGGGAGTAACACTTCCATTGTAAGGAAGAGAATAATGCAAGTGAGTTCAAAACTGTACTGCACCCAAGGGAGAAACGCTAGATATGTCTTGTGTTTTTGAAAGTTTAATAACTAATGAATTATCTCAAAATTCTCAGTTTTCAGCTTTAATTTGCAACTTAACTAAAATATAAAGTTATCAAAATTTACTTACTATAGTATAAAATTGTGGCTTGCATCGCATTAACCGCCACTATAATGGCTCGAAGAAAATCTTCAAGTGTTTTTGGTGAGAGAATTATTTGCTAGTTCCTTACTTGCGCGATCGCTTCTAATTGAAGTATGGTAATAAACTTCTGCTAAAAGTAAAGAATGTTAAGGATGTAAAAACAACAATACTTTACACCCAAACTGCTTACAGACGCGATTAATCGCGTCGCTACATTATGCTTCCTCAGAATTATCTCTCTTATTTCCTGGGGATGCTTCGTAAAGTGCATCGAGATGTTGACGCGCATCTTCAACGTTGATTGAACGCATTACCAAAAGCGGCTCTTTAATTAAATTGCCTGCGCTATCTAATAACTCAGGATGGGGTACAAACTGTTTTTTTGATGAATAATAACCATAGTTACCCTGATTATTTATAGGCGAGGAATTCGTCGGATAAGTTCGATCGCGATCAAAACTGAACATGATCAAGTTACGAATTAAGTTGCCAACAGCTATAAATGCAAGGATTGTAAAAGCAAGAATGTAAAGAAGATGTAACATTAGATTTTCCTCCAGAGTAGCAATTTTTAAAACTTTATTTTGTAACGCTTTGTTTCGCCGATACTATGACTCACAATTAAGACGAATATTTGAAGCACTTTTGGTGCTGTTACATCTATATGAAACTATTTGTCAACCGTTATTTCACTTACGGTAGCATAGGATACATTATCTTGTTAATCTAACAAATGTTAAGAAATTGTTAAGCTTTTTTCACTATCTCTTTAACGACTCGTTGATCATCTTAGGTAGACGCTTCCTCGGCTTGTCGTAAGACATCGATAAGTACTCCCAGGTGCTATTTATATCTCACGCCCTTGACGAAAGCGCATTGCGACATTCCAGCATTCTGTTACTAATTGATGCCAAGGCATTAACGTTGCCATATCAATCCCAACTTGTTTATCAGTAGCAGCAAAGAGCATTTTTGCCGTATTTAGTTCCTTCTGAGCTTGCTTAACCCGCAAGAGTAAGTCAGATTGCTCTTGATGACTCATAAACGATAGTTGCTCAGTTTCGAGTAAATGGCGCGATCGCGTAAACCAATGCTGAAAATCCTCTAGCAGAGGTTCTAAAACTGTTTTCAGCAACTCAGTCCCTGGTAAATTTGAGTCTGGCATAAATGAGAAGCATATTTCAAGCTTGCTTACTAATATTAACGTTATTTACGTTTCTTAATACTTTTATTATTTTTCTCATAATTTGGAGATGTAAAATTTTGTAACAAAAGACACAAATTTATTATATAGTCTTGATATCTGGTTTGTACAGTTCCTTTGGAGAGAAGGCTATAAGTATATATGAAAGGGAGTTGCAATTCATCAGATAATTTAGCGATGTCTACGACGGGCTACGCCTACGCATTGAATCCTGAATTTCACGCTCAGATAAAAAATCAAAAATTTATCTTTATGCCTGATTGAAGAAGGAGTCAGGAGTCAGGAGTCAGAATTCAGCATCTATATAATGGGGGATTCAAACCCGCCACCTAGAAGCGCCGCTAACGAAAGTATATTCACTGGGAGTCTTAAACCTCTTAATTCAGATGCGACGCTATCGCGGACTCGCTATCCTAGGTTGACTCTAAATCATTCTGAATTATTTCTAAAGCTGAAAAAAGCAAAAATCAAAGTCGTTATAGTTGAATAAGCCTACAGATTCAGATAAATCACCTTTTGTAATCACTTCGCCAATGGTTCAGCAGCCAATGTCGCCAAATTCATCAAATCAGTCACAACAGCCAGAACAAGTTGAAAAAATTTATTTACCGCGTACCAGCGAATCGGAGAACTTAAAAAAGATTCGCCACACTGCTTCCCATATAATGGCAATGGCAGTACAAAAGCTGTTTCCCAAGGCACAAGTTACAATCGGCCCTTGGATTGAAAACGGTTTTTACTATGACTTTGACAGTCCAGAACCATTTAGCGAAAATGATCTCAAAGCCATCAAGAAAGAGATGGTAAAGATTATCAATCGCAAGTTGGCGGTTATTCGAGAAGAAGTCAGCCGCGAAGAAGCCGAAAGCCGGATTCAGGCAATTAACGAACCTTACAAGCTAGAAATCCTGTCAGATATTAAAGAGGAACCAATCACGATTTACCACCTGGGGGATGAATGGTGGGATTTGTGTGCCGGGCCTCATCTGGAAAATACCAGTGAATTAAACCCTAAAGCAATTGAACTAGAAAGCGTTGCTGGGGCTTATTGGCGTGGAGATGAAACTAAAGCTCAATTACAACGCATCTACGCCACCGCTTGGGAAAGCCCAGAACAACTCGCTGAATATAAGCGACGCAAAGAAGAAGCACTGCGGCGAGATCACCGGAAACTGGGTAAGGAACTGGGATTATTTATATTTTCTGATCTTGTAGGGCCAGGTTTACCTTTGTGGACACCCAAAGGCACTCTGTTACGGAGTACTTTAGAAGACTTCCTCAAGCAAGAACAATTAAAACGGGGTTATTTATCTGTAGTAACGCCTCACATTGCCAGAGTAGATTTATTTAAAACCTCTGGACATTGGCAGAAATATAAAGAAGATATGTTCCCTTTAATGGCAGACGATCAGGAAGCTGCTGCACAGGAACAGGGCTTTGTCATGAAGCCGATGAACTGCCCTTTTCACATCCAAATATATAAGAGTGAGTTACGCTCTTATCGAGAACTACCGATGCGCTTGGCGGAATTCGGTACTGTTTACCGTTATGAACAATCAGGGGAATTGGGCGGTTTAACGCGGGTACGCGGTTTTACTGTAGATGATTCTCACCTATTCGTCACCCCAGAACAGCTAGATAGTGAATTCCTCAGTGTGGTGGATTTGATTTTGTCGGTGTTTAATAGTCTGCAACTGAAGAACTTTAAAGCTAGGTTGAGTTTCCGCGATCCAGCTAGTGATAAGTACATTGGTTCAGATGAAGTTTGGGACAAAGCCGAAGGTGCAATTCGCCGTGCGGTTGAAACCTTGGGGATGGAACACTTTGAAGGTATTGGAGAAGCGGCTTTTTATGGGCCAAAACTTGACTTTATCTTTAGTGATGCCTTAGAACGGGAATGGCAATTAGGAACTGTGCAGGTAGATTACAACTTGCCAGAACGCTTTGATTTAGAGTACGTTGCCGAAGATGGTGTTCGCAAACGTCCAGTAATGATTCACCGTGCGCCTTTTGGTTCACTGGAACGATTAATTGGGATCTTAATTGAAGAATATGCAGGCGATTTCCCTTTGTGGTTAGCGCCAGTGCAAGCTAGATTACTGCCAGTGGGTGACACACAGCTAGACTTTGCTAAAGATGTGGTGGCGAAGATGCGTGCATTGGGCATCCGTGCAGAAGTTGATACTAGTGGCGATCGCTTGGGTAAACAGATTCGCAATGCAGAGAAAGAAAAAATACCCGTGATGGCTGTGATAGGAGCAAAGGAAGTGGAAACCAACACCTTGAGTATCCGTACCCGCGCCTCTGGGGAATTGGGAGTTATCCCTGTAGATGAGGTGGTGGATAAAATGAAGGATGCGATCGCTAAGTTCGAGAATTTCTAAAATCTAACCGCAGACGCACACTAATTATAATTGGTGTGCGTTTTGTCTGGTAAATCAGATCATCGGCTAGCTGATAGGTTTTGGTAAAGGTGCGATCGTCATGTATTTCCACTTCAAAGATTTATTTTAATTTTAACTTTTCACGGGATTTGGAAGGTCAGAAAGTATCATAGACAACAAAAGTTTTCTCTATCACCGCACCCAAGAAAACTTTTTGAGTTCTTCAATACTGTTAGGATTGATTTAAAGACTTGTGGAATCTGCTCTTCCTAAACAGACTGGACTTGCATAAATTAATGTCAATAATTTTTGACTAACATTATGAACCGCTTTACCTCTATTTTGCTGGCTGGCTTGATAGCATCTGCATCAGCTTTGGCTATTTCTCCAAAAGCTGAGGCTAATACACCAGTGTCTTATCTTGCTGAGTTTGATAGCCACAGCTATCAACGCAACGATGATGGTAATTACGAACGTCATAGTCGTCACTACAGAAATGGTGATTATGACCGCCAGAACGACGTTCGCAACATTCGTGACAATTATCGCCGTTATGACATTGAAAATTATCGCCGTCATGACCGCGATAACAATCGGTCGCTATGAGCGTGATAACAATCGTCGCTATGAACGTGATAACAACCGTCGCTATGAACGTAATAACAACCGTCGCTATGAACGTGATAACAACCGTCGCTATGAACGTGATAACAATCGTCGCTATGAACGCGATATATAACCTTCGCAACATTCGCGACAATAACCATCGCTATGAGCGCGATCGCAACTGGGATCGTGGTTAATCCCTCCGCCTTTATTTATTAAGCTTGGTTCCGGGTGAACTGAGCATTAATTCTACTTGGTGATAGGACAGACAGAATCTCTTTTTCCATATCTGACTTTTCACTCTTATCTAGAAAATCTCGCTTCCATTCCCTAGTAGGAAAGCTTGCTTAGGGTTTATGTGTAGTCTTGGCTTTTCTATATGAAGTGAAAGGTCAGATTTTAATTAAATCAAAAACTTCCCTCAGCCTAGTACTTTGTCTAAGCTAGTTTTGAAGGTTTAGAGTAAGGACTAAAGCCCTGACTACGAACTGGCTTACCCATCAATTTAAACTTGACAGATAGGTAAAACAGTAGAGTCAAGCACACTTGTTAAATAAGAATGCCAAGTCTTACCTAAAGGAATTTAACTAGACGTAAAGTAATAAACGGAGTATTTTTTGTTCCAGAACTAAGACGTAGTTTTCAACAAGAGTGGTTAATAGCTAGCTGTTTGATATCAAGTATTTAGCTATAGTATTTTTTCAGTTTAAAATAATTTTTTGCTAACTTTCTTAACTGTCTTAAGTTTCCTTGCATTTTCGCTTTGATGCTGAGAATATCTAAATGCGTAGATACCAATAGCAGTACATCAGCAGTTATCGAAAGAATTTAACGGTTAAACAGTAAGTAGAAACCTAGACAATAATTCTTTGATTTATAAATTGCATCTGCTAAATGGTAAATTCTCAAAAAAACAAAGAGGTAATATATGAGCAATGTTCAAGAAGTACTACCAGCTTCAGAGTTTCTGAAACAGAACTTAGGTATTTCTGCAATTCCTACTGAAGCATATCTAAACTATGGATATGCATTGCTTGCTATTGCTGGAGCAGACGGAGAGGTTTCAGAAGCCGAATTTAACTGGTTAGTAAATCATCAACGCTTGGCTGGCGCTCCTGAAGAAGTAATAGCGAAATACAAAGCATTTGACTATAAAAATTCTGACTTAGAAACTCTGCTGAGTAAGATTACAGTTGATGTTCCTACTTGGTCGAAATCAAGGTCATTACTGTATCATGCAATTCAAATGGCTCGTGTTGACCATTATGCAACTGAAGAGCGAGAAGCTGTAAAAAAAGCAGCTAAACTGTTAAAGGTTGAAGATGATATTGCACTTGCTCTTGAGAGGTTGATAGAGACAGAAGAAGCAGTAACAGCATTACGCAAGGCGCTACTACAGACTGAGGTTTTAGCATAACCTTCGCAGAAGCCAAAAATTTCTATCTGATAATTTAGGACTTTAGGCAAGTAATCATAGAAAAAGCCATAAAATGAACTGTACCATTGTTCATTTTATGGTTTATTTATCAACTATTAACACTACTATTTTTGGATAAATATTGAGTTTATTAAAAAATAGGTATTGAAGAGGGCTGATATATTTGAGCATTGTCCATATTTTAAATTCTTTAGCATCTGAAAGTATATCTTTTTATTTTGGTGTGTCACTTAATCAACTCAGCCACAGATTTTTCTGTCCCGACATATTAGTTTTTTTATATGAAACCAGAATTCAATTTTTTTCAACATTGGTATCCTCTTTCACCAATCGAAGACTTAGATCCCAAAAAACCAACACCAGTAACACTTTTGGGGCTGCATTTAGTCATCTGGAAACCCAAATCATCTGAAACTTTTCAGGTGTTTTTAGATCAATGTCCCCACCGTCTTGCACCCTTAAGTGAGGGGCGCATTGATGAGAAAACGGGGAATTTAATGTGTAGTTATCATGGTTGGCAATTTGACAAGCAAGGAATTTGTACTCATATTCCCCAAGCGGAAAATCCAGAACTTGTAAGCAAGAATAAAGAAAATCTGTGTGCTGTAGCACTACCAGTCCGTCAGCAACAGGATTTACTCTGGGTTTGGCCAGATGCAAAATCAACTCAACAAGCTAATAATACACCCTTACCTTTGTCACCCAAAATTGATGCAAGCAAAGGCTTTGTTTGGACTTCTTTTGTACGGGATTTAGAGTATGACTGGCAAACTCTTATAGAAAATGTGGCAGATCCGAGCCATGTTCCTTTTTCTCATCATGGCGTGCAGGGCGATCGCGCAAAAGCCAGACCAATTGAGTTTAAAATTGAGCAATCAACACCCGATTTGATTGAAGTGACAACAGTTGGACGTGTTCAAAGAAAAATTACTTTTGAACCACCGTGTCGCTTGGAGTATACTTTCAGTCTTGGCGATGACAGCAAACAGTTTGGATTTGTCAGCTATTGTATACCTGTATCTCCAGGTAAGTCTAGAATTATTATTTTATTTGCCCGTAACTTTGGCCACAACACTCTTTCGTCTGCAACCCCGTTGGTGGGAACACATCAACGATCGCAATCTGGTTATTGATGGAGATATGGTTCTTCTTATGCAGCAAGAGCGTTTTCTGCAACAAAAAAAATATACCCAAAGCTGGAAAACTGCCTATCAGTTACCAACAAGCGCAGACCGTTTAGTAATTGAGTTTAGGAATTGGTTTGATCGCTATTGTCACGGACAACTACCCTGGAAGGAAGTTGGAATCGACGTTTCACAAGTACGAAATATCAATCATCATCGCCAACAAATTCTTGATCGCTACAATCAACACACTAAACATTGTCATAGCTGTAAAGAAGCACTGTTAGTTGTGGAACGCTTGCAAGCAGTACTTTTAATTTACTTTGTTATTACTGTTTGTGCTGTTGCTCTATTTCCTGATGGATTGCGGCTGACTCTGGGTTTACCCTTAATTGCGATCGCACTACTAGGTTTAGGGGCTTACGCTTGGCTGAGATTCTGGCTTCGTCCCAAATTTTACTTTGTGGACTACATCCATGCACACAGACAGTAGCAAATTTCAAGCACTTTGGCAGTAGTTTCCTGCTTAAATTAAATAAATGAAGCAACTGATATTTATAAAATGAATAATATACTAATTATCCTGGGCGAAGTCCTACTTTTAATAATCATTTTTTTGCTGTTGAACTGGCTAATTGGCATAATCTTCAAGCAAGTCGCTAAAGTTTCTTGGTTTCAAGATAGAACTGCAAATATCACTTTTCTACGCCGCAGCATCAGCAAAATTTTAATTTTAATTTGTGTGATTATGTGTGTGGCGGTGGTTGGTGTGAATGGGATGGTGATTTATCGAGGTGGAAACATTCAGGAATTTCAACTTAATCTAATTCGTAGTCTTCCTACCCAATTTTGGATCAATATTTTTACGGCAAGCTTGAAAAGCGTGAGTTTGCTATTGCTAGTTAAATTTAGCATTCCACCGTTAAAGCGGGGTATAGATTGGGTCTGCGATTACGCGAAGCAAGTCGATCAAATAAAAGCTAATGATGATAGTATTGAGGCTTTCTTTAAAGTATTAAAAAGAATTATTGTTCATACCCTTTGGATATCTTCTTTTATCATCTGTGCTAAGTTTCTCTACATCCCAGAAGTCGTTCCCAAATATCTTTACATAGCTTTAAAAATATACATTACAATCACAATCGGTTTACTCATTGTTAAAGCTGTTGCTACCATTGTTGATACTCTCGATGCACTGAGTCTTAAATACTCCAATTCTGACAATCTCCTGCGTTTATACGAGCGTTTACGCCACTTAATTCCCCTCTTCAAAAAATCTTTGGAATACATCCTCTATGTTGGCATAGTAAATCTTGTTGTTCCAGAAATAGAACCTATCGCTTGGATAAGTGCTTATACCCCCAGAATTGTGCAGATTATTGGGGTTTATCTTATTAGCAATGTTTTTATTGAAGTCGTTTATTTTACTCTGGATGAGTTCTACTTAAAAACTACAGATTTAAATGATTCACAGCAACAGAAACGGCTGACACTGATTCCCTTAATGCGGAGTTTCGCCAAATATTTCGTTTACTTTACTGCTGGAGTAACTATACTCAAACTGATTGGTATTGATCCTGCACCGATCTTAGCAGGTGCAGGAATTGTGGGTATAGCAGTTGGTCTTGGGGCGCAAAACCTGATTAATGATGTTGTTTGTGGATTTTTGATTTTGTTTGAAAACTATTACTTGGTTGGTGATTATGTCGAAGCCGGGAAAGTTGAAGAGAGAAATATTGAGGGAATTGTAGAGGCGATTGAACTGCGAACCACTCACGTCCGCCATCCTGATGGTCAATTGCAGATAGTTCGTAATGGTGATATCGGATCAATTATTAACTACTCTAAGCAGTATATATATGCCAGGGTAGAAGTTAGCGTTTCATATAACTCAAATTTAGATCATGTGTATAGAGTAGTTGAGAAGGTAGGACAGCAGTTAAAAGCAGATGAACAGGATGTTCTAGAACCTACCCGCGTAGCTGGACTAGAACACTTTGGTGAGAATAATCTATTGCTGCTGACGCTGACAAAAGTCAAGCCTGGAAAACACCTTCATATTCAGCGTGTTCTCCGCAAGATATTAAAGGATACTTTTAGTCAAGAAGAAATTGAAATTTGTGGTTTTTCTAAGAATTAATACTAGCTATTTTTAGGTATTTTTCATACAACGCAGTTATTATCCCCAAAGGATTTGAAACCCACGGACGTAGGTTTTGTCTGTATAGCCGTGAATTCCATTCGCTAGGGCAAACGTGTTTTTACAAAAGTGAGATGCTCCCGAATTATTACATAAAACTATGCTATGAGATTTACAATATTTACTTTCAATAATTTATCTACAAATTACTAGTTATTATGTTAATGTTTTTATTTGATAATCACACTTAGATATGAGATATCAAGTAGGAGGTAGTCTCCGCAGTGACGACCCCACATACGTTACCCGTCAGGCAGATGAACAAATCTATGTCAGCTTGAAAGCTGGCAATTTCTGTTATGTCTTCAACTCTCGTCAGATGGGCAAGTCATCGTTACTACAACGCACAAGTTATCGTCTTAAGGAAGAAGGGCATAGCTGTGTTTACTTAGATATGACTCGCTTGGGTATTGAAGATACTACACCAGATCAATGGTATAAAGGCATTATTATCAGCTTATTATATAGCTTAAAATTAGCGTCAAAAATTGACTTTCAGCGTTGGTGGGAAATGCAAGCAGGTATTTCCTCGGTGCAAAAGCTACAGCTATTTGTTGAAGATATCTTACTACCAAATATCAAAAATGATTTTCTACGAGACGGCAAAGCCAAACGTATTTTCATATTTATTGATGAAATTGATAGCCTGCTGAGTTTAAGTTTCCCAATTAACGACTTTTTTGCCTGGATTCGTCAGTGTTATAATCTACGGCCACATAACTCAAACTTTGAACGCTTGGGATTTGCACTATTTGGCGTAGCTAGTCCCTCTGACTTGATTGCTGATAAACGCCGCACACCCTTTAACCTTGGTAAAGCAATTGAGTTACAGGGTTTTGAACTGCATGAACCCACGCCCTTGCTTCTAGGATTAGAAGAAGTAGTCAGTCAACCACAAACAATACTGCAAGAAGTTATTTATTGGACAGGCGGACAACCCTTTCTGACACAAAAACTCTGTGATTTAATTACTCAAGTAGCTTTTGAAACTACTAGAGGGAAGATAACTTTACCTCCAGGTATAGAAGCATTATGGGTAGAGCAATTAGTGCGATCGCAGATTATTCAAAATTGGCAGTCACAAGACGAACCCGAACATTTGCGTACTATTCGCGATCGCCTCTTATTCGACGAACAACAGGCAGGGCGGTTGTTGAGTATTTATCAACAGGTGTTGCAAGCAGAAGAGGCTCTTGAGCAGGGGAGCGGGGGAGAAGAGTTTTCCTCTACGCCTCTTAATTCTGTTCCAAGTGATGATAGTCGAGAACAGACACAACTGTTGTTGTCCGGTTTAGTAGAAAGACACAACGGCTATCTCAAAATTAAAAATCCTATCTATCGAAATGTTTTTAATGCCCAATGGGTATTAAGACAACTAGATAATCTCCGTCCCTACTCGCAAACATTCAACGCTTGGGTAGCATCGCGTTACAAAGATGAATCGCGTCTGTTGCGAGGACAAGCTTTAAAAGATACTCAAAATTGGGCACAGGGCAAGAGTCTGAGTGATTTAGATTATCAATTTTTAGCCGCAAGTGTTGAATGCGATCGCAAAGAAGTGCAAATGGCATTGGAGGCAGCACGGGCTAAAGAAGTAGAAGCACGACTCGTACAAGAGAAAAAAACGGCTAAAGAGGTAGAAGCACGACTAGCACAAGAGAAAAAAACGGCTTTATTGCAGAGATATCTCCTAGTTGCAGTAACTATTGGGTTGCTCGTTTCTAGTAGTTTGGGAATAGGAACTTTCATTTTGTATCACCAGACTCGCAACAGTGAAACTCAAGCTAAAAACAGTGAAATTCAAGCGCTTGTATCTTCTTCCGAGGGGCTTTTTGCCTCAAATCGCAGATTAGATGCACTTGTAGAAGCAATCAAAGCAAAAAAAAGACTGCAAAAATTAGGTAAATCAAATACAAATCTTGCTCCTCAAGTGGAAAATGCACTGCAACAAGCAGTTTATGGAGCAGATGAGTACAACCGTTTTTGGGGGCATACAGCAGCTGTTATAGCTGTAGGTGTCAGTCCTGACAGTTCTCTAATTGCCTCAGCAAGTGTAGATCAAACAATCAAACTTTGGCGACCTGATGGTACACTAGTTGCAACTCTCAAAGGTCATGCAGGAACAGTTAGGGCAGTCGATTTTAGCCCTGATGGTCAAATACTTGCCTCAGCCAGTGAAGATGGCACTATTAAACTTTGGCAACTAGATGGCAAGCTGTTAAGAACTCTCAAAGGTCACACAGCTTCGCTCTGGGGAGTTGCATTTAGTCCTGATGGTCAGTTCCTTGCCTCTAGTAGTTTCGACAGAACGGTGAAAATTTGGCAGCGAGACGGTAAGTTGCTAAGGACGTTTCAAGGTTACAAACAGGGGTTTTGGAGAGTAGCTTTTAGTCCTGATGGTAATATCGTTGCTGCCGCAAGTATAGACAAAACAGTAAAACTTTGGCAACGAGACGGTACAGGTTGGCAAAACGCCAAATCTTTACAAACTCTCATTGGTCACGCTAGTTGGGTTGTAGGAGTCGCTTTCAGCCCTGACGGTCAGACCATTGCTTCAGCGAGTGAAGACAAAACTGTGAAACTTTGGCGGCGAGACAACAGTGATGGCAGCTACCGCCAGTATAAAACTCTCAAAGGTCACAGTGCCGGCATTTGGGGAGTAGCATGGAGTCCTGATGGGCAAACTATTGCTTCCGCTAGTCTCGACAAAACGGTTAAACTGTGGAACATTGATGGGACAGAACTGAGAACGCTTAAAGGGCATAGTGCATCCGTTTGGGGAGTCGCTTTTAGTGCAGATAGCAGCTTTATTGCTTCGGCGGGGGCAGAAAACGTTGTCAGACTTTGGCAGAGTGAGAACCCATTCCAAAAGTCTATCGTTGCCCATCAGTCGGGGATTTGGTCAATAGCTATTACCCCCGACAGTTCAACAATCGCTACAGCTAGCCACGAAAACACCGCTAAACTTTGGAGTCGCCAAGGCAAATTACTCAAAACTTTTACTGAATCTAAGAGCGTAGTCTTCGATGTTTCATTTAGTAAAGATAGTAAGTTAATTGCTCTTGCCGCTTACGATGATACAGTAAAACTCAAGACGCGAGACGGAAGTAGTGTTGCTACTTATAAAGTTCCTTTCGGTAAACTCTTAGCAGGAGTATTGAGTCCTAACGGACAAGCGATCGCAATGGCAAATGTTGAGAAAATTATTCATGTATGGGTTAGAGATCGCCCTGTGCCACAGATCCTTAAAGGACATCAGGCGGAAGTTTGGCAAGTCGTATTTAGTCCGGATAGTCGCTTCATTGCTTCAGCCAGTGGTGATAATACCGCTAAACTATGGACACTTGATGGTAAATTGTTGAGAACTTTTGTAGGACACTCAGCAGCAGTATGGAGAGTTGCCTTTAGCCCAGACGGTAAAATGCTAGCGACTGGAAGTGGCGACAATACTGTTAAGCTGTGGACACTGGATGGAAAGTTGCTGAAAACTTTCATTGGTCATAGTGCAGCGATTTGGGGAGTTGCGTTTAGTCCTGATGGGAAAATACTTGCTTCTGGTAGCGTAGATGGTACTGTCAAACTTTGGAAACTTGATGGTACGGAAATAACGACCCTTAGAGGACATACCGCAGCGATTAGGCAAATTGCAATCAGCCCCGACGGAGTTTTCTAGCTTCAGGGGGTGATGACAACACGCTCATTTTTTGGAATTTGCAACGAATTCTCCACCTAGATGCACTGAGTTATGGCTGCAAGTTAGTGCAGGATTATCTAAAAACTAACACAGTAGTTGAGAAAGGCGATCGCTCACTCTGCGATCGCTCTCAGAACTATTAGAAATATTTCTTAATAGAAATAGAGATTGCTTCCTCATCTCCATGAATCGGGATTGCCTACAGCAAATTGCAATCAAACGTGCCACGGATAAAAGTACTGAAAGCAATACTGGGCTTTGTTTTAGGATTCATTTTGTGGTGGGTTTGATCAAAAACTGCTGTAAGTTTTATATTAGACATCTCCGAAAAAGAATGTAGAGAATCCATACAAAGCAATAGTGATACTATTTCTCAATAAATACTGATGTGATCGGGGATATTAAATGTCAGAGAATGAAACGAATGCAATATTTTTTGCTCTATTATCGGCATTTTTTGCAGCCTTGACGACTATATTTGCCAAGATTGGAGTCGAAGCAATTAACTCCAACTTAGCAACCGCAATCCGCACAGTAGTAATTCTAGTCATGGTTTGGGGTTGGGTTTTTGCAAAAGGACAACTAGATACACTATTGACAATTAGCCCCAAAACCTTGCTATTTCTCGTTTTCTCTGGATTATCAACTGGTTTATCTTGGTTATTTTATTTTCGCGCCTTACAAGTTGGGAAAGCTTCTTTAGTAGCACCTTTGGATAAATCGAGTTTGCTTTTGGTGCTAATTTTTTCGCTACTATTTCTTAAGGAACCGCTAACGCTACAAGTGATATTGGGGACTGGCTTAATTTTAACCGGTACACTTGTTTTGATTCGTTGAGAGTCGAATCAAAACAGTGCATCAACTTTTTACTTAATTGGAATGTTTGTAGTTTCTGTGTAGCCCGTCGTAGGGAGTTTAGGAGACTGCTGCAATATGCAATATGCCAGTAATTGATTAGCGATCGCTGAATCAGGTTGGCGTAGGCATCGCTACTCATTCCACTTCATCAGCACCCCTGCGGAAACTTCGCCAACAATTTCTTGATCACAAGCAAACATTTATAAGGCTTTTGGGATTGCTAAGACGCGAACTGAATCACACCCCATTGTCCATTGGTTAACCAAGAATGGTCAGATTTTGCTACTTTCTCAACAACCTCAGATTTTAAACCTACTGCTACTTCTGATTTCAGGGTGCGTAACGCTACTATGGGTACAGGTAAGTAGCAGACTATATCTGCAAAGCTAATAGTAATATCCCAATGGCGATCGCCTAATAACCGACGATAATTCGCATCCCCTTTGACTATAACTAAACTGGCATTAGCTAACTCATTCTTGAGAGAGTTGGGTATTTCCCAAAATGGTAAAGGTGATGTCCAAAAGTAATCTTCAGATAAGACTAAACGCCCTGATGCAATATGCTCCTCCAGTCTTTGAGCCAAAGATATCACTTGTTGATCGCTAGTAGCAGCTAAAAAACTTGTTGTGTCATGTACATCCTTAATCATGGCATCAGAAACGAAAGTAGGATGGGGTTTCAGGTGCAGGTAAACTTGATTAACTAAGTTACTACTTAATAAGAAATCTACTAAGCATAAATCACAGACAAGTTCAAAACCAGCATTGTCTAAGACAAAATCAACGCGACTTCCTTCAGAAATAGTTAACAATTCACTAATTTGGGAGGCATCATTTACTAAAATGTGAGCTAGTTGATTTTGAATATCAAAACGGCTCCGGTCATCCTCGAATGCTGACCACAAACTCAAGTCAACTCGATTTCCCCATAAAGCGAAATATAAGAGTGCAACTAAAGCTTTTTGGTTTGGTTGGGCATCAATTTCAGAATCTTCCAGCCATTTATTCACCTGATTACATAGAAGAGTAGTTGAGTCAAGAGACGCTTCTAAACCCTGATATTTTTGCAATTGGAATGGATCTACACCTTGCCATATACCAGGGCGAAAGTAATCAGTAATTTCTAGAATTAATCGATAAAAATAAGTTTCTGCAAAAAACCAGGGAACGTCTATCCAACGCTGACCCCTGTAAGATTCTAGATATGTATCCCAAGCTGGAAAATCTGCACCAGTATCATTTACCAGAGGTTCTAAATATCCTGCCGACAGTTCTATAGCAAGCCTTTCTAATCTTGTATTAATCTCTGGTGAAAAATTATTTTCAACGATAACTCGACGGGCAATTGCAGGCATTCTTTGAGTGACTGTCAACTCAGTAAAAGAACTGACTTCTGAACCAAACAGTGACGGTGGTAGTGGTAACTTCGGGATTTTGTATGATGAATTGACCACAAATTTCTTTTGCGCTCTCATAATTTATTGTGTACTTTGGCATTCGCTCATCCTATAGTCACCCTTTAAGAGAAAATTGTGTGATGTAATATAGCCAAAACTCAAACTATTTTCTACTAAGTGGTTTTGTTCTTCCTTACTTACAGCGTATTTTAGGTAAATGAAGTACACGGGTAGGGGCATAATAAATAGTTGTGCCCCTACGATTATCTGTACCTCACGCCTGTTGCTATCTGCTGTAATGGTTAAAGGGAGAAGGAGTGTAAAGCTCGGTATAATATGGTCTTACTCCCTACTCGTTAAATAAATCCAAATCTGTGACAGCACCAACACTGCTAGAGGAAACTAACTTCGCATATTTTGCTAAGATGCCTTTTGTATAACGGGGTGGACGGGGTTGCCATTTGGCGCGGCGACTGGCTAACTCTGCATCAGAAATGTTGATTTGTAACAAGCGAGAATTAGCGTCAATAGTGATGCTATCACCTTCTTCAACCAGAGCGATCGCACCACCAACGGCGGCTTCGGGAGCAACGTGTCCGACTACCATCCCGTAAGTACCGCCTGAAAAGCGTCCATCAGTAATCAATCCGACTGCATCACCTAAACCCGCACCAATAAGTGCTGAGGTGGGAGCCAACATTTCCCGCATACCAGGGCCGCCAATCGGGCCTTCGTAGCGGACGATAATTACATCACCGGCTTTAATCTTACTTGCAAGGATGGCATCTAAACATTCTTCCTCGGAGTCAAATACCCGTGCAGTACCAGTAATACTGGGATTTTTCACCCCGGCAATTTTTGCGACTGCTCCCTCTGTAGCGAGATTCCCTTTCAGAATGGCTAAGTGACCTTGGGCATACATCGGGTTATTCCAAGGACGAATCACATCTTGATTGGTGGCTGGTTCATCGGGGACATCTGCTAAAATTTCGGCGATGGTTTTACCTGTGATGGTGATACAGTCACCGTGAAGTAATCCATGTACCAATAGCATTTTCATCACTTGGGGAATACCACCAGCTTGATGTAAGTCTGTAGCGACATATCTACCACTGGGTTTTAAATCACATAAAACAGGGACACGATCGCGGATAGTTTCAAAATCATCTAGATTAAGTTCTACACCAGCTGCACGAGCGATCGCTAGAAAATGTAATACAGCGTTAGTTGAACCACCCACAGCCATAATTACAGAAATAGCATTTTCTATAGATTTGCGCGTGATAATGTGCCGGGGTAACAATTGATTGCGAATTGCTTCTACTAATACCTTGGCTGATTCTTCAGTGCTATCAGCTTTTTCTTCATCTTCCGCGGTCATTGTGGAAGAATAGGGTAAACTCATACCCATCGCTTCAAAAGCCGAGGACATAGTATTGGCTGTGAACATCCCACCGCAAGAACCAGCACCAGGACAAGCGCGGCGTTCTACTTCCATCAGTTCGGTGTCGTCAATTTTACCAGCACTGTATTCACCCACAGCCTCAAAGGAACTCACAACAGTCAAGTCACGACCCTGGTAGTGTCCGGGTTTAATTGTCCCACCGTAAACAAAGATAGCCGGGATATTCATCCGCGCCATTGCAATCATTGCCCCTGGCATATTTTTATCACAGCCACCAATGGCAAGCACACCATCCATACTTTGACCATTACAGACGGTTTCAATGGAGTCAGCAATCACTTCTCGTGAGACTAGGGAATATTTCATCCCCTCAGTTCCCATCGAAATCCCATCGCTAATAGTAATTGTGCCGAACATTTGCGGCATTGCCCCAGCTAGTTTAATGCCAGTTTCAGCTATGAGTGCTAGTTGATTAATCCCCATGTTACAGGGAGTGATGGTGCTGTAAGCATTAGCCACACCCACAATTGCTTTGTTAAAGTCTTCATCCTGAAAACCTACTGCACGCAGCATAGCCCGATTTGGCGATCGCTGCACTCCTTGTGTAACAACTTTACTTCTAAAATTCTCTGACGAAATTGTTTTTTCACCCATTGCTCTAACCTCGCTCAAATCCTTGTACGAGTATGATACGTAGACTTTTTTAAGATGTCCAATATATATTTATTTAAAATTGAGACTTATAAACTATCAAAAATATGGAACTACGACACCTGCGCTACTTTATTGCTGTAGCTGAAGAACTACATTTCACTAAAGCCGCAGAAAGGCTGCATATAGCTCAACCGCCTTTGAGCCAACAAATTCAGCAACTAGAAGCAGAACTAGGAGTAAAACTTTTTGAACGCAAAACTAAGCGACAAGTACAATTAACAGAAGCTGGTAAGGTTTTTTTACAAGAGGCTTATCAACTACTGGTGCAACTAGAAACAGCAGTGGCGTTGACTCAAAAGACTGGAAGAGGTGAAACAGGTCAACTCCGAATCGGATTTACTAGTTTGGTAATTTACGACCTATTACCCTTGATTTTGCGGCAATTTCGTGAGCAATTTCTGGAAGTAGAACTAGTCTTACTAGAGTTAACTACAAGTAAACAGGAGCAAGCACTGAGAGATTCACTAATCCATGTGGGTTTTGCTCATCCACCTTTAGAAGATGACACACTATCTTATAAGTGCATTCACAGCGAAACTTTAGTTGTGGCTTTGTCCTCAACTCATTCATTGGCTCAAAAAGAACACATCTGTGTGCAATCACTCTTAAGTGAACCTTTGATCATGTTTCCCCGCTATCTAGCCCCAGGACTTTATGATCGCATCATGAGTCTTTTTCAGCAGAGAAACTTCAAACCTAACATTACTCAGGAGGCGATTCAAATGCAAACAATTATTGGATTAGTCTCGGCTGGAATGGGTGTGGCGATTACACCATCTTCTCTACAGAATCTTCAAAGGTCTGGTGTAGTTTATCGTCCTATTCTTGAAGAAGTACCTGTAATAGAAACTGCCGTAATCTGGCAGCAAAACAGTTTAACGCCTATTGCAGAGAATTTTTTACAATTTACTCAAAAAGTTATTAGTAAGTTTCAAGAAAGACAATAAGCTCATCTAGTAATTTACATCACTTTCTGAAAAAATTAATTGGATGGAAATCAAAGTTCAAATTCGCAGAAACACCTGGATAGAGAGAATGAACCAACCCACGCTCGCTTATGTGGCAATGTCTCTACCAGATGGAACTCAGGCGGAGCAATTTGCAGCCGCCCGGCTTTGGGGCATCGCTTATGCTGTAATTATTTCCATCTGCTGAGAAATTTTCTGCAACATCGGGGCAATTATATCAGCAGGAACAGGACAACTGAAGTAAAAACCCTGACCTTCATCACATCCCTGCATTCGCAGGTAGTCAAGCTGTTCTTGGGTTTCCACACCTTCTGCCGTGATACTTAACCGTAGGCTCTTTGCTAGGGCAATAATCGCATTAGTGACGGCAGCGCTATCAGGATTAGACATGACATCTTGCACAAATGAGCGATCAATCTTGAGCATATTTACAGGAAAGCGCTTCAAGTAATTCAGGGAGGAATAACCAGTGCCGAAGTCGTCTAAAGCCAACCATATACCCAGTTCTCGTAATTGTTTTAAGGTTTTAACCGATCGCTCAATATCACTCATCAAGAAGCTTTCCGTTACTTCCAGTTCCAGATCAGATGCTTTAAGTCCAGTCTCCTCAAGAATTTGGTTGATCACCTCAACCAGATAAGGTTGTTCAAACTGTCGAGCTGACAGATTCACAGATATCCGAATTGGGGTAAATCCAGCAAGCTGCCAAGCACGGTTTTGAGCGCAAGCAGTTCGCAAAACCCATTCACCAATTGGTACGATCGCACCATTAGCTTCGGCAATGGGAATAAACTTTGCTGGAGCAACCAAGCCTAATGTAGGATGCTGCCAGCGAATCAACGCTTCCATAGCTGTAATGTGTCCACTGTGTAAGTCAATTAAAGGTTGATAATAAACCACCATTTCGTTGCGCTCAAGCGCCCCATGTAATTCATTTTCTAATGTCAGTCGCTCCTGCAACTGAGTATTAATTTCTGGCGAATAGAATTGGTATTGGCTACGTCCTTGCTGCTTCGCCTGGTACAGTGCTATATGAGCCTGTTGCAAGAGTTGATCTACGCTATTGTGATCATTTAGTCCATTAATTGTGATGCCGATGCTGGCGGTGATATGAATCAAGTTGCCTTCTAGAGAAAAGGGTTTGCTTAGGGTATTCAAAAGCACTTGAGATAGCTTAATCAGATTTTCAAAAGAATGAATTTCTATTTGGACAAGAGCAAATTCATCTCCACTCAAATGGGCAAGAATATGTGTTTGTGTTATGCAGGTTGATAACCTCTGGGCAACTGCTCTTAACAACAAATTTATTGCCTCATGCTCCAACCCATGACTTATAGCAGTGAAATCATCAATACTTAGCAAAAAGACAGCTACAAGGCGCTGGTTGTTTTCAGGTTTGGATAGAATTTCATGGAGGCGATCGCAGAATAAATCACGATTGGGTAATCCAGTTAGATCATCATAATTAGTGATGTAGTGAATTAACTCATCTAATTTGTGAAGAGTTTGTGAGGTATCTGCCATTAATGTACCGGCTTCATCAGCAAATTCCGTAGGCAATTCAGGTAGAGTTTTGGTACTTAGATAATTTTGTAATGCAGTTGATGTCAAAATAACTGGTTTGAGGAGGTGGTGTAGCGCGTAGAGAGTCACAGCCGTACCCGCTAATGTAGCTAACAAAGCAATGATCATAACTCGGATCGCCATATCTAAAGAATAGGAGTTTGAGATGACGAAACTCAAAAGTAAGGTCAAAAGCGGTACGTGAGTGCCCAAAAATGCCACCAACATGATTTTAGCGGTGTAACTTTTCTTGAGCCATCGGAAACGAGCTAGGAATGAGTAGAAAAAGAGGTTCTGATTGAGTTTCATAAATTCTGTTCAATAGTTGGCAAATTAGTTCCGAGCTATCCTGACAAAAGAATGTTTTGATTTACAATTCTGTTGAATTAGCTCCTCATGGAACCCAACCCTGATAAGGTTATATATTTATGTTTCCCAATATAGTTTTCTACTTAATATTTATAACGATAAAGTTTTTATAAAACTTATTGCACAAAAAAATCATCATTCAAACGGGAGCATCCCAAATGTGCAAAAACTTTGATCGCCCTCATCCCCTAACCCCTTCTCCCATCTTTGGGAGAAGGGGAACTAGAATTATGTCTCCCCTCTCCCAAAGATGGGAGAGGGACTGGGGGTGAGGGAAAAGATTTAAGCAAAATTGGGATGCTCCCATTCAAACAAGCTTGTATTGATGATTATACTGTCAGTATTTATTAGTTTTCCTTCAGTTTATATCCAGGGTAAGCTCATCTAATTTAGTCTAGGGTGAACTTGACAAATTAATTAAGATAGGCATAAAAAAAGGTGTAAAAAATGCACTTGAATTAAGAGCAAGAATAATGAGAAGACTTCAATGCTGTTGTGCCAAAATTCTCAGGAGTCAAGTTGATGTCACAGGGCTTTGAATGTTTATCTATTTCGTCTATTCCATATTGATACAGAATAAAGAGATAAGAGAATTAAAATGCTCAATTCCCTAATTCTGTAACTTTTTAATCTCTGCATCTGTAAACGGATTCTTCCCCGCCCGTAAATCTTTTACCCAGCGTTGCCGTTGTGCTTTACTATCTTTATCGTCAGTCTGGGCGATGTATGCTTCAAAGTCTTCAATTGCTCCTTGATAGTTGCCTGTAAGCGCCCTCGCCAAGCCACGGCTATCACGATTATTGCCATCTTCAGGTGCAAGTGTAACGGCTTTTTCACAGGCTGGTAATACATCAGCCGCTTGTTTTTGCAGACTACCATCCCAACACAGAGAGTTCCAAGAATCAGCAGTAATTTCAACTTTCGGATCAAGCTTGAGAGCTTCGGTATAAGCCGCTAGCGCTTCCTTAAACTTTTTCTCTTGTAAGCGGCTATTTCCTTCATCAACTAGGTGTTCAACCTTATCTTGATTCGCCAACTCTTTCGCTCTCGCCTGCGAATCAAACTTTAAATTATTATCCCACTGCTGTGCCTTGCGAAACTTTTCAACAGCGCCATTGATATCATCATTTCGCGCTAGCTTCTCACCTTGGATAACTAACACTGTTGCCCCCAACACCAAGCGAGATGGAGTTTGGCATGATTGCAACTCTTCTAACACTTCTGGATGGGCAACCAGGTAATTATTGAGCAAATTGCAAGCACTAAGTAATAAATCATTGAAATCCAAATCCCATAAAATCACGGCCTTGTCACCACTGCCAGAAGCCAGTGTCTTGCCATCGGGGCTGAAGACTACGCTAGTGACCAAACTGCTATGCCCAGCCAGGGTTTTCATGGCTTTGCCTGTGCTGACATCCCAGAGTTTGATCGTCTTGTCTTCACTGCCAGAAGCCAGTGTCTTGCCATTGGGGCTGAATCCGACGCTAATGACAATACTGCTATGCCCAGTCAAGGTTTTCATGACTTTGCCTATGCTGACATCCCAGAGTTTGATCGTCTTGTCTTCACTGCCAGAAGCCAGTGTCTTGCCATCGGGGCTGAATCCGACGCTAATGACTATACTGCTATGCCCAGTCAGGGTTTTCATGACTTTGCCTGTGCTGACATCCCAGAGTTTGATCGTGTTGTCTTCACTGCCAGAAGCCAGTGTCTTGCCATCAGGGCTGAATCCGACGCTATAGACCAAACTGCTATGCCCAGCCAGGGTTTTAATGGCTTTGCCTGTGCTGATATCCCAGAGTTTGATCGTCTTGTCATTACTGCCAGAAGCCAGTGTCTTGCCATCGGGGTTGAAGACTACGCTAGTGACCAAACTGCGCCCAGTCAGGGTTTTCATGGCTTTGCCTGTGCTGATATCCCAGAGTTTGATCGTCTTGTCATTACTGCCAGAAGCCAGTGTCTTGCCATCGGGGCTGAAGACTACGCTAAAGACCAAACTGCTATGCCCAGTCAGGGTTTTCATGCCTTTGCCTGTGCTGACATCCCAGAGTTTGATGGTGTTGTCATCACTGCCAGAAGCCAGTGTCTTGCCATCGGGGCTGAAGACTACGCTAGTGACCAAACTGCGCCCAGTCAGGGTTTTCATGGCTTTGCCTGTGCTGACATCCCAGAGTTTGATCGTCTTGTCATTACTGCTAGAAGCCAGTGTCTTGCCATCGGGGCTGAAGACTACGCTAGTGACCCTACTGCTATGCCCAGTCAGGGTTTTCATGGCTTTGCCTGTGCTGACATCCCAGAGTTTGATCGTCTTGTCATTACTGCCAGAAGCCAGTGTCTTGCCATCGGGGTTGAAGACTACGCTAGTGACCAAGCTGCGCCCAGTCAGGGTTTTCATGGCTTTGCCTGTGCTGACATCCCAGAGTTTGATCGTCTTGTCATTACTGCCAGAAGCCAGTGTCTTGCCATCGGGGCTGAAGACTACGCTAAAGACCCAACTGCTATGCCCAGTCAGGGTTTTCATGACTTTTCCTGTGCTGACATCCCAGAGTTTGATGGTGTTGTCATCACTGCCAGAAGCCAGTGTCTTGCCATCGGGGCTGAAGACTACGCTAGTGACCAAACTGCGCCCAGTCAGGGTTTTCATGGCTTTGCCTGTGCTGACATCCCAGAGTTTGATCGTCTTGTCATTACTGCTAGAAGCCAGTGTCTTGCCATCGGGGCTGAAGACTACGCTAGTGACCCTACTGCTATGCCCAGTCAGGGTTTTCATGGCTTTACCTGTGCTGACATCCCAGAGTTTGATCGTCTTGTCTTCACTGCCAGAAGCCAGTGTCTTGCCATCGGGGCTGAAGACTACGCTAAAGACCCAACTACTATGCCCAGTCAGGGCTTTCATGGCTTTGCCTGTGCTGACATCCCAGAGTTTGATGGTGTTGTCATCACTGCCAGAAGCCAGTGTCTTGCCATCGGGGCTGAAGACTACGCTACTGACCACACTGCTATGCCCTTCTAAGGTATTCGCCTCTACGGCACGATTTTCTTTCCTTTCATTTGGCTTTAAATAAACCGCTTGCTGTAAAGTTGCCACAGTCTGCATTAGGGTATCGCTTCTGTGCTGTGCCCAAAGTGTATGCTTGAGTTTGTTACTTGCCCTTAAAGCTGTTATTAAAGCATCTGGGTATTGTCCAGAGACAGCAAAGGCTTCAGAAGAATTATTGATGGCGTTAATTTGACTAACATTTGCTTCTACTGCCCACTGGAATGTTGCTGCTGCTAAAACAGCAAATCCTAAACCTGCGCTTATGGAACCAAGAAGGGCGCGTTTGAAAACACGATTAAGTTTTACTTCACTCAGCTTTCTTTGTTCTCGTTCTTTTTCCAGTTCCGCCATCACCTGCTTTAACTTCGGTTCCTGTTGCTGGCGGATAAAGGCGGCGATGTAGTCATGTACCAGTTGATAACGGTCTGCCGGGTTTTCTGGTAGCAAAACTACTAAGCCGGATTGGACAAAAATCTCTAACACTAAATCTAATTTGCTGATTTCAGAAGCTTGTTCCGCCCTAGTTTTTGATCCCCCCGCCTGCGGCGACCCCCTTAAAAAGGGGGTTGAAAGAATGAAGCCCCCCTTTTTAAGGGGGGTTGGGGGGATCTCCGAGAAATACGGCACTAAATCGCGTTCCAACTCAGCGCGAGTCTTCAAAGGGCGAGTTCCTTTTTCATCGGTCAGCAAATACAGTAATATGTCTGCTGCTTGCTGATTTTCTTCACCGCAATCATTAACAACTTCATCCAAATAACGCTTAACTAATTCTCCCTTAGTGCCGCGTTGCCGATATTCTGCCAGAGTTGTAATATTCTCCGTTTGCAGTTGCGCCCCCACAACCTGCAACTCAATGGGACGAACTTCACCCAATTCTCCGGCTAAATCTTGCACGAGTTGTTCAATTAAAGCAGGTTCTAAACGAAAACTAGTATTTTCAGTTAAACGCTGAATAATTGACTTTGTATCAGTAGGTGAGAAGTTCCCCAACTTGTAAAGCACATTATTACTGAGAATGTCATTGCCAATAATCTTGAGGCTGGACAAATCATTGCACTCTAGCAAGTAATGAATGTAATCTACCCGCAGCGATAAGATAACTTTCACCGATAGAACATTCAGACACTCTCCCAGAAACTCAAAGAATTGCTTTCTTTGTGCAGGTTCGGTGTAAACAAAGAAAAATTCCTCAAATTGATCGAAAATCAGTACTGTGCGGAGGTTGCGCTGTTCGTTTTTGCGAAGTTGGGAGAGGAGGGAGTGGGGAGTGGGGAGTGGGGAGTGGGGAGTTAGGAGTGAGGAGTGAGGAGTTTGAGTGTTTGAGGTCGGAGTTCCGAGTTCCGAGGTCGGAGTTCCGAGTTCTGAGGTTGAAGTTCCGAGTTCTGAGGTCGGAGTTCCGAGTTCTGAGGTTGAGGTTCCGAGTTCTGAGGTTGAGGTTCCGAGTTCTGAGGTCGGAGTTCCGAGTTCTGAGGTTGAAGTTCCGAGTTCTGAGGTTGAAGTTCCGAGTTCTGAGGTCGAACTTCCGAGTTCTGAGGCTGAACGTTGAGATTCAAACTCTCCCCACTCCCCATTCCCCACTCCCCATTCCCCACTTTTTCCCAAAAGCCTCCCCAATTCTTCCACCCAGTTGGTGTAAACTCGCATTACCACTGGTAAATAATCTTGAGTACCGATCGCTTTATTCTTTAAAGCTGGCACTAGTCCCGCATTCACCAGTGAACTTTTGCCGACACCCGATTGCCCATGAATTACTATCAACTTATAATCAGGGCGACCCATGCGTTCAATTAAACGTTCTACATCCAATAGGCGACCAGATGCAGCAATTTCTGGGGCAATGTTTCCCTGGGGAGAGTTTGAGCGCAATGTCTCGACAAATGCCTGTTTTGTAGCTTCTAACTTACCCGCACCAATAAAAGCCCGCAAACCAAATTGCTGTTCAATGGAACGCCTTTGCTGTTTAATTTTGTATGCTTTGAGATATTCTTTCTGCTCAAAGTAAAGCTGCTGCAAAAACCTGAGAATATCCAAGAAAAGCCTGATATCTTCTAGAGGATTACCCACATCTCTCGCAGTTTCTAGGCTGAGAGTTGCCTGTTTAGTTTGACCTAAATGGTATTGAGAACGACCTAAAATAAACTGATATAAACTCAAATCTTTTGACTTTAAATCTCTTGCGGGAATATCAGATAAAATCCCTGATGTATTTGCTGATTCCAGATTGGGAATCGTAGAAAAAAGCTTTAAGGCTTGCTGAACTAGCTGATTTGCTTTGACCCAGTTTTTTTGAGCTAAAGCTACCTCAGCTAAAAAACCGTAATCTTTGGCTAGTTCTCTTAGTTGGTTATTATTTTGATGGATTACTAAAGCTTGTTCGGAAAGACTCTGCAAGGTTTCCCACTTTTGCAAGTCTCGCAAGATATCACCGAATTTAACTACTGCATTAGCAATTAAATCTGGATTTATGAACTGGTTAATAAAATTTATATACTCTTGAATATAATGCCAAGTTGCTTGCCAATCTGGATGATTAATATCTTGATGTTTAAAAGCTTTTAAATAATAACAAAAGCCGATTTCGCCGAGGATTTTTATCTGGCGTTCTAAATTATTACTTTGCTGCCAAAGCTTATAAGCGTTGTGATAATGCTCTAACGCCGAATCTTTTTGATTATTTAT
Organism: Nostoc cf. commune SO-36; assembly: GCF_023734775.1. Lineage (NCBI taxonomy): Bacteria > Bacillati > Cyanobacteriota > Cyanophyceae > Nostocales > Nostocaceae > Nostoc > Nostoc commune. The sequence continues at coordinate 362,249 of NZ_AP025732.1, read as the reverse complement.
CTGTTTGATAAAACCTAACAAAGATTCTAAATTAGCTTGAATTTCTAAATTATAAGCATCTGGTTCTTTGAGTAAATATTTTTGCGCTGCTTCTAACTCATTTTCCAGTTTGATATATTCATCTACGCTAAATTTTAAGTTATTACTAAACCATTGATTAGCGGTTTCGATGATAAAATCTACTAATTCTTGTGTTGAAATGGCAAAATTTCTCGTAGTTGCCCAACTTTCCAAATCTGGTGCAAGGTGTATTAGTTGCTTGTAGATTTCATCGTCAATCCACAACACTAAGGGAAAAGCAAAATTCTTGCGAAACTCTTCCCGCACCTGATTCGCAGAAGTTAACATTACAGATAAATTCTGCACTGATTCCAAACCCACAACCATCACACAGGCTGGTATCTCTTCGCTGAATTCTTCCTGAATGGTAGTATAAAGAGTTCTATTAGATTGCTGCACTGCCAAGACACGAATTTCGACTTGACAGATTTCTTGCAATCTGGAGATTAAGCGATCGCGCAAGCTAGCATAATTACACCGTGCCAATATCAGCTTAAACTGTCCCACGGAGGATTCGATCGCCCAAGCTAATTGTTTCAGAGAGCGCTCGCTGTTTACATGGTTATCTTTTGGTGGTTGCGAGTCTGTCATAAGTCATAAGCTGACGTAAATCTAGAGTTTAGGAGGCAGAAGAAAGATTAAAGACTACAAATTAAACTTCCTGGCGTTTTAACTCCTGTATCAATACTTGAGTGCGTTTGCTAGCTTCTCTTGCTTGTTGTCTAAAATACTTGGCTTGCTGACGGTCAGTTAAGCATACTTCAGATGCTTTTCTACTAAATTCAACAGCTTGTTTACTGAGTTCTTGAATACGAGTCTTTAACTCTTGGATTGTTTTCATATTTCCTCCTGTTCTGAAATTACAATCTCTAAATTTTCTATCTCTTCATAAAGTCTATCTGCTCTACTAGCTAGTAAGCTAGCGTCCTCAAAATCATTGTTTTCTATGGCTTTATCCGAAGCTGAGTACAATTCTTCTGTGATTTGGTGCAATTGTGCATAAGCTTTTAACAAAACATTTTTGGTTTCTGGTTTCATAATCTAATTATTCATCAGTTCCCTGGTTCCTCACTGCAACTCTCTAGCCTCTGCCAAAACGGGATTAACATCAAACCAAGACTCGCCACCATCCCGATATTCAAACACAAACCGACTGCGGATCAGTTTTTGATATCCGTGGTCATCACTCACCTTTTTCTTTTCTTTGACATGACGTAACAATTGCCACTCATCCTCAGAAATCGGTAACATTATCTCATTCCGCCGAGAACGAATAACTTGCTCTAAGGTTTCACGGGTTAAAGGAAGGCTCATTTCTTCCATAATCCAGGTATTCAGCAGCCTCAGCACATCGCGCACATGACCACCGCTCATTTGAACACAAGCGTTCTAGGCTAGCAGCACTATCAAAAATCTCGGTAACTTTATTTAAAACGCTCCTCTGGTGTCATGTCAGGAAAAGCTCTAGCAAGTACCATCTGCTGCATGAGTGACATTCCCTGTGTATGAACACTGCCATCACACCATTGTACAGGAACCATTGGTAATACTTTGGGGTCTTCTGGAAATCGCTGAGTCAGCATTCCGTAATCGTTGGAAAACTTCAAAGATAAGGGCATGGTGTAGATGAGATGACAATTCAGCTTCGTCAAAAACTCACCTTGGTCAACAAATAAATATTCTTGCTGCGGACGCCCCCAAGGTTTGACACGATTATCTATGCGGTCAAGATTATCGACAATTACCACTAGACCATTTTTACCCTGCTGTTTGAGTTTTGCGATCGCAGGTTCTAATAATTCTTGATTAATCGCTTCTAACAGCTTAGTTTTTTGCGGTGCTAAATACTGATTGAGTTTTTCTCGCAGGGTTGGGTCATTTTTCATCTTGCTAGTGATTTCCCCAATGCCCATAGATAGAGAAAGTTTTTCTTTATCTGCGGATAAACCAACATCACCAAGCACCGGAACCTTAACTTTTGCCCCCGTCACCTCGGAGTTTAAGACTTTCCAAGCACCTTGGAGCAACTCATTAAACTTGTTGGGTGACTCTAGAGTAATTTTATCAAGACTTTGACTTACACGCCGAGCGATCGCTAGCAGCACATCAGCAATATCGACATCGGTCATTTCCAAATCGTCACTGGACTCAAAATAGACGACATGGAAGCCTAATTTTTCCAGTTCTGCCTGTAACCGTAATAGTTCTGTCGATTTCCCACAACCAATATGCCCAGTAAATAGCGTGCAAGTGGGTTCATTGGGTTTAAAAAAGGTAATCTTCTGCTTCAGCTTGCCAAGAATATCCCCGCCTCGGACTGAGGAAAAATCTATGTAATACTTACCATCAGAGCTATTGTTGACAAACAGAGTTCTGCTGGGATCGCTAGCTTGATAAAATTCCCGTAAATCTATGGGCATAACCTGGTAATGCAACTATCTCGTATTGTCTTAACATATCCTTGTTCAAAAGGATAAAGTTATTTACATCTTTGCATCTAGATATTTCGGAAAATTTTTGCTTTTGCTCAAAGGATGGCGAATGGTTCATTAACTCACTTAGTGGCATTCGATATATTTTCAGCATTATGGCGAAAATGCAAGGACACACACATAAGTAGAGACGTTGCAATGCAACGTCTCTACATTAATCCCAATTATTTATGAAGTTGCACAAAATCAACTTTGGTGAGATAACTAGTTCTAAGCAACCTCACAGATAATCTGATACCATTTCTTTGTGAGGCTGCGCCAAATTTTCTTTCTTCCTTTGTGTCCTTTGCGCCCTTTGCGGTTCGTTCCTTATACAATTTGGCGCATCTCTATACAGAATTGGTATGACTTTTCACGGCATCTGAAAAACCTCTCTCTAAATCTCTCTCCTAAAAGGAGAGAGACTTTGAATTTCCGCCTTCCCGCATCGGGAAGGGGGTTAGGTTTTTCGTGGACTTTTCCACATAACGTGAAAAGTCAGCACAGATAATTGCCATAACTTAAGAAACACTTGGTATTGCAGAACGAATTGCATTAATTAAGTTTTGAGCATAGTTCTGCGTTGAAAAATCGAGGGCACGTTGCCTAGCAGCCATTCCTGCACTCTGAGCAAATTCTTGCTCGTCAAGATAGCGGAGAATTGCGATCGCTAATTTATCTGCATCGCCGTAAGGTGTTAATAGTCCATTCATGCCATCGGTAATAATCTCTGTTGGGCCGCCTGCATCGCCAGCAATCACAGGTTTACCCAGGGCCATCGCCTCAATAATCACAATCCCAAAGGGTTCTTTATCTGATGCATGAACAAATACATCCATCGCCTGCACCCACTCTGGAATATTACGCTGTAGTCCAGCCATAATTACCTGCTCTTTCAAGCCTAAAGTGGCAATTTCTGCTTTTAAGAAGTCCTCGTATTCCGGTTCTAAATCGTGCTTACCGCCAACTACCAGACAATGGGCATCGGGATACTTCTGTAAAATTTTGGGCATTGCTTGCACCAGTACGTGCATACCTTTCCATCGTTGCAATCGTCCAACAATTCCAATCAACGGCCTATGTAAAGGTAAGCCCAGTTTCCGCCGTGCTTCTTCACAAGAAGGTAAAGCGTTAGGCTCAAATCGATCTAGTGCGACACCAGGATAAACTAAAGGTGTTGGTCTATGAGGCCAAATTTCTGCCTGTGCTTGCTTACCATCTAGCGAGAGAGTGATAATTGCCTGTGCTGGAATTAAAGTAGCGAGTCGCACCAACCAAGTTTTGTCACTAGGCACTTCTAGTTGATACCACACAGCAGGCAAGCCAGCCAGCATCGCCGCCAAACCTCCAGAGATATGTGTAATCCACATCCAATTGACAATTATATCTGCACGTTCGCGGCGAGCGATCGCAGCTATCTGAAAAACAGCGCCAATAAAACGGTGGATTTGGCGTAAACGTCCACTTTCCACAACTCGCGCATCAATACCAAGAGACTTTACTTCTTCGACCATCGGGCCGTGTTTTAAAAATATCACCAACCACTCAACACCAGCATTACGTCCTTGCTGTAACAAATCCCAAAGCATCATTTCACCACCGCCTCGTTGCTCGGCTAATGGCATTACAATAATTACTTTCATAATTTATATCAGTCCTATTTAAGTTGTAAAATTTATCGAACAGAATTCAGGAGTCAGGAGTCAGAATTCAGAATGAATTCTGTACGACTGGTGGATAGCGCAGCGTTAGCGAGTATTCGAGCGTCGCGTCTTGATTCTGACTCCTGAATTCTGACTTCTGAATTCTTCTTCAACAGATTCTCGACTTCTCTAAGAAGTCGTGGGTGTTGGAGGGCAGCCGAGGATTGGTATAGTACTTATGCCCTGCCATAGCCATAGCTAAAAATCCCCAAAGAATCATACCTGCTACGCTCAACATACCGCTACCGATAATTAATTGTGCAGCAGAACTGATGCCAATGGCACGGGCAGCACTGATAAAGCTATCGAAACGACCTTCACCATAGCCGCTAACACTGATAATTAACAAGATTAATCCACCCATATAAAAGATGGCTCCAAACCAACCAAGGGTGAAAAACATATCTAAAATGCCACTATCAATTACCACGACTTCAATCTGACCAGTTTTTTCGTTGACTTTCCAAATATTTCCTAAGCCGTTACCTAGACCATTAGAGAGAGCTAAACCCAGGTTTCTGTCGTAACTTCCCGATCTATCTTTAAAGCTATTATCGTCTTCAAGATTAGAAAAAGTTTCTAAACGGGCTGCGACAACGCCAGAAATTGGCTCGATAGTTGTCAATGGCACAACACAAATTGCCATAACTACAATTATGGTAATTAAGCGCATTTGAATTCTGGTTTTGACTGAACCTATAATCAAAATTATTCCAAATAACCAGCCCCCCCAATTAGTACGTGCTTGCGTCAACAGGAAGGACAAGTAACCAACAGCCGAAGCTGGAAGAATTAAACTTGCTGAACTAGTAAATAACAATAGCAATCCAGCCTGCATGACAGAACCAAAGGGGCCAACTGAGTGCAATGTACTCCAGACGCGCATCTCAAAAGGTGCAGGGTTTCCAGAACTCGTGAATAATTTTGATTGTATAAGCCAGTATCTATCCCACTCAGGAGCTACTACAAATTGATATATGCCATAAGTTCCTAAAATCAACACACACCAAAGGAATGTTCGCTGAATATTCTGGCGATAACTGGGATAATCTCGCCAGTTACTAAATAAGTGAAAAGCGAAGATAATCGGACTGAGCCAATCTAGTAGACCGCGTGCTACAGGGACAGGTGGGTTGTAAATCAGACCGACTAGAAAGCCATAGAACACTCCAATAAAAGCCAAAACAAACGGCAAACCCCCTTGGCGAGAGGCGCGGGGAAAGTGTCGTAAGAATGTTGCTATGGTTATAAACACCACTAAGTAGGGTGCTATAAGCATTTGACGGGTAGCGTCCCAGCCGACTCGATAGTCAACTAAGCGAGTAGCTAAAGGTGTGAGAAACCAGATCCACCAAGTAAAGCTGATGTAGAGAATGGGATGCCGCAAGTATAAAAATATGGCTACTATTAAAGCTGTAACCGGGTAAATTAGGCGCAAAGCGGCAGTAGCACCAGCAAAATAGCAAACTACAGTTAATAATATAAAACCTGCGATCGCCATCCAACCCTGTAGCGATCGCTCTTCGGGAGAATAGTTTTCTTGTAAAAAACTATTGAAAAGTATCTGTCTAGAATTCATTCAATTTTCGATTTTGGATTTACACATAAAAAATCCCAGATGAAATAATCGATCTGCAATGACAAATGACTAATGACCAATGACAAATTGTTTATATCCTTGCCAACGCCCACGCCACGATGCCAGCAACTTTTTCCCTGCCAACTGCCCTTGGCTAGGTAAAAATCTCAGCCATTGTACTAAACCCAAACTATCGGATGTACCCACGAATACTGCCCAAAATAAAAATACAATCCGGCGAATAAATGGCAAATGTTCTAATAAAGCTAAGGTTTCATTATGGACTAAATTAATAAAGGCAATTTCATTAAAGTTATTTCGCTGATCTTCGTCAAAACGTTGTGCTGGATAATGATCTACAGCAACGTTAGGATCATAAATTATCTTCCAACCAGCCCGCTTTAATGCCAGAGTGAATGCCATTTCAAAATGTACCTGCGCTCCAGTACCACGCATCCGCTCATCAAAGCGCATTTGTCCGATTGCTTGGGTACGAAAACTCATGTTCACGCCCTTGAGAATATCAACTTCGCGGGGTTCTCCCACTCCCAGGTGATGGTTGCCAATCACTCGCCCAAACCACTGTAAGCGCCCGACTAATAGACGAGATTCGTCTTCTAATTTGCTGCCGTGGTGTACCCAATCACGCCCACCAAGACCACCAATGCAACTATCACAGATGAAATGAGCGGCAATGCGCTCTAACCAATCCGGGTGAGGTGCGGCATCATCATCAGTAATAGAAACAATATCACCTTCCACTACTGCTAGTCCGGCGTTGAGGGCTGCTACTACCCCAGGTTCTGCCACTTTCACGGTATGCAATGGCAAATTGTGCGCTGTGTATTGCGCCAGAAATTGCCAAGTTGCTGTATCTGTATCGCGGACAACCACTATCACCTGATCAACGGGTTTAGTTTGTTCCTGTAGCGCCAAAAGGCAGCGTGAGAGGTCTTGTGGACGGCGATAAGTTGGTATGAGAACGGTGTTCCGCATTCTTGCTTAACTCCTCGAATAAATCCACATAAGTTTTTGCCATAGTAGTCCAGCTATATTGTTCTGCTACAGAGCGAGCTGCTTTACCCATCTGTTGCATCAGGGCGGAATCGCTCACCAAAGACATCAACGCCACAGCTAAAGCATCGACATCATCTGAGTCAGGTAAGACAATGCCACATTCTGGTGTCACCAACTCTGCACCTCCGGTAGCTGTGGCAGTAATTACTGGCAGTCCTGAAGAAAGTGCTTCTAACAATACGAGGGTGCAAGCTTCGTATCGGGAAGGAAAAACAAATAAATCTACTGATCGCATAATTTCGGAGATATCAAGTCGATATCCGATAAAATGCACACGTTCAGTTAACCCCAAAGAAGCCGCTAATTGCGGGAAGGGACTACCTTCTACACGACCCACCACCGCCAGATGCAAATCGGGAACTTTCGCCAAGGCGTGCAAGACTGTATCTAAATTCTTTCTGCGTGTGCGGATGTCTCCAGCAAACAGTGCTAGGGTGACGTTCTGCGGTAAACCTAATTTTTGGCGATTGCTTTCACCAGGCGTAAACTCTTCTAAGTCTACGCCATTGACAATTACCCGAATCCGAGAACGCGGTACACCAATGCTGACTAATTCTTGGGCTACCTTTTCCGATACAGCCACAACAACCTTAGCTCTTTGGAAAGCCTGTTTTTCCCAACGCGCATTAAAAGCTGTAAATAGCCACTGGTAAAAGCCATATAAATCACGGCGGTTGCGGGAAATATGAACAGGCGATCGCAACCATGAACTGTGGACAAAATGTACAGCATTTACATCAGCCGCAGTCATGTTAATTGCTCCATTGACTTTAACTAAATCAATGCTAGAGCGATTTTTAAGCAACCAATCTGCACTTTTTTGAGCAAATATTAAATTACGTACAAATTCTGTGGGATAGCTTTTAACTGGAATTGAAATCCAATTAACTTGACTATTTTTTTCCAGTTCTGGTGCGATTTCACTAGCCAATAATGTCAGTTCATAGCCATGACGAATTGCTTCTTGGACAACTTCATAGTTTACCCGTCCCTGACCATCACCTTTTTTAATTTTATGAGTGACAATACAAAGTTTCATATCCTATTTTTCTTAATTTAGATAAACTTATACAAAGGCACTAAATAAGACTCAAAAATCATCTTATTTTTATCAAGTAATACCAATTAACGAAAATCCTGATACACATAGATTTATCGTAGGGGCATGGCATTGCCATGCCCTTCCAGCGTATTTGTATCATTATTAAAGTTAAATGGTATAGGGGAGAAGGTATTGGGCAGTTTAAGAAAGAGGAAAACTGCCCGATGTTCTCTACGATAGCTTGCTTACCCAAAGGAGTACGCGGATTCGCTAGCTATTGCTCTATTATTTAGATGTTTTGATTAACTTACTTGCTAAAAAACGCGGAGTAAAACTAAGACCAAGTGCTGCCACAGTTCGGGGATTAAATTTTTGTTTATTTAACGCCTGCCAAAAATAAGGACGTGCTTCTGCTATTTGTTCACTTCGTAGTAAACCAATTCCTAAAGTGGTATTAGCTTCTAACCATTTCTGTTGAAAATAATTTTTAAACTCCTTTAAATGAGTATCTTCCATAAAGACTTGATAACAAAACATTTCGCTTTTTGCTTTGCGAATTTTTGCCTGTAAATCTCTACCACCACTGAGCATAGTATCAGTTTGGGCATGGGCACGATATTGCGTCAGTCTTTCGGGATGGTAGTAAGCACCATGACCAGATATACAGCAAAGGTAGGTTAAATATAAATCCCACATCCCGTCAACTTCTGAAGGAATACTATCCCAATCTACAAAATCGTTGCGAATCACACAAGCTGCCGCAGTCGGTATGCTTTTATCTATTAACCCAATTTTATAAAAAGGTTGATGAATTCCTTTTGCTAATTTATGCCGCTTGAAAGCGCGTGTATTTTGTTCAGTTCCAATATTATTAATTTTCCCCTGAGCATCTATAATATATTGGTCGCAAAAAGCGATAATTAAATCAGGGTTTGCTTCTAGCGGTGGTATTAACTTTGATAAAAAGTCTTCATTCCAAATATCATCGTCATGGAGACTAGCGCAATATTTACCTCGCGCTATCTTGAAGCCATACTGCTGATTAGCTAACATACCCACATTCTGCTGATGCCGCCAAAATTTGATGCGTGAATCGCCAAAAGATGCGACAAGGGCTTGAATATTTTCTGAACTACAATTATCAGAAATAATAATTTCAATATTCTGATAAGTTTGTTTGATAGCGCTAGTGATCGCTAGCTTGAGATACTCTGGTCTATTATAAGTAGGGATAATAACGCTGACTAAAGGTTGTTGGGATTCTGGAAGTAAAGACATATTTTTCTCTCTTAATTTTTTCTCATTAAAAGATGCACCATTTGATATTTTTCTCAAAGTTACTTTATGTAACTTGAGGAATGCTATATAGCTTTTTAGCTCTAGAAGGAAATTCAGCTATTGCTTTTGCATAAATTGCTTGCAGATTATTTACATGAGCAGCCATTGTAAATTCCTTCATCAATAAAGTATGACCTTGTTCGCCCATGTATCGGCTTTTTTGATAATCTCCATACAACTCATTAATAGCATTAGCCAGCTTTTGGATATTATTACCTGGAACAAGAATACCCGTTTTTCCATCTTGTAAATGTTCGGGAATTCCTCCAACGATGCTACCAATTACAGGTCGATAACGAGCATAAGCTTCTAGAGTTACAAGACCGGCGGGTTCAGGCCAAACGCTAGGGAAAATGACAGCAAAACACTGTTGATAAAGTTTATTTATTTTGTCAGGATCGCACCAACCATGCCAAGTTATTCGGTTCGTCAATCCAAGGGTGTTTGCTAACTTTTCTAAGCGTGGTCGTTCCCAGCCTTCGCCTGCGATATCAAGCTGAATCTGCGGGTCTGTATGTATTAAGGTTTTGAGTAACCATTCTAGACCTTTATCAGAAACAATTCGTCCAGCAAACAAAATTCTATGGTTTTGGTGGACTTCCAAACTTAGAGGTGCAGTTTCTGTTTCTGGTACAGAGATTCCACAGTGTAGTGTTACAGTTTGCTCAGAAGGTACACCATTTTGAATCAATTGTTGCCGGACATATTCGCTATTAGCAACAAAAGTAATTTTTATTTTTTTTAATACATCTAATAATTGATGAGTATTTTGAAGCTCTCTAAGAGTTCTTAATGGTTTACGGCTACCGCATTTATCTACTAACTTACCCCAAGTACATCCTAAGTAAGAAAAGTTGCGATCGCAGATTGTCCGCGACCCTGCTAAATATTTTGTGCCACTAGGACAATATAATGAGTGATTATGAACGCTGAAGACGGTAGGACATTCGCCTGTAAGCTCTAATAGCAAGTCTGGGCTGTGGATGTGTAGCAGTCGAAACTGGCTTTGGTCAACATTCTTAAGCGATTTTATCACGCGATCGCTAACATCAGGCGGTCGATGTTCAAACAGAGAAGCTAAATAAGTTTCCACACCTCCGCTCCCGCCTACCTCAAAATTTGAGCATTGATAAATTAGGTCTTTTTCGAAAGTATTCCTATGCAATAGTTCATCATTTCGCTTGGCATCATTGATTGAGTTAAGCATTAATCACCCTTTTTTACGTTATTACTAATTATATTCCTCATCTAAATAGAGGCTTAATCTCACCAACTTATATGCCAACGTTAAACCATAATTTGTGTCTCACATCACTCACATAATGCCTGAGAGCAATGTTTTTACTTGCAGATTTATCTGAATAGATGAACTGATCTTCTACATTTAGAACATATTTTTTTGTGCATAAAGGCTCACCATGATTGTAGTGCATTGTCAAATGAACCATTGTTTGCTCAGTAAAATAAGTAGGAGCTTCTTGAAGATTTGCTAAACGTTCAATAGCAAAACTCCAGTCAAGTTCATGCCTAAATAATATAAATCCACCATTTACTGGATTTAATTTTTCCGAATCATCATAAATAATTCGTTCATCTAGCGACATAGAACAATCAGGTAGATAAAGAGAATATTTTTCGTCCGACTTACTCAAATTAATTAAGTCAATTCCGCCAGGGAAAAATAAAATATCGGAATCAGTGTAAATCGTAGTCCCATTAATAGGAATTGACATTAATGCCGACAATTTTCTGCCCATTGGATGCAATTGGGCATAATCATGAACACATTGAGGTAAATCCGTTCTTAGGAAGTTTGATAAAAGTATTACCTTAACGCAGGGATGAACGCGGCGGAGTAAATTACAACTAGACTCAGTGTAACTACCATCAGAAACTACAGTGAATGTATCTGGAATGCCGACATGACGAATGAATGAGCGAATACTTGCCACTTGTTCTGGCAGATCGCGTTCACATGATAAAGCATAGACACTTATGGGAACTTGCCGAGTTTGTTTAATCGGGATGTTTACAATTTGAGAAACGGCTGCTTTATATAGAGAGCGATTAAACTTACCCTGAAATTTAGCAGCGTGATAGCCTATATTTACCATTTATTTTTCCTTGTTGAAACTATAAGCAATTGACCAAGATAATGAATTCATAATTTACAAATTATGAATTGTTATATTGCATATTGTGATATTCCCAAAGCTTGCCTTTGAGTTCTAGAAGCTCTTGATATTTCCCTTGTTCTACTATCCGTCCATGTTCTAAAACTACAACTTTATCTGCTTTAGCAATGGTAGAAAGACGGTGAGCGATCGCAATTACTGTTTTTCCCACAGATAGCCTTTCTAATGAATCTTGAATTAATCGCTCAGATACAGAATCTAAGGCGCTAGTTGCTTCATCCAAAATCAAAATTTCTGGGTTCCTTAGCAAAGCACGCGCAATAGCAATTCGCTGTCTTTGTCCTCCAGATAACCTAACACCTCTATCTCCCAATTGGGTGTTAAAGCCTTCAGGCATTTCCAAAATAAATTCCAGTGCATTGGCTAGTTTAGCTGCTTCTTGAATTTCCTCATTAGTGGCTTCTGGAGTACCATAAGCAATATTTTGCCAAACATCAGTATTGAAGATGAAAGTATCCTGACTGACGACAGCTATTTTACGCCGTAGGGAGTTAATTTCAAACTGCCGCACATCTATTTCATCAATGTAAAGATATCCATCTGTAGTATTATAAAATCGGGGAATTAAATCAGCAAGGGTTGTTTTACCAGCACCAGATGCTCCGACTAATGCTGTCATTTTTCCTTTTTCAATAGTTAAGGTAATATTATGCAGCACTAAGTTTTGATTGTCGTAGCCAAAATCTACAGATACTAAGTTTATTGATCTTTTTAAAGAATTAAACTTGATTGTGCCATTTTGAAAATAATCTTTTTCGTCACTCTTTAAGAGTTTTTTGACGTTATCTGCTGAACCATGTAAGGTACTAAGGAATGCTCTTGTGCCATTAATGTCTTGAACAAATGGAATAAAACGAAATAGCACAAAGAAAAATGTTAGTAAAGAAGCAACTTGTAGCGTTCCATTAGTAACTAGGCTAGTGAATGCCAAAATAATCATCCCAACCAATACCGTAGTAGCTACCCCTTCAGCAATTGGCTTGACAATTGTCCAAGTGAAGACAACTTTTGTTGTAGTACTTACTATTTTGTCGCTAGCTTTGTAGAAACGCTGGCGTTCAAATTCTTGAGTACCACAGGTGTGAACAGTGCGAATGCCATTAATGAATTCTACGGCTGTTGATGTAAAATTAGCATTCGCAGTTGTCATGCCAAAACTCGATTCTCTGACTCTGGCATTTAGGTTGGATAATCCTACACCTAAAAGGGTAAATAATAATGCTGAAATTAGTGTCAGTTGCCATGATATCAAAAACATTGATATTAAGTAGACAAGGGTTGTTAATCCCCTAGTCATTAAAAAGGCTCCGCTACTAAAACCTTGTCTAATTCTTTCAATCTCTGTAGTGATTGTGTTAATTAGTTCACCGGAACGGGTTGTAGAAAAATAACTTAGCGATAAAGATTGTAACTGTTCAAAAATTTGTTTGCGTAAGCGATCGCCAAGATTTAGTTGAGATAGCTCAGTATAGACTTGAGAAAAATAATTGAAGGTAGCACGTAACCAAGTACTCAATAAAATCAGTAAAGATACGCGGTAAAGACGATTAATGGCTGATGTCTTAGCTCCCAAAATCCAAATATCAAACCATTCTATTCCTGTTTGGACAGGTTGAGCGTTGGGGCTAGTTAAGCTTTGCAAGAATGAAAGTAAAAAACCAATGCTTATACCCTCAAATGTTGCCGCCAAAATCGAAAATACCACAGCTAAAATTGCAATTTTGCGGAAGTGTTTGAATTCTCGCAATATCAAATAGTTCTCCTGCCATAAGCTAGTAGCTTTGAGCAGATTACTGAGTGGTTGAGGAAGCTGGAAATGCATGGATTTTATCATAATAGTTTGGCAAGGTAGATAAGCTGCTATAGAGCAATACGGTTTAGCTAAGGCTTAACTCTTATTTTTTAATGAATCGCATCGTTAGAGAAGAATGCAAAGGAAGAAAGACTTAACTGAACTATATTGCGCTATAGATGCTACGTAAGCAATTTTGTTTTCGCTCAAGTGTGGTAGATGAAATCATCAATTACCGCACAGATAAATTACAGTGTTTGGCTATCTAGATGTAACAGGTGAGACTGTGCCTCTACTTCCCATGAAGTTGTAATTTCTGGTCGTTGATTTAGCTGTATTGCATCTTCCAAAGTCCAACAAGAAGATCCGGTCAAATTAATGTCACCCTGCAATACATTAAATAACTGGGGCAAATTATCAAGACCGTATTTATGCATCCAACGTCCTAATGGTGTAATGTTGTCCTTTGTCGTTGTGCAAAACTTAATTGCCCGAAAGAGTTTACCCCGTTCTCCAACACGCCAATCACGACAAAAAAGTGATCCTGGTGAGTAAACCTTTACTAACATAATCAATCCCAACATCACTGGACTTACTAACAACAGCAATAGGAAAGCAGCAATCCAATCAATTAATCGCTGCAAGTGTCTCCAGGGTTGGTTAGCGAGTTTATTGCTAGCGGGCATGCTGATGAACATTGGTTTTTGGGCTTCTTCACACGCATCTGCCCAAAATCTCAACAAAGGCTCACCCAATTTCGGATCTATGCTCACCAAAGTTACAGGAGAATGTTGTAAGCATTCTACTAGCGATCGCTTACTATCTAATGAAGGTAGATATGGCTGTTTAACTCGTCCAAGTGGCTTCACCAAAAGCTTACCCCGCCGCCACTGGAGTGTGCAGTACCCACGATTATCTTGGCGTTCCTGGGTTACATCATATAAACTTTGTAGAGTTGGAATTATTGAACTTGTCATAAGTATTTGGGATTATACAGGAGTGAATTATTGAGGAGTTATCAAAGGCTATCAATGCCAAAGACCCAAATCCAAATCTTGTTGTAACTCCAAAAAAGTGGAGAGATTCGTAATTCGTAATTCTTAAGGAGGCAGGAGGACGAAGGCAGGAGGCAGGAGGTAATCCCCATAAATAAATTTAGCGAAAAGTTCTGTAGGCGGGTTTCCCGCCGTAGGAAACTTTTCAAGAGAGGGGCTTTAAACCCGTTTGGCAGAGGGCAAAAAAATATATTTTCTTCCTCCTGCCTGCTGCCTCCTGCCCTCTGCCTTTCTTCGGTAATTCGTAATTATGTTTGATATCATGTATGCCTAATACATTATTATTTAAGCTCTCTGCGTTAGCTTAAATAATAAGTATTTAAACGAACATAATATTAAATGTAGTCTAAACCCCAGCCGGAAACAAAGCTAACTGTGGAGTTAGGGGTTTTAAACCATATACTTAATAATTACGAACAACTTTACTATTAATATTCATGGGTAAATTATGATTTTCCGGGAACTACTGACAGTAGAGAAATGTAGAGGAAAATTACTCATTAATCTATATCTACGTTGAATTACGCTGAGGTGTTCATTGTGTCGATAGATTTGATAAACCAGTCTACTCTTGTCTGCTAACCTTTTTGAAAGTGCTTTAATCTCTAGAATATAAGACTATGTAGAAATAGCGATCGCTCAAATAAATTCTTTATTTATTCTTTAAAGAGCCAGTGATTTCTCTGATAACCCATAAAGATAGCATAAATATACTGAATTTTTCCTGATCACAACAAAATTAAATTTTGATTACAAACGCAAAATCCCCGACTTCCCTAAGAAGTCGGGGATTTACGCCCATTTGAAATGTCTAAAACCTTTACGAATTACGCAAAGCGTTACTAGCTACTTTTCTACAGCTTGACGTAGAGCTAACTGCTCTTGTTTGATATAAGGTACGTAATTACTGCTATTTGATACCCCATTAGCTACAACCCCAATCAGGTTTAACTTACTTAACATAGCTGTCGCTTGAGTAAGTTGACTCCGCGTCACAATACCAATGCTTGCCACCATAACCACACTACGACAAGATGATGCAGTAAGCATGGCATCCACCAAGCCAAGAACTGGGGGAGCATCTATGAGTACCAAATCATAGCTTTGCTCAAATGCTGCCATCAATTCCATCATCCGAGGAGAACTCAATAGATTCGCTGGGTCAGCAGGCTTGGGCCCAGCCGTCAAAATATCGATGTAGGCGGAACCTGAATATTGAAGGCTAATCTGGTTGGGTAAAGTTGCATCACTCGCCAATAGAGTTGAAAGCCCTTGCTCATTGGGAAGATTAAGTTGTTCGTGCAGACTTGGATCGCGTAAGTTGGCATCAATCAGCAGTACCCTTTTGTGTAAACGGGCAGCACTCATTGCCAAACCCAACGCTAAAGCTGATTTACCCTCATCGGCTAAAGCCGAGGTAATCATCAAAGATTTTAAGTTAGTAACAGTATTTAAAAGTTCAATGTTTTTGTAAATCAGATCCAGCGATTCCCAACGCGGTGGAGATTGCAATACCTGAATTGTCCAGGGGGCAAGAACTTCTGGCTTACCAAAAGGCAACTTAATCATTGATTCTTTGGGTTTGGCTGGCGGTAACTTGGGGGTTGTTCCCAATAACGGCATGGCCATTTGCTTCTCTAATTCCGCAGTGGTGTGAACTGCATCATCAGTCGATTCCCGAATAAAGGCAGCAATGCCTCCTAACATTAACCCAACTACAGCACCTAACAGCAAGTTCTGCTGGAGATTGGGGCCTAATTGTGTGCCTTTTTGGGGATCTTCCACAACTTCCCAATTAAATCCACCCTTGGAAAGTTCTTGCCGCAATTGCTGTTCTGCTCTTAAAAGCTGCTCTAATCTTTCACGGCTAAATTGTAACTGCGGTAGCATCCGATTGTAATAAGCCAACAGAGGCGGGAAGCGTTTGATTTCAAAACGCAGTTCGTTTTCTTTCTGAGCCAAAGTTTGATCGCGAGCAGTTAAAGCAACTATATTGGTCTGTGTTTCCACTAACTGACCAGCTAGGCTGAGATCAATTTGGCCAAGCTGTCCTCGTTCGAGGAGAGCATCTCCCGAAGTAATTGCACCAGCAGATTTTTCGCCTAAAGTTCTTCCTACCTCTTGTTGCAATAACTCCTTCTGGCTTTGAAGCTGTTCTTTGAGCTTTTGCACATTCGGAGTTTCATCTGTAAAGCGTAAGCGTTCTTGTGCTAGCGCCAGTTCGCTTTTTTGGATTTCGTTCAGTAAGCCTTGATAGCGAGTAGATTGACTCAGACGAGAAGCAACTAGAGCATTTTGGGGAGAACGGTTAAGTTGTTCTTCTAAAGATTTTTGGCGTGCTAAAGCTTCCCCATACTGGGCACGAGTTGTCTGCCGTTCTTGAGCAATATTGTTCAAAGCTGTCTCAATCGCTCTGGCCTGTGACTCTGGATCAATTAAGTTCTGATTTCTGCGAAATCTTTGTAAATTTGTCTCAGCCGCGTTTACTTCTTCGCTGGCTTTACTTAACTGTTCCCTGATAATTTGCAGACCTTTTTGTAAACGCGAATTCTGTTGTTGTTTATTATATTCCACATAAACTTGTCGAATCGCGCCGAGAACTTTTTGAGTCTTTTCTGGATCTCCAGCAGTGTATTCAACCTGAAATATTTTAGTAGCGACATTATCTTCTTTGCTTCTTAATTGAGTTAAGACCAAAGAAGTTTTAATTTCACTGGAACTTATATCTGGATAATCAGACTGAAGTTTATCAACTGCTTTTTGAATAAGTCCTGAACTTTGCATCAAGTTAAGCTGGGTAGCAGTATCTATGACCACATTAGAGTCAGTAAATTGGTTATCTAACCCAGCACCTTCAGTCTTACCTTGATAGTTAGGCTCTACTAGCAGTTGCATGGAACTTTTATAAGTAGGTTTTGTCTTTAAAGTTACCATACTGGCAATAGCAATAGAACTAATTAATACTGCTAAAAACCAAGGAAATCTCCGCACAAATACGGCAAACATTTGTCCGTAACTTGGTTCACTTTCAGAAACGGGAGTTATTTGAGGATTTAGACTACTTTGAACCACTTTTATTATCCTTGTCTTCAAGACTTACGCTAAGAGATTCTCCGAAGAATACCTATTTTTTGACAAGCCATTAATAGGTATTCTTATAGTGGAAAGAGATTCAGGAATTAAATGAATAATTGATGCACACCACAAGCTTGGTTAATTATTTGCTCAACCTTAGTAAAGAAGGCATTCTCTGAAAAGTTTGCTACTGCGTGATTACGGATGCGATCGTAATCCCAAGAAATGCCGTTGGCTTCTAGTAATGCAATTTGTAGAGATTCGGGTGTTTGCCTTTTGAAAAAGACTCCTGTTTGACCTGGGATTTGCGTATCTAATACTCCACCTGCTCCATAAGCAATGACTGGTGTGCCACTAGCATTAGCCTCTACTGGAACTAAGCCGTAGTCTTCTAGGGCTGCGACAATAATAGACTTGGCTTTGGAAAACAAGTCTTTGCGGGTTCTATCACTTACGTGTCCTAAGAACTCAATATTTTTTAATGCTTTGGATTTTAACCGTGCTTGTTCTGGCCCATCACCAGATATTAATAACCGCCACCCTAACCAATTAAAAGCTTCGACTATTATATCAAGTCGCTTATAACTGATCATCCGGGCGGAGGCCAGATAATATTCATCTTTTATATCTGAGAAAACAAATTTACTCGTATCAATTGGATAGTTCACCATCATTGCCTTTTTGCCATAAATACTTTCAATACGGCGGGCAACAACACTAGAGTTAGCAATGTAAAGGTCAGGTTCCTGTGCATATTTCAGGTCTACCTTTCTCATTACTTGAAATACTTGTTCAATTATAGGAGCAAAATATCTATAGTCTCCGTACTCTCTTAAATAAGTTGCTGTATCCCACAAGAAACGGGTGACGTTATGGCAAAAACAAATGTGGTAAGCATTGGGGTTTTTTCGCACTGCTTTGGCGAAACTGGTGCTACTGCTAATAATTAAATCGTAGTCTTGCAGATCCAAGGCACGAAAGGCGGGAAAATATAGAGGAGCCATCGACCTAAAATATTTTGCTGCCCCTGGAATCTTTTGCAAGAAGGTTGTATTAACTATGCGATCGCCTAGATCAATAGTTTTTTGGGGATCGTACAAAGATGTGAAAATATCTGCTTCGGGATAGCGCTTACAAAGCAGTTCAAACACACGCTCTGCCCCACCTCGCTGGGTTAAATAATCATGGACTAGAGCAATTTTCATGAATTTGACCTAAAGTTTTGATCGGGTTTGTTTAAACGCTCCCCAGCAAGTTACTATCAACAACTTTAGTGTCCCGCAATATAACTTTCTATCCTCTTCACGAAATTCTGGCGACAAATACGTTAGTAAGGGACTTGGAGATCCCCCCAACCCCCCTTAAAAAGGGGGGCTTTTTCTGATTCTTTCACCCCCTTTTTAAGGGGGTCGCCGTAGGCGGGGGGATCTTATCCAAACCGTATTAGGGGCGTACAGCTAATTTATTTGTTGCGAATATTTTTGCAACCGATATTATCCAACTGCGACTAAGATTTTTTCTGGAGCGAAATAAGTGTTTTGCTCGGCTCGTAGTTGGTCGCAAAGTCTGCCTTCAGGTAATTCTATATCCTCATAAGTGAGGACTTGATCCTTAGAAATATCTCGTTTGAGGCGACACCCTTCGGCTAAACCCATTGGTAGAAGATTTTGCTGTTGGACGATATCGGAATTTTCACATTGTCCGTAGGTCATGTAGTAGCCGATGCCATCTAAGGTTTCTCCCGCTTTTAGGTCGATTTTGGCAGTGGTGACAACATCTACTAGCGGGCCTGCTAGGGGAGACATAACGGCATCACCGAAGAGGACAGCACGCGCTACGGACAAGGGAACTTCAAAATGACAGAGGTGATAAGGAGTATAGAAGCTGTAAAGTGGGCCTTCGCCTAATTTATATAAGTTGAGATAGTGCTGTTGCTTGGGGTCGTCGTGAGTGGCAAATACATATACGCCTGGGCCTGGTTTTGCTCCAACTACATAATCGACAATGCCGCCTAGTTCTTTGAGTTGTTCAACATCATATAACTGGGTCATTTCATCGACATGACCGTTGAAGTCATATCCCAACATTCCCCGTTTGGCGACTTTCATGCCTGTGGCATTGGCAACGATCGCTTGCTCAAAGGAAATTTTGGTTCCGTCTGCGAAGCTAGCCACCATGTGGGGCTTTTGACCCCAACGTTTAGCAAATCCTTCCTGGGTGGTGGGATTGCGATAAGGGTCTTGGAGTCCTTTAATGTTACCGCACAATAAGGGAGTTAAACCAATGCTTTTTACAAAGCGATAAAGGTTCATTTGTACCCCTGGCTGGTCGCCATCACAAGCGCTGAGAATGACGCCTGCTTTGTCAGCATAGACTTTCAGGATGGGGCCAATAGTGCCGTCGAGTTCGGCATTCATCATGATCACATGTTTGCAATGAGCGATCGCTTCCATGACGATCTGAGCGCCAAATTCCACTGCACCTGTGACTTCGATTAATGCATCGATGCCCTCGGCTCGACACAGTAACTTAGCGTCTTCTGTGACTGCATACTTACCGTTAGCGATCGCATCTTCTAATTCGCTGACAGTTGCAACAACTTGAATATCTTCAATTCCGGCTTCCGAATAAGCTTGTTTGGCTGCACTAATCTGGCGATTAGAGATAGCAACTAACTCCATTCCTGGCACTGAATTGACAATTTGGTTGGCAATTCCTCGACCCATAAAACCAGCACCAATCATTCCCACTTTGATAGGATTTCCTGCTGCTGCACGGGTTTGTAAGGCGCGATCGATAATAATCATGAACTAAACTCCTTTTTGGAACTGTTGGTTGTGATACAAATTCTCTATAAACTTGCACTTAATAATTTGTTACAACTAAATATTAAGTACATTTTCATAGTTAATTGGTGTTAGCGTAGGCGTAGCCCGCCGGAGGCATCGCTACTAACTAGTTGTTTGCTAGATGTCTGTTTTTTCTGGCTGTGGTTTTCGAGAATTTGCTCTATAGTATTTCGGTAAACTTTAGCAAAGTTCTCTTTAGTATGATTTGCTCTTACATATTTCCACGCCTTCCGAGACATATTTTTCAGGTCTTCTACAGGCAAATTAGAAATTCTTCTAACTGCTGCTTGAATTTCTGCGATCGAAGAATTCTTTAATAGCACACCGTAATCTTCATGCACATCAACACTAGCTTCGTAATTGACTATTGGGATTAATCCTGTATGCATACAAGTGATAACGCTGCCGGCTCCACCTTCTGCTGCTGAAACTAACACAGTACCAATACAATTATTGGTAACTTCCATAAACTCAGGGCTAATAACATCAATCCAACCATAAGTATGGATGTTTGGTGTTTCATAAAGCTCTTGATGAAAAGCTTTTTCAAATTCTGGTTCCTTATTAATTGGCCCACAAACTGTTAAATGGAAATCTGGCATTTGTGCAAATGCTTCTAAAACTAAATCCAGACCTTTGTGAACAAACCCGTGACTAGCAAACCATAAAAAATTCTTTCTTACAGCTTCAAAATCTTTTTGTTCTGGCCAAGGATAGACAGTAGGATTAGAAAGCGGTACACGATAAATCGGTTTATTCGCGTATTTGAAAGTATTGATGGTAAATTCATTACCTAAAGCTATGCCATAATCTGCATATTCAATTCCTAAATTAGGCACTTCATATCGCTGTGGACAGAGAGTAATCCCTCGCCGTTGTTGTAAGTCTAAGTGTCTATGACATTCAGCCGCATTACGAAACACCATATTAGCAATGTCAACGTGGAAAATTTTCACACAATCTCTATTGAGTTTTGGTGCTAGTTCTTGCATCCGATGACGGACATCAATGAAAAATGAATAATGTTTTTCAGGAACAAATTCATCATTGTAGAACTGAATAACATCAACGTTATAACCAATATCCAAAAATGTTTGCACCATCCGCCAAACCTCCCAGTAGCAAGTGTGGTCATGGGGTATGGGCTGACCAACTTTTAACAAGAATGGCTCAATCCGGTAAGAAAAAAGTACATTACCCCTAGAAGGCTGGTTTGGTTTGAGTGAAACAACCTTTAAGCTTTTGATGTAATGAATCCGATTTACTACTTTTTTTAACAACGAATTGATAGAAGTAGTCAGATGGGATAGAGTATTATTTGGCATTTGATACCTCTTGTAATTGTTAAGTTAAACAAAGAGTGGTTGCAACTTTTAAACAGCTATTTTGCTCCAACAGTCATCATTCTCAACAGAGGCCAATTTAAATCTTTTTCGGAAATTTCAGTTGCATCTAGAGGCCAATTAATCTCAAAGAATGGGTCATCATAACGTAAACCTTTTTCATACCCTGGCGTATAAAATTCACCCACTTGATATACAACCTCGGTTTCATCCGTGAGGGCTTGATAGCCATGAGCAAACATTTCTGGAACATACAAAGCGCGGCGATTTTCTGGAGTTAGCTCTACACCAATGTGTGATAAAAAGGTAGGAGATTCTGGACGCATATCAATAATTACGTCATAGATAGCACCTTTAGTACAGCGAATTAATTTCGTTTCTGCTGCTGGCAGAATTTGATAGTGCATTCCCCGGATAGTGCCTTTTTTATAGTTAAAAGACAGGTTACATTGAGCAACTGTTGGCTTTAATCCGTGTGCTGCAAATTCTTGAGCGCAGAAAGACCGAGCGAAAAAACCACGATGGTCAGGCTTTTCTTCTAAGTCAATAATGAATGCGTCTTTTAGTGCGGTTTCGGTGAAAATCATTATGGTTCCTTTGAAATGAATGTTTAGTAAAGAAAATACTTTAGTGTTTGCGCCACATAAGAAACAATTCACAGAGGCGCAGAGAGCGCGGAGAGAGTTTGAAAGATAAGTACTTGGACAGAATTAATTACACAATGTCATTGCGAATGAAGCGAAGCGTAATGAAGCAATCGCAAGGGTTGGGATTGCTTCTCTTCGAGACGCTCCGCGAACGCTCCGCTCGCAATGACTGTAAATATTTTTGTCCAACTACTTATTGTGCAGTTCTAAACCTATAAATTTTGGCGTTGTTGAATTGACGCATGAAATGTTCTTTCTCTGTGTTCTCTGCGCCTCTGCGGTTAATTAAATTAGACACTCGACAAAAGGAGAGTAATCTACGCTTTTAACTTGAAACTTTAACTGCATCAGATGCAGAACGTAACTCTACTCTGGGATAAGTATCATCCCAGTATTGGGTGCAGAGGTCTGGTCTTTCAGGGGGGCTGGCGGTGTAACACAAGAATAGTGCTGAACGGTCTTCTGTGCGGACTGTGCCGTGATGCAAAGTATTTTTTGTATCTACAATAATCACAGTACCTGCTGGGCCTGAGCAGGATTTCCAAGCTGATTTGGGGATGACTGGTTTTACTTGTTCATCATCGATACCCATATAGCCTGATTTATAAAGTTTGTAGTAAAGTTGAAAGTATTTCCAACTAAATAAGGGAGTTAAAGAGCGAGGAATGTATTCAAAAGGTCCAGTTTTTTCCTCGACATTATTTAAGTAAATAAAGATTTTGATAATGCGGCGGTCTTCTGCATCACTATGCCATAGCAGCGTGCCAAACTGATGTTTACTCTTGAAATCTTTGCGTAAATGTACACCATGAAAAGCAACAGGAAGACCAATATAATTTTCGATGATATTGAGAAGTCTTTTCTCTATTCCCCAGGCATAAAATTCTGGTAAACCTGTAACTGTGTAAATTTGTGGCAACCTTTCATCTAGATGATCATTGTTGAGATTTTCCATCTGAGACAATTGATGGTAAGCAGCTTTGAGCAGTTCTGAGCTAGAGTTTAACCCTAAATCTTCTAGTGTTGTGACGTAAACACCATCTTTTTTGAGAGCATTAAGAATATTGCGATCGCGTAGCCCGTCGTAGACGTCGCGTCCTTCCAATGCTGGCAGATTTTTGCTATGCTTCCAACGGGCTAGGTAATATTCAAAGTCAGAAGATAGTGTAAATATTTTGCGTTTGATTGCATTCAACATGGCGTATTTTCCTCTTTTTGATGTATAGTTATCGGGAATTTAGTTATGGCTTATAGCCTTGCACTTCTTGAGTAGATAATTCACTTGATTCTGCTAACTCAAACTCTTTAGAAACCATCACATCAAAAGCACACAAGCTGACTAAAGCCAAAAATGGAACTACTATTTTGATAGCGGACATTGGCCATCTTCTTAAAGCACCTAAGAAAACTTTCAAGCTGACTTTTTTACCGTTCTGCAAAAGCATCCGCCGGCAAAAGTGCTTAGAATATCCATTCTGTTCCAATTTCAAAATCACTTCGGGTATGTGTTTGTATTGCATTAACAGCGCAGATTTTGGTTCTTTCTGCCAATAACTCACACCAACAACACATTCTAAATAAGTCTCTTTAGTGACAATTACACGACCATTAGCAGCACAATACCCGGCTAAATATGCTAAAGATATCCAATTATTCTCAGCATCTTGCCAATTTTGGAGAGCGCGTTTCACTAAATCAGTGCGGTAGATTGTAGCAGTCAGAAAAATAACTGCACCGACACTTTTTGAGAAACAATGTTCAAATATAGCTTTACCATCACCATCACCATTTTCAGCATCTATATCAAACCAGCGATTACCAACAATTGTCGGTGGGTGAACTGATTCACCAGTAATTTGGTTTCGACCAGAAAAGTTGAGGAACAATAATGATAAATCCTCATGTTGCTTGAGCTTACTAATTACATAAGCAATAGTTCTATCTTGAATGGGGTCATCATCACCAATTGTCCAAACGTATTTTGTTTTTGTAGAATTTAGGCAATACATAATGTTTTTGACAATGCCTAAATTTTGATAATTTTTGTTGGATTTGAATGTAATATTGCTAAGTATTAATTGCCATTTTTGAATCACCTTCTGAGTATTGTCTGTTGAACAATTATCAGAAACTAAAATTTCACAATCATGTTCAAAACCTTTAATTGCTTGAACTAGCCATGCTAACTGTTTATCAAGTAACTCAGCACGATTAAATGTAGGAATGGCAATGGTAAGCAATTTATTCATATTAAGTTCAATTCTGTAGTTAAAAAGAATTGGTAGTAGTAGCAGCTTATTAGTTAATAAGTTGCTTTTTTGTCTAATCTTTTTGATTTGATAGCAAATTATTTAGCTGTTCTGTTCTCAGGTAAGGATTGGATAAACGTTTGGTGCAGAGGTTGGCTACCGAAACGACATTTTGCGATCGCCATAAATTACAACTCCCTAATTTGATAGATTAAATAAGTCCAAATAAAGGTTGTTTTCTCGAAAATATTGATGCTATTAGTGTGCAATTGTGGATTTAATCTGTTCGTACTTCGCACTATAATTACAAACATTCGCTCTAATTAAATTATTGGTTTACACACTAATAGCCAATCTAGCTACTTTTTATTCCAGAAGAAATCTTTGTCAATTTGCTCGGTACGAATCAGATACTCTAGCTGTTTTAAACGGGTAAATCCTCTAAACAAGAATGTATCTTCAGCCATGTGTATTTGACTGAATAAATCAAATAGCTGTTGGGCACCAAGTTGGGCATTCCAATCACATTTAAATCCGGGTAAGATTGTGTTGATTTTCTCGAAGGATACCCGATAGCTGCGGTTATCTGCGCCGTTGTCACCAAAAGACAATTTACAATCTGGGAAAACATCAGCAATAATTTCTGCGATTTCTCTAACGCGATAGTTGTTTGCTGTATCTCCAACATTAAAGATTTGGTTATGTACAATGTCCCGTGGTGCTTCCAAGGTGCAGACTATTGCTTTGCAAATATCTAATGCGTGGACTAATGGCCGCCAAGGTGTACCATCACTAATCATTTTGATTTCCTTGCTAGTCCATGCCAACCCTGCTAAGTTGTTTAAAACAATATCAAACCGCATTCTAGGGGAAGCACCAAAGGCTGTAGCATTCCGCATAAAGGTGGGAGAGAAGTCATCGTCAGCGAGTGGTCTAACATCTCTTTCTACGAGAGTTTTGCATTCTGCGTAGGCTGTTTGAGGGTTAATCGCAGATTCTTCTGTGACATCACCTGCGGTAGCAACACCATAGACGCTGCATGAAGACATATATACGAAGCGACGCACACCCATAGTCTTAGCTAGATTAGCTAGACGAACTGAACCTACATGATTAATTTCGTATGTAATATTAGGTGCTAATTGTCCGGCTGGGTCGTTGGAGAGTTCTGCCATGTGAACTATGGCTTCAATACCTTCCAAATCATCCGGGGTGATGTTGCGGATATCTTTGTTGAGGGTTTTGGGTGTCACTCCACTAGGGTTGTATAGCCAACCAACTTTATAGAAGCCGGTATCTAGACCAATAACTTCATGTCCCCGTTCGATTAACAGAGGCGGTAATAATGAACCAAGATAGCCTTCTGTTCCAGTTACTAATATTTTCATTGTGGTTAATTCCTTTGTATTGATGAGTTAAATTAGGGGCGCACAAATATTTGCCCTAAAGGGTGTTGCATTCAAGAGAGAACCGCTATATTTTTCGTTTGTATGCAATAACTCGACCTCACTTCCATTCCTCTCTCCTAAGAGGATAGAGGCTTTGAATCTTAGTTCCATTCCCTTGTAGGGAAGGGGTTGGGGGTTAGGTCATTGGATTAAAACCCAGAAGCGCTATGTATAATTCGGCTAACAGTCATTACATAGTTTGCCGACTAACCCATTGGGTAGCAGCGCTCTAGAGCGGTTCTTGAATTGATGCACTACACTCTTTTCTTGTGGGATATGTGTCTTACCCGTCCCTTGTATTTCCAGGCTGGAAAAGATGCCCACTATACAAGATTCATCCTTTTATTCCGCAGCCCGGAAGTAATAACTATGTTATCTATGCAGTTACTGCACTATCTAGATGCGAGAGTTGGGGAATTTGAGTAACTAAGGCTTTGCCGATTTCTAGAGAAGATGTGGCAGCCGGTGAAGGAGCATTGCAAACATGAATGGAGTTTTGACCAGAAACAATCAAAAAGTCGTCTACAAGCTTGCCATCGTTCATTAAGGCTTGAGCGCGCACTCCTGCATGGGTGGGAACTAAATCTTCTGCTTGGACTTCGGGAATTAGTTTTTGCAAACTTCTGGTGAAGGCTGCTTTGCTAAAGGAACGAATGATTTCTTGGATGCCTTCATCAGCGTGTTTGGCTGCCAATTTCCAAAAACCAGGATAGGTGATGACTTCCAGAAAATCGCGTAAGTCAAAGTCGGTTTTTTTGTAACCTTCGCGTTTGAGTGATAGAACCGCGTTTGGCCCTGCATGGACGCTACCATCAATCATCCGGGTAAAGTGGACACCCAGAAAGGGGAAATCTGGATTGGGTACTGGATAAATTAGTGTTTTGACCAGATAGCGTTTTTCTGGGGTGAGTTCGTAATATTCTCCCCGGAATGGGACAATTTTGGCTTGGGGTTCAACTTGACCTAGTTTGGCGGTGCGATCGCTATGCAATCCAGTACAATTAATTACAAAGCGGGTTTCAAAGCTACCCTTGTTTGTTTGCAGTACCTGATTTTTACCGCTTGGAGAGATTTTCAGAACTTTTGTATTTAGGTGTAAATCCCCACCCTGCTGTTGAATTAGCTGGGCATATTTCAAACAAACTTGCTTGTAATTAACAATACCAGTTGAGAATACCCGAATTCCACCTACGCACCTTACATGAGGTTCAATTTCTTTGACTTCTTCCGGGCTGATTCTCTGGACTTCTATGCCGTTGTCTAAGCCGCGTTGGTAAAGATTTTCTAAGCGTGGTAGTTCTTGTGCTTCAGTTGCGACAATTACCTTACCACAAACTTCATGTTCAATATCATGCTCTTGACAGAACTCTACCATCGAGCGAGAACCATCACGACAAAATTTAGCTTTGAAACTTCCTGGCTTGTAGTAAATACCAGAATGAATTACCCCGCTATTATTCCCCGTTTGGTGAAATGCCCATTGGCTCTCTTTTTCTAGTACTAAAATACGGGCATTGGGATAGCGTTTTCCTAAAGCTAACGCTGTCGAGAGTCCAACTATTCCCCCACCTATAATCGCAAAATCATACATTAGTATTATCGCACTTCAAATTACAGTAAATTTATTTGTCATTTGTCATCGGTCATTAGTCATTTGTTATTTAACTTCTGAATTTTGACTCCTGAATTCTGACTCCTGAATTCTGACTCCTGAATTCTGACTCCTAACTCTCTTCCTACCATACCTTCCAAGGAGCTTGATTAGTTTTCCACAGCCCCTCCAGATAGTTTTTATCACGTAAAGTATCCATTGGTTGCCAAAAACCATCGTGTTTGAAAGCAGATAGCTGTTCCATATCAGCGAGTTTTTCTAATGGCTCTTGCTCCCATACGGTAGAGTCATCAGCGATTAAGTTGATTACTTCTGGTTCTAACACAAAATAACCGCCATTAATCCAAGCTCCATCACCTTCAGGTTTTTCCCGAAAGCTGGTGATTTTAGTTTGCTCATATCCTAAAGAAATAGCACCAAAACGTCCGGCTGGTTGAACGGCTGTCAGTGTTCCTAAGCTATTTTGTTGTTTATGAAACTTAACTAGTTCGGTGATATTAATATTACTTACACCATCACCATAAGTAAAGCAAAAAGTTTCATTACCAAGATGTTCACTGATTCGCTTTAAGCGCCCGCCTGTCATGGTATTATCACCCGTATTTACTAAGGTGACACGCCAGGGTTCAGCATACCCAGAATGCACATTCATCTGGTTAAATCTCATGTCAAAGGTGACATCTGACATGTGTAAAAAGTAGTTAGCAAAATACTCTTTAATTATGTAACCTTTGTAACCACAACAAATGATGAAGTCATTAATGCCGTGGGCAGAGTAAGTTTTCATAATGTGCCAGAGAATTGGCTTACCACCAATTTCAACCATCGGCTTAGGTCTAACACTGGTTTCTTCACTGAGGCGTGTACCAAGACCTCCAGCCAAAATCACCGCTTTCATGCAATTACCTCGGAGATTTGTAGGGATATGATTATTCGACTTTTTCGAGATGAAGAGGATGCACTTGGAAGGAGAGAAATGTATTTCTGATTTCTTTTTCTCCGTCAATAATCTAACTGTAATTTTCGGCATAATTATAAAGGAAAGATAAATTAAAATCTTTTCTATATAAAAGCTCTATGAATATCTATAAACATGAAAATAAATTACTTAATTAAACCTCATCTAAGTTGAGAACCATAGTTTTCGCCCTCACCCTAAATCCCTCTCCCATATATGGGAGAGGGACTTTGAAATTCTAGCTCCCCTTCTCCCATATCTGGGAGAAGGGGTTGGGGGATGAGGGCAAATCCTTTTCATCAGAGAAGAACTACAGGTTTCAAGATAGGTGTGGTTTAAATACAAATATCACCAATAAAATAACTAGGGCTAGCTGTCACTAACCCTAGTTAGGCTTGATTTTGCAATCAAAACCAAGAATATTTCAGTAACAAAAGTTACTGTTTTCTAGTTAGTTTTTTCGACATTACTTGAGCCTTGGAATAAAGGGTCACATTTGTTTTCTATGACTACACACATATTACTGAGTGCTTGCTGATAATTATCCATATCACCTTGCTCAAGAAATATTTTGGCCGATGCCTGTATATCTTCGATAGCTTTCGTCTGATATTTGTTAGATTCACTACCGCCATATTGTGCCAGTTCATAGCGAACCATACCTCGTTTGAGATACACTTTTGCTAGTTTGGGGCTTATGGTTAATGCTTGGTTAAAGTCAGCGATCGCTTGATTATATTCTTGCTCATAATTGCTGCTATATTGAGCAATTTGATAATAGACGACACCTCGCTGAAAGTAAGCTTCTGCTTTGGATATATTAAGTTTTATTGTGTGGGTAAAATCTGCGATCGCTTTTTTGTAATCTTGTCGAGATTCACCGCTATATTTAGCCATTTGGGTGCGAACAATCCCTCGTCTGAGATAAGCTTCAACTTCATTGTTATCCAGAGCGATAGCCCGATTATAGTCTGCGATCGCTAGGTTATACTCTGTATCAGGATCGTTACTATATTCGGCTAGCATATAGCGGGCATTACCGCGATTTACAAGAGCTTTGATTTGATTGGGCTTGATTTTGAGAGCTTGGCTATAATCTGTAACTGCTCCTTCGTAGTCTTTCAGGTTATAGCGGGCATTGACACGATTTACAATTGATCTAGCGTGTGTAGGTTCTTGTTCAATTGCTTCACTAAAAGCTAATAATTGCTTTGTCATAGTCTCGCTCTTTGTAAGCAATGTAACCTTGCTGATAAGAATCAGCGAAGCTGAGTTTGTTATTTGTCTGGGGAGAGTTCAATGCTTGTTGGGTGTAAGCATTTTGGGAAACCAACGGCTGAGTGAATTTAATCATTATGTCCGCATATCCCAACAAACCAAAACCCAGCAAACAACAAATAACCGGGTACAATCTTGACTTTTTGGCAGGTTTATATGATGAACCACTAGGAGTAATTACTGGCTGCCAATAATTACTTAACTGCGGTGATGTGGCTCGCTGTGGAAAACGTGGTGTCTGGGTATACTGTTTTCTTCGTTTGACTCGCGGTTGTAGATGTTCTTTAGCTTCTATAGCCCGATGTGATGGAAAGGGGTCGCGTCCGCCTAATCGCACGGTACGTTCACACCACGGACAGCTACGCATGTGGTTGTTGTAGCGATGCTGGGGATTTGTCGTGCAGGTAATCAGGGAATCTTCGGCTTCAGCTATTGCTGAGAGCCAAGTTTGGGCACTGGGGCGCAGCAGTGGGTTGGTGTGACCATCTTCAAAACAACGAATAAATAGTTCCTGCAAGCTGGGATGGAGAATTTCCCAAGGAGGCGCGATGGGTGTGGGCAGGTATGGTACGTACCGCTTTTCGCTGTAAGTGAAATGACCCGATGCAATGCGTGCTTCGTAGGGTGGTGGCTCAATAGCGCCTTGAAATATCCCCGAAAATGGATGCGTGCCTTCCATCAAGAGTTGAAATACTAGCACCGCTAACCCAAATAAATCGTGAGAGATTTCGCGATCGTGTTGGGCAAAAGTTTTATTCTGTAGTTCTGGTGGGGTAAACTCTGGTTTACCTACTGGGCAACGGTAAACAACATTGCTGTTGGGGTCAAGTACTTGGAAAGAGTCTGTATCTATCAAAGTCACCAGGGCGGTGTCACTGACGAGAATATTTGACTCGTTTACATCACCAATACAATATCCACTAGCGTGCAAAGCAGCAAAAGCTGCCGCTAGGTTACGAGCCGTGCGGAGCAGGTACTGATAGTTGAATAGGGGGCAGTGTTGACGACGGGTTCGGGGGTTATAAAAATCGATGATTGGTCGCATCCCCTGAATGCGTGGCATTAAAAAGCCCAGGATGCTATTTTTGCCATCTGCTGCCCGTAATAAATCCTCTGGCCAAGCGATAGAAATATGCCCCAAACTAGCCGTAGGGTTTTCTGGCGGGTTGGCAAGCATCGCCTGGAGTTTATCAGCATGGGCAGTGGTTGGCTTGTGGTAAATCTTTGCCACCAAGTTGTTATCGGATGGCACTGCATAAACACAAGCTTCACCACCACGCCCCAAACTGACATTGAGGCTGAGAATTTCTTTTTTAGGAGAACAACGTAGTACCTGCATAATGAAATTACCGCTAACGGAAGTTATTGTAAGATGTGAAACCTGTAAATTTATTGCTCACGAGTCGTTGAATGCGGCTATAATGAGTGTCAAATCATCATCAGTGCGTTGCGTAATTCGCTCTGAGCGTAAGAATTTTACTAACTGCTCCTTGGCTACTGTCTTATCCTCGGTATTGGCTACAAATTCAAACAGGGGAAAAAAGAATGGTTTGTGTGGTTCGCCAACAACCATATTCAAAGCCAGCATTTGTAATCCGTCGGTGATGATGCCAACATTTACTATGTCTGTGCGCCATAATCTTATCTGCGCTGTATCTAAGGCAGTAGGCGAAGTTAAAAAAGTAGTTTCGTTGATGTATTCGCCACTGTCAGGTATGGTAAGTGCCAGCAGGTTGCCCATACGATCTTTTGCCACTGCCAAACCATCACCTATTTGCATCACAGCCACAACTTCTGGTGTGGCGACCATCATAATTAAGGTAGTTGCTAAATCTTGAGGCTGTTTGTCACAAGTAGCCGCCTCATCCTCCACAGCTTTTTTGGCTGCTAGTATGGCATCATTTAAGAGCGATCGCACATAATCATCATCATTCAAACTTTTTTGGGTTAGTCCAATAGTTGAAATGTTTTCTATTGCTGTCTCCACAGCAATCATCGCTCCCACTTTCCCAAGGCTCGCAGAACCAGCACCATCTGCTGCTGCTGCCACTAAAACATTATCTGACAATATTTGCCAGTGATGAGCATCCTGACATAATTGATTGTTTTTTAAGTGACCTGTACCACATACAGACGCAGCCACAATCCGCCATTGAGCAATCTGTTTTGATATGTTCATAGATTTTTTTCTAGCAGCCAGGTGTTTAACATCAAGCTGCGATTTTTAATTAAACAGTCCCCCAGCCAATCGGCGGTAGTGCTACCTGTTCATCCACTTGGGAATGAGAAACAGCTGACATACTAGTTGACAACCAGACAAACATCTCGATAAAATTTAGTCCTTTGAGCTTTAAGGGAGTACGCACGGTTATTTGATTTAAACGCGTCATATTCGCATTTTCTACGCCAACCGTAAAAAATGCCACACGTTTACTAGCTTCATCTCCTTGTAGACGTTGGGCTGCTTGATCTACTACTTGCTCTAACTCGCCTTGGGGTTCTCCATCGGTAATCATAAATACCCAAGGACGATAATAAGCAATCCCATTGGCACGATACTGAGATTTCCGCTCTTGAATTATGTCCAAAGCTTTATGAATCCCTGCACCCATCGTAGTCAAGCCCTGTGCTGTCAAAATCGGCGGATTGAATTGATCAGCAGTCACAAAGTCTTGTACTACATTGATATTACTATCAAAAGTGACGATCGCCACTTCCACCCGTCTTGCGGCTAAGGAATTTTTGACTAATTCATCCTTTAAGCTTAATAAACCTTGATTTAAAGCCTCAATCGGATCTCCTTGCATCGACCCAGATGTGTCTAGTAAAAGTACACAAGGACAACGTGGTTCTGGGTTCTCAGCAAATTCTACTACTTCATCAAGTCTTAATGTATCATGCATAACTTTTTGTGTTATGTTAAAGTCCAAAGCTTTATTTCCCTTTGCTCAGAGTATATAATTTCAGTCGTTTAGGCGACTATAGAATATAGTATCTAGTGGTAGATGCTCTAATCTTTATTAAACAAATGATTTTCATGAAGTTCTCTACATATTTAAGAAGAACTTGAGTACAGCTTAGTTTAGCAAAAAAGAGTTTATCAAGACCCAGCATTACCTGTTGTAATGTATCTACCAAAAATTTATATCCATTAAACCTACAGTACAATAAATACGTAAACTTTCCTAGATAAGTTTTTAAAGATTTTATGTAGAAAAACCGTTTCTTTATAGAAAAGTAATTAAGCATAATTAAGCTCATCAACTTTAGAAGTATACCAGCGTAACTGCGCGAATTCGGGATCAAATTTACCTTTTTGAGTGAGTGGGCATAAATAAACGTCATTATTAAGGTCTTCAGCTAAGAGTTGTCGGTAGTTGAGTAGACCTTAAGAAGTAAGCAGCATCTACTGTTAGTCCAGCCATAATCATTGTTTCTTTATTCCATACCCACCTACTTGTTTTTTGAGATAGATTAAGTAGAAAGCACTAAATGTAACAATTCAGTTACAAAAACAATATTTTAAAAAAATAAGTTGTGCGTAGAAAAATATTACAAAAAAGAAAATACTTCATAGCTGATATTTTCAATCTACAAATGTTCGGTTGTTGATTCCGCAAGAAAACTTGAAGAATATGAATCACTCAGGTACATTCACCAAACTACGTCCTCTAAGTTTGCTAAGACAGTTATCCAATTGCTCCGATAGTACTTGTTTACAAGCATCGAGTAACTCAGTTTCTTGGACGATTTACTTAGAACAGGGCAAAATAACTTACGCTACCCATTCAGTAGAACCTTTTGATCGACTAGAACGACATTTGCGTCGTCTTAGCCACCAAATTCCCCTCCTTAGCAGTGAGGTTCGTGTTCAAGTCAGGCTGATGTTTGAACCTGATTCACACAGTCAGTTAATCGAAGATGACAGCAATTCGAGAAATTGCCCTCTAGAGTATCAGGCGATATCTTGGCTTGTGAGTCAACAACATCTACATTCTACACAAGCAGCAGTGCTGGTTCAAGAATTAGTTAAAGAGGTGATTGAATCATTTTTACTCATCAAAGAAGGTACTTATGAATTAGTAGAAATACTTGATAGAATGACAAAAATTTGCAGGCTAGATGTAGAAAAACTTTTAGAACATTGCCAACTAAGATTACAGAATTGGCAAACTTTTATTCCCCAGATTTCTTCTCCATATCAACGTCCCTATCTGTTGATTAAAAACAAACTTGAGAACCAAGATTTACCAGATATCCAGCCAGATTTGGCTAATTGGATGAAGGGTTTTAGCCTGTGTCATCTGGCTGTAATTTTGAATCAAGATGAAATCCAACTGGCTCGCAATTTATATCCTTACATCCTTCAGGGTGCGATTATTTTGCATGAACCCGATCCACCTTATGATAAGTTACCAAGGATTTTTGAAGAGCAATATCTACGATGGGCTACGCCTACGCGTTTATCGAAATTAATTCCCGAATTAGTTGACACTAAAGAAAAACTAAGTACCAGCGTCAACTCTTACCCAGATACTTCTAAAGAGAATATAGCTCCTGTTCAGCAATTACCACAGATTTCTACTCCTTCTAAAGAAAACTTTCAGGAACCAACAATATCAAATAACATAAATCCTGCTTCCCAAAAAGTAATGGCGGCTACTGTAACGGCACAAAAAGTCCATAAAATCGTTTCTGTAGATGATAGCCCGACAATTCTTAAAGAAATTAGCTATTTCTTAGAAAACGAAAATTTTTTTGTAGTGACTATTAACGATCCAGTAAAAGCCGTTTTGTCCATTATAAGGCACAAACCAGACTTAATTTTGCTGGATTTAAATATGCTAGGAATCGATGGTTATGAGTTGTGTCGGATTATACGAAATAATTCTATGTTTCAAAAGACTCCTATTATCTTTGTCACTGGAAATAAAGGGGTTTTAGACAAAGTAAAAGCCAAATTAGTTGGGGCATCTGGATATCTAACTAAACCGTTTACCCGCACCGAATTACTAAAAATAATTTTTATGCATTTGACTTAAATTAGCCACAAAACCTAAAAATTTTGAGCTAGTGAGGAAATGAATACTAATCTGAAAGTTGACGAAAACTTAATTAAGGAAAGCTACTCAAACTTGCTGGTCATCCAACTAGGATTGAAGACACGGCATTGCCGTGTCCCTACGAGTATCTATGTTCATCTGTGGCTAATTAGTTTTTCTGTACCTTACGCACTATATTTCAAAGAGTAATAATTATGGGTTAATTACAGATTGAAATTTTTGAAGTGCTAGAAGGTTGATTCTTACGCCGCTCAATGAGAGCAATGTCAACTGCAAAGTTTAACCAAGAAGTATTGGATTCAAAATGTAATCAACTCAAGTTGGCAAAAAAGCCAATGCCACAATAGACAAGTTTACCAATGCAAAAACTGGCTTCTGTCTGCTACAAAGCTTGCGGGGCTATGGTAGAGAAATCATAATTTGGGTTGTTGTAGCCTGGATTTGACATGGCGGATGTTATAAGGTCAGAACTGCTGAGTAAACTGCTGACATCAGTTCCTATACCTTGGCTAGGCTTACTACTACCTAGCGATATCAGTTCTCCACTAACAGAAAAATTCCAGCCTTCATTACCAATGAGTGTTTTGTTATCACCACTAGCTTCAATCCGGTTTCCAAGGAGATTGCTGTTATTTACGCTGCCAGTGTTGCCAGTACCAAGGATGTCGTTGTTACTACCAGGGAGTCTATTGGCATTACCAAGGATGTCGTTGTTATTGCCTAAGTTCCAGTTACCGTTACCGTTGGTTGTGTTCTCGTTACCAAAGCCCCAGTTGCCATTACCTTCGGTTTTGCCGCCGTCACCGTAGTTCCAGTTACCGTTACCGTTGGTTGTGTTATCACTACCAAAATTCCAGTTACCATTACCGTCGGTTGTGTTGTTACTACCATATAACCAGTTAGCGTTACCTTGGCCACTGTTACCGGTAGCATTTGCACCATCTAATTTTTGAATATCAGATATCCAGTTGTCACTCTTATAAGGTACAGGTTGACCGTTGCCAGTTTCAGGTAGGTTGCTACCACTTTCCTGGGAGGGGGGAGTGTTGCCAAATGGTAAGTTACCAGGGAGATTGCTGCTACCACCAGATGTGTTACGCCAGATGCGCCACCAGCAAAGGGGTTGCCGCTACCACCAGATGCGTTACCGCTAGATGCGCCACCAGCAAAGGGGTTGCCGCTACCACCAGATGTGTTACCGCCAGATGCGCCACCAGCAAAGGGGTTGCCGCTACCACCAGATGCGTTACCGCTAGATGCGCCACCACTAGCAAAGGGGTTGCTACCACCACCTAATGCACTGGTGTCACCGCCAAGGACTCCGATGAGTTGATTGAACGGATTATTAGTATCAGTTAAAGCCCGCTCGTCGAGTGGTCGCTCGTAATTATATTTGTACTTTCCATCTTCACTGGTTGTGGATGAGTTGCCACCACCGATGAAGGAAGCGAAGCCACCAGCACCGCCACCAGCGCCACCACCAGCGCCACCACCAGCGCCACCACCAGCGCCACCGCTACCGCTATCAGCAACACCGGAGCCACCGCTACCACCTAAACTGCTGCCATCGGTGGACTGCCATTTGCCATCACTGAAGAAAAATTTCCGTTACCAGATAAATTGTTGCTAGTACCTTGTGATCCAGCAGTTTGATTGCTATTGTCAGAAGTTGCCATTAGAATGAAGTTCCTATTACTTAAACTGAAATTCCTCTATCAAAAGGAAGATCAAGGACGTGAATGAAAGCATTTTTTGACTTTCATCTTCAATAAAGAAATACTAATAAAAACAGCAATTACTACCTTTAGCAAAACTATACAAAATTAGATTTATCTTTCAAATGAACAAACTTTAGATTAGATTGCTGATTCTTTAGATTCGGTTGTCTATTCTTTTGATATTGTTCAGGTAGATTTCAGGAAATTGCCCGGAAATCCTTATGGTGAATGCTTTAGAAGCAGTATTTGCAGTTATTTTTCGGATTAAACAGGGCAAATTTACCTCTTTGAAGTTCTACAATAAAATGCAATTACACTAAAAAAAAGAATAAAGGTTGCTTTTTTTAGTCTATTAAGTGAAAAAATATTGCTTGGGAGGTCTTATCGAGTTTGAAAGATTCAAGTTCTGCGATCGCTGATGCTATTAACTTCTTTCTTGGCAGAATTTAAAAACTCATGGTGAATAAACGGGCTAGTGTATCTAATTGGGTCAAACATATCTCCCTTGATAGAAGCTAAGACACCAAGAAAAGATTAAAGAGAGAGGTTGTTTTGGCAGTCTAACGTAGTAGGATTGTTCAAGTGAAAGGGTAAGCCTTGCGGGACGAGTAGCCATCGATCGCTTCTTGCACCCTAAAATTAGAACAAAAGACGATTCCTAAAACAAGCACACTCCATGCGTATTTCTCTAAATTGGCTGCGCGAACTAGTAGAGATAAAACTTAGTCCAGAAGAATTAGCCGAAACCCTGACAATGGCGGGGTTTGAGGTTGAAGAGATTGAAGATCGCCGCACTTGGGCCAATGGCGTGGTTATCGGGAAAGTGCTTGAGCGTCAACCCCATCCCAACGCCGATAAATTGAGTGTTTGCCAAGTCGATAATCGGTGCAGGTGAAACTTTAAATATTGTCTGTGGCGCTGCCAATGTGAAGGCAGATATTTACGTGCCAGTAGCAACTACGGGTACTTACTTACCCCAACATCCGATTTAAAAATTAAACCTGCAAAACTGCGTGGTGTCCCATCTCAGGGCATGATTTGTTCTTTAAAGGAACTCGGTTTGCCCACCGATGTCGATGGAATTCATATTTTTACTCAAGAAAATTGACCATTGGGTAGTGATGTGCGGCCGTTGTTGGGTTTAGATGATGTAATTTTAGACCTCACCGCAACTGCCAATCGCGCTGATGCACTGAGTATGGTAGGCGTAGCCAGGGAAGTGGCGGCTTTAACTGGTGGAAAGTTGAGCATTTCTGAACCTGGTGAAGTCTCCATTACCAAAAGTGCCGGAAGTTTAACTTTAAAAATTGCCGATACTCAAGCTTGTCCTGCATACATCGGTACAGTAATTGAACAGGTTAAAATTGCCCCATCTCCCGAATGGTTGCAACAGCGTTTAAGGGCTGCTGGTGTACGTCCTATAAGTAATGTTGTGGATATTACTAATTACGTTTTGTTGGAATGGGGACAACCACTGCAAGCCTTTGATGGCGATCGCATAAAATCTGTTGCAAGTAGTCAAAATTTAACCATCGGCGTTCGCTTCGACCAATAATGGAGAATCCCTCAAAACCCTGGATGGACAAACTCGCACCCTATCAATCCAAAATTTGTTAATTACCGCTAATGAAAGACCCGTTGCACTGGCGGGAGTCATGGGGGGAGAAGAAACGGAAGTCCATGAAGGGACTCAAAGCCTAGTTTTAGAAGCAGCTTTATTTGATTCCGTAGCAATTCGCCGTTCTTCGCGCAGTGTAGGGTTAAGAAGTGAGGCTTCTGGGAGATATGAACGGGGAGTTAACCGGGCTGAGTTGGAAATAGCTAATCGCCGCGCTTTATCTTTAATTAGCGAATTAGCTAGTGGAATTATAGTCCAGCAAGAAATTGCCGACACCCGCCCCGATCCTTCTACCTGGAGTCGTTCGATCGCCCTGCGTTTAGACCGAGTTAATCAGATACTAGGGCCAATCGATTTAGGAGAAGACGCAGGTGAACTCCAAAAACAAGATGTTGAGCGTATCCTGACTGCATTGGGATGTCAATTGGCTCCTTCAGGTGAAGATAGCAACCATCAAACTACATGGTCAGTTTCTGTCCCACCCTATCGTTACCGCGACTTAGAGCGAGAAATTGATTTAATTGAAGAAATTGCCCGTCTCTATGGTTACAACAGATTCTGTGATACTTACCAGAAAAATCGGAAGGTGGTTATCTGCCTTTAGACGAGGAACTGATTCGCAAGTTACGCGCTTTCCTCCGGGCTGAAGGGTTGACAGAATTAATTCACTATTCTTTAGTCAAACCAGGAGAAGACAGAGAGATAGTACTGTCAAATCCTTTGTTTGCGGAATATTCAGCGCTGCGAAACGATTTGCTATCTGGGTTGATTGATGCCTTTCAATACAATTTAGAGCAGGGTAATGGTTCCCTGAACGGCTTTGAAATCGGGCAAATTTTCTGGCGAGAAGAAGACGGTTTGCAAGAAACAGAAGCCTTAGCTGGGATTATAGGAGGCGATCGCACCATTGGCAAATGGTCAAAAAGTGGGCGCGAAGAACCCATCACCTGGTTTGAAGCCAAAGGCATTTTAGAAAGTGTGTTTCGGCAACTTGCCTTGGAGGTAGAATTTCAACCCGATCGCCGCGACGATCGCTTACATCCAGGGCGTACCGCTTCCTTGTGGATTCGGGGTAACAGACTGGGTATTTTTGGCCAACTCCATCCCCAACTGCGACGAGAAAAAGGTTTACCAGATTCCGTTTATGTTTTCCAGTTGGATCTAGATGTGCTTTTAGATTCTCTCGGAGAAGATGAAGTTCTCGTTCCGACATTCCAGCCTTATTCTACCTATCCAGCTAGCGATCGCGACATCGCCTTTTTCGCACCCGTGAAAATCTCAGTTTCCGAAATTCAAAAAGTAATTACCAAAGCGGGTAAAGATTTGCTCGAATCTGTGGAATTATTTGATGAATATCGCGGCGAAAATGTCCCCGAAGGACAGAGGAGTTTAGCATTCCGCTTAATTTATCGGGCTAGCGATCGCACTTTGACTGAGGCAGAAGTCGAACCAGTACACAATAAAGTCCGCGAAGCCTTGGTGGAAAAATTCGGCGTGAACTTGAGAAGTTAGAAGTTATATCATGTCCGGCTGATTACTTACTAAACCCCAAGAACCGCGCCCCGCATTTAATGACGCAAACGATTCCCTCCCCTTGGTAAGGCTACCCTAGTCAAATTACTCCCCTTAATCCCCCCGATGGATTGCTACCGTGTATACACAACTCGAATTACCCCCCTTAATCCCCCCTTGGAAAGGGGGGAAACCGGAAAATCTAGTTCCCTCCCCTTTCCAAGGGGAGGGTTAGGGTGGGGTAAAACCCTGGTTAATCATCTATTTCAGACTTGTGTATACACCGTAGGATGCATTGGGGGGAAAAAGAAATCTAGTTCCCTCCCCAATCCATCCTACGGTGTACGCACAAGTCTTCTAGAGTTGTTGCGTAACGTAGGGAAGGTTAATTCTTGCAGGTCGATGCATTAAAGGTGCAGGTCGATGCATTAAAGCTACAAGTCGATGCATTAAAAGTGCAGGTCGATGCATTAAAGGTGCAGGTCGATGCATTAAAAGTGCAGGTCGATGCATCAAAGGTGCAGGTCGATGCATTAAAGGTACAAGTCGATGCATTAAAGGTGCAAGTCAATGCATTAAAGGTGCAGGTCAAAAAACTTGTGTATACACCGTAGCTTAAAAAGGGGGGCAAAAAGCTTTCAAAGTACGCCTTCTTAAGGGAGCTAGTGCGGTCTTGGGGGTTTCCCCATGAGCAACTGGCGTGGATTTAGGGGGATCTACAACGATTTTGGTTTTCTAGTAAAGATGTGTGTACACCGTAGCCAATCCATTGGGGAGGGTTAGGGTAGGGTAAAAACCCGGTTAATCAGCTATTTCAGACTTGTGTGTAACCGTAGCCTTGGTCAGGGAAGGGGTGTTAAGGACTATTGCAAGAGGTCTATTAGGTGTAGCTACCAACTTGGTATAAGTTGCAATATAAATTAGAACATTTTATAGTAAACAGACTCTGGCAGTTAAAGTATAAATTATCATGCTATAAAAACTA
Source organism: Nostoc cf. commune SO-36 (assembly GCF_023734775.1). Taxonomy (NCBI): domain Bacteria; kingdom Bacillati; phylum Cyanobacteriota; class Cyanophyceae; order Nostocales; family Nostocaceae; genus Nostoc; species Nostoc commune. The sequence goes on along the minus strand of NZ_AP025732.1, from coordinate 321,582 downwards.
TGCCAAAGTATAAAAAAACATAAGTGTGTGAAAGGAATTTAGAACTAAAGATAACTCAGATGTATAATTAGCGCGTCTCCTCCATAATTCCTAAAAAGATCGCGATTAGGATTTGTAGGCTTTCTATTTTTTACTTTAATTAAGGGGCCTATGTGGCAACAAGAAAAAAAAGATACTTCGATAGTTAGACTAGTATTATGGCTTGCCTTAGCTACAACCCCTATGGCAGCAAGTTTACTAGTGTCAGAACCCATCCTGGCACAATCTCAACCTGAAACTCCCTCTTTTTCACTGCCGAAAACAGTGGAGAATGGATCAACACTGCGAATTGACGGTTCCAGTAGCTTGGGTGCTATCAACCAAAGCCTGAAAGCAAGTTTTGAAAAACAGTTTGTCGGTACAAAGGTTGAAGTTGCTGCTAACGGTACTAATACCGCACTGAAAGATTTGCTAGATGGCAAAATCGACATAGTAGCAATGGGGCGTGGGTTGACACCAGCCGAAAAAGCTCAAGGACTAGAGCAAGTTCGCTTGCACCGTGAGAAGATTGCGATCGTGGTTGGTGCAGACAATCCTTTTAAAGGAAGTTTGACCAGTAAGCAATTCGCCCGTATTTTCCGGGGACAAATTACCAATTGGTCGCAACTGGGAGCGCCTTCAGGGAAAATTCGGTTAATCGATCACCCGAACACGAGTGAAACTCGAGACACTTTTCGTGCTTATCCAGCCTTCAAGACTGCTGAATTTGCAACAGGGGCTAATGCTACCCAACTAACTGAGGATAATACCGCAGAAATCATCAAACAATTGGGCAAAGACGGCATCAGCTATGTGTTAGCTAATCAAGTGTCGCAATTGAAAGGTGTGCGAGTTTTACAATTACATCAAGCCTTGCCAGATGATGCTAAATATCCTTTTTCGCAACCTTTAGTTTACGTTTACAAAAAAAATCCCAGCTTAACAACAACCGATTTTCTTGGCTTTACCCTGGCACCCCAAGGGCAGCAAGCTATAGAACAAGCTAGAACTGCTGAAGCAGAGGCGATCGCAGTTAGCGTATCACAATCTACTGTCACACCTTCCCCCAGTGGTCAGACAACAGCAGCTGCGCCTTCTCCTAATGCCACTAATTCTGTATTTGGCGAACAGCCCTTTGTCGCTGCTCCTACTGTACAAAATAGCCCAATTGTCAACAAAGAAACACCATTGTGGTTGCTGCTACCTGTCTTTTTTATGACTATAGCTGGAGCTTTACTATGGTGGGTTTTAGGAAAAAGCCGATCTTCCACTGAAAAAACAGACAACTTACCAGAATCAAATCCTCATCTACCTAATACAGAGGATGCAAACCTGGCACTGTTGAATGGCAGCGCTGATCCCTCCATTAATGGAGTAATGCTTGAGGAGCAGTCAGTGCCGCATTTCCAAGAGCAAGAAACCCCCGATCGCACTCCTTTCAACATCTATGCTCAAACACAATCTGATCTAACCGCGAATGCTACTCATGAGACATCTAATTTAGTACAAGAGACAACTAATGGTACCTCTAACCTTTATCAAGGCTCAACATCGGGCGTAGCTAATGGCTCAGAAAATAATAACGGAGCCGCAGCTTTAACCAATGGTGCGGCTTTAGCAACGGGCATTGGGGCAGCTACCTGGTCTACTTTTACCAACAAAGAAACAGACACAATTGATGAGACAGTCGAGCTAAATAATTATACGCAGACAAACACTCCTGAGTCTGATGAAGTTGCATGGGATATAGAAGCCCCAGCGGCCGTAGTAAATACTTCATATCCTCACCTGACTAATATTTCCGAAGAGTTGTCTGATTATGATGTAGAGCTACCTTCATCTGATGTGACAGCCCCAATCCCAGACTTGCCAGATGTGCCAGAAGTAACATCAAACTTTGGATATTGGGACACAGAAGTTAATGAAGATGAGGTAGATGAGGAACTTCAGGCAGAATTGAACTGGCTAGAAAGTATCACTTCAACTGAAGATACAGCTTCAATAGATGAATTGCCTTTAGATGAGTCTGGCGAAGTAGCAGCCGATGTCGAACCGTCAGTGACACAAATACCCTCACTGTTTGATTTGCCAGAATTACCAGAAGATGAATTGAATGTGGTAGCGGATGCAGCCGAACCCACTCTCGATTTGCCAGAGGCAGAATCTCCAGCAGAGCCGACTGTTGAGGAAAATGTTGCTGAATCCACAGATTTTACTGGTGTTGCGGTAGCAGCAGGCGCAGGGATGGCAGCCTGGGCTACATTGGCATCACAAACTGATACTCCGGTTGACAATGAGCCAATTGCAGCCGAGACAGCTATTGGTTTGGTAGATGCAGATGACGAGAGCAATATTGTTCTCATCCCCCAGACTTATACATCAGCTCATGTTTCTTGGGAGATTTCTGAAGCCAAGAAAGCAGCGCTACGGAAACAAGGCGGCTCTCAATTGGTAGTGTGGATCTATGATGTAACTGGAATTGACTTGAGTTATCAAAGTCCTCACCTGGTTCAGCACTATGAATGTGAGGAGACAGCACACGATCGCTTTGTAGAAATTCCCGTTACCGATCACGATTACGTTGCTGAAATCGGCTATGTCGCTGATGGCGATGGCTGGTTATTCATCGCTCGTTCCCCAATTGTTCGTGTTTTCAGTCCTGTGAATCCAGATCCCGTAGTTGATGATGTGGCAATCGCGGATAAAACAGATATTGACTTGGTAGATGTCCAAGAAGAGATCGCCCAAGAAGAGATCGCCCAAGAACAGAACAGTATTGTCCTCACACCCCGCACTTACCAATGGGCTGAAGCCTCTTGGGAGATTTCTGAAACCAAGAAAGCAGAACTGCAACAACAGGGCGGCTCTCAATTGGTAGTGCGGCTTTATGATGTAACTGAGATAGACCTGAGTTATCAAAGTCCTCAGTTTGTCCAGCAGTATGAATGTGATGAGACAGCACACGATCGCTTTGTCGAAATTCCCATCAGCGATCGCGATTACATAGCTGAGATTGGCTATGTCGCTGATGGCGATTGGTTATTCATCGCCCGTTCTGCGATCGCTCGTGTCTTCAGTCCAGTGCCTCCAGATTCGACAACAGATGCCACAGTTGAAAATGTAGCGTTAATCAGCCAAACAGCTATTGGCTTGGTAGATACCCAAGAAGAGATCGTCCAAGAAGAGATCGCTCAAGAAGAGATCGCTCAAGAAGAGATTGCTCAAGAAGAGATTGCTCAAGAAGAGATCGTCCAAGAAGAGAGCAGTATTGTACTCACACCCCGTACTCCCAAGTGGGCTTATGTCTCTTGGCATATCTCCAACGCTCAGACCGAAGCGCTGCGCCAACAAGGTGGCTCCCAATTGGTAGTGCGGCTGTATGATGTGACTGGGATTGACTTGAGTTACCAAAGTCCGCAACTTGTACAGCAGTATGAATCTGAAGAAGTAGCACGCGATCGCTTTGTGGCTATTCCCGTCAGCGATCGCGATTACATAGTTGAAATTGGCTATCTTGCTGATGGCAATCGTTGGTTACTCATTGCCCGTTCTGCGATCGTTCGCATCTTCAGCCGTCCCCAAGGAGATTTTTGGTTTGTGGCCGATGCTGAGTTGATTATTCACGGAGCAACCCAACCAAATACAACCGTAAATATTAGTGGTCATAACATCAAAACCAAACCCGATGGTACTTTCCACCTACGTCTACCTTTTTCAGATGGTTTAATGGACTATCTCATAACAGTAGCTGCTGATGGAGAATCCACAAGAACTATTCATAAAAAGTTCTCTCAAGAAACTTCCGAAAGCTAACATTACCCTAAGTTATCCCCCATAACCTGAAAAATAAGGTTATGGGGGATTTTGTCTAAGTTGAAAAAGAATATACTATTTTTCTCTGTGTCTCTATGGTTAAAAAGTAGTTTATCTAACCGCAGAGGCACAGAGAACACAGAGACAAAATATTTGAACTGATTAAGTATTGTGTATCGGGAATAATTCAATCCTCAATGCCCAATTTAATAAGCTTGTAATGAGCATTTACTGGATGTTAACGTCTACAAGGTGACACAGGATTTGGAGCGGTTTTTTAACCATGAAGCGTAGAAACAAAGTAGCTTTTAGTTTGACATCGCTGATCAGTCTCAATTTAATATCTAGTTTGGTTGCATTTGATTCTGCGATGGCTACACCACCAAGAACCCCAGATAAAAGCGTTAACTGTGAGATTTTAATTGCAGGAGGTGGACTCTCTGGCGTAGCCGCAGCTTACGAGGGGTTGCTAGCAGGACGAACGGTTTGTCTCACAGAAATTACTGACTGGCTAGGAGGACAAATTTCTTCTCAAGGGACATCTGCGTTAGACGAGCGCCCAACTCAGCGATCTCTCAAATTCTATTCTCGCGGCTATCTGGAATTGCGAAACCGCATTGGGCGCAAATACGGTGAACTTAATCCGGGTGACTGTTGGGTAAGTGACTCCTGCTTTCTTCCGCGTGATGCTCATACAATTTTGGCCCAGATGCTTAAAGATGCCGAAAAGCAGGGCAAAGGAAAGCTGCAATGGTTTCCTAACACTGTAATTAAGGATTTGGAAATTGCTGCTGATGGCAAAATAATTAATAGTGCGATCGCAATTCAGCATCAACCAGCAAAAGGCGCACCACCTCTCAATACTTTGACTTTATCTCAAAGTATTGAAGATTCTTATAGCTACGAAAACTCATCTCGGTTTACTAAAACTATTCTCAGTTTCACCCCCAAAGCAACGAAAGGGGATGCTCCTAAATGGTACGTTGTAGATGCTAGCGAAACCGGGGAAATTATCGCCCTTGCTGATGTTCCTTACCGATTAGGTATTGATGCCCGTTCTTACCTAGAACCATCTTCTTCCAGCACTAACAACGATCCATATTGCCCTCAAGGTTTTACCTACACCTTTGCAATGGAGGCAACCAAGGAACCGCAACCGCAGACGATGCCTCCATTTTATTTACAATACGCGCCATATTTTAGCTATGAATTAACCCGGCTGGCTAACTTTGATTTAGTTTTCACTTATCGGCGCATTTGGAGTCCAAATAAAGGAAAACCAACAAAATTTGGCGGTGTAAGTTTTACTGCCGCGACACCAGGGGATATTTCCATGCAAAACTGGACTTGGGGTAACGACTACCGCCCCGGAACAGCAAGAGATAACCTGATTTACACTCGTCAACAATTACAAGCTACTGGGCAATTAAACCCAGGGGGTTGGAGCGGAGGATTACGAACAGAAACCCTCCGTAAGGCTGAAGAAAATGCCTTATCTTTCTATTACTGGTTGGTAGCTGGGACTACCGATTCTCAACTAGGGGACGGTGTTAAGCAGCAGCAAACAAATAACCGCTTTGTTTCCGGTTTAAATTCGCCAATGGGGACAGCGCATGGTTTATCAAAATATCCCTATATGCGAGAAGGAAGGCGCATCATTGGCCGCCCTAGTTGGGGGCAATCCGCAGGTTTTGGTATCTGGGAAATTGATATTTCTCGGCGAAATTATAATGATGAGTATTACCGCAATACTCTGCCAGCAGATATGTATCGTAGGCTACGAGCAGCAGTTGCAGGTTTGGAAGCAGTATCAGTAATTGAGGGTAAAGTTCCACCAGACAAAGCAATGCGACGGACTCGTTCTACCACCTTCCCCGATGCTGTGGGTATTGGTCACTACGCGATAGATTTCCATCCTTGCATGGTGAATAGTCCTCCAGAAGCCCCTGGTAACACAGAACGTCCAGGCGAAAGACGTGGCGCTGGTCTTGCTTATCCCTTCCAAATTGCTTTAAGGGCGATGATTCCCCAGAAAATTGACAACTTGCTGGTAGGCGGCAAAAGTATTGCTACTAGTCATATTGCTGCTGCCGCTTATCGGGTACACTCCTTTGAATGGTCATCTGGCGCAGCTGCGGGAACAGTTGCTAGTTTTGCGATTAAAAATGCGATCGCACCCTACCAACTAGTCGATGACTTACCCAAACAAGAGCCTCAATTGGAAGCACTCAAACGGCTTTTGCAACAAAATGGCAACCCTACCGCCTTCCCAGATACATCTATTTTTAACGAAAACTGGGATAATTGGAAATAGATTGTCATTGGTCATTTGTCATTTGTCATTGGTCATATCAAGTCCGGTTAATCACTTACGATTACCGAATCTGTGCAAAAATCTCAAAAGCCTTTTCCCCCAGCAAGAACTGCGGTATAAATGATAAGTCTTTACCCGGACACGATATCATTGGTCATTGGTTAAGGACAACCGACAAATGACTACTAAACAATGAACTAAACTAATTATTTGTAGTGTAGTTTTGTAAAATTATCTTGACCAATTGGTTTATGGTTATGACACTTTCAGCAGATGTTTACGGGATGGCCACAGCACCAACTATAGCTCCTGAACGGTCTGATCAAGTTATCCGTAAGACTTATCCGAATTACAAGGTGATTGTATTAAACGATGATTTTAATACATTCCAACACGTGTCTGAATGTTTGATGAAATATATTCCAGGGATGAGTGGCGATCGCGCTTGGGATCTGACTAATCAGGTACACTATGAAGGTCAAGCGATCGTCTGGGTCGGGCCCCAAGAACCTGCGGAACTCTATCACCAGCAGCTGCGCCGAGCAGGTTTGACAATGGCACCTCTAGAAGCAGCTTAATCATCATGGGCAAACCTCCCGCAGATTCCCGCAGCACGGCTTCTCTACGAGACGCTACGCGAACACAAAAAGCTGCCAGATTGGTTTGGAATCACTCAACTCACCTTTCTGGTCTTATCCCCATTTTAGAACGTCTTTGTCAGCACGATGGTATTCAAACCGTTACACCGGGAGTCATTGGGCGGGCAAAAGGTCACTGTCCAAAAATGCAACTGCGCGTCTCAGTACCGATTCGTGGCGGCTATAAAGTCATCGCTCGGCAAGGAAAGACGGTACAAGAAGTGTTTATTTTGACGACTTTACTCCAGGATCAGCTAGAAACAGCATTAGCGATCGCTATGAGATAGTTAACCATGCCCACTTGCCCAATACTCAATTCCCAATAACTATTCTTCAACCCGATGTACTGCAAATTTGTGTAGTGGCAGACTAAGGATGCAAGAAAAAGTTAAGAAATATGACAAAGCTGTAGTTATTCTCAAAGTCATGAGTATGGATTCCCAGTCGGGTAAAACCATTTTCTCGATGCCAAAAGCTACACAGTAAACTAGCCAGTAACTAAAGCTCATTCTAAACAGAACCCGCTCTGTTTCTTCCATATCATTTCTTTGCTGCTTAGTGTCCCACACTAACACCAGTCCAATAATACAAGCGACAAAAGAAACAGCAACTACAAATTCGTGACAAAATATATTTAACGAATGCATTTGTGTTTATTCCCACATTTTTCTGTTGCAATTCAGTCTAAAGGAATATTCCTTATGGAAATACAAATTATTTACAAACCTCAATAGATTGAGGAAAAAAGCATCCACTTCTGAAAGAAATACCAACCAATTGGAAATCGCGGCTAAGTATCCCCTTAATTAGTCCAATCATATCAAGTTCGGCAAATCACTTACGATATGTCATTGCGAATGCAACGAAGTGGAATGAAGCAATCGCAAGGCTTTGGCATTGCTGCGCTTCGTACCCTGCGGGAACGCCAAGGGCGAACGCAATGACATAAGTATTAAGTATTAAGTCGGACATGATATCAAAACTGTGCGTTCGCTCATTTTTGAACAGAAAATTTAATTAATCCTTACAGGGCTTACAATCTAGGCTCCACAGGCAATTCAGGCATTTTTAGCTAAAACAAGGTTTTATCCATTTTTATGGTTTATACCCCTCTGCGCCTTAAATAGATGCTTCTAGAAGCCGAATATAAAGGTAACAAATCTTACTTTGTATTGGCTGCTTACTTAAAAATAGCTCTTTCCCCTTTAAATTAAAGCTTTAATTCAATTTCGAGTTTAAAAATAAGCGAACGCACAGTCAAAAGACATCTTCCTGTTTTTACGATGTAAAACCGTCCCTCTCCAAGTCGGCTAAGGTGTACACACAATTCGTAAACCACTAATACCAATTCACAAAAATCCTGATACACATAGATTTATCGTAGGGGCATGGCAATGCCATGCCCTTACCAGCGTATTTGTATTAAATGGTATAACTTGTGTGAAATGGATCTCTGCTTCACTTACATCCCCTGGTTTAGCAATCGCCTTTAGCAGATGCTCTTAACGTGGTTCAATATAAATCTGCTTACGAATTTTGCTTGACACAATTTAAATTCTAAATACATTACTTGTTTGTATTGGGTCTGCGATCGTTCCAACAGCGATCGCATCATTTATACTTGGATTCAGCAACGCCAGAAAATTTATACTAGAGAAAACCAGGAACGAGGTGATTTTTGCAGCGATTCTGTAGTATTTTTGGTGCAAGTCTGTCTTAAGGTTTACACGATGAAACAGCTCCTCAAACAAGTATTTAGCAGTCAAAAACGTCTCATCCGGCTAATTATACCTTTGGTAACGGTTATTCTAGTAGTAGCCTCGCTGTTTGCTGCACCTGCTTTAGCCACAGGTGTGTATCAAATACCTAGCCTCACAGCAGGGAATGACACCTGGGTTTTAGATCAAGGTGAAGTCATTAGCCGTCTAAATGAAGGTAAAATTAGCAGCGCTTTCGACGATTTGGCAAAGCAAACAAATAAAGAAGTCAGAATTGTGACTGTTCGCCGCCTTGATTATGGTGAAACACCCCAAAGCTTCACCAAACAACTATTTGAAAAATGGTTTCCGACCAAAGAAGCCCAAGCTAATCAAACTTTATTAGTTATTGATACAGTTACCAATGGTACTGCCATTGTTACTGGGGATGAAGTCAAGCCTTTGCTCACAGACTCTATTGCTGAGAGTATAGCTACTGAAACAGTCAGTGTGCCATTACGCAATGGTAACAAATACAATCAGGCATTTATAGATGCAAGCGATCGCCTTGTCACCGTCCTCTCTGGCAAAGCCGATCCAGGGCCACCCCAAATAATTGACACTGTGCAGGTGGAAGGCACTTACAAGAAAGCAGAAGAAACCGACCAAGGTAACGCTACTGCTTGGGTAGTAGGATTGTTAATTGCCGCCACCGTTATCCCAATGGCGACCTACTACATCTATCAGATAAATCAGCCATCATCTGATGGGTAATGGGAGAATCAAGGGTGAAGTTAGGAGTTAGGAGTTGAAATTCATAACTCCTAACTCCTAACTCTTAACTCCTAAATTTTCACTTTTAACTTTAATCCTGAACATACTCTTGTCCTGTGACTAAAGCCAACTCAGCCCGAACAAATTCTCGACCCAAATAAGCTGCATGATTTAATTGGGTTACAGGAGAGGGCTGAGTTTCTTCAAAAATCTTCACGCAAAGTTCTTTCGCCGTCCTCGCGCTAAAAACTGTAGTGTAAGTTCGTTCTACCCTTTCTCGCGCCGGAATTACCTTCCCTGTTTCTGGATCGACAGCTAAACCACGTTCATCAATCACATTTGTAAAATGCTTGGCATAAATTAACCCTGCTTCTCGATCCAAGTAAATAATGAAATATCCACCGGGATCAAGGTCAATATGACGCTGGGAAAGTTTATCATCAATTGCGGCTAAATCTTCAACTATTAAATCCATAAGCATTATAAAAAGAAAATTTCTTTTCTCACCGTTTTACACTCCATATCAAGTGTAATTCGTCCTTAACCTTCTGCTTTGGCATTCTTTAACGGTATTGCGAAACTCCTCACCTCAATTCCTACGGTGTACACGCATCTCTGTGCAAAATCAAAATCTCTCCATCCCAAAATCTTTTAAACCCATTGACAGCGTATATCTGCGTTTTGAGCGCTCAACTGGTATCCCCGGATGTGATCTTGATTATGCCATCTGGGGCGACTACAACACAGAAGAATTTGCGCGGCGAAGGAATTTTAAATGGTTGCTCTATTTACGCCGTGGCGTACTAGTGGTTATTACTTCATCTCTCGCACCCCTCCTACAACCAGGTAGTGAAAATGTCTTTATCGAGTTAGAAGAACTCAATCGTCCTGGTACTGTATGAGAACGCAAACAGCTTAACCGAAGCCCAGACTACAAAATTGACTACGATCGCGAACCCATCCTTCGCGTAGAAATGTAGCAGTGCTACGTCTCTAAAAGGGTTGTGAATAACGTATATTTAATTTCTATAGTTTTGCAAAAATATCTTTTAAAGAATCCGAAAACCAGGAACTTCATTTTGGATATTAATTATACACCTACCAAAATGAGATGCACTCATTGCTAAGTCATGGTAAATGCAAATTTAAAATTGAGATTTAAACCAGTTTCTCATAGTTGGGTTGCTCTACATCCACAGCCTAAAGGGGTAATTCAATTTATTGCAGGGGCTTTCTTTGGTACATTTGGCCCCATGCTTTTTTATCGCTATCTGCTTCAATCTCTATTCGAGCAGGGATATACGATTATTCTTTTGCCGTTTAATTTTACTTTTAACCATTATGTAGAAGCTGGTTTTCTCATGAGAGAGCAGTATGAAATTTTGCCAGAGCTTGTGAAAATGGCAAGTGTTGCAGGATATGATTATGAAGCTTATCTAGATGATAAAAACTTTTCTTGGATTGGACATAGCCTTGGCTGTAAATATATCTCGCTGTTAGAAGGATTTACTGCTCTACCTCCAGAGGCTCAAGATAGAGAGCAGTTTATTCGGAATCTGCTATCTTATACTTCAGATGAATCACAGATCGAAAGTGTTATTGCAGACATTAACATTCTCTTTGATGAACTAACGCGAAAAAGGGCTGAAGTTAAAAAATTAATTTACACTTATGTGCATAAGGATGTCAACATTGATAGTGTCTTCATTAAAGGACAGGTTTCTATCCTATTAGCACCTGCTATTGCTGACACAGGGAGCGCAATTCGTCCGCAGTTCTTGGCGGATATCATCGATAATCTTGGTTGGGGTGTAAAACCAACCGTTGATGAAACCCGAAACTTAATCAAGGATAGTGAGCTATTTAATATCATGGGCTTAGTCTGTTTTAACTCAGACAATATTGCTGAATCAACCTGTGAATGGTTTACCAATATTCTGCAAAAGCCACCTCAAGATTTTCGTAAAAGTTTAGCAGGTGGACATTTAAGACCTCTAGGTATTCAGGTAGGTAAGTATGTTATTAATATTTTTGATAAACCCTTAATTAAATTAGTTCAAGAGCGAAACAAAGCATTTGAGCAGAATGTAATTAAATTGCTTGAGAAACTGAAAGAAAAATCAAATTGAAGAATTCAGAAGTCAGAATTCAGGAGTCAGAATCAAGACGCGACTCGAAAATACTCGCTAACGCTCCGCTATCGCGGACTCGCTCTAAGCGAAGCATCCCGAAGGGTATACGCTGTGCTATCCGCTTTTTCGGTCAGAATTCATTCTGAATTCTGACTTCTTTGTAACTCGCACATTACGAATGCGGCTCTCCCAACAACACAATTGAACACTTCAATTGTTGAATTATCTGCGTTGTCACTTCGCTGACGGCTAATCCTCCGGCTGTGCGATAACGGACGGAACGTAATACTGCTAAATCAAACGCCTCAGCTTCCCTAATTACTACTCTGGCAACGTCATCACCCTTGATTGTTTGGATATTAGTATTCACCTGTAACTGGCTTTTAGCAGCGATATCAGACAATTGGGATACAAATTTTTCTACTCGATTTGGGGGTGATTTGCGATCGTATACGTGTAATAGTACAACTTCCGCCTGATTGACATCGGCCAAAATCTGGGCAAACCTTAAAGCACCGATAGTTTGGCGGGTTAAGTCTCCAACTGGTACAAGAATTCTTTGGATTGTCTTAGGACTGCTTAACAGCCGTGTTACTGCTACCGGACAATGAGAAGACCAGAACACGCTATCAATGACATTACCAAATAAGCGGGCACGCAAACCTTTTGTCTGTGACCAACCCATTACTATTAAACTAGCGTTTTGTTCTCGGCTAGTGCGGCTAATTCCCAAAGCTGCATCATCATCAATCCGAATTGCTGGTGATACTTCCACTTCAAATTCTTGACTGATTTCTTTAGCTAAATTCAATCTTTCCCGGCTTTTGTCGAGTGCTGTTACTAATTGCGGATCATCCATCTGCACATGCGCTCTAGTAATAGCTAATGGTACAATTCTTCCAGATTCATGACTAGCCAGTAGTGCTGCCATTTCTATTAGATAACGCTGCGTTTGAGGGTTATATATTGGTACTAATACAGTAAATGGATATTGTTTTTGCTCTACTTGCTCTCCTTCATTACCTTGCCACCAAGTTATCAAACTATCTGTTTCAAAATCTGCCTGAGAAAGCTGTAGTGAAGAAGCAAATCTTGATGTTATCACTGGGCCCAAAATAGCTGTCACCAGCATGAGGACAATCACACTATTTAAAACACCTTCACTTATTAAGCGTTCACCAGCAGGATTTACTGTTTGATATGCAACTAAGGCTGCTGCGAGTGTGGCTGCTACCTGTGGTAGTGACAATGACCACATCGTCATCAATTCCGCCGTATTATAGCGGTATAACAATTTTGCTAAGAATGCTGCAATAAATTTGCTGCCAATCAAAGCTACTACAATTACCACAGTCAGCCAAACGGAACTAAGAGTTTTTATAAATGCAGGAATATCAATTAATAATCCCATGTCTACAAAGAAACAAGGGATAAATAAAACACTACCAATAAACTCAATTTTTTCTTTGACTGGGCTACGTCCTAAAACGTCGTTGACTGCTAAACCTGCTAAAAAAGCACCAACAATTTTTTCAATTCCAATTACCTGCGCTCCGACAGATGCCAAAAATAACGCTAGTAATATAAACAGAAACTGATTGCTTTGTTCATCCCCAGAGCGGCGAAAAAACTCTTTACCTGCCCAGTCAAAACCAAACAGAACAACAGCAGAGTAAATTGCTAATCCACCTAACAAAGTTGCTAAACTTAAGGCGGAAAATTCTCCTCCATGAATCCCGACACAAATTGCTAATACTAGCAAAGCGCCTGTGTCAGTAAAAATTGTTGCACCAATCGTTACCGTTACAGCTTCATTTGTTACTACTCCCAAACGACTCACAATTGGATATGCCAAAAGGGTGTGAGAGGCCAGTAAAGAACCAATTAATACAGAGGCATTCCAGCTAAAATTGAATAAACGTCCGACAGCAATGCCAGCAAGCAACGGTACTAAAAATGTCAGTATACCAAATCCCATCGAGCGATTTCTAGTTTTACGAAACTGTTCTAAGTCAATTTCTAAACCGGCCACGAACATCAAATAAATCTTGCCGATGTCGGAGAGCAAAGTGATAGTTTCAGACTCATGATTTAACAACTTTAATCCATTTTGTCCTAGTACTACACCTGCCACTAATAAACCTACTAATCCCGGTAGTCGCAGCCGCTCAAATATAGGAGGTACAGTAAAGATTACTGTCAGGAGAATTGTAAATGCAACAATAGGACTATCTGTGAGTGCGTTCAGTGCCATGCGTAATAATAAGCCTAAATAAATAGTAAATGCACAAGAGACATACGAAATATTACTTAGAAACTTGTATATTTTAGTTTTATTGATTACAGACAATTAAATCATTAACAGCATAAATGTTGCGATCGCAATCACGACTCTACCTGAAGATGAGATTATATATCTTTACAGGGTGAAATAGTCATGTAGTTTATATTAAGCAAAAGAATAGATGTTTAAATAAGATAAAATCACTTCAAAAAGTCATGAAATGACAATAATCGATTGAATATAGCGTTTCTAGTTTGAATAATTAGAGGCTTACATTTGTCCTAAGAACCTCCAGAAATTAAATTATTCAATTTTGGGAGCGAAGATGATCGTTCGTTAGATTCTTCCTCCCCTGCAACGCCAGCGCCCCTGCTCACCAAAGCGATAGGTATTTTTTTAGTTGGAAGTCCCCTAACCTCCTTCTCTACACTATATCTAGAAAAATCTGGAAGAGCGCTCCTGTGGGTTCCTATCAATGATAATTTTAAGCATTGGGAACCCCTAAAAATCAAAGTTTATGAACGCAGCCGACGACAAAACTATTGTTCGCGAGTATTTCAATTCCACAGGGTTTGACCGTTGGAAGCGAATCTACGGTGATGGCGAAGTCAACAAAGTCCAACTAGACATCCGCAATGGACACCAGCAAACCGTGGATACGGTTCTTGGCTGGCTGAAGGCTGATAACAATTTACCACAGCTATCCATCTGTGATGCTGGATGTGGTGTTGGTAGTCTCAGCATCCCCCTAGCTGTAGATGGTGCTAAAGTCTATGCCACCGATATTTCGGAAAAAATGGTGGAAGAAGGCAAAGATAGAGCGAAGCAAACTTTGGGAAATGAGGAAAATCCCACTTTTGCTGTGCAGGATTTGGAATCGTTAAGTGGTAATTACCATACTGTTATTTGCTTAGATGTTCTTATCCACTACCCCCAAGAAAAAGCTGATGAGATGATTTCTCATCTCTGTTCTTTGGCACAGTCGCGGATAATTCTCAGTTTTGCGCCGAAAACCTGCGCCCTGAGTATACTCAAGAAAATTGGCAGCTTCTTTCCTGGCCCAAGTAAAGCGACTCGTGCATATTTGCACCGTGAGGCTGATGTGGTGAGAATCTTGGAAAGTAATGGTTTTTCTTTGCAACGACAGGCGATGACAAAGACTCGCTTTTATTTTTCCCGTCTACTGGAAGCAACACGTAATTAAGGTAAAAATCGCAGCAAAATATTATACCTTTGCTGCGATTTGACATTCTCAAGGGTTATGAAAGATGTCGCATTTGGAGCTAAGTTTTGCTTTTGATTGTGGCGTAGCCCGTCGGAGACATCGCCCCGATTTGGAACATGAAGAATTATTATAGCGATCGCAGCGACTCTCAAAAAATAGTGAAAACAACTAATCAGCATTCACCTTTAGGTTGATATACTGGAACCTTTGCGAAAGTAAGGTTAGAATCTCTAACAAAGTTCAAATCTGAAGTGGAACTATGAAAACTGCTGAAAAATTGGCCGCAGGTTGGCTACTGACAATGGGATTCATGTTTGTAATGCTATCAGCAGCAGAGGTATTTAATAAAACGACTACGGAAAAATCAATTACCTTACCCTTAGCTTGGGATGGCTCGGTTGAGTTCTCAACACCATCAACTACCCCTGTAATTGATAATACTGCCGTAGAACGTCTAATTTTTGGCATTCCTACCCTAACATTGGGCGCATGGTTAGCATTAGGATTATACCGTCAAAGTCAGCAGGAGAAAAAGGCGATTAATCAACAAGTTAGCGATCGCCTGCAATCAATTTTTTATCAGATGCTACAAGAAAATCATGGACGCGTAACTGTTTTGGGCTTTGCAATGAAGTCACAAATACCCGCACCGCACGCCAGACAATATTTGGATGAAAAAGCTAAGGACTTCAATGCAAACTTTAAGGTAAACGAAGAAGGGGCTGTATCATATCATTTTGATGTCTAATTCTCAATTGTCCTTTACCGTCTGGGGGCTGGCTTCAAGAAAACATAACTGACTCATTGGGCTAAACTGAAGAAAGTTATGAGGACGCAAATATGACTGATAAAAATCGTTCTCAATGGGACTTAGGCAGGTTTATTGAAACCCTGACTTACTTTGAGGTAATTCCTTTCCTTAACTGGGTACAGCAGTTAATCCAAGGCCGTCCTAAGGATAATGAAGATAGACCCAATGGAGGAGGAAACGTGGGTGTAATTTTAGTAGCTGGTGCAACAGGCGGTGTAGGTAAACGAGTAGTACAGCGATCGCTCGAACGAGGTTATAATGTCCGCGCCCTAGTTCGAGATATTGACAAAGCGCGGTCAATTCTTGGTAATGATATAGATTTAGTAGTTGCGGATATTACGCAACCAGAAACTTTAACTCCTTTAGTTATGGCTGATATCCAAGCTGTAGTTTGTTGTACAGCAGTGCGTGTACAACCAGTTGAGGGAGACACAGCAGATAGAGCCAAATATTATCAAGGTGTTAAATTTTACCAACCAGAAATTGTTGGCGACACCCCCGAAAATGTAGAATATCAAGGTGTCAAAAACTTAGTCCAAGCGGCTGCAAAATACTTACCCCAAGCAAACGAAAAACTAATATTTGATTTCACCAAGCCATCAGCAGAATTAAGAGATAACTGGGGGGCGTTGGATGATGTCGTTATGGGTGGCGTAAGTGCTAGTAATATCCAATTAGTAGAAAATACAGCTTTATTTGCTGGTAATGTCTCCACTGCTAACTCTGGCGGATTTGCTTCTGTCAGAACTAAAAATTTTGATCCACCCTTCGACTTATCTGGTTACAAAGGTGTGAAATTGCGCGTCAAAGGTGACGGTCAGCGTTATAAAATATTTCTGCGGACAGATACAAAATGGGATGGTATTGGCTATAGCTATTCTTTTGACACCGTAGCTAATAGCTGGATAGATATTTATATTCCCTTTGCAGATTTGATTCCGGTATTTCGGGCAAAAGTTGTTAAAGATGCGCCGCCAATTGAGCAGAGTAGAATTTGTTCATTCCAACTGATGTTGAGCAAATTTGAATACGATGGCGCTTTAAATCCCAAATTTTCTCCTGGTGGTTTTGCTTTGCAGTTGGAATCAATTAAAGCTTATGACGGAACAACTTTACCACAATTTATCCTTGTCAGTTCTGCGGGCGTGACTCGTCCCGGTCGTCCTGGCATTAATTTAGATGAAGAACCGCCAGCAGTCAAATTAAACGATCAATTGGGAGGAATTTTGACTTGGAAGTTGAAGGGAGAAGATAGTTTAAGAGAAAGCGGAATTCCATATACGATTATTAGACCTTGCGCTTTAACTGAAGATGTCGGTGGTAAGGAATTAATATTTGAGCAAGGCGATAATATTAGAGGCAAAATCAGCCGTGAGGATGTGGCAGAACTTTGCGTGCAAGCGCTAAAAATAGAAAAAGCGTCTAATGTCACCTTTGAGGTTAAACAGGGAGAAAATACTGTCAACTCTATCGATTGGCAGAGTTTATTTTCTAACTTACAACCAGATAAAAAGTGAAATATCCCCAACAGGTTTTTAGTCTGTAAGCATACCCGCAAAGTCTGGTTAAATCGACTTTTGTCAGAAGTCAGCTATTGATATGAAAAAAATCAAGGTGCTAGTAATCGCCGGGATTTTAGGAACAATTATCTGGGGCAGTTTTTTTGCCAAAATTGCCTCATCACAGCAAGTTGATTCCCGCATCAACAACCTAGAAGCGGACTTAAATCGTGTCGAGTCGCGGTTAAATCAAATAGAGTCTCAACTAGGTAGAACCGGCCAGTCTCCATCCCCAAGGACAACACTTACCCCACGAACGGGTTCTAGAGGCAATTCATCACAGCAAAATCCGATGTTTGATCGGCTGGCAACTTTAGTGATTGAATTGAAGCAACAAGTTAATAAATTAGAGGAGCGAGTTTCTAAGATGGAATCACGCTAAATATTTCACTTGTGTAGAATAAAGTTTTCGTAGGGGCGCACAAATCTGCGTCCCTATGTTGTTGTAGAGAAGTTAAAAGGCAATACGGTTTAAGGCTAAAACTCTGTTATCCAAGTTAATTTTTTAACGTAGACGCTTCGGCTTGCCGCAGGCTACCGCCTTCGCGTAGCGTCTCGTAGAGAAGGCGCAGAGGACGCAGAGAGAAGAAAGAAATGCTTAACTGAACCGTATTGAGTTAAAAGGCAGAATTTAGCAATACCGATTTTATCTGTAGTAACATTTATCAATCCAAATTCGCATTTCTTCTTCAGAACCAAAACAGGCAGAGCGTCCTGTAATTGGATCGTAAGCATGCCAAGAAGAAGTGTTACCACGACGATCTGATTGGTGCCAAACTTGCAAATCAGAACCACTACTCATCCACATAACAAAATATTGCCAATATTTTCGTAAATTTAATAAAACATTAGATTTATTCATAGTGAAAGCACCTGATTAATAGTGAACTATTACTTTTACTTTCACGTAATAATTTTCAACTGAGAAGGTACAATTTTGACAGATTTTATCTAGTACAGTTACGCGCAATCTCAACTGGTATAGTAAAAAAACTCTCAACTGTACTAGGTAAAGTTAGCAAAAATAGTTTATATTGCCAGTATTGATGATTATTTAGTCATTAACGAGTGCGCCAAAATGAAAATTTTGTTAGAACGACAGTCCCACAAGCCGATTTATTTACAAATCCGCGATCGCATCAGTAGTCTAATTAAATCTGGCGCACTCAAAAGTGGCGATCGCTTACCTTCTATCCGCTCTCTGGCAGAGAGTTTACAAGTTAATAAACTCACGATTATTGAAGCATATAACGTTTTAGAAGCAGATGGAATTGTTTCTGCTCGTCAGGGTTCAGGATATTTTGTTAACAGCGTTTCTCTGAAGAGTGCCAACTTAGAATCTACATTTGCCCCAGCCCAAAATGTCATAATTACAAAACCAGGGAAGTGTTCTTTTTATGAGATGTATACTCCCCTAGTGCAAGCACAAACACAGCCAGGAATGATTAATTTTGGGTACGGTTATCCTCGTCCACCAAAAGATATCAACCTCATTGCTAGACGAGCATTAAAACAAGAAGATGCTGATATTTTTTTTCCTCACGAAATGCCTCAAGGACAACTAACTCTGTGCAGACAAATTGCCCAGATGCTAGTACATCAAGGATTAGAGGTTTTTCCAGAAAATTTAATTATTACTAATGGCTCTCAGCAAGGGTTGTCATTAGCGATGAATTATTATGTCCAATCTGGTGATTGGGTGATTGTAGAAGCCCCTACTTATTATGGTGCAATTTCTATTTTAGAAAACTTAGGAGCTAAGATTATTGGCATTCCTATGACTGCGGAGGGAATGAATTTAGATTTATTAGAGAAATATTTACACAGCCACCGCCCAAAATTAATTTATACAATTAGTACTTTTCACAATCCTACGGGATTGACAACAACACAAACTCATCGTCAGCAATTATTAGCCTTAGCTGAAAAATATGAGTGCCCAATTTTGGAAGATAATGCTTACGAAGGAATAAATTTCGATGCTGTACCAGCGCCAATTAAGCTTTAGATAAAAATAATTTGGTGACTTACTTAAGCACTTTTTCTAAAACTTTAATGCCTGGTTTGCGTGTGGGCTATATGGTAGTTACAGGTAAGCATTATCAAGGAATTATTGAGCGAAAGTTGCTTCATGACTTGCACACATCAAGTATTTCGCAAACAATAGTTAGCGAATATCTCGCTTCAGGACATTATCGCCGTCACCTCAGCCGACTTCGCGCAGATAATCTACAAAGTCGCAATACCATGCTGCAAGCTTTGGAGCGTTATTTTCCTGAAGAAATCCGGTGGACAGTTCCCACAGGAGGATTATTTTTATGGGTACAGTTACCAGATGATATTCCGATTGGGACAATTCGTAAGGAAGCCTTTGCACAAAATATTTACCTAGCGTGCGGTTCGGCGTTTTTCCCCGATAAGCAGGGTTATCCAGCAATGCGTTTAACTTTTTGTCTCCCACCAGAGGAGATTGAGCAAGGTATCTCAATTGTGGGTAAGTTGCTGAAAAAGTATATTTCCAGAGGATGCGTAGATACTGCACGACTTGTTACTAGACATCGCATATCTAATTATCAACCGCTTGTTCACAGTTCATAGGGAAATATGAATTTCGCTTGGTGGTTGGTAGTCAAAATTCATAAGTAAAATTATTGTATTCCTGATAGACATTTACTTGCGCGTAAGATTTAATCGGATAATCTGAGCGATCGCAATCCTTTTCTAAGTAACCAAATGAACAAAATTATACTAACCTTCCTTTCTTCTCCTGTACTGATTAGCTCTATTCTCTCTATGGGAGTAATGCTCAATCAAGCACAAGCTATGGAGCCACAACCAGAAGCTAAGACTACAGATAATCTATCTTGTATACGCAATAAACATAAAGTGGGTTTAGTGTGTGCAAGGGCTTCTGTATTGGCTCAAATTCCTAATTATCAGCCGGAAATAGAGTTTTCTCAAGAAGATGCTCCCATGCTGGAGTTCAACGATCAAGAAAGCGATGTGGCAATCAACTTATTTGGCTGCGACTGTGCTGCCTGTATAAATTCTTTACGTCAAATGCGCGGCGCAACACCTTTGGTATATTAAAATGCCAAGAATGTACCTTTGTTTATATCAAATAGCACTCAGTTAAGACATAGCCTTTGCCCTAACTGCTTCCCAGCCTGGAGGCTGGGAACTTTTTATACTCGCAAACCAAAATATGTCAAAATAAGCTCAGTTGAGCCACTATTGACAATTTCATGTACTTCTCCTACTTCTATTGCTACGCAATTTCCCGGTAGTAGTGGGTACTTTTTACCATCAATGTGAATTACGCCCGAACCAGCTTCTACAAAGAATACTTCACACATATCTTGATGCGCGTGTGCTGGTGCGGTTTGTCCGGGCGCAAAACGGGCTTGAGAAAAGTTAGTTAGATGAGGTAAGTCGCCAAAGCGTAGCATTACCTTTTTCTTGATTTCGGGATTGTGAGAAACAGACTCTTCTACTAAGTTTTTCAGAGAAGTGGTAATCATTCTGGTCTTAAATCGTTAGATAGTTCCACAATACCCCTAGACCCATCAATTCGTACCCGTTGACCATCTTGCAAAAGCCATGTAGCACCGTGAACATCCATGACTGCGGGTATTCCATATTCACGAGCAATGATCGCACCGTGAGAAAGCCTTCCACCAGCTTCGGCAATTAATCCCCCAGCCCTCAATAACAATGGCGCCCAACCGGAATCTGTGTAAGGCACTACCAGAATCGTATCTCGGTCAATCTCTGGCACATCTTGTAAATTTCGCAACACTTTTACTCTACCTTCGGCTTGCCCCTGGCTAGCTCCGATACCTTGTAAAATTTGGTCAGAGTAGAGAGGAGAGGGAGCTAAGGGGTGAGGAGGTGTATTGCCGTAAACTAAAAGAGGTACTTGAATAATCTCACTATATTGGAAAAATTGCGATCGCCTCAATTCCACTAACTCAATTAAGCTGAAATCTTCACCCCCAACTAAACGCCGCACTTCATCAAAGTTGAGAAAAAAGATATCTCCTGTTTTGTTGAGTAAACCAGAGTTTAACCAAATCTTCTCTAAAGCCACAAAACTCCAACGCAATTCAGCTAACAGCCGCGAATAAACTTCGGTGACTCGCCCTTTGATATCTACACGCTGTTGCACAAACGAGCGTTTGCGTTTACCAGCAAAGATGCTATTAATTGCGTCTTTAGCGCCTGCTTGTGGTTCGTTACCCTGCATTAACTGCACAAACATCTGCTTGATCATCTGGGGATTTTCCCGCCAGGTGGGGACGGAGATATCGGTTCCCACTTCACTTAAATAGCCGTAATCCTGAAGCAATTCATCAAATGCTTGCAGGATCTTTTCTCCTTCTGGGGTTTGCTTTAATTGCTCAAATACCTGCTGTGGCTCAAACTCAACTAATATTTGCTTGGCATCTGTCGCTATGGCACTGAGCGATCGCAATGCTGCTACTTCTGGGGTTACACTATTATCAATTTGGCCATCTTTTACCCGAAAAATCGCTTGTCTTAAGGCAGCACTCAAGGGAGCTAAAATGCTGTAATACGTTCCTCGATGCAGCAACTCCAGAATAAAATCAATTCTTGCCAGCAGCTTTGATGGTTCCAAGTTATCTGTATCTTCCTGTGCCAATTGCGACAACCCAGGAATGAAGCGTTTCTGATAATCCCGCTTAAAGTCTTTTTCTAAACTTAATTCCCGCTTCAGCAACCTCCCTAATCCCGGCAAATTTTCCCAGGTTGACTGCAAGGACGGTTTACTTAATTTAGCTCCTCTGGTTAAAAATTCCAGACTTTCCGGCGGCAATCCCATGCGGATAAAAATATCTCCTAAGAGGGATGCATTAAAGTAGGCTCTGGAATAATGCAGAGTTGCTGTCTCGGTGAAATCTAGCCCCAAAGCGCGATCGCCTAAAACTAAAGTAAAAAATTCTCCCCAAACTCCACAAGTTAAGGGACGATTAATCGACCATGTTAAAGGGTGAATGACTCCGGGGATCACTTCGGCGGCGATTTTACGTGTCCAGATGGGTAGCAGTGTGGTAATCGGTCGAGATTGCAATACCCAAAGCGTTTGACCGTCATAACTCCACTCGATATCTTGAGGAGTGCCATGATAACGTTTTTCGAGTCGGGAAGCTAAGTATGCAACTTGCTTGATTAATGCTTGTGGTACTCGTCCTTCACCTTCTAATTGTACAGAGTAAGAATTTTCTGTTTCTAGGACAAAAGCGCGATATTGTTCTGGTGTAACTTTTCCCGAAACGACTTGCGTCGGGCTGCCGGGAAGGGCTTCAATGATGATTGCATCACCTTGTTGGGTAATGGGATCGCGACTGAAAGCGACACCAGAATATACACTCTGGACTTGTTGTTGAATCAACACAGCCATTGCTGTATCATTCAAGCCGCGATCGCGCCGATATTGCACAGCATAAGGATGATTGTAGGAAGCTTGAACTTGAGCGATCGCTTGCTGCAATGCCTCTGAGTTAGTAACATTTAAAACTGTTTCATACTGTCCAGCAGCAGAAGCGTGTTCTGAGTCTTCTCCAATAGCGGAGGAACGCACCACCAAGGGGGATAATTCTGATGGCTGAAGAAATGTCAACAGTTCAGGATTCTCGATTGGTGCTAATACCCATCCCTTCGGCACTGAATAACCCCAGCGCTTAATTTGAGATAATGTAGCTGCCTTTTCGCCGACAATGGCAGCATCCAACTCTTCATCTAAAGAAACCACTGTGCGTTGGCGTAGCCCGTCGTAGACATCGCCTCGTAAAAATTCCAACATCGCTTGCGATTCTGTTTGTGCATCTTGGGCTGGTAGGTTCATGTCATCAGGAATTTTGGTGTAAATCCAAAACATTAAACCAGCTAAGGTGACAGAAGCAAGCATCCGGGGAATATCGCTTAGGTGCAAAAGTGCCACAAATAGAGGAAAAAGAAGCAAAACCCCAAATTTGACTACCCGTTTTGATTGGAGAATTGTAAAACTAATACCTGCAAAGAAAGATACAAAGATTGCAACCAATGGATCATGTACGACAAATCCCCAAACAACATTTGTCGTACCTGCCCCTCTGCCTATCCAATATCTACCGATTACCAGAGCGATCAGCGCAACCAATTCCCAAGACGATCCTTCTGGGAAGAAAACGCGGCTGAGTAAAACTGCCGCAACTCCTTTAAAGGCTTCTGACAAGACTGCCAGAATTCCGACAAATTTGCCGCCATGATAAAAGGCAGCCGATACGCTGATGTTTCTTGTGCCAACTTGTGATAACTGTTTCCGCGTCAGCGCGTAAGTTATCCATGCAATCAGGGGTAATCCGCCCAAGAGGGGGCAGACAATTAAAAGAACTAAGACACCCCAAGGTTCAAACATTCTGGATTTTGGATTTTAGATTTAAATTTTCCATCTAAAACCTCAAATCTCAAATCTAAAGTTTTTCTGAAATTTTTGATGGTTATAGAACGTTTTTTTCTCAAAAAGAATTCAGAAGTAGGAGTCAGGATTCAGAATTCAGAATGAATTGGGCATGAACACAGGGGTTTCAAACGATCCAAATCTTAGATTTAGAGGTCTAAAATTAGGTGGTGGTTTAAATCACCAAAAGAAAAGCATTCTGGATTCTGGATTCTGGATTCTGGATTCTGGATTCTGGATTCTTCTTCATTTACTAGTTGCTAAATGGACACTTGGCTACGACGGAAACCGTTTTTACCAGTGCCCTTTTAGGCAACTAATGTTTTTAGTTTAGCGCGTATGCAGCTTGCAGCGCCCAGATTATGAGAGCAGCGATTGATCCCAGAAGCAACACGGTAGAGATAGTGACTACTTTTGGGGAATCTGCACCCTCAAATTTCATAATTCCTCGATTTAAGTCGGACATAGCTTTGTAATCCTCTGTTGTTGGAGCATGAAACATTTGTCCGTTTTGATTGTAGTCCTTCTCTTTGCGGATAATGTTAAATTCCTAATACTATTTTGTTTAAGCTTGGCAATTATTAAATCCCCACAATTACTTACTTCTATAGAGGTATTGGTCTTATTTATACAAAATGAAATGGGCATTGGGCATTGGGCATGGGGCATTGGAAGTTAAACGGTTCACCCTCAGAGGCTCAACTTTGAGCCTAAACTTTCAAGTTATAAAGGACTGTTTAAGCAAGGTGCATCGGTTTCGCTGATAGCGCCTCCTGATGCGAGAGGAGATTTAAAGTCAGCGATTTTGAGTTTAGCAGTCGAACCGATGGAACTTGGGTTTTTGCAGGTTTATCCATTGGTGGAGGCGGTGCAGAGGTATCCGCGAGGGTTTGGCGTGAGGCTACGGGTGCGAGAAACGGTGCAGTGATAATCTGCTGGAAGATAAAGTCTGACCATCCAACATAATATGGATATTAACCAAAAAAAAGAACAATTTGGCATCAGCTATATTAGAGCGATCGCCGCCGTTGCAGGTTATTCTTTATATAGACCAGAAGTTGATAACGACAGTGTAGATTTAGGCATAGTCAGTAGAGGTGGTACAGGTAAAATCCTTTCCCCTAGACTGGAACTACAACTAAAATGTACATCTAGAGGTATTCTGGATGAGAGCTATATTAAATATCCCCTCAATCTCAAAAATTATAACGATTTAAAAATCAATGCCCTTGTCCCTCGGATTTTAGTAGTCGTTTTAGTTTCTGAAAAAATAACAGACTGGATAAAACAAACAGAATCCGAACTGTGTCTAAGAAATTGTGCTTACTGGGTATCCTTGCGCGGAATGCCAGACACCGAAAATACAACCAATGTTACTATTGAAGTACCCCGTAGTAATCAGTTTACGCCAGATGCACTCCAAGCCATCATTCAACGCATTAGTTTTGGAGATTTGCCATGAAAGTTACTATCAAAGATAGTCAAATACTCAAAACTGTTAACCCTGATGTGCTAAAGGCACACTTGCTAGCTAATGGTTGGCATGAAACAGGGCGTATATATAATAATGCCGGGGCAATTTGGCGACTGAAAAAAGATGCCGCCGATGAATATGAAATATTGCTACCTCTCCAACATAATTTAGGAGATTATGCTGAAAGAATAAGCGATATATTAAAAACATTAGAGATAGTAGAAAATCGTGACCAAGTTGATATATTAAGTGAATTTATTACCAACTATCCCAATTTCACCGTACAAGGTGTGGTTATGCAAATTGCCACTCCTCAAATTGATAAACTGAGTGGAGAAATTACTTTAGTATGTACAGTTTTTGATAAGTTGCAAGAAATTAAAACTGAACTAGTAGACTATGATTATATCTTAGCGATTAAAGCCTATCAGGAGCGTTTACCAATTCGCTGCACAGGTGATTTAGTAATAGTTGATAATCGTTTTATACTTAAAAATCCTGAAAATTTGCAGATTGACAAAATTTAACTCCAGCTTATCAATATTTTTAGGTTTTTTCTAACTGAGTTTTGATTCTGAGAGTTGTTAGTAAGGAAAAATGTGCGGTGGAATTAAAGTTAATAGTCGATAGACAAGCATTGATTAGGACAAATCAATAGTTTTGTTTTTATCTTTTTTACTAGTATTAATATCTCCTTGCAAATCAGCTTCCCCAATATGATATCCTCTTTTATCAAAAACTTCTAAGTGAGCGGCTGTACCATAATGTAAATTATCTACATACCAATACATTCCTGTAAGCAATTCACAATAAATACATCTGCCGTCATACTTCCGCGAATTCTTTTGAAATCTTGTAGTATCTCGTAAAATTGTTTGTTCATCTCTTGGAGGTTCAGTAACATCTAAAGAATATTCTAGTAAGCTTAGATTTAGCTGAATATCTCTGCGAATACTGTCACTCTCCAGAATACTTGAGTTCAGACCGTTTTACCATTGACCATATCATGCCGCAGTCTTTGGGTGGCTCTGATGAATTGGATAATTTGGCTGTCTTCTTGTCATCGCTGTAATGAGCGTCACTATAATTTTACAGTAGGTACTGATCCCAACACTCAAAAACAAGTCCCTCTATTTCATCCCCGTCAGCAACAATGGTCTGAGCATTTTATCTGGACAAAAGACGGGACAAAAATTGTAGGTACAACTTCTACAGGGAGAGCTACTAGCTATCGCTTTGACTTCAATGATGAACAGAACTCTTGCATAAATATTTTGTAGTATAATTATGGGTTATTTTAATTTCAGTTTTTGGCAATTAAGATAGTAAGATTCATCAATTTTTTAAATTAAGTATTATCAGGCGACCGTTCACTAAATTTTTTGACATAAAACACTGTTCCAGTTATTAGCTAATAACTGAAGGATTTAATAAATTTTATTTTTTAATCCCATTTATAACGCTAATTCGTGATTATAAATCCCGGCAATTAAATTCGACCTTAAGCCAAAACGTCGGTGACGGTTTCGATATCTATCAGACAAAATTTTAAATATCTTTAGACGACGATTTACGTGTTCAACACTAATTTTTAATCGATTGAGTTCTCGATTATATTTCTTTTGTTCTTTCGTCAACCTTCCACCTTTTGGTTTTTTAATCGGTGTTTCACTCAATTGATGAATTTTATTAATCCCTTGATAGCCTTTATCCGCTATGACTTTAAGTAATTCTCCAAATTTTATTCCACTACTTTTAAATAGTCTAAAATCATGGATTTTCCCCAAACCATGCGTTAAACAGATGATTTGACTAGTTTTTTGGTGGATAACTACCTGCGTTTTTAAAGTATGTTCTCCTTGTTTACCGCTAAAAAATCTTTTTTGCCCAATTTTTGGTCTTTCAATTGGGCTTTCCATCACATCCATCACTACCAAATCTTCTTCAGATGACATTTTCCATAATTGTTTCTTCCCAGGTAGACTAAACTTTCTTGAACTAATTAAAATATTTTCAATTTTGTAAACTGTTCGGCAGACGGCTGATTCTGACAACCCCCAGTCTAATCCAATATGATAATAAGTGCGGTATTCTCTCCAATATTGAATAACCATCAAAACTTGGTCTTCAATAATTAATTTAGGACGACGACCAGATTTCTTTTTCTTTTTTTCATCAGCTTTTACATTCCCCTTCCATTTCCTGAAAGGTTCGACGACTGACTCCGGTAAGTCGTTTAAATTTCCTTAAAGTAAGCTGCTTGGCTCTCCAAAATTTCACTGCTTATTATTGTCCTAATCATAAATTGTCAAACCCCTAATTGTATCACAAAATACTTTTGCAAGAGTTCTAATGGACATATTCAGCTTATTGTTGCATGACCCATTTCTGGATCTTATTTAATCCTCGTTCCTTAGCGGATAGCTAAGGTTTAGCACATTCTGAGTTCTGAATTCTTCTTCAATTTTCTGTGTTATTTAATTCACTTAAAATTAGTGTATTAGTTTTAACCACCGTAAATATAGTATTCCTAAATCATAAATGCGGCTAATACTACTACCAGAAAATCACTAAAATACTGATGCCAAAATATGCAGACACAAAAATATGGATCTGGATTACAGTAAAGTTTGATGAATTATTTGATCAATACCCATTACCTAAAGCGTTATGACCCTAAGATTTTCTCAAGACATAAAGTCATTATTGCAACATTTAGCTGAAAAACCTCTGACTCTGGGTGACGTGATTTCAGAAACCTCAGAACGAGGTTTTAGCTTAGTGATTGCATTGTTGGTGTTACCATTTTTGATACCCACGCCACCAGGGTTAAGCACCCCTCTCGGTACCGCTTGCTTGTTGATGTCAGGACAGATGGCTTTGGGGAGGCGTACACCGTGGCTGCCAAAAAAAATTGCCAGCCTTAAATTCCCTAATTGGTTTGCTCAAACACTGTTAAAAAATTTACAACGTGTGACCAAAGTCTTAGAAAAAATCTCCCGTCCGCGTTTTCAGAAGGTTGCTGAAAATCCATTAACTTGGCGGTTTAATGGGATATGTCTCACCTGGTTGGCAATATTACTAATGTCGCCATATCCTCCTGCTACCAATCCTATTCCTGCTGTGGGAATGTTACTCTTAGCCGTTGCAACTATCGAATCTGACGGCATATTGATGTGCTTAGGCTATGTAGCCACAGTTTTGAATACCTTGTTTTTCGGTTTTGCCTTTTACATTTTATATACTGGGGCTACCTATTTGCTACCTAATCTTTTTCGGTAAACTCATCCCTCTTAGGCATTATTTGATGAAACCATAGTCGAAAATTGGAACTCGCCAAACAGATGTACCTGATTTATAAAAGTTGTAGTACAAAGTATTTAGCTTTACTAGGATAATTCTGAGTATTGACAAAATCTGGCTATGCAAACGAGCAAACAAATACTTAGAACTGAAATTTACTTTTAATTTTTGGTAGTATATCCAGAATTTCTCCAAAAAGTCATAGAAAAGCCTCGGTAAGTTGGAAACGAGCGTGTCTTTAGACCTGAGACTTATCCACCAGCCATCCAACAACTACTATCCAAGTGCTAAGACAGGGGAAAGAACGTGAAGTGCGATCGCATGGAGTGATCTTACTAAAAAGATATTATCGGCGACATATCAAAACTACAGTATGTCCATGTTGCATGGATGGTGATAATGCCTCAGACTGCCTAGCACAAAACTTTGTAAGGAGAGGGAGTTTTAGCAATATCCATGCCGCTTTAATGAATAAATTTTTATCCATTATCCCTGGCTTACGAAATATCAAACGATTTATGTAATGCTTTGCAAGAACCTTTTTATACCATGAACGGTGGTCATTACGAACTGGTTCGTGCCACAATTCTTCAACCGAAAGACCAACATTCATTGCCAAGTTACGAAGTGAGGAATCCGACCAACGTGTAAGGTGATGCGGTGGCATATTTAGACAGTGATTTGTAACTACTGAGAGAAAACTATCTTCTGCTGGCACAGCAATTAATATATAAGGGACTTGCAAGAAAATAAAATACCAGCCATTCTAGAAGAGAAGAAGCGGTGAACTGTCCGCGCCTAGTTTAAATATCTAGAATGGGAATCCCTCAATTCATGCTCACCGACACCATCAAATCGACCTTTAAAGATGCAGCACAGAAACTGACTAGCAATCGCAAACGAGATTTCATGGCAAAAGTTACCGAAGATTACTTCGATAGTTCAGCACGCATTGCAGAAACCGTTATGGGATGGAATCGCCAGAGTGTGCAACTCGGCTTGCATGAAAGGCGGACGGGGATAGTCTGTGTAGAGAATTATCAGGCAAGGGGACGACACAATAGTATTGAGGTATTGCCCAACTTAGAAGCAGATATTCGTTCATTGGTGGATGCTCAAGCTCAAGCCGACCCTAAATTTCAATCGACCTTTCTGTATGCCCGCATTAGTGCCAGAGCAGTAAGAGAAGCATTAGTAAGTGTTCATGGCTATAACGAGAGCGAATTGCCATCTCGTCAAACTTGTGGAGAAATTCTCAATCGCTTAGGGTATCGCCTAAAAAAACACAAAAAACGAAACCCTTGAAAAAGATTCCGCAAACTGATGCCATTTTCGAGAATGTGTTCCGGGAGAATCAGGCATCAGATGAAAACCCCAAATCGTTGCGAGTGTCTATAGATACTAAAGCTAAGGTGAAGATTGGCAACCTTTCTAGAGGCGGTAAAGCTCGGACAATGGAGGCGAAAGCTGCTGATGACCACGATACACAGTGGTCATCAGTCTTAGTTCCCTTTGGCATTCTCAATACACATAATGACCAGCTATCGATTTACTTGGGTCAGTCGGCGGAAACCAGTGATTTTATCGTCGATTGTTTAACCGCTTGGTGGCATGAGAATCAACACAATTACCTGGAACTTGATGAGTGGGTGATTGATCTTGATGGCGGTGCCGCTACTCGCAGTAACCGCACACAATTTATCAAACGCATGGTTGAGTTGTCTTGTGCAATTAATTTAAAAATTCGACTGATTTATTATCCCCCTTACCATAGCAAGTACAATCCAATAGAGCGGTGTTGGGCTGCCTTGGAGAACTATTGGAATGGTGCGATTTTAGATTCTGTTGCCGCCGCAGCACAATGGGCCGCCAATATGACTTGGAAAGGAATTGCTCCCATTGTACATCTGGTTCAAACCACATATCACAAAGGAATCAAGGTTCTCTCGCAAGAGTTAGAACAATACCAACCCCAATGGCAGCGTTCTGAAACATTACCCAAATGGGATATTACTATTGTCCCTGTTTAGCTGGTACTTTATTTTCTTGCAAGTCCCTAACCACCATGCTTAGTTGCCTTGGCGCACGACGCAAAGAATTTTCTAGGTTCAGAGACATGCTCTATTACCTGAAATGAACAAACAACGTCATGCAGTAAATCGGCAGTCTCAGCATACTTTTCGACAGGGCATTTTTTTACGTCCAAGCCAAGTGCCTGTGCCTTGCGGATTGCCTTGTCGTTGAACTCTAACCCAGTGTAAGCTACCGAAGTTGGCAAAAAACTTCTAAAAGCACCATTTCCACAACCTACTTCTAGAACCGATGCCCCCTCTGCAATGAATTGGCTCGCAAATAGGTATTCTGGTTTTTCAGTTTCATCATAATACCAGTCAAATTCCTGCAACTCCTCGTAAAAAACTTCGTCTCCACTTACCCACGGAAAAAAGAAGCGTAGGTCACATGCAAGGCAATGCGTATACTCAATTAACGGAGTGCCAGAAAAAAGTTTACTTACATCAATACCAAGCACACGTTTGTAAAGCTTGATAATATCGCCTGTATTGATAGTTTCAACAGTTTCACATTTGTCTGAATAACATGCTGGACAGTGCATTAGACATCTCCATAAGAATAAATGTTATGGTAAAAGAGCGCCATGATGAGCTTTTTTATACAACAAAGATGAATAAGAGAGTAAATTACATTGAAGAGGCTCTTACTGAAACACAGAAATTAATGTACCAAACTTCCCCATTAATCGGATCACGCGAAGCAGCAACAGATACCAACCCATAAGGAACCTTCAAGCACAAAATTTTACTCCTCCAGACAGATGCCAGTTAGAGCCTATACAAGCTTGCTCCCTCTTAAGTGTAGAAACAGTAACGGAACCTTTTACAAATAGCAACTTCGGTTATATAATTATAAAGATACCTTGTTTGTAATAACTTTTTATCTTTGAGCCGTGAGCTACTGTAGCCTGAGAAAAATTCGCTCCTATGACCTGAGAATTGGCAATCAGTGCCCACCTTAGCATTGCTCTATTAACATGGGTGTCTAGCATGGTAATGCAGTTTCGTCCTTGCTAGCTAGGCATACTCCCGCTACATCTAAGAGTTCACAACTTTAATCGTCAAAGTTGACCAGTAGAGCAATTCTCAAGATTTTAGACTTATGCAAATAGAATTACAGGATGCGATAGGCGTTCGCGGTAGCGTGCCGGAGGCTATAGCCATGCCCTCCGGGCTTATCGCCCCGCAAGAAATAGATCGTCGGCGTAACTTTGCCATCATCTCTCACCCAGATGCAGGTAAAACTACACTTACCGAAAAGCTGCTACTCTACGGAGGAGCAATTCAGCAAGCTGGTTCTGTAAAAGCTCGTCGTTCCCAACGCCACGCAACTTCAGATTGGATGGCAATGGAGCAACAACGGGGTATCTCTATCACCTCAACAGTATTGCAATTCGAGTACCAAGGGTTTCTCCTAAATCTTTTAGATACACCAGGACACCAAGACTTCAGTGAAGATACTTATCGAACTCTAGCAGCTGCGGATAATGCAGTGATGCTTATTGATGCTGCTAAGGGGTTGGAAACCCAAACGCGCAAGCTATTTGAAGTTTGCCGATTGCGTTCTCTGCCTATCTTCACCTTTATTAACAAACTGGATCGTCCCAGTCTGTCGCCTTTAGAACTAATTGATGAAATTGAGCAAGAATTAGGACTTGCGACTTATGCCATCAATTGGCCCATTGGTACAGGCGACCAATTTCGAGGCGTTTTTGACCGTCGCCAGCAGCAAATCCACTTGTTTCAAAAGACAGCTGCTCATGGTAGCAAAAAAGCCGCAGATACTACTATCTCCTTGGGAGATCCGAGAATTGAGTCACTTCTAGAGCCAGAGTTATACTACCAACTCAAAGAGGATATAGAAATTCTTGATGGGGTAGGTTCAACCTTTGACTTAGAAGCAGTGCATCAAGGTAAAATGACCCCGGTGTTTTTTGGCAGTGCCATGAACAACTTTGGTGTGGAGTTGTTTTTAGAGTCGTTTTTGGAATATGGACTCAAACCAACTCCCCACGAAAGTAATAGGGGTGAAATTGCGCCAACCTATCCAGAGTTTTCTGGGTTCGTGTTCAAGTTGCAAGCCAACATGGATCCGAAACACCGCGATCGCATTGCTTTTTTGCGGGTATGCTCTGGTAAGTTTGAGAAAGATATGGTGGTGAATCATGCCCGTACAGGTAAAACTATTCGCCTATCCCATCCCCAGAAATTGTTTGCTCAAGAACGCGATACCGTAGAAGTTGCTTATGCAGGGGATGTAGTGGGGTTAAATAATCCGGGGACATTTGCGATCGGTGATACTGTATATATAGGTGAAAAGCTGGTATACCCCAGTATTCCTTCTTTCTCCCCAGAGTTATTTGCTTACCTAAAGAATGCAGATCCCACCAAGTATAAGAATTTCAACAAAGGGGTGACAGAACTGCAAGAAGAGGGAGCAGTGCAGATATTACACTCCACAGATGAGAGCAAACGTAACCCAATTTTAGCTGCCGTCGGTCAACTTCAGTTTGAAGTGGTACAATTTCGTCTTGTAAATGAGTATGGAGTGGAGACTTACCTTGAGACTCTACCTTATTCAGTAGCGCGATGGGTAACTGGAGGCTGGGATGTTCTCGAAAAAGTAGGTCGTTTGTTCAACACCTTTGTGGTCAAAGACCGTTGGGAGCGTCCGGTATTGTTGTTTAAAAATCAGTGGAATTTAGATCAAATTGTGGGAGAACATCCAGAGTTGGAGTTAAGTCCAATTGCGTTACCACCTACAAGTGAGAAAGGTTAGAAAGAGGGTTTAGTAAGTAAGTTGGTGGGGGAATAAACAAAATTATGTTACGGAACGTAAATAGGCTTAAAACCCTTACCAATGAAAAAGGACAAAGGACAAATGACAGCCCACGCCAGTTCACTTTAATTGCGCCGACCTACTTACAGCTTTGCGTAAGCTCGGAAAATTTTTCAACGCAGCAACTCAAATTACAATTGTTTTCACCCAAATTATCAGATGGCCAAAATACCTTTGTTTTTAAGAAATACTTGGTACTATGCATTACCGAGTAAGCAGCTAAAACCTGGACAAACACTTTCAAAAACCCTCTTAAACGAGTTAATTGTTTTTAGTCGGGATCGCTCAGGCACAGTCTTTGCCAAGGTAAGTGAAACGAAAAGTTATCCCATAAAAGAGGCACAAGGCAATATATGGATTTATATGTCAAATGATGAGACTTCATTAATACTAGAAGACATTCCACGAATCCCTGAATTTGCCGACCAAACTCACCAAGCCATTGAATCTATCCGCTTTCCCTGTGATGTCGATCATGCTGTATTCGGATTGATCGATCCTGCTCATATTGCTTTCGTTCATGAGGCGTGGTGGTGGCGTTCTCCACAAACACTTAAGGAGGTAGTCAAAACTTTTGAACCATCTTTGTACGGCTTTACCATGCGAAAGCATCCACTAGAACAACAAACCTTTTTCTATCGGTTGCTTGGAGGTAATCCACAAATCGAAATCTCATTTAGTTTGCCAGGAATTCGGATTGAAAAGGTGTCTACCGAGAAACATCTAGTCTGTAACTTGACAGCAGTTACTCCCATTTCCGAAACTGAAACCGAGGAAACAACTATGTTCTACACAACTTTACCTTGGTTCCCTATTCTTAAACCATTGTTGCTGTGGTTTGCGCGCAGTTTTCTCAATCAAGATAGAGAAATTTTGCTTAAACAACAAATAGGCTTGAAATATAATTCACCCTTAACTTTAGTTGGAGATGCTGATGCTCAAGCCCGTTGGTACTATAGATTGAAAGCAGAATTTGCTTCTTCTCAAATCGAGCGGCGTTCTTTCGTTAATCCAATTAAAGAAAAGACACTTCGATGGCGTAGTTAGCTCGTTAAATCTAACTTTTAAATTAGCACTGTTAAAAGTCCGTATCTATTAAGAGGATAAGGATTTTCTCAGCAATTCAGTAGTAGAGCCTTTCCGAAGAAAATTGCTCGGATATATCCAAAAAACTGATTGAGATAAACATTAAATAGCCAGTGAGGGAAATATGCAACTCAAATTAGCTGAACTCGCAGACTTTTGTCTTGCAGATATATATGACTTTGCACAAGTGCAGGGTCAAGAAGAAACCAAGCGTATTCACGAAGTTATTTACAAGTTTGGCATTACCGATCCCATAATTACTGAAAAAATTACTCAGCATTTGCAGTCAAAAGGGTGTATTGCGATTGTCGATACCTATACAGGAGGGATTGATGTTCGGATTACTCCCTTTGGGGTTACTACTGTTGAATCAGGTGGCTTGACAGGATTAATTCCTCAATATCGTCAGGAACCGTGGGTATTTCTAGCACCGCAACCATATCTATCCAGATAATCGTTGCTGCGAACTGACAAGATTGTACTCTCAAAAAAACGTCGTTCTGCTAAATCCAAGGAGCGCCCTTTTGTACCCTGTTAAAACCTAGTATCTAATAAATTCATGACCTACTACATTGCTCCTCGCTTTCTCCATAAACTGTCAGTTCACATCACTAAAAATTTTTTGGATCTACCCGGAGTCCGTGTACCTTTAATTCTTGGTATTCACGGGCATAAAGGTGAAGGTAAGTCATTTCAATGCGAACTAGTATTCGACTTGATGGGTGTAGAACCCATTCATGTATCTGCTGGTGAATTAGAAAGTCCAGATGCAGGAGATCCAGCACGGATGATTCGCCTACGATATCGAGAGGCGGCAGATTATATTCGCACCCACGGTAAGATGGCTGTACTAATGATTAACGACTTGGATGCGGGAGCCGGTCGAGTAGATGGGGCTACTCAATATACAGTCAATACTCAATTGATTAACGCCACGTTGATGAACATTGCTGATAACCCGACTAATGTACAGCTACCGGGTAGTTATGACAGCGAACCCTTACCACGTATACCTGTTATTGTTACGGGTAATGATTTTGGCACTCTGTATGCGCCACTCGTAAGGGACGGGCGGATGGATAAATTCTATTGGCAGCCCAATCGGGAAGATAAAATCGGTATTGTCAGTGGTATTTTTGAACCAGATGGAATATCGAAAGCTGAGATTGAGGAATTAGTAGATCGGTTTGCAAAACAGTCAGTTGACTTTTTTGGCGCATTGCGATCGCAAATTTACGATGAACAAATCCTGTCCTTTATCCAAAAAGTTGGGTTTAATCGTGTAGGTTCTCAGGTAGTCAACAGCAAAGAAAAGCCTACCTTCCACAAACCAGATTTCGACCTGTCACATTTGATTGCACAAGGAGAATTGATGGTTAAGGAACAGCGACAACTAGAAGAAATGCGATTAGCTTCTAGGTATAATCGCGCCCTTCATGAATCACAAGCACCAAGAGTGGAAGCATCGATTCCTGCACCTACTGTTACCCCTACACCCGCCCCTAAATCTAGCAACGTTTATACCCATCAGCCAGTTCATAAAACCGAAAACCACCAACACAGTAACGGTAATGGCACAGCAACCAATATAAGTGAAGACCTGCTAGGGCAGTTAAGAAGTATACTCTCTCAAGGCTACAGTATCGGGTTAGAACACGTAGATGCGCGTCGTTTCCGTACAGGTTCTTGGGCTAGTTGTGCAACAGTTCAAACTCAAGATGAAAAAGAGGTGATCGCAGCTTTGGAAGCTTGTTTGTCAGAACATAATAATGAATACGTCCGTCTGTTTGGAATTGATCCAGGTGCAAAACGACGAGTTTTAGAAACCATCATTCAACGACCTGAGCATTGATAATAAACTCCTAGTCATTTACAGCGCTTTTCAAGTAATTTAACTTTTTTAGTAGAAGTCCCACATCTCACTTTTAGGAGTGTGGGGATGCCAGTCGCCTGCGACGGGAAACCCGTCTACAGCGCTGGCTCATGAATACGCGGGAGTGGAGAGATATAGTAATTAATGTATTTTGGCTACGCCAAAATACATTAATTACTATGTCGAACCATGACCTATATTTATTATATTTCTTGAGAGAAATATGGTATTGTACGTAAGTACTGGCATTGCCAGAAAATGCTGGCTGTACACTGAACCTAGACAATCTAGAATATAGGGTTCCATTCAAGAATAGATATTTTTGTATCGCTTCCGTGAATGGGTAAAATTCTAGCGGTACTAAGGTAAGAACATACTTTTTAGTACTTGTTCAAAGTCTGCGGAGGGGCATCTCGTGGACTCAAAACAAAGCTCAGTTAACGTCCGACGGGATACCGGGAGTCTCTGAGAAGCCTACACTGTATTGCTTGCAATCAGTGTAGGAGTATGTCACCTACACCACTCCCTACTCACCATTGCCCGTCTCAGCCGTGGTCTAAATACCTGAAAACTGCTGTAAGAAAAACTTCTCTTGTGGTTGTTCAGAGTCCACAGTCAGCACTAAACAATAACTCGACTGTGGACTTTTTTTTAATCTTTACTGCCTTGACGAAAACCTCTGCAATTGAAATGTGCATTAGCTTTTAATAGAACAAGTTGCAGTAACTTTAGCAGAACAAGGTAATAAGAGTGTAGCTGAATCTTTGCGAATTCGTGCGGCTCAAATTGCGCTTGATATTAGTTGGAAATCATAGAGTTATGTTCCAAATTTGGCTGATTTATAGTAGGCATCAAGATAGTTAAAGCTCTGGGAATACACTCAATCTCTACTGGAGTTGTTCCAATCAAATTGCCATCTAAAACGACTCTTTGTGGTGGTTGTGTTTCAACCCTAATATTTCTTGCCCGTAGATAATTAATATCTTCTCGATTAGTAGAAGTACCAATAAAGCCTGTTCTCAGGAGATGGTAAGCTGCAAACAGAGCATTTGTTCGATTTAAAGAAGTAACAATTGTTATATCTAAAAGACCATCATCTACAATCACTCCCGCAGTCCCATGAGCTAAGAATGATGTTACAGGTGCTGCATTTGCAATTGTCACGGCTGTAGCCTGTAAATTAATTGTTTGGTCTTCAGTTTTAATATAAGTTTGAAAAGGTTTAAAATTATACCAAGATTGTTTCACTCCGGCTAAGATATAAGCCAATTTTCCCAAACGATTTTTAGCTTCTCGATTGGCTTGTTTGATAGTTTCGGCTTCAAATCCAATACCGGCTAACAAGATCATGGGTTTTCCATTGCAGAATGCTGCATCTACCAGATGAGTTGAACCTTGTAAAATTGTCTCACAGGCAGCTTTAATCTCCAAAGGAATACCTAGAGATGTAGCAAAGGCATTGGCAGTTCCCCTGGGAATTATGCCAAGAGGAATTCCTGTTCCAATCAATGCTTCAGCAACAGCCGAGACTGTGCCATCACCTCCCGATGCGATCGCCATTTCTGCACCACGTTTAATAGCTGCATGGGTTAACTGAACCGGATCAACTTCTTTGCTATTAATGGGACAGATATCTAAATTTATTTCCGGTTCCAAAATTGCCCGGATTGCTATCAGTTCTGTTACTGGGTTGCCTTGTCCTGAGAATGCATTGAAAATTAGACAGGCTGAACGAGCCATAAAAGATTTCTTCCTAATTCAAAATCGAAATACTAATAAATTGCAAAGGAAGGGACGTAGGAAACCCACTTAGTAGTGGTTCCTACACAAGAATTTTGTTTTATTTGAGTATGCAAATTAGAGAACTTTCAGCTTGAACAGAATATGCCTACAGGGATCAACGAGATTATATCGAAATTTGCGAGACTCCAAAACCTTTAGTCCAACTTGATCAATCATGTTATTCCAATTTTCCTCAGTTAAAAAGGAATAAGGTAGATTAATACCGTAGGGTTAATTACCGATGTAGTCTGCAAATTTTAAACTGGTGAAATCTTTAGAGCTTTTCCAGTAGTGATCCTTGATTAAAATGTGTTGTCTAGAAACCCGTTTTGCTTCCTCTAACAACCTTCGAGCATTGTCCGCATGATGAAACACATCAATAATCATTACATTATCGAAGTAGTTGTCTTCAGAAGGAAGAGTATAGCCATCGTAATGGACTATTGGAATAAAAGTTTCTGGCTGAACATGGGTATCACAACCAATAATTTGTGGAGCAAGAGAGTTTTTAGATAATTCTTTTTTGA
Source organism: Nostoc cf. commune SO-36 (assembly GCF_023734775.1). Lineage (NCBI taxonomy): Bacteria > Bacillati > Cyanobacteriota > Cyanophyceae > Nostocales > Nostocaceae > Nostoc > Nostoc commune. The sequence continues at coordinate 282,901 of NZ_AP025732.1, read as the reverse complement.
TGCTGGCTGCTAAGGAGCCGTTAGAAGTACCCAAATCTAGAATCATCTGGCTTTCTGCAAAATAGGGAGCAAGCATTTGAGTGAGATAGTGGATTCTGATGGGAAACAAAATCTTCTCATTTAAAGACTTAAAATTAGAGTCTGAGAATAGTTTAATTATCCTGACTAGTGAACGATTCAAAAGTAGAATCAGAGATAAACATAATATAATACTCCTTTTTGTCTATCGTGTTGACTCTAGTATTGATCACAAAAGTGAACAGAAAGTGAGAGATATTAAATTTTGCTAGCAGTTTTCTTGAAATAGTTTTATTGAAAGCGACGGGAAACTCCATGCCCAGGTGTCTGTAGAGGGATACCCGCATTTCTCACAAGCTCAAGGCGTTTGATGGAGCAGAAGAGAAGTAATGAGTAATGAGTAATGAGTAAAAACTTCTTACTTCTTATAGTGTCCGGGAATTAAACCTGCAATCCCCAGCTTTTCTAAGCGATTTTTCACCTTTCCTGTTGCCCCAACAACTATCATGCCGCCCTGCATCAATGGCCTCTAAAATCGCATTTTCAAGCGCCAAAGAAGAAGTTATGCCTAGAACACCGATTCATTAACAAAACATAAGGCATATAAACCCTGTTTTAACGTCTTCTACAAGCAAAAATTCCTTGTTTCAGCCGCAATAAACCTAGTTTTTGGTCATGATTTTGAATACTGAATCGGTATTCTAGTACAGTAACTTCACCTAAATCGACAATCAAAACATCATAATTAGCGCTCGCCCGATGTTCTCTCTCAATAGCTTTAGCAACACCGAAAATCATCGGCCCACTGAGATGGAATAGTAAAACTCGCCCATTGGCTAAATCTAAAAGCTTGTAGATATCATAAATATTAAATTTTGTCAGTATTTAAATATGCAATATAGGAGCTTTTTACTTTTTTGGATTGTTTTTTATATTTTTATTGCCAATGTTAAGATTTATGTGATATAGTAGAGGGTGATCGTAAAACTCCCTTCCAACAATTATTGTTAGCCTTTTACTAATTGGTAAAATCAAGTCAGATGTTAAGACCAGAGAAGGTTATAGTCACTATTACACAACGAAACTGTCCACCCTGAAGGTTTAGCTAAATCTTTCAGGATGGAATTGAACGCATCAAGTTTCTAGTGTGGTTTGAAGTGATTAGGTCGGTCTAAATCTGCTTCCAAAATATTCTTAAGCGGTTTTTGTAAAGCAGGAATCGTTTAGAAAGACTTACTTAATTAACTGATTATTGGTGATGAAAGATAGTTTAATTGTGAGAATTTAAACTATTTTTCTTTGAAACCCATACAAACCAGTTAAAAGAACTAGAAGCTTTTAATGACCTAAAATGAAAACTATCCTGGGGTATTTTGACCTTTATTTATTAGCAGAAATCAAGATATAAATCTCACTTGTGAGTTAGAAGTTTTACGTATGGTCATTGAGATTCAAACCATGCAAAGCTTGCTCTGCCTGTGAAACTCTCACCAGACAAAACAATGGGATAGGAACGTGTTCTCTGTGTATTTTCCTGTGTCCTAAATTGAACCAAAGCGGAGGATGATTTGAATACAACAGTTTTGCAGCGAGAGTGGTTATCTAATGTCAAAACAGACATATTATCAGGAGTCTTAGTTGCCTTAGCACTAATTCCCGAAGCGATCGCATTTTCTATTATCGCAGGTGTAGATCCAAAAGTTGGACTATACGCCTCATTCATTATTGCCGTAGTTACAGCCTTTGTCGGTGGAAGACCAGCTTTAATCTCAGCCGCTACAGGTGCAATGGCACTACTGGTAATTAGTTTAGTGAAAAAACACGGGGTTGATTATCTTTTCGCCGCCACAATTTTGACTGGCATCTTCCAGATCATTTTTGCCTGGTTGAAGTTAGGTAGTAAGCTGAAATACGTTCCCCGCGCTGTAATGATTGGCTTTGTCAATGCCCTAGCCGTTCTCATCTTCATGGCACAGTTACCGCAGTTAACAAATGTACCGTGGCAAGTATATCCTATGGTAGCTGGCGGTTTAGCCATCATTTATGTATTACCTCGATTTACCAAAGCCGTACCGTCGCCATTAGTTGCCATTATTGTTCTGACAGCCATTTCTATCATTGGTAAAATTGATGTTCCCACCGTAGGTGATATGGGTGAATTACCTACAACTTTACCCTTTTTCAAACTTCCCCAAATACCACTCAACCTAGAAACACTCCAGATTATCTTTCCCTATGCAGTCACTTTATCAATTGTGGGTTTGCTGGAGTCATTATTAACAGCATCATTAGTTGACGAACTTACAGACACTCCCAGTAATAAAAACACAGAAGCTCAAGGTCAAGGAATTGCCAATATCATTACTGGTTTCTTTGGGGGAATGGCAGGTTGTGCCATGATTGGGCAGTCAGTCATTAACATCAACTCTGGTGGACGCACCCGGCTTTCTACCTTAGTTTCAGGTGTGTTTTTACTGTTTTTAATTCTGGCCTTAGGATTTTGGGTGAAGCAAATCCCCATGGCCTCCCTAGTTGCAGTCATGATTATGGTTGCTATCGGCACTTTTAGCTGGACTTCACTAAAAACTTTACTCCTAGTCCCTAGAAGTGAAACTGCTGTGATGGTGACAACAGTTTTAATCACCGTACTTAGCCATAACTTGGCACTGGGAGTTATTGTGGGCGTGGTGATGAGTACAGTCTTCTTTTCCCGCAAAATTGCCAAAGTAGTCTTTGTTGACAAAGTTCCCAATTCCGACCAAAACCACCGCATATATAACGTTGCAGGACCATTATTCTTTTTATCAATAGAAGAATTCATCGCCGCGTTTGATTTTCAGGAAACCTTGGATTGGGTAAAAATTGATTTAACTAATGCCCATATTTGGGATCAAGCCGCAGTTACAGCCATTGATAAAGTCGTGATTAAATTTCGTCGCAATGGTGTAGAAGTAGAGCTAGTGGGACTCAATGAAGCTAGTGCTACCTTACTCAAAAAATTAGCTCTTCACGACAAATCAACAGGCTTGGACAACTTAGCTAGCCACTAAATTTTCAATTAAGGGCATCACCAATGAAAAAAATCCTTCTCTGCACGATGGTTCCTCCTTTTCTCACAGTAGCTATCAATATGCGGCTTGGTTAGCACCGCGTTTAGGAGCCTCCATCGAAGTCCTTTATGTCAGTGATATTCGCGCCCAAAAATCCGTTTCTACTGGAGATTTTAGCGGTAGTTTAGGTATAGATGCTTCCCGCGAACTTCTAAACCAGTTAGTAGATTTAGAACACGAAAAAGCCAAAATCAACCTTCACAAAGCCCAACTTATCTTGCAAGCAGCAGAACAGTTTTTTGCACAGCAAGGAATAAGCGAAGTGAAACTCACTAATCACACTGGCTTTTTGGTAGATAGTTTCCATGAATTTGAAGCCCAGGCTGATTTAGTGATATTGGGTAAACGCGGTGAAAATGCCGAGTTTGCTTCAGGACATTTGGGTGCAAACGTAGAACGGGTATTGCGTTCTAGCAATAAGCCAAGCTTTGTGACATCACACAATTATCAGCCGATTAACCGCATTCTTTTAGCTAACGATGGCGGTAAGAGTTGCCAAAAAGCGTTGGAGTTTTTAGTTACCTCGCCCGTTTTTAAAGGGTTGGAGTTACATTTGCTGACTGTGGCTAAAAAACCTGGGGATGAAGCAGCACAAGTCTTACTTGCAAACTGCTCAACACCAATTAGCAGCAGGTGGTTTTACGCCAATCTGTAAACTTACACAAGTGTAATCCAGAACAGGAAATAGCCAGCTACGTAGAAGCCCAAAACATCAATTTACTGATTATGGGAGGCCTACGGGCACAACCGTTATCCGTCATTTAGTTATTGGTAGCACCGACAGCACAAATACTGCGAAGTAGTCATATTCCTGTCTTGCTATTCCGGTAATTTTTATGGCGTAGCTTTTCTTGCTGATATAAGAATTTATCGCTAACTTCAAATTTTAGTTGTCAGAGGAAATTAGCGATAAGTTTTAAGGTAAAAAACGCTAAAAAAGCGAATAAATAAAGTCGCAATAATCCATCTGCTGAAAAGATATGCTGTTGGGAAGAATTGTGCATGATTTTTCCGTCCTATTTCACTAAGTCCCAATAATCTTAATTTGATGTAGCTCCTTAATCTCTCAACTTTTGGAGAATTCCTCATGAAAATATCATTACCTCTCAAAATAAAATCTTATTACCGTCTTGCTACCCAATGGTTATTTAGTACTCATAGTAGAGCTTTGGAGCAGGCTTATAGTGCTGCTTTAGGAATTAGAGATATAGAAAATGAATATTTTCATGGAGAAAAAATATCTCCTAACTCTAGTATTAGTAATAATGTATTTGCTTATTTCCAAACTAGTTTAAATAAGCATTTGCAAATTATCCAATTACGATTACTGGAATTTAAGGTTACGAGTTCTATTCTTCCTGAATCCATTACTCATGTTAAAGAAATTACATCACATCAAAGCTTTCATGATTCAAATAAAGTATATCCAGATGAAGAAAACAAATCATGAATCACTGAATGTTCTTGAACAATTAGCCTTCATTGACAAAGTTGTGTCACGATATAAAGATCAATCATCTAGAACATTAGCTGAAACTGACATCCTGAAGGCTGATTCTAATTTAAAAACAGATATGCAAAAATTACCTGCGACCAATTCAGTTGTTCGTCGCAAGTTTTTGCTTAACGAATCTAGTGTGTTACCGAGGTCTATTTTTAGAACAGCTAGAAGAATAGGAAGAGATTTAGATCCGAATTCCGAAGCACAAATTATTCAAGAATTTCAAAAATCTAAAACTCGGACACGAATAGCATTAAGATTTGTTATATTACTCGCTATTGTTCCTTTGCTGACTCAACAATTATCTAAAACATTTGTATTTAGTCCAATTGTGAATCATTTACAGAGTGCAAATAAAATAGAAATATTTTTGAATTATCAGCAAGAAGAAGAATTATTTAAAGAAATTGATTTTTTTGAGAAGAGAATTAGTTTCGAGAAGTTAATTAATGAAGGTTCTACTCCTTCCCAAGAAGAAATAAATAATTCAATTAAAGAAAAATCTTTGGAATTAGCTAAAGAATACAAGGCTAAAAGTGTTGATGCGATCGCAAACATTTTTGCTGATATTGGATCGTTGATTAGTTTTGCATTTGTGGTTGCCAATAGTCAAAAAGAAATTAAAGTTCTTAAATCCTTTTTAGATGAAATTATTTACGGTTTGAGTGATAGTGCTAAAGCTTTTATAATTATTCTATCTACAGACATTTTTGTTGGCTTCCACTCTACTCATGGTTGGGAAGTCTTGCTAGAAGGTATTTTACAGCACTTTGGTTTGCCAGAAAATCGAGATTTGATATATTTATTTATTGCTACATTCCCAGTCATTCTAGATGCAATTTTTAAATATTGGATATTTCGATATCTCAGTCGGATTTCACCTTCAGCAGTAGCTACATATAGAAGTATGAATGAATAGTTTCAATTATTAAAAGCTCAACTATCTTTTGAAGCAATCTGCTAACTATTCAATCAATACAAAGGCATTTATTTCGTAACATCAGCATATCACAGCGTCGTTACAATTTGCAATAAAGGTATCAGATTTTTTAAACCACTGCTTTCAGGCGATGGCGTTCCACCCAGCGTAGCTGATCGCTCTTGCTATTGTATAAATACCTAAACTTACCACAGAGTGCTATGTGTGGCTTACACACTAGGGTACAGCGATCGTGTAACTTTTCGACACATTTAAAATTTCAAAAAGAATCGGATATAGCAAACGATTCATTTTAAAATTGCTTTTTAAGCAACTCTAAAGCCCTTATTCTTAATATCAACATAGTACCACTTGTAAAAAGTATCCCCAGTAAGATATTTGTCAAACTTATACTTTTATGAGTATCAATTACCAAAATGCTTTCTACTATTAGAGAAGGTAATAATATCCCACTAGGAAACAACAGCCTGTAAAAAGTTATTTTTTTTCTGGCGATAATAGTTAGAAATGTTAAGCAAATTCCTAAAGGAATAAAGGTTAGTGCATAGTACAATAGCTTCTGCTCTTTCGGTATTAATTTCAAGTAAATTCAAAGAGTAATAATTTTGTACATTGTCTACATATACCTGGATATTAGCTTTAGAATAAGTGAGAACTATATTATGAGTATTAGTATTTGCAAAAATTCCAGGAATACTTAATTTAATATCTGTAGCATTTTCTCCAGTGAGCGGTGTTCGTATGCGTAAATCCAGATCGTTTTGTTGCTGTCCTAACGTAAAATTGCGGCGCAGAATACCAGATGAAATTGAGATTATACGTGCAGGGCCTATTTGATTTATATCAGCAGTAGCAACAGTAGTAATTATTGTAAATTGAGAGTTTTTACGTATCCTTTTGTTCAATAAGGTTGCAGGAGTTCCCGTTTTTAACCAATAACTAGAACTCAAAGCAACACCTTGACTATCTACAATATGTGATGACTGTCCTTGTGGCAAAAGTTCAGGAAGTTGTCTAGTATTATCCTGAAAGTCTCTTTTATTAGTAAATTGATAAGAAGTTATTAAAGAATCTCCGAAAATCTTCAAATAATCTTGACTATCAAATAATTCGGAAAGCTGATTTTTTGCTAACTGCTCGATCGGCAATGTGTAAATCTGAAATATATCCACGCCAAGGTTTATCACCTGTTGTTTCATTACCAAGCAATAATGGATAGGTTGGAGTCCAATTACTAAGATATATAGTCGCTTTCCAAGGTAAGGTCATTAAAAATGACATTACTATATATGTTAAAAATAATACTGCTATTTTCTTATTCGAGTTACTTAATTTCCAATTATTTACAGAAGATAAGATATATATAAAGCTTTGTGAATGCCATATATAAAAACAAATCATGCCGAAAATTCCACCTAGAGTATTATTGGCAATATCAGCAGGAGTAGGTGAGCGTGATGGCAAAAATATTTGTAAAATTTCAACTGTAAGTGATAAGCCAGCACTGATAATTATCAGTTTAAGAAATTTGTTTATCGGCTTTATCTTTCTGTTCTGCAAGAAAGCAGTATAACTAAACCCTAAAGGTATAAATAGTAAAATATTGTTTACCAAGTCTTCAAAAGAACTTGCATTATCAAAACTCGCAGTAATTGTTTGTATAGAAAAATTATTTACAAGTAAAAAATTGAAGGGATGAAGCGTAGCTATTACTACAGCTAAAATGCTGGCTGTTACTAAATACAAGCTTCTACTGAGGATTAATTTACTCAACATACAAGAAGTTTGTGTAATAATATTGTATAAAAACATAAGTATATATATTATTTGCCATACAGATGAAAGATGATTAAATAACCAATCACATTACCTATAGACAGTTTGCTAGTGATGAACAGTATTTAAAGCTGTTCTTATCCTATTTACTTATCCAGAATAATAGTGAGATACTTTTAAAGTTTTTATAAAGATATCATGAAAATTAAGTTATTTTTGACAGTAGACTTTCTATAGATTAGATAAGTTAAACTCTTAATACAGCATCCTCGGCAATTAAACTGTATTTTCTTCTACAGTTAGATAAATTAGATAAAATCGCTATTTAATAAATATTAGGGAGCAAGTATTTGAGTGAGATAGTGGATTCTAATGGGAAATAAAATCTTCTCGTTTAAAGGCTTATAAGTAGAGTCTGGTAAGAATTTAATTATCCTGCTAGTAAGTGATTCAAAAGGAGAATCAGAGAGAAACATAATACAATACTCCTTTTTGTCTATTCTGTTGACTCTAGTATTAGCCACAAACGTGAATAGAAAGTGACAGATATTAAATTTTGCTAGTAGTTTTGTTTAAATAGTTTTATTTGATGATGGCTTGAATAAATCAGAGCAATGTGCATTTTAAAAAGCGCAACTGCTCGTGACGATACTGGTCAATCACTCCAGTTACACCGCCAGATTCAACAGTCATAATGCCAAATGGGGTAATCTGAATTTGAGCTACATTTCCCATCCGACGAGTTATCACCTTTATGTAACCTTTGGACTGTAAATGTTGAGCAATCTCCTCAATTGTGGAATAGGATATTTCTCCAAATTTTTCTACAATTTTGGGAAAGTATTGAGTTGTGCCGCAATCATAAGGTTGAGTGCGATCGCCCAGGCGCGTATAGCGATCGCAAAGTTCTGTCAGACAAAGCTCGGCAAATTCATCTAATATGAGTTCCATAGTTGCTTTAAGTGCTATAGGAATCCGGTTTGATTACTGAAATTATTTGCGTAGGCTGGGAGTGGGGAGTAGGAAAAAAAACTTTTTGAGTGTACAGAGTTTTTTCAAAAATCAAATATGAGTCCTATACTTGGTATAGTTCAGCAAGTGGAGAGCTTTCTAAAGTACCTGTGAAGTAGCAAAATAGTCCGATGGAAAATGTTGATTACTATCCAATTCTTCAAGCTAGTCTTTTAAAGAATGGATATTGGACAGAATGAGAATCTTAGTTTTTGAAAAACCTAATTAACCTCATGCCTAAATAACGAATAAAGTTAAATAACTTGACTCATAAAAAAGTTTCAAATCGTTATTTTTTGTCTTATTGAACAATCCAACGACATCTGTAGCGATCGCTGAATTGATCGATTACTTCACAGGTAGCCTAGTTTCTATAAATCTTGTTTATGGGGGACTGCCAGCAGCTATAGTTGTATTTGACTGCGATATACTTTTTGCAATTCCTGGCTCAAGGTAGCTGTTAACTTTTTAGCGCCCTTCTGGGAATCATCAATGGATTTCATTGAGATGGTCTGCACGGGCAAATTTAAGTGTTTGAGTGAATGATTGATAGTTTAACACGAGATGGATATTTAATCGAAAACTGCCAATCATACTTTTTGCATCACTTTTGATAACGTAGCCACAGTAACGACTGGGAAACTAAAACCATCACAGGAAGTTCAATCAAAGGCCCGATCACTAAGGCAAGGGCAATTAAGGGACGTTCCCCAAAAGTAGAAGTAGCGATCGCTAAGGCAATGGGTGAATTACGGGCAAGGGTGGTACAGTTAAAGCAAGCAACTTCTTCGTAGCTAAATTTAGCTAAGTGTCCAATTAATTGCCCTAACCAGAAATTAACACCAAAGAAAATCAATACAGGCATCAGCATTTTCAGGAGTAAATCTGGTCGTTGCATCAAAATCTGCCCTTGGGAAGCAAACATAGCCGCGATCGCTATAGCGAGAAATACAGTTTGATTCGCTGCTATCTTCAGCACAATTCGCTGTCCCAGACGATTATTTTTTTGAATCAATTTTTTAGAAATCAACGCTAAAAACAAAGGCAGGGCTAAAACTAATACCACGTTTTCGAGCATAAATAATGTATTGATACTGACCAATTTACCAGCAAATATTAGTAAGTAAATCGGCAATAAAATCACCTGTAAAAGCAAATTCCACGGGAGTAAGGCAGTGGCAAGATTAACATCTCCTTTGGCAATCCTGGTAAAAATAAGATACCAATCCGTACAAGGCGTAACCATCAACATAATCAGTCCTACCCAGAGGTCGGGAGTATCTCTGAGGAAAATTGCTCCTAATCCCCAAGCAAAAAAAGGAGTCCAGAGAAAGTTTATCCCTAGACTCAATCCTGTTACTTTATAATTTTGCAACGCATTACCCAAGCGATTAAGTGGAGTATTCATAAATACTCCATACAGCATTACTATTAAAGCAGGGACAATCAAATAAATAGCATTTTTAGAAAACCAAGTAATTTGTCCTAATGCTAACCCAATAAAAATAGCAGCAATAACTAATAAAGATTGGAATTTTTCAGTCCACTTCAAGTTAGATACCTCCATTTAATGAATCGGCTGGCAAATTTTTTGGTCTAACTTATTTTAGGTGACTGAACTTGTTTTCTGTGCCCATTTCAACCCAAAATGCAGTTAAAGCGATCGCTAAAGGCAATATGATAGAAAATCCCAGAATTGGCGCATAACTACCAAAGTTATCAAATCCTGTAGCAAACAACACCGGGCCAAATGCCGTACCTGCAACAGTGATAGTCGTTGCTAAACCGCTAATTGATCCCAGATGCGATCGCCCAAAATAATAGGCGTAAACCCCAGCTTGAATAACTCCACTCATTCCTTGCATTAGACCAAGCAAACAGCCATAAGCAAGCATTGACTCAGCACCAGTGACTCTCACTGCCATAAGTAAGGCAGCGCATAGCAGTATGAGCATAACACCCAGGAGCAAGCGGGGTGAAATCCTATCGATGAGTATGCCTGTAACAAAATTGGTAGCTGCTGTGACAAAGCCAAAGGGGACAAATACAATAGCAGCGACGGAACGCTCGATCCCTGAAGCTGCCATAATCGAGTAATGATGGAAAATTAACCCCGTTCCTAAAGCAGCTACACAAAAATTTCCCGCAGCAAACAACCAAAAAGTAAAGGTGCGACGTGCTGTAGCTAATGTATAGTTGGCTTCCTCTGGGAGTTGGGTTTGTGTAACCATAACTTTGCTATCTGGTTGTAAACCATAGCGTTCTGGTTGTTCGCGGTAAATCAAAGCGCCGATGGGGAGAATGGTAACTGCAACGACTCCACCAAGAATCATGTACGCTAGTCGCCAACCAAATTGAGCAATGAGAAACTCAATCAATAAGGGAAAAATCGCCACTCCAAAAGCGAAACCAATTCCAGATAAGCTGATGGCTAAACCGCGTCTTCTGACAAACCAGAGATTAATGACATTGATGCTTACTAAGCCCAAAGCTCCTTGTCCCAAGCCGCGAATAGCGATAAAACCTAATCCTAATGTGATGAAACCTTGTACAAATCCCATCCCTACACAGGCGAGGGCAAATAAAAAGGCGATCGCCACTACCGCGTAACGTGGCCCTTTGCGATCAATGAAGCGTCCAATAAATGGCAGAGAAAAAGAGCCTCCCAAAGTCCCCATCATGTACAGCAAGGAAACGGTTGAACGGGTAAGGCCAAGTTCAGCAATGATTTTGTCGAGGAATACAGAAATCCCTACCGTTTGGCCGGGGGTTGTCATCAGCATCCCTAGTGTGCCAGCCATCAAAACCACCCAACCGTAGTAAATAGGAGATGCAGCAATCAAACGACTGTGCTTAACTGGTCTACCTTCATCTATGCTCATAAATCACCCTGGAATAGAACCCTTACTAGGTTATCCTTAGTCAAAGTAACAGCTTTGTTTGACTTCAGGTGGTGGTATGGCTTTTGTTTTAGGAACAAATGATGCTTTCACTACATATTTATTTTGGGCGATCGCTCAATTACCAGCTAGCACCAAAGATCCCAATCAACTGACTTATATCATGTCCGCATAATTAGTTATGATTTCCACAGTCATTGCACCCCACCCCCAGCCCCTCCCCGCCTGCGGGGAGGGGAGACAAAGCATAGCTTTGGCGGGGTGGGGTTCTTGGAGTTTAGTAAGTAATCAAGCGGACATGATATTACATATTTCAAGCGATCGTTTTGGGGTTAGTGCAAGGAATTACAGAGTTTCTACCAGAAACTAATTCTAATCATCTACCAATTCAGTTAAAACGCAAGAGCGACACATCGGTATATCTTTCATCTCAAACTCAATGACATGGGTTTTCGATATGGCAGTGAAATGTTAAAAATGCTTCCTCAAAAGCCTGAGCCTATTTTATTAACGCAAATTTTGCCAAGCTCACTTCTTTAAGGCGTATTCATTCTAGTTCTACAGGCATTGAACCCTGATTACTTAAGATTTTTTTTCGTTTTGCCAAGGCCACATGGCCAGTCAATTCCAGCTCTAGCGTAAAGCTTAGGAATGTACGAATCAGCACAATGATGGACAGCACGCCTATGGTTTCAAAAGTCAAGTTTACAGCAACGGTGTGAATGATGTCGCTGGCCACCAAAAATTCTAATCCTGCCAAAAGTCCACGTCCCAGATTTTGTCTTCCCTCTTTAATGATCGTATTGATCTGCCTTCGTTTGAGCAGACGCACGATAGACATGACTATAGAATAAACTGCAAAGGCAGCAATGATACCGATACCGAATGCTTCAATTATTGCTGAACACCATTCTGCAAAGGGTTTGATAATCTCAACCATAGCAAAGCTCCTTTCAGTTCGTTTTCTAGCTCATTTGAATTGGTGTTTGAAGAATGCTGCCCGTAGATAAGGTTTACTTTCCGTAAGGCTCCACTAAGATTTTTTCATGTTCCTAGCCCATACAATAACAAAACGACTGAGTAGGAAAGACTGAGTTCGGCGATGATTTGGTCGAGAACTTAGATTAGATGAACTATAGCCATAATCACCGCGATCGCCTATCATAGAATTGATAACTTTTGTGAGACACCCCCAAAAATGATGGCAAAACTGCCTTGTGGGGTACTCTTCACCGCCTCTAATTGGCTGTTGCGGGTATTCCCAGCTCTATACTCGAGTAGAATAAATCAGATTACTCCGCCCTGAGTGCTTTGGTGTAGGCAGCAGAAGTCTGCATCTGAAGTGTTCTATGTGGTTTCAAGAATTAATCATCTTCAAGTAGAGACTCATCTCTATTTTCTTGATACGGTATTGGTTTTGGCAATGTGAGTGATGGTAAACTTTGTACCTCTCTACTACAGAACCCTACACGTAGCAAGCTTTAAGTGTAGAGGTAAGGCGATCGCACCATATATGCAGTTAGGCAACACCAACTAAGCCGTTTTAAAGCTTTGGCTGTTCTACAGACATTGATTCAACAAACCACAAGAACATTACTCCCAAAAAAACTATGAGCTGAGATTGCACTCAAGTTTTTGGGTAATTAAACATACACATATTAACTACAACAACAATGGTAAGCACACGCAAAACACCTCAAACTAAGCTGGATCTTCAAAGAAACTGGCAAATTGAATCTTTGCCAGGAATCACCCCTGAAGATTCTCAGAAATTCAAAGACTGTGGTATCGAAACTACATTCCAACTTTTGCAAAAAACCCGTAACGAGTTAGCCAAACAAAACTTAGCTGCTCAAATGCAGATACATATTCAGCATATTCATAAATGGGTTGCATTAGCAGATTTTTCCCGGCTACCATCGGTCGGTTGTGAATATTGTGGCTTGCTGCTTCACGTTGGTATCTGCTCTGTTAATCAACTAGCTCAATTACCAATGCATGACCTCCAAAGGCGAGTTTTACGCTTTCAAGTAACAACGACACAGCAACAACCTCAGCACATATACCGCAACTCTGGGCTGATGGCACAGTGGATTCAAGAAGCACGACAACTGACGTAAGTTAAATAAACATCTGTCCCAATATCCGATTTTTACTGGCAACGGCTGATTGAGTTGATTGATAGTACAAATTCAAATTAATTTATTCCTGCTATGAGCAATGCGTATATACGTGAATATATGTTGCTTTCCATAAAGGAGTAAAAAGAAAGAGAAGGATTTTCGCAGAACACATTAGGATTTTTGCAGAACACATGCAATTTTTAGATGCAGTAAACGTATATTTTCCCCTGCTGGCTAGTACAACAGAAACAGCAGATAGTTCAATGGTACTAGCCGCAGTACTACTGAGTTTAGTTGTAATTTACCTAGCAAGTAAAGTTGGTGGGGAATTATCTAACCGAGTGGGTTTGCCAACTGTCTTAGGTGAACTCTTAGGAGGTGTGATAGTAGGCATCTCAGTTTTGCATCTGTTGGTGTTTCCAGAAGGTGGCACAGACAGTTCTAACTCTCTAGTCATGACTTTTTTGCAAACTACTGCCGGTTTAACTCCCGAAGCAACTCCAGCAGTATTTGAAGCACAGTCAGAGGTCGTTTCTGTTTTGGCAGAACTGGGTGTGATTATTCTGCTATTTGAAATTGGCTTGGAGTCGAACTTAAAAGACCTAATATCGGTTGGTATCCAAGCCTCGATTGTGGCAGTAGTAGGGGTAGTAGTACCCTTTACCGCAGGCACTGTGGGACTAATGACTTTGTTTGGTGTCGGTGCTGTGCCAGCAATTTTCGCTGGGGCAGCTTTAACCGCCACTAGTATTGGTATTACATCCAAAGTGCTGTCAGAACTAGGAAGGCTCAATTCCAAAGAAGGGCAGATTATCCTGGGCGCTGCCGTTATTGACGACGTACTGGGGATCATTGTTTTAGCAGTAGTTGCCAGCCTAGCTAAAGATGGCGTGGTGGATGTCAGTAAAGTGATTTATTTGATTATCAGCGCCACTGGTTTTATTTTGGGAGCAATCCTACTAGGTAATGTTTTCAATAAGTCCTTTGTGGCGATCGCTGATCAACTCAAGACACGCGGCGAGTTGGTGATACCAGCATTTATCTTTGCCTTTGTCATGGCATACTTTGCCTCCATTATTCAGTTAGAAGCAATTTTGGGAGCTTTTGCGGCGGGTTTAGTTCTAGAGGAAACTGATAAGCGCAAAGAACTGCAAAGGCAAGTTGTTCCCATTGCTGATATGCTAGTACCGATTTTCTTTGTGACTGTTGGGGCAAAAACTGACTTGGGAGTATTGAACCCAGCAATCCCCAGCAATCGGGAAGGTCTAATTATGGCAGCTTTCCTGATTGCAGTAGCCATTATTGGTAAAGTGATCACAGGCTTTAGCGTGTTTGGTCAACCGGAAATCAACCGTTTAGCGATCGGTGTGGGGATGATTCCAAGGGGTGAAGTCGGGTTGGTGTTCGCTGGTGTTGGTGCTGCCAGTGGTGTTCTCTCTAAATCACTAGGAGCAGCAATTATCATGATGGTTATTTTCACTACCTTTTTAGCTCCGCCACTGTTACGTTTCGTATTTCCAGATTCAGACAATGTGGTAAAAGACTCAGAAAAACTGATTTTAGACGGTGTAACTGGAACATCGCTGCTCGTAGAACAACCTCAATCAATCGTGGCTGGCGCAAATAATGCTGGCAATCGAGAAGATGCCCCAGATGGGTATAAGTCGTCAAAAATCTGAGGATATTGAGGAACTAGGGAGATGGGGAGGGACAAGCCTGGATTTCTCACCACATCTCATTAATTAAATAAGTAATGAGTAATAAGTAAGATTCTTTACTCATTACTCATTACTTATTACTTCACCCGCGAAGGGAGCAGGGGAGCTTGTGAGAAATGCGGGACAAGGAGAATGAGCAATGCCCCATACCCAATCCCTAGCCTCTGAAAACTTCAATCTCCAAATCTCCGTCCTTGGAGATTGACAATTTGAGTTTTTGTCTAATTACTACTAGCATTCGGAATGTTACCTGTTGCCAGTTTTCCTCTACTTTCCAGTGTTAATCTCTAGCTACCTAATCTTTTGCCCCACAATGATTAATGAGTATGAACCATCCACATCCTCAACTGTGGGGTAAGCAATCAGGTAGGCAAGGTGGCGAACAATTTCTGGAGTATGTAAGCAAGAATAATCTCCGATGCGTTGTCGAATTGCTCGATGGCGTAAAAGCTGAGACTCCCGCTTAAATAAAATGTTTGACCAAGCTTGACCTACTCGATAATTAATTTGAAATCCATTTTTTTCGAGTAAATTAGAGAGCGATTTATAACTAAAAAAATGCTTATGACAAGTATTGGATGGCAATCCAGCTACATCACGAGGTTCATATAAAACATTGGGAACGGAGCAGATCAGAAATCCTCCAGGTTTGAGAATTTGAGAAAATTCCTCTATAACAAAGGCAGGGTTAATTAAATGTTCCAAGGTTTCAAAACTGACAATTGCATCAACAGTTAATTTACACTTATTCGCTAATAATTCAGGTTGATTTAGGTTATGTTGAATTAATTGAGTTTTTACAGGGTTACATTGTTGTTTTGCCTGTTCTAACACTTCAGTATTTCGGGAGCATCCACTTTTGGAAGATATACAGATTTTAGGAGAAAATAACAGACAGAAAGAAGCGTGAACCAGGAATCATGAACCAGGATAAACAAGAACGGCTCAAAGCGTGCTTACAAGAAGTGGCAACATTGTTGTATGAAGAAGCAGACAAAAGTAAGCTAACAGACCTGGAAGGCATAGAAAAAACAGTTCGCAGTCAAATATTAGAACTAGTTAGCCCAGAAATAGCCCTTTTTTTATCGAACAAAAAACTGGAACAAAAGTAGGTAAAACCAGGAAAATTAAAAGCTTGGTGGGGGAACTGACTCTTAAAGCCAAACAGTTACAGAAACTGGGTTTGAAGCCCAGAAGTCGGTTAAGCCCATTACTTCAAAAGTGTTGTTTGAGGCTGTCAGCTAACGAATCATACCAAAAAGCAGAAATTGAAGTTGAGGCATTGACAGGAGTGAAAGTGGGTCACTCAACGCAACAAAAATTAGTACTGTCACAAGATTTTGAATTACCACTTGCAAAACAAGCAGTTTCAGAAGTCAGTGTAGATGGGGGAAAAGTCCGACTCCGGGGTAAACCGAAAGCCGGGTGTCACTGGCGAGACTATAAAACCTTAAGACTACAAGGAATTTACTATAGTGCGTTTTTTGATGACAACCAATCATTAGTTGATTATGTCAATAGCCAGCGTCTGGTTAACCCATTAGTATGCTTGGGGGATGGTCATGATGGCGTGTGGAATTTAGTCAAAGAGTTTGGTAAAACAGAGCATTTTCAGCGTTGGGAAATATTGGATTGGTATCACCTCAAAGAAAATCTCTACAAAATTGGCGGTTCTTTAAAGCGGCTTAAAGTTGCTGAAACTCTTTTGTGGCAAGGTCAAGTCGAAGAAACTAAAGCTTTATTTCATAATCGTCGAGGCAAACAAGTTAAGAACTTCATCGCTTATCTTGAAAAACATCGCTCTCGCATTGTCAACTACAGCTATTACCAGGCTGAACAACTTTGTTCTATTGGTTCTGGTGCAGTCGAGTCTGCTATTAAACAGATTGGAGCTAGGATGAAAATTTCTGGCGCACAATGGAATGTTGATAGTGTTAATCAAATCCTCTCAGTTCGTTGTGCTTATCTCAATGGTTTACTGGCTATTTGAGTATTTCTGCCAAAACTGGATGCTCCCAGTATTTCCATCTACACCAATTACTAAATCAGCAGATTTATCTAACTCTGCTAGTCCATAACCAACACCACAAGCAATATCCGCAATACAGTTCAGCTTAAATTGACGTAGATAGTCTGCTGCAAATAAGTAACGCCCTAAATGCTCAATTTTCACCCATAAATTATGATCCATTTCATCAAATGGATTGATGCAATCATCACCGAAGTTGAGGTCAATGCAAATTTTATTGTGCAATTTTTTCTCCACGTTTAACATAAAATGCTGCTTTTCAATTTTTTAAATTGTGGTTAATTTAAGTTGATTTTATAACAGTTTTTTCGTACCAATTCATCAAGGGAGTTGCACTAATTCCATGTAAAATCACAGACACTACAATTGTTATGTAGGTGATCCAAGTAATTTTATCTGCTAAATCTCCTTGTAAACTCTTACCTAAAGCATAGGAAAGATAGTATAAAGAACCAACTCCTCGCACACCAAACCAACCGTATAACCAACGAGTTGCTGGATGAAACTGGGAGCGAGGAGACTCAGAAAAACCTAACCGAACTGTACTAATCCAAGCACCTAAAGGTCGAATTACAAATATTAGTATCCCAGCAATAAAAAGGGCATCATCACCAAATTTGAGAATAGGTTCAATTCGCAGTAAAGAACCTAAAAGTAGAATAGTTCCTACCTCCATTAATTTTTCTATTTTTTCACTGAATTCTAGTTGAGAAAGCCGCCGTTGAGGATTGGGATAACTACGCTGTACAACTAATCCAGCAACAAATACTGCTAAAAATCCGTAACCATTAATTAGTTCTGTCAGCCCATACGTCAATAAAATAATACTTAGAGCAATAAAATCTTCCATTAACTCATCAACGGGGCGGAATTTATGAAGTCGCTGTTCAATCCACATCACTGCTTTTGCGACTACACTACCCATACCAATACCAGCTGCGATCGCCCAAATTAAATCAACAGCTACCCACTGTTTGAACCAACTTTGCCAATTATCGTTTTCTAACCAGTAAATTCCAAAATAAACAAAGGGAAAAGCTAACGCATCGTTCAAACCTCCTTCCGAAGTTAAGCCAAATCGCAACTCATCTTGATCTCCCATATCTGCTAGTTGAACTTCTGATGCTAATACCGGATCGGTTGGTGCGAGAATTGCACCCAACAGAATAGCGGCTCCCCAATTTAAGTTCAAAAACCAATGACTAATCGCCGCTATAGCAAAGATAGAAATTGGCATGAGAAAACCAATGAGTCGAATTGTGGAATTCCAAGCCCAAAACTTTAGAGGGCGATTCATTTTTAAGCCGCAACTAAATAAAGAAACAATCACCACAAATTCTGTGACGCGCTCTAACACCTGAGTTTGGGGTTGAATTTGAATTAGGTTTAATCCATACTTGCCAAGTAATATCCCTACAATTAAATAAATCAGGGCATAAGAAAGAGGTAATCGCTGAATCCACCCTGAACCTAATGTGACTAAAAGCAGAAGTAAGCCAATTACTAGCAGGTCAAGTATATAAATATTCATAGAAATAATAGATTAGTTTTAGATATTGACTAGTAATAACTCACAATCAATACATGAAAATATTTCTTCTTCAATCCCCATTGTCAAGATAAGCAAAGCGTTTCTTTAGAGATATGCTTTGGCAATACACGGGCGATCGCCTTGACTAACTCTTCTGCCTCAAAGGGTTTTGAAATATGTAGCTGAAACCCGCCACAAGTGCCTGTTTTTGGCTAGACTCACTTGCATAGGCACTTAAAGCGATCGCAATAATCTTGCCCAACCGAGGATAGGATTAAGGGGCGACCTTAACTCATGAGACAACACCGCCAAGAAATCATCTTTAATCCGGTTTGCTGTTTCAGCTGCTTCTCGTGCTGCTCGTTCCTGCTCTAACAATTGTTCGCGCTCTTGTTCTGCGCGTTTACGTTCCATAAATTGACCAATCTGACTGCCAACAGCCGACGTCATTAAGATTTGAGAATAGCAATCACAGCATCAGCTAAGGTAGTCGCCTCAGCCAAAACGCAGGTGACGGCATATTGTGCTGCTAAACGCCGTTCAGCACGTTTGTTGAAACGCAAAGCAGCTTGCCATAAGGTATTGGTAATACCTTCTAAAATGTTAGTAATTTGTCTGCTGACCATTTTGAATTCCCCTTGTTTTGCCTTGTCTCCAACACATCAGTACGGTGTATCTGATTAAGAGACTTGGCAGTAAACCAGGCTTACAGTTACATTGTCATGACCGTTAAGATGATTTGCTAAATCTATTAATCGGCGGCTAGCAACTGTCAAATCAATTTCACCTGCTAAAACTGGTAAAATTTCTGTTTCCCAATATTCTTCAACCCGATTGTTGTCACTCAAACCATCAGAGCAAAGTAAAAAGATGCAATCTTCATCAATTACAAACTGACGAATTCTAGGATGCAAAACTTTTGAAGAACTGACTCCCAGTGCTTGGATTAATTGTGCGCTATTGGAATGAGAAAATGAATCTCGATAAAAGCTCATTCCTAACCTAACCAATCTACACCCCATGTTATCGTCTGTAGTCACTTGATAGCAGCCAGAACGGTTAATCAAGTAAGCACGGCTGTCACCAATATTAGCGATATACATTTTAGGAGGACAAGCTAGTGCCATCACTATAGTCGTGCCCATGCGTTGATAATCTCGACGATGATCTTGATTATTAGATTGGTTGATTAAATCGTTTGCCTTGTAGATACCTTCGTGTAATTTGATGACGAGAGAAGTTGTATTTTCGGATGCAATATTTACCCCTTGCAAGTGTTGAGCGATCGCCTCGACTGCAACAGATGAAGCGACTTCTCCCCCTGCATGACCACCCATACCATCACAAACAATCGTTAAAGGCAGGTTAGAGAAGGTTTCTCTATCTGTAACATAGTAAGTATCTTCATTGGATTGACGAGTCAGTCCTTGATCTGTTTGGGCTGCAACTGTAAAAGTAAATTTATGAGCGATCGCAGACTGTTGCAAGAATTCATCCAATATATTGATTAATTGATCAATTTTCTGAATCTGTCCTTCAATCATTTGCAGGCAAAGCGAACTTAAAGCAGATTTAATCGCATTATTTGCTGTTGGCAACCACTGCTGCCACATCTGTCCTAATTCTGCCAGACTCGGTGTTGCTTCACGATCTTGACGGAGTTCTAGTAGACGAACCAGAGAACTTTCTACTCGGATTAAATTAGGTTGGAGTAGACTAGAACTTACTTTCTGTTCAGCTAGAGGTTGCCAAAGTTGAGCAATTTGCCACAGCCAGTTAATTTGTCGCAAAGCACTTGCACCCTTCCAAGCTAGTTCCAATGGCTGTGCATATCTATGGCTTAACTCTAAATTCTCCTCTGTAGATAAATCACACTTACCAATAGGTGCTTGATCAAGTAGCAGAACTTCTTGATGAGACTGTTTTTCCTCAAGATAGAGAACGCAATAAGGTTGAGGAATATGGGGACAGTAGGGAAATAGTTTAAGATAGGGTTGAACTGAAGCAGGATCAAATATCTGAGCTTCAATGGATTGCTCTGGTCGAGTATCCAGCAAAACTTTTGAACTTTTGACTAAAAATCGATTAAGCAGTAAATCTCCTACATGGTAATTTTCAATTCCCTGTCCTTCTACCCATAAATATTGTTTTACCAACGGAGTTCTGCATTGTTGGCAAAATCTGTGTGTTTCTGAATTGGGATACTTGCAGTTTGGGTTGGGACAGAGAAGAGTTACTGTTGTCGCTTGCATAAAGATTTCCTCTAAAAGATTACTTTTGATTACAGAAATGCAGCTTTGTATTGCACTTAGCATGTGTTTTATTGTGGGGAGGTACGGAGTGCAATACCCAAAAAGGTGATGCTCCAAATGAGTCGCTCAAAGAAAGAGCGATCGCAAACGATTGAAATTAGCAAAATAGACTGTATGAACCGAGTTTGTAATACTAATTCTGGATTCTGAAAGCTTTATCTATTTTTCAACTATGGTGTATGTCAGCAGCGACGATTAATTGAGTAATAGTTTTTACAGATACAGAAGTCATGTGTGTTTTTAATCACCAAACAACCTAGAGAAGGCTTATGTACTTTCTAAAGACTAAATTTCATTTTTGCAACTAATTTCCATTGCATCTCTCCTCAAAATTAGACTTCTGCTGCCTACTTCTGTGGACATTAAGGGGGAGTAATTAGTTTGGTTGGAGCTGGAGATACCCGCGACAGCCCCTTTGAGGCGGTAGAGAGTACCCGACGAGGTAAAATAATCATCTCAGGGGTGATACTCAACTATGTCTCTATCATAGTCCATAGTTACAATTAGTGTAGGAACTTCTCAAGCTTTCACGTTAAATGTCACTTTTCGGTAACGTTTGAGTTTCATCCTAAAGAAAGCATATCAACACGAGTGTACGATAAATCTTTGTCATTGAAACTAAGCAACAGACAATAGAAGTTTGGGGTCGTTTATTGTTATCTTCGTTCTTTGGAATTTCAGTATTTATCGTATTCATTATTTTGCATATCCCATCACTTTGAGGGTAGGGGAGAAATTTTAGACGCCGCTAAATCATCCCGCAAAATTCCAAAATAACTTAATTATTTACTTAGAAGGTGTGTTGACAGAAGACCAGATAGGGAGTTGATTTACCTGTTTAAGCATTAATTCCGCGTATGTCGTACCATCATTTTTAGCAACTTCTCTACCGAAATAGCTCTTTTCTCCCTGATGCTCGTGGGGGCCGCTACTGTAAACTGCATAGCGATCATCACGGCGAGCGCGATTGTAGGGAGAACCTACAGTCCATCGCCATCGGGACGGAAACACTATTCCGCCAATGTTTTCAACCCAGTCTCGCTCTCCCCGAAAATGATAAACGTGCTTTGCGACATCAAAGCCTTCATTACCATCAAATACACCTCCAAAGGAAACCACACTAATTTCCACTGGCAGCCATTTGTCTAAATAGGGAGCTGCACCTAAAGCCACCTGAGCGCCGCCACTTGTACCCATTAAAATTAGCTGAATTGGTTCTTCTGGAGATGTGGGAATTGGTTGCTGTTTCTCCATTTGCTCTACAATTGTCAGAGCGATCGCTTGGTTGTAGATAGGCCCGTAGCGGTTATCGGCGGAAACAGCCATTCTCCAGACATTACGGACTTCTAGTATACGTTCGGTTAATTTTAACCAACCTTCTGCATTCTCGCTCACTTTCCATAGAAATTCAAATACCTGTTGTCCACCAATGTTCTCATTGGCCGCAGAGTAAGGAAAAACACTCCGTACAGTTAAACATTGTGGTTGGTCTTGCTCTAAACGATCTAAAAATGCTTCTTCTCTAGGAGACACCTCATTTTTCTCAGCCCCTACTCCTGGCAAGAAAACAATGTAGCAGCGACTTGCGTTAGAGGTAACATGAGAATTAGTATCTTCTCCATTAATTCGGTTAGCTAACTCTCTGCTTCTTTTTTCTAACTTTTCCGACCCCCTGTCTAACCACCATACAATAGTTCCCACAGGAGCAAAAGTCCCCCAAATTAGTAATAGAAATCCAGTAAACCCAAATAGCTTAAGTCCGCCATTTCGCATCCACAAGAGAAGTTTTGCCAAAAAATTATTCATCCAATTTGTATTGGTTAAGTTGTCATCTACGGATTACTTTTAGCTGACAATATTGTAGTAAGTCACCAATCTGGAGGAAGATTTGTTGTGAGTAACCGAGCATCAACCAATAGGATGAAAAAAGCGCTATGGGATGTATTCATTTTGAAGGGAAATTTTGATGAAGGTAGTTGCAGAATCCCCAACGCAGTAAAAATTGCTCAAGTAATTGTAATTTTGGCAGCGATCGCCCATGCTTCAGGCAGTGTAATTATTCCATTACTGGCTCAGGTGACATTATCACTGCTAATTTTTATATTTGTAATCAGCGCTTTAAGTGTAGTAGCAGGTTACTATTTTTGGACATTTACCATTTGGAAAATCGGACAGCAGTTGCGATTATCTATCCCTACCTATAGAAAACTGCTGATTCCGATTGGCTTTGCTTATAGTCCCCAAATATTCAACTTTTTTACAGTGATTCCGCTTTTGGGAAGACCAATTGAAATTGGACTATCACTCTGGAGTTTGTTAGCAGTAATTGTAGCCTTAAAGGGTTGGTTAAATATCAAATTGACCAAGGCAATTTTAATTTGTTTAAGTGGCTGGATAATTGTACAAATTGCCATTGGAGTCATTCAAATTACACTCCAACGACTGATAATTGAGACTAGTTAGATAAGCTCATCTTTCACCTTGCGCTTCTTTAAGAAATTCGACATAAATGGTCGCTCAAAGAATAAGTAAAACCAATAAGCAATGATCAGTGACAGGACTGTACCTAGTAAATAGGATGCAGCAGCAAACATATCTGGTGAGATTGGCAGGTAAAACAGGAAATAACGCACGAAGACTAAGACTGGCCCATGAGTTAGATAGAGGCTATATGAAAACGTTCCAAGTGCGATCGCCCAAGGATGTTGTAATATCCTTAATGCTAATTGTGGCTCTTTTCCGTTAATGATTGACTTGGTTAAACCAATAAATAAACAAGCAAAGGCAAGTCCAGCAAAACTTTGATTAATCCATATATGCAATCCTAGTTGTCGCCATTCAGTAATAAAGGCAATACAAGTAAAGATAATAGCCAGTCGCCCCCAAGGTAGAGAATTTCTCATAGCTACTAGCTTGGGTTTTTGGGAAAATCCAATATCTGCTGCTGCCATTCCTAAACAGAATATGCCTAAAAGCCAAGGATTGGCTTGTTCAAGAAATCCATTGAACAAATATATGGGTATTAGACCAATTACAAAGGCGATGATGACAACCATCAATAATCCAAAACGCCGCCATATAGGCAACAATAATAGCGGAAACAAAAAGTACATTTGCCATTCTATTGGAATACTCCACATAGGTGAGTTGATAGTTATGTATGTACTCTCGCTAAGATTGTGAACTAATAGCAGGTGAGATAAAACATCAATCAAAGAGAATTTAGGAGAAAATGAGCCTAGTCCGGCTAATTCATTCCATTGAAAACTGGTAAATTGCTCAATAATGAAGACAACTAATCCTATTAGCAGACAGATGAATAAAGCTATGTAGTACGGAGGTAAAATTCGCCGCGATCGCCTCTTGATATAATTAATCAAACTTCCTGGCAAATGACCATTTTCAGAACGTGCTACTGGCAGCATCAAAACATAGCCAGAAAGTACAATAAAACTGACGACACTAAATGCACCATATTTCATAGCCCTCACAAAAAATAACCAGTGCATAGGTAATTGCTCTCCGATTCCTGGTTCAACGTGAACAAGTACAACATACAGAGATGCTAATCCACGTAAGCCATCCAAGTAAGGAAGATGAAGTCTCTTATCAGTAGATTTTTCTGTTATTTTAGTCATTGACTTTATTTCCTACTATGGTTTTACTGATAGATAGATTTACCTCTGGTTAAGGTGTTTAATAATACTCAAATTGTCTGTTTTGTTGCCATTAGTTTTAAGATGACATAGGCAATTCTGTAGACTGGGCAAATTCTTTACCTTCACGCTTTTTGATTACTCGTGCAGGTACACCCACAGCTACCGAAAATGGGGGAATATCTTTAGTGACAACAGCACCAGCACCAATTACACTGCCTCTACCAATGGTGACACCATCTAATACTTTCACCCCATGTCCTAGCCAACAGTCATCCTCAATCACGATTCCTTTACAAGTAATACCTTGGTATTTAATTGGTTCTGTCGGATCTGCAAAGTTGTGGTTATTGGCATACATTGCAGTGTGATCTGCAATTAAACAGTGCTTACCAATTTTGATATTTCCAGGGCCGCTAATACAAACGCTAGGGCCAATAAAAGTATCTTGTCCAATGTGAATAGAAGTGTTGTTTAGTGCCCCAATTAAAACGTTGCGCTCAATAATAACTCCATTTTCTAGATGAATTCTATTGTTTTCGTGTCCTTTTCCATCGATACGAACACCTTTTAAAATATATACTCCATTCCCAATTTCAATAGCATCAGTACTAATAAATTCAACACCGTCTTGAATATAAACTGAGCTACCTATCCGGGAAAAAATAGTGCGATATAGCAGATTACGTAACTTTACGCCGCCAAAAATTGTTGGAATATCGCCTAAAAGAGTGGTCAATAAAAGTTGTTGAAAACGCTTAAGCTTTGAAAAATGTTTCAAGTTATTCATGGCTCTATTCTTCCCAGCTAAATTGTGTTATTGGAAATTTATGGAATCTTGAAATGCCTAAGTAAAAACATCCTGTATTTGAGTCTTTTTATGTACCATCTATATTTATATATCTGCATTTTGAGATTGCATATCCATAAAAAATAAGATGGCTAAAATAAAGTTTTTCAAATGTTTGAAAAACCCAAGGCAAGCTCTAAAGTTAGAAGCTATTGAATACAGGTGTTATTTAATTGTTAGACATAGCTATACAAGAAATGCTGTATCTGTTTACAAACAAATTCTGTAATTACAGTAGTTTGCAATATTCTGAATTCTGCTGTATTCTCGAACAGAATTCAGGAGTCAGAATGGGCTAAACACCCCGCTATCGTTAACATAATGAATTTTGTACGACTGGCAGATAGCGCAGCGCAAAGCCTACGGCATAGCTTTGCTTAGAGCGAGTCCGCGTACTCCTACGGGGAAGCAAGCTACGCGTAGCGTCTTGTAGAGAGCGTCTTGATTCTGACCGGAGGCGGAGCGTCTCCAGATCGGCTCCTGAATTCAGAATAGCTGAATTCTTCTTCAATACGTGTACTAGTTGGAAATTAGACAAAATACTTTTTGATATTCGGAACTGATGAATACTGAAGCTTAATGCTTTGCCACAGCATGAAATACCTAACTCTCTATGTGTATTAGTTAGCAATTTGGCAAGCTCATGTAATTTAGATATTCAATCATCAAATATCAAAGTATTTATTTCAATTCAATTACATCTGTTTACGCTGTTCCGAAATCGGAATCGAATTTACTCACGCCATCAAGATGTAATTGTCAAATTCCTGGTACAATTTTCAAGCAAGCAAAAGCACGTTAAATTAGGGGGGAGTATCTCCAACTTCAGCCATTACATTAAAGTTAACCATTGGAGCAAATAAATAAATATTTCCTCGATTACTATAACGGCTTCCTTGCAGCCTGTTTTGTGAATCTGCTGCTATTATCATCATTACGTACACAGAAAATTTACATCTTCGCTAAAACGCCTTTATAGTGACACAGTTAATGTGCTTTCACCATCCTAAAAGAGACTTACAAAATTATCATCAAGAAACTGTAAAGTTTAAATAAAAAATATAAAGATTTAAAAGTAAACATAAATTTATAATCAGTATTTTTCTTAATAAAGGTATCAATCATACTATCTATCACCCTCTACCAATTAAATATTTGCCAAAAACGACCAAAAAAATTTTGTTTTTTGGCATTTTTATATGCTTTAAGGTTAGCCCCTGGAAAGATTTACACTCACGTTAAACTAGACATCGCTGCTGCACTTAACTAACTATCAAAGTGCTACTCTTTCTAAACATTACGGGCTATATGAGCTAGAACTTGAGATTTACTTAATTCACTTACCAAGCGATAGGCTTGGTGTTTGTACAGGGGGTATTGTAGAGTTTCGGGTAGTTGCTTCATCAAGGTTCTTGCGAGCTGCATATCACAACCACACACCCGCGAAATGACTGCTGCTCCTTCAAAAGCTGCTTGTGCAGATACTGCTTTCTCTACTCGCACTAACCATTGACCGGCTGGAATGCTTCCTCGTTCTACTCTTTGCAATCCTTCAATTGTTCCCAAAACCACTAAGCGATCGCCTACACGAAGCCTCATATCATCAGAGGGCATAAACTTTGC
Source organism: Nostoc cf. commune SO-36 (assembly GCF_023734775.1). Classification (NCBI taxonomy): domain Bacteria; kingdom Bacillati; phylum Cyanobacteriota; class Cyanophyceae; order Nostocales; family Nostocaceae; genus Nostoc; species Nostoc commune. Next base: position 255,803 of record NZ_AP025732.1, on the reverse strand, counting down.
AGGTTGATGATTAGCTTTGGCATGTAAAATTGGCACTAATCCATAGCCGTAAGCAATATCTGCCAGTAATCGTCCGTTGAGGGTGTCGTTTGCTTCAATTTGATATTCAGTCACAAGTATAGTTTGTTTATTTAAACGAAATAGATTAAGGATATTTTCCCCAAAAGCAGCTGCTGCAAATGCTTCAGCTGCAAGTGCATAGACGCCCATAACCCGAGCATAGGGCAGCAGTTGCGCGACATTCTCACTAAAACGTGGGTCGAAAGTACGAATAGCCAAACTGGCTGTGGGGTTAGCGGCGTGAGTTCTCAAGGCAATTTCTAAGTTTACCACCTCATCATCAGTGACAACAATGACGCTTTTGGCGGTGGTTATATTGACTTTATTAAGAGCATTAGTGATATCTCCGATAATTAGCGGCATTTGGGGTAACACTCCTGGTTCCAAGTCAGTGGCGTGAACTCCCACTAATGGTTGCTTGAGTTCAAGCAATAGCTGTGCAACTCGTCGACCGACTCTTCCCAAACCAATTAGTACTATGTGATCTGCTTTTGGCACAGAGGGACGACCCTTGGAAAATTGAAATCTGGCAGCTAGGATACGTTCAGTCATAATGGCATAAAGAATACCGACAAAAACCGTACCTGCCACAGTCAAGCTGATACTGAAGAGATGCAACCACCAAGGAACGGGAAAGGGCAGTTGTATTTGTCCGAACAGGTTATCGTAGCCACCAAGGCTCAGAACTAGGGAAACATTAATGGCATCCTGTAAGGTGATTTTGGGGTATTGCAGCTTGTATAGCACCGTTCCACATAAGAATAATCCGACCATGAAAATGCTGCAAACTATAGCTACACGTTGGGTTTGGCTGTTTTGTTTCCAAAACTGAGTTAGTCTGTTTCGGAGATTTTGCCACTTTAGGATAGTAACAATTGTTTGCCAGAATTGCTTGATACTTTTGGCAGGTCGTGCTGATGGAGGGATAAGGTTTTGGTTGACTTCAATATAGGCGATGGTATCTCCTGACAAAACTTGAGCATTAGGTTCCCATTGGTAGAATATCTTTGGTAGGGGTTTCCCTGCTTTAGCATGGAAGAGAACTCGGCGGTGAGGATTATTAATGTTCTGAAGTGGGTGATAATTGCTCCAAGGATGGGAAACGTCAATTGGTACTCTCACCACACGGACTAAATGATTTTCTAAAGTGAAAAAATCCTTAGTTTCACTGCTTAGAGCAGCGAGTGCAAAACTTTTAGCAGGTAACTGAGTAGCTTCAAAGGCCACAAAATTACCGAGGTTTTCACTGAGTAATTCATTGAGATTTTCTTGGGCTGACCGGATGACTAGGCGTAGATTGGGATTAAGCGATCGCGCTGCAAATGCTGCTGCAATATTCACCCTCTCATCACTGGTAACAATCAGAATTGCCTGACACAGGCCAATCCCGGCTTCTTCCAATACCTTGGGTTGACGACAGTCACCAATCACAAGTTTATCTACTAAATCGGATATGTCAGGAATTTCCCATTTTTGAATGTTTTCGATTTCAATAGCATTTACCTTTGCACCAAATTCTTTCAAGATAGATACACAATACTGCCCCAAATTCCCCAGCCCACAAACTAAGAAAGAATTGATATTTCTTGTTGCATTTTGTCCCATGATAAAAATACTCGTATTTATCTAGTAATCCTAAATGAGTTGTAGTTCTTTAATGTCTAGCTAAATTGCGGAGAAAGTATTAGATTAGCTCGCATAAATCGATAAAAACTAGATTGACAAAGGGGAGCATCCCAATTTTGCAAATTTACCAATTAGAACTAGTCATTGCGAATGGAGCGAAGCGGAATGAAGCAATCGCAAAGTCTAGCGGCTGCGATTGCTTCGCTTCATTTCATTACGCTCGCAATGACAAAATATGTTTTTACACATTTGGGATGCTCCCTGACAAAGCGCTCAATCATTAGTGCCTGTTAAGCTATAGTTTTGCATCAAGTGATATTTATTTTCTGACTACACATACGACAATATCTTTATGAATCGTTTATATTTTTATTCATGAGATGAGAGAGATAAAATTGATTTGAGACTGTCTGGATTCCATACGTAGTTTTTCATATCGCTTGGCCATGATATTTCATCGGTTGTAGCAATTTCTAAAGTGTTGGAACTGAGTTTGTTATATAAGCCCATAAAATCACCAACTTCAATTTGATTTTTCTTAAAAGTCTGGCGAAGAAGTTCGATTGTAAACATCATATTATGGGCTTCAAAGTTGCCTTCAGTAAACAAACGCTGAAATACCAAAAATTTTATATCGTCTCGTTTTTGCTCAATAGCCCTTTGGGGTGTCATTCCAAATTTTTGTGGTAATATATCGCCTTCAATGAAAACCATAATATAATTTGGGCCTGGTATCCATTTTCGATAGCCGTTTCCGAAGGTCAAAACATTGATGAGTTGATTAGTATGCTGCTGCCACTTCTGTTCTTGAATTTGTCGTTCTTTAAAGTCAAACACCCTAGCATGTTCACTGATAAAAATTCTTTTAGCAAGCTTAATAGCTCTAGCCAAGTAAATTGTTCCAAGACTATCACCCGATAAATTAAGAGGTATCGAGTTGTTTACAGAGTAATTAATCAAAATGGCTGCATTTTTAATAACTGGACTACCAGATAAATTTAGATAGTCAATAACTGCATTTATCCAGTCGAGGTATCGGTTAATGAAAGCAATAATTGGACGTTGCTTCAGAAAAGAAGAGTTGTTCATATTGGCGATACCAGTTAAAAGAGTACTAGCATACCTACGGCTCCTTTTTGAAGACTCAGATTTATTTTGTCCCAGCCCAGAGACAAATATTGTAAAAAGTTCGTGCTTATCGTTTTCTGGATAATAGGCAATCTCAGATGCAATCATAGTGATGGGATTAACAGATGATATAACCGAGTCAAAATCAAAAACCTCTTCGCTACCTGGATTTTGGAATTGTCCATCAAACTTTTTATCTGGGAATAGAGCTTCAAGAGGCCAACGCCACCAGGGAGATATAATTTGTGTTGTCTTGTCTAATCTATTCATAAAAGGCTTTCCTAGAATATTGTCCCTGTCGCTTTCTTTCTTGAGTACCAGCTTGGGGAAAATGTTGATAATGAATACATTATCGTTGGTCGTCATCTGTACCGCAAAGTTGATGACGAAGGCAAGAATATTGAAGGTGACAAGGTAGTTTACCGATATCAGGAGGTGGGAGCGATCGCCTTTTGATTAATGGCACTTTGCGGCTTCCCGCAGGGTAGCACCTGGCGTGCGGTTTCTAACCGCCGATTTCACTTGCTTCTCGGTAAGGGTTCAAATCAACCGCAGGCATTTTATTCCTCAATCAACTCAAAATCAACTCGCTCATAAATATCACGCAGGGCAATTTGAAAATCGATAGAATCTAATACTAAAACTGCATCTTCACCTTCATATTCCTTAAAAATCCATTGACCTTCTGCTTGCTTTGCAAATTGTTCCACAGCAAAACTATACTGGTCAATCATAATATATTCTTGAAAACCAGGAATTGAACGATAATATTTAAACTTATCTGTTTTGTCATAATTTTTAGTTGAATTTGATAAAACTTCAACAATTAATAAGGGATTAGTGATAATTGTTTTACCTGTTCCCTCATAAATAGGCTTACCTTTGATGACCATAACATCAGGATAAGTATTAATGCGATAACGAAATATTGATAATTTCACATCGCCTATGTAAATCTCATAATCTTGTCCTTGCACTGTCAGGGGAAATTTTTTGTAAAAATTACCTGCAATGTTGTTGTGGTTAGTTGTTCCTCCTGTCATGGGTATAATTTCTCCGTCTCTGTATTCATTTTTATATTCAGCCTTCTCTTCTAATTCCAAATATTCTTCTGGGGTGTAGTAGCGCTTTTCTGTTTGTAAAACCATATTAATTAACTCACAAAAGGGGAATGGTTCTGTTATCAATAGCGTAACGTACCCGAAAGATAGCGAAAATAAATATTTTTGTTATACAAATACGGTTGCAGACAATGTAACAATAGCGATCGCAAGCCAATACTTTTAGCCATACCCACCAGTGAACGCCCCTACCAACATCTCTGCACAAACTCAGAATCGCAAAGCCGATCACATTCGGATCTGTTTAGAAGAAGATGTTCAGTCTCATCAAATCACCAATGGACTGGAACGTTATCGCTTTACCCATTCTTGCTTACCCGAACTCAACTACAACGATATTAATATCAGTACAACTTTCCTGGGGAAACACCTTGGCGCACCCTTGTTAATTTCTTCCATGACTGGCGGAACAGAACAAGCGGCAATGATTAACCAACGTTTGGCCCAAGTCGCGCAACACTACAAAATTGCGATGGGTGTCGGTTCTCAGCGCGTAGCAGTAGAAAAACCCCAGGTAGCTGATACTTTTGCTGTCCGCAAGTATGCCCCTGATGTTCTGCTATTTGCAAACTTGGGTGCTGTGCAACTTAACTACAAGTACGGCTTAGATGAATGTTTGCGCGTAATTGATATTTTAGAGGCTGATGCCTTGATTTTACACATTAACCCTCTACAAGAGTGCATTCAATCGAAAGGTGATACTAATTTTAAAGGTTTGCTTGACAAGATTTCTAAATTATGTTTTAAATTACCAGTGCCAGTGATTGCGAAGGAAGTTGGTAATGGCATTTCAGCCGCGATCGCCAACCAACTCATTGCCGCCGGAGTAGCAGCAATTGATGTAGCTGGTGCGGGGGGTACTTCTTGGGCAAAGGTAGAAAGTGAACGGGCAGAAAATCCTTTGCAACGTCGTTTAGGGAGAACTTTTGCCGATTGGGGTTTACCGACGGCAGAGTGTATTACAACTGTTAGAGCGATCGCTCCAGATGTGCCCTTAATTGCTTCGGGAGGTTTGCGTCACGGATTGGATATTGCAGCTGCGATCGCCTTGGGAGCAGATATCGCTGGTTTAGCAATGCCTTTTTTGCAAGCAGCAGCAACATCAGAGACAGCAGTTGCCGAACTTGCTGAAGTATTAATCGCCGAAATCACCACAGTCTTATTCTGCACTGGCAACGCCACCTTGTATCAGTTAAAGCACTCTGGTAGTTTACAGCGCATAGAATAAGTAAATAGGTCATTAGTCATTAGTCATTAGTCATTAGTCATTTGTCCTACCCTGCGGGAAGCCGCAGAAGCGTCTATGTCATTTATAAATGCCCAATGCCCAATGCCCAATGCCCCATGCCCCATGCCCCATGCCCAATGACTAATAACTAATGCGTAATTTTATCAAACAAACTTTTGCTAGTTTAGTTGGCACTTTACTAGGACTAATTATTTTCGGTGGTTTAGGAACCGCCGGACTGTTCTTACTGATATTGGCTGCTAGTTCCTCCAAAGATACTGGGCCCTATGTGAAAGATAAGTCAATGCTGGTTTTTGACTTATCGATGAAAATTACTGATAGTGAACCTAGTTCAGGCGAACTGTTTCAAAACACATTATCAGGTGTAGATGACGAAAGGATGGCACTCCGCAAAGTTGTGCAAACCTTGGAAAAGGCGCGACGCGATCGGCGAATTGTTGGGATCTATTTAGATGCAACGAAGACAAGCCAAGCTAGTAGCCTTGGCTACGCCTCCCTTAAAGAAATTCGGAAAGCCCTTGAGGAGTTTCGCGCTGCTGGAAAAAAGATTGTGGCTTATGGCAGTGATTGGAGTGAAAAGGAATATTACCTTAGTTCAGTGGCAGATTCCATTATCCTTAATCCTCTAGGAATGATGGAAGTTAACGGTTTAAGTTCACAACCGATGTTCTTAGCGGGAGCATTGCAGAAATATGGCATTGGTGTTCAAGTCGTGCGGGTAGGGAAATTTAAGGGAGCCGTTGAACCGTTTCTTCTCACTAAATTGAGTCCAGAAAACCGCGAACAAACTCAGAAATTGTTAGATGATGTTTGGGGAGAGTGGCGCACTACTGTGGGCGCAAGTCGGAAACTTGCACCTAATAAATTGCAAGCGATCGCAGATAATCAGGCGCTACTGGAAGCCACAGAAGCCAAAACTAGCGGTTTAGTTGATCAAGTACAATACCCAGATGAAGTGGTAACTGACCTGAAAAAGTTGACAGATACTGATAAAGAAGACAAAACATTCCGACAAATTACCCTGAATAGCTACGCAGAAGTTTCCGGCAAATCTTTGGGTGTAGAACGTAGTTCAAAAAATCAAATTGCCGTTGTTTATGCTGAGGGTGAAATTGTCGATGGTAAAGGAGAAGATGGGCAAGTAGGAGGCGATCGCTTTGCCAAAATCTTCAACAAACTCCGACAAGATAAGGATGTAAAGGCTGTTGTATTACGAATTAATAGTCCCGGTGGTAGCGCTACTGCATCTGAAGTCATGCAGCGAGAAGTGAAATTAACTCGCAAAGCGAAACCAGTTGTAGTCTCAATGGGTGATATCGCCGCTTCTGGTGGTTATTGGATTGCTAGCGACTCAAATCGCATTTTTGCCGAACCAAATACCATTACAGGCTCAATAGGTGTATTTGGGGTGTTGTTCAATGGTGAAAAGCTGGCTAATGATAATGGCATCACCTGGGATTCGGTAAAAACTGGAACCTATGCTGATAGTCAAACAGTTTCGCGTCCGAAATCGCCCCAAGAGTTAGCGCTTTATCAGCGCAGTGTTAACCGAATTTATAATATGTTTCTGAATAAAGTTTCTCAAGGTCGCAAACTCCCAGAACAAAAGGTAGCAGAAATTGCCCAAGGACGGGTTTGGTCGGGTGTAGCAGCGAAGGAAATTGGTTTGGTAGATGAAATTGGTGGTTTAAATAGTGCGATCGCTTATGCTGTCAAAGAGGCGAAACTAGGAGAAGACTGGGAAGTGCAAGAATATCCTCGCACAAGCAGCTTCGGAGAACGCTTTTTTGGGCGTGCAACAGAAGAGGTGCGGACTGCTTTCGGGATTGAGGGGACGCCACTCAAATCAGCCAATCCCCTCACCACTGAATTTCAGAAATTGCAACAAGAAGTAGAGATTCTGCAAAAGATGAACGATCCACAGGGAGTTTACGCCCGCTTGCCTTTCAACTTGAAGATTGAGTAAATGCTTTTCTGAGCATCAGTAGGTAGCAACTCACCGACTACGCCGAGGCTAACGGGTTTCAAACGGAATTTTATGGTGTGTAAAGACTATGTAACGCTACGTCTCTACAAAGGCTATCGACAGGCAACTTATCTTATGCGAACCCTATTAAGTTGCCCTCGTTAGCCCGAAACCAGCTGACATTTGCTGCATACATGTGTAAAGTAGTTGAGAGTGTATTAAAATCTCTAACTTTTGACATAATTTTAGATTTGAAATTTTGCTAAAGCAGACCGATTAAACAGTGGCTTAACTCTAGAAAAATCTAAAATTCTTTATCTAGACTAATTTATTCACATATTTAGCCACTGTAAATTCTAAAATACAAAATTGAGTAAAACATCCATCTATGGCTAGAAAAACACAACGTCTTTTACTGCTAATTGTTTCCTGTAGTATAACTGGTGTAATTTTAGGAGGTACTGCTGGTTGGGCAGAAAGTAGTCTCTGCCTGGGAGACAGCAAAGTTACAAGTGAGTGCCTAACCCAAGATCCGTTCCAAAAAACTATCCAAGGTATGAGTACTGGATTGTTAGCTGGGGCTGGGGCCGCTTTTGGTGCAGTCTGGCAGTTACGGAATGAGGATTGAGCATGAATTACCACTAACCCGAAACTTCGGGTTAGATTAAGTTTCTGGACTAATTAGCCAGTGCCTCCACTTTGAATTTTGCCCAGCATAAAGTCATGTGGGTCAATTATTCTCTCTCATCTCCTCTGTCATAGTTTGTTTGCAAAAAAGGTGAAAGTTCTTTATTTAACTTACCTGCGCGGACAAACTCAGCGTAGGTATCAGCTTCAATTGCCAGTAGTTCCCCTCGCAGTTCTTCGGCGTCTGTGCTTAGTATACCTAAGATAATTTAACTAATTAGCAACTTGGATTACTAGCGATCGCTTCCGACGGAGCGATCGCTATTAACCATGATCCTATTAAAAAGTTTGCTATTGCTTCCAGTTTCTTTGCCTGACATTGCATTGCTATCCACAATTTATCGAACAGAATTCAGGAGTCAGGAGTCAGAAAACAAACATGAATTTTGTACGATTGGCGGATAGCGCAGCGTTAGCGACGCAGGAGCGTCTGAATAACCGGGTTTAGACTCCCACTAAATTGAAAATTTAGTGGTCTTCAAGACGCTCGTGGACTCGCTAACGCTACGCTATCAGTCGCGGGTATGAACCCCCGACTGATAGTGAGTCCGCGTTCGCTTTTAGCGTCTCGTAGAGAGCGTCTTGATTCTGACTCCTGTTAGCGGTAGCGGGGCGTTTAGCCCATTCTGACTTCTGAATTCTTCTTCAACTCCATCTAAAGGACGATAAGAAACTATAGCAATATCGATACCATAATTTTTAAGTGCGTATGTCATGTAGCCCAAAATAAGCTCAATTGTCTGCTGAAGCTATCCATCAAAAAATAATTTGGATACAAGATTTCTTGACTCTATTGCATATATATTTTCTCGTGTTTTTTAGTAGCTAAAAACACAAGCTACTCATTTTTGTCTGAAATGTAAACCTCATGAATTAGGAGTACTCACCATGAAAGCGGTTGTTTTTCACGGAATCGGAGATATTCGATTATATAACGTACCAGAACCAAAAATTAAAGAACTAACTGATGCCATTATTCGGCTGACCTCTAGTGCAATTTGTGGCACGGATTTACACATGATTCGTGGAACATTCACGGGAATGAAACCCGGTACAATTCTGGGACATGAAGGCGTTGGTATTGTTGAAGAGATTGGCTCCAATGTACGGAATTTGAAAATAGGCGATCGCGTTGTCGTTCCCTCGACAATTGCCTGCGGCTACTGTTGTTACTGCCGCACAGGATATCACGCTCAATGTGATAACGCCAATCCCCACGGGCATAACGCCGGGACAGCTTTTTTTGGAGGCCCAGAAGCAGCAGGCCCCTTTGATGGATTGCAGGCGGAATATGCTCGAATTCCTTATGCCAATGCAGGGTTAGTAAAATTACCAAAAGAGGTTACAGACGACCAAGCAATTCTGTTGTCTGACATCTTCCCTACGGCATACTTTGGAGCCGATATTGCAGAGATCACACCAGGGGATACAGTTGCCATATTTGGCTGTGGCCCTGTTGGGCAGTTTGCGATCGTTAGCGCCAGATTATTCGGTGCAGGACGCATCATTGCAGTGGATACAATTCCCTCACGTTTAGAAATGGCGCGTGATTTGGGTGCAGAAATCATTGACTATAATGCCGAAGATCCAATTGAAGCAATCCGCGAACTAACTGGAGGAGTTGGTGTGGATAGAGCGATCGATGCAGTTGGTGTAGATGCTAATGCTCCTGACAGTGGCCCAGCAGCCAAAAAAGCACGACAAGAAGCACAACAATTTCAACAACAGTTACAACAAATTGCCCCTAAAACCAATCCTCAAAACGGCAATTGGCATCCAGGTAATGCTCCTTCTCAAGTATTAGAGTGGGCAGTTCAAGCATTAGCCAAAGCTGGTACACTCTCAATTATTGGAGTTTATCCCCCCACCCATAATTTCTTTCCCATCGGCACAGCAATGAACAAAAATCTCACAATCAACATGGGCAATTGTAATCACCGCAAATATATTCCTACGTTGGTGGATTTGGTTCGTAATGGCACAGTAGACCCCACAAAAGTCTTAACACAGGTCGAGCCGCTAATGTCAGCTATTGATGCATATAAGGCATTTGACCAACGGCAACCAGGTTGGGTGAAGGTAGAATTAGTCCCTGGAGCAGCTTTAGCTAATGTTTAGAGTCTTTGTCAAGGTTGTATTGTGAACTAAGAACTTTTTTGACATCAGCAAGTTACCCTACTTGCTGATGGTTTTTGATTTTAATTATAGGAGGTTGTACAGCACGACTTAAATTTTTTATGGAAGAATCTTTGCCTATTACTATTTTGATAAGTGTAACGGTTGTAGCTGGTATTGCTGCTCAAGTTTTAGCTGGTTATTTTCACATTCCTAGTATTGTCTTGCTACTTCTGTTCGGGATTCTTCTGGGGCGAGATGGTTTTGATTTTTTAGATCCATCATTATTGGGTGTTGGTTTAGAAGTTCTGGTTTCGCTGTTAGTAGCGGTGATTTTATTCGAGGGTGGTTTAAATCTACAGTTAGGAGAGTTAAAAGAAGTTTCTACAAGCCTTCGTAATCTTGTCACTTTGGGAGTACTAATTACCTTAACGGGGGCTGCAATAGCTGCACACTGGCTAAGTGAATTTCCTTGGCCAATTGCTTTTCTATATGCCTCTTTAGTAGTTGTGACAGGCCCAACAGTTATTAATCCCCTCCTCAAGCAAATTAGTGTAGAAAAACAAGTCTCAACACTTTTAGAAGGAGAGGGGGTTTTTATCGATCCAATTGGTGCAATTTTGGCTGTAATCGTGCTTCATTTTGTGTTGAGTGGAAATGTGGAGCCTCTCATTTTAATTAAGGGTCTAGTTTTACGTTTGGGTCTAGGCATAATTATTGGTGTAGGTGGAGGCTGGTTGCTATCCCAACTTCTCAAACAGGATCAATTCTTGTCTCAAGAGTTAAAAAATTTAGTTGTTTTAGCTAGTGTCTGGGGTTTATTTAGTTTGGCACAGGCGCTACGTGGTGAGTCTGGTCTAGTGGTTGCTGTAGTCATGGGGATAGTTTTAAGAGCTAGTAACCTGCCTTCGGAGCTTTTACTACGTGGGTTTAATGAACAGTTAAGTATTTTAGCCAATTCAGTTTTGTTCATTCTATTAGCAGCAGACTTATCAATTGCCAGTATTTTCGCTTTGGGTTGGGGTAGTGTTCTGGCAGTTCTAGCGCTGATGCTGATAATACGTCCTATTAACATTTTAATATCTACCTGGAATCAAGATTTAAACTGGCAACAGCAGTTATTTTTATCTTGGGTTGCTCCCCGTGGAATTGTAGCTGCTTCTTTAGCTTCATTATTTGCAGTTTCACTTACAAAACAGGGTATTAATGGCGGTGATTCAATTAAAGCCTTGGTATTTTTAACAATAATGATGACAGTTTTACTCCAAGGATTGACGGCTGGGTGGGTTGCCAGTTTACTCAATTTACGTTTAACTAGTCAAAGTGAACAGGAGTGTTTGCAAGCAGGTAATAATGATATTAATACGCAAGAAATTGGAAAAATAAGTAGAATTGATTCCGAGTTAATTTAGCCATATTTATATTAGTTATGAATTTAAATAGATATAGCTTCCATTATCAATATTAGTTTAATCATGCCATCTAAAATTCGTAGTCAGCCTTATTTTTTAACTACCCAGTTTTCTAACCCTAATTATCCACTTTTAGTATTTCTACCTGGAATGGATGAGACTGGAAAGGAATTGATGTATATTCAAACAGCAGGTTTAGAAGCTGCTTTTGATGTACGTTGCTTTGTAATTCCTCCTGATGAGCTAACAAGTTGGGATCAAATGACAGAACAAGTAGTATCTTTAACCAAGATAGAACTAGAAAAAGTACCGCGTTCGCCTGTTTATCTTTGCGGTGAATCATTCGGTGGTTGTTTGGCGCTCAAAATATTAGAAAAATATCCTCAACTATTTACCAAGATTATTTTAATTAATTCTGCTTCTTCATTTCATCGAGTCCCTTGGCTAAATTTAGGTTCACTTTTGTTTCCTTACACACCTCAATTCTTTTATAAAATTTCTTCGTTTTTATCTTTGCCTTTTCTAGCTAATTTAAGTCAAATTTCGCCTGCTGCTAGCATTGCTCTTTCAAAATCTACCAGTTCTGCACCAAAAGAAACTGCTAATCAACGACTATCTCTGATGAGAGAATTTAATATTGATGAAAATAAATTATCTCAAATTACTCAACCTGTCTTACTAATTGCTAGTAAAAATGACCGACTTTTGCCTTCAGAAGCAGAGGTTAAACGTTTAAATAATATTTTTTCTAATTCTCAGGTAATAACTTTACCCCATAGCGGTCATGCTTGTTTAGTTGAAAGAGATATTAATCTCTTTCAAATTTTATTATCCGCTAATTTTAGCGTTGCTTAATGTAGTGTTTCAAGTGATATATAATGACTAAACCTATAAAGAAACAAACTGTTTGGCTGAAATTGGCTTTGAGAATTTTTAGTATAGGGTTGCTACCTACATTAACTGCAAATCAGGCTTTAGGTGCAGAGCGGATAAGATTTAATTACGGTGTTTTAGAAAGGTCTATCCCAATTAGTTCACTCGAAACCTATGCTAGAACAGGCAAAGTGGACAATAATTTAGCTGCATATAGAAAGTATCTAGACAAAAACCAACTAGCTCAACTGCGGAAAGTTTTGCTAACTCGCATTCCCCTAAATCAAGTAGAAGTTTCACAGTTCCTTTATACGCCCATTGGCGAACGATTATTACAAAACTTAGGGAAAGTTATTCAGACAGAATCTAACTTATCAGGGTTTTATGCAATTCGTGCAGCACTGATTTGTCAGCCGCAGATCAAAAAGATTTTACGCTTTTAAATGTATTAAGCAAGTTTCCAGCAAGTGCAATTTCAATTAACTTGAACCAGAGTTTGGCAATTGCAGAGGCATTACAAAAATTTAGTCAATCAAACTCAAAATGCAGCTAGCACTAGTTAACCAACAATCCCAACAAGAGGTAATTACAGTTTCTACACTTAATACTGTTCCATTGATGGATTTAGGAAAAAACGGAAGTTTTCGTTTCTTCAAGCAAACTATCACACTTAATGACCTATCGCGTAATCGGACTTTTCCTGCTGATATTTATCTTCCAATTGCTCAAACTCCTCGTCCAATAATTGTCATTTCGCACGGGCTTGGTTCCGACAGAACAAGTTTTGCGTATCTAGCTGAACATCTGGCTTCTTATGGTTTTGTGGTTGCTGTTCCAGAACATCCTGGCAGTAATTCACAACAAATACAAGCATTATTAGCAGGTATAGCAGATAGAGTTACCAATCCTAGAGAACTAATTGACAGACCTTTAGATATTAAATTCTTACTAGATGAACTCACTGGTTTATCAAAGTCTAATTCAACATTTAGGGGACGTTTAAATTTAGAACAAGTTGGTGTAGTAGGACAATCATTTGGTGGATATACGGCATTAGCATTGGCGGGTGCAAAGATTAATTTTGAGCAACTGAAAGCCGACTGTCCAGCTTTGGAAAACACGTTAAATGTTTCGCTTCTACTTCAATGTTTGGCGGTCAATTTACCAAAAGCTCAATACAACTTATCTGACCCCAGGATAAAAGCAGCAATTGCTATTGATCCAGTTGTTAGCAGTATTTTTGGTCAAGCTAGCCTCAGCCAAATCAAAATTCCGGTGATGATTGTATCTGGTAGTTCTGATACTGTTGCTCCAGCTTTAACAGAGCAAATTAAGCCTTTTACTTGGCTAACAACTCCAAACAAGTATTTAGCACTCATCAATGGCGGCACACACTTTTCTACTATTGCAGAATCACCAAATGCCGCCGTACCCGTTCCTACACAGGTAATCGGTTCAAGTCCAGCCTTGGCACGTCGTTATGTTAAAGCTTTGAGTGTTCCATTTTTTGAAACGTATGTTGCCCAACAGTCAAGTTACCTTCCCTACTTGAGTCCAGATTACGTTAATACAATTAGTCAGCAACCACTACCGTTAAGTTTAATAAAATCTTTGACATCTGAACAGCTACAAGAAGCGTTCAAATAAGGATTTTGAAGCTAGGTAAACCTACAGAATGATGAAATAAACACTAAATACTATTAATCTGAAAAAAAAGGGTTAATAATTAGCAATAATTATGAATACAGCAACTCGTAATGAGCCAATTTATGTATTTCACTTAACTCCAGAAATATCACTGATTTGGACTACTTTAGGTTCATTGCTGTTAATATTAGCAGCAGCAGTAGGTTCTCAACTATGGTATTTTTGCAAAAATATTGGTAACTTTGGATAAAATACTAAACTGACCAGGATAATTAGTTATAAAGTTGAGCAATTAATGGCAAAATAACCAGCTTTACAAATGCAGCAAAAATTAGCGATTGCGTTAAAAATTATAAATTAGCAATATGCCGATAGCGAGCCTCTATTCCTGAATAGATGCCATAAGCAATCAAACCCAAACCCACTATACCCAGAAGCCAAAGACCAAAGGGGTGTTGTGTCAGAACTGCTAATGCACCACCCAACCCTCTAGCCTGAGTGCCATCAGATTGAATTGCCGCCAGCATCAAGAAAATGCCGATAATGCCAAAAACAATGCCACGGGCAGCAATGCCAAATCTACCCATACGCACTGACCCAATTTTGCTCAGTTAGACTCATTTGAGAAAGTTTTAAATGGTAACAGAATTTGCCTTTGTACGCTTTATACAGCACTTCCGGCAGCTATGAGGTACATCCTCAAAGCTAAAAGCTATGTTAGGAGAGAGGCAATAAGAAAAGCTGTATTGCATAATAGCGGGAAGCGCTGTAAAGGTAAGAAAGACCAACACTAACTACCATCATCCCTGCCAGTGCTACTAGCCATCGCCCAAGGGGTTGAGCCAAGATATATATTGTCCAATCCTCAGTTGAATCGCTATCGCCAACGACTGAACCCATAATCAGCTTTACAGATGTCAAAGCCAAACCTGTATAACCTAAAGCACTGATAGCATAACCAATGCGTTGGGCAATTCGTTTAACATTAATTGGTTTTCCACTTTTTTCAGGATCAAAAAACGTCTGAACTAAACGCCAAAGTACGTACCCAATAATTCCGAGGGTAACGATACCTAGCAAAAATTTTCCAAAAGGTTGGACAACAATTGCCTTTAACGCACCAGTTGTATTTGTGGTTTTACCACCAGAACCAATGGCTGCTTGAGTTGCTAATAAACCAATAATAAAGTAAACAACACCTTTTGCTGCGTATCCTAATCGTGCTAGTCGCTCAAACCAAGGGAGAGAAGTTATTTCTTTACCTGGTTGTTTAATTGGTTCTAAGGGTGGATTGGGTAGTGTCATACGGCATAGCAACTATTTAGAATTCAGAAAGATGAAACTGCTCTCTACACTATATTTATTAACCTGAAGCGCCGCTTGAGCCAATTATACCAAGCAGTTGCAACGGATAAATAATTGGAAATACACCAAAAAATATGCCAGCGATCGCTGTTCCACCAAAGATTATTTTTGATGGTTGCAGTTCCTTGGGTAACATTTTGATTTGTTAGAAAGCACGACGACGCACGGGTGGTATACTACTGCGTAAAGCTTGCCACGTCAGCGCTCCTACCCTACCATCACCAACCAATCTTTGCGATCGCTGAAAGGTAGCTACTGCTGTAGCAGTTCTAGGGCCATAAATACCATCAATAGCTCCGTTATAAAATCCTAAATATTTCAGGACAGCTTGCACATCTCTCACAGGCTGTCCGCGAGATCCAGGCGTAAGAAAAGGAGCTCTCACAGGAGAGTATTTTGAAAGCCTACCTGTAATTGAGGTTGTCTGCGCCTTAGCAGGTGCAAAACTAAAGGGTAACATCCCCAAAAACAATGCAGAAATTAAGCCCAATGGTAAAATTATTGAGCGCATAAATCGAGTATTCATAAATTTATCATCCTCTGATCAAATTTTTGCTCTGTTTGGATTTCTCCCATTTCTCAGGTTTTCTTCATAGGTTCTGAAGTTGGGATCGTTCAGTTCGTAAAAGTAAGGCTCTAGCGTGTAATTATAAAGAGCAGGAATACCTAACATACCCGGCATTACTGATGGCACTAAAGGTCGGTAAACCCCTCTAACTTTCTCTTCATAATCATTATCGATTGCTAAATCTTCGCTAAATTCAGGTAGATTTTTTACTTGCTCTTTGGTCAGTTTAGGAACAAAAAGATGTTTCTTCTCATAGTCAAGACTAGCTAAACCCACCGGGAGCAATACTTGTTTACCGAAAATCCAAAAGCCTGTATCAATGATGAAATAACGGAAACGTCCATCATTTTCATCAACTAATATGTTGACAACAGAGCCAACCCTGTCATCATCGGCGTAAACATCAAAATTTTTAATGTCATTACCATTAAAAATTTCATCGTTGTAGTTGGGATTGTATTCGTCAAGTTTGTACAAAGCCATGTTTTTTCCTCCTGTAAAAACTGTTTAATCTTATGATTAACTAACTTAAAGGTCGAATTTTTGCCTCATAAGCAGCATTGTTTAAACCGCCACCTCTATAAGCTTTTTGAGAATTAATATCACTTCTTAAGGCGGTAATGCGATCGCTTGTTGCGGGATGAGTACTCAAAAACGTCGGCAGCGATCGCTGTTGGAGTGACTTTTGCATAAAAGCAATCATGGCAGACTGAGCATAACCAGCACGTCCTAAAGTCCTCAGTCCTCTTTGATCGGCTTCAAATTCATCTTGGCGACTATTGGGACGCCGTAATGCCAAATCCACACCAATCTGAACTGCTGTACTACGCTCTAATCCGGCTACTGTAGCAAAACCACGAGCGATCGCTCTTTGTCGCATCTGTTCTATTGAATGCCGACTAGCAATATGACCAATTTCGTGAGCGATAACGCTGGCTAATTGAGCTTCATTATCTGCGGCTTTTAGCAATCCGGTAGTGACATAAACATAGCCTCCCATCGTGGCAAAGGCATTTACACTCTCATCCTGAACTACCTGAAATGTATAAGGAATATCAGGGCGAGTGCTATTTGCTGCCAATTGTTGACCAACTTGGTTGACATAGCGATTCACATTTTGATTGCGATAAAGCTGAATTTCACTATTAACTAACTGTTGATTAATCTGCTTGCCTAGTTGGACTTCTTCTCGATCAGAAATAGTGGATAGCTGAAATATTTGGATTCCTTGATTCAAGAGGTCAAACAATGAAATTGCTTGGCTTCTTTGAGGAGAACCCACACCAATACCAATCGCTACTAAAACTGAGAGAAATAAATACAACCAGCGGCGATAAATAAAAGAGAAAGAATTTGACATAAGCTGATTCAAGTTAACTACGATGTTCAAAATTGGTGAACATTCCCAGCCAGAGAACTTGCTCAAACTTCTCTATATCCAAGCATTGTCCCTAATTAAAAACTTCATTACCGTCCACCGAGACTTGTTGCGGTTCAAACCCGTAGAGGTGCAACTTTACACGCAGCGATCCTAAAAACCGTCGAAGTTTAATTGTTCGTAGGTTGAGAAATGCTTTGTTGAGGATATCCATAAAACCTCACAGAAATTACAGCATTTAAGACAGCTATGACAAACTGAGAATTCCTAAGAAGGATGATATATAGTTTCAGCAACTAAAACAGGTCTGTTGCTATACTCAGCCTCTAACTCTCTTTTTACATTTAGATCCCAGGTAAAATTGTATTCTTTCTCAATTTCAGCAATTACAAAAGGACGAACTTCACCTGTTATCGATACTGTCTGATCCTGATTTATTGCTACTTTGGGCGGTGCTTTTAATAAAACTAACAAATCTTGCCCACCAAACAATTGGTTTTCATCTAGCGTCAGTAAAACCGGACTGCGGATATTGTCCACTTCCCCCGTAACTGCAACTTGACGACGATAATATTGTTCGGGACGTTGTGTTATTTGGCCAGGTTCAGGCGCTAATACAAGGTATCGAGCAATGATTGCAGGTTTATTGATGTAATCTTTGTAATATTCATCCTGCATATTGAGATTAAACTCTTGCTCAATCTTGGGAATTACTAAATTACGAACCTGACCAGTAACTTGAATTTTGATATTTTGGTCAGATGGCAGATTAAAAGGCACACCTGAAGCATTAACAACTACAAGAGGTTCACCACGAAAGAAGCGTGCATCACTAACCGTAAATGAACTCGAACCAACTTTCTGAATTACTCTGCTTTTAATTGTTACAGAGTTACCCATAAATTCGTCAGTGTTCTCAGTAATTTCAGATGTGTTAGTGATAGTTGCCTTTTCGTCAAAAAAGCTACAACTTCTAACTATCAGAGCGATCGCTACCAGGAAAACTAATACCCCTGCTTGACCTAACGCCTGTAAGAAATTTCCCCTTTGAGAATTGTCACTCATTACCTTTATTCTTATTTATCTTGAGGCTATTTATGAAAAATTTTCCTGATAGACAATGCTGTAGAATATTTTATTGTGGAATTGCTGAGGGATATACCTCTGTTGCAACGAATACAGGTTTATTGCTGTATTCTACTTCTAGCTGCTTTTGTAAAGTTAAATCCCATTGCAGGTCATAGTCTCGTTCTAGTTCAGCTAAAACAAACGGACGTAACACACCTGTGACTGCAACTTTCTCACCTTCATTGACAACTCCTTTTGGAGTACCAGCACGGATCACTAACAAGTCTTGCCCACCAAATAATTTGTCTTCGTCTAAGGTGAAGGAATTGGCATTTCTGATATTTTTCCACTTCACCTGTTACGGCTATGTTTTTGCCGTAGTATAGGCTGGGGTTTGTGGTAAGTTCACCTGGTTTAGGAGCAAGTGCAAGCGATTGAGCAATAATTGCGGGTTGGGTTTCGTACTCTTTGTACAAGTTTGGATCTAAGCCCAAGTTGTAATCTCGATTAATATCTGCAATCACAAAGTTACGAACTGGGCCTGTCGCTTGAATTGGTGTATTTGAGTCAGTAGGCAGGGTGAAAGTTTTGCCCGAAGCATTTACAACTAAAATTGGTTGAGCGCTAAAAAATTGCTTATCGGCAATTGTGAAAGTTGACGGCCCCAATTTTCTGACGGGTGTACTTCTAATTGTTACAGTTTTACCAATGAGTTCGTTTGCATTGTCTGCGACTTCTTCTGTAGTCACATTAGTTTCTGGTACTCCGGCTTGTTGATCTAAGTTGTTGGTACAACTTCCAAGCAGCATTGCAGATATTGCTAGAGCAATTGTTCCTTTAGAACTCCATTTAGTTTGCATAAAGTTGATCATTTCAAAATTTCCGTTTGGGTTGACTAGATATCAAGTTCAGATCATGACTTATTATTCAAAAGCTTTTACATCAGTCTTAGTGATAATTTTTTAACTGAACCTGATATTATTGAACGACCATAAAACTTTCGATTTGTTGTAATGAGCGTTTTAAGGCGTTCAACATTTTTGCGGTGATATTAATTCAAAAAGACTTGACCATCTTTTTGAATTCTCAATACACCTTGATTGTCATCGAAATTGGTTGTTTCATCTAACGAGACTGCGAGTGTCCCTTCAGAGGTAGATGTGGGCATAACTTTAAGCAGTCCACCATCTTGACGTACTAAGGTAATACTGATGGGTGTTGGTAAGTTTCGTAAGACAAATTCTTGTCCACCTGCAAGATATCGAGGTTGGGTCTGACCAATTGCTTGATAAGAAATACCAGCGTTAGTGTTATTTTTCAATTTCACATCGACTGTACCTGCTGTTGGTGTGATATTTGCGATCGCACTTTGCCGACTTTCTGGAGCAGGTGGTTGTATAACATTAACATTTGTGCGTCTTCCATTCATAGGATATGCAGGAACCATAATACTCTGGGAACCAGTAGTTCCTTGTTGTCCTCCCAATCTTAAAGTTGCAGCATTTGGTGGACATCCTGCTGGAACCATAACTCGATTATTGTGTGGTTCTTCGTAGAAAATTCTAGGACAAGGATTAAGTTGGGAAATTCGCGGCTGTGCTACTGCTGATTGAGTAATTGCAGAGAACCCGACTAACAAAGTTCCAAACATTGTTCCTAGCAATCCAACTTCTTTTAAAGAAGAATGATTTAACTTGTACATGACTACCTCCTGACGGCTTCATTTTTGCTTGTTATTTGAAAATTCAAATAATGACATCTAGTGAAAAATTAGAGAATACTTTTAGTTAGCCTTTTACTATTTTTGCAATAATCTTTTAGGCTTAGGGAAAGTTGAGCAGCTCAACCAAAGAGGAGAATGAAAACAGACAGTCTGTATTTTTAGGTTATATCTCAATGGTGGAAAAGTAGAGCAGAATTGTAATACATTTAGCAAATAATACTTTAGATATAGGTTAGTACTTCTATAGTAATAGCTAGCAAAATCAAATCAATACTGCACCTATTACTCTTCTAACCAATAGAGTAGACCAAGAGAAGTAATCCCTCCAAAAAAGTGAGCGCCAATCACATTAATATTTGCTAAAATTACAAAAATATCTAAGGAACGAATTACATTTTCTGGTTGATACAATGCGACACCTTGAGGTTGTGCTACTGCTTTACTCAATACGATTATAACGGTCACTTCCGAAGCAATGAAAGCTATTAATAACCCTAGCAAACTCACGAGCAATCCGATTCGCAAATTTTGAATTACGTCTTCCTTCTTGGGATGGTTGTCAGAATTTGGCGTTTGTAAAAGTTTAGCCATTTTTCGATAACGGAAAGCCCAATAGACTCGAAAGCACAGCAATAAAATACCAACAATAGCCAAAAATATGCCAAAGCCTATACCTGAACTGCTTGTCGTAACGTTACGGCTAAAACACGCCAACAATACAGCAATGCCAGAAATACCACCAAGTACTAATTGCACCCAGAAACTAATTCGACTTACTAAACGCAATGTAGCAGCAAATTTTTGTTTGCTTGGTGGATGTGAAAGTGATTCTAAATTATTTATCATATATACTTTACTCCCTAAGTAGATATTTTAAGTAAATCTAGTAAATTAGAGTTTGATTTCAATCTATATGATAAAACTCACCTCACCAATTAATGTATTTACTTCTTGAAGTATTAGTTGCTTTACTGAAAAGAATTTATCTTGACTTCAGAACTAATATTTATTGATTTAGTTATAAATTTAGAGAGTAAAAGTGGAAAACTAGTGGAGGATATGTATTTTCGGAAAAAACTACGACTTAAGAAAGAGACTACCAAAACTATAGATAGACTTTTTTTTAAGCAAATCTATCCTAAAGTGGAGAGACTACAGTAATCCTATCTCTGTCACCTAAATTCCCATCAATAATTTAGGAATAGCTAAACTGGAAACACCAGATTTTGTAATATACTTTAGCTCAAGGCTGCTGCTACTTGAACAGCTAGTTTCTGAGGATTAAATGGTTTACTAATTATGCCTTTGATACCTAGATTACTGAATAGATGTTCGTTATTACTGCGTCCTCTAGCTGTAAGCAAAATTACAGGTATATGTTTAGTTGTTTGATTAGCCTGTAGTTTTTGAAAAGTTGTCAAACCATCCATGTCAGGCATCATTACGTCCAAAAGTATGGCATCGGGTTGAGATGACTGAGCTAAGGATAATCCTTGATTACCTGAAGTAGCAGTCAACACCTCCCAGCCCCCCATTATTTCTAGACAAGTCTGAATCAATTGACGGATGTCATCATCATCATCAATAACTAAGATTTGCTTAGAGGTCATCGTTATCATCTTCCTGTTTTAAATTATTATTACTTAGTGCTTTAATTCTTCCAATGTAATGAGGGGCATTGTTTAAAACTACCATCCTCTTAAGATTAATTTTTAATGGTAAAACTTGAAAGTGGAAAACTAGAGTAGAAGTTTAATAAACAGATGGCATAACCAGAAGTAATAGACCAAAAGTAATAGAAAATGTGGAGATTGACACGATGGGCTTTGCCCCGCCTTCCCTACGGAACGCTCCGGGAACGGCGATTCTCGCAACTACAACGCTACAGCATTGCATTCTTAACGGTTTTACTAGCTTTACTGTTGACACTGCTTCTATGGCAGCTACACAGGCTGAATTCTATTTACCCACTGTTTTTAGCTGCTGTCATGGTTAGTTCCTGGTATGGTGGCTTAAACCCAGGGCTGTTGGCAACTTTTTTGTCTGCTATAGTCTGCGCCTACTTCCTCTTGCCCCCTTTTTATTCTCTGGCTGTTAGTGGGTTCAGTGCGGTGGGGTTGCTTCAGTTTGTGTTAGTAGCATTGTTGATTAGCTTACTTAACTCCGCACTGCGCCAGGCGCGATCGCAAGCTCAAAAAAACGCGCGAGCCGCCCAGGATAATTACGAGTGTTTACGTCAAATTCAAGACAGTCTGCGCCAAAGCGAAGAACGTTATCGATTGCTAATAGAAGGAGTAACTAATTACGCAATTTTTATGTTAGATCCAAACGGTAACTTTACCAGTTGGAATATTGGAGCCGAACGTATTTTAGGCTATCAAGAAGCAGAAATTATTGGTCAACCTTTTGAGCGAATTTTTTCACCAGAAGCAATTGAGCGTGGACAACCACAACAAGTATTAACAAAAGCCGTAACTGAAGGTTTTTTTAAAGAAAATCGTTGGCATCTCCGTAAGGATGGTACATTTTTCTGGGCGCATTGTGTAATCACACCTTTACGAGATGAAAATGGAAATCTGCGCGGATTCTCTAAAATTATGCAAGATATTACTGAGCGCAAACAAGTTGAAGAAGAAAAAGAACAACTGTTGCTACGAGAACAAGCTGCACGTGCCGTTAGCGAAGCGGCACAAAGTGCAGCAGAAGCCGCAAACCGTTCCAAAGACGAATTTTTAGCAATAGTTTCTCATGAATTACGTACCCCCATGACTGCAATTATCGGTTGGGCGGGAATGTTGCAAACGGGTGCGCTAGATGAAGCTAAAGTAACTCTTGCATTGGAGATAATCGAACGCAATGCTAATTTGCAAATGCAACTTATTGAAGACTTACTTGATATTTCGCGGATTGTTAGAGGAGAACTTTCACTCTCTATTGATTTGGTAGATTTAGTAGGAGTAATTACAGACGCGATCGAGGTTGTACAATCACTGGCAGATGCTAAGAGTATTCAAATTGAAACTATACTTGATACTTCAATAGAAAAAATTTCGGGTGATTCAGATCGCTTGCAACAAGTTGTGTTAAATCTACTCACCAATGCAATTAAATTTACACCCAATGATGGACGAATTAAGGTGCGGTTGTCAAAGGAAATAGGGAGTAGGGAGTGGGCTTGCCGTGAGCGTAGCCGAACGGGAGTAGGGAGTGGGGAAGAGTTTTCCCAACCCTCAATTCCTAGCTATGTTCAAATTCAAGTAAGTGATACGGGTAAAGGTATCAGTGCTGACTTTCTACCTCATGTATTTGAGCGCTTTTGCCAAGCAGATAGCAGTCATACTCGGTCAGATAAAGGATTAGGTTTAGGGCTAGCGATCGCCCGTCATGTGGTAGAACTACATGGTGGCACAATCCAAGCCCAAAGCCAAGGAATAGGGCAAGGTGCAACATTTACAGTCAAGTTGCCCATTTTAGAAGAAAGCAGAGAAGAAAGTCTTTCCGCCTCATCTCCCCCATCTCCCTCATCCCCCTCATCCCCCAACCTCTTAACCAACTTGCAAGTGCTGGTTGTAGATGACGAGGCGGATGTGCGGCAGTGGATTACCGCAGTACTCGAAGAGTGTGGAGCGAAAGTTAGTACTTTTAGCTCCACAAGACAGGCACTTAAAGCACTAGAAGAATTACATCCAGATGTGTTAATCAGCGACATTGGGATGCCAGACGAGGATGGCTACGCGCTGATGCGTAAAATCAGAGAAATTGAAGCAGAACAAGGCGGGCGAATTCCTGCTCTTGCACTGACGGGATATGCCAGGGTAGAAGATTACAAGGAGGCATTAGCAGCAGGGTTTCAGCTACATGTTGCGAAACCAGTTAGAGCAGCTGAATTAATTGCCGTTGTTGCCAGCCTGGGTAAAATGTCTGGTAAACTCTGAGCAATTTTGTAAATATTGCTCAAATCCACAAGTTTTCCACTTTTCATAGATAACTTCAAAAGTGTAATTCAAGCGAGAACTGGTGTTATCCATACAGTTAATAAAGTTGGCTGACATCAGCTTGAATCAGTTAGGAAAGTAACAGCAATTTGGTTGCATATTAGATTGCTTTTCAATGCCTGATTCCTTCATGCAAAATTATTTGGAAATTTGAAAAATGAATAGTACATGGTTACAACGATTTTCTGCGTTGTTTATTTTCTCCACAATCACAATGCTTGGAAGTGGATTATCTGCTCAAGCACAAACTGTATCGACATCGACTCCCGGTAAAATTTCAACAACAGCAGCCGATTTGATTCCCCAAGCAACACAACCTGCTTCTAAAACTTCTGCTGAGGTGGCGCAAGTAGATGTTGCTCCAGGTCGAACTACCCGTGGTGGCTCCAGCTATATTGGAGTTGCTGGCAACATTGGTTTAGGCGGTGATTCAGCTATAGGTGAAGGTAGCTTTATGGTAATCAGCAAAATTGGGCTGACGCGTACCTTATCTGTACGTCCATCTGTGGCCATTGAGGACGACCCCGTTATTTTGCTTCCTCTCACCTATGACTTTAACTTTCGGACAGCAGATGCTTTTGAAGATACATTCGCTATAGCACCATACGTTGGGGCTGGCATAGCGATTGAAACTAGTGATGATGCAGACGTTGGCCTGCTTTTATCTGGTGGCGTAGATGTTCCTTTAAATACTAACCTCACGGCAACAGCAGGCGTGAATGCGGCATTTTTAGATGAAACGGATGTCGGGCTGATGATCGGAGTAGGTTACAACTTTACTGGGTTGTAAAAAAGATTGTAATAGCCATTTGGAAAATGATTGCGATAGATGTTTTTTTGAATTGCTGACTGAGACGCGATCGCACTTTAACAAAATCGATGATGTATCACTGGTGCGGCTGTTAGTCAAACGACATCCTACGTAATCATACCATAGCTATTGGTAATTAGATGAACAAAAATATTTATTGTCATTGCGAGCGATCGCAATGACATTGTGTAATTAATTCGGTTTACTTAACTCTTGAGGTAAATAACTGCTCAACTATCGCAAGTTCGTCATGTTTTCGCTCTAGACTGGATCAGTATCGCTCTGTTAATGCTACATTACTACCGGGTTTTCTACTGTCCTGACTTGTAATAGCCTCAAGTAGAAAGTTTTATCAAAATAGGTGAGACCGAGCGAATCTGTTGCTTAAACCTTGCCTTTGATAGATGCCATATAAAACTGAAAAGGGCATAACCTAAGTTATATAAATTTGATTACAGCGCTCAGGGTTGCTTCTACAAGCAAACATTTTCATGAGAATTCTGTTGGTTGAAGACGATGATTTGCTTGCTCAAGCTGTAGCAAGATATCTTACCAAACAAAATTATGTGGTTGATATTGCTGCTGATGGTGAAGCCGGTTGGGAATTGGTTAATGTCTGTAACTATGACCTGATTGTGTTAGATATTGTTCTGCCAAAACTAGATGGCATAAGTCTTTGTCGGCAATTACGGCAGTCAGGTTATCAAATGCTGATTCTGCTTTTAACGGCAAAAGACACTAAAACTGATAAAGTTATCGGTTTAGATGCCGGAGCAGATGATTATGTAGTCAAACCATTTGATTTTCAAGAGTTATCAGCTCGGATTCGTGCTTTATTACGTCGAGGAAATACTTCTTTACCTCCTGTTTTGGAATGGGGAGCCTTGCGTCTCGATCCTAGTACTTGTGAAGTGACTTATGCAGATATTACACTAAATTTAACAGCAAAAGAATTTAGCCTTTTAGACCTTTTTTTACGCAACAACCAGCGCATCTTTAGCCGGAGTGCCATTGTAGATCAACTTTGGAGTGCTGAAAAAGATCCACCTGAAGAAAATACGATTAAATCTCATATTAAAAGTTTACGGCAAAAGCTAAAAGCCGCAGGTGCTAACTATGATTTTATAGAAACTGTCTATGGAATGGGTTATCGTTTAAAAGCTCTAGATGATGAGCAAAGTTGTCAGATACATGAGCCGGAAACAGATTTAAAACAGCAGCAAATTCTACTAACAGCCATTGCTCAAGAGCGGGAAAATTTCAAAGCTAAGGTTGGTTCGCGCATTGCAGTATTGAAACTAGCAGCTGATGCTTTAAGAAAAGGTACACTTGATACTCAAGTGCGGCAAAAAGCAGAGCAAGAAGCTCACAAGCTAGCTGGTTCCTTGGGTAGCTTTGGCTTTCCAAAAGGTTCGTTATTAGCCAACGAGATAGAAGATTTATTTCAAACTCAAAAATTTATTAGCCAAGCTAAATGTTTTTATTTAGATAAGCTCTTGATGGAGTTGCAACGAGAGCTAGAAAAAACCCCGGTTGAACAAACCCAAAATCTACTATTAGTAATTAGTAATGATCAACAAGTAGTTGAGGGATTGATAAAGGAGGCTGAGAATCAGGAACTACAAGTTAAGATTGCTACTAATATCGCCGCCGCCAGAAGTATAATCCCATCTTTAAATCCCGATGTGGTGCTACTCGATCTTGATATTGAGAAAGACAGCTTGAAATTAATAAGAGAATTATCTCAGCAAACACCTACGGTAGGCGAAACGCCAACGCCACAAATACCTGTGTTAGTTTTTACAGAGCGAGATAATTTTAGTGATGCCTGCGGCGGGCTTCGCTTACGCCTAGAAGTTGCACGATCTGGCGGACGTGCTTTTTTACAAAAATCCATGCCTCCTAACGAAATTTTGGAGTCAGTAGCCCATGTTTTACAGCAAACTCGTATTACTAAAGCGAGAATCATGGTTGTAGACGATGATCCATAGACATTAATTGTTATACAACAATTTTTAGAAGCTTTAGGATTTACTCTAAAAACTCTTGAAGATCCACGCTACTTCTGGGATACTCTGACAGAATTTTCTCCAGATTTGCTAATTTTAGATGTGGAAATGCCTCATATCAATGGCATTGAACTTTGTCAGGTAGTACGTAACGATCCGTACTGGAAATTTTTACCAGTACTGTTTCTGGTTGATAATTTATCAGCAGATATTGTTGAGCAACTATTTGCGATCAGAGCCGATGATTGTGTGAGCAAAACTGCTAAGAACTCACAACTAATCACCCGTATATTGAACTGTGTCAAACGAAGATAACTAGTTAGAAACATAGCTTTAGTAAATAAAATAACCAAATATATGAATAACCCACAACAACAGCCAAATCATCAGTTAAAGGCGGCGGGGGTGGCTGGAGAAATGTACTCCGCCCCATATTCAACGGCTGTATTTATTAATATCAGCATCCAAATCAAGCTTTCCCCGTTGTACAACTGCATTGCTGCTGTAGCTGTAAATAACTTGGAAAGGGAAGCTACGCGAAACAAAGGTTTATCTATGACAACTGGTATGTTTTTTTTTACGTTCGCGTAACCATAGCCCTTAGCAAAAAATAGTTTCCCATCTTTAACCACAAAAATGGCTGCACCAGGAACATGAGACTTTGATATTTCTTCATTGATGATTTTGTCTACAAAGCCTTCAAATTCCTGGGGATTACTTAATCCCGGTGCAGTAGGAGATGTGATTACAGGCTGCTTTGGTTCGGTTGGTTGCTGCTGTTGAGGTTCTGAAAGCGGGAATTTGGGTACATTTACATCTCTAGCCAAGCTAGGCAAGCCGGACATCGAAAAAAATAGAATGCCTATCAATGCCCAACAAATGAACTTAATCGGTTTATACATGATGCAAATTTACTAACCCTACTACTTAGATAAGTCTTAGCTGCTGAGGTTCCTACTGTATTACTTCAATAATCCCTGTTCCGGCTCTTCAATACTTTCAGGGCTTTCTTGAAATTGTTTGCTCAAGTTAAAGAATATTGAGCCAATCACGAAGATAGCTAAACTGACAAAAATCAATACGAAGGCACGTATCAATATATTACTGGGGCGTGGTTTTTGCATTTTTATGAGTACAGCCTTCAAGGGTTGCTTATTTCAGATTAGTCTCTTATAAAACACCTAAATTCTGTCCCCAGATAGATATATCGTTGGTCTTGAAAAATCAGTCTTTTAGTGGCTTTTTAAATATAGCGATACAGCTATGTTGAAGTAATTAAACTCAGAAAAATAGCTGTAAATAACAAAAAGTGGGGGCTGCTTGTGCGATTCGGACAATTAATCGGGTTTCTCGCTCTTGTTATATCTCTTTACATTTTGTGGCAAATTCGGCAAATACTTTTGGTGGTATTTGCAGCAGTAGTTTTAGCTACAGTCCTAAATCAACTAGTGAGTTTTTTTCAAAGATTTCGTATCAAGCGAGGAATTGCAGTTGCTATAACAGTTGTTCTTTTATTGGTCATTTTGGTCGGTTTTTTTGTACTGATTGTGCCACGTTTTATTGACCAATTGCAACAATTTGCTAATATTATGCCTATAGGACTAGAACGGTTGCGATCGTGGAATAACTGGTTACAAAATGTAATTCCTGACCAACTATTAGAAAATATTCAGGGGCTTAGGTATCTGACTCAAGGTTTACAAGATTGGTTAAATCGGTTAATAAACAACTTTTTTAGCTTGGTCAGTAACTCGCTTTCTATTATTTTAGCTTTGCTGCTTTTTGTAGCTCTTACCATCATGTTATTAGTCAATCCCTCGCCCTATCGACAGGGATTTATAATGCTATTCCCTGCTTTTTATCGTCGACGAGTTGATGACATTCTAAATAAGTGTGCAGTCTCGTTGACTGGCTGGATAAAAGGCACGCTCCTGACTATGCTGCTCATTGCAACATTGAGCTATATTGGGCTGTTGATTTTAGGAATACCATTGCCATTAGTTAATGCTATTTTGGCAGGATTTTTAGAATTTATCCCAAATTTTGGGCCAACCTTGAGTGTGATTCCGCCTGCACTGCTAGCATTAAGTGGAGAACCTTGGAAAATCGCCGCTGTTATAGCTTTGTATTTCGTAATTCAGCAAGTTGAAAGTTTCGTTATAATGCCTTTAGTTATGAAAAGCCAAGCATCTCTTTTGCCAGCAGTGACTTTAGTAGCAGTAGTCTTTTTTGGGAGCTTTTTTGGTTTTTTAGGTGTATTTCTTGCTATACCTTTAGTAATTGTATTACAAATTTGGGTAAAAGAAGTTTTGGTAGAGGATGTACTTAATAACTGGCAGGAAAATAATCATCGATAATGAATTTTTACTACAATAACTCATTTTCTAATGTGTTATCTGGATACTTGCTTGCGCTCTATCCGATATAAATTACTAAATTTATATCCCTTGGAGGAGTATTTTCTATTTCTTAAAACAGATGCTATTTTATGAAAATTATGATTATCTATAGTTAGATGCAAATATATACAGCAGAATAGCCTACTACAAGGCCACGGCTTACAGGAGTCAGAAGTTAGAATAGCTTTTGCTACGCAACACTATCGGAATGGCAAAGATACCCTTATAAGGTTATAGCAGCATTGATCTTTGTCATTCAAATCTAATTTGTTACTTCACTGAGTTGCAAACTGCTGTAGATAGTAATTAGTAATATTGCAAGGATGTGATCAGGAAATCTAATTATAGTTATCGATGGCAGAAATTACCTATTGTTTCAACCACGCTTTTGTTGGCAGCAACGCTTTTTGCAACTCCTACTTTCGCCAATGATATAAATCAAATTCAAGGTTCTAAATCTTCTGGTTTACAAGAAAGTAGCTATCTATTGTCTCAGTTTGTCCATTAGTTGCATCTGTATGACGATTAGTCCAATTTCGTAACGCCCAAAGGCTAATTAAAGCTGCTAATCCAGCACCGAGAGTGTCCATAACTAAATCAATAATGGTGTCATCCAAGCTTTCAATTACTTGGGTATTAAGAATTTACCAGCAGACCATTCTGTGACTTCCCACAAAGCACCAATAGCAATTCCAAAACTAGTAATTGTCACTAAATACAAAACTGTATGATTCCGAAATATATTCAACATTGAACCATAGACTAAAAAACTAAGTGCTAGGGTAATTGCAGAAGTCGTATAAGCATGAACAATCTCGTCATAGGGGCCTGGCATACCAAATAAATTCCATACCCAACCAGTAGCATTGAGCAATGCAGCTAAGACAAACAAAAAATCAAATAAAGTGGGTAATTTATCATCTCGGATGACAAACACAAAGGATAAAACAAGAAACAATGCAAGACCCAAAGCATTAGACCACTTACCTTGAACTGCTGCGACTATGACAAAAATTGTTAGTACAGCCTGTCCTATCCATGCGATAATTCGATAACCTTTCCAGTTCAGACTTTTCATAATTATTACCTCAAAAATATTAATCTAAAACGCCAATATTCTGATTAATCCCAATCCTTATTATTGTCATCATTATTTAAATTTTTAATGACCTGATAATAACTCTCTTCTACATCTTTGCGGTCTTGTTCTTGTGATAGTCCTTCACGGCTATCTTGTAAAATCATGTCAGCATGATGGCGCAGGCTTGCTTGATATTTAGAATTATTGGTGTAAGTAGCAATTGCAGCTATAGCTTCTAACAAACGAATAGTTACTCCTGCATCCGACTTTCCATACTGCCGAATTTGGTTAAAAGCACGCTCAACCAATCCTTGAAAATCGACTCCTTTGGCAATGAAGCGCAATTTGTTATTTTTATCATAGCGGTAGGGCGAAGGGAAATCTCTTTGAACTAAGTGGCACAGCCCTGCGCTAATTCGGTCAATACAGCGAATTGCAGTAAATGGATCGTTTATTCCAGGGGAAATGGCACGCAGAGCAATTTCTACTAATTGATCGATTGGAAACTCTATATCCTGTTGTTCTGTACGTTCTTTGCCCAAAATAAAAGCATCATTAATTTGTTTGGTAAGTTTTTTATTTACTTTTTTCCCAGGAAAAACCAAGGCTAAATCGCTACCTTGAATTAGAAATTTCCCCGGTCTAACCTTAAGGCGTACTAGCAAATTATGTTTACAAGCAATTTCCATCAATTCTCCATTATCAATTGCTTGTAAATAACCAGTTCCATTCGATCGAATTGGTAAAGCTTCCTCCTCAAAAGACATGGGAATTTCTTCAACTCCTTGTCTATGTTCTGGTTCACCATGCCCAATTTTTTCTGGAAATAGCCGCTTAATTGCTGAATGTAAATCCTCACTAACATTTTGGATTACGTAAGATGCCTGAATTATTGTTGAAGCATGATGGATAAAATAAATTAATACACCAATGCTAATAATTGCCAGTAAAGTGCCGACTGTAACCGAAAGTTGTGGCACATACTGTTCGTATCCATCTCCCTCTCCCTGAATTGTCCGCAGTACGAACAAGCAGTAGATGAACGTACCAATAAATGTGCCTAGTACAATTTGATTACCTGTATCCTGCATAAAGTTACGCAGAAGTCGCGGCCCGAAATTGGAAGCAGCCAACTGAAGTGCCACAATTGTAATTGAAAAAGCTGTAGCAGCAACGCTAATCATCGAACCTGCAACCGATCCTAACAGCGATCGCGCTCCATCTGCTCCACCACCGTAAACCCACCAATAATCAATGTCTACTTTGCCTGTGCGGTCAAGAGAAAGCATTGTGAAAGCTAAAGCAATAGCTAACACCGCCATAACCGCCGGTATGAACCAGTAACTTGAGTGGAGTTGATCCCACAGTTTGCTTATCTTGACATTTCTCATTGTTCGTTGGTTTGAGAATCTACTTTACCGTTGTTATCTTGTGAGGAGTGTGCTTGAGCAAGTAACCTGAGTGAATCGCTGATGCGGCGAGGCTTCGGTACTTCACCTTTACCAGATGGCCAACCTTCACGCTGACGGGAACGGTTTCCATCTGTCTCTTCGGTCTGGTCGTGGAACAGAATTTGTTGAGTTGGGAAGGGCAAATCAATGCCGTTTGCAACGAGCGTTTTCTTAATTGCAGTAATCACTTTATCCCGCGAAATAAGATTATCTGCGCGTCGTGGTGGATGAACCCACCAACGCACACGGATGTTAACAGTGCTTTCGGCAAGTTCCATTACTAGTACATCAGGAACCGGATCTTTTAAAACTTCATTTACACTAAGCATTGCGTCTAGCATTAACTGCTTGGCATGGTCAATGTCATCGCCATAGCCAATGCCGACATCGTATTCTAATCGCCGATTTTCAAAGGCAGTGTTTACAGTTACCGAATTAGTAAACAATTCCGAGTTCGGAATGACAATCCGCCGACCGTCATAAGTTCTGATTGTTGTTGCGCGTGTTTCAATATTTTCGACCGTTCCTTCAAAGCCTTTAAAAACAATTTGGTCATCAATTTGAAAAGGTTCAGTCAGCAGAATTAAAATTCCAGCTAAGAAGTTTTGCAAAATATCGCGGAAAGCAAAACCAATTGCAACACCACTAATTCCCAAAAGTTGTATCAAATCACCGGCTCTAAATGTAGGAATCACAATAGAAAGGGCGATAAACAACCCAATCAAAATTGTTAGCCCTTGTGCTAACCTTCCTAGTACTAGTCCCAGATTTCGCGCAGAACGACGATTACGAGTTAACCGCTTGACCAGTATTTTAATTCTGCTAGCAATAAACAAAAATAAGATGAAGACAATTAATCCTAAGACAATGTTTGGTAGCAAAGCTATGAAACCATTTATCATGCTTTGAATCTTATCCCAAGCTGTCGAGATTTCTGCATTCATAAACTTTCCTCACTAAGTAATTTTTGCTAACGTCAACGCTCAGAATTTTGATGCAATAATTCTTGAATTTCCCCGCGCAATGCTGCGATTTCACTCTGAAGCATTTGAATCGATTTCGCTCCAGCTAACTCTGCTTCGTCATCATCGGCATCACGACCGATAAAAAACGTTGCCAGAGTTGCAGTGACATAACCAAACACGGCAAACGCATATAACGCTAAGAAAAAACAAAGCACCCGACCTTCGGGCGTTTTGGGCGAATAGTCAGAACCCATCGTTGTCATTAGCATTGCTGTCCACCATAAAGCAGTGCCGTAGTTATGCAATCCTGATTCCACAGGAACTTCGTTTTCAAACGCATACATCCCTGCTGATCCTATTAAAGTAACGATCGCAGTTAACGCCACAACATAACCAAACCCTCGACGGCTAATACTTGCTCCTAAAACCCGCATTCCTCGGTTAGCACGAGTCATAACTCGCAACAGTTGTAGCCCTCGCACAACCCGTGCTGTTCTTAATATCCGTACCACCCGTATAATCCGAAAAGTACGCAGCGCTGGTAACACCAAAGAAATAGCTGTTAGCCAGTTGCTTTTGATATAGTCAGGTTTATGAGGAGCGATCGCTAGTTTAAGTAGAAAATCTAATATAAAAATAATCCAAATAGTGATGCTAAAGGCTTCCAGTAAAGAGTTTAATCCCCAGATGATCTCGATGATGAATAGTGCTAGCCATACAAAGCCCAGCACCAGCGTTGGAATTTCTAGCCAATCTTCCAACTGTTGCAAGACTTCATTACGTTCTCTTTCTAGGGCTTGTTTTTCTGAAAGCTTTGAACTACTCATAGTATTAATTCGTAATGACGCTCGTTCCTCTCTACGAGACGCTGCGCGAACGCTACCGCTTCGCTAACGTAATTCGTAATTTTTGGTTTTATTGTTTATTAGCAGGGGTTTCTAGCACGTTGACATCAACTAAAGGTGTCACATTTAAGTCCTGTTTCAATAATTGGGTTTGAATTGATTGGGTGAGGCGATCGCGTATTTCTTCACTAGACGCTGTAACTCCCGGTTGACGCTGTACATAAACAACAGATAGCAGGGTATCCTGCCCTTCAATATTGGATCGTGTAAAGCGCACATTCGACTCGACTAATTTTGCTAAACCAACTTGCTCTACAGTTTTCTGAACTTGGGCGTTAGCACGTTGAGCAAGGCTAGAGCGTTGTAAATTGGGAGAATGAGAAAATTGCCAAGTCAGTAAACCTGCCAATGCTATGACAGTGATCACTAAGGTAGAAAAAAATACCCGTTTTTTACCACGCCCATAGCGAGTTCCTTGAGCAGACAGCCCGAATACTCGGAACAAGAGCGCTGCTGAAAAATTAATCCCGCATAGTTGCAAAAACAGTACGAATAGCTGCGAAATTACCATGTCCCATCTGCCAATTGCACTTGCCATACCCACAATTCCCGCAGGTGGAGCTAAAGAAGCGGCAACTAGCATTCCTGTCGCTGCCCCAGATACTAAACTACTCCGTTCTGATTGAACCAAGTTGAGCGCGCCTGCGGCTCCGGCTGCCAATGGCACAAGCACTGCCACTGCTGAAACCTGACTGCTATCTACCATTAAACTGGTGGGAATTTCTTGCCGTAATATTAGGCTAAGTAGCCAGGTAGTGGCAATGGTGACTGTTAAGGCAGAAAAATACCGTAGAATACTCCGTCCTAAGAGTTTGCGATCGCCCCATGCAGTAGCGATCGCTGTATTCATTGCTGGGCCTGCAAAGGGTGCAATCAGCATCGCCGCCACCAGCAAATAGGCTGTATTGGTATACAAGCCAATCCAGACTACAAAGCCTGCCAGTGCTGCATAACCAAGAAAGCCTCGCCAAGAGCCAACACTTTGCAAACCAGAAAGAAAAATCTCAATCGGACTGCGTTCTTCCACATTTATAACTTGTTGCGGCGCTTCCGATGTAGGGGGTTGCAGAGTCATCACACCAGTTGGTATGAGCGTAATTTGTACTTTGGGCAAGTCTTGCAACTTCTCCAAAACTTTGCCTACTTCTCCATTAGAAACGTGAACAATTACTACATCAATCGGTTCTTCTGCATTTCCTTCTAATCGAGCCAGATTCGTGCCGTTATGAGATTTGGCAATATCGATAACAGCTTTTCCATTTCCCCGTGGTACTTGAATAATGAGTTGACGCATTCTACCCTCCTGCCGCTAACCATCTTGCTTTTTGAGACAATAACTCTACTACCCAAAGAAAGATTTTTTAAAAAATGTATCTCATACTCAATTAACACTTGATTTTTATCCGCAAAATTGGTACATAGTAAAATAACTGATAGTTAAGGTAGCAAAAAAAGTTAGATAAAGAAAATTTCATTAATTTATCGTTTGAGACTTAGATTAAATCTAAATAGTGGAAAAGCCGTGGAGAACTCTGCTATATTTTTATTACTTAGATTTATAGCAGTCCTAAATCATTCGTGAAAATTATATATCTCTTTTTTCTTTCCTTGGCGGTTCGTTTCCTAATTTATATTTTTCACCACTAAAATAAGATTGCTATAGAATTCTTCTATTCACATAAGCCCTTATTAAAACATTAACATTTTTAATATTTTCATTGTTGCGTTATCTATACCTAAAGTAATAAGTATAGTCAGTCTTTAGTAGTATTTTAAGCTGTAAGAGGAACTTCTCCACTAAATCTCCACTATTTGTTAGTAACTATTGAAGTATTAGAAATAATAAATAATTGAGAGAACAGGGGGCACGAATCATGACACAATTAATTAAGTTAGTGTCAGCAGGTATATCTTTACTAACTTTAAATTTAACAGTACTTGCAGTTGGAGCATTAGAAACATCTGCTCAATCTTCCCCTACAACTACCTTTAGCGATGTTCAATCTAATTACTGGGCACAGCCATTTATTCAAGGTTTGGCTGCAAGAAATATTGTAACTGGATATCCTGATGGTACATTTCGACCAGAACAGCCAGTAGACCGAGATGAGTTTGCAGCAATTATTCGTAAAGCTTTTGACCAACCAGCAACTCGCCAGATACAAAGTGGTGCTGTATATAAGGATGTTCCTACAAACTATTGGGCTACTCGTCCCATTGAAGAAGCTTATCAACAAGGATTTATGACAGGTTATCCTGGTGGATACTTTCGTCCCAATCAATCGGTTTCTAAGGTTGAGGCTATAGTTGCTTTAAACAAAGGACTGAATCTAACTACTGGTACATCAGCAGTTAGTGTACCCACAGTCATGCAGAGAGTAGTTCCTCAAAAAACCGCACAAAAACCTGTAAAAAGACGTATTTTTATGCCGTTTGCATTTAGTGCTTTGATGCAGCCTTTATTAATATCACAAGCCCCAGCCGTAGCAGCTAATGCTGTAAACCTTAACCATCCTGCCTCATTTATTATTACTAACACTTACGCAGATGCCAATAATATTCCGCAATATGCAATTGGAGATGTAGCAGCTGCAACTAAAGCAAATATAGTGGTCAACTATCCAAAACCTAAAGTTCTTAATCCAAGTAAACCTGCAACTAGAGGAGAGATTACAGCTTTAGTTTATCAAACTTTAGTTTCCCAAGGAAAGATAGAACCAATTGCTATTAATTTACCTGCCAATCAGTATATTGTTCGTACTCCTGTCAACAAACAAAATGCTCAATAAGTACGAATTCCTCGAAGAGTTTTGCTGATTTCAAGTCTAAAAAATTAGTTGTAAGCCTCTATAATCTTATGCAGAGGTTTACTTTTAGTTTGATTAAGCCTAGTTTTTAAAACCCATTAATTCCAGAGTAATGATTTTTTAGACATTAATATCTTTCTTGAGAAAGAAGGAGTAAAAAATTATATCTTTACAATTGTAAATATAGATGTAGGAGGAAAAAGAATATGGCTTTATATAAACTGGAAGACTTTGCTGGTAACTATGGTGATGCAGATTTTGATAACTATGAAGTTAGAGATTTTGATGTCTATTCAGACATAGATGACGATAAAGTTGGGACTGTCAAACACATCTTGGTAGATGATTCGGGTCATTTCCGCTATTTAGTTGTTGACACAGGTTTTTGGTTCTTTGGTAGACAAGTATTGTTACCAATTGGGCGTTCTCGAATCGGCTATAGCAATCGGCGCGTATATGCTATTGGGTTGACGAAGGAGCAAGTAGAAAGTTTACCAGATTTTAATGATTTGGAACAGATTGATTACGATTATGAGGAACAGGTGCGTGGAGTTTATCGTACTCCAGTAAGACAAGCACCTTTAAGTACCTCAACACCTGTAGATGCTCCACCAGCCTCTAGCGATCGCAATACATATACGTATGAAGATGAACCAAATCTTTACGATATGAATCAGCAGGATCATCAAAATCTGAAACTATACGAAGAACGTTTAGTTGCCAATAAATCTCGTATTAAGACAGGAGAAGTATCTGTTGGCAAACACGTTGAAACTCAGACGGCGAGAGTTGCTGTGCCAGTTGAAAAAGAACGCGTAATCATTGAACGTACTACTCCAAACGAAGCTGGTAGAACTGTATCGCCTACTGAGGCTAACTTCCGTGAAGGAGAAGTTACTCGGATGGACATTTATGAAGAAACCCCTGATATTCAGAAGGAAGCGGTTTTGCGTGAGGAAGTGAAAATTAAGAAAGTAGTTGAACAGGATACAGTTGAAGCCGAAGGTACTGTTCGTCGTGAGGAATTAGACATTAATACCAATGATGAGCGGTTGCATGAGAGAAAAAGCTAAATGACTTTGAATAACTGCCAATGAAATATCCCCGCATTTATATAAGCTAAGTGCGGGGCAATTTTTTACATTCAAATTTAATTTTGAATAGGTTGCGATGACCTCCGGTCGGTCGGAGACCATCGCCTATGGTGGAGCGTAGCCCATCGCCCTCCAACTGTTAGGAAATGGTAAAATATTAAAATAAATCAATCCTTCAAGAATACCCGCAGCACCAGGGTAGTGAGCTAAAAAGTGCCAAGGGTAATGTGTCTTGTAATACCACCATAGAAGTTCCGTTTGGGCATTAGCAACGATAATCCCAGCTGATGGCTGTTGAAATAAACTGATGTCATTTCCAGAACCTCCACAGATAATGGTTGCATCTAATTGCGCTTGCAGCAATTCTTGCAGATATGCAGTTGCTTCACCTTTGTTACTGTTCTTGGGTATGATATCAACGTCTCGCTCATTGCTGAAAATCACCTCAGCCTGCAATCCAGTAAAAGTTAACAAATCCTGCAAATCATGGATAACCTCAAGTGGCGCATCCATATCTAGCCAAAAGCTTAATTTATAGGGGGTTTGTTCGCTGTCGGGTTGAGGTATTAGTGCAGGAAAGTAGCTAGCAATTGTCCAGACTGCATCTCTATCCCAATCTTTTGAGATTTGATTTGACCAATCTTTTCTAAAAGCACACCCTGTTGATAAATTTCAGTACCTAGACTAGCGATTAAATAATCGGGTTTCAAAAGCTGTGCTTTTGTTATCACCCGACGACTAGAAGTATAAGAGCGACCAGTAACATAGACTAAGTAAATCTGATTGCGTATAGCTTCTAGCCTTTGGTTTAAAGCAGTAATAGCTCGATTGTTACCAACCAAGGTATTATCTAATTCAATAACCAAAAGCAGTTTCATATTTGCTTGTTCTCACTAAAACAGTACAGTCTTGATCGGAAATTTTCAAAATATGCAGTTGAGAAAAGCGGCTAGAATGTGATTCTGTAGGGAATATGATTTCATTTAACTGGTTGCCCACTGCACAATACCGTTATCAAAGGAGTCAATCAATTTTTCTAGAGATTTAATTTCACTAGATTTTAAAGCTTTTGACTTTAACAAAGTTTGGATTTGCTTTTCCAAATCTGGAGTTAACTTTTTAGTTCGAATAATTTCTTGAACAAATGTATCAAGTGTTAAAGATTGATAGAGTTCGTGAACTTGGGCAGCAACTCCCTGAGTGCTAAAACGAGACTGAACCCAATTTTGTGCAGCATTGCCATAGCTTTGTTTTAGAGTCGGGTTTTGTAATACGCTATGAATAGCGATCGCCAATGCTGTAGAATCACGAGGAGGAACCAAAAGTCCAGTTTCACCATGCACAACCGTATGCTGCAATCCTCCCACATTACTAGCAATTACAGGCGTTCCTGCTGCCATTGCTTCAATTGCAACTAAGCCAAAAGGTTCGTAGTAACTCGGTACAACGCAGATATCCCCTGCGGCGTAATAAGCAGGTAACAGCGCTTGAGAAATGCGTCCGGTGAAAACTGTAACTGCTTCCAATCCCAGTTCTTTCACCAAAGCTTGAATGCGTAGTTGTTCTTGAAAGTCTGCTCCATCTTCACGGCTACCACCAACTAGATAAAGTTGAAATCCTGAAAGCAAATTGGCGCAAGCTCTTACTAAGATTTCAACTCCCTTGCGGGGGTCAAAACGTCCTACATACAAGATTATCTGAGAATCTGAAGCAATTCCCAACTGTTGGCGAGCAACTTCTTTACTGACAGAACCAAAGTGTTCAGTATTAATTCCGCAGGGAATAACTTTAATACGTCCATGTTGCGAAATTAACTGACGTAAATCTTCCGCTTCTTGAGGGCTGGTGGATATTACATAATCTGCTTGTTCTAAAATTGCCCTCTCCACACAATTACGAATGGCAGTAATCTGCGGCGGATTTTCCATATTACCGTATTTAACTGCCCCTATAGAATGATAGGTATGAACTTGAGGTAGTCCCAATCGAGATTTAAGTTCCAATCCTACCCAAGCAGAAAGCCAATAATTAGTGTGAATCAACGCATAGCTGCGTCCTGTTCGCTTTTGAAAATTCAGCCAAGCTTCTACAAATTCTGGTAAATATTCAAATAAATCGTTTCTAGTAATGAATTCTGCTGGCCCAGCATTTAAACGAATTGTGCGACACCCTGGTGCTAATTCCACAATTTCTTCTTGATTGGGGTGTTCGCGTCGGGTAAACATATCAACCTGACAACCACGTTTTGCTAATGCTAACCCTAATTCTCGCACGTAGACATTTTGACCACCTGCCCCTTCTCTACCAATTTCAGCTGTCGGGTCGCCATGAACTGAAATTAGGGCATAAATGGGTTGAGAATTTGGTGTTTCTGAAGCAGAATTTTCTAGAGACTTAACTAAATTTAAAGAAGCAAAGTATTCATAATCAAAATTCACTAGTACAAAAATTCACAACTAGGTAACTTGGAGGAAAAATTATTTATTAAGTTACCTATCATCGAAAGAAACGTGTAAAAACCTTCTAGGAAAGATAACCGAATGGCTTATACTTAATTCTTTGTTATTTTGAGAGCATTCTGGAAGAGAATCAATTAATAATCGTATTGCTTCATCAATTGATATTTGATGATATACTGCATAAGCTCTAAGCTTGCGATACTCTTTATTGGTAATAACAATATTGGAAATATTTATTGGAAAACGGGGCATAAAAATTTCCTTAAAACTGAAATAAACTTAACAAAATGCTTTCGTTCCAAGATGCTACATTTTAGAAGTTGAAATCTCGGTTAAATATCGGTGAGAAATCGGTTACTCTTGAAGA
The DNA here is from genome assembly GCF_023734775.1 of Nostoc cf. commune SO-36. Taxonomy (NCBI): domain Bacteria; kingdom Bacillati; phylum Cyanobacteriota; class Cyanophyceae; order Nostocales; family Nostocaceae; genus Nostoc; species Nostoc commune. The sequence continues at coordinate 215,474 of NZ_AP025732.1, read as the reverse complement.
AGAATTCAGGAGTCAGAATCAAGACGCTCTCTACGAGACGCTGCGCGAACGCGGACTCGCTAACGCTGTGCTATCGAGCATCTTTAAGACCACCAATTGAAAATTTGGTGGGGATTTTAAACCCGTTTATTCAGACGCGACTCGAAAATACTCGCTAACGCTACGCTATCCGCCACTCGTACAGAATTCATACCTGTTTTCTGACTCCTGACTCCTGAATTCTGTTTAGATAAAAATTAAAATTCTCCAAACCAATAGTTAAATTGATTTGAAGAATAATAGTGTTCTAATGTAAAAGAAGAGGTTAATTTCAGTAATGTAATTGAAATATAACAATGAGTTGTGGAGATAAAGGGCAAATATAAGGTAGAAATCGGTTAGTTTTCTAAAGCTGCTTTAAGCGATAGCCCAATCCATGAACTGTCTCAATAAAATCATCGGCAGCACCTATGTCTTTAAGTTTATACCGTAAACTTTTAATGTGAGACTTAACAGTTTCTTCGCTCGGAGGGTCGTCAAGTGACCAAATGCGCTCAATAATTCCGGCTCGACTTAGCACCCGCCGACCGCTAGAAACCATTAGTTCTAAAAGAGCAAATTCTTTAGGTGTTAGATGTAAAGGGTGGTCAGCGTATGTGACTTCATAAGTGCTGGAATTTAAACGCAAACTACCCCAACCAAAATCTGAAGAAGATGTTGCGGCACTATTGCGGCGCAAGAGTGCGCGAACACGGGCCATTAGCTCTGGCATTTCAAAAGGTTTAACCATATAATCATCTGCCCCAGCATCCAACCCGGTAATTTTGTCACCAAGGGTATCGCGTGCTGTTAACATGAGTACAGGTATTGTAATGTTGCGTGATAAACTATGCCTTGATGTAGGCGATCGCAAGCGTTGACAAAAACTTACACCATCTAACTTGGGTAAGGTAATATCTAGCACCACCAAATCATATTCCAGCACTTTGATGCAATCCCATGCTTCCTCTCCATCTTGGGCTATATCTACCACATATTGACGGTCAGTCAGGGCTTCCATCAGCATCTCTGCTAGCTGAACATCATCTTCGACCACCAAAATCCGCATTGTGATAATATTTCTGTATTAAAAAATAGATAATACTATATTTTTTGCTCTTCAGTACTTGTTATGCCAAATTATTAAGAATAGATATAAGGACTATTTTCGATTGCTTGGGTGCTTGTGGTGGACGGTATTGCTCACAGTAGAGCGGTTGGACAGCAAAGGTTTCTCTTTGAGTCAGTTGCTCACACTGCTTACATACAAAGTTAAAAACGCGAGTATGAATTTCCCGCTTGTGCGCTCTAACGGTGTACTCTCGGACTATCGGTCGGCTAATCAATTCCTGAGAGTAAGTTTCTATTCGACTGCTGATACTGTTGGCGAATCTACTATATATTCGTAAATACAAGTATTACTTAAGCTCAAACCTTCAATCTGTTGTTGCATCTTTTAATCGTAATACTTATGTATGTGCTTTTGTAACACTTTCGCCAATAGTATCAGTGTCTATGCGCTCATGAATAGTATTTGTGCAACAAATCTATTCATGAGCGTAGTTAAATTTCGTATCAATCTCTGTAAATTTCGGTATTTTTTATGCTTGAATCCAAACTGATACTGAACCACCTAGACAACGAAATTCACCCCAGCCCAATTCATTGGTATATACAGCTTCTTTGATATGTTCAGTTAAGTCAATAAATTTAGTATTGGGTTTACCAACTTCCATCCATTTAACGCCTTCTGAACCATCACTCATAATCACAGCCATTCCTTGAGGATGATCTTCATCACCTAAGCGTGTCCAACCAATAGTATTCCAATGGTCTAAATAGTTGTATTGTGGCCCATAAGCACAATGTTTACGTGCATAAAGTAACTTATCAATAATCCAACGGTGGGACGGCATAAAAATATTGTAACGATTGCCATCTTTGCCCCAGTCTTCATACTCTGCACCGTAGTAGTCAGCATGAAAGACACAAGGATAGCCTTCTTGTCGTAACAAAATAATGGCGTAAGCTAAGGGTTTAAACCAAGGTTCAACGAACAGATTCCAAAGCTTGTAACGGCTGAGAATCATGATTTTCGACAAATGTCACAGCATGGGTAGGACGTTGTTGCATCATTGTGCCATCCAAAATCCGGCGCATATCATAATTGCCGCCAGATTTGCTGGCTTGATGGAAGTTGTAATGTAGTGGTACGTCAAAAACTGACATTTGCCACCAACAGCATCAACATACCAAAGCAGAGTATTAATATCGTTATACCAATACTCTCCTACCATAAATAAATCTTTACCAGCGTGACGTTCTAGTTCATCTATCCATTGCGGAAAGAACCAAGAGGAAATATGTTTAATAGCATCGATCCGGAAACCATCTACTTTTGTAGTGTCAAGATACCACTTACCCCAGTAGGTAGTTTCACCGCGCACCCACTCATTTTGAAAATCCAGATCGCAACCCATCAAATAGGCAAAGTTGCCTTTTTCTAAGGCTACGTAGTCGTCAAACTTTTTACCTTCTAATAAATAGAGTGTGCTGCGATCGCCACTGTTATATTCGTTATAATCAACAGCATCAAAATGCCACCAATGCCATTCAAAGTTAGAATATTTGCCTTGCCGTCCAGGGAAATTATAATGAGTGTATGTCTTAATCTCTTGTAACCCACCTTTAGGATTGAGCCGATCGTCTTGAGGAAAAGGCGTTGCTTTTGGTGTTTCTACCGCATCACCGCCCATCTTATGATTTAGTACCGCATCTGCATAAACTTGCAGACCATGCGTTTGCAGAGATTTAACCGCATCAAGATACTGCTTACGTGTACCGTATTTCGTCCGAATCGAGCCTTTTTGCTCAAACTCACCTAAATCAAATAAGTCGTAAACACCATATCCCACATCATACGACCCAGCAAAGCCCTTGTAGGCTGGTGGTAGCCACATTGCTGTAAAACCTGCATCTGCTAATTCTGGTGCTGAAGCCTCAACTTTACTCCACAAGTTCCCATCGTTAGGGATGTACCAGTGGAAATATTGCATCATTGTGCCATTAATCTTTGCCATATATCGTTATGCCTGTAAATATCACCTTTGATAAAGCTACAGTGGATATTGCTGGCAATTCGGAATTTTTCATGCGATTTAGTTCCGAAAATCTGGAAGAAATACTTAAGAAAATAGGGAGCAAGAAATAAGTATATATTTTGTAGCTTCGTTGAACTCACGTAGTTAAATTGTAATCCTCCTCGCACATACCCCTCTTCTGTCACTTTCTGGAATTCCCAGTTACTAGGGCAACTTTTCCTTCTAGTTTCATAAAGTTTCTCCTGATGATTGATTTTTAAGTTCTTGGTTAATATTTACTGACTCAAACTGGCAGCGCCAAAAGTAGCATTAAACTTGCGACACCAGATAGCGATGGATTTGTAGTCTGCTAAATTGATGTTTTGCGGAATAGAATATGTTTGAGCGCCACTATATTTTTGCAACGGAGCTAGGATAAAATAATCTCCGTTTTTTAAAGGATATGATGGTGGCTTAGTTGAATTAGTTACGTTATCTGAACGATGTAAAATTACTACTAAATCTGGCCCTGATTCAGAAGTCTTAAATGACTCATCAAGCTCTAGAAATGATTTGCCGTCTTTAGTGGTAATACGAACTTTCCCTTGAGTTGTATGTTCTCCAGAAACAAATGTACCTGAATTCATAGCAGTTGAATCTGGAGATTGTGCTGACTTGGCTAACGGTTTCGCCTGAGTTGAAGACACGGGAACAGAGGCATTCACAGCTATAGGACTTTCATTAGCCTGGTTCTTTGATACTTCGCGGACGCAGCCAACCATGACAAGAGAAGACAAGCCCAGTATTAATAAATATCTTAATTTCATGATTTCAATTCCTCAGTGCATCAATTAGCAATATAGCTCTTGGCTTGAACTTTAAACTGATTATTGCTTAAATAATTCATCTAAGAATTATGAATAGATAAGGATTGATCTCTAAAAAACTAAGATTTTCCTTAGAAACTTCTTACAGATTTCTCAGCAAAATTTAAATTTTTAGGTTACGGGTGATTAAATGTAAAAAAAGATACGGTAAATTGTCAAAAGCTTTATCAAATATGGTTTTGGGATGAGAGTGGTTTTAGTTTACGAGTGTTAAGAAGGAAAACTGGGGTAAAAAAGGAAAATCAAAACTGTTTAAGCTGCTATGCAGCTAAGGGTTTTAATAGTTCCACTTTATCAGAAAAAGCTAGGTTCAAAACCTCGCCCCTGGTGGGCGAAAAAATCCAAGTTTTCTCAAGGTAGGTAAAAACCCCACCCCTTGTGGGTGGCTGAATTAATTGCGAATTGCGAATTGCGAATTGCGAATTGGTTTTATCTGATTAGATTATCTGATTCACAACAGATGTACTCTGAATACGCCATTTACCTCGTTCTCTAATCAAATCATACCGAACTCGCAAATTATCGTTAGAAGACCTTTGAAACTGACCATTTTCATAGAACTGTGCCACTTCCTTAACCGTAGCTTGCACTGCGGCACGATCTGCAAATAAATCAATTTTCTCAACAGATTCTATCTTCAAGCTATGGTCATACTTGCCGTAGCGATTGTCTGACCGATACTGTTGAGCAATCAGCCGCCATTGAGATAAAGCTGAACCAGTTAAAATCTGATCTAAATTATTAATCTCATGATTGGGCCCTAAAGCTGCGGCTTTGATCGAGAACCAAGTCCGAATAACTTCCTCTGCCGTTGCATTTGTTAAAGGCCCATCTGTTGCTTGTGGTTTACCATTTGGATCAGGAATAGATATTGGTGGTTGATTTATCTGTATAAACAACTCTGAACCACGCGGAGTTGACGTAGGAAAAAACAGATTTTTTAACCATCCAAAAGTTGTTGTAACTAACACCCAGAAAACTAATAGACTAACCAAAGAAATAAACACTCTCCATACCAGCCGTGTTTTCCCTTCGATGGTGTTAGCAAAAGTTCGCCGCCGTCGGGGACGACGAGAATGAGGACGATTATCTGGTATACGCTCTCGGCTAGCAGATGGAGTAGGTTTTCTCCGCCGACGCTTTTGGTTATGGCCGGGTGCGACCGTTTTACCTGAACCATTTAAATGCTGATTAGTGCCTCTGCTCATCCGTTCGGCAGCAGGAACATCTGATTTTACACTCTCAGATGAATTCCATATTGGTGGTGAGAAGTTTGAATATTCGGGTGTTTCTGGCAAATCTAGGTCAGGTGTTCTGCTGTTGTTAGATTGCCCTGTAGTCCTAGCTGAATTGTTAAGAAAAGGAGAATTCTTTGTCTTCGCCTGCGGAAAATATTGGGTATTAACTACAGCCCATTCATTAGTTGTTTCTGCATCCGTTGGCAGTGCTTCTAAATAAGCTTGCACCTGTTGATTAGCAAAGTAATCTTTTAGAAAGGCTTGTTGGTTTGCTAAATCTCGAAAATGGGGAAATACTTCGTGTTGCAACCACTGTTCTGCATATAGACACAACCCCGGTAACAAATCTGGAGAGTCTTGAGATTTTTCCCGAATAAAAGCTAAAGCTTCGTATTCTTGACTAAGTTCTAAAACACGAGTTGCTTCTTCAGTTTGTCCCAAGAGTAATGCACATAGCGACTGTTCTAAATGTACATCTTGACGCTTGCCCAGACGCATAAGCATTTGCCTTGCTTGACGAATTAAAGCAGGTTGCCGTTGAGCAAATCCCCGTGCTATCAAGGCATAAACAGCCAAGTAAGTGGCAACAGCAGAATTGCGTTTGCTTTGAGCTTCAAATAACTTGTGCTGTTCCGCGACTGTTAAATGGGTGCGTACTGCTGGATAAATCGCAGAAAGTCATCTATATTTAAACCAGAGTCGTCATTGTTTGTGCCATCAATCCCGCCACGATCTTCTAAGAGATTTTGCAATAATTCCAAGCCTTGGTTTCGTTCGGCAGTCTTTTCTTGAGGTAATGCCAACAACTCCAAAATTCGATATGGTCGCAATTTGTAAAGATCAGCCTGAATTTCTGCCTGTACACTAGAAAACAACCCTTCGCGTACTAGCAGTTCTTGACCAGTTTCTAGGGATATGGCGGCATTTTCATAGTGACCTTGCTGCCACTGTTCACGACCTAATTCTAGACAGGCAAGGGCAACAGTGAGGACAACATCTGGATGTTCAGCACTTTGGTGTATTTCTTCGTCTGCTAAATTATTGCCCTTTCTTGCACTTGTAGCACCATTTTTATTTACCAGGTAGGGACGACCTAGTTTCAATACAAGTTCGTATTCCCCCAACTCTTGCAAAATCAATAAAGCACCAACTAATTCGTCTTGGGTAATATCGATACCTAGACTCTGAATGTCGCTACCCCTTTTGGTGCTTTCTGGACGATTTTCCTTTGCTACTGCGGCAGCAGCAAGGTTATCAGGGTCATAGGCGTGGGCAAGATAGAGATGATCGTAGGTACTGCGTTGTTTTGGATCTGATAAAACCACGTAAGCTTCTTCTATGAGTTGTTTACGAGAAGAAATTGCTGCCTGAGAATACTCACGTCGAGGCAATTGTACAATGCGATCGCTATATGCCTGCCGCAATTGTTCTTCACTTGCCGCTAACGGTAGTCCTAAAATTCGGTAGTAATCTAGCGGAATTCGCACAGCCTACTTCCCCTGCACCGTGATCAACATAATTCACCTAGAGCGTTCCAGGCCTGTAAAACCGTGCCATAACAATGCCGTATAGAATTTACTCTACAAGTGTATATTGCAACAACTTGTTTTGTACCTTCCCGAAATTTTGAGTCACATTCTAGTATTAATTTTTTGCTTTCGCCTAGAAAGGCTCAATTTTTTGTCTTAATTCTTAGTATTTTTGTTTAACACAACTATTATCAGCCTTCGATAGCACAAACCACAACTACCGTTTTTAATTACGGCATAATTGTTGTGGTTGGAAGAATCTATTGATGATTGATTTTTTTGGGACTTTCCCACCAGAAAGTAACAAAAATACTACTATTGGGGATTGACCATGATAACTAGAGGAAAAAATCATATCATAATTAACCTTTAATTACAATTACCTATTTAGGTATATGGATTTTTGCCTCCTTTTTTTAAATTGTTAATGGATATGCAGAAAGCAGTATATCTTGATTGCTAGTCTATGAAGGGGAATAGTGAGAGAAAGACTCAAAACAGCAGATATTGCCGTTAAAGTCAAATCCTCACGGGACATGGACTGAAAAGCTAAAAACTAGCAATTAAAAATTCAGCTATTCCCTAAGACCCTTTTTTGGTGCATAAATAAAGTTTGATTGTTGAGTCATGCAAACGCTAGCCTGTTAAAAGCTGAAGTGTTATCAGACCAACTTATTTAAGACCGTAACTTTTAACTTGTACAACAGGGATACTCAAAAATAATGGTTCAAGAGCGTAACTTTACCCACTTTTAATCCTGCTACTACGCACATTACTAAGGAAGAAGGGTTACGGTTGTATGAGGACATGGTATTAGGGCGCTTGTTTGAAGACAAGTGCGCTGAAATGTACTACAGAGGCAAAATGTTTGGTTTTGTCCATTTGTACAACGGTCAAGAAGCCGTTTGCAGTGGTGTTGTGCAGTCAATGCGACCGGGTGAAGATTACGTTTGTAGTACTTACCGCGACCACGTTCATGCTCTCAGTGCGGGAGTACCAGCAAGAGAGGTAATGGCAGAATTATTTGGCAAGCTACAGGTTTGCAGCAAAGGGCGCGGTGGTTCCATGCACATGTTTTCTGCTGAACATCGCTTGCTGGGTGGCTATGCTTTTGTGGCTGAGGGAATTCCTGTAGCAGCTGGAGCAGCTTTTCAAAGCAAGTACCGCCGCGAAGTCTTAGGAGATAAAAATGCTGACCAAGTAACGGCTTGCTTTTTTGGCGACGGTGCAGCTAATAACGGTCAGTTTTTCGAGACGCTAAATATGGCAGCCCTATGGAAACTGCCCATTCTTTTTGTAGTCGAAAATAATAAGTGGGCCATTGGGATGTCTCACGAACGAGCCACTTCTCAGCCAGAGATTTATAAAAAAGCTAGTGCATTTAACATGGTAGGCGTGGAAGTAGATGGCATGGATGTACTAGCAGTTCGAGCCGTGGCCCAAGAAGCTGTAGCCCGTGCCCGTGCAGGTGAGGGGCCAACATTAATTGAGGCGCTTACTTACCGCTTCCGTGGTCACTCCTTGGCTGACCCAGATGAAATGCGAAGCAAGGCGGAGAAAGAATTTTGGTTCGCCCGTGACCCAATTAAGAAGTTGGCAGCTTATTTGGTGGAGCAAAATTTAGCGGATGAGGGAGAAATCAAAGCCATTGATCGTAAAATTCAGGATGTAATCGACGAAGCGGTTAAGTTCGCCGAAAGCAGCCCCGAACCAGACCCTAGCGAGTTATATCGTTTTGTGTTTGCAGAAGACGAATAACAAAGTTAGGAGTTAGGAGTTAGAAGTTATAAATTGTTAACTCCTAACTCACAACTCCTAACTATCCCTATACCCAGGACTAAAATTTGTGTTTAGCATTGCAGTTCAACAGCAACAATACAAGACCTATATTCTTTCTGATGAAGCCGCTAGTTCTCAATTGGAAGTCGTACCCGAACGCGGCGGTATCATCACCCGTTGGCGCATTCAAGGACAAGAAATTTTCTACCTGGACACTGAACGCTTTACTCATCCTGAGTTGAGTGTCAGGGGTGGGAATCCAATTTTGTTTCCTATTTGTGGCAATCTACCAGATAATACTTACACTCACAACGGGCAGCAATATACTCTCAAACAACACGGTTTTGCCCGTGAATTGCCTTGGAAAGTAAGAGAACAAGAAACTGGAGATAAAGCTAGTCTCACTGTCGTTCTTGATAGCAATGAGCAAACTAAGGCAGTTTATCCTTTTGATTTTCAACTGGCTTTTACCTACAAACTTCAAGGTAATACCTTAGAAGTCCGCCAGCAGTATAAAAACTTGTCATCCACACCAATGCCTTTTTCGGCTGGTTTCCATCCCTACTTTCTGTGTGGTGATAAACTCAGTTAGAGGTTGAAATTCCTTCAAAGCAGTATCAAGATAATCAAACTAAGGAATTTCACTCTTTTGATGGCAATTTTTGACTTTAGCCGTGATGAAATTGATTTTGCTTTTGGACAGCTAACGAGTAAATCGGCCACTGCGATAGATGGCAGCCGGAAGTTAAAACTCACCTTGGATTATGATGATTTCTCTACCTACCTGGTATTTTGGACAGTCAAAGGCAAAGAATTCTACTGTCTAGAACCGTGGAGTGCCACCCGTAATTCTCTCAATACTGGTGATAACTTGACTGTGTTAGCACCAGGAGCTAGCCATACAGCATCTATAAGGTTGACTGCTAATTTTTTCTAAACCCCTTTACAAATCTATAGATGTATATGCTATGATTGCAAAGTTGCGAAATGCAGCGAAAGGGTCGCTAACTCAACGGTAGAGTACTCGGCTTTTAACCGATTAGTTCCGGGTTCGAATCCCGGGCGACCCATAAAATCAACATATTATTAAGTTAAAGAACGCGATCGCAGCATTCAAGAAATTTCTGCAATTCGGTAGGATAGGCATAGACTAATCCCAAGCACCATTATCATGGTAAAAACAATTCCACAGCATTGGACAATTCCCCTTTTGGAAAATGGCGACAAACTCAACCTTTATGAATTTGAGCGTCGCTACAACGCCATGCCTAACTTGAAAAAAGCCGAATTGATTGAGGGAATTGTCTATATGCCTGCTGCCTTGCGTTTTAGAAGTCATGGTCAACCGCATGGTTGGATTCTTACATGGCTCGGTACTTACGAAGTCGCAACACCTGGTGTAGCTTTGGGAGTAGAACCCACTGTGCGCTTAGACTTAGATAACGAACCTCAACCAGATGCTGTACTTCTAATCAATCCAGAAGCGGGTGGTCAAGCAAGGCTGAGTGACGATGATTATATTGAAGGCGCACCAGAGTTAATTGTCGAAATTGCTGCTAGTAGTGTTGCCATCGACCTCCACGCTAAAAAACAAGCCTATCGTCGCAATGGAGTCAAAGAATATATCGTCTGGCAAGTACTCGATCAAAAATTGACTTGGTTCTATTTGGAACAGGGTGAGTATGTAGAGTTGGCTGCTGATAGTAACGGTATTCTGCGAAGTCAAGTTTTTCCAGGGTTGTGGTTGGGGGTTGCAGAATTATTAGCGGGGAATATGCAGTCCGTGTTGGCAGTTTTACAAACAGGTTTGCAATCTCCTGAACACGCAGCATTTGTTGAGAGATTAGCGGCTTTTACCTGATGCGAGCGCTTGTAGATTTGCCAAAATAGTTAGGAGTGCGATCGCTTTCAAATGACCATTTGGGATACTGGGCTACTAGAGCTACTAATTGTAGGGTAACTAAATCTACAGCAATACAGAGCAACTATGGCGCATAGTACAGGAGTATAGAACATATTTATAGTAACTATGGCGTAAACTTTTTCAACATAGATACACGACACTAGTTATAATTTCCTATAAGTTGAAAAAACTCTTAAGATTTAGCGTAATGATTACGCTTCTCTCAGACCGACTAGCTGACAACCACATTAGGAGGACTATCTATGGCGCTTGTACCACTGCGGCTGCTGTTGGATCACGCAGCTGAAAACGGTTACGGCATCCCAGCTTTCAACGTTAACAATTTGGAGCAGATTCAGGCGATCCTGAAGGCTGCTGTAGAGACAGATAGCCCCGTAATTTTGCAAGCTTCACGCGGCGCTCGTGCTTATGCTGGCGAAAACTTCCTCCGCCACCTGATTTTGGCTGCGGTAGAAACCTATCCTCACATTCCCATTGTCATGCACCAAGATCATGGGAATGCTCCTGCTACCTGCTACTCAGCAATCAAGAACAACTTCACCAGCGTGATGATGGATGGTTCTTTAGAAGCTGATGCTAAAACTCCCGCTAGCTTCGAGTACAACGTCAATGTTACCCGCGAAGTTGTAAATGTAGCTCATGCTTTGGGTGTAAGTGTTGAAGGTGAACTCGGTTGTTTGGGTTCTCTAGAAACTGGTGCTGGTGAAGCTGAAGATGGTCACGGCTTTGAAGGTACACTCGACCACTCTCAACTGTTAACCGACCCCGATGAAGCTGTTGACTTTGTAGAAGCAACCCAAGTAGATGCTTTGGCTGTTGCTATCGGCACAAGCCACGGCGCTTACAAGTTTACCCGCAAGCCGACTGGCGAAATTTTGGCAATCAGCCGCATTGAAGAAATTCACCGCCGTTTGCCTAACACCCACTTGGTAATGCACGGTTCATCCTCTGTACCAGAAGATTTGCTTGCACTGATTAACCAGTATGGTGGTGCAATTCCTGAAACCTACGGTGTACCTGTAGAAGAAATCCAAAAAGGTATTAAGAGTGGTGTACGTAAAGTAAACATCGACACCGATAACCGTTTGGCAATTACTGCTGCTGTACGTGAAGCTTTGGCTAAAAAACCAGAGGAGTTTGACCCCCGTCACTTCCTCAAGCCTTCTATTACATACATGCAGAAGGTTTGTGCTGAACGCTATCAGCAATTTGGCACAGCTGGTAACGCAAGCAAGATTAAGCAAATTTCTTTGGAAGATTTTGCTGCTAAGTATGCTAAAGGTGAACTCAACGTTGTCACCAAAGCAGCTGCTAAAGTTTAATTTTGATAACAAATAAATCGGTGCATAGTGCTACTATGCTCCTAAAAACTGAGGATTTGAATGTTGTCAGAAACCGGGTAAACACCCGGTTTTTGTTTTGTAGCAGTTCTTTATTGAATGGAATATACACAGACCTAACCCCCAGCCCCTTCCCTGCAAGGGAAGGGGAGCAAAATTCAAAGCCTTTCTCCTTTTAGGAGAGAGGTTTGGAGAGAGGTCAAAATATTGCTTCCATTCGAGAAGCCCTATATTCATTCATACATAAGCGCGGTATTGCTCTCCGTGTCCCCAATCCCCAATCCCTAGAACACCCGATGTTGTAAAGATGGCATTTGACGGCGGACTTGTTCTAACCTAGTTGGCTTGATTTCTGCGATCGCAATTCCTGGTTTTTCCCCAGCATCGGCTAAAATTACACCCCAGGGGTCGATAATAACGGCATGGCCGTGGGTTAGACGACGGGCGTAGTTATTGCCTGTTTGGGCAGGAGCAATGACGTAGGCGGTATTCTCGATGGCTCTGGCTTGTAATAGTACTTGCCAGTGGTCTTTGCCAGTAAAGGCAGTAAAGGCGGCGGGAATAAAGATAACATCAGCTCCCTTATCTGCGAGATGACGATACAGTTCAGGGAAGCGGACATCATAACAAATGGAAAGCCCTAAATTACCAAGTTTTTCTGAAAAATGGACGGGTGGTAGTTGCGTACCAGCCACAACCGTGCTGGATTCCCGATAGGTGTTGCCATCAGGGACATCAACATCAAATAGGTGTACTTTGTAGTAGCGGGAAAGTTCTTGACCGTTTGGGTCAATGAGTAGAGTGGTGTTATAAACTTTGCCTGTATTGTCTACAGGAAGGGGAAAGCTGCCGCCCAAGATCGTAACTTGAAAGCGTTGGGCCATTTTTTTGAGAAATTTTTCACTTTCAATAGCGATCGCATCACCTTGTGCGAGTTTATCTTTTTCTTCTCCCATATAGGAAAAGTTTTCTGGCAAGCCTACCAATTCAGCACCTTGACGCACGGCAAGCTCTATTAATTCTTCTGCCTGAGCCAAATTTTTGTGTAGATCGGGCACACTTGTCAATTGAATAGCGGCGGCTAAATAAGACTTCATAGATTCAACAACGAACAGTTGATTTATGGAAAAGAGATTATCAAAATATATCGCTACTTCAACATCTCTGGAACTTAATTACAAATGCGCCAGCGTTGCTTTTTTTAACAGACTGGTTTTAATCTTCCTCTGGGTTATAGCAAACTGAGCAAGATAAAGATTAGGTTGTGATCAAACCTTGATAAAAGCTGTCTGCTGTGGATACTTCTATTCTCATTCAAACATTTATCGCTGTGTTTGTCTTGGCTGATGCTGTGGGCAATATACCGATTGTTTTAGTTTTGACTAAGGGGATGATGCCAGACCAAAGAACAAAGTTATAGATAAAGCAATTATCGTTGCGATCGCAGTTCTTTTGCTATTTGCCTTTGCAGGACAAGTAATTTTAAATTACTTGGAAATCAGTATCGGCTCTTTGCGAGTAGCAGGAGGGCTATTGTTGCTGTTAATTGCTTTGAAAATGCTGCGGGGAGAATTAGATCAGCCAATTATTGAAGAAGGACGCGATGTCGCAATTACTCCACTAGCTTTACCACTACTAGCGGGGCCGGGGACTTTGACGACGGTGATGTTGCTGATGTCGAAATCACAGAGTCCGCATATTGCCGTGGCGGTGGGTATCTTAGGGGCAATGCTGATCACTTGGTTGATTTTGCGTTTAGCAAATCTGATTGACCAGTGGATTGGTGCAGAAGGTGGAGTAATTGTGACTCAACTTTTGGGCTTTCTGTTGGCGGCGCTAGCAGTAGAAATTGGTAGTACGGGAATTAGGGAGTTATTTTTGAGCTAGAAAACTCCTAAAAAATACTCTGAAACTGTATACAAATGTAAATAAGTTTGAAAGACGAGAAATTCGCGCCTCTCAAACTTGTTTATAAAAATTAACCTAATGTTAGAACAACATGGATAACTCAAGGGGATTTTATTACCGATTGAGTTTCAAAGATACTTTTCGAGGGTGGAAGCTAATGTACTTTTAGGCACAGCACCGACCACCATGTCCACTTTTTGTCCCTCCTTAAAAATCATTAACGTGGGAATGCTGCGAATGCCGTACTGACTGGCAACATTAGGATTTTCATCCGTGTTGACTTTTACGACCTTTATTTGACCTTTATACTGTTCGGAGATTTCATCAACAACAGGAGCTACCATACGGCATGGTCCGCACCAGGGTGCCCAAAAGTCAACTAAAACGGGTACCTTGCTGTCGAGTACTTCTTGCTTGAAACTAGAATCGGTAACTTGTGCGGCTGTTGACATGCCTAAAACCTTCGCCAATAATATCTGAGCTTGGTGAAAATTCTACCATAGCAAAAACCTCAGCTTGGCAGTGCGAGGGTGTACATTTGCAAAGAAGCTCTAAAATTTATAAATAAACATAAGGAACCGCCCGAACAGTAGTCCGGGCGGAGTGTGGTGTGAGGAGTGAACGGAAACATTCGTCTCCGCTATCTCTATTGTAGGTGAGATATCGGATTTTTCCAGCAATTGTTTAGGGGTCTGGAAAGATTTATTGAAGAATTGGGAATTGGGCATTGGGCATTGGGGATTGGGCATTGGGCATTGGGCATTGGGGATTGGGGATTGGGGATTGCTGAGTTAGGAATTCTCCCATCACTGCCTCATGCCCCATGCCCCATGCCCCAATTCTATTTCCCCATACCCAACTGTTGAGCTTTTTGGTAAACTTTACCCTCGGTTAATAGCGAAGGCGCAATCACAACTTCCACTTGCTGCATTTCTTTAATGTTTTTAGCTCCTAAAGTGCCCATGCTCGTCTTTAAGGCTCCTAAAAGATTGTGAGTGCCATCATCTAGCCCTGCTGGCCCAATGAGTATTTGCTCTAGACTGCCAGTGGTGGCAACACGAATGCGGGTGCCACGGGGCAATACTGGGCTGGGAGTAGCCATACCCCAATGATAACCTCGTCCTGGAGCTTCTGCGGCTCTGGCAAAGGGGGAACCAATCATCACACCATCAGCACCACAGGCGATGCATTTACAAATGTCGCCACCGGTGATTAAACCGCCATCAGCGATGATGGGAATATAGTTGCCAGTTTCCTTGTAGTAATCATCTCGTGCTGCTGCACAATCTGCGATCGCAGTCGCCTGTGGTACACCAACACCCAACACCCCACGAGAAGTACAAGCAGCACCAGGCCCAATTCCCACCAGTACCCCAGCCGCCCAGCTTTTAACAAATTCAAAGTAACTTCATAAGTTACGCAATTCCCCAACACCACGGGGATGGGCATGGAACGGCAAAATTCTGCTAAATCAAGTGGTACTAAAGACTCTGGTGACAGATGTGCAGTAGAAACTACCGTAGCCTGTACAAAAAATAAATCTGCTCCAGCTTTTGCCACCGCCTCACCGTATTTACTTGCACCGGCTGGAGTCGCACTCACCGCCGCAATGCCACCTTGTTGTTTAATTTCCTGAATACGTTGTTCAATTAATTCCGGTTTTATTGGTTCGGCATAGAGTTCTTGCATCAGAGCAACAAATTCATCTTTACCCACAGAGGTAATCCGATCTAATATTGGCTCTGGGTCAGCATAGCGAGTTTGAATCCCCTCTAAGTTGAGGACACTAATGCTCCTAACTGTGACAAACGTACAGCCATGCGAACATCTACTACACCATCCATTGCACTGGCAATTATCGGGATTTCTCGCTCAATATTGCCAATCCGCCATTTAGTATCTGCCAAACTGGGGTCTAGTGTTCTGTTACCGGGGGCTAGAGCAATTTCATCTATTCCGTAAGCTCTGCGAGCTGTTTTTCCCCGCCCAAGTTGAATTTCCACGCTTTAATTTTTCTCAAATCTGTTTAAGCTAGGGTATCAAATTGTGGGAGGACTTGGGGCGTTTTTTTCTGGAACTACAGAGATAGATTTGAGTAGCCCAAGCCGTCGCTTAAATTTCTGGTAGATGTAAAGTTTGTACCAAGGAAACAAATGAGGAAAAGTTGTTAATTGCTTTGAAGGTTAGTGTTACCGAAAAATGGGGTTTAGAGCTACGCACTTCTAAGCTGATGTAGCGCCTAGATTGTATAAACACTCTTTACGGTCGTTGACGGCTAATGGTTATCAGTCATCAGCCTTCACGTAAATGTTCAATTTAAATGCGTAACAGCTTAGGAAGGTTTTGTCTTCATCTTCAGACTTCTAATCAATTCCCTAAGAACGTCAGTTTTTATTCGTCCCACTAATTCGCAATACTCTTTGATGTGTCTATTATTACTGAGTTAATATCAAGATTATTGGCATTAGTTCTCTTAAATTTGTCTGTGTTGACAAAAATGCAAATGCCAATAAATGATACAATTGAAAACCAGAATAGTTTATCTTGTTTCTAATCGATAAACCTTCTGAGTCGGAAAATTTTCAATTCAAAAATCCAAAAGGGGTATGATTTACCGCTTATTCTTAGCGGCATCTACACCAGTGTAGCCAGTTGCTAACCAAATTATGGCTCTAGCTCCATCACGAATAGATTTTTCGATAGATTCAGGCGGTTTTTCTGAAGGGACTGGTACTGGTTTTAAATAAATACCCCTACTACCCAAAATAATTTCGCCGATGACACAAGCCCGGCGCATGTGGAAGTCTGAAGTAATCAAATAAACGCTCTTGATGCCGCGAGCATTTAAATCATCCACCAAGGTGGTAAAATTAGTAACTGTATCTACTGCTTCATAATCAAAGTGTAAACGTTTGGGATCAACACCAGCTTTGGTAAACACTCGTTGGGTGAATGTACGTGGGCTGCCGCCTGTGATCCAAATGGGTATATTTGGATGCTCACGGACGAATTTTGCTGTAAACTTCTCTCGCTCTAAATGTTTCGTTGAACCACCCAACACTACAACTGCTTGCGGCTGTACAAATTGGTTTTGTACTTCTTTGTATCCCCACCAAGTGATTAATGGTAGGACAAAAGCCATAAAACGAAAGATTTACCTGTAAAGAGTAGCTTATTCAAGGCTCAATAACTTTATTTACTCAGTCCAAAATTTTCTCTAAACTAAAAGAAAAACAACAATTGATAGTAGATTAGCAAACTCCTCCGTAATCTGCCCAAATATAAATTTTCTTGATTTCTGCGCTAAAGCGCGATTAAGCGTGTCTGGAGTTTTTTCCTCTAATTGATGGATTATCCTAACCTGTCTCAGACGATTCATCAAAGGGTTCTAGCCACTTTATACAGTGATTCTCGTTTCAATCAGGCACAAACAAGGTGGGTTAGCACATCTGTGTTAACTTACGAATTGCTTATTGCTATATAACTCTCTTGAGACAACGGGACTGGTGCGATTCGAACGCACGACCTGACGCTTAGGAGGCGTCCGCTCTATCCAACTGAGCTACAACCCCAACTGCGAAGCATATATAATTATAGCAGTAGTTTTACCGAGACTGCCAACAATTATCCCAAGAGCCGCCGCCTACTTCTAAACCACAAAGAAGACTTTCTGCTTTGAGGATGATTTTAGATTTACTCCCATTTAATTCTCGTAACTCTAAATTTAGCTTTCCTTGCATGGTGTCCCGGCAACAGTAAATTAAACCTTCTGCTGTGGGCGCACGTAAAGGTGTACCGGGTAGATGGGTGATTCCGGTCAATTCTATTTCGTAATTGGAGTTACTAGCTTTCATTTGCCATCTGCCCCAAGGCTGAATTTCCCACTCTACTTGGGAATTCCAGGGAACGAATTCATAAAACTTGCCTTGATAGTGCAAGCCAATCATCGCCACAGATTCCATCCACCACAGCACACCCCGGTGTCCACCGCCAGCAGTTAATGCTAAGTCGGGTTCGCCTTCAAAGCAATTACAATTTATCCAAAACCATTTTTGGGGAAAAGCACCACCCCAATTTTTCTCACCGTAGGCTGGGGCGTTGGTGAATTCGTAGATTTTGCCATTCCAGTCAATTTTCCCGGTGGCTAGACCGTGAGCCATCAAAATTTGCCATCCAGGTTCAAAAATCTGCAAGAATGACAGCCAGCCTGCTGTTGATTGCTGATTGCTATTTTGATTTCCCCAACCGTATACTGGTTGAATTTCATACTGCCAACGGCAATAATTATTGGTGGCGCGTTCGCCCTTGGCGTTGGCGAAGCCATCGCGAATTATTCCCTGATTTAAGGTGGCAGTAGCTTGATATCCTTCTTGAACATGATGCTCAAATTCTTCTGGGAGAAGGTATAGGGGAGAAACTTGCAAATTAGTTTTACCCCAATGACCTAAACTCAGGACATCTCGACTACCCCAAAATTTGTTTACATCAGGAAAAGTACGACATAAATATTCATCATCCGGGCCGAGGATTTGGGCTGCACCGCCACTGTGAGGTTTCCCGCCGATGGGGTCTTCAATGGAGTACATAAAGGCGAATGTTTGCCCAATTTCCGGTAAGGTAACGCGATAATACCACCCTTCAAAGAAGCGGCGACTACTGCCATCCCAGTGATAGCCAGAATGGGGTGTTTGGAGAGAATTTAAGGGAATAGTTAACATAGATATAGTTGCCATTTTATCAGTATGCGCGATGTCTGACGACAAGCCACAGAAGGGTCTACGCTTCGATATCAATGATGCTTATGAAATTCTTGGATTGAAACCTGGTGCATCTCAAGCACAGGTGAAGCGAACTTATCGTAAACTGGTGAAAATTTGGCATCCCGATCGCTTTATTGATCAAAAGCAAAAGCAGGAAGCTGAGGAAAAAATTAAATTAATCAACGCAGCTTACAACAAGCTCAAATCTGAAAGTCCATCTGAGCCTCCTATTCCTAAGAATCCATCTTCATCTTCGCCTAAAAATCCCCCAAAAATATCTGTCAATCGTTGGGATGCAAAAACTTTCTATACTTTAGGGGTAGAGAATGCTACACAAGGAAGATATGAAGATGCGATCGCAGATTTTACCCACGCAATTCATCTAAATCCTCACTATATTGAGGCGTATAAATATCGTGGGCTAGTTTGCTCACAATTGGGATACGAATATAGAGCCGCTTCAGATTTAAATAAAGCTGCACAAATAGAAGAAGAGTTTAAGAAATCCGGGTGCTGCACGTAGATCGCGATCGGCTAGATATGTATCCCAACCTAGACCTCTGGTAGAAAGATTTTGTCGGGGTATTAAAAAGATATTGCGGCTAAATCGGCGTTGGAGATAAGAAGCGAATATAGTTTAAGACGCTTTAGAGGGCGACACCATACCTTGAGTTAGATACTACTTATACTTGGGAATACTAAGTGTAGTAAGATTTGCTGCTGATTTCTTAGTATGAGCGATCGCCTTGATATAAATCATGTTTACGATATCCTTGGATTAAAACCAGATGCATCTGCCGATCAAGTCAAGCAAGCTTACCGCCAGATGGCTAAGACTTGGCATCCAGATTTGTTTTCTTGAACCGCAGCAAAAGCGAGAAGCAGAAGAAAAAATCAAAGAAATCAATCAAGCTTATGCAAGGCTAAAGTCTTATCAGCCAAGCCAGACAAATCAATCTGCTTCCACTTGCACCAAAATTGATTTCACTCCATCCAATGCTGAAAGTTTCTACAAACTGGGCATGGAGAAAGCTCAAAGAGGAAAATATACTGAAGCAATAGAAGACTTTACCCAAGCAATTCGTCTCAACCCCAAATACTTTGAAGCCTATAAATACCGAGGGCTTGCTTGCTCGAAACTAGGATATGAAAATAGGGCCAAGTCAGATTTAAAAAATGCCAGTGAACTGGAACTGAAACAGAAAAAAGCACCACCCAAACCTACATCGCCACCGTCAAAACCACCAACGCCGCCACCACCACCCAAGCCTGCATCGCCACCGCTAAAACCACCTGAATCATAGTGTCAACCTTCACTGTGGAAATGTGTAAACACTCTTACTCATCTAAACTCGGTTTTTACAACTGCAATCAGTCCAAATGGGCAAACTTTGGCTAGTGGAAGTAGTGACAATACTATCAAGATTTGGCATCTCGACACAGGTAAATTACTACATACTCTCACTAGTCATACAAAATGGGTAAGATGCCTAGCCTTTAGCCCAGATAGCCAAACTCTGGTTAGTGGCAGTGATGACAGCAGCATAATGATTTGGCAACTGTCTACAGGTAAATTACTCAAGACACTCAAAGTACATTCAACCCCAGTTTTTTCTGTAATCATTAGTCCAGATGATCAGACTATCCTGAGTGGCGGTACAGATACTACTATCAAGGTTTCCCATATAGAGATGGGACAATTACTGCAAGTCCTCAAAGGTCATTCTGGCTTAGTTTACTCCCTTGCTATTTGCCCAAAACAACAGATTTTTGTAAGTGGCGGTGCGGATAATACCATTAAGCTGTGGAATTTGAAGAGTAACAAACTGCTGCAAACTCTCAACGGGCATTCAGGTTGGGTGATGTGTGTCGCCATTAGCCCTGATGGACAAATTTTAGCTAGTAGCAGTTATGACCAGACTATCAAGTTATGGAATATCAATACAAGTAAGCTAACTAACACACTTACTGGACATCGCAGCTATGTTTGTGCGATCGCTTTTAGTCCCGATGGTCAGCATCTTGTTAGTGGTAGTGCAGATTGTACTGTGAAGCTATGGGATGTCAATACAGGACAAGAACTTTACACGCTGGATAACCATTCAGATTGGGTTAACTCTGTCGCTTTCAGTCCTGATGGCAAAACTTTGGTTAGCGGTAGCCGAGATATGACCATTAAGCTTTGGCGATGCCATATTTAACAACAAATTAAAAATTTAGAGAATTGAAGCAAATTGCCAGATTTTTTATCAATCCATCAGTTGACAGCTTAAGAACATCCATCATTGGGATACTCTTTCTCTTGATTAAACATTAACTTCCTACAGATATAGCCACTTGCTGATCTCAGAGGTTATGCTGAGAGCTACCAACAGTTGAGTAGCAAATAAAACTCAATATTCATCAGCAACATACCTTTTCCAACTCATTAAAACCTCTGGTTTTTACAAAGCTTTAGTTTGTCAACATTATATCGAGGAGTGAAATCAACAGCTATGTCTATTCCCAATGAACCCGAAAGCAAAAACAGTGAGATCAAGCAAGAATCTTACACTGATGTTAATGGTAATACTCACACTGACTTGACGCGAACCACTGAAACAGTCAAAAACAACGCAGCTAATCCTAACTCTTACACCAACGGTTATGTACAAGGTCGAAATACTGAGCGTGGCAATCAGCAAGCTGATTTAGCCCAGCGTGATGAAAACAATGCTAGTGGTGGTTTGGTGTTAGGTATTATTATTACTTCCCTGCTTAGTTTGGTTATAGGTGGGGTTTGGTACTTCAACCAGCAGAATAACGCAGCTGTTAACACTACTGTGCCAGTCCTGGTTCCTGTACCAAGTAAGAGTAGTCCAACTCCTAGTGCTTCTCCTCAACCACAAACGACGATAATCGAAAGAACCAGGGAAGTAGCTGTACCTGTTCCTGTGCCTGTTTCTGTTCCACAACAGCAGATTATACCTCCAGCTGCACCTCGCCAGCCGGATATTAACATTACTATTCCCCCTCAGCAGCAGCAGCCTGCGGCACAAAAAGCGCCTTCTGCAACGCAGCCAACCCCTAAAGTGACACAAAACCCGACGACTCCAACTAGTAATACTGTTGCGCCAAGTACGAAAAGTGGTAGCTCTAAAACTACCCCACCTCAAGGAGTAGATCAGTCAAACAGTACATCTAATAGCGGTTCTTCTACCGCAGGTGATAGTAGTACAGGCGGTTCTGGTCAATAACGATTCTGAACTTTCAGCCCCCACTTGATAATGTTGGTGTTTACACTAATACATAACAAGTGGGAGATTTTTTAAGGAATATTTCTGAATTGTTTCGATAAATTAATGGTATTCAACTTTAGTAAACGTGTCTTGTAGCTTACCAAAACACAATGCTAGATTAAAAGCAAGGTACAAACAAGTTAAAAGTTAAACAAAAACTTTCAAGTTAGAGCCTGTGCCTCCTGCTCTAATGTTCTTGCGCTCGCTCCTTTGGTTGTGGCATCCATTGAATGTGTTTTTGCCTTAAGTCCAATGAGTTGTTTTGGAGGTTTTAGAACGCACAGTCAGAAAATGCCTACCTAGTTGGAATATAAGGATGTGCAATTCTGAGTAGAGCGATTGCCAATGCTGTCCACCTTAGTTTGAGTTAGTTAATCCTGAATTCTCTAATCTTCAAGAAACCGCCCCAAGCTGCTGACATTTATCCATCGCAGTTTCAGGCGGTTTCTGCTTTGTAATTCAAAAGTTCAAAATTGTTAATCACTAATTAAGGTAATTACAGTCACTTCTGGCGGACAAAATAAACGTCCTGGTTTATAAGTTCCTAAACCACGATTGACATATAGTTGATTTTTTTCTACCTTGTGAAATCCTTGCGCCCACTCCCAATATCGCACTACTTTAGAACAGTCTCCCAAGAAAAATGTTACCCAACGCCGCAATTTTTTGGGAATTTGTTTGAGTAACTTTTTATAATAGAGTACTAGAGGGCCAATGCATGGAATTACGATGTGACCACCGTGGGTATGACCAGATAGTTGCAAATCTACCCGCCATTGTTGCAATATCGTGGCTGTATCTGGGTTATGGGATAAAACAATGCGCGGTGTAACCAAGTCTAGTTGATTCATGACTGGTGCAGGGTAAAATTCCTGTGACCAATAATCAGCTAGCCCAACGAGTGGTAATTCTTTTCCTAGTGGATAAGCGATTTCATTCCAAAGCACATGCACCCCAATGCTAGTTAAGGCCTGTGTAACTTCTGCTTTTGAGTGACTGTAATAGATATCGTGGTTCCCAAGTACGGCATAAATACCACAGCGACTTTGCAGATGTTTGAGTCGATGCACCAATTGGTGAATTGGGGTGGGATCATCAGTTACGTAGTCACCAGTTAATAAAATTAAATCCGGTTCAGCTTCGTTAGTAACTGCGATCGCTTTTTCTAGCATATCTTCCGACAGCCGCAAACCATCGTAGTGAAAATCTGACAATTGCACTAACGTCGCTACCTTGTAAAGATGCAGGAAGCTCTGCAATCTTAACCGTTATTTTATCTACTCTTAAATGTCCCGTAAACAACCAATGCATAAGACAACCGATACTCCTCATACCAGCGCTTACAGCTTACCAAAAATAAAAATGTAACTTGATAAAATGCAATAATTTATGTCATTTACTCCAGATAAAATTAGTTGATTGAATTACCTACTCACTTTGTAGCGTAATTATAGTAACTTCTGGGCGGCAAAATAAACGTCCTGGGAGGTAAGTTCCCAAACCACGATTAACATATAACTGATTTTTTCCTATCCGATGGAAACCCTGCGCCCATTCCCAATGGCTGACTACAGAAACATTTGTTTCCAAAAATGGCACTAAACGGCGTACTTTTCTGGGTATTTTTTCTGCAAGCTTATCGTAAAGCAACACCACAGGGCCAATTCCGGGAATCACTATTTGACCACCGTGAGTATGACCAGATAATTGTAAATCGACTCGCCATGCCTGTAATATCTCCGCAGTATCTGGGTTGTGGGATAAAACAATGCAGGGTGTGTCGGAGTTTAGCTGGTTCATAACGGGTTCAGGGTTGAATTCTTGTGACCAACTATCCGCTAATCCAACAAGTGGCAATTCTTTTCCTAATGGATAAGCAATTTCGTTCCAAAGGACGTGAATTCCAATGCTAGTAAGAGCTGCTGTAACTTCTGCTTTTGCGTGTTTGTAATAGATATCGTGATTGCCAAGAACAGCATAGATACCACTGCGACTTTGCAGATGTTTGAGTCGAAGTACTAGTGGGTGAATCGATGCCGGATCATCGGTTACGTAGTCACCAGTTAATAAAATTAAATCTGGTTCAGCTTCATTAGTAACTGCGATCGCTCTTTCTAGCATATCTTCCGACAGCCGCAAACCATCGTAGTGAAAATCTGACAACTGCACCAGCCTCTTACCTTGTAACGATGCAGCCAACCCTGCAATGTTAACCGTCAATTCCTCTGTACTCAACGGCCCAGATAACAACCAATGCATAAGACGTTCAATAAACTTTAATCATAGCGCTTACAGCTTAACGAAACATTGTCGGTTCATGTACAGCGACCAGTGCAAGTTATTGAAAATTTTACGAAAGCTGTAAGTTATAGCGTATTTATACTCAGCTAAGTTTAATACAACTTTGCCATAAACTGCTTTTAAAGTAGAGTAGATTATCTCCATTACTAACACCCCTAAAGCTATTTATTGAACTAGTATAACAAATATTTAATATGAAGACAATTTTGACGCATCAAGAAGCGCTAGGCTATATTCAGCAGATTTAACTATATTTAATCATGCCGCTCTTGTGGAGGATGTAGTCAATGCAACTTGCACCAACTGAAGAAAAAATGTGGGAAGAATCTCCTTCCAGACACCGTGCCAAAATGTCTGAGATCGAAATCAACGAAAAGTATGAGTCTGGAGAGCAAAGAATACTCACCGAAATGAACCGTGAAAAGCTGCCTAGCTTTGTCGAAGCACTAAAGAAGCCTGGGTATATGGATGTACAACCTTTCTACCAGAGAAGGCTGCGTTGGGATGAAAAGAAGCAATCCAGATTAATAGAGTCGTTTTTGATCAACATTCCTGTTCCTCCAATCGTTCTTTACGAAAAAGAGTTTAATTTTTATGAAGTAATGGATGGTCAACAAAGAATTACTGCCCTTCGGAATTTTTACGAGAACCGTTTAAAATTAACAGGACTTGAACTTTGGCCAGAGCTGAATGGACGTACCTACGCCACTCTCCCGGCAAAAATAAAAGCAGGGATTGATCGTCGCTCTATATCATCTATAGTTTTGATTACAGAGTCAGCATCTAATCCTGAAGAAGCGCTGCTTCTGAAACAGCTTGCATTTGAGCGTCTGAACACTGGAGGCGTTGAATTAAGTCGCCAAGAAGTACGTAACTGTTTATATTATGGTAAATTCAATGAATTATTACTTAATTTGACAACTAATTCTATATTTACAGAGGCGTGGGAAATTCCTATAAATAAACCTGAGGAACTTGTTGAAAATAACCTATACAAAAAGATGGAAGATGCCGAATTAGTACTTCGCTTTTTTGCCTTACGTCATGTAGAAGATTTTCGTAGAGGAATGCAGGGTTTTCTTGACCTATATATGATTAAAAGTATGAAGTTCTCGGATGAAGATATTAAAATTCTCAAAAATATTTTTATTCAAACAATAAATTTAGCTCACGAAATCTATGCAGAAAATTTATTCAAGCCTTTAGATATAGAATCTGATACTTGGAAAGATAAGGCATATAAAGCCTATTACGATGCTGTTATGGTTGGATTTAGTAGACATTTGGCAAATGCACATATTCTAATTGTGCGTAAGTCTAAAGTAATTGAAGATACAAAGAGATTGCTTAGAGAAGATACATCAAAATTATTTACAGGTGGTGAAAGAATCAAAACTGATGTCGAGAATAGAATCAAATTATTCGACAATATGTTGTCCAAAATCATCGCAGAGTAAAAAGCGATGTTTCAGGATCTTTTGATCACAGTAAAAGTAAATATTTCTACTGTACGTGCGATTATCAAAACCAATGATAGACTAAGGCAAATTTCCTTTGGTGCGTCTGCTTTAGTAAAACAAGAATGGAATGAAGATACAGAATTAATTCTTGGCACACTCATACAGGATATCCCCAAGGTAATAGAGTGGCGAGTTTACGATCACTGTGCTGTAGTCACGCGGTTGTACGCCATCTATGAGCGTTTTGTTGAAGACTTAGTTCGTGACTGGTTAGTACTTCTGCCAGGATTGTTTTCGCGTTATTCAGAGCTAGAAGAAACAATACGAAATACTTACCAGATAGGCGTAGGAAGATTATTACTTGATTTGAGGAAAAACAGATATAAACACCTCTCTATTGAAGAAGTTATTCGCGGGTTATTTCATGGAGCTATTGGTGAAAAAGAATATGAGTTATTGCCAGATGCCTTTCTCTTCCATGAACAAAATTTACGTAAAGAAGCCTTAGAGAAAATGTTGACAGAAGCAGGCATACCAAATTCATGGGGCTGGGTAGAAAAACATAGAGCCGTTAAGTATTTTGTACAGGAGATCAGAGGAAATGAAAACACAGCAGAAGGCGAACTCAACGAATTAATTAGCTATCGTAACGACGCAGCACACGGATCTCCCGACGATGTTCTAGCTTCTAATGCACTGTTAGAATTATGTGACTTTGTTGAGACTTTATGTCAAGCACTTACTGAGTTGGTTACTTATAAAGTTATTGAACGTAAAAAATCAATAGGTCAAGCCAAGGAGGTTGGTAGAATTACTGAATGGTTTAAGAAGCATGAGGCTGGAATAGCAAAGGTTGAGGAAACGACTTTATTGGTCGGAAACAGCCTTTTCCTAGTTAGTGAAGGGTCATCTTGCTGCTATTTGGCCACTATTAAGAGTATTCAGATGAATGATATCTCAGTTAATGAAGCAAAAACAACTACGGGAATGGAAGTTGGTTTGAAATTTGATATGGATGCTAAAAAAGGATTGCGTTTATATCAATTATACGTTTGAAATGGGGTGAATTTAATAAATTTTCCTTTAACCAAATTATTTTATTGCAAAATAATCAAAAAAATAACGCCTACCTATAATTAGGGCGACGCTATTTTTTTAATTTAATTCACAGTTAAAAATAGTTAAATGAATTTGCTAAATCTTTCTAGCTCATTGTCCGCAATTTTATTTTTATACAGCTATACAGCACTGCGGTTGGTTAATAAGTTCCACAAGAAAACTGCGACAATTGCACCAAGAACTGCTACTGCAATACCTGGAATGCTGAGACTAGGAGCCTAGCTTTTTTGATCCTTAACCCAATTGAGGTAGATAGTCAATCAAAAAAAAAGCTCCTAGTAGGTCTTCAACTAGGGGCTTATCAAACTATTGCTTGGTATTTGCAGTATATGCATTTTTAATAAGCTCTCTCCTCTACTAGAAGAATTAAGCTGAGTTTTTAGAGACTGTCTCTAAAGTAATGTAAAGGAAGCAAAATCAGGTGATTGAGACGATGGACTACGCAATTTAATGTCTAGCTTTTTATTTTTTATGATCAGTGCCAATAAATGGGAATAGTCTGCGGTAAGACCAATGGATACTTAAGAAAATCAGACTTATCAAGGTCAGCAGCATAACGCCCAGAATCGTTGTATATGCCTTAGTGGGCAGCCAAAATCCATTTGGATCTAGTCGCACAAGCTTCCATAGGCAAGCTATATCGACGCTTTCGGAACCATGAATGGTGATTGGTAAGGATGCTGATGTATTTTGTTGTGTAATTGTCATTTTAATTACTCCTTTAGACCCAAACGCTGAAGCATCTAATTTTAAACTACGGCAAGTCGATAGACTTAATGCTATTTGTATGTAATATCTCATAGCTTGATGCAATAAGCAAGTTTTAAGGGCATTGGGGTTGGGGAGTGGGTATTAGTATTGAAAATTAGGTATTTACTAGAGTGAAAACTATTCTCTAGTCTCAATCCCTAGCTCCCAGTCCCTAATTCCCAGTCAAAATGTCTAATCAAATTTGGTTATCACAGCTGCAAAAACACCGAGCGATCGCAGTTATTCGCGCCTCTAAAATCGAAGTGGGGCAGCAAATGGCAACGGCTGTAGCATCTGGGGGAATGCAGTTAATTGAGATTACCTGGAATAGCGATCGCGCTGGGGAATTAATCAGTCAACTACGTTCGGAATTACCAGCGTGTATCATTGGCACTGGTACGCTATTCAATGTGCAACAGTTGCAAGAAGCGATCGCATCTGGGGCGCAATTCCTCTTCACACCCCACGTTGATCCGGCAATGATTCAAGCAGCACAAGAACAAAATGTGCCTATTATACCCGGAGCGTTAACTCCTACAGAAATTGTTACCGCTTGGAGTCAGGGCGCTAGTTGTGTAAAAGTGTTTCCCGTGCAAGCAGTGGGAGGGGCTGATTATATCAAAAGTTTGCAAGGGCCACTAGGTCAGATTCCCTTAATTCCTACTGGCGGCGTGACTCTGGAAAATGCCAAAGAATTTTTGCAAGCCGGAGCGATCGCTGTCGGTTTGAGCGGGGAATTATTTCCCAAAAAGCTTGTCACAGAGAGAAATTGGGAAGCGATCGCATCTGGGGCAAAAAAGCTGATACAACAGTTAAGTTAACTTAGAATCAAATCATTAAAAGTTCACGTCTATTAAAGTAATAGATAGGGAAATAAAGGTGAAAACTGATAAGTTTCTCAAGACCCCATGATTTGAGTGTGAGTGTATCTAAAATGAAAAAACTAATTTCTCCTGACTGGGTGCGTCGCTTAAAAATACTCCTCACTGGTACAGCACTGTCCGTAAGTGTTTTTACTACTACCGGAACTACTGAAGTTTGGGCGAATTCCAAAAATAAAGTAATTGCACAAACAATCCAGACATTACAAAAATCAGATAAGCGCTGGATTCAAATTGATCTTTCAAAGCAACGGTTAATAGCTTGGGAAGGTGACAGAGTGGTTTATGGAAGTGCTATTTCCTCTGGCAAAAAATCTACTCCCACTCTTGTTGGTACTTTTAATATTCAATCCAAGTTAAAAACTACGCGAATGCGCGGGAATGGCTACGACGTCCCTAACGTTCCTCATGCGATGTTTTACCAAGGCAACTACGGTATTCACGGTGCTTACTGGCATAAAAGGTTTGGTACTCCAGTCAGCCACGGCTGTGTGAATCTCGCACCTAAACATGCTAAATGGCTATTCCAGTGGGCATCCATAGGCACGCCAGTAGTTATCCAGAAATAGTAGGTGAAGCAGCCATAAGGCAATTTAGTTAAAATCATAAATAACAACAAATCAAGACAATTAAGTGATTCCCAGCAAGATTTTATGCTGGGAATCTTCGGAGTCGGAATTACTGAAATTAAAATAAAATATAGAAGAGGACATTCAACAATTTGTCCAAAAAATAAGCGTAAATTCTGACAATTTCTGTGTGAAATCACAAATGCAAATATTAATACGGGGAAACTTTGCATTTAGGCATTTAAATGACAGATTTTTTTAAAGGTTGTCCTTGTTAATTAGTTATTGGTCATTGGTTATTAAGTTAGGAATCATCATTTAACCAAGGACAAAAGACAAATTGGATGCGGATTAACTTAGGACTTATCTTGAGAAGCTTTAGCGGATGAATTGCGTAAATCCTTGACAAGAAGTTAGAAGTCACTTTGGAAATTTGTAGTTTTCCAGAAAATTGCTTCACTTCATCATTTTTGCGTAGTTTAAAAGATGAGGCATTATGCAAACTTGGATTCGCCGTGGTGGGATTCGTTCTTCAGGAACTTTTTGTACAGGCGTAGCGCTGATGGTAATGACTTTATTCTCTTGGTCATCACCGTTAACAGGTACACCAAACTCGACTACGGCAACAGCCACCTCAGTCGATGAAAACAGCCTCGCTGTCAATAATATTAGCCAACCTCGCTGGATTGAAATTGACTTGTCAGAACAACGTTTACGTGCATGGGAAGGTAATAAACTTGTTCATTCATACCGCATTTCTGGAGGTAAACGAGCGACTCCTACACCCATAGGTAGATTTCGGATTAATTCTAAGTATCGTACTCACCGGATGCGAGGCAGAGGCTACAATATTCCTGACGTTCCTTACACAATGTATTTCTACAGAGGATATGCGATTCACGGCGCTTACTGGCACAATCGATTTGGCACTCCAGTAAGTCACGGTTGTGTAAATTTGCCTGTTAAGCAAGCTCGCAATCTTTACAACTGGGCTTCAACAGGAACTTTAGTAGTGGTGCGGAAATAATTCGTAATTAAGAACTGCAATTCTTCCTTTAATGTAATGTATGGACAGGTGTGTTCAGGGAGTTAAGCACCTGTCCATACATATTGCTAAACTAAAAAACACATTTTTGAGGAATTTAGGAGCTATGAGCACCATAATTACTCAACCTCTCACATTGGAAGAGTTTTTTAAAAGCTCCCAGAAACAAAGCCTGCGAGTGAATATATTAACGGTGAGATTATTCCTAAGCCTATGCCTAAAGGGAGACACAGCCGCTTGCAAGGCAAACTCTGTGCTGTTGTTAATGAAGTCACGGAGAATCAAAAGATTGCCTATGCGTTTCCCGAATTACAGTGTAGCTTTGGTGATCGCTCAATTGTACCTGATGTAGCTGTATTTCACTGGGGACACATACCATTCACTGTTGATAATCAAGTACCTGATAATTTTGAACTTCCACCAGACTGGACGATTGAGATTCTTTCGCCAGAACAAAAACCCAACAAAGTAATTGGTAACATTCTTCATTGTCTGAAGTATGGCAGCCGCTTAGGATGGTTTCTTGACCCTGATGATCTGAGTATCTTGGTATTTCTGTCAGAGCAACAGCCAGTGCTACTCCAGGGAGAAGATTTTTTGCCTGTATTACCAGAAATTGAACTTGCACTAACCGTCAATCAAGTTTTTGGATGGTTAAAAATTGGTGGTTAGAAATACACATTCGCCGTTCGGTGTATGCTTTTTCATGAGAATATAGACATTAATTATGTCTAGAATAGACATGATTATGAATAAAAGAGGTTTTAGATGAACTGGAGAATTGCAGAAGCGAAACAGAGATTTTCTGAACTAATTCATGCTGTCAGTAAAGAACCGCAACTCATCTACAACCGAAATCAACTGGTGGCTGTAGTTCTTGAAGCTGAGATGTTTGAAGAATTTTTGACGTGGCGCAAGCAGCGCGAAAAGATGTCTCTAGCTGATTGTTTCAAAGAACTACGTCAGATAGCTGCTCAGGAAGATTATATTCTCGAAGTACCCTCCCGCCAAGACCGTTCTAATCCTTTCGCTGATGCTATCGATGACTTTTCTTTGTGACACTAATATTATCAGCGAATTAGTAAAACTTAAACCTAACTCTGGTGTACTGAAATGGGCAGAAGGAGATTTCTCAATAGTCCTGAGTGCCATCACTGTTGAAGAAATATTTTATGGACTGACATCCAAACCCAACCCTAGAATTCAAATATGGTTTGAGAACTTTTTGGGAAATAACTGTCAAGTATTGCCCATTACCATTGAAATTGCCAAGCGCTCCGGTGAATTGCGAGGTCAACTAAGATTAAGTGGGAAAACACACACCCAAGCAGATATAATGATTGCTGCTACTGCTAAAATTCATCAATTGACCTTATTGACACTCCCCGCTCTAAAGAGACGGGGATTCTTGAATCTAAGACATGACTTGCTCATGCAGGATTACTCCAACAAGAGTAGAGGACTCATCTCCCCAAGCGTTTGCTTGCGTCTAGCGCAAAGGTTCCGGTATGCCCTACCGTACCCAATCCTCGACCAAGGATATTTCTAGCTGCGTTTTCATCCCTATCCATGACACATCCACAACTACAAACGTGTGTTCTCGTTGATAGGGTTTTCTTAACAATTTCACCACAGCTAGAGCATTCTTGGCTACTATATTGCGGATTAACCGCAACTGTTACGCGCTTGAATACTTTTGCGAAGTATTCAAGCCAAATACGGAACTGATACCAAGATGCGTCATTGATAGACTTAGCTAGGCAGTGATTTTTCACCATATTTTTAATCCTCAAATCTTCGTAGGCTATCAAGTCGTTAGACTGAACTACGCACCGTGCTAATTTCACAGCATGGTCTTTACGTTGCCGACTTATTTTGAGGTGGCGATTTCCTAAAATCTGCCTTGCTTTGCCTCTATTCCTTGAACCTTTTACTTTTCTCGAAACTCGACGTTGTGAACGTTTAAGAACTTTTTCACCTTTTCGCAAGAATTTGGGATTTTCTACCATCACCCCGCTTGAATCGGTGTAGTATTCTTTTAGCCCAACATCTAAACCAACTGTGTTGCCAGTAGGTTCAATGTCTTCTGAACGGTCTACGTCAATACAAAATTGAACATACACACCATCTGCACGTTTTACCAACCTCACCCGTTTTATTTGGTTAATTTGGTAGAAATGCAAATCACGAGTTCCTTTAAGTTTTAATCGTCCAATCCCTTTTTTATCACTGAAGTTTATACATTTACGATCATCAGCAAGCTTCCATCCTGATGTCTTGTACTCAACAGAACGACAATCTTTCACAAATTGAGGATATCCCTTTAAACCTGGAATGCCCTTCTTACAAAGTTCTCCGGGGGGAGTATCCCCCCGGCAGACTTTGCGCTTTTTGCAGTTGTCGTAGAATCTAGAGATAGATGACCATGCTCGTTCTGCCGAGGCTTGTCTAGCCATTGAATTAAGTTCATCAGCAAAAGGAAAATTAGCTGCAAGCACCGCGCAGTATTTCTGCAAATCATTTTTACCAGTACCTTTAAAATCCATCCATAGCCGAATACAGCTATTGCGAATGAACTTTGCAGTCCGAATTGCATCATTTATTGCCGATAATTGCGCCGACTTTCCGTAGGCTTTGAACTCAAAAACTAGCATCGCTTTACCTCCTATCTTATACTACCATAACTGGTATAAGATAACTAGATATATTTGTGCCAAAGCATCAATCTTGACGGTGGTTAAAACCACACTGAGTCGTTTTTCATCCCCTACCTAAAGGACAGAATACGGTACTATGTACCTGTTATTTAGGGGCTTTCAAACTTCCCAACATTCCCTGTAACGCGCAACATCCGGGATTTCGATGGCTGCGGTATCCCACTTTTAAATCCTTTTAGTTAATTAACTCAACTGTGCTACAAGTTGATTCTCTAACAGCGTGTCGTTAGTTAACAAGTCTTCAACGGTGATTCGCAAAAAGCGTTGCTCATCAACTTGAAAGAGGATTTTGATGCGATCGCTTCCAGGATATCCGGCTGGTGTCAATTGGGCAATTGTCTTCGCACCTTCTCGATCGTTAAGGGGTTTGACGCTGGTTTCACTATTGTCCATACGGCGAGTAATTAAGCGATCGCCATCAAAATAAACTTCAGTACTACCCGTATCTGCTCCCAATTCTCCCATAATTAATTCAATGCTGGGCTGATTTTCTACAGAAGCGCCTAAGACTAATTCCACTGGCTGACTCATCGGGTATGCTTGTCCAGCTTTAATTAAAGAATGCCATTTGTGACGCTGGTTGCGACGATCCCAGTAGCGGATACCATAACTATGATAGAGAAAGTCTTTGATTTGCACGCCTTGAGCTAACTGTAATGCACCTTGAGCGATCGCTTCAAAAGGACGTTCGCAACGGATTTTTTCTGGCTCAAAATACTGTTTGATCCATGTCTGCACTGCTGGCAATTGCACTGTACCACCAACTAACAAAACTGCATTAATATCTGGAAGTTCTATCCCTTGCCGTCTTGCTTGCTGCAACAGTGTCGTCATCGACTCATCGAGTAACTCAAAAAACGCGTGTTCTTTGAGGATATCGTCAAAAGTATCGCGGTTTAGTTCCAGTTCATAGCTTTCAAATGTCTCATCGTCAAAGTAAACTTCACTTGCTTGGTTTTGGGTTGATAGCTGAATTTTTACCCGTTCTGCCAATCGTGTTGTCAACGGACTTACCGCCAGTTCTTGAGTTTTGGCAAAGTAATCTACTAACCAGTTATCAATATCAGTACCACCCAGATTTTGCCCAGCTTTCGCCAGGACACGGGCAGTTTTGACTTTTTGTTTTGAATCTTCAGCTAGAGACTTATTACCCCATTTGAGGAGAAATCCGAGCGGCTTTGTGGTTGCTTGCACGCTTTGATCCAACCGGACAAGGGATAAATCCAAAGTTCCACCGCCAAAGTCAATCACCAAAAGATTTTCTTGATCTGCCAAACCATAACCCAAGGCGGCGGCTGTGGGTTCATCCAACATCCGCACTTGTTCGACCGGGAGGGCTTGACAAACTGTCCCCAACCAGTGACGATAAGCTTCAAAACTGTCTACGGGTACAGTTAACACCAGAGAATCTAACCCCCCTTCCAAGGGTGCTAGTTCTTCAATTACTTTGGTGAGGAACCATTGACCTATTTGCTCAAAGGTGACAATTTGTCCATCTAGTTCGGGTAAGAAACCTTGGATATCTGCACCGATACCGCGCTTGAAGCTGCGGAAAAATCGAGTTTCCCCTTTGACGTCAAGACCGCGATCGCGTACTTGTTGCCCTACTAAGACTTGATTTTTTGTTGCGTCTTCAACATAAACCAAGCTGGGAATCAGTGGCGGATTGAGACTTTGTTTAATTGACAAGCCTGGTAGAGTAAGGGTTTCTGGCTGTTGGGTTACGGGGTTCCAACGAGCAATGACTGTGTTGCTAGTACCAAAATCGATTGCGATCGCCATATTTTATATTTATTATCTCGCACGAAGAGGCTAAAGCTGCTTTATTTGTGATTATTCTCTATAAGCTACCAAGAATGCAAATCGCACAACTGATGACAGAACACCGGGTTAGTTCCATCATGATTGTGCAACCAGGTGGTAGCCAAACTGAACCTCTGCAAATTCCTGTGGGAATTATCACCGAGCGCGACATTGTGTAATTTCAGGCATTGGGTTTGAACTTAAAAACTTGTCTAGCAGAGGCGGTAATGAGTACACCGATTTTTGCCGTAAAACCTGATGATTCGCTGTGGATGGTACAGCAGATTATGGAACAACGCTTAATCCGCAGGTTGGCGGTGACGGGAAACCAGGGTGAACTATTGGGAATTGTCAAAAAAATCGCCGAACTTTGTGGCGGGCAGTTCTCAATTTCAAGTATTTATCAACAGGAAACAACGGTACATATTACCTTACCCATTAAACCTTATATCACTACGCTAGCAAAAGTAATTTGAGACTGTAGCTGCCACTAGAAGTAAATCTGCTCAAAAATATCAAGGCTCGTGAAACCCAGTAAGCAGAAATTGGGAAAACTGAATATAGACACCATCTGCTTATTCCCAAATATGCTCTACTGTTCTAATTCCAGTTGTTCAAATCCCTTTAATCCTGATGGCAACAAGTTTTGCATTAAGTGTGGACAAACACTCACACCATTATTTAGAAACCGTTTCCGAGTAATACGACTTTTGGGTGAGGGTGGATTTAGCAGAACTTATGAAGCCAGGGACACAGATAAGATAGATGAACCTTGCGTAATTAAGCAATTTGTCCCGCAAGTTCAAGGAACGAATGCACTTGAGAAAGCAACGGAGTTATTTAAGCAAGAGGCGAAGCGTTTGTATGATTTGGGAGAACACCCACAAATTCCCCGTCTGATTGCTTATTTTGAACAGGATAAGCGGCTTTATTTGGTGCAAGAGTTAATTGAGGGACAAAATTTATTACAAGAATTGCAGCAGCAGGGAGCTTTTAGTGAAGAAAAGATAAAACAGCTTTTGGTTGATATATTGCCTATCCTGAAGTTTATCCATGAACGCGGTGTAATTCATCGAGACATCAAGCCAGAAAATATCATGCGCCGCCGTCAGGATGGCAAGTTGATATTAATTGATTTTGGTGTTTCTAAACAAATTACACAAACTTTTCTAGGTGTTGGCACAACAGTAGGAACGCCTGGATATACACCATTAGAGCAAATACGTGGTCAAGTTTTCCCTGCAAGTGACCTTTATAGTTTGGGTGTAACTTGTATTCGGCTATTAACCCAAGTTTTACCAAGTACAGATGGTTCTGATGAACTTTATGATGCGCTCAGGGGTTGCTGGGTTTGGAGAAAATATTTGCCACCAGGTAGAAGTATTACTCCTGACTTTGGGCAAGTTTTAGATAAGTTAATTCAGGATTATATGAAGGAACGCTATCAATCTGCTGATGAGATTATACAAGCTCTTAATTCTGAAAATCTGAATTCATCAGTAGGGATAGACTATACAATTTTGCAAAAGTTACTAGCATCTAGTAAATGGCTAGAAGCTGATCAAGAAACTTGGAAGCTTATGCTTAAAATATCTAGTCGAGAAAAAGAAGATTATCTCAGAGTAGAAGATATCGAAAAGTTTCCCTGTCAAGACCTTTTAACTATTGATCGCTTGTGGGTAAAATACAGTAATGAGCGCTTTGGTTTTAGTATACAGAAGCAAATCTGGGACAGCGTTGGGGGAAAACCTGACTTAGATTTGGAAACCTGGAAATATTTCGGTGAGTCTATAGGATGGCGGATTAAAAATAATTGGAAGCCTTATGCATTTCTATCATTTACATTAACTGCTCCGGCAGGACAATTACCCAGAGCAGTATTGAGTATGAGATTAGATGGAAGAAGAAAAAGACTTTCTGCCCTCACATCAAGACTTGTGAATTGTAAAATTTAGTAGTTAAGGAAAGATTCGCTATGAGTGAAATTCTATTTCTCGTTGAAGATGATCCAGATGGTAGCCTCTGGTGCGATCGCATCAGAGATTATCGTATCATGAGCGATCGCGCATATAATTCATAACGCCTCCCATTCATCTCTGCTGATATTAGCTTGACGTAATATTCTATTTAGTAAGCTTGGGCTGATGTCTCCCTGATGTGGATTGGGAATTGTCAGCTTTAATTCATCTTTTACCATGTATTGATGCTTACCACCTGGGTAAGGCCCATCAAAACCTGCATCTTTTAGATAACGAATCAGATCCCGCCGATTAATTGATCCAAAGGGTGGCATTAGGCGACCTCTTTGGTAAGATTCAGGTCAACATCATTAAGTATTGGTAGAGTATGACCCAAACGCAATCCTAGTACAATCCATCCTTCAAGAGTATCTTGCAAATCCTCCCGGCAAGCTTCTAGCGTTGCAGCGTTTGCCCACACACCTTGACATTCTAGAATTTCGCCGTAGAAAGTTCCATCCTCAAGCAACTCATAAGTTGCTTTGTGCATTGCTGTACGAATGTAATTTGTCAACATTCAGCTTTTTAATCAATTTGGTTATAACTGAAATTTTATTTTTAATCGTAAATCCGCCAAACTCTAATTATTATGTATATTTTTTAAATTTCCGAAAATGCGATCGCGCCCCTTTACCAAACGCGATCGCTAAATTTTCCATCCCCTAACCAATAAAATGCAGATGATTACTCACCGCACTAATCAAATTATGGGTAACGGGAAGACTATCAACTACCATCCCCAGACACAACAGCATCATGTAGGAGATAGAAAAGAGAAACAACTCTTTAGCGACAGCGCGATCCTCTGGATTTTGCAACAAACGCCAAGATTTGTGGATAAATAATCCTCCCAGAATTAGGGCGATCGCAGCATAAAGAATTCCACTCGCGCCCAAGGGATAAAACAATAACACCGTTGCAAATACTGTCACCAGCGTGTAATACCAAATCTGCTTTACAGTTGCCGTAGTACCTTCAATTACAGGTAACATTGGTATCCCAACTTTTGCGTAGTCATCTTTAATCATCAGAGCTAGCGCCCAGAAATGGGGTGGTGTCCACAAAAAGACGATGGCAAAAATCAGCCATGCTGACCAGCTTAATGTCCCCGTGACAGCAGCCCAACCCACCAACGCCGGAATTGCCCCAGCCGCACCACCAACAACGATATTCTGAGGGGTGTGGCGTTTTAGCCAGTGCGTATAAACCAAAATATAAAAGACGATACCAGAGAAGGCTAGCAGCGCGGCTAACAGGTTGGCAAATACTGCTAAGAGTGTAAAGGAAATCGTTGCTAGTGCGATCGCAAAAATTAGAGCATCCCGTGGCTGAACCTTACCCGAAGGCATCGGACGATGGCGCGTTCGCTCCATATCATAATCAATATCGCGATCGTAGATACAGTTAATCGTCTGGGCGCTTGCAGCAGCCAAAGTGCCACCAGTGAGAGTTACTAGCAACAGCAATGGGTCTACTTCTCCCTTAGCAGCAATCCACATACTTCCAGCCGTGGTAATCAAAAGCAACGGAATAATCCGAGGTTTGGTTAGCTGGTAATAACTTTGAACTACCTGGAAAAATGTTTCGTGGTGGCGAGAGACATTAGTCTCAATCATTTTGGCTCTGGTTCCTTATTTTTCAACAACTTATATACAGCCCCCGCGTAAGGTGGCTCTTTCAGGTAAATGAAACACAGATTTTC
Source organism: Nostoc cf. commune SO-36 (assembly GCF_023734775.1). Taxonomy (NCBI): domain Bacteria; kingdom Bacillati; phylum Cyanobacteriota; class Cyanophyceae; order Nostocales; family Nostocaceae; genus Nostoc; species Nostoc commune. The sequence goes on along the minus strand of NZ_AP025732.1, from coordinate 177,368 downwards.
TGCACCTGCGTGGATCGCAATACTCGCCGTTGCGATCATAATTTAGTGCTGAGTTAGGAGAGATGCGATTAATCGCGTCTGTACAGGAGTTAGGAGTTAGAAATTATTTCTTCCGCTACTCCCCCTGTTCCCTCACTCCATACTCCGCAGTCATTGCTCAACACTGTGATGTTGCGGCTAGTAGCCCAGTCACGCAGTGCGAGAACTGTAAAAGCCACCAAAGTACCCAGCAAAGCAGCTCCTATAGCTTGGTGAGAGACGGTGAGAGGCTCGACTTGGAGGTGTAATTTGAAAGTGGCGAATCCCAACAAGATTTGTAAGGTTAACAACGCACCAGCCATATTTGCCAGTCGCCGCAAGGTTGGATGTAGTGCTGGTGTCCGCCAACAGATAAATACCATTACCAAAGTTGCCAAGGAAGGCGGCACCAAACCAGCAATATGGCTGTACATTACAGTACAAAGTTGAGAACCGCCGAGGCATTGGTGTAGTGCCCAGCGAGAGCCTACCAAAGCACCTAGCAGACTTTGCAGGTAAACCAGAACAGCAGCAGTTAAACCGACCCAAGGCAACTTACCAACGGTTCCATTTCCCTGATAGGGCATGAGTGCCGTGCCGATAATTAGGAGGGTGCTAAAAAATAACAGTGCCGTTCCTAAATGGGCGGTAACGATATCAAACCGCAACAGTTCGGTAACGGTGAGTCCTCCCAAGATGCCTTGGAAGACGATTAAAAATAGGCCAAATGTTGATGCCCAAGGCAGCCATCTGGGTAAGACACGACGATGCCACCAGGATAAGCCGAAGAGTGCGATCGCGCTTATACCAATTAAAGCTGCATCCAATCTGTGAAACCACTCCAAAAACACTTGGAGATTCATTTGCTTGGCTGGCACTAGTTCGCCATAGCATAAGGGCCAGTCTGGGCAAGCAAGTCCAGCATTCATCACGCGGGTGGCGCTGCCTATTGCCATCAAAATTAAGGTGGCTATGCATATTTTCCACACCAAGCGACGAATCATTTCCTTGGGTTTTTGCTGCTGAAGCGCCGCTTCATTTTGTTGTAGGACAAATTCGCTCATGAATGATACCTTCTGCCCGCTCTTGGTGGCTCTCTTAAAATTTTCAATTTTCTTTTAGCGTCCTATCTTCACCCTAGCGTATAGGTTAAGGGTTTATAGATTAGCACTCACTTATACTTTGAATCACTCCAGAAAGGTTTTGCCTGAAGCTTTAGGTATTTTTCAAGATGTGAAAAATTGATTAATCACAATTAATTTAAACATTCTAAATTTTTCCTTAAATTTTCCCACTGATTTTAGAAGAAGGCAGGAGGCAGAGGACTGGAGGAAATAATTATGAATCAAAACTTTAGTTTTGGGTATAAAACCCGGTGGTTCAATCCCATACTTTTAAATGCATTTGGTTTACTCTACCCCCTGCCTCCTGATAGTCACCTTGTACCCAAAATTAGTAAAATAGTTAAAAAACTTAATAAAAAATTCCGACCTTTGTACTCTATGCCTTCCAGCCTAGACTACCTTAGTAAGGGAGCAGCTTTAAGATAACGTAGTAAATTCAATTAAGTAAGCCGTGAAGATTCCAAGTTCAATCTGGACATTACTCATAGGCATCGTGCTAACGCTCGCCAGCTTTTGGTACGGTCAAAATCACGGACTGTTGCCAGCAGCAGCCACGGATGAAGCCGAATTAGTTGATGGTCTGTTCAACGCGATGATGATCATTTCTACAGGTATATTCCTGCTCGTAGAAGGTATTTTAATTTACTCTGCATTTAAATACCGTCGGCGTGCAGGTGACAATCAAGACGGCCCCACCAGTTGAGGGCAATGTACCTCTAGAAATTCTCTGGACGGCGATCCCAGCAATTATCGTTATTGGTATTTCTGTTACAGCTTTGATGTCTATAACGAAATCGGTGGCTTTGATCCCCACGCTATCCATCAAGCGCCGATGATGAATCAGGAGTCAATGGCAATGCGTGGAAGTGCTATGGCAGCAACTTTAAGCGATACTCCTCCTAGCACCGAACGCAACCTCAATCAAGAAAAATCTGATGAGGCAATGCAAGACCCAGCTACCGCAGCAGTTCGTAATGCTGACCAAATTCCCCAACTGCGGAATGCTCCTGGTGTCGGTAGTGTTGCTCCGACAATTGGGGGAACTCCTGATAAAGCAGGCAAACCAGCACAATTACAGGTCAACGTCACTGGTTTACAATATGCCTGGATTTTCACTTATCCTGAAACTGGTATAACTACAGGTGAAATGCACGTCCCCATCGGGCGAGAAGTGGAAATCAATATGACAGCCAACGATGTCATCCATGCCTTTTGGGTGCCAGAGTTCCGCTTGAAACAAGATGCGATCCCCGGTAGGCAAAGCGAGATTCGCTTCACCCCCAAAAAAGCAGGAGATTATGTCCTAATCTGTGCTGAACTTTGTGGCCCCTACCACGGTGCGATGAGAGCAACAGTAGTCGTTGAGCCAGAAGAAGCATTTGAGAAATGGATGCAAGAACAGCTAGTTGCTAGCCGTGAAACATTAAATCAAGCCGTTGCTGTTAACCCTGCGAATCTATCCCCAAATGAATTTCTCGCTCCTTACACCAAGGACATGGGAATTAAGCCAGAAATCCTCCATCAAGTTCACCATTAGTCAATATGTTATTTAGTCAAAATCCAGTGACTAATGACCAATGACTAATGACTAATGACTAACGACTAATGACACAAGCTCAGTTGCAAGAAACTGCCAATATCCCCGCCCTTAGTGAAGAACCAGGGGTTAGAAAATGGCAAGACTTCTTTGGCTTTCAAACCGACCATAAGGTGATTGGGATTCAATACCTAGTCACTTCGTTTATTTTCTACTGCATTGGCGGCGTAATGGCTGACTTGGTTCGCACAGAACTGCGAACTCCAGAAGTAGATTTTGTTACCCCAGAAGTCTACAACAGTCTGTTTACGCTGCACGCCACGATCATGATTTTCTTGTGGATCGTGCCAACCGGCGCAGGGTTTGCTAACTATCTAATTCCCCTGATGATTGGGGCAAAAGATATGGCATTTCCTCGGCTGAATGCTGTTGCCTTTTGGATGATTCCCCCTGCCGGTATATTGCTGATCGCCAGTTTAGCGGTAGGCGATGCACCGGATGCAGGTTGGACTTCGTACCCTCCCCTGAGTTTGGTAACAGGACAAGTGGGGCAAGGCATTTGGATTATGAGTGTCTTGCTGCTGGGTACATCATCTATTTTGGGGGCGATAAATTTCCTGGTGACATTGCTGAAGATGCGTATCCCTGGCATGGGCGTTCATCAAATGCCCTTGTTCTGCTGGGCGATGTTCGCTACTTCGGCGCTAGTTTTGGTATCAACCCCCGTGCTAGCAGCTGGTCTAATTCTGCTGGCTTTTGACTTAATCGCCGGGACAACATTTTTTAACCCAACTGGCGGTGGCGACCCAGTAGTATACCAGCACATGTTCTGGTTTTACTCTCACCCTGCGGTTTACATCATGATTTTGCCCTTCTTTGGGGCAATTTCAGAAATTATCCCCATTCATTCCCGCAAGCCGATTTTTGGCTATAAAGCGATCGCTTATTCGTCTCTTGCAATCAGCTTTTTGGGGCTAATTGTTTGGGCGCACCACATGTTTACCAGTGGTATCCCCGGTTGGTTGCGGATGTTCTTCATGATCACCACCATGATCATTGCCGTACCCACGGGAATTAAAATATTTAGTTGGTTAGCCACCATGTGGGGTGGAAAAATCCAGCTGAACAGTGCGATGTTGTTCGCCATCGGCTTTGTCGGCACTTTTGTAATCGGTGGGATCAGTGGCGTGATGTTGGCATCAGTGCCTTTTGATATTCACGTTCACGATACCTATTTTGTGGTAGCCCACTTGCACTACGTCCTATTTGGCGGTAGCGTACTGGGGATTTTTGCAGCCATTTATCACTGGTTCCCGAAAATGACGGGACGGATGATGAACGAATTTTGGGGTAAGGTTCACTTTGCCTTGACCATTGTGGGTTTAAACATGACCTTTTTACCCATGCACAAGCTGGGTTTAATGGGCATGAATCGCCGTATTGCTCAATATGACCCCAAATTCACAACATTGAACGAAATCTGCACGTATGGTTCTTATATACTGGCAATTTCGACATTCCCCTTCATCATCAATGCCATTTGGAGTTGGTTATACGGCGAGAAAGCTGGTAATAATCCCTGGAGAGCATTGACCTTAGAGTGGATGACGACATCACCACCTGCGATCGAGAATTTTGATCAAACTCCAGTACTAGCTACAGGCCCCTACGACTACGGTTTGGAAAGGGCTAACGAAGATGTACCTTTGTATGATCCCAATCCAGTCTTGTCTGGCGGGCCGAACTCAGTATTAAGAGCAGAACCCGATCCAGCAGTTGCTGCCAATTCCGAAGACCGGAAATAAACTGCAATTGGGGCATTGGATATTGGGCATGGGGCATTGGTTATTTCCCCATTCCCCATTCCCCATTCCCCATTCCCCATTCCCCATTGCCCATTCCCCATTCCCCACTTAATCAAAATCCATGCAAAGTCAAATCATTGACCCAGCTAAAACCGAACTAAATCATCACCACGAGGCGGAAGCGTCCGTCGGTCATCACGAAGAGCATCCAGACCATCGTCTGTTTGGGTTAATTGTCTTTTTGATTGCTGAAGGGATGATTTTTATGGGATTATTCGGAGCCTACTTAGCTTTCCGTGCTACCTTGCCTGTGTGGCCGCCAGCAGGTACTCCAGAGTTAGAACTATTGTTACCTGGAGTCAACACCATCAATCTAATTTCTAGTAGTTTTGTCATGCACAATGCTGATACTGCTATTAAAAAGAACGATACGCGGGGGGCACAAATCTGGTTAGCAATTACGGCGGCGATGGGCGCTATCTTCTTGGTGGGTCAAGTATATGAATATACCCATTTAGAATTTGGTTTAACTACCAATTTATTTGCTAGTTCATTTTACGTTTGACTGGTTTCCACGGATTGCACGTTACCATAGGCGTTTTAGCAATTGTTGCTGTATTGTGGCGATCGCGCGTTCCGGGGCACTACAGTAACGAAAAGCACTTTGGCATTGAAGCAGCCGAAATCTACTGGCACTTCGTTGATGTAATTTGGATTATTCTGTTCGGATTACTGTATCTACTGTGAGTATTAATTATTAGTTGTTCATTCCACGCTGACAACTTAATAGGCCCCCACTAGGGGGCTTTTTTCATTAATAAAATGCAGCCGTTGCAGTTAGCTGCCCTAATATCAGATTATTATTTTATTTGTCGGCTGGCAGCAAAATCTAAATTAAGACTGTTTCTAGAAGATTAAATATCTGGAAAGTTATCTAAAACGTTTTTGATTTTCTATAAATTTTATTCTTAAAAAGAATAAAAACTGGGATGCAATCGGATATTTGTACCTTGAAATGCACTGTTTAAGATTCTGTCAGCAATCAGACCCAAAATTTAACATAAATCTTCTAACTTCTGAAGCTTGTCTTCTGCCAAAAGTAATAAATATGTTTGACTAGTGTTAGATTTACTGAAATAATAAAATTATTGAACTATTCCAGAAATAAATTTTTATATTAAGATACCTATAAAGGTATTAAATGAACACAATCAGGCGGCTAACCATAAACATAAAACTTCTCAAAAGCGTAGGTTGCGTGAGAAGTTGACTGCCTGAAACACCAACAAATCTCGCCGCAGGTATTCATAATCTCACCCAAGCTCTGAATGGTCAACAAATTAACATAGTAGTATACGCCACATGAGCCAGAACCCTCTAGTCAGAAAAACACTCCGAAGCCGCTTTGAAACTGTCAAACTAGTGGGAAGCGAAGAACCTAATGATACTTACTTGTTAGGAAGTGGTATACGTAATAGACATGGATACTCTTTCGCTAGAAAAACACTTCGGAATCGCTTTGAGATTGTCAAACACTTAGGAAGCGGAGGATCTGGTGATACCTACTTAGCCATAGACTTAGATTTACCAGGGCAACCCCATTGCGTCGTTAAACATTTTCACCCAAAAGATCCTAACCCTGCGGTTGTAGCGATCGCTAAAAGCTTATTTGATCGGGAAGCAGAAGTTTTATACCAGTTAGGTAACGACCACGACCAAATTCCTAGATTATTTGCTCATTTTAATGAAAATGGGGATTTTTATTTAGTCCAGGAATTTATTGACGGTCATGCATTGACTCAAGAAATTCTACCAGGTCAGCGTCTTAGCGAGAATACAGTCTTAAATTTATTAAAAGATATTCTGGAAGTTTTAGCCTTCGTCCACCAACACGATATTATTCACCGAGATATTAAGCCTCAAAACTTAATGCGGCGGTACTCTGATCAGAAGATTGTGTTAATTGACTTTGGGAGTATTAAAAAAATTGGTGCTTTAGGAGCAGGCTTAACAATTGCTGTTGGCACTCCTGGCTATATGCCAAGCGAACAAGCTAAGGGAAAACCAAAACTTTGCAGCGATATCTATGCAGTAGGTATGATTTGCATTCAAGCTTTGACAGGTTTAGTACCTGATCAGCTACAAGAAGATCCAATACTGGAGAAGTTCTCTGGCGCGATCAGGCACAGGTAAGCGACGCTCTCGCAGATATTTTAGATACAATGGTTCGCGATCGCTACAACCAGCGTTACCAATCTGCCGCAGAAGCTTTACAAGCGCTGAATTTTCCTTTGGAATTGTCACCATCCTTACAATCTTCTGGCATAAATCAAAAGAGTGATGATAGCTATTTCCTAAATTATAAAAACTTTATTTTGTTGTTGGGAATAGGGCTTGGTGCGACCACGAGCTTGATAGTACTAGTTTTAATCTATACATTTATTAATACAGGTACATCGCCTCCAAACCAACCAATTCAATTAAATAATTTTAGAGAAAAATTGGTTGAGCCACGGTTTACTAGTGTTAATGTCAATAGCCTAGTAGCCAAATCAGTTTCTAACAGAGGAGTCAATAAAAATAATTCCACCATTATAAAGACTACCAGAAAGCAAATTGAGCTTTACTACATGAGAAAGAGTTAATCATTTATCAGCAATCATCAAATTCGCTATTAACTTGCTTATTACATAATTTGTTTTTAACCTAAATTTTTATAGATTCCTGTAGGATAAATAGAATAAACAACATTTTAAAGATATGGACAATACAAATCAAAAAAAAGCTTTAATTAACGGTGAAATCGCCCTTTTTCTGAGAGGTTTGATTATTGGTAAAGTGCTGACACTTATGGTTATTGGCGGGCTGCTTTGGTGGTTACTGAAGCCTAATTTATCGTCTCGCACGAGCGTTAGCTCTTCCTCTAATCAGAATTTAAACGCTCTTTCTAGTAATGCATCAACTTTTCAGACAGTTGCTGATGTCCCGAATGCCTCATTTAACTATGGAGGCAGTACAGCTTGGGCATCTATCCGACAATTGGTAGATTCTCAGATCCAAAGCGATCGCCCGGAATTACAATTACGCTATGTAAACCCTGTTAATGGTAGCCCTGGTTCTAGCTCCGGTATTCGGATGTTGCTTGATGGAAAACTAGACTTTGCTCAGTCTTCCCGTCCCCTCACAGATGAAGAACAAGCTATGGCAAAAGAGCGAGGCTTCACCCTTGAGCAACGTCAGGTGGGTAGGGATGGAGTAGCAGTGGTAGTAAACCCATCACTCAATCTGCCAGGTTTAACTGTTGACCAATTGCAGCAGATTTATTTGGGGAAAATTACTAACTGGAATCAAGTAGGTGGGCCAAATTTACCCATTACACCTTTGTCTCAACGGCCAGAGGACGCAGATACAGTAATATTTCCTAGCAACAGCAACTTAAAGGGGCAAGCACTTGGCTCTAATGTGCAATATGTCTACTCTGCTACAGAGGCAGTACGCCAACTCAGCAAAACTCCTGGTAGTGTCTATTACGCTTCTGCCCGTTCAGTATTACCTCAATGTAGTGTGAAAGCTTTGCCATTGGGTAGCACTTCTGGTCAGCTAATTGCCCCCTACCGCGAACCCTTAGTGTCACCTGAGCAATGTCTACGTCAGCGCAACCAGCTAAATACTCAGGCTATTAAAGATGGTAGTTATCCCTTAATCGCTAACTTGTTTGTGATTATTAAGCAGAATAAAGGTCGGGAACAGCAGATTGGAGATGCATACACCAAGCTTTTATTAACTGATGAAGGGCAAAGGGCAATTGAGCAAGCTGGTTTTGTTGGAGTTCGTTAGTAGATTTGATGATGTTAGCGATGTCTACGACGGGCTACGCCTACGCACTTTCCATTACAGATTATTCAGATACCCGACTTCTTTAAAAGTCGGGTATCTTGGAGAAGCGATGCCTACGGCGGTAAACTACGCACCATTCACTATTCACTATTCATGTATTTATCATCTGAATTGAAAATATTTACATTCACTCGACAGCATAAGAAGTAAATTGACGTTTAAAAGGGGAATGAAACCCAATGACAATATCAGAAGGGGGTACACCTAACTCAACCAATCGTTCAGCAACAGGCTCTTCTGTACCGTTATACTGAATCCATATTTTTCCATTTTGAATATCAAAATGCATGACCGGGCCAAATACCCGCTTATCTCCTTGCCAGCCAACATAAGCTAGTTGATAATGGTCATTTTCATTGTCTAAAATTAATTGTGAATTTACTGTATCGATATTAGATGATATTTGTTGATGTTCGCTCAATACTTGTTTGATAAGTTGTCGATATCGTTCTATTTTATCCATAGTCGGATTTCCTCACATTTGGGATCGTAAATTATCAACTTAACTTGGTAACGATGAAGAGCGCGTTGGACAAAAGAAATTTGAAAAAAGTCTTGATATGTTTCAATAGGAACTGCTAGGTAAAGCGCTCTGTCTGCTTCTTGTTCTTCAATAGCTTGGCAGTAGTTTAGATATTGTCCTAACGCAGTATGAAATTCGCTGATATCTGAATCTGCAATAAAACTTTTAATTTCAACAGCAATTTTCTCTGTATTACGTTCTGCGGCGATGGCATTTTCAGCCGCTAAGTCTATTTGTAGTTTAATTGCTTCACTAATACGAATTGTAAAAGGATCGTGAGTAATTATCCACCCATCTTTAATTAATGCTTTTTTAACCTGTTGATGAAAAACATCTTTAGCCATTTTGCTATTTCTAGATTGGAGTCAGCTTAACCCAAAATAATGTTTTTTCTCTATGTAATGCCTTCTCCAAAGGGGTTGTCGTTCGCGCAGCGTGTCGTAGACAAGACATCGCACTCTCTATTATTCTGCATTGCGGCGGCGAGCTTTTCTAGATTTTGACGAATAGTGACACAACGAAGATGCTCAACACCCCAGACTCGTTCACAAATATCTAAAGCTTGCAAATAAAGCGGTTCTGCTTCGCTGTAACGTCCCGTATCACGATAAATTTCTGCCAAATTATTGAGACTTTCAGCAACATTAGGATGATTTTCTCCCAATAGGTGCTTATCAAGTTCTAAGGCTTTTATACATAAGGGTTCCGCTTCATTGTAACGCCCCTGCTCCCTGTACATAAAACCAAGAGCATAGATAGTATCTGCTAAAAGCGGATGCGCCTTTTGCAATAGACGTTGCTTGAGTTCTAATGATTCCAAAAACAAAGATTCGGCTTCACTGTAGCGTCCTTGAGCGCGGTATATTAAACCTAAATTGTGCAAATCTGTTGCAACATCAGGATTCTCTTCTCCCAAAAATCGTTTATCTAGTTCTATTGCTTGTAGGGACAATGGTTCAGCTTCAGTGTAACGTCCTTGATGATAATAAAGTAGCGCTAAATTATTCAGTATAAGAGCCAAAGAAAGATAATTTTCGCTAACCAAACGTTTTTCGAGTTCTAATGATTGCAGATACAGAGGTTCTGCTTCGTCATAACGTCCTTGCTCATCATATAATAATGCCAAATTATTAAGACTAGCGACAACATCGGCATGGTTTTCTCCTAACAGGCGTTTCCTCAGTTCCAAAGCTTCTTGATATAAAAGTTCCGCTTTAGTATATTGTCCAGTAGATTTGTAGAGTCCTGCCAAATTATTCAGGCTAGTAGCAAAAGCAGGATGGTTCTCTCCTAGCAGGCGTTTCCTCAATTTTAAAGCTTGTTGATATAATGGTTCGGCTTCGCTGTAGTGTCCTGTTGCACGATATATTCCTGCTAAATTGTCGAGGTTAGTAGCTAAGTCTATTTGCGAACCTGATTCATTTTGTAGCTCAATTGCCTTACGCCAATACTTTATTGCTAGTTCTTGTTCTTCTTGATAATTCTGAGACTCACCCCTATCTAATCTGCTGCGGTAAATATCACCTAAGCTTGAATATAAAGTAGCCAATGTAGGATCTTTAGTTCCCTGTTCCTGTTCTACTTTCTCGATTAACCTTTGTAAATCTTGAATGGGTAAGAAAAAGCGATTAGTTTCATTAGTATCTGTACTAGCTAATTCTGTGTCCCTAAAAACAAAGCGTATATTTTCTAATTCTTTACCAGGAATAGCACTTGTCTTTTTAGATTCAAACCGAAATACACCGTTGCGCCAACTCCAAAAATCAGGGGCTTTTTTAATCAGATTGACTAAAATTTGGTTAGTTACCCAAAGCACGATCGCAAACGGAAACTCGCGCAATCCTTCCCTTGTCCATTGCAAGTAACCAAAAAATTTCTCCTGTTCCGATTGCTCATTTCCCAATCTGAGAAAATAAAGTTGTTCAGCACCCGTCACAGTAATTACCGCCGGGTTCTGCTGACGAAGATATTCTTCTTGTTGTACCAGTTGGTTAAGAGCAGCTTTTAGACTTGGTTCCTGACGTGCTAAAGTCTCTCGATATCCACGGAAGGCGGGTTGTAGTTCGGCTTCATACTGGGCAATAATCTCATCACGAAAGCTAGCATCATCACAAACTGCAATTAATAAATTTAATCCCCGCTTTTGAGCTTCAATAGAAACAATTAAATCATCATACGCATCCTGATTTTCTCCTTCATCATCTAATAAATCTTCATTTAACATTAATTGCCCCCTGTCTTCTCAAGCTTTCGATAATAATTGGATGAACATCATACCAAGTTTCATCAGTGCGATATTCTAAAACATACAATCCATGTAATAAATCTAAAAACTCTGGTTGTTTAGGATCATTGGGCATAAATTGTTCATAAACACTCTGCAAAATATCAATATCAGTTTTTCCTAAGCGTATGGAAAAATCATTACGGATTTTATTGATTGCTTGCAGAAAAATTTTATCATCAATGATAACTTTGGCTGAAGGATTTCGTCGAATTGTTCGCAAACATATACGGCAACATTCCTTAGAAATCCGAATTAATTCTCGCAATACGCCACCACTGTAAATTACGATTTTTTCAGCAGTTTCTGCCGCGATTAATTCACTGGGAATCCGCTTTTGTAAAACTTCACCGAGAATCTTTGTTGCTTCCGGGCGAGGTTGGGCATTAAGAAAGCGATTTTTACCTTTATCAAATATTTTTAATACAGGCATTGCTACAACTTGGTCGTTAGTTTCAGTGGCGATTATGGTGCTAATAAATGTTTCTCGAAGCACTGCGATCGGGATGGTGTAAATAATTTGAAAATTAGGTTGACAAAGAGCTTTAATGTTATCTCGATAAATTTCGTTAACTCTGCCTAAGTCAAGTTTATCTAAATCATCAATAATTACTAAAACGTTTTGTTTAGTTGCAGCTTGAATTAGAGCCGCGATTTCGTTAATTCTGGCAACTAAATCTGATAACTTGCGTTCAAACTCTTGCTTGATTTCATCCCGAACGCTAGCATCAGCTTTTAATTTAGAGCTAATCAACTTTAAAAGGTCAAAACCTATACTTACTTCTGCTTGCAAATTGGATTCTTCAGTGCGAGTGCGGGTAGCAAACCACTTATAAAGAGCTTCTTTTGTCGATTGCGGAATATCAACCCGGCGGGCTTCTGCCTCTGTCATTAAATTAACTGCGATCGCAAACAGTATATTAATATGATTAACTGCCGACATTTCAATTTTGTCAGCAATAGAAAACAGAACTACAAAATATTTATCTTGAATTTGTCGGCTAAATTCAGCTAACAAAGTAGACTTACCACATCCTCGATGTCCTGTAAAGACAATTTTGCCATCTCCATTAGGACTATCTTCCACTAATTGGTTTAGGTCTGCAATCAAATCATCACCATATTCGACTCGAAATCTTTCCATTTCGTTCCGTTCCATCAACGGAAACAGTTCGAGATTGCTGTATGCTTCTTGAAAGGAGTTTAATAAATCTTGAGACATTGGAGAGTGCCGTAAACGTGCTAACTATTCATATAATGGCTCATGATTTTTGAAGCACAAGTTCAGGCAATGTCTAGGATAGAGTATGCCTACATAACTTCTCAAATTGCGTTAATAAATAACTACTAGGTGAGTGGTATGTTATGTCTTAAAAAGAGATGTCCTAATACCCAAATTTCAACCGCTAAATAAGTAACAGAGGTCAATAATCAATAAGACTGAATGATAGATTATACATTCGATAATTTAGACTGAATGATAGATTATACAGATAAAATAGTGGAAGCTACTTAACACATAAATAAAATAAAATTTTCAGTTAGAAAAATAAATTTTTAGTGTGCTTTATCTCATCCCCCTCTAACGCGTCAGTTTTTTAGACGCGATTTATCGCATCTCTACATCAGATACAGCACTTCCGGCAGCTATGAGGTACATCCTCAAATCTGAAAGTTTTGATAGGAGAGGACAAGAAGAAAAACTGTATAGTGTATGTAAGTAGGTAGGCATGATTAAATACAAGAGTGTCATTGCGAGTGAAGCGAAGCAATCGCAAAGTCTCTGGGATTGCTTCGCTTCACTCGCAATGACAGAACATATTATATTTATTTACGCCCATTTACTTATCTTTTTTAAAGATTATTTGATTTAAGGCATCTATAGATAATGTTAATTAACTCTCTAAGCTCTGATAATTTACAGCTAACTATCATTCGTCATCCGTTGATTGTTAACTCTGAGACTTTGCTTCCAAACGTAATTGCACTAATCAATGAAGCGCCAGGTAATTATGATAGCTTGCCAATCAAAAATACCAATTATTTGAAGAACTCAAGTAAAGATGTAGATAGCAACACGTCTCAAGCCACCAGTTGCGTTTTAGTTATGGAAAACTCGCAGTTGGTGGGAATAATTACGCAGCGAGATTTAATTAAGCTGACAGCACAAGGAAAAAACATAGAGACTATCAGTGTTGCCCAAGTGATGACAAGGGAGTTAATAACATTAAACTTGAGAGATTTTAAAGATGTTTTTACTGCGTTGCATTTGCTGAGGCAACATCGAATTTGCCATCTGCCTATTATCGGCGAACAAGGAGAATTAATTGGATTAGTTACTCCTACCAGTCTGCTGGCAGTTTCTATTCTCCAAGCCGAACTGTACAATTACACACGAGTTAAACTTGCAGAACGCCAGAGAATTGAGTCAGAACTGCGATTAGAACGTAATTTTGTTTCTACTGTTTTGAATCTAGCAGATGCTCTGGTTATTGTACTAGATTCTCAAGGGAGAATTGTTCGCTTTAATCATACTTGCGAACAAGCAACAGGGTACACATTTGATCAAGTTAAAGGAAAATTTGTTTGGGATGTGTTGCTGTTACCTGAAACAACAGAATGTATCAAAGGTATTTTTCAAAATTTAGCAGAGAGAGAATTCCCTCAACGTTACGAAACTAGTTTAGCTACTAAAGATAACAATCGCCGCTTAATCTCTTGGTCAAATAAGGTCTTACTTAATCGAAATAATCAAGTTGAGTATATCGTTTGTACAGGTATTGACATCACTGAAAGCCGAAAAGTACAGGAGGAACTCAAACAGACTCGCAATTTTTTGCAGTCGATGATTAATAATCTGCCTGTGGCAGTCTTTGTCAAAGATGCCAAGCCAGAAACCTTTGGGACATTTAAGCTCTGGAATCATACCTGCGAAAATATTTTTGGTATCACAGCAGAGCAGGCTATCGGCAAAAAAGATTACGAATTATTTCCAAAAGAACAAGCAGATTTTTTCCATGAAAAAGACCTAGAAACTTTTGCTAGCAGTGTACCTCAAGATATTTCTGAAGAATATATTGATAGCCCCACTTTTGGCAGAAGAATTTTACACACAACTAAAATTCCTTTGTATGACAAAGACCAACAACCCGAATACCTATTGTGTATTTCCGAGGACATTACAGAATACAAACGAGCAGAAAAAAATCTGCAACAAGCAAAAGAGCAATTACAAACCGTTTTAGATGCAGTACCTGGGTTTGTTTCTTGGGTAAATGATGATGGATATTATTTAGGGGTTAATCGTCATTTAGCTGAAAGTTTTAACTTGACTAGCGACGTTTTTGTTGGTCAAGAACTGGGCTTTATGGAAAACAGCCCACAATTTACAGAATTTATGCGGGAATTTTTAGATAGGCAAGACGTAGCAGATTCTAGCATTATTGATGTCAATATAAACGGCAAGACGCTTAATTATCTGCTCGTAGCTCAAAAATACCAACAAAATACAGCTGCTGTTGCAGTGGGAATTGATATTACAAAACGCAAACAAGCTGAAATAGCCTTACAAAGTTTGATAGAAAGTACAGCTTCTACAACTGGATGTGACTTTTTTCCCGCATTAGTTGAGCATATTTCTTCTACTTTAGATGTGCGTAACACTTTGGTAACTGAGTTAATTGATGGGCAAGTTCACACTTTAGGATTTTGGTCTGATGGACAGTTACAACCCAATATTTGCTATGACCCCAAATTAACGCCTTATGAAATTTTGCTTAAGCAAGGATTTTATTACTGTGGTTCGGGAATTCAGCAACTCTTCCCCGCTTCTGAAAGATTAACTGCTATGCAAGCAGAAAGTTTTATGGGAGTTATTTTAAGCAATGATTTTGGTCAACCGATTGGCGCGTTATGTATTGTAGATGAAAAGCCGATACCTGACCACCAAAAATTTGAGGGAATTCTCAAAGTATTTGCAGCTAGAGCATCTGCTGAACTACAACGGCAACGAGCGCAAGAAGCTTTACAAAAGCTCAATCAAGATTTAGAAGTTAGAGTCAAGCAACGCACTTTAGATTTACAAAAAAGTGAGGCAGAGCTTAGGGCTATTTTTCATCAAGCAGCGGTGGGAATTAAACTAGAAACTTTGAATGGTGATTTCCTGAAAGTTAATCAAAATTTCTGTGAAATTTTAGGATACAGTCAAGAAGAAATCCTCAAGAAAAATTTTAGAGATATCACACATTCAGATGATATCCAAGCACATCTAGATAATTTGCAACAATTAATAGCAGGAGAGGTAGAAACATTTTCTATAGAGAAGCGATATTTACATAAAACAGGTAATATAATTTGGGTA
Organism: Nostoc cf. commune SO-36; assembly: GCF_023734775.1. Lineage (NCBI taxonomy): Bacteria > Bacillati > Cyanobacteriota > Cyanophyceae > Nostocales > Nostocaceae > Nostoc > Nostoc commune. Next base: position 161,820 of record NZ_AP025732.1, on the reverse strand, counting down.
AATTTAACGGTTTCTCTAATTCGAGATATTATTGGTAAACCAATTTATATAATTGGGGTAGTTAAAGACATACGCGAACGCAAACAAGCTGAAGAAAATATCTGTAAAGCTTTAGAAAAAGAAAAAGAGCTAAGTGAATTGAAATCTCGCTTCATTTCTATGACCTCCCATGAGTTCCGGACTCCCTTGGCTGTGATCACATCTTCTGCGGGAATATTAAAAACTTTTAGCCATAAACTAGATGAACAACAAAAGCAAAAACATCTCCAGTGCATTCAGACTTATGTTCAACATACTACTCAACTTTTAGATGATATTTTGCTAATTAATAAGGCTGAAGCTGGAAAATTGGCATTTGAACCAACTTCTATTAATTTAGTTGATTTCTGCCGTTCTTTGGTAGAGGAAATCCAACTCAGTTTTCCCAACTATACCCTAGTATTTTGCCACCTTTTCTTAGGGAATTCATCAATAGATAATCACTTTAAGGCTTGTATAGACAAAAAACTTTTGCGACAAATACTGAGTAATTTGCTTTCAAATGCTGTCAAATACTCACCAGAGGGTAGTAATGTTCAAATTGATTTATTAATTCAAGAGAAAAGTGCAGTTTTTCTAATTAAAGATGAAGGTATTGGTATTTTACCAGAGGAACAGGAGAACTTATTCGAACCCTTCTACCGAGCTACTAATGTTGGTAATACGCCAGGAACTGGATTAGGCTTGGCAATAGTTAACAATTGTATAGACCTTCATAAAGGAAGAATCATCTTCGCTAGTCAGGTCGGAGTCGGTACGACATTTAGAGTGGAACTGCCACTAATTACAAGCAATGTCCTCAATGAAAAATATCTAATATGTTATTAGTAAATAATTTTAGGGAATAATAAACTACGGATATTAAAATTTAATGTAGTTTACCAAATTTTCCAGATGGAGAATCTTTTTTAGCAGATATATTTACTTTGTCTATAGATATAATCAAGCTGTCTAGTCAAAATCACTATTCAAATAAGCCAATGAACAAAAAAATATTAGTAATTGAAGATGAAGTTCAAATTTGTTCCAATATTCAACAGATTTTAAGTTTCTCCGATTTTAATGCCATTACTGCAAATGATGGTTTAGAAGGATTACGACTTGCTAAAACAGAAAAACCAGACCTTATACGTTGTGACGTTATGATGCCTGAACTTGACGGTTACGGTGTACTGACAGCCTTACGCCAAGACCCAGTAACTGAATCTATCCCAGTAATTTTTCTGACTGCAAAAGTAGGTCGTGGTGATTTACGTCAAGGTATGGAGTTAGGAGCCGATGATTACCTCACAAAACCTTTCTCTCCAGAAGAACTTTTGAAGACAATTAAGATTAGATTGGCTCGGATAGAAAAACCAACTTTCATCAAACAGCAATATGAACAAGAACATCAACAAAGTGTCAACCTGAAGCAGCAGATAGAGGTAAATTCACAAAAACTGCAAGATAGCCAACGTCTAGCAGAAATATGCAACCAGGTTTTACAAAAACTTTTACAAGATTTAAGCAATCCGCTTTCAAATATCAATATGGCTATTTATATGTTGAAAAAAGCTCAATCAGATGTTGAGCGCGATCGCTACTTGAATATTCTCCAACAAGAGTATGCTAGAGAAATGATGCTTTTGAATGAAATGAAGAATTTACAAGCATTACTAACCCCAGAAAATGCCAAGGTTATGCAAAACTTTAATTTACTGAAGTAAACAATGGATAATATGTCAATACTTCAGTATTAATACTTATAACTTAGATATGATTCTACGGTATTATTGAAAGTTAAATTTTCTGGTTGAGCGAGATAAACTTTATATGGATGCTATATCATCCTAGACTAATAAGACTAATATTTTTATCTTTAATAATCGTCGATGAACACAATTTTAATCATAGAAGACGAACCTCAAGTAAGAGAAAATATTCAGGAAATTTTACAACTTTCCGATTTTGAAACTTTGATAGCTGTAAACGGTAAAATTGGGTTAGAAATTGCTCAATCAAAGTTACCAGATTTAATTATCTGTGACATTATGATGCCTGAATTAGATGGCTACAGTGTGCTGTCTGCTCTGCGTCAAAATGAAGCGACTATCAATATTCCTTTAATATTTGTTACTGCTAAAGCAGAGCGTTCAGATTTTCGTCAGGGGATGGATTTTGGGGCTGATGATTATTTGACTAAACCATTTACTCCTGAAGAACTACTGAGTGCGATCGCTTCTCGTCTTGAAAAACACGCTTTAGTTGAGCGGAAAGCTCAAGCCAAGCTAGACGAACTCAGAATGAATATTGCTCACTCATTACCTCACGAGCTAAATACTCCTTTAAATGGTATTCTCGGTATGTCACAGTTGTTAATAGAAAATTGTGACATGATGTCTGGCTCTGATGAAGTCGAAATTGCAGAATTAATTTACACATCTGCCAATCGCTTGAATGTGTTAGTTCAAAGGTTTTTATTATATAGTAATCTAGAATTAATTGCTAAAGATACTGAAAAACATCGTCAAATCCAAGAAAAAAAAGATAAATGTTTTGCTGAAAAAATTATTCGTGAAGTCGCTATCAAAAAAGCTACAGAAAACTGTAGACAAAAAGATTTAAAGCTAGATATCCAAGAATCTCCAGTACAATTATCAGAAGAGAACTTTAGTATTCTGATTGAAGAATTACTAGAAAATTCTTTTAAATTTTCTTTACCAAGCAACGAAGTTCAAGTTAAGAGTAAGGTAGAAGATAATAAATTTAATTTGTATATAATTGACAATGGTAAAGGAATGACAATTGAAGAGATTGGTAAAATTGGAGCTTTTGTACAATTTAATCGAAAGTTATGGGAACAACAAGGCTCTGGCTTAGGGTTAGCTATTGTTCAGCATATAGTTAAATTATATGGTGGTGAATTTACAATCAATAGCATTCCTCAAAAAGGAACTATTGTAAGTGTTTGTTTACCTTGCTAGTAGCCTGGCAAGTTTAAATTTAGCAGCAATTACAGCAGTTTTCGATCAAACCCACTACAAAATAAATCCTAAAACAAACCCCAGTATTGCTTTCAGTAGTTTTATCTGTGGCACGTTTGATTGCAATTTGCTGTAAGTTCGTAGTCAGAACTTTTACTAACTTACAACAAATCGTCAAAACTAATTTGACAAAGTACTAGAATATACTTGCAAATATCAGTAAAGTAACAATTCAAAATTAATCATCCCCGAACTTTCCAATTAAACTTCGCTATCGCTGATTTAATTAGTTCGGGGAGTGTCAAACCCGAATACTCTCTAACGTAATGAGCTTTCCCCTGCGGCTTAAACTGATCAAGTCACCATATTAGAGTTCAATTAACTTGAAGCCCCAAGGTTTGAGAGCCGCTAGAGCTAGTTCTGTATCTACACCTTCATAAGCCTCCCATTCCAAGGGGTGTTCTTTAGGATGTCCATCGCCGACATTACCTGCAACTTTGATTATCGGACAGTTGGCGATGCGATCGCGCTCTAACCCTTTGGGAATTGCTAGTTGGATTTTGTGACCGACAAACTTCGCTGTACTGTCATTAGCTACAGATTCACGGATTAAACAAATATCACCAGCAGTCCCCCAAGTAGTTTGGTAAATGTGGAGGAACGATATATAGGTTGCTGGTTTGATGGATCTTTTTAGAACGTGCATTATCTGTAATCCTTACACTATGAGTGAAAAATCATATAAGTATTTTCTATCACGTTCGTAGGGAAGAAGAATGTTTTTAACTCACTTTTTGCACTAAGCCCAGGCGATTTATAACGATTCTCATTTGAATGAGGTATACGCGTAATAGGGACGCACAGTTATGCTAACCTACTATGATAATCGCCTTGGGAAATTTTAGCTTACGACACGATTATTGCCCACATACTGAGTCCCAAGCCAATGGCTGCTAAGTGTTGCCAAAGAAGCGATAGCTTCGCTAAACCCTTCAGTGTACGCAGTGGTTGCTTTGCAATTTTTTGCGTTAATAATATAGTCAGCAACACTGAAAAAATTATGGTTGTACCTTGCAAAAAGGCAATCACTGCTGGGTGAGCAACCAATATTGGCAATTGTTCACCACCCAAACCAAAAGTAGCAAAAGTAACAGGTAAAATCCGCCCACCTTCGCTTAAGCCTAAACGCAGATAGTGAGCTAAGTTTCCTCCCAAAACTAATGGTAGATAGCTATATGCAAGTTCTACAAATGAGCGAGGCTTAATCCAATTTTGAGATTTTGCGGAAAGTTTGAGCGCTGGAAGCAAAGGAACAGAACTTTCTAAGACGGATTTTGGATTTTGGATTTTGGATTTTGCTGCTTCGATATAGTTCGCTAACCAGTAAGACACTTGTATCAGTTTGTAGACTGCAAAGGTAAAAGCTGCTGGGATAATTAACACTAAGAATGATAATCCCAAATGTTGCCAAAACTGAGTTAAATCCAGTTGTAACCCTAACCAAGATTGTAACTCCGGCAAGCGATGCAGATATATACCACCCAACAGCAAAAACAATAATGCTACTTCATAGCTGCGGGGTACATGAGTTGTCCACAGTTCAATCGCAGGGGGACGCAAGTTGAATTCAACGGAACGATGGGGACAGGCTTTAAGGCAAGTCATGCACAACACGCAATCTCTGTTATCTTCTAACTGGGCTGGGTGAGAATACAAGGGACATCCATTAGTTTCCATCCCTTCGCCTTTTTGCGGGCCACCTTTATAGCACTGATAAGTGGTGCAACTGGCAGAACAAATACCTTGCTGTGCCCGGAGTTCCGTCATGGAGAGTTTGGCAAATAAACCATTCATCCCCCCAATGGGGCAAAGATAACGACACCAAAACCGCCGTTCAAAAAGAGCGGAGAAAATCATTGCCCCAGCAGTAATTAACAGCAACAAACAAGCACTAAGGTAGGCAGTATTTTCTAAATGCCAGAGTTCTTCCCATAAGAAAATTAGGGTGAACAAACCAAACATGAACCATCCGCCCCATTTTTCAGCTTGCTGTCTCGGCCAGCGCTTGAGTTGTCGAGGCCATAGCCAGAGAGATAACTTTTGGGTAATTTCTCCGTAAATCATGAAGGGACAAACAGAACACCAGATACGTCCCAAAAAGGGAAAGAGAAATAAGAAGAAAGGCCACCACCAAGCCCAAAATAGATTTAATACGAAATTGCGATCGCGCGTTTGTGGGCCAATAAATAATACTGCAACTGCGATCGCAAAAACCGTTGCCGTAAAACCATAGTTAATGCGATCGGGCCACCAAGGACTACGTAAAAACCGCCGCAAACCAGGATAGGCGTTTAACAGATTCACCCGAAATCGTTTTTTCTTAGTTTCGGCTGGCCAGAAAATCTCTTCTGTTAATTCATTGGCTCCCTCTGCTTGCACGATCGCCCTTTCTACCAAATTTTTCAACTCTTTGAGGTTGCCAGGAAAATCATAAGACTGGAGGCGACGCAGAGCTTCTGGGGTGATGCGCGGTTTAGAAATGCCTCTAGCCCGGATGTACAGACTAGTATAATATTCAACCTGTGCCTGAATATCAGCTTTCCGCACCCGTAGCGGTGGTACTTTAATAATGTGGCCAATACAGCGTTCAATTGTCGGCTGAGTTTTTTCGGAAACAATCAGAATTCTAGCTTTACTGGCACGAGGTTGGGGTGCTGCTTCTCCTGAGCGAGTCGCGGGAGTATATGTGCCAGTTGTGAGCAACTGCGTCACCGGAGGTAATAATTCTTTAGGCAATTCTTGGATGTTGTTGAGAACTAAAGTACCTTCTCCCAACCATTCCAAAAGTCCTGGTTTACCGCCAGCGCGACCGAATAAATCTGCACCGCTTGTTTGCAGAATACCGCAATTTACTTTAATAATTGGTTCTCGCCGTTTTGGAGAACCAAAGTGGATGAGGGCTGCTATATTGTCTTTTTCTAACCCTGGTTCTCCGAAAATATCCACAGATTTACGGTCAGCCGCCGCTTCTCGAATTTGTTCGCGCAGCTTTACCGCATAGCGACTTGTACCGACAATTCCGCGTTGCGCTTTGGTGACTAAATATGGTCGCAAAGCTACAGAACGTTCTTGTTCATAGCCAAGTGCAGATGTTGCCTGAGCTAATTCTTGAGCCAATTGACGCGAAAAAGCCTGAGCAATTTCGGGGTATTGGTTAACTAAAGCGCGAAATTTATCACCAGGCACAACCCACAAATGACAATCTGTCACTGTAGTAATTGTGAATGGAGTTAATTGATCCAACAGCAATTCTTTGAGTTCAATCACTGCACCGGGGAGGAATCCACAAGCTAAGGCTGGGTTGGTTTGATTGGTGCTATTGCTTTCGAGTTGACCTTCTACAAGAATATAAAGGGCTTCTGGAGGAGTGCCTTCGCTAACTAAGTCAGTTTCGGCACTCACTACTTTTTCTTCAATTACTTGTGCGATCGCATTTAACACTTCAGGTGAGAGAATTCCTAAACTCGTCCGTTCTTGTAGCCATATAACCGTTTCTGGAGATGTCATACTAATTTCTCCGTGTAGGCTGCTGTATAAGAAGATTATCACTTGAAAGCCACATCAAAATATCTCCGTGTGGCGATGCATGACAACTTATACTTGGATTAACTACGGTGGGGCACACCGGAAGCTACGCTTGGCGAGATTTGCCCTCTTGGGCAGTTGGCACAAGCCTGCTGTCTAACGGCGAGTCAGGGAACCAAGAATCCCCCTCACTTTAGTGCGGGGAGTGTCAAACTCTGATGCATTCTACTTTTAGGTCGACTCGTTAATATTTAGATGCGTTTGCCCTGCTACGGATAGAGATCGCTGCTGCTGTTTTTGATTCCTTCTAATAGCCGCAGCAACTGACCCCGTTCTTAATTGGAGTATTTGCTGAGTCAGCTCGGATTGAGTCAGCAAATGCAATATGGCTGGAGTACAACAAGGACAAAACAATTGTTCAAGGGGAAGCATAACTATTACTGTTTCAGATTTGTATATTGAGTTAGGTATTAATGTTGCCCTAACGACACCAGTATGTGTGACGAACTAATTCAGGGGAATCTTGTCAATTTTCCCGTTTTTCATGATGAGTTTAAAAGCTAAAATTCCACTATTCAACCGAATGGATAGCCAAAGTATTGCAAATCTCATTGATCGATTGCGCTCCCGAATGGCATAAGCCCGCATTTCTCACAAGCTCAAGGCGTTTGATGGAGCAGAAGAGAAGTAATGAGTAATGAGTAAAAACTTCTTACTTCTTACTCATTACTTATTACTTATTACTTCTCCCCGGCACTTGCACAGCCTTTAAGAGGTGTGGTGAGAAATCCGGGATAAGCTATTCTCATCAAAGAAAATCTCCCTGCACGTATATCAATCCTTTATGAAGGGTTATTAGTACTATTCAATTGAGAGGTAGTAGTTGCACCAACTGCCATTACTTGAGACCATTCACTGACGCGGTTGTTATCTAAGACAGCTCGCACTCGATAACCAAGCTGAATTTTATGCAGTAACAAGATTAAATCACGGTTGAGTAATCCTTGTGATTTTTGGTTTTCATTAGATGCAGCTTGTATACGAAAACAGCGATCGCTTTGTCGTTTAAATTTGGGAGACTTGCCTTCCATAAGCACCGTTTGGAGTTCGTATGCTTCAGCTTCCGGATATGCTTCCCAGCAAAGTTGCCAGTAAGTCGACCAGCGAATTAACTGGGCTGGTAATTCCTCGACTTCATCCGACAATGTAGATACAAGTCCGGTGACTGAAGGTTGTATCACTTGAGGCTGACTGGAGGTGATATCAGCAGTTACAGGGTTTATCAATCCTGGTTGCCCAACCTTCTGTGCAGCTATAGATGAACCATCATCAACAATTAGTATCAGCCCGAATATCAAAGTTAACAGCAGCATCAATCGTAGGCATTGTAATTGCACTAACGATAAGATTTTCAGATTCATAAATTATGCAAAAGTTAATTGCTTAGGCACAAGCCAAGAAAAAATATACCAGCCGTTATCGAACAGAATTCAGGAGTCAGGAGTCAGAATTCAGCAATGAATTCTTTCCGACTGGTGGATAGCGACGCGCAAAGCGAGTCTTGTCTGCGACACGCTGTTCGCGAACGAGCGTCTGAATAATCGGCGTTTTTGCACCCCCACCAAATTGAAAATTTGGTGGTCTTCTCTACGAGACGCAAGGGCGAACAATTCCTGCGCGGTCTGAATCTCCGACTGATAGCGAACGCGAATAGCGTCTCCAAGAGTTGCGTTAGCGAGTATTCGAGCGTCGCGTCTTGATTCTGACTCCTGTTAGCGGTAGCTAAGGTTTAGCCCATTCTGACTTCTGAATTCTTCTTCAAAAAAGAGATCCACGCTACACAACGAGTAGCTAAGAACACGGCTGGTATAGGAGTGAAAGCAGTCTCCCCTTACCACTCCACAGGTAGAATGAGGCTGCCGTTGTCAGCATAGATTGTTCGAGAACGGATATGCGTTCTGGGAGCTACTGTAGAGTTGAAGACTGCGCTTCTTTGCCCAATTGCTGATCTGTTGCCAATGCTGGCGCGGAATATAACAGAGTTCGGCCCTAGCCCTACAGCATTACCTATGCTAGTTTCAGGGCCATTAGCAACACCATTGACAACCTGCCTACCGCCATGAACTAGAGCGCGAGGCCCATAACCAACTCTATTACCCAGAGTCAAACTAGTGCTTTCTAATGCGTGAAAAACAACATCGTTTGCCATCCCAGCAATTGACCCAACATTAAAAGGTTCACCCTCATCAGCACGCAGCGAAATTCTATTAGCTAGTTTGTTCTTGAGTCTTGCTAAAGAATCTTGGAAAGTAAGATTACCGATAATGCGGTTACGATAGTTCGGATCACGAGTCGCACTTCCACCTATCTGCGGCAGACCTCCAGAATTAAAGAAGGTGACGGGAGCATAATTAATTCCTGTGACGTTTGTCAAGTCTGCCCTAGCTAAATCTGTGTAACCTTTGGCAAATGTTTCATTGACTTCAATAATGCCTTCCATTAATGCAACGTCGGCTTGTGTTAGGTTGACTACTTTCCCCAAACTACCGCTAGTAGCTTCAAAGTTATTTGTGACGTTTTTACCGGGCAAAACAACTTTCCCGGCAGGCAAGGTAACACCAGGGCCAACCCGCGCCAGAAAGTTGACTACTGTGTTTCTTTCTACAGTTGCACCGTCTATTTCACAGTTGAAAGCGAGAAAAGTCTCTGGAACGGTGTTACTAAACTGAGTATTGGTAACTGTGTCAGTAAAAGGCCCGGTTAAACCTTGAGTACCGATTTTAGCTGCACCTTTAACTACAGCCATGTGTGCCAGGATGACACGCTCGCCAATCTCCACTCCCGTTCCTGAAGCTGTGATTTTCACTTGGTCTTGGGCATTAGAATCTGCTGCAATACTAATAGGAGCATTAGTAGCATCTAACTCAGCAAATGGAGCGACGTAGACTTTTTCGCCCAAAGTAATATTTGTGGGATTGGTGATTGTTGCTGTTGGGTCAACAAAACTAGCTGACTCGGAAGGCGCGGTACTTGGGCATATAGGTAGATTTCCCACAGTTGGATTACACGTTCCCCCAGCAGCTACTGCGGGTTGTATATATATCTGTGTGCTGATGGCAAACGCTAGGATAATTGCAATTAAAGCACTAGAAATTAGGCGAGGTTTGAACATGGAAAGAAAAGTCCTCACGGGTTATGGAATATTTAGCTATGGAATAATCTGCGTTCGAGTAAAAGATATACTCAGGCACTCACTTACAGTGGGCGAAACGCGATCGCAACCGTAGGAAGTACTAAAACAATTACATTGCACTCGTCTGTATTTAGGCTCTTTCTGTGTTTGAGTATGAGAAATGCAGGTTAACCACCCCAATAACCTGCAAATCTGAAGACTACTTGCAAGATAGATGATAATAAGGAGTTCAAAAGTGGAGCTGTAACTATCGTTGTTGCCTCAGCAGCAGCCTCATTGTAGACACTTTCCCAAGCTTCTGGCCCGCTAGTAGATTGTCCATGAACTTGTGTACTAACAGCTAACGTTAAGCCAAATGCAGCTAAACCAACTAGTATTGTGCGACGTTTCAACATTATTTCTTGATACCTAATAGTTCACCAAGTTTATTGGGTAAGGTAAGGCGAAAAGGTATAGGACATACTTAAACTTTTCCCTTTACCTAACCTAATAAGTGTCAAATTTAATCAAGTCCAAATTGCTACATCCAGCAATTAACAAGTTATTGTAATCTTATTTGCTGCTTAATACTAGAGTTTTAGATATTGAAAAAATCTATGGAGATAATAAAAATATTATTAAATTTATAATGGAAAACTGTGTTGGAAACACAATGATTTGATTAAAAAAGTCATCTATCTTAAGAAATAAAATTAGATTAATTACTGCTAGTAAAGGATAATCAGTATAGCTAAAAAATAATATCAACTCTATCTTTGGGGGGATGAATATTTAAGCTGTATACTCAACAGTAGTTTGGAGAAGATATTAGTAGACCGAAAAGTTCTGCGATGCCAACTCTTAGAGAGGCTGACGCTCGTTCGCCTTTGGTGTCTCCCCTTGGGAGAAGACTTGCTACCCCTTTGCTAATGCCAACGGCGGGCGTAGCTATCGATCTTTGATGGATACCTTTTATAGCGATTATTGTCTAGAAAACTGTTTCATGGAAGAAACAAGCGAGTTATTCGCCGAATTATTGAGATTAAGTCCTAATAATGTCACGACTTATGTGCGGGCATTGTACATTAATATCGGGGAATTGATCGGGAAAAATTATGGCAATTTATCTAGACTCGGCGAGCGCATCGGAAGCTGAAGCTGTTAAGCTTTGGGGATGGGTGAAAGGCATTACCACAAATCCTACGCTGTTATCTCAAAGCGATACCCCGCCAGAAACCACGCTTAAAAAACTGCTTGCCTTGACGAATGGCCCCTTATACTATCAACTTGTGGCATCTGATAAAGCTGGGATGTTAGCTGAAGGTAGAAAAGCTTTCGAGATTATTGGTTCACAAACAATTTTGAAAATTCCCGCAACACCATTAGGTTTTGAAGTGGTGGCGTGTTTATCCTCAGAAATTACCTGTTCAGTAACAGCGATTTACAGTGCAGCACAGGCAGCAGTAGCGCGGGAAGCAGGAGCTAAAATTGCCATAGCTTATGTAAATCGAGCTACGCGGTTGTTAGGTGATGGTATTGCTTTGGTGCGAGATATGGCTAGTGTACTCAAAGGCAGTGATACGGAAATATTGGCAGCTAGTATCAAATCGCCAGAAGAAGCAGCTGCTTCATTGCAAGCTGGGGCGCATCATTTGACTTTACCATTGGCAATGTTGCAGGCGATCGCAACTCACGAATTTTCCCAAAAAACTGTTGAAGAATTCGCTAAAGGAGGCGTTGGTTTAAATGGCGTTGTGTAATGGAGGCATGAATTGAGGTCATCTACTGTGCAATGTCCCAATTCTGTAATTTTGAATTCTGACTCTACACAATTTTACTGCAAACCGATGAAACACTTGTGCAAATCGCAATGATTCGGTTTTAACTGTTTCTCTAACTGCTCATTTTTAGCCAACCAAACACAGTCGCAACACTTATGTCCAAGTTTATCCCAGCTAACACTGGCAAACGCTCATCACCCTGCAAAAGTTCTGGTTGTTGATTTGGACGGAAAACCAAAATAGAACGATCTTCTGGGTCTATCAACCAACCTAATTGGCAACCATGATCTAAACAATAGAGAATATTGCCTGTGACTCGATTTGAACTTTGTTCAGGAGAAAGGATTTCAATTGTCCAGTCTGGAGAAAGTAGAAAATCATTGGGTGCTTCCCCATCAGCAGCAAAGGGAATACGTGACCAGTTGAAAACCGCTACATCAGTTACTATTGAGCGGATACCAAAACTACAGCGTAGTTCTGGAAAGGCATAAGCAATATGAAGACTTTGGGCAACATCGTTAATGCTGTTGCATAGCCTTAACTGTAATCGGCTATGCTTCCCTTTTGGCATTGGCTTCTGAATAATCTCACCATTAATGTAAACGCTTGCAGGCTTTGTTTCTGGTAGCTTGAGAAACTCCTCCAGAGTCAGGAATTGGGTAATTACCGTAGACATGGATCAGTCGAGAAAAGCAAAGGGGATATGTTTTAGTCTAGCAGTACCGTAGTTGTAGTAAGCACTTTAGTGATTAAAAAATAACGACTAAAGCCCTTACTACGAATTTGCTTACCCATCAATTTAAACTTGACAAACTTTTAGTCCAGATGGGTAAATACTGGCAAAAGTAAAATTTTGGAAATTTGTTAACCGAACCTTATTGACAGAGGCGAAAGTTGCCACAAAGCATAAAACTTTCAGTTTAAATGCACCTTCTAAAAGTTAGGTATTGATTGAAGCAACTTCTACTGAGCCATTTGCCACAGAGACATTATTTAGAATAGGCTGGCGAGTTTTCAGGTCAAATTTGAAGCCATGTGGCAAAATATGAAGCTTTGCTCCACAAATCGCCAAAGACTCATCCTTCAAAATTTCGCCCATATTGTTATATGTAGCCTCTGATTCATCAACAATCGTAACCGCACCTTCACCAATCACTTCAATTTGGTTATCTGTCACAACCATAGCCGTGTTCTCATCAATACCAAATCCCAAGACAGCAGGTTCTAGTATTAAAGCTGAAATTAATCGTCCCAAGCGTCCACGCTGAGAAAAATGTTGGTCAATTACTACTCCTGGCAAAAATCCCATACCTGGGCCCATTTCAACAGTTTCAATGCGAGGATGTGTCTGAGAGTCACCTTCCACAATCATTTTATCTGGCATCACAGCAGCTCCGGCGCTTGTGCCTGCGATAACTATACCTTCAGAGAAACGTTTGTGAATCGCCTCATCAATTTCGGTATTCTTAAGGATACTGGTAATACGAGCTTGATCTCCTCCAGTAAAAAATACCCCAGTTGCTTTGTTAATAGCTTCTAATGCAGTAGATGAAGATGCATCTTCGCGGGTTTCTGTATCAATTATGCGAGTATTTTCGGCTCCCAGGCGCTCAAACACTCTGATGTAATTTTCTCCCACTTCTCTTGGTAGTTCTGTGGCTGCTGTCATAATTACAATGTACGCTTTCGTACCGCCAGCGCGTCGTACAAACTCACGCAAAATTACGGAATCACCCTCTTTATCTTCGGCTCCACCAATAATTACTAACTGCCGTTTGATATTAGTTTGCACCATGATGTCTCCTGATTTGAATTAATCAATTTCACTAAACCATGACAATTAAAACTATCAAATCATCCCTTTGGTAGATTACTTGATAGAAGTAAGGTTAACATTTGCTTAGACAGATACCCCTACGGGGAAGCAAGCTACGTGTAGCGTCTCCAAGAGTTGCGGCTTGTCGCTAGATATCGCCATTACACCAAAAACTTTCCCAAAAAATTACTCGCTAAATAAAATTTACAACGTCAACTGCCCCTAGATACATTTTCTAGAGGCATTGTTGGCTATGGTACTAATTGCCGCTTTGAGATTTATTGGGCGATCGCAAGTAACTTGGTATTTACTCTAGCTGGCTGCAATTACATATTTGATGGGAATTACAGCACTTCCGGCAGCTATGAGGTACATCCTCAAAGCTAAAAGCTATGTTAGGAGAGAGGCAATAAGAAAAGCTGTATTGCATAATAGCGGGAAGCGCTGTATTAATGAATCCGACTTCTGTAAAGCAAGTTAGTTAAGAAAAAACGTGCTTGTTCTAATGGGAGATGCCTGGGTTTGCCTGGTAAACAATTTGATATTCATTCATATCTTCTCCATCTCCGTGCCCAGAAATCAGCTTTTGGTGAAAAGCTTCCTCAGCAAGTTCTCGAATTTCATCTCTTAGAGCAGCTTGTGTGCTATTCATACTTTGCTGTCTTTTTGATACCCCACATTTATTTATACAATTTTTTAGCTCAGTCTTGCACCTTTCAAAGGTTATATCTTTGATTATTCTGAGGATGAACTTACTGTCATTGATTTCTTACAGAAGAACGGATATCTAATTATGCCTGAGATAGTTGAAAATGCTGAGTAATAGAGTTAGTCTGAGTTCTGATTGGTTTAATTGCAAAGCTATCACTCTCCAAAATTAATGCAATCGATCTTCAATCAATAATTCTGAGTAACCACAACTCAGGCTTTAAAATTTAGGGTGTTTAGCCAAAGGTTCGTAATCAATGGTTCTACAAAAAAGCAGTGAATTAACCCGTATTAATGCTAGAAGAACGGATGTATTCGATATTTTCAACTTCAAGCATTACACTGGGTCTAACCCTTATTTAGATGTAGGGGCGCTAGTATTTGATTTTGCTCTAATTGAGTCTAGAAAGCCTTTACCCATTGAAGATTATATTGCGACCATTAGCGATCGCTATCCAAATCTGAGCAGTCAAACCTACGAATCCCACGCTCATCTATTTGCCAGAGTTGCATCTGAAGTCGGAAACTTGATATGGATTTACACCTTAACCACTGGAGTGTTAAGCCATATCCAAATTGCACGCGGATTAGCATCCAATCACTACATGAACGCACAACTAGAGAGGTAGTTTATTTTGTTTGGGATTGGTTTGAAGCCATTACCCAAGACAAAGACTTCGCCTTTGATGAACAGCTAGTAAGGCTGCAAGATAAATTTCGTGCATCTATTTATGGTGGCCCCACGGTTTACGCCCTATTGCGAACAGCCTACGAGAAAGGTATTCCCGCCTTTTATTTGTGGGAAGAAGGATTAATGCAATACGGTTTTGGCAAAAAACACGTCCGGGGGATAGCAACAACATTTAATTGTGATAGTCATCTAGATTCGGAGTTCACCACTCGCAAAGATGACTGTAAGGCATTCTTAAAAACATTGGGCTTCCCAGTCCCTAAAGGTGATATTGTCTTTTCTGAGAAAGAAGCCTTGACAGCAGCAAGAGAAATTGGCTACCCAATTGCAGTTAAGCCAGTTGTCGGTCACAAAGGAATTGGCGTCACGGCTGATGTGCAAGATTCAAAAGAACTGGTAGCTGCTTATAATCGGGCACTGGCAGCGATTCCCGAAGATCAAGTAACCCGAATAATTGTTGAAAAAAGCATCTCAGGATCAGATTTTCGTTTGTTGTGTGTCAATGGTAGATTTGTTGCCGCCACAGAACGCCGTCCAGCATCGGTTGTTGGTGATGGGTACTTAACGCTTGCAGAATTAATTCGCCAAGAGAACCGCAAACCTGCACGTTTAGACACGCCAACTTCGCCAATGAGTAAAATCCAGATTGATGAAGCGATGGAACTCTATCTAGAAGAACAACGCTTATCATTAGACAGCGTAGTTGAGAAGGGACGCACTGTTTACCTGCGTAAAGTCGCTAATCTTTCAGCCGGAGGTATGAGCATCGATGCAACCCAGACAGTTCATGATGACAATATTATCTTGGCGCAAGATATTGCCCAACACTTCCAACTGACTTGTCTGGGTATTGATGTGATTACCAAAAGTCTTGCCGAATCTTGGAAGTCTAGTAACTTTGCTATCTTGGAAATTAATGCTGCACCAGGTGTTTTAATGCATCTTAAACCTTCCGTTGGTGAAAGCGTTGATGTGCCTTCTTATATTTTAGAAACCTTTTTTGAGTCAGGTACAGATGCCAGGATACCAATTATTACCTTTAATAAAATCTCAGTTGAAGAACTGCAAGCGACGATTGATCATATCCTTTTACAACATCCCAACTTGATAATAGGCGCTGTTTGTCGAGATGCCCTTTTTGTGAATCGCTCGAAAAAAGTATTAAGCAAAGATTACAGCAGCAATGTTCAAACTTTACTGCGTCATCCCAAACTTGATTTGTTGATTGCCGAGTATGCGGAAGACATTTTAGAAGAACAGGGGATATTTTACCAAAAGAGTAATCTCGTAGTTTTGGATAATCCCACCGAAATTGAGATGACTTTAGTGCGAGATGTTTTCGATAGTTCGACTGTGGTGATTAGAAAAGGCAACGATATTTCTATTCGTCGCAAAGGGTTGATTGAAGATTATACTTTGGGTGAAGATGAACCATTTACGCGGGTTTATTTGAAAGAAACCGGGACGATTTTCTAAATTAGGTAATTGGGGATTGGGGACTGGCGAAGAATATATGAGTAAGATTTGGTTACAGTCTTAATCTCCAGTCCCCAGTCCTCAGTTCAAGCTTGCAAAGGTGGAAAAATTAAAGAGCGCTTGGAGGTTGTTTGAAAAGTGCTTTGCTGTAACTTTAAGCACTTTAGATCCCCCCTAACCCCCCTTAAAAAAGGGGGGAACCGGAATCAAAGTCCCCCTTTTGAAGGGGGATTTAGGGGGATCTAAAATTTTTGATACCGACAAGAGGACTTTTCAAACGTCCTCTTGGAGTCAGTTAAACTAAAGAAGAAATTGTTTAATAAATTTTAATGATTTTCTTATGAGTACTGCACCTGTTAACTCTCCCGAAAAACCTGAATCTCCATTCGGAAAGCGTCTAAGAAACTTCTTAATTGTAATGGTAGCGATCGCTCTTAGCATTGCCCTTGTTTTAGGATTGCGAACTGAAACAACCTCAGCAACTCTAGCAAAGTTAAGTGAAACCTCCACACCGTTAGAAGTAGCCATCAGCAACGGCAAACCATCTCTAGTAGAGTTTTATGCTGATTGGTGTACTGTCTGCCAGAAAATGGCGCCAGATATCACTCAACTAGAAACAGAGTATGCTGACAAGATGAATTTTGTCATGCTGAATGTGGATAATACCAAGTGGCTGCCGGAAATGCTGAGATATCGAGTAGATGGGATTCCCCATTTTGTCTTTTTGAGTCAGCAGGGAGAAACCATAGCCCAAGCGATCGGCGATCAACCCCGCACAATTATGGCTAGCAACTTAGAAGCTTTGGTAACTAATTCTTCTCTCCCTTATGCTCAACCTAGCGGCAAAGTTTCCAAATTTTCTGCCCCAGTAGCACCAACGGCTAATCAAGATGACCCCCGCAGTCATGGCAGCCAAGTGGTAAATTAAAATACAGTACATCGGTAGGGGCACAATATGTTGTGCCCCTACGAAAATTATGATGTTTGTAACGAAAATCGTAGTGGTGGTTACTAAACTCGTAACAATGTAACGAAAATTATGATGTTTGTAACAAAAATCGTAGCGGTGGTTACTAAAATCGTCGCAATGTAACGAAAATTATAATGTTTGTAACGAAAATCGTAGTGGTGGTTACTAAACTCGTCGCAATGTAACGAAAATTATGATGTTTGTAACAAAAATCGTAGTGGTGGTTACTAAACTCGTTATTTTAACCAGTAGGGTACGTTAGGTTAAAGCCGTAATCCACTTTGTTCAGCCATCAAGAAGAAACCACGTCGGTTATGCAAACCTGTTAATTCATCAGTGAGTGATGCATGTTTGCGGTTGCGAACTTCCTGAATAAGTTCCATCTGAGCGATCGCAGCGTTAGTCAGTTTTCTGGATGTAGAGACTTAGCACTGCTACGTCTCTACAAGGATTTTGGTATTATGCAAAATCATTTTCATACATGGAATCAGCAACGCCATTTTTTTGCTGAGTCTGTCGATTGATAAGCGATCGCTTAATTTTGCAGCACACTCTGTTTCATCTCTGCACACAAGCGCAGAGATGAACCGATATAAAGAAACTCAAAGCCTGGAAAACCTTGACCTAAGCATTGTCAGTTGTTGTCACAAAATCCCAAATAGTTGCTCAAGCCTCAAGAGTGGTTACAGCAGGAATTAAAATTTATGCAGAAGACATCTCCAGAAATTAAATATTTGCTTGAAAGCAGCGATTGATACAGTTTTAGTAATCGGTTTCAGCTTTGATCCTTGATAGGAAAGTAACATAAGGCGTAGAAAACTTACCAAGCAATTCTGCCGCATGGGTAAATTTTACCCAAACTAAAAATTGTTAATTTTACTCAGAGAAAAATGCATACAGCATTATCAGTGCTGCGTTACCTTTACTGTGCAGAAATGAGATGAAATTACAGTTGTTAGCAAAATAGTAATGGAGAGATTAATGATTACCGAAGAAGACTTAGCCCAACAATTTAACCTTATTATTAAGCAAGCTCACCCAAAAGCATGGAAATTACTACGTCACTGCTATGTAAAAGTGTTAAATTCCCAATCAAAAGGAGCATATATTCCTCATGCCAAATATGTAAAGATTTACTGTCCTGACAGCCTGATTGCTGCTGTAGTAGCAGAAAAGAATTTACTGATAGAAGTAGCAGAATATATGGGGCTAGTTAAAGTTGTTTGTGTGAATGCTACAAATCTGTTAAACGACCCCAAATCGCAGATTAAGAAGGTTTATCCTCAATTGTGGTTAGATTTGATGTGGATTGTTACGCAAAAGCAAGAACTATGAAAACTGAAAACTTTTCTAAAATTATAGATACACTGGAAATTATTCCAGGCAAACCGTTACATCAGCAGTATTAATCGCTAAATAAACCAGGAGTCAGAATTCAGAATTCAGAATTCAGAATATTCTACCCACAAGGGGATATAGTTTTGATTACGAAAAATATTTATTTTAGTTTCGCCCACCAGGGGCGAAAGCGCGTAACCGGACGAAGTACGGTTTTAACTAATATTCAGACGCGACATTCGAGGACTCGCTACCGCTCCGCTATCGCGAACTCGCTTGCCGCCGGCGCTATCACCCACTCGTACAGAATTCATGCTGAATTCTGACTCCTGAGTTCTGAATTCTTCTCATAAACTTTGCTGCTATATCTCTGAACACGGCGGAATAATTTTCTCTACCTGGAGTAATTTCCAGTATTACATCAAGCTTAAACTACTCTTTATACGACTCTAAAATCCCACTGCGAATCATTAATTGCGGCCAAAACAATACAAAAAATACCATCCACGTTCCTATAGGAATAGAGACGAGAACTGTTAACCAGATAGTTTTAAATAGTAACCAGCTACCACCAATCAGTGTTACCCCTGTAAGAACTATAGACCAGGGCTGACACCACCAAGGTTTGTAGTTCCAAGGACTTATGGGCTTTTGTTCAGACATTGGTTTTATTAGTAAAACTCCAAATATTCCCTATAATAGTACCCTTGAGGGTACTATTAAAATTTTATTCCCTAACTAATATGAGTATTAGCAGCAGTTTATTGGTATTACTCGCAATAATCTTTGGTCATTACTAAATAATAAACTGAAGCTTCCAAACTTAAAACTGTAAATATGGGAGATGTTTCAATGTCAACTGTTTTAGGGGAATTTATTAATTTAGCAAAAATTCGGTCTACCAAAACTATAATCAAACTTACCGAATCCGATGTTGACACTATTAAAGAAATTCAGAGCCTACTAAAAAAGAAAGGTCTTTATAAAGGTGAAGTTGATGGTATTATAGGCGATTTAACCCAAAAAGCATTTGCAGAATTCAAAGAGAGTGTTTGGCTAGATTCTCCAGAATTGTTAGGAGCATCCGCAGCTGCTGCATTACTAGAGATAGCAGAGGATCATAAAAGTCACTGAACAAAATGATCGCTCAGAACCTATACCTGAATCAAGTAAAGGTAGTAAGACTGGTAATAGTATGAAGCTACCAAATGGAACTATTGTTTATGAGAATGAATTGATTGTAATTGGTATCCCTTTAACTTGGGGAGAGTTCACAAAGGGATGTACCAGGGTTCCAGAGTCGAACGCGTTGGGTTTGTCCGCCGCAAGCATCGCTAACAATATTATCAAAGCAACAAAAGGTTTTGGTAAAATTCGCGATCAATATGGTAGTGCAATTCAAATTACTTCTGGTTATCGTCCACCCCATATTAATAGACAGCAAGGAGGCGTTCGTGATTCTCAGCATATCCAAGGATTAGCAATCGATCTTGCCCCCCTTGATGGCAACTTGCAGCGTTTATTTCAAGTTTGTCGCGCTTCTGATTGCACGGGACTGGGAAGAGGGATGCATAGAGGTTTCGTGCATTGTGATTGGCGTCCTGGCGATCGCGTAGTTTTTGATTATTCTTAAACAGTATTGTGATGACTTTTTAATATAGCAATCAGATTTGATTTGTGAAAAATTTAAGTATACGTAGCGTGCATTAGCGTAGGCATAACACACGCTACATATCAAAAATTAAATATGAGTCCTATAAACCTCAATACGGTTCAGTTAAGCCATTTATTTAAACTACATCTATAAATATCGGGAAAATGTTTTTTACTAAGTGGTCTATTTAATTAGAAAGTGCTGTAAGTGACATTTGTAATCCAAAAATTATGTTGAGAATGAAGAAGCGATGTCTACGACGGGCTACGCCTACGCTTATTTAACACAAAAATTTAGCTGAAAAAGCAGCAAAATCAAGGTAGCTACCAACAAAATTCACATCTGTTAATATTGTTTGGTTTAGGTACGGATATTCAGTATGGTTCCTATAAAGACTATTCTCAAACACTCAGAGCAAGCCAATCGGTTGTTTTCTCATCTCGAATTTGATGGAAAAAAACTCAATCATCAACCGGGTAGTGTATTGGGAAGTACTGCATTAATTGCAGGAACCACTGTTGGGGCTGGGATTCTCGCTCTACCAGCTGTTACCTTGCCGTCTGGTATTTTACCATCGACATCTGGACTGGTTGCTGTTTGGCTCTACGCTCTAGTTTCGGGGCTATTGGTTGCAGAAGTTACCTTAAACACGATGCGAATACAAGGGCGTTCAAGTATAGGTTTTTTGGGGGTTGTTGAGAAAATCCTTGGTAAACTAGGAGCGCGAATTGCAGGCGGCGCATATTTATTTATGCACTATGCTCTCTTGGTGGCATACATCACCGAAGGTGGAAAGATTTTAGGTTCGGCGGCGGCAAAAGTCTGGGGGATGCAAGTATTGCCTACATGGGCAGGCACAACGACTTTCACGCTCTTATTTGGTGGCATTATGTATCTGGGGCGAGAAAAGTTTATTGAGAAATTAAACAGCGCCTTTGTCGGAATTGTCATCGTTTCCTTCTTGGGGCTATTGTTTTTGGGAGGAAGGCACATTCAAAGTGCCCAACTAGTATTTCAGGATTGGAGTGCCCTTGGTAGTGCTATTTCAGTCATGGCTGTGGCATTGTTTTTCCAAAACGTTGTGCCGTTGGTTGTGACGCAACTCGAAGGAGATGCCCGCAAAATTCGTCAATCCATCTTTATTGGTTCTGTGATTCCTCTAATTATGTTCATGGCGTGGAATGCCGTAATTTTAGGAAGCGTCAATCCCAATATGTTAACTGGTGCATCTGATGGTACAAGTGTTTTTGATCCACTGCAAATTCTCCGAGCAGGTGGCGCGGGGGAATGGTTAGGAGTGCTAGTATCCATTTTTTCAGAGTTTGCGATCGTCACATCATTTATTGGATTTGTCTACGGATTGCTGGATTTGTTCAAAGATATTTTCCTACTTGCACAGCGCGGATTTTCTAACCGTCTACCTCTCTATTCGCTGGTTCTTTTTCCTCCTATGACTCTCGGCACGCTCAACCCCAGTATCTTTTTTACTGCCCTAGATTACACTGGAACATTTAGTATTTCAGTTTTAGGTGGAATTATTCCGGCGTTAATGAGTTGGAAGCAACGTCAAGAGCAAGAAAATTCAGATAGCATAAATCAAGCACTCGTTCCTGGTGGGAAGGTGACACTCATTGTGATAATTGGAGTGGCATTAGCAATGATAGGAAGACAAATTTTGTCAATTTACACAAAGTAAAATCATCAAGAAAAATTATGTGCTACAAAAAACTATAATTGTAGTACAAATATGCTAACCACAATCAAATGAGTGATTCTCGCCTCGTCAAAATCAGCAAATATCTCAGCAAATATCTGCGACACACACCAGATGCAATTGGAATTAAACTTGCTCCTGGTGGTTGGGTTGCTCTTGATGACCTACTTACCGCTTGTGCTACGAACAAATTTCCGATTACCCATGAAGAATTACAGGCAGTAGTTGAATCGAACGAAAAACAACGCTTTTCTTTTGATTCTACAGGTAATCTGATTCGTGCGAATCAAGGACATAGTGTAAAAGTCGATTTACAATTAGAACCTGTTGTTCCCCCAGATAAACTTTATCACGGTACGGGACACAAATCTGTAGAGTCAATTATGCAAACAGGACTTTGCAAAATGTCACGCCACCATGTCCATTTATCGAAGGATATTGCAACAGCACAAACTGTTGGTGCAAGACATGGAAAAGCAGTAGTTTTTGCTGTAAATACTGGGGCAATGCATCAGGCGGGTTACATATTTTATTGTTCTGCTAATGGTGTTTGGTTAGTAGATTATGTGCCACCTGAATATCTAAAATTTAAACTGGGAACTGAGTAAAAAATTATGAGTAAGATTTGCTTGAAAGCTAAATCCTGATTCAAATCAACATTCCAGCAATACAAGCAGTGATGAATCCTGCTAACAATCCGCCAATCATTGACCTTACACCCATACGAGCTAAGTCATGCTGGCGATTAGGTGCTATCCCTGTAATGCCGCCAATGGTAATGCCAATTGAACCTATATTTGCAAAATTACATAATGCGTAAGTCGCAATAGTTACTGCGCGTTGAGAAATTTTACCACTTTCAATTAATGCCTTCAAATCCAAAAAAGCAATAAACTCATTCAAAATTGTTTTTGTACCCAATAAAGCCCCAACTTGCCGACAATCAGCCCAAGGTACGCCCATTAGCCACGCCACCGGAGCCATAATAAAAGACAAAATCCACTGTAATGAGAGTTGCGGTAAAGCCACAAATGCCCCCAACCATGCCAGTAGCGCATTGAGGGCAGCTAATAATCCTAAAAAGGCGATAATCATTACTCCCACATTAACTGCTAGCTTCACGCCGTCAATTGCTCCGGTAGTAGCTGCGTCAATTACATTTACATAATTGGTTTTTACATCAGCTTTTGCCTTTCCAGCCGTCTCTGATACCTCTGTTTCTGGGTAAAGTAATTTTGATACGATTAACGACGTGGGAGCAGTCATAAAGAAAGCAGCAATCAGGTGTTCTGTTGGTATGCCAAAGGAAAGATATGCCCCTAGTACTCCACCCGCAATTGTGGCAAAACCACCCGTCATCACGGCATGAAGTTCTGATTGCGTCATATTCGCTATATATGGTTTAACCATCAGCGCCGACTCTGTGGGCCCCAAAAAGATGTTACCTGCACAGGATAAAGATTCAGAACCCGATGTTTTCATCGTCTTTATCATTACCCACGCCATCACATTTACGACTCGTTGTAAAATGCCGTAGTAATACAAGACGCTAATGAAGGCAGAGAAAAAGATAATTGTGGGCAGCACTTGGAAGGCAAAGAAATGATCCTTAAAATTGTCTCCAAAGACAAATTTGGCACCAACATCAGAAAATGCTAAAAATCCGGTGACAATATCTCCCAGAGATTTAAACACATTCAAACCCCAAGGAGTTTTAAGAATTACTAGCGCAAATGCAAACTCCAGTCCCAAACCCCATGCCACTATTTGCCAACGCACCGCACGACGATTAACAGAGAAGGCGTAGGATATACCGATAAAAACTAAAATTCCCAACGCAGAGATGGCGCGTTCCATGTTTACTCCCGGAAATGTGTTACTAAGGCACTTAGTCACAGAGTATACACAAAAATCCAGTTTTTTTGTGGCTTTTTAGTCAATCACTAGAGTTTTGATGGTTTAAAAAAGAATTTAGCGATCGCACCATGTCAAATTATTGTAGAAAAACATGGAAGCACTCTGGAAGTTAATGTTCTAAAAAACACCGATGCATAACCGTCTCCCCCAGAAACGACTCTCCAATCAACTAAGGTGAGTTCTGGTGATTGCGCCAGGGTAACAATCAGTGAGGTATCAGCTTGGTTATCTATACCAGTGATGCCACCATAACCAGACTCAATGCCAAAATTGCCATCGCAAACACCAATAATTTGCCAGACACAGTGTGCAACAGTAACTATAGGCTCATCTCTTTGTATACCCGACATAACTTCAGCATAGTTGCTCTGGTCAACATACAAATCGTAAGGCTAAGGGTAATGACAATTGGCATAAGGTATTTCCTTTGGAATTCAGCCTCTGCGCGATATTTTAGCAAACACAGCAATCAGTAGCTATCTAAATATTTTGTATCTTTCATCATACTGTTGATCCTAACCAGAAAGTCTTGTTTCATGGAGTGCAACTGACTTGTTAAGTTATATCTTTATGTATTCTCCAATATTCAAATAGATTTTTAACTTTCACCATCTCTATAGGTTTAAAAATAAAGTGCTTATCTTCTCTATCGAGGTCACTTTGAATATACCTACCGATATCTGAATCATGTATGTCATCCAATTTCCTTAAATTATTCGATAGATAATTCTCAAATTCCTTGCGCTCATCATGATTTCTGTATAACAGAAATATACCCTCTGCACTCTGACTTTGAAAGTCTAGTTTGCTATCTGTCATGAAATTTAGAAACGCTCCATTTCTACTTTGAAGCACATAGTACATATACCAAACTTCACGTCTTGATACTCGAACATGACCATTACTAGGTACTGCTAATTGAATCCTCATTTCATCGCAGTACATATAAGACAACGTGAACAATGTTGTAGATAGGTATTTAAATTCTGCTTCTCCTATAAACGAACTTTTATTTATATAGAAATAACTGAATATATCCCTAAACTCTCTTGGCTCTCCGAATTGTATTTGATACTCAGGATTATATTTGTGATAAGCACACTCTTTATTTCCTATATCCTTGTCCCATTCCTCTGGCTTCCATAAGAAATCAACGATTCTATCGCTGGGCTGGACATCCAACCCAAAACGTTCTCGCCACATCATTTCAATTATTCTGATGTCAGCACTTTTGTCAATAGGTGTATTCGTATCAATGTTTCTTGTGTAAATGCTGTTTGCTCTTATTTGCTTGTCCCTATCTCTGTACTCGTCTCTTAAATAGTAAGGTTTAAAGGGTTTCTCAAAGATTATTAAAACATCTATTTCATGGCTTTCTAATTCAAATGTCCTTAATTCGATCTCTGGTCTTATGTCGCCAGCAAACGGCTTTGAGCGCAAAAAATCTATCAAGTCAGTTTGTGACTTTCTATTTTCTTGCTCTACTCCTTTTATTTCACAGCCAGCTTGAGGATCGCTCACTCCAAAGATTAGGTACTTATTTCCCTTATGTAACGAATTAGCGAGACAAAGAATATCGTGAAGCAGTGAAGCCTTATTATCATGATGCTTCTCTTTAAAATCCCAATATTGACCTTCTCGCTTCGTTGCCACTAACTGTTTGATTTCAGCCTGTAGATTGAAATCCATTAAGACTCCGAACTGCAAAGGTGCAGTTTAACACATTAAATAGGGTAATCATAAGGCACAAGGGGATCGAAGCGTATTTATTTGTATTTTACAACCCCATAACCGTGCGATAATGAGCCTCTATTTGCGCGACGGTTTCAGACTTACGCTTTGTCTCCCATTGACTACGATTAAATAATTCTTCTCGCAATTCATCAACATTAATTGTTGTCACTTTGCCATCAGCAACAATTTGCTTGCCATTCACCCAAGCACTATCAACAACATTCGTGGGACGACCTAAAACTAATAAGCCAATAGGATCTGTACGGGGTAATAATGATAAATTGGTGAGGTCATAAAGTACCAAATCGGCTTGTTTACCCACAGTTAAGGAACCGAGTTTATCTGCTATATTTAGTCCCTTTGCACCTCCCAAGGATGCCATTTCTACTGCTTGTCTGGGCGTAATCCAGTTTTGGTAATCTGAGTCTGTAACGTTGTGCAAAATAGAACCCATTTTGATGGCTTCTAACAAATCTTGAGAGTCATTACTAGAAGCACCATCACAACCAAAAGTTACATTTACTCCAGCTTGGCGATATTTTAAAATTGGGGCGATGCCACTGCCTAAACGCAAATTACTTAAGGGATTATGAACAACTGTAGATTGAGTTTCGGCGAGAATGGCGATATCAGCATCATTTAACCAAACGCAATGAGCAAGTGAAGTTTTATTGCTCAATATCCGATTCTTTGCAAATGTTCCACAGCAGTACAACCGTACTTTTCTTGAGCGAGCTTTTCCTGTGCCCTGGTTTCGAGTAAATGGGAGTGACGACAAAGATTATAGCGATCGCTTAACTCAGTACACCCCTGAAATAAAGCATCAGTACACAATTGAATCCCTGTTGGTGCAACTAAAATATTTATACCCTCATCCGGGCGATGAAATTGTCTTACTGCCTCTTCGATGATTTCTAATGTTGCCGCAGTTGAGCGAAAATAAGGTTCATGCTTTTGGGCTGATTCTCCAGACGGAATACCTGCGCTGAGGGATTCATCTTGAATTAAGGGGGCGATAAAAGCACGAATTCCCACTTCTCTGTAAGCGCGAGTAGCAATGGCGATCGTTTCTAACTCAAGTCCGGGAATTAACACTAAGTGATCTACTACACTCGTCCCGCCGGAAAGTAGGGTTTCTACCGCAGTACCCAAGGCGCTGAGATAAACTTGTTCAGGATCGAGGGGGGCAAAATCATACAGTTCTGCCAACCACAATTCTAAAGGGAACGCTGACATGATTCCTCGCTGCCACATCTCGGATGAGTGGGTGTGGGCGTTGAAAAAGCCAGGTAGCAGTAGCTTATTTTTGCCATCAATGGCAGTGCCAATTACTTGGAGATTGGGGGCAATGGCTGCGATTGCACCATCTATAATCTGTACATCTACCGTTGCATAATCATCACTGAAGGCAATCAAAACATTCTGGATAGTGAAATTCACCATATTTAACCTTGATTAAGTAATTGTATTTTCAACTGGATTTCAAGTTACAAAATAGAAAATGGTGTTGGGTATTGGAATTTTATGAATTTACCACTACGGACATTGGGAGTTCCACCAAATGCGTGGACAGTGAATGATGCGATCGCAGATATCACTCGTCCTCAAAAGACTCCACAACCCGTTATTTTATCAACAGAAACTAAAACCCTGCATCTAGACTTGGCAAAAGCTGCTATCCTCGTCATTGATATGCAAAACGACTTCTGTCACCCTGATGGCTGGTTAGCGCATATCGGCGTGGACGTAACTCCAGCGCGTCAACCCATTGAACCTTTGAACAACTTACTTCCCGAACTGCGTGAAGTTGGCGTTCCAGTCATTTGGATAAATTGGGGCAATCGTCCCGACTTGCTCAATATTAGTGCTAGTTCGCGTCACGTTTATAATCCCACAGGGGAAGGTGTGGGATTGGGCGATCCACTGCCAAGCAATGGTGCTAGAGTACTCATGGCAGGTAGTTGGGCCGCAGCAGTAGTAGACGGACTAGAACAGATTCCCGAAGATATTTATGTAGACAAATACCGCATGAGCGGATTTTGGGATACGCCATTAGATAGTATCTTGCGGAATTTGGGAAGGACAACATTATTTTTTGCTGGTGTTAATGCCGATCAATGTGTGTTAACTACTTTATGTGATGCCAACTTCTTAGGATATGACTGCGTATTAGTTAAAGATTGCACCGCTACCACTTCTCCTGAATATTGTTGGCTGGCGACATTGTATAATGTCAAACAATGCTTCGGTTTTGTCACTAACTCCCAAGAGATTTTAACATCGCTGCAAAAGAGTGAGGAGTGAATCAATTTTGGATTTTAGATTTTAGATTGATCCCATGCATTAATGCTTTTTATTCGCTCAATAATTTTAGATTTTTTCTCGAGTTTAAATTTGCTTGCTCTCAGACAATTTTGAATTTTGAATTATTCAATCCAAAATCCAAAATTTAAAATCTAAAATTCTGTGATTCAAGACTTAGATTTTAGGAATTTTCGTACCCATCGATAACTTCAGAGGGGATAAATAAATGTACGCTACTCGTTGTGTAATTCCGGTGATCAAATCTCCCAAAGATTACCAAGTATATCGCATCAGTCCCAACGACTCTAATCGATTAGCAATTATCTTTGATTCAACAAATGCTAATACTTCCTTGACTTGCTGTATTGAAATTTTTGATGTTGGTGGACAAACACCGCCAAATCGCCATCAGTGGGCGGTGGAAATGTTTTTTGTCCTGAAAGGGGAAGCGATCGCTATGTGTGACGGCAAGAGTGCCACGATCAAAGCTGGAGATAGTTTATTAGTGCCTCCTACTGGAACTCATTTGATTAAAAATACTGGTTCTACTCGCTTGTACACATTGACTGTGATGGTTCCCAATGAAGACTTTTCGGAATTGATTCGCAGTGGCATTCCGACGGAGTTAGATGAAGAAGATATGTCCGTGCTGGGGAGATTTAATGCTTTGATGCCCTGTTAAAATAATTCGTAATACAGCAGTTTTGTTTTACATGAAGTACAGAGCTACGAGTTTTGCATTTTCTACTTCACCTCCTTGCAAACTGCTGTATCATTCATTCATTTATTCGTTTCTATATAATTTAGTTATGCTGACGGCAGTCATTAGACTTGTCCAAAATTTTAACTTGCGAAAAAAATGGTAAAATATTTGACTCAGTGTCTACCATTGTCCAAAATTAGTTATGGTTTTTGATTATATCCAAAGAAGATTTGGTCAGATGATGTTTGAAAAGTCGTAAAGTATACTAAAATCCCCACTTCCATTCCTCTCCTCGAAAGGTCAAAAGCCTTTGAAACCGCCATTACCTTGTAGGGAAGGGGGGTTAGGTTTACGAAGCTTTGATGTTAATAAAAATACTTTTCAAACATACTCTTATACCTCAAAACTATCATTAACTATCTCAAACTCTTATAAATACCTTTTCACAAAGAGATCAAAGCTTAGTCTCAAAGCTATAAAAAATCTAGCTTTGGAGTTTCCGGACAAGTCTATTAAGCTGTGTAAAAACCTGCATAATATTTCACCTGCGCATAGATTATAGAGATAGATGCTATGTAGGAACAAGTTAAAACACTACAGCTTTAATTGCATCAAATTAAAACACACATCATAGCCTCCATAACATTAAAATCATAAATAGAAGGAGGGCCTTATGGCTCAACAATTTCTCCTATATACACAAGATTTCCAACAAGCTAAACAAGAAATAGTAGCTCTTGGCGGAAAAGTTACACAGCAGTTCACCGATGTTGTTATTGTTGTCAATCTCCCAGACTCAGTTAACCCTCAAGCTTTACAGCAATCTGCAACTGTTCCGCCTGACTCGCTCGATCCCGTATCACAACTAGCAGTAAATGCCTGGAATCAACTTCAGGCTAAAGGACTAGCTGACGGAGCGCCCAGTGCTACAGAGGGATTAAGTTGGGACACATCGGGGTATTCACCACCTCGTTATAGTGAAAATAATCCTGATGCAATTAATCGATCTGCTACTCTGACAGAAAACCTTCCTGAGGAGTCTACTGGTACGCCCACAAGTCGCTATATGGTCGGATC
The DNA here is from genome assembly GCF_023734775.1 of Nostoc cf. commune SO-36. NCBI lineage: Bacteria > Bacillati > Cyanobacteriota > Cyanophyceae > Nostocales > Nostocaceae > Nostoc > Nostoc commune. The sequence continues at coordinate 132,178 of NZ_AP025732.1, read as the reverse complement.
TATAGCAGTTGGTGTGGTAATTGTTTCAGGAACTCAGGCTGATCTTGCTTTTTCAACTGCGGAACAACAACAGGTGATTCAAGAAGTGCAAGAAGGACTCAATTTCCTTGCAAGTGCTGAACCTCGTGCAAACATTACCTTCGTTTATGATATTCGCCTTGTGACAGTATCTGCGGCTCCCGGTTCTACCGATACCTATGAGAACGCTGAAGCACCTTGGCGTGATGCTGCGCTTCAGCAAATGGGCTTTTCGGCAAATCGTTCAGGCTCAGTTCAATATGTCCAGAATCTGAGAAGTAACAGAGGAACTGATTGGGCTTATGTTGGCTATTTTACTAAATATCCTCTGAAACATTTTGCCTATGCCATTAATGAAAAAGTTTGCATGAACTATTCAAACGATGGATGGGGTTCAGATCAAATTAACAGAGTTTTTGCTCATGAAAGCTGCCACATTTTTGGTGCGGCTGATGAGTATGGAGATTGCTCCTGCGGTGCTAGTTATGGACATCTTGGCATTCCTAACAACAATTGTGTCAAGTGTTCGGGTACACATGTGTCTTGTTTGATGGATGCTAACGTACTAGAGCTTTGCCAATGGAGTCGTGGTCAAATTGGATGGGATGATCGGTTACTCGGATCTTCATGGCAGCGATTTGAGTTAGCTCCAGCAGGTAGTGCATCAACTAATGGTGGCATTACGACTGTATCAAGAATCCCCAACAGCATGGAAGTCTGGTGGGTTGGAGCAGACGGCTCTATCCAAGATGCTTACTGGTACGAGAATGTCGGCTGGCAGCGATTTGAGTTAGCTCCAGCAGGTAGTGCATCAACTAATGGTGGCATTACGACTGTATCAAGAATCCCCAACAGCATGGAAGTCTGGTGGGTTGGGGCAGACGGCTCTATCCAAGATGCTTACTGGTACGAGAATGTCGGCTGGCAGCGATTTGAGTTAGCTCCAGCAGGTAGTGCATCAACTAATGGTGGCATTACGGCTATATCAAGAATCCCCAACAGCATGGAAGTCTGGTGGGTTGGGGCAGACGGCTCTATCCAAGATGCTTACTGGTACGAGAATGTCGGCTGGCAGCGATTTGAGTTAGCTCCAGCAGGTAGTGCATCAACTAATGGTGGCATTACGGCTATATCAAGAATCCCCAACAGCATGGAAGTCTGGTGGGTTGGGGCAGACGGCTCTATCCAAGATGCTTACTGGTATGAGAATGTCGGCTGGCAGCGATTTGAGTTAGCTCCAGCAGGTAGTGCATCAACTAATGGTGGCATTACGGCTATATCAAGAATCCCCAACAGCATGGAAGTTTGGTGGGTTGGGGCAGACGGCTCTATCCAAGATGCTTACTGGTACGAGAATGTCGGCTGGCAGCGATTTGAGTTAGCTCCAGCAGGTAGTGCATCAACTAATGGTGGCATTACGGCTATATCAAGAATCCCCAACAGCATGGAAGTCTGGTGTGTTGGGGCAGACGGCTCTATCCAAGATGCTTACTGGTACGAGAATGTCGGCTGGCAGCGATTTGAGTTAGCTCCAGCAGGTAGTGCATCAACTAATGGTGGCATTACGGCTGTATCAAGAATCCCCAACAGCATGGAAGTCTGGTGGGTTGGGGCAAACAGCTCTATCCAAGATGCTTACTGGTACGAGTAATGCCAAAGGCACTAGCAATTAGTGGTATTACTCAGGACTTATAACTTGAGTAAAATTAGAATTTGGCTTTGGTACAGGGCAGTATTTGATGCAGACAAAACAGAAAAGCGATCGCTGTCAACTTGTTAAAGTGGATATTTATGTAAAAGTTAAAGCGATCGCGGTAGTCTTTGTTTTATGCGGTGCGGGTATTTTTGAATACAATGAAGTGAATTTTTCATTTTGGTAGACGGTCAAAATTTCGTTCTACCATTTTTTTTGACAGGTCTCATTACTGTCTTTTGGAAATAATTTGTTTTACAACAACAATAAAGCGTTCCATGTCAGCGTGGGTAATGGCTCCCATTGTTGATACTCTGAAGATTGATTGAGCTAAATTTCCCTGTCCAGAATAAATTATATAATCTCGTGCTTTCAGTTGGTCGTGAAATTCTTCATAGCTGAAATTATCTGGCAAATAGTAGGCATTCAAAACCACAGATGAACTGCCAAGAGGAAGTAAAGGTTTAATTCCGATTGAGGCTAAACCGTCTCTGACTAAGTTGGCAAGTTGGTTGTAATGGCTATATCTGGCACGCCAACCTCCTGCTTCTGCCATTTCTTGCAAAGCTTCTGTTAAGGCGTAAAATGTCTGTACTGATTGCGTAAAAGGTGTGCCGCCTCGGTCTTGCTGCTGGCAATAAGTTGCTAAATCTAAATATAAGGTGCGGGGAATTGTGTCTACTGATGGCAGTGCATCCCGTTGTAGGATGACAAAGGCCACTCCGGGGACGCCATGCAGACATTTATTCGCTGTCGCAGCGCAAGCGGTAATTCCCCAATCTGCAAAATTTAATTCCTCAGCACCAAAGCTGCTGACTGCATCTACTAATAGTTTGATGCGGCGTTCTTGGCAAATTGGCGCGAGTTCCGCTAAATTATTTAGGCGACCGGTAGTAGTTTCATGATGAACGATCGCAAGGTGGGTGATATCGGCGTTTTCATCTAAAAGCTTGACTAAAGCGTTGATATCTATTTCGGCATTCCAGGGGTGGGAAAGTGTGATGTAATTAATGCCGTGAATTTTAGCGATTTTGGATAGCCGTTCGCCATATACACCGTTTTCAATTACCAGTAATTTCCCATCTGTGGGTACTAAACTGCTAATCATCGCTTCCATCGCGGCGGTTCCAGAACCGGTGAGGAGAACTGCTGCCCAGTCGCTTCCCAGACCGTACACTTGAAGTAGCTGTTCGCGGATTCTGCTTTGAAGTTGAGAAAATTCTACCTCACGATGACACAAATCGGGACGCAACAGGGCATTTCTGACGCGATCGCTCAAATTTACAGGGCCGGGATTTAGTAAAATCATTTTGTCGTTGGGCATTGGGCATGGGGCATTGGGCATTAATAAATTAAGAGTTTGTACTTAGAATTTATTAATTACGAATTACGAATTACGAATTACCAATGTGTTTCATAAAGCGTTGTAAAACTGCCTCCGGGGTGAGGTTGGGTCTGGGTAGTTTTTCTAAAGTTCCGGGACGGATCTTTAAATGAGCAAATTTAGGTCTGGTGTTAGCATCTGCGGTAAATAAGGCATCTAAAAGGGCGGGATCATCTCCGGCTAATGTGACACCATAGCCGCACGCTTCGGCAATTTTGGCAAAGGAAATACCCGCAGAAACGGTGGCTTGTGCGCCTGTGGAATCGTGGACTTCATTATCTAAAAGAATATGGGTCAAGTTAGCACCGCCATAAGTGCCGATGGTTGCAAAATTACCCATTCGCATTAATGCTGCCCCATCGCCATCAATTACTACTACCTTCAGGTCTGGACGTGCTAAGGATAATCCTAACCCCATTGAGGAAGCGCAGCCCATTGAGCCGACCATATAAAGATGATTGGCGCTGTCTTTACTAGCGAAGAGTTCCCGTCCTGTGTATCCGGTGGTGGCAATTACTACAGTGTTTTCTGGATCGGTAAGTTCCACAATCCGAGCTAATGCTTCGCTGCGAGAAATGCGTTGTTCTTTGCGATCGCGAAAAAAGTTTTGCTGAATATAAGCGTTAGCACTATTTTCTCGTTCGGGGATAGAACAACGGGTGAGAGCATGGGGGGCGATCGCTCCTTTACGCATGATTAAAGCATAAGGACGGCGTTCTTGTTGCATGTAGGCTGTGGCTCTTTGCAGAACGGGTTCTATTTCTGCTGCGTCTTTGGGAAAAAATTCCCAAGGTATAGTCATTGTTTCTAGCAATTTCTCTGTGATTTGCCCCATTAATTGATGTTGGGGTTCGTCTTGTAATAGGTAATCGCCTCGCAGGGTACAAATCAGCAGCAGTGGAATCCGAAAGATATAAGTTAGGGAGGTTAACGGGTTAACTGCATTTCCCAAACCAGAGTTTTGCATCATCACTACTGCGGGTTTACCAGCAATTGCTGCTCCAGCTGCGATCGCTACAGCATCTCCCTCATTGGCTGCGGAGATGTATCTAAGTTGAACGTCATTGATGACGTAGTTAATAAAAGGCGTGAGAAAAGAACAGGGTACGCCAGTGTACCACCCAAAGCCAAGATTACGCGCAGCTTCTACAAATTCTTTTGCCTGGATCATAATTAAAACTGGGGAGTGGGGAGTAGGGAGTGGGGAAGGGGGATTGGGGACTGGGGAGTTGAGAGGAAAGATGATTACTTGAGCTTCAGAACTCGGAACTTCAGGCTTTGAACTCGGAACTTCAAGCTTTGAACTCGGAACTTCGACCTCTGAACTTGGAACTTGAGGCTTTGAACTCGGAACTCCAACCTCAGAACTCGGAACTTCAACCTCAGAACTCGGAACTTCGACCTCTGAACTTGGAACTCCAACCTTTGAACTCAAAACTTCAGCCTCAGAACTCGGAACTCCAACCTTTGAACTCAAAACTTCAACCTTACAATTCCAATGCCCCATGCCCAATGCCCAATGCCCCATGCCCAATGCCCCATGCCCAATGCCCAATGCCCAATGCCCAATGCCCCACTCCTATTGTTTTAATTGAAAAGCAAGGTCAAGATCATCTAAAGAATTAACATCTAACCAGTTACCGCGAATATAAAGCACCTTGATCGGTTTGCCTTGCTCGATTAAATAATTGCATAATTCTGGCAAACCCAGACTGTTAAATTCCGGTCGTTTTTGCAACTCATTGAGTGCTTCACTAACCCATTGTCTACCTTGACTCCGCAAGCGCAACATCCCAATCCAGCGGCCGCTAGACTTTCCTAATTGCGTTTGTGTGGTTTTAGAAACATTCAACAGGTTGACATCCTGTCCAAACAGAGAAAGATCGTCTGCAATTGAGCAATAAGCGTAATCAGGTGAACCGCTAACAGACTTGTTGTTGGCTACAGAATCAACTACAGCTACAATTTCTCCGGGACATTCTAATAAGTCTTGCAGGATGTAGCTTCTAAATAGTAAATCCCCGTAAAGCACCAGCATCTCTTCGCCAAAGTTGGCTTGAGCTACGGCTAAAGATGCTAATTCTCCCGTTGTTTCATAATCTGGGTTGCGGATGACTTTAATCCCCGGAACATTGATGGTTTCTGCTTTGTAACCGGCGACAACGGTAATATCATTGATAGCAAGTTTCTTGAATTTATCCACCAATAACCTGAGTAAAGGTTTACCGCCAAGGGGTAACATTACTTTTGGTTTATCTTGCGTCAATCCGGCTAATTCTTGGCCTCTGCTAGCAGCCAGAACGATCGCTTGGGTATTTTGTCGCCCGTTGTTAAAATAGCGTTTTTCAGCTTCTATGAGTTCATCCGCGCCCTGTAGCCGGAAAATTTCTTTTACGGAAGCAATATCATCTTCAATGTTGATTAAAGTTTCGCTGGCTTTCACTTCACGCGCGATCGCTTGCATACTAGCAACAGCAGCTCGAATCAGATGGTTTGCCCAAATGACCAAATTAACTTCAGCTTTGCGAAAAACATCGGTAGGTGTGCTGTAATATTTAGTCGGTATAAACACTAACGGGGAACGACTCGCCCATTCTTTAGCAAAGGCTAGCACTTGATCGGGGCGCGATGATTTACTGTGAATCAAGATCGCGGTTGCTCCGGCGGCATGGTAAGCTTCAGCTCGGCGCAGCGCCTCCGAAAGATCCCAGCCGGCGATCAAAGCTTCGAGTCGGGCAACGATGCAAAAATCTGGATCTGTCTGACTATCTTTACCCGCCTTAATTTTGCCGCAGAATTCATCAATATCAGCTAAAGCTTGGCGACTCCCGTTGATAAAGCTGTTGGTTTTGGGAAAAAGTTTATCTTCAATACAGACTCCAGCAATACCTCGCTGTTCTAATTTTTTAACCAAGCGACGCATATTATTAAAGTTGCCATAACCAGTATCTCCGTCTAATAAAATCGGGATGCTGGTGACATCAGACATGAACTCCAGCATTTCTACAACTTGAGTCCAACTGGCTTCATTATTATCTCGAACGCCATATTGAGCAGAAAGGGCTAATCCACTCGCCCAAATTCCTTTAAATCCAGCCTCTTCTACAATGCGGGCGCTAATGCCATTGTGAGCTTCCATAATGAAGTCGAGTTGAGGCGATTCTAGTAATAACCGCAATTGGGCACATTTATTTAATTTTGCAGAGGTGTCATTGGGTGCAAATATTGGATGCATTTATTCTGCTTTTTTCAACCTATAAATTAAAGAAGAATTCAGAATTTAGGAGTCAGAATTCTGAATCAATTAGTGAGAAATTCAAAACTGCCACTATGTTTTTGACCACTAAATCGGATATTTAATAAACTTTGGGGGTTTAAGTCCCCTGCCTCTATAGGCAGAGGCAGCGCGTTTTGTGTCGGGGTCTAAATCCCCGTCATAAAACGTAATTGCGTTAGCGTAGCGGTAGCGAGTCCGCGAGCGTCATTGCGAATTGCGAATTGCGAATTGCGAATTGGTTTAATGGGTATTTTCAACCCCTTGATTCACCCGCTAGTAGCAAATAATTCATACTGAATTCTGACTCCTGACTCCTGAATTCTTTCAAAGATATTTTCAGAAATTTTCTGCGACTTCTATCTGAGGTAAAATATCGTTTTGAGCGCGTTGAATATCTTGGGGAAAATCGATTTCGAGCCAAGGTAATCCAGTGATGTCTTCGTAACCAAATGTTTCTGGAGTTTCTAATAATAGATCCCGAATTACTTCTTCATAAGGTTCATTCTCGCGTCCGTCTGTAACATATTGTTCTGTGCGAATCGCAAGACGTTGAGCAACAGCACTTCCAAAACGAAAGAATCCCACTGACTCACCGGCAAAATCATAAGCTAAACCAGGAGCTACTTGTTTACGAAACTCCACTAGATAATTATCTCTAACACAAAGCTTCACGGGTTCATCTCCCGGTTCAAAATCCCGATCTAATAAGAAGCTGTTGGGGATATTTGTCTTTACCAATCGTTCGATGATGCGGCGATCGCACAATACATCTGCATCCATTAATAATATGTCATCGCCAGCAACTAAATGCTGACGTACAGTCCAAAGGCTGATTGTACTGCCTTTGGTGTAGTCAGGATTATAAATTGTACTAACCCAACTTTCGGCTCCTAATGCTTTGATTTCATCCTGAATTTTTTGTGCTTGATAACCCACAGCAATCACTACTTCATCAATTTGGTAATGACGGAGATAGTTAAAATGGCGCTCTAGTAGAGATTTGCCGTTAAACTTCAGTAAGCATTTGGGTTGGATTTGCCCGTCTTTACCTAAGCGTCGTCCAACGCCAGCAGCTAAGATAATTGCCTTCATCGTCAAATCACCAACAGAGCTACGACATCAGGAAATCCGGAAATTTCCCTAGTATTTTATAATGACTGTTTTTTGCTCAAGATAATATTTGTTAATTAATTCTTAATCTAATAGCAATTCTTTGTGAAACTGCACAAAAAATACAAAGAGCAAAATGCTTATTCAGCAAATACATAATGCCGTTCATTCTTCCGTCTGGAGAAGTAAGCGATATTTCCAAAAAAACCATATTGCAAAAGCTGGTGCGCCAATTGTAGCTGCGATAAGCAATGGTACTAGTCCCTGCAACAGAGTCACTAGCGGAAACAAATACAGCACATCTTCAATGTCAAATCCAGCAAAATTAGGAGGACGACTGGCATCTTTACCTAGTTTTTGCTCTATCTTATTTTGCCATTGGAAAATGCAAGCAAAAATTGAAGCAACAGATACACCTGATACTAAGCCCATCAGCAATGTCCAATCACCAAGGTAGCTGTTCCTCAGTCCATACCCAATACCCACAAACAAGAGAACGTTAATAGCTGTATCACTAGCTAAATCATATAAGTAACCAAATTTGCTGCTTTTTCCACTTAAACGGGCTAATTCACCGTCTGTGTGATCCAAAAAGTTCGATAACACAAACAGCCCAGCCCCGATGTTAGCCCAGTCTGCACTACCAACTGCCAAGGCTGCTGTGGCTAGCAATCCAGTCAGGAGTCTGAGTGTGGTGAGATGATTGGGGTTTACCCAACTGTCTTTTAGAGGTCGAACTAGCCAGTAAGCAAGTTGAGCATCCCAAGGCTTTGTAGTCATAGATGAACTTGGATTTGATGTGGTCTTTGAATATCTCTAACACTGCAAATTACCACATCCATATAAAGTTATAGATTTTTATTGATGAACTTTCTCGTTTTGAACGCTAGATTGATCAGTGAACGCTTTGAACTCAATAGCATCATGACTACAGAACAGGCGCACGTCCTGATTGCGATCGCTTGATAATGCGCGTAGTCGATCTTGATTGAGCAACCGAGCATTGCGATCCACTTCCATCATCCATTGGTAGGCGCGTAAACCTGGTGTGCAGCGTCTTTTAGCTGAGTCCATCTCGTGCCGATAAAAGTAGGCATCACCTGCGTGTAGAAGCCAACCCTCTGGTGTATCGATGGCGATACCAGCATGACCCCGTGTGTGACCAGCAAGGGGGATGAGGAGAATCTCTGGCGGTAGTCCGTCGAGGTTACGTACTGCTTCAAAACCGAACCAAGGTTCGCCTCCCGCCGAATAATACTTCCAATGCTTAACCTCGTCCCACTGTTCGGGACGAAAGCGCCTTTTAGCAATGAAGCCATGCCGATCCTGGGCGGTTTCCATCTCAGTCTGCATTACGTGGACGGTTGCTTCCGGGAAATCCTCTAGACCACCGGCATGATCGAAATCGAGGTGAGTAAGCACAATATGACGCACATCTCGCGCGGAAAATCCCAACTTCTCAATTTGATCGAGTGCCGTGTATTTTTTATCAAACTCGATGCCATTGAAATGAATGAAGAACGGGCTGAGACGAGAGTAAGGAGACTGAATATCGCGCAGTCCGAAGCCCGTATCAATGAGAACAAGTCCCTGCTGTGTCTCGATGAGCAGACAGTGGCAGACGAGGTGAGCCTTCGGGCCGCGACTGAAGCCATCGAAGAAGGCCCCACCAATTGGACACATACAGCCGCAATTGAGATGATGAATTTGCATGAATCCTCCGTTACGACTTTGACAAATATGTGAGATTGCTGACTGCGCCATTAGCTTTGCTGATGCAGTTAGCCCAGGCGATCGCACCCCGCTTAAAAGGAGTACCAACTGAGGATATTTGCTTGATCTCTAAGTGGAAATTACTTATAATTTCATGGATTGTGGGCTTTCAACCCTTACAATCTTAGGCAGGTAGCAGTGCGATCGCGTCTTTCCAAGGAAGTATCGCTAGTGTATCTTCAAGGTTACTTTTTTACAGTTCTGTATATACCTCTAACAGACTTTTAGCCTCTCAAAACTTATTTTAATTGTTACCTTAACTACGAACTTTCGTAACAATTCTCTGGGAATAAAACGAAGCTGATTCTTCATTTTTGGCGCAATCTTGGGCAAACTTAATTAAATGGTGTCCGACAAGTCCAACGTGAATCAAGTTTTCGATGTTACCTGCTTTTAGTGCTGGCTTGGCCATTTTCCAGAAAGTCTGACGATAGTTACTAAATAAGCCTATTCGCAGCAAAATATTAGCTAAATAAGTTAAACCTTTGCGAATATTAGCCCCAGAAGTGCGAGATGGGCTGTTAGGAACTTCGATGCGATTTGGATAAGTGTGTTCCATGTTGTAGGCAAATCGCTGATATAAAAATTCCGGCTCATAAGCAGTTGTAATGCAGCGCCGCCACATCTCAACAACTTGCTCGTAAGGCATCAAAAATTCAACATTTGATTCGCGGCTTTCATCAAACAGAAGTCGCCCTTCTGCTTCTAATCTCCGCCATAATGGAGTTCTCGGTAATGCATGAAGCAGGTTAATTGTCAACATGGGAATTTGCGATGCCCGCATAAATTCGATAATTCGGTCTGCGGTTTCTGGTGTATCTGTATCTAACCCGATGATGATTCCTGATACTACTTCCATGCCATAACTATTTAAAACCTGAATCGCTTTTAAGATTGGCATACTCAGATTGTGGTCTTTAGAAATCGCATGGAGAGCATTTGGTTCTGGTGTTTCGATGCCGCAAAAGATTGTGCAGAAATAAGCTTCACGCATCATTTCTAGCAGCTTTGGACTTTGAGCTAGGTTGAGCGTTGCTTCACAGGCAAACTGGATTGGGTAGCCATTGCGTTTTTGCCAGTCAATCAGGTGCGGAAGTAACTTCATGGCGGCGCGGCGATCGCCAACAAAGTTATCATCAACAAAATACACTGCCCCCAAATTGCCAGATTGTCGCATTGCATCTAACTCGGCGACTACTTGCTCTGGTGTTTTCATCCGGGGACTGTTGCCATAGAGTTCGGGAATATCGCAAAACTCGCAGTGATAAGGGCAACCGCTAGAAAACTGCACATTTGCCAGGAAATAATTATTAATATTCAGCAAATGATAAGATGGGGTGGGAAACTCTGTTAAGGGTAAACGTTCCTTGGTTTCAAAGCGAATTTGCGCTTGGGGACGTTGAGAGTTTTGGTCTAAATATTCGATCATGCGATCGCTAGCATCTCCCAATTCACCCAAATGTAAAATATCAAATTCAGGGTAATATTCTGGACAACCAGATACTGAGGGGCCACCGACAACGGTAATTTTCCCGGCTCGATGGGCAAGTTCATTAATTTGATTAATCTGTGGTTTCTGGATATGCATTCCACTCACAATCACCACATCAGCCCAGTTATAATCAGCCCGGGTTGCTGATTTGACATTCTCATCAATAAACCGGACTTCCCATTGTTTAGGTAAGTAGGCAGCCACAATTAAAATACCTTGGGGTGGCATAAAAGCCCGGACATTACCCATGAGTGGGTAAGCGTGATGAAAAGTACCAAAGGAGCGGCTGTACTTGGGAAAAATACACAGAATGCGTCGATGGTGCGAAGGAACGTAGCGTGTTCCTTGAGTCACAGGAGCGGTTTTGGAATCGGCCGCTACGTTAATTTGATTCTCTAAAGACTTTAAATTCACAGTCATCGCAAATTTCACCCTGGAAAACTGAGCAGGTAATTTGACAGTTTCTTGACAGAATTAGCTGTAATTTCAACTAGCTTACCAAAGAAAGGCAAGAGGCAGAAGAAATTAGAAATGTATTTTTGCTTAAAGCAAAGTCCTAGCTGTCTTCTGCCTGATTCATCGTGATATTTGAAAGGGTGTTTAACTGGTAAAATATAAAATTTACCCTAGCAATGCAAATTTAATTGGTTGGCAAACAACTATTATGGAAATCGCGCATGGGACATAAAAAGAGAGATTTTCATTTTTTGTTGTATCCAACTGGGTATAGGCATCTGTCATGAATTTGATTTACTTTCTTTTGCGTTCTTCTTGGGGGATGGTAGCGATCGCGATCGCTACTGGATTTTTGAGTGGCGGTAGTAGTGCTGGCTTGATTGCCTTAATTAGCCATGCTGCAAGTAGCGGTAATGCTTCCCGCCTCACATCGATAATTTGGGGTTTTGCGGGGCTGGCAATTGTTGCACTAATTACCAGTATCATTTCTCAAGTGATGCTGATTCGTCTTTCTCAAAATGCAGTCTTGCAATTACGGATGCGTTTGAGTCGCCAGATTCTCGCTTCCGAGTTGAGTCATCTGGAACGCTTAGGGAATTCTCGATTATTGGCAACTTTAACAGAAGATATCCAGGCGGTGGCTAATGCTGTTTATCAGATGCCTTTTATTTTTATTAATTTAGCGATCGTCCTGGGTTGTATAACGTATATAACCTGGCTTTCTTGGTTAGTATTGTTGATGGTTTGTGGGATTTCAGTAGTTGCGATCGCTAGTTGTCAGTGGCTACTCAACAGAGGCGGGAAATTGTTGGCTTTAGCTCGTGAAGATGAAGATCAACTGTTTAAACATTTTCGCACCATTACCGAAGGAGTCAAGGAACTCAAACTAAACTACAAGCGGCGTGAAGACTTTTTAGAAGAGAAATTACAATCAACTGCTAACGAGTTCCGTCATCATAATGTTAATGGTCTAAGCCTTTTTGCCATAACTTCAAGCTGGGGTCAACTCATATTCTTTTTTGCTCTCGGTTTTGTATTGTTCGTGCTGCCTAATCTGCTTACCATCAATCCCGAAACTCTCTCTGGCTACATTTTGACTTTCACTTACTTGGTGTTACCGATGGATAACATCATCAGTAAACTTCCCTTATTAAGCAAAGCCAGCATTGCTTTACAAAAAATCGAATCACTGGGTTTATCTCTAGCTAGTCGAACTGAAATATCCACTGTTCCACCTGCTCTGAAATCTGACTGGCACAGCTTAAAATTTAAACGTGTTACCCACACTTACTACACAGAGCAAGAAGACAATAGCTTTATTTTTGGCCCTATAGATTTGACACTCTATCCTCAAGAATTAGTCTTTATTGTCGGCGGCAATGGTAGCGGTAAATCTACATTAGCTAAATTAATTACTGGACTTTATATCCCAGAAAATGGCGAAATTTGGTTTGATGAAGAGTTTAATTAGCGAAGAGAATCGAGAATGGTATCGCCAGCATTTTTCCGTAGTATTTTCCGACTTTTATTTATTTGAGGAACTTTTAGGATTAAAAAATTCTGACTTGGACGCTCAAGCCAAAAAATATTTAAAACAACTGCAATTAGACCATAAAGTTAAAGTTGAAAATGGGCAACTTTCCACCACTTCTCTTTCTCAAGGACAACGGAAACGGCTAGCTTTGCTCACAGCTTACTTGGAAGATCGACCAATTTATCTATTTGATGAGTGGGCAGCCGATCAAGACCCAGTATTCAAAGAAATATTCTACACTCAACTTCTCCCAGAACTGCGATCGCGCGGTAAAACAGTGCTAGTGATTAGCCACGACGATCACTATTTTCATTTAGCAAACCGAATTATCAAACTTGATTATGGACAAATAGAATACGATAAAACTTAATCTGTCAAGGTATATAGCAATACAGTTCAGTTAAGGCTAAGAACTGATTGTAAAGAAAATCTATAACTTTTCAATTCAATCCCACAGAAAACAATTTACCAACTTGCGCCAAATCTACATTTCCACCACTGATGATGACACCAATCCTCGCCTTTGGTGCTGTCACCACACCTTCGAGTAAGGCTGCTGCTGCGAGTACTCCCGTAGGTTCAACGACAATTTTCAGACGTTCCCACAAGAAAAACATGGTGCGAAGAATTGCTTCTTCTGATACCGTCACCATATCATCGACGTAATCCAGCACTAAGGGGAAAGTAATTTTACCCAGGCTAGGAGTCCGCGCACCATCGGCGATGGTATGAGGATTTTTGACTGTTTGCAGAGTTTTGGTGTGAAAGGAGCGGGTAGCATCGTCGGCAAGTGCTGGTTCTACGCCGATTACTTTACAATTGGGTAAAAGTGCTTTGGCTGCGATCGCACATCCTGAAAGTAATCCGCCACCGCCACAACAAACTAATAGCAAGTCTAATTTACCAACTTCTTGAATCAGTTCTAAAGCAGTTGTACCCTGTCCGGCGACTACATGAGGATGATCGTAAGGGGGAATAAGTGTCAAAGAGCGATCGCTTGCTAATTTTTGGGCTAATTCTTCCCGGTTTGTTTCTTGGCGATTGTATAAAATTATCTCTGCACCATAGCCACGAGTAGCAGTTTGTTTAACAGCAGGTGCATCATCAGGCATGACAATGGTGGTGGAAATATTGAGTAATTGCCCAGCTAAAGCGATCGCTTGGGCATGATTTCCCGATGAATAGGTGAGAACGCCTGTTTGTTTTTGGGCTGCTGATAGTTGGGCTAGGGCATTGTACGCACCTCTAAATTTAAATGCCCCCGTGCGTTGAAAGTTTTCGCACTTAAAGAATACTTGGCTATTGGTGCGATCGTTAAAGGTTCTAGAAGTAAGCACAGGTGTGCGGTGGGCAATCCCCAAAATGCGCTTTTGTGCTGCTTGCAAGTCAGTTATAGTAACAGAATTATGTTGTGGCATTGGTGACAATATTAAATCTTTTTGTTGTTGTTTATATAGATACAGATTTTTATATTTGCGTTTAATATCCTGGATTGAAGCATACTCATTTCAGGTGGATAGCATCATTTATTGTCTGCATAAAAATAGCTACAGCAGACATTATATATTGCTGTAGCTATTTTTATAAAACTTAATTAATTCCAGTTAATCATTTTTATCACATGAATAAAACATCTGAAAGTCGGCAAAAAAGAACTGCTCTAATTACAGGAGCAGCTAGCGGGATAGGGTATCAATTAACCCAAATTTTTGCTCGTCATAATTATAATCTTGTGTTAGTAGATAAAAATGAACAAAAACTTACTGAAATCATAGATGAGTTTCCGCAAAAGTTTGGCATCTCTGTCAAAACTTTTGTTAAGGATTTATCTATCCCAACATCTCCAGAAGAGATTTTCACAGAGCTACAGCAAGAATCGATCAAAATTGATGTGCTGGTTAACAATGCTGGCTTTGGTACTTATGGAGTATTTAACGAAACAGACTTGACTATTGAACTGCAAATGCTTCAGGTAAATATGGTCAGCCTGACTCATTTAACTAAGTTGTTTCTTAAAGATATGGTCGAGCAAAACTATGGAAAAATATTAAATGTAGCCTCAGCAGCGGCTTTTCAACCAGGGCCTCTAATGGCAGTTTATTTTGCGACAAAAGCTTATGTATTATCATTTTCAGAAGCGATCGCTAATGAATTAGAGGGCACAGGTGTCAGCGTAACTGTTCTTTGTCCAGGGCCAACTGCATCAGAATTTCAACAAACTGCTGCAATGGAAGATTCAAAAATTGCTAGCGTTAATAGAATGATGGATACAGAAACCGTCGCTAGAATTGGTTATCGGGGCTTAATGAAAAATAAAACCGTTGTCGTTCCTGGGATGAGAAATAAAATATTGACTGAAAGCATCAGATTTACACCCAGAAATTTAGTAACAAAGGTTGTCAGAAGTATGCATGAACTTAAAAAAAATAGGTAGTTTGATATTTTATACCCTTTCCCAAAAGACCTGATTGACGGATTTTTTAGAATAAAGAATCTGTTAATCGGGTTTTTTTGGATAACAGAACTTACGCAAAATATCTCTTAAACTCTTCCTCCGTGTTCTCTGTGCCTCTGTGGTTCGATTTTTCTTTACCTGTGCGTAAGTCCTAATTACTTTAAGTACCCTTGCGAAAATAACAATGAGCAAACGTGGCGTAAAAATGTTAATCTAAATAACCAAAGCCTCTGTTTATAATATTGTAAAAGTTTTGCAAACTCAAATTGACAACTAAATAAGGATAAGCTTCTAGGGTTCCGATCGCACCAAAGTGTGATGTCTGGTCCAAGAGAAGCAGCCGACTCAGAGCGAGTCGGTCACACGGCGGGAAAAAAGCCCGGGAGAGCCAGACAGCATGACTGTATTGGTAATCTCCTGGGCTTTGTTATTTGAGTCAGTAGTTTTATTCAATTTTTCAACTGACAACCGTAACAGGAGGATTTTATAGTGCAAGCATCTACTCTGCCGAATCTAGAGGCAATTGATCCAAGCCTGATTTTGCTCGATGAAAAGCTGCCTGGTGGCGCGTATTGGCACTACGTCATCAAACGGGGAAATACCCTGCGTGTGACTGATTTGGAAGGATCTCAGGGTGTTTCCATGATTTGCTACAACGCCGATAGCCCAATTGAACGGCTGAACGTAGCAGATACCGCCAAGATTCAGTTCAACGCCTTCGTGAAAAAAGGCATGGTAATTTACTCTGATATGGGACGCATTCTGTTCTCCATCACAGAGGATACCTCCGGCCATCACGATTTAATCTGTGGTTGCAGCAATGCTGCTAGCAATGCTGCCAAATATGGCGAAGGGACTTACAACAAATATGGCGAAAGCGATTACAATAACTCCCGTAATAATTTCCTTAAAGCCTTGGGCAAGCGTGGTTTAACTCGTAAAGACTTAATGCCTAACCTTAATTTATTTAGCCGAGTCGCAGTGCATCCAAATGGAGACTTGGAATATGTTACAGGCAATGAAAAACCAGGCAGTTTTATTGATTTACGGGCGGAAATGAATGTGTTGGTGATTATTTCCAACTGTCCCCATGTGTTACACCCCGATACAGTATACAAGCCTAAGCCAATTCAGCTTACCGTTTGGAAATCATCTGCACCAGCACCGGACGATTTGTGTCGCACTGCAAATGAAGAAGTGATTCGTGGTTTCATTAACACTGATGCATTATTTGCTCAGGATTAGTTGGTAGTTTAGTTTGCGTTGGCAATCTCTGTTTCTTGGCATCTGAAAATAAAAGAGGAATCCCATTATGGTCGCAACATTACCCATCGAACTCGATCCAGCAAGAGCAATTTATGATCAGGAGTTGGCTGCCCGTCAGCCCTGGTCTAAGATCATCAAAAAAGGGCAAATTTTGCGGATTATCGATTTACTAGGCAATCAAGCCGTTGACACACTAATTTACAACGCTGATGATACCTCAGAGCGTTATAGCGCTCCCGATACCATTGTCCGCCAAGGTAATATTTTCATTACTACAGGCACGCAGTTGATTTCCAACGAAGGAAACGTGATGATGACCGTCATTCAGGATCAATGTGGCAAACACGATACGCTGGGCGGGGCGTGTAGCATGGAAAGCAACTCAGTGCGCTATGCGCTGCACAAGAAGCATCTACACGCTTGTGTCGAGAATTACTTGCTGGAACTGAGCAAGTACGAGATGAACAAACGCGATCTCGTCAGCAATGTGAATTTCTACATGAATGTTCCTGTCAACGAAGATGGCACATTGGAAATTGTCGATGGGATTTCCGAAGCCGGGAAGATCATCGATCTACGGGCAGAGATGGATGTGATGGTGTTGATTTCTAACTGTCCGCAAATCAACAACCCATGCAATGCTTACAATCCTACGCCAGTTAGGTTGATTGTTTGGGACGCAGCTTGATGCTTCCACCCCTTCAAGGGATTAAATTATTGTTCCAACCAGAGTGTCCGTAGGGGCACGGCATGCCGTGCCCCTACAAATTTACTCGGAGTTGAGCCTTTGAACTCGGAAGTTGAGCCTTTGAACTCGGAAGTTGAGCCTTGGAACTCGGAAGTTGAGCCTTGGAACTCGGAAGTTGCACCTTTGAACTCGAAAGTTGAGCCTCTGAACTCGGAAGTTGAGCCTCTGAACTCGGAAGTTGCACCTCTGAACTCGGAAGTTGCACCTTTGAACTCGGAAGTTTGCACCTTTGGACTCGGAATTTTCAAAATTATAAAAAAACAAAGATGAATGGTAGAGACTATTTCTGCAAAAATGGGATAATCTCTATGCTTGTTGGTTGCTGGTTCAGTTCTTAGGGACTAGCAAAAAATAAATTATCCCAAATTATTTGTAGGTTTGTAGGAGCGCAAGGCTTTGCGCCTCTTGATGGGATGTTTTTTAACTAAAAGTCTCTTAACAAACTTTGGGGGTTTAAGTCCCCAGCAAGACAGGCAGCCCGTTTTGTGTCGGGGTCTAAATCCCCGTCACAAAACGTAATTGCGAATTGCGAATTGCGAATTGCGAATTGCGAATTGTTTTAATTGATTTAGCGCTGATGTTCAACAAAGTTTTGATTGCTAATCGGGGTGAAATTGCTTGCCGGATTATTCGCACCCTCGATCGCCTCGGTATTGCCTCGGTGCAGTCTACTCCCAAGCCGATGCCCACGCTGCCCATGTTGCAGCAGCTGGGGAAGCCGTCTGTGTTGGAGATGCGACGGCGGCGCAAAGTTATCTTCGGACTGAGGCGATTTTAACGGCAGCACAGGCGACTGGTGCTGAGGCAATTCATCCCGGCTATGGGTTTTTGAGTGAGAATGTGGACTTTGCCGAAGCTTGTGCAAAAGCAGGAATTGTGTTTATTGGGCCTACACCCGATCAACTGCGGCGATTTGGACTCAAACATGAAGCAAGAGCGATCGCCCAAGCTGTTGGAGTGCCACTTGTCCCCGGTAGTTTGTTGTTAGAGAATTTGCAGCAAGTCAAACAGGCAGCAGCAGAAATTGGCTATCCTGTGATGATCAAAAGTACGGCGGGAGGTGGCGGTATTGGTATGCAATTGTGCCGCAGTGAAGATACTTTGGCAGACTTGTTTGCAAATGTCCAACGGTTAAGCCGCAATAACTTTAGTCAGAGTGGAGTATTTTTAGAAAAATACATCGAACGGGCACGACACATTGAAGTGCAAATTTTTGGTGATGGTGAAGGGAACGTAGTTGCCCTCGGTGAACGCGATTGTTCCACGCAACGGCGCAATCAAAAAGTGATTGAAGAAGCCCCTGCACCAAATATTAATGATGCTCTCCGGCAGCGCTTGTATGAGTCTGCTGTTAAACTCGGTGAGGAAATTCGCTATCAGTCGGCTGGTACGGTTGAGTTTATCTACGATGTGGATAGCCAACAGTTCTACTTCTTAGAGGTGAATACCCGCTTACAGGTGGAGCATGGTGTAACAGAAGCTATTACAGGTGTAGATTTAGTAGAATGGATGGTGCGTCAAGCGGCAGGTGAGTCGCTGGAGTTGGCATCATACCAGTATCAACCGCAAGGACATTCGATTCAAGTGCGGGTTTATGCCGAAGATGCCAATAAAAATTTTCAGCCGAGTTCGGGTGAGTTAACTCAAGTGCAGTTTGCTTCTGGTATTCGCTGTGATACTTGGATTGCTACTGGCACAAAAGTGTCACCGTTTTACGATCCATTGTTGGCGAAGGTAATTGTACATGGACACTCAAGAGAGGATGCGATCGCTATTCTTCAAACTGCCCTTGCTCAATCTCGCATCGATGGCATTGAAACCAATCTGGAATACTTGCGCCAAATTATTGCTGATTCGACGTTTGCTGAGGGCAATATTACCACAAAATTTACTAATAGCTTTACTTATCGCCCGAATACAATTGATGTGCTAGTTCCAGGCACGATGACCACTATTCAAGATTATCCGGGACGGATGGGCTATTGGAATATCGGCGTACCACCCTCTGGCCCAATGGATTCTTTAGCGTTTCGGTTGGGCAACCGGATTTTAGGTAATTCAGAATCGGCAGCCGGGTTGGAATGTACCCTATTTGGCCCCGCTTTGCGCTTCAATTGCGATACTGTGATTTGCCTCACAGGAGCGCCGATGAAAGCTACTTTAGATAAACAACCGATTCCCTATTGGACGGCAGTTTCGGTAAAAGCTGGGAGTACGCTACGGTTGGGCAACATTCAGGGTAATGGTTTCCGCACCTATATTTGTGTGCAAGGCGGGTTTGATGTACCCGATTATTTAGGCAGTAAAGCAACTTTTACCTTGGGTGCGTTTGGCGGACATGGCGGCAGAGCCTTACAGGTGGGTGATGTCCTGAAATTGTATCCCTTTGCGTCCCAAGAACCGCAACCCATTTCTCCCGAATTGATTCCCAGCTACTCAAATCATTGGGAAATTGGCGTTTTGTATGGCCCTCATGGTGCGCCGGATTTCTTCACCGATGAAGACATCGAGACTTTTTTCAGTACTCATTGGGAAGTACATTACAACTCGGCGCGAACCGGAATTAGGTTGATTGGGCCAAAACCAACCTGGGCGCGGAAAGATGGCGGTGAAGCGGGGCTACATCCTTCTAATATTCATGACAATGCTTATGCTATTGGTACAATCGATTTCACCGGAGATATGCCGATTATTCTAGGTTTGGATGGGCCGAGTTTGGGAGGCTTTGTCTGTCCTGCTGCGATCGCCGAAGCACAACTCTGGAAAATTGGGCAACTAAAACCTGGCAATACGATTCAATTCCATCGCCTCACCTTTGACCAAGCATTGTACCAAGAATCGCAGTTAGATCGGCAAATCCAAACGCTGCAAGTAGGAGAATCGATGGCTCTAATGGCTGACGGCTCCGAAAATCGCGCGATTGTGGCAGAAATTCCCGCAGATGATCAGCAAACTGCCGTTATTTACCGTCAAGCAAGTGATAAATATTTGCTGGTTGAATACGGTGATTTGGTACTGGATTTGAAGTTGCGTTTCCGGGTGCATGAGTTAATGGTTTATTTGCAAACCAACCCCATTGATGGGATTTTAGAATTAACGCCGGGAATGCGATCGCTACAAATTCACTACGATAGCCGCGTCATTTCCCAATCAAATTTAGTTGCTGCATTACAAAATATCGAATCTCATCTACCAGATATTTCTAACTTAGAAGTGCCGACTCGTATTGTACATTTACCGTTGTCTTGGGATGATGAATCAACTCAACTCGCCATTCAAAAATATATGCAGTCGGTGCGAAAAGATGCACCTTGGTGTCCTAGCAATATTGAATTTATTCGCCGGATTAATGGGCTGGGCAGCATTGCAGAAGTCAAAGAAATTGTTTTTAATGCCAGTTATTTGGTAATGGGTTTAGGTGATGTTTATCTTGGTGCGCCAGTAGCAGTACCCCTCGATCCCCGTCATCGCCTTGTCACTACAAAATATAATCCTGCCCGTACCTGGACTCCTGAGAATGCAGTCGGGATCGGTGGTGCATATCTCTGCGTTTATGGGATGGAGGGGCCGGGTGGCTATCAATTTGTCGGACGCACCGTACAGATGTGGAATCGTTACAAACAAACCACAGATTTTAAAGATGGCAAACCTTGGCTGTTGCGATTCTTCGATCAAATTCGCTTTTATCCAGTTTCTCACGAGGAACTAATGCGCCATCGAGAGGATTTTATTGAAGGCAAGTTCAAACTCAAAATTGAAGAAACCACGTTTAAATTCCGTGAGTATCAAGACTTTTTACAGGAAATTGCCCAAGAAGCGACGACATTCCAAACCCGCCAGCGAATTGCCTTTCGAGAAGAACGCGATCGCTGGACAGCCACAGCCGAAAATGAAAGCAGTGTTGTTGTAACCGATCTTCCGCCAGTAAGTGCAACCATTATTCCCGATGATTGCTACGCCTTGAGCGCTCCAACCACAGCAAACGTCTGGCAGGTATTAATCAAAGTGGGCGATCGCATTACGGAAGACACAAGTGTAATTATTTTGGAAGCAATGAAACAAGAAATGACTCTGTTACCGGATGATCCCGGAACTGTAGTAGAAGTCCTTTGCGAACCAGGGCAACTCGTCACCGCCGGGCAGGTATTAGCGATCATCCGAGGAAAAACTTTGTAGAGACGGCGATTTATCGCGTCTTTTGCCTTAACCGAACCCTATTTCTTGACTCCTACCAAATTATAGATTTGGTAGCAATACGGTTCAGTTAAGGCTAAAACTCTGGTTCCAAAGTCAATTTTTTAACGAACCGCCAAGGCGCAGAGAACGCAGAGAGAAGAAAGAGATGCTTAACTGAACTGTATTGGATTTGGTAGGAGTTTTAAACCCACTTATTCATGTACCAGTGTACAGAATATCCAACTGAATTCTGATTTCTGACTGCTGAATTCTATTTTAAAAAAATGTTTTATAAAGCTAGTACTTATTACTTAAAATATTATCCACCTGGGGATAGAATACAGATTTAAATATTATCTATCTAAAAGTATAAAAACAGAAATTGTAACGAAAGTTTGTGTTTCTCTACCCAGAGTTGTGAGTGCGATCGCTCAAAAGAAAGATGGAATCTCCCTAGTCTCTGTGTCAAGGTTATATCAAGTAATAATTCTGAACACTTTGCCGAGGAGAACACGGATGGTAACTACTTTAGATGATACGAAACGTAATGCTATCGCCGTAAAATTGGCAAGCATTAAAGCACTTCAACAGTTAGTAATTGAAAATGAACAATCGCTTTTGAGAGAAGGACTTGATAGCGAAATTGCTGACCGGATTCGGAATTTCCTTAAAGATGACGAAAAAAACCTTGGTATTTTGGAAACCGCAATTGGTCAGTATGGCATTCAAGCTGAACCCAAGAAAACTGTTACAGAATTCATTGCAAAAGCTCGTGAATTGTTCAAAGGTTCTGAGTTGAGCCTGTATGAAAAAGTATCTCAGCATGAATTGCTGAAACACCAACTCGTAATGGGTGGCTTGATAGTTCACAAGGCTGCTCAAAAAATTGGTGCTGATGTTTTGTTAGCGATCGGGCCTTTGAATACCATTAACTTTGAGAACCGCGCTCACCAAGAACAACTCAAAGGTATTTTGGAAATTCTAGGTGTTCGTGAATTCACAGGACAAGATGCAGATCAAGGGATTTGGGCGCGTGTTCAAGACGCTATGGCCGCAGTCAGTGGTGTAGTAGGTAGCGCTGTCACCCAAACCAGCGACAAAAGCGATCTGAATATCCAAGATGTTATCCGCCTAGATCACAACAAGGTAAATACCTTGTTCACCGAACTACTGCAAAGCGACAATCCACAGAAGATCCAAGAGTACTTCGGTCAAATTTACAAGGATTTAACTGCTCACGCCGAAGCTGAAGAGGAAGTAGTTTATCCAAGAGTACGCCCTTTCTACGGTCAAGATAATACCCAAGAGTTATTTGACGAACAAGCTGAAATGAAGCGTGTTTTAGAGCAAATTAAGGCTATTAGCCCTTCTTCATCTGAATTCAAAAATCAAGTTACACAGCTTATGAATGCTGTTGGCGACCATATTCGTCAAGAAGAAAGCACAATGTTTGCTGCTATTCGTAACAACTTGAGCACCGAGCAAAGTGAGCAACTGGCTACCGAGTTCAAAGCCGCTAAGACCAGAATTCAAGAAAAACTGGGTGTTGTTACCGAATCGAAAGCGTAGAATGCTTTCGGGCTTTCAATATCCGCTAGCTAAAAAAGGTTAGTTAAACAAAAACTCCCAGCGTTTATCTGCTGGGAGTTTTTGTTTACGAATTTTGCTGACAGTATTTATAAGCGGTATACGCCATAGTTACAACGCCGGTGAGAATTGCAGATTCATCAACTTCAAATTGGGGATGGTGTAATGGGTGATTAATAATTCTTTCTTTATAACCGACACCCAAACGAAACATAGAACCGGGGACGTGTTCCAAATACATAGAAAAATCTTCAGCACCAAGAGAGGGTTCGGGTAAGACTTGAACGCGATCGCTACTCCAAGCTTCTTCTGCGGCTGATTGCAACAATTGTGTCAACGCGTAATCATTTTGGACACTGGGTACACCCTGCCGATAATTGACTTGATATTTTGCCCCGTAAGTATGGCAAACACTAGCTACAATATTTTCAATCCAGTTTGGCAGATGGGCACGGGTTTCGGGATGGAGCGATCGCACGGTTCCCAATAACTGCACTTTATCAGCAATTATATTCGGCGCTCTGCCACCATTAATCTTCCCGATGCTCAATACTACAGGGCGCAACGGATTCTGTGTCCGGCTGATGGCTTGTTGCAGTGCAGTAATGGCTTGGCAAGCAATCCAAATTGCATCAATCGCCTCATGAGGACGCGCCCCATGCCCAGATTCTCCCATAATCAGAATTTCTAAGTCATCAGCAGCAGCTGTTAATGCCCCGTAACGCACACCAATAGATCCTGCGGGTATAGAAGGGAAAACATGAACCCCTAATAAAGCCGAGACATTTTCCATTGCCCCATCTTTCACCATCCAGCTTGCCCCTTGAGCAATTTCCTCGGCTGGCTGAAATAAAAATCGCACTTTTCCACCCAACTCCTCAGCCACTTGGGACAGCACCATTGCCGTTCCTAACCCCACAGTGGTGTGGACATCGTGACCGCAGGCGTGCATAATACCATCTGCGCGAGAGGCATATTCCAAATTTGTGCCCTCTTGAATTGGCAAAGCATCCATATCGGTGCGAATTGCCAATAAACGGTCATTTTGGCTAGTGCCTTGGAGTTCTCCAATAACGCCTGTTTTACCAACTCCTTCTTGTACGTGCAGACCACTGGAAGATAAAACACCAGCTACAAAGGCTGCTGTTTGGTACTCCTGACCGCTCAGTTCTGGGTGAGAGTGGATATGACGGCGAATTTCAATTAAACGAGGCGCTAATTTTGTTGCTAAGTCTTTAATACGAGTAAGCATCGATTTAATTAATCTATAGGCTTTTTTCCCATGATAAAGAACTGTTAACAAACAAAATGCTTTTGCTATACAAGGATAGTTAACAACAAGCAAAGGGAGGCAGGGGCAGCAAGGGGAGAAGAATTAATAACTAGTCCTCAATGCCCAATGCCCAATGCCCTATGCCCCATGCCCCATGCCCCATGCCCAATGCCCAATGCCCAATGCCCCATGCCCCATGCCCCAGTTTATTTTGAATAGCAGGTTGTGCCTAAAGTATTTTCGGGTTTGTACTCGTTACATTCTCTGGCATTTTGACGCTCTAACGACCAGCCATAAGGTTTATCGGAGGTGACGACACCATTAGCTAGAGTTGTTAGTCGGAAGTTAGCCCCCCGAAAATTAGTAAACTGCAATTTGGCATCTTTCAAGTTTGCTGCTTCCAAATTGGCGCTGATGAAACCGGCATAAGATAAATCGGCATTTTCCAGAGATGCAGCTTTTAGATTTGCTCCTGTTAAAGAAGCACCACTGAGATTTACTGTATTCAGAATCGCACCTTCTAAATTTGCACCAGTGAGATCGGCATTCGTAAGATTAGCTTGAGACAATGTAGCGCCGCTCAAGTCAGCCCCTCGTAAATTTGCTCCACTGAGATTCAGTTTAGTTAGGTCAGCACCACTTAAATTACACCGGGGACAGGCACTTGTTGACTTCAACTGATCCAAGTCTATCTGACTTAATGCAACAGCCTGCTCTGCAAACCCGAAACAAGCTAACAGGGCGACAGTAGCAACAATCTTAAGTTTCATATTTTTTACTGAATATTTGCAAAAATGACTAGTCACGCATATAGCGTATTGTCATAGTTACATATACGGCTGCTCTAAGGAAGAACAGGGATGAAGCATTCATTAAGAAGGTGTAAAAATACTATAAATTCTAATGGTAAGACTACTCAAACTGAAATATAAGCTATAGAATCAAATCGTAAGGAACTATACCGAACCAATTATAGACTACCAAATATGTGATCCCCCTAGCGCGATAAAAAATGCGACTAGGGGGATCTTGTTTTTGGGCACTTGATTAAAACCATAAACTCTATAGGTTGAGTTGAACCTTCGCGTAGCGTCCCGTAGGGAAGTAAAACCCAACAAATCAGTGAAAATGTTGCATTTCGTTCCTCAAAGTGCGATCGCCTACTCTGCATCAGATTCAATAGGCGCTTGACGACTGTGGCGAATATGAATAATAGCTACAACATCCTTCTCAACCACAAACAATACTCGATATTGTCTACGTTTACCGACGAAGAGTTGACGAATTTCTCGCCCAATCGCTTGTGCTTCGGGCGCTATTGGGCATCGTTTGGGAAACAGGTGCAGGGAGGCAATCTCATCTTGCAGGTCGTAATACTATTGATTAGCAGTTTCAGCATCTAGGTTGTCACACATCTAACGGTAAGTGTTTTCTATATCTTGAAACGCAGTTGGCTGAAGTAAAACCTGATAAGTCATGGGCGAGGGGGAATCTGGAGTCGATGACGCAGTTCTTCTAAGGCTTGAGTAGCGGGAAGTCCTTCACCGCGATCAAACTCGGCTAATCCCTGCCGAAGACTGATGATGGTTTCCAAAGTATCCAGTTCAAGTTCAGCAGATTGAATCGGATGCGCTTTGAGAAATTGCAAAAATTGCAGCACTGGTAGCAAGAGTTCATCGGACGTGTTTGCTAGTTCCTGGAATAAGAGTTCGCGTGTCGTCATGATGCGATCGCCCTTTCTAGAAGTTATTCTCAGTATACCAATCGCACTTTTCCTCGATCAACGCGATCGCAGAGTGACTCTGAAAGAGTATCGTTCATGATGCCAGCACTTCATCTAAAATCACGATAAATAAGTCTGTCGCTGTTCGTAGTTGTCGGTCATTGGTGAGAAACTGGGTACAGCCTAATGTTGTAGCCGTTGCAATATGAATGGCATCGGGTGTTCTCAATGAAGGCGTAATAGCGCGTAGCCTTGCTGCTTCCTTCAAGATGGTCTGACTAATGGGAACTAATTGTATTTGGGGCGATCGCAGTAATCGCTCATAGGCATTAATCAGAAACATATCCGAATTTCTCATAGGCACGACTAGGGTTTCCATCAAAGTCAGTTCACTGCTAAAAACCTCAAGGTTTCCTGCCTGAAGGCTATTCCAGAGAGGATTCAGCAATACCCCATAAGTTTGGGTTCTGTTCAATGGCGTAAATAATTGTTACCGTATCAATGTATATACGGGCAGCGTTGGGAAAAGTTAGTTGTCCCATGCCTCTTTTTCTAGCTGTATATCTCGATTGATTTCCTCTACACTTCTCCCAACAGGGCGTTCTCTATGAATTTCTTCCAGCAATTTCAAAATGGATTGGCTTTCTAGATCAGGTTTCTGTTCTGGTAGCAAGACAATCACCTCAACGGTTTGTCCTACTGAGGTTAAGGCATGATCATTAGGCAAATTAATTTCAATTTTGTTGCCTGGTAAAACTTGAGTTTCAATTCGTAACGCCGATTGCATCAGGTCTTCTCCTGTTTGAAATTGCTCTATATTTATTAATGATGGTGCATATTTTGTTGTGATGCGATCGCAGAGTGACTCTGAAAGAGTCTCGCATTTGGTGAAATAGAATAAGAGCGATCGCCCTTTCTAAAAGTTGTTCTCAGTATACCAATCGCCCCTGAAGTTTCCCCAAAATGCGATCGCCTGTAAAGTTTTAAATGCAGGATATTTTGCAAAATATTAAAATCTATCTATAGTAACTATTCTATAGATTAGTGTTTTATCCTTTTCTAAATTCCACATCTTTTAAATACTTATGAAATCAGAGTTTTAAAAAAGTCGCACACGGCGTTAATCTTATTTACCCCATTCCAACTCACAATCATCAAACCTTCTTTTTTTCTCTTCATACTCCTCCACCGTTTTATAAACTTCTTCCCAATTCAAATTCCTACTTCTTATCAACTGGTAACACATTCTCCCTCTCTCGTGAATTGCGCCTGTCGTCGCTTCTTCTTTAAAGTCCTCTATTTCTTTTGCCGCTTGTTTTTTAACATCCTCTATTTCTTTTGCCGCTGATTTTTGAAGGTACTCTATTTCTTTTTGCTTTTCGGTGATCTGCAATTGAATCAATAGACCCAAAGCTAAAATCAAAATCGAACCCCCTGCCAATAAGTAAACATAAACAGTCTGTTGTCTTACACGTTCTCGCTGTCTTTGTTCCCTATCTCGAAGTTTTTGTTCCTGATCTCGCAGTACTACACTTGTTTGGATATAAAATAGCTCCCCTTCGCTCAAATCTTCTCGACGTTGTTTCAACTTCTCTTCCGCCTCCGCCAACGCTGCACCTCGCAACAATGCCCCTTCTTCATCCCATTTCGTTGCGTCTTCGTTCTCCTGTACCATCTGTTGCCATTGATACATTCCTACTCTTAATCGCTCTTGCCAAGCCCTAAAAACGCGGTTTGTATTCATCCATTCTCGCAGTTCTCCCCAATTGCGAATCAGAGCTTCATGGACTACCTCCACTGTTTCTTGACTGGTAGCATTGCGACTTGTCACCACCAACCGAGCATCAGCTAATTTTTTTACCAAAGCCCAGCTTTGCTCCCCCAATTCTGCTTTCATGGCAACTCGTCGGGTATCTTCTACTCCCTCACCCGGACGCACTAATTGAATAAAAATCCGCCGCACTTTTTCCTTCTCATCATCTGTCAAGTTGCCATATTTCTCATCAGCATGGCGAGCTAACGCACCTTCTACTTGACCAATTTCTTCATA
The DNA here is from genome assembly GCF_023734775.1 of Nostoc cf. commune SO-36. NCBI lineage: Bacteria > Bacillati > Cyanobacteriota > Cyanophyceae > Nostocales > Nostocaceae > Nostoc > Nostoc commune. Next base: position 104,163 of record NZ_AP025732.1, on the reverse strand, counting down.
GATTTTGTGAGTTAATTGTTTACCTGTTCGCTTGTTCCACAACTCAGTCAAAGCAAACTCTAGCAAAGGTAAATTTCCAGGTTGGTTTTCCACATCATCCAGAATGCGTTCTACCAGTCCGTCTGCAAATGTCACCCCGAATTTTTGGGCAGGTTTTTCAATGACTTGTGTTAGTTCCTCCCGATTCATTGGCCCCAGTTTCACATCACCATTTTGTAAGACATCAGCAAAGGGACGATAGGAGAGAGCATTTCCCAAAAAATCTGCCCGCATCGTTGTCACCAACACCGTAGCCGATGAAGTCAGGAAAGTAGGAGTTACTAAACTGGCTAATAAGCAGTCGAGAAACTTAAGGCGAATTTCTTGATTGTTACAGAGTGTGTAAATTTCTTCAAATTGGTCAGCAATCAGTAGTACCCGATCGTTAGGGTGATTTTGCTGAATTTTAGCAAAAACATCTAAGAGAATAACAGAACCATCTTGCAAGTAACCAGCCATCTTTCGGGCTTGGGCAATTTGGTCTGTTTGATCTAAATTGGGTGTATAAAGCGGAACAAGAGCTAAAGCTAGAGCATGGAAAGGATCTGAACCAGGACGAAAGTGAGTAAACTGCCAATGACCTGCTTTTTGCAACTTAGGGACTAATCCCGCTAACACCACGGAAGATTTACCGCTTCCTGATGCACCTAGCACGGGAATAAAATTCTTGATTTTAGTTGCACTATAAAGTTCTTCGATAAATATTTCCCGCCCAAAAAAAACATCTGCATCATTGGGGCCAAAATGAAACAACCCCCGATAAGGACAAAGCAGATATTCATCAACAGCGTCTGTAGGATCAGACGGGACTAATCTTGCTTCTTCTCGATAGTAGTAGTTGATTATCTGTACAGGAGCGAAAGTCAAATCACCCCCAACACTATTATCGTTTAAGAGATTTTCTTGTTCTTGAGATGAGTGATTTGGGACTGACTCGCTCATGATCTTGGTATCCTTAACCTTGCTTTTGCACAGTCGGTGCAAAGTTCACATTTCCACCAACGGTATTTCCACTCATGGTGTTGGTTTGAGTTTGATTGATTATTTCCTGTCCCCCAGGTTGTTCTTTCACTTTTTCGAGTAAATCCTGAGCCACTTTAATAATTTCCTGGTCTTGATCAGCACCAGCTTTGGTAATTTTATCTTTTAACCCACATTCCGCACCCTAACTGTCACAAAGGGGTTTTTACTGAATATTTTCTCGACAATGAGAGTAAAAAAATACTTCCCTGGCTCGTATACTCATATTATTTACTTATCCTAAATAATATTTTATTCTCAATAAGAAGCAATAAGTATTGACGTTTAATTAATAGATAAAAATTTATGAATGTTAAACTAATATCTATGTCTAGTTTATGATATACAAATTAAAAGTGATTACAATTTGTGACTATGAATTTTAATTAATAGTCTCTATGACAAATAGATTGTAGATACAGCCTGATTAACATTTATAATAATAACGACAATTCTCTGGCAAAAAACTCAGAATATATTCTGTTTCCAAATTCAAATTAGATATTGATATTTCATTATCAAATTTTACTAAATGTATAGATTGAAAGCGTTGAAATATCCATCGCATAGTCGGATTATTTATAGATTTACCAAGCTGATTTTTAATAGTAGATTCAGATGCCGATAAAGCTTTTCTTATTTGTCTTTGAGCTAAAGTATAAACTAATAGGCATAATCCCATTATCATAGCCATAGCTTCAATTCTTTCTGGAGATTTCAGAAAAATACTATCTGCAAAAAATAAGGGGTCTTTGAGAAATCCAAATCCCCGCTCACAGCTTTGCTGTGCCTTGTATTCGGAAAGCATATCATCATTACTAAGAGATTTTTCATCTAAAATTTTACTCCTTCTCCAATTAGATGTTCACAAGGTTTATCTTTAAAAAACTCTGGGAACATATATAATGGACTGCTTACAAAACCCAGTCCATTTAATATCATTGCTTTAACTACATGTCCCGGACTAATTTTTTCTTGTGCATCTTCACCGACTAATTCATTAATAATATCTACTAAGCCTATGGCATCTATAATCCCTGCAATTATACCCAAATGATCTATGTTCTGAATTTCAATCTCTTGGTGGTTAAACATGGTTATGAAATGAAAGTTACAACAACTGTCATCTTCTCATTTGATGAACATAAAAATTTATTTGTAATGTCAACCGCGTGAGTTTACACTGTAACTTTCACATACACACCTGGAGGCTTTGGCTTAAGTTAATCACACATTAATAGAATAAATTCTTATTAAGGTTTAAAATACAACTTCACCTTATAGTTCATAAGTACTGTTCACCGACAATTAGTTAAGTACTAATGAACTTGTGACAGTTAGGGTGCGGAATGTGGGTTTTAACAAACCTTCCGCTTGCTTGATTTCTTCTGGTTTGGCATCTACCATCGCTTGTCCCAGAACATCGCCCTCAAACTTCTTCTTAATCAAGGCTTTCAAACCCTGATAGGCATCTTTAACTGCTGTTCCTGCGGTATCTTTAGTAGCTGCGATCGCACCAGCACCTAAAGCAGCAATAATCATAGAAATAGGTTCCATAGTTAATCCCCAATTATTTGTATTTAACAGCTAAAATAGCAGGATTTACGCAACTGGCACGTATATCTTCATGTTATCGAAGTCAAGGGTCAAGATTTCGATTTTTTGACTCTTGATAACCTCTACAAAAAAATATGGCACTTAGGCAAGTCCTAAATATAGGAATCCCTCTTTCATCGCCATCCTAAAAAGCGCAATCCAGGGACAATTAGGTAGTAACTTATTCCTAACCAGAAGCTGATAAAGAAGCCTATAGAACCAAAAAAAATCAGAGGTAACTGTAACTCTGACCAAGCTGGTTGACTAGTAAATTGGAAGATGGGAGGTGCTAATCTCAAAATAATCAAAAATGCATAAGCGATCGCACTGCCAAAGGCCGAGAACACAGCGTACACTATATGATGGCTGCGAAGTCCTAAGCTCAAGGTGAGTAGGCAAACTGCTACTAAAATCACTGCCACTAAACCCTCACCACTGTCTTTTGGTGTGATTAATTGCAAAATCAACCAGCCGAAGCCATAGCTAATCATACCCATCAGGGATGCCACTAAAAACCGCCGCCGTTGACCAAAACATCCGGATGCTGTCAGTCCCCAAGCGGTTCCCCACCCGGCTGCAACGAATACCAAAATATCTGCCCCGAAGATGGGTTGAGTATTTGGCACTAATTGGTTTAGTTGACTTCCAAAAAATTCCACAACCTGACGCCCTAAGCTGGTACGATAGGCCAAAATAAAACCAGCGATCGCCCCAAAACAAGCGCCGATACTACTCAGGATTATCGCCCAAATTATCGCCAAACAAGCTCGGAAAATTTTAATGATTGTCTGAGCAATAAAAATAATGGTTTTAGTTACACTTTGGCTAAAGTTAGCCAAAATTTGTTCAATAGCTTGTTTTAGCAGTGTAAATCTCTGGTAAGCTTGGGTTGAAGCTTGCTTAATCTTGTTTCGCTGTTGGGATAACAACCCTGGTGGCGGTAATGGTTGAGAAATCTTCGCCAAACGTTTTTGAATTATAGCTGCATTTGCAGGACGCGATCGCACATCTTCCTGCACCATCTCATCCAGCAAATCTGCTAGCTGCGGGTTAACATTTACCGTAGTTCGCCAGCGCAATTTCCCCGTTTGCTGATCTTCCAACTCTAGCGGGTATTTGCCTGTTAGTAGTTCAATTATCGTTCGACCAAGGGCATAAAAATCGGCACTTGGCCCGACAATACTTCCAGTCACTTGTTCTGGTGGACTGTAGCCAGAAGAAAATAATCGCGTGGAACTAGACTGAGAACGCAGTTTAGAGGCACTAAATTGTTTTGCCCCACCAAAATCAATTAATACCAGGCGATCGCCCTCTATTTGCCCTTGAGGAGGGGTTACAGATGGCGCAGAAGTGCCTAGCATTAAATTAGAAGGTTTGATATCCCGGTGCAGAATCTGACGTTTATGTAATTCCTGTAAAATCTGTATAGCTTGGGTAAACCAGTTTAAAACCAAATCCTCTGGACACCCTTGAGGAAACTTTTTTAATATCTCCTCTAAAGTTTGCCCATTGATTTTTTCCATTATCAGACAAGGCAGTTGGTGTGGTTTAGGATTAAACAGTTGTACGTGAAAATATCCATCGGCATCGACTTGGGGGACACCTGGATGCTGCAAGCTAGATAAAACCGCCGCTTCTTGGGTAAATAATTCCAGCGCCTTTGGTGAATCTTCTACCAACACTTTCAGCACTTTCTCGGTTTGAGTTTTTTCATCCCAAACCGTGTATATTTGAGCAAATCCTCCTGATCCCAAGGGCTGAAATGGAACATAGCGGTCTAACAGCTCTAGCGGTGCGCCACAGCTGTTACAAAATTTGTTTCCCCAAGGTTGAGGATAAGGACGTTGACAATCAGGATTTATGCAGTGAACCGTCCTCTGAGTGATGTGGAACACAACCGCTACAATACAAAGGCTGACTTGATTTTAGCGTTTCTTTAGGTTTCCTGATTTTTAAAATAAGCAAAAGGAAAACCCTCATAAAATCTATGAGGGCATTCATTGATATTTACAGCAGATTTTCAGAAAGGCGATAATACACAAGCTAAGTCTCAAAGCAAGGTAGAAAGCCTGTTTTACTTCTGTTAGCGCAGCCGGGTGTAGCCCATTCTGACCGCAGGCGGAGCGTCTTTGGCTCCGCTCCTGAATTCTGATTCTTGAATTCTGCTGTATGTCAGTTCTTAGTTACGGAAACTTCTCTTACTCTGCCTGTGCTTGGCAACTTCTTTGCGCTTGCGTTTTTCTAGAGGTGTTTCAAAATGACGATGTTTTCTCATGTCTGGAAAAATTCCAGCCTTGGAAACTTCTCGCTTAAATCGTCGTAAGGCTGATTCAATGTGTTCATTGTCGCCTACAATTACTTGGGTCATTATATCTCCTACTAAGTTGACTTCATCAAAGGCGGTGCAGGCATTCAGGAGTGCTGTTAGTGGTAGCGGGGCGTTTAGCCCGTGCTATTTAACTCCATAGACAAGTCTAGGGAATTAAAATAAGGACGGGCACTCAGAACTACTTTGGTAACATTACAAAAAAAAGACAGACTCCTTGTCTGACCTTAAGACTCTAGGTAAATTTTTTTTGTTTCCAAGAGTTAGTAGCGGTTGCGTCCACCGCCGCCGCCGCCGTATCCTCCTCCTCTGTTACCACCACCAAAGGAACCTCTATCACCTCTGTCTTCTTTGGGTTTAGCCTTATTTACTTTCAGGTCACGACCCATCCACTCAGCGCCGTCGAGAGCTTCAATAGCAGCGGTTTCTTCAGCTTCAGTTCCCATTTCCACAAAGGCAAAACCTCGCGGACGACCTGTTTCGCGGTCAGTAGGTACTTGAACTCGTTTTACAGTACCATATTCGGCAAAAATACCACTTAAATCTTCTTGTGTAACGTCATAAGAGAGGTTACCTACATAAATTGACATCGATTATCTCCAAAATCATCACTGTGTAGAGATTTTAATTTCTCTGATAAGTCTGTAAATACTAAAAGGAAAAAGCCTTTCAATACTAAAACCAAAGACATCACTGAATTAATTCTCCTAAATCTAGGATGACATACGAGCCAACTCTCTGCATCCAGTAGATAGTTAATCAGTGACGCGATCGCACTTAAGCGATCGCTCGCCCCTACCTACCCTAAGTACAGCCCACCATAAAAAAGGGTTGGAAGTGGCAGAAGATAAATTCTGTTGGGTGATATAGGAAATCAGGCATAGAGGAGCGTATCTTTGAATATCCGAATTGAACGTTTGACTGCATTAACCGTGAAGCATTACTCCAAAATTTTAATATGAAAGGCAAAGTCAAGCAACAAATAACAATTCAAAATTCAAAATTTTTCGTGTAGCGTCCCTGAAAGAGAAGCCCCTGACATATTACAATACGCTTGGGTTAAGCAAAGCGCAACCCAACAAAGCCCCGAAAATGTTGGGTTTCGTTCCTCAACCCAAGCGTATTGCGCCATATTAGACTTCTTGCAGAAGTGGGTAAAAGGGTAAGGGGGAAGGGGAAAAGGAATGGAATTTGCCCTTTTCCCTGCCTTTTGCAAAAGGTCTATTGCACCCCTTGTGCCTTCTCCACTTAAATTCTGGCTATGTCAAGTTGTGTATCAGCACTTTTCCAAGCTGTTTCTAATTCGGCTTTGACAACTTGAGCAGCGTCATCTTTGCCCAATGCCTGCAAACTTGCCTGCAAGCCAAATAGAGAATGTCCATTATGGGGATACTTTTTCAGGTCAGCACGAAAGACTTTTTCAGCCTCTCTATAGTCACCCTTAGCCAAAAGCACAGCGCCCAAAGATACTCGCGTTGGCAAGTACCAGTCTGGTGGTTCTACGTAATCGAGGGCATCTTCTAGTACAACCGCTTTTTCTAGTAATGGAATGGCAGCTTTATAATCATGCTTTTCTCTAGCAATTTTGGCATCTAGAACTTTTGAGGCAATGTCTAAAATGCGACTGGCGGGACTGAACCCAATGGTTGATTCGGTAGAAATCACCTGTTTGGCGGCTAGTAATGCCCGACTTTCACCTGCTGCATCTTCAAGTTTGCCTGTGGCTGCCATCGCCATACCGCGAGCAAAATGCCAAAGTGCTGTGGTAGTTGGCAATTTAGCATTAGGGACAGGAGTTTTTAAAATGCCATCCCAGTCGCTAAAGCGTATCTGAATCAGCATTTTGCTGCCTAAGAATCCCTCAAGCATTGGTGCATACGGATCAATGGCAGTGGCATTTGCGACTAATTTCTCTGCATATTGGAGAGCATCTTTATATTTTCCTGCCATGCTGCTGGCCACCATGAGAAAATGTATGTTGTGGTTGTAGTACATCATGGCGTAAGTGCCCTGAACTTGATATTTTTTGATGTAAATATCATCTTGAGCGATCGCCTGCTCATTTGCCCGCATTGCCCCTTGATAATCTCCCACACGAAAATAAATATGACTTGGCATGTGTACCAAATGTCCTGCTGCTGGCGCTAATGCTCCGAGTCGGTTGGCACTGATAAGGGCCCGTTCTGGAGAAGGCGAAGCTTCCACGGCATGAATATAGTAATGATTAGCTCCCGTATGATTTGGGTTTCGTTTGAGAACTGATTCTAAAATAGCCACAATTTCTTCTGTATCTGGCTGTGGCTTGCCATCTTTAGTCCAGTGCTGCCAAGGATGCAGATCCATCAAGCTTTCGGCATAAAGCGTCGCCGCATCCAAATCATCAGGATAGCGCTTAACTAAATTTGCCATTGCTTTTGCGTAGTCTGTCGCTAGTTGATACAAGTCGGCATCAGCATCTTGGGAGTAACGCTTTGCTAAGGCGGTAATGTAGTCTCGTTCATCAGCAGATGCTTGGGTAGAAAGTGCCAAAGCTTGCTGTACTGCTTGGTAAGCAGCTAATTCTCGGTTGGGGTCGATTGCTAAGTTAATATTAGGGCCTAGAGCTAGAGCGATACCCCAATATGCGATCGCCAAATGCGGATCAAGTTTAGCAGCGTGTTGAAAAGAACGCACCGCCTCATCATGATTGAAGGCGTAGATTAAATTTAAGCCCTGATCGAAAAACTCTTGCGCTTGGGGATTAGAAGTGGAAACTGGATGGTGGATTGTGCCAACTCCAGATATTAAAGTATAGGGCTGTTTTGGTTGAGCGTAGACATGAAGCGGCTTGTTGTTAGCGATCGCTGCACTAGGAGCGACTAAAGAGAGTATAAGCACCCATATTATAAATAAGTACTTCATTATTCTTTTTCTTCAAACTGTTTTTTTATTAATATTTAAATATCACAGTTTTTCTAAGGAAGCAATTGGGTTATTATCCAACTTCATATTTTTTAAAATCATGAATTATATTTTAGATATATCTCTTTTTCCAGTTCTAGCTTTTCTTGATCTATTCGGATTATCATGTCATCTTCCTCTCCATCTTCATCTGGTATGAGTTGATATAAACCAAACTCACAACACTCTGCAATTACAGATATCATACTGATAAGATTTTTATATATTCTTACTGAATCCTCAAGGCAACCAACATCCCAAAGATAAACTGGAGATGGATCGAGATCGCCAACTACATAAAGCCTTCTTTTAGTCTCATATTCAGCAATAGGAAACCATTTTTGATTCCAATAAGCATCATCATAGTTAGTAGCTTTTCCTATACTTTTGTAAATATAAACTGAATCTTGCAAGGAACAAAAAGAACAAATGACATTGGCTCTTAATTGCTCAGGAAACAAAAAATAGAGTGGTAGATAGCCATTGTTATAGCCAAGATCGGCAGTTCCATTGCGCCATTGATAAAGTTCGTATACTTCTTCGGATAACCTGAATGGTAAATCCTTTGTAATTTCGTCAATCTGCTGGCGAGTTAAACCGGGATTGTAACAATCAAAGAAATCATGATTGGTAGATTTTAACCAATTCAAAATATATTGAAGTTCATCCGTAAGTTCAGACATTTAACTAACCTCATTTAGTGATTAAAGACGAAAGAATTTTGAAGCATCTCATCTCATTTACCCGGAATTGAATACACGGACTCACTAATATTGCACTATCCACCACCAAGCTGAAAGCCCCCACACCCTGTTGAAATATTTACTATAGGACTCCGATTTGATTTCTGAAAACATACTGAGACTGAAAAGCCTAATTCCCTACTCCCTACTCCCCACTCCCCGCCTACGCAGATAATTTCAAAAATCAAATACGATTCCTATATATCCAGTTGCGATAAGCCAAGTTGCGGTTTATCAGCATCACTATCTACCTGAAGTTATAAATTATCTTGTCTTAAGACTGAATAATATAATAATACCTTTCTCTCTTTTGGATATTAGTTAAATTCTCAAGATGAATTTAACCTTTAAATAATTATGTACAACGGATACAAATATTCTTCATAAAAACATCGTCAGATAGAAGAATTAAAACTTGTCTAAAAGTAATCTATAAACATTGCAGCGCTTTTCAAGCAAGCAACAAAAAACTAATCAACATTGACATACTTAGGAACAAAGAATATGAGTATCGAAGATAGAGCAAAAGCTTTTGCTAAAAATGTCGAAGGTAAAGTCCAAGAGGCGGTTGGTGAAGTAACCGGCGATCCTAAAGATAAGGCTGAAGGTAAAGCTAAACAAGCTGAATCACAAGTCCGTCACACTGCTGAGAATATCAAAGATGAAGTTAAAAAGAATTTAGAATAGACTGAACTTTATTTAAGAAGAAGGTGTAAGTAAAATAATTATTTACTGAACCTTCTTCCTTTTTCAAATCTATGATAGCAATCCTAAATCATTTGTGAAAATTATATCTCTTTCTTCTTTCTTGCCTTTGCGCTCTTAGCGTACTTTGCGGTTCGTTTTCAAATTTTATATTTTTCACGAATCAAATAGGACTGCTATGGTAAGTTCACATAAATGTGCATTAGGATTAACTTCAAAAAAGAAGATTAAACATACACAGATAGCGCTAAATTTACTTTAACAAGGCAGAATTTTAGCCCAGATTGGGTTTTCCGATGAATTCCTACTTTTAGTTTTCACCTGCTACAGGTAGACGGATAGTGAATGTACTACCCTTGCCTGGTTCAGATGTTATATCAATTGTGCCTTCATGTGCTTCAATAATGCAGCGAGATAGATATAGTCCCAAACCACTACCAGAACGCTGGTGTTTACCTTGGCGAAATCGCTCGAATAATATTGCCTGGTCTGGTTTAGAAATTCCTGGCCCTGTATCTTGAATATCAATATTCACAGCTACCTGAGTGAGATAACAGTGAATATCTACAGAACCTTTGTCTGTAAACTTGATGGCGTTACCAATGAGATTTGTTAAAACTCGCCGCAGTTCTAGGCGATCGCCCATGACGGTGCTTGGCGTTTCACCTCGATCAATATTTACAGTTAATCCTTTTTCTTCAGCTAAAGGAGTTAATTCTTGCGAAACTTCACCAACTAATTCCTGAATATTGCAGGGAGAAATTTTTAAGGTTTTACAGCCCGCTTCATGACGATAAACTTCTAGCAAGGTATTTACCATTTCCAGCAGGTCTTGATTACTGCCAATCATGGTATCAATTATTTCTTGCAATTGTGGCGAAACATCGCAAAACCTGCCTTCCAGCAATAATTTTAATACGCGGTTGGAGGCTACTAGTGGTATGCGTAAATCGTGAGTAAAACGGGAGACAAAATCTGCCCGCAGGTTAGCCATTTGATCTCGTTCGTCGATACTATGCTTGAGGCGCAAGAGCGATCGCACTCGTGCATGTAATTCATCAGGGTCGAATGGTTTACGAATAAAGTCATCTGCACCAGCATCGAGTCCTTCCACAACACTAGACTCATAGTGAGCCGTGAGCAGCAGAATGGGGATAAATGGCAACGCCGGATTCTGCCGGATGCGTCGAGTAAATTCATACCCATCTATCTCCGGCATCATCACATCTAAGAGAATTAAGTCTGGCGGTGACTCTTCAACCATAGCCAGAGCAATTTTGCTATCTTCCACTAAGCGAATTTCATAGTCCTCATCTTCTAGGACTGCTTCTAACACCAGTAGATTGTCAAAAATATCATCGACAACAAGAATTTTATCTTTTTTGACAGTTTTAGTTAAAGACATGGCTAAATAAAAAAAGAAGTGCTTGGCTATCCCTAGCAAATCTAGTAATAGCTTACTTCACCAACGTTGAGATTATTAAGGATTCACATTTTACTTTAAAGTTTTCTGAATTCAACATATTTTTAAGTAAAAACACTTGCATTTTATTTATTAAATGTATTAATTAACCGTATTTACATCCCCGCCGACAAGCGGACGGGGTTTTACGCACGATCAATAAAAATATTTTATGGTTGAATATTGTTATATCAAAACTCTTGCCTTAGAAAAGCTTACGAGATAAGGTTATTTATGTCTAAAGGTAGATGAAGTTCAGCTAATAATACCAAACGTATTGTTTTGTGTATAAGATCCCGAATAGAAGAACGAGATTATTTTAATCTGTACTTTAGATAAATAAAAGTAAAGTTAAGTGACTATGAGTGAAATCAAGATCCTTGTGATTGAAGATCACAACCTGACAAGAATCGGCTTACGCTCTGCTTTACAAACCCAGCCAGACTTTAACATTGTTGGAGAAGCAGCCAATGCAGCTGACGGCATTAAGCTTCTGAAAAGTCTCAAGCCTGATGTTGCTACTATTGACATCGGTTTGCCTGACATGGATGGTATTGATCTAACACGCACATTTAGACAATATCAAGGAGAGAATGAGGACTATACCACAAAGCTGCTAATTTTGACGATGCAAAATAGCGAACAGGCAGTTTTAGCAGCATTTGCAGCAGGTGCAGATTCTTATTGCATGAAGGATATCGAAACTGAAAGACTAGTTGAGGCTGTGCGAACGACTTATGCAGGTAGCTCATGGATCGATCCTGCGATCGCAGACCTTGTACTACAACAAATACGTCAAGATTTCCCCGATGGCAGCAGAGGGGCATCTGGAAAACGAGTCTTGATTGAAGGTATTGACCCAGATACTGAGAAAAGTATAGTCAGCTATCCTTTAACTCATAGAGAAATGGATGTTTTAGAATTGATTGTCGCTGGCTGTGACAATGCAGAAATTGCTAAAAGGCTCTATTTAACAGTTGGTACTGTAAAAACTCATGTTCGAGGTATTCTCAATAAACTCTGTGTTGCTGACCGGACACAGGCTGCCGTCCGTGCTTTGCGAGCTGGATTAGTACCGTGAGCAACTAAAAATCTTTCTTCCGCAGTCCCCAGTCGCCATTTTCAAGTAAATTGTCTTTGAGTCAAAGCGGTTAACCCGGACAAATACAAATATTTATGGTTAACTGGGATAAATACTTATGAAGAAATTGTTACACAGTTTAGTACAATGACATCATCCCAAATAAGTATTTATTCTCATATACATGATAGCGGATCAATTTCCTTGGCTTACCGCGATTGTCTTGCTGCCACTCGTTGCTTCCCTGCTTATCCCTGTGCTACCTGATAAAGATGGCAAGCGCGTGCGGTGGTATGCACTGGGTGTAGGTATTGCAGACTTTGCCTTGATGTGCTACGCCTTTTGGAAACATTATGATGCCAGCAGTGCTAGTTTTCAAATGGTGGAAAGTTATGCCTGGATGCCTCAGTTGGGTCTTAACTGGGCGGTATCAGTCGATGGACTTTCAGCGCCACTTGTGCTTCTAGCGGGATTTGTCACCACACTCTCGATTTTTTCAGCTTGGCAAGTTGATCACCGCCCTCGCCTCTTCTATTTTTTGATGCTGGTGCTGTATTCTGCACAAGTAGGGGTGTTCGTTGCTAAAGACTTGCTGCTATTTTTCATTATGTGGGAAGTAGAGCTAATCCCTGTCTACCTACTAGTCTGCATTTGGGGCGGGCAAAGGCGACGTTATGCGGCTACGAAATTTTTGTTGTATACCGCAGCAGCTTCTATATTTATTTTAGTGGCAGCCCTGGCAATGGGGCTATACGGCGGCGGTGATATGACATTTGATATAACCGCCCTCGCCAAGAAGGAATATCCCCTGGGACTACAACTGCTACTTTATGCAGGTTTACTGGTTGCATTTGGTGTCAAACTTGCTGTTTTCCCGATGCACACCTGGTTGCCTGATGCTCACGGTGAAGCATCTTCTCCTGTGTCAATGATATTGGCTGGTGTATTGCTGAAGATGGGCGGATACGGATTGATTCGCCTGAATCTTGAGTTACTTCCCGATGCACACATTTACTTTGCACCAGTTTTAGCCATTCTGGGTGTTGTCAACATTATCTATGGTGCATTGAACTCCTTTGCTCAGACGAATATGAAGCGGCGTTTGGCTTATTCGTCGATTTCTCACATGGGGTTTGTGCTGCTTGGGATTGCGTCGTTCACTGATTTGGGAATCAACGGCGCGATGTTGCAGATGATTTCGCATGGTTTGATTGCATCAGTGCTGTTTTTCTTGGCAGGTGTTACTTACGATCGCACCCACACAATGGTAATGAAAGATATGGGCGGTATTGGTCAAGCCATGCCCAAAGTCTTTGCCCTGTTTACAATCTCCGCGATGGCATCCCTAGCACTTCCCGGTATGAGCGGCTTTGCTGGCGAACTCTCGGTATTCGTTGGGATGACAAGCAGTGACGTTTACAGTTCAACTTTCTGCACCGTAACAGTTTTTCTCGCCGCCGTTGGAGTCATTCTCACACCGATTTATTTACTTTCCATGCTGCGAGAGGTATTTTATGGTGACGGTGCAGCACTCATCTGCGACATTAATAATTCAGGTTCAGAAAATCAAGAAGATGAGGGAACAGTTTGTTTTGGTACAGACTGCTTCGTGCCAGAGGATGCAGTTTACGACGATGCTAGACCCCGTGAGGTGTTTATCGCCGCTTGTTTCCTGCTGATGATTATTGGTATTGGTTTTTATCCCAAGATGGCGATGCAGATGTACGACGTGAAGACTGTCGCAGTCAATGCTAATCTTCGCCAGTCTTATGCCATAGTTTCGCAAACCAATCCCCAGATTTATGCTAAGGGTTTCTTGGTTCCGCAAATTTCCGAGGTTGAGGCAGCGCCTGTTTTGGGAACTTTGAAGTAATCTTCTCGAAATCTATTCCTTTTGTGGAAAAGAGCGATCGCTAGGTATCTTTTTGAGGAAGAACAGAGTATTGATAGCCTATCACTGTGGATAGGCTATCAATCCCAAACCGTTCTCAGGATGCCCAAGATGTTTTTTCTGGAAAAGCTCCTTTTTTCCAATTTTGCCAAACCTTTACTGCTGCTCTTTGAAAAAATGCCTGCGAGTTCTGCTCTGGGGTTTCTTGAAGTTCCTTAATTTCTCCACTCAATTTATCTATCCATAAAGAGCCGAGACGATCTTCATGTGGGCCAAAGCGGTAAGTAACGCCGGTCTCATCCTCCTTTTCTTTTAGAATCAATACGTAAAAAGCCATAACAGATTAATGTGGTCTTTAAAAGTTAGATACTTTAGTTTTAACTCATTTGAGTTATGGTGATATTACTGGGGGACTCCAGAAACGACCAGAGCGTTCGGTAGCTTCATGAGCTGTACGGTAGTTAGTATGGAAAATGCCTTCAAACCTCGACTCAAAGTATTCATGTTCCAGTAGTCTCAAATCTTCAGGGTTAAAATTACCTCGCTGTAACCTAATCCAGGCATCTGCTATATCTGGATCAGGACTAAAGCGGTTAAATCCGAGATCGTAATCCAACTGGTGTTCATCATAAAATAAATGTTTTTTGATCCGTCGAATGCGAAACTCTGCCCATCCAGTGTTACGTGCAATCACTGCTACATCGTCAGCATCACGAATAGCATCATACGCCTCAGGAGCATACTCAAGAAAGCGCTTTAAATATTCCATTTATTAAATTAGTTAATATAAATAATCAATATATAATCCGATAATAACATTATTTTCCAATCATTAGGTATAAAAATATATTAATAAAATGTAAACACTCAGATAGGTATGCAAACTACCACAACAGATAATTAGCATCATTAGTAAACAAATCAACCCTTTACATGGGATGCTGGTTGATGATTAGTGAGTTTTACCAATGTCTGTTGTTTCTGCCATCACTGTTACCGTCCCTGCCACAACTGCAAATTTGGGGCCTGGTTTTGATTGCATCGGTGCAGCATTAAAGCTGTACAACGAGTTTAAGTTCACTCGCCTAGAAGAGGGTGGGTTAACTATTCATGTCACCGGTAAGGAAGCTGAACGAGTCCAAACTGATGAGAGCAATCTTCTCTATCAAGCGTTTGTCAAGTTCTATCAGCATATAGAGCAGACACCGCCGAGTGTGAAAATAGAAATTAAATTAGGTGTACCACTGGCGAGGGGTTTGGGTAGTTCCGCGACAGCAATTGTTGGTGGCTTGGTTGCTGGTAATCAACTTGAGGGTGCAACTCTTTCTCAGTCGCAGGTGATGGAGTTAGCGATCGCAATGGAAGGACATCCTGATAATGTAGTTCCAGCCTTGTTGGGAGGATGTCGTCTCGCTGCTACCAGTGGTGCAGCTTGGGAAATTTGTGATGTTCCCTGGCATAAAGATGTTGTACCAGTTATAGCTATTCCTAATTTTGAACTTTCCACTTCCGAGGCGCGGGGCGTTCTCCCGACTGAAGTGAGTCGCGCGGATGCGATTTTCAATACAGCCCATTTGGGCTTATTGTTGCGCGGCTTGGAAACTGGGAACGGACAATGGTTAAAGACAGCTTTGCAAGATAAGTTGCATCAACCCTATCGTAAAGCTTTGATTCCTGGTTATGATGCTCTCAACATCGCAGCCGTTAGTGCTGGTGCTTATGGTATGGTGATTAGTGGTGCGGGGCCAACACTGTTAGCTTTGGCGGATAAACTAAACTCGAAAGCTGTGGAGGCGGCGATGTTAGCCGCTTGGCAAGAAGAAGGAATTACAGCCGAGGTGCGATCGCTTTCTCTCGATACCCAAGGCGCAAAAAGCTTTTAATATTTGATTTTATGGAGCAAATTCAGGCTGAAATGGCGGCGCTTAAATCTCAAATTCAGATTCTCCTAGAAGAACGCGCTGCACTCACTATTAATCATGTAATCTCTGGCGAGAATGATTCACCCCAGGCAATGGTGGAAGCCTATCGCCGTCAAGCTAGGGAAAATGCCCAATTATCAGTTGAACTCCAAGGCATTGATGCGGCGATCGCAGCCTTGGAAGGCCAGATAAAACAAAAACAAGGTAAGTTAGTGCGATCGCAAGTTGCATCAAAAGAACTTATCCTACAGCAAGAACTAGAAGAAGCCAAAGAAGTGGCACAGGTTCATGCTCAACGCATTAATCAATTAGCAAGTGAACTGGCAACAGAAGTTCGCCTCCTTAAAGGTTGTGCCAATGAATTGAGTCCAATGTATTGGCGAATTTATTACAAACCCTTCATTACTGGGTTCAAGACAATCTCCGTTCCTTATGTCCGCTCTGATTTAGAAGTGTGGACAATTGTCAACCGGATTGTTTAATGGTCAGCCCCAAGTACCTTTCCCTTATAGGGAAGGGCTGGGGGGTTAGGTCTATGACTCAACTTAGAAGCGTAGACTAAATAGCCCTGACACTTGGGCTTAACCATAAAATGTAACGCTATTGTAGCGGTGGCTTTAGCTACCGTTTTTTGTTGGCGTTGCAAAACTTTACATTTTATGAGCGGCAAAAATAGATACACCATTTATTCTTATTTATCCTGAAAAATTGAGATTCGATGAGTATATATTCTTGTCAAAAGAAAAAATTTAATATTGTAGATTTCAGAAATGGTTACAAAAGTCAAAATTCCTTAATATAATGTAACTAAAAGCGAAAAAGCAATATTGATTGTCATAAGTGATGAATGCTATTGAATTCCCCTGGCTAACAGCCATAATCCTCTTACCCTTGGTGGCTGCCTTAGCCATCCCCCTGATCCCAGACAAAGAAGGCAGAACTGTGCGGTGGTATGGTTTGGGAGTTGCGATCACTGACTTTGCACTGATGATTTATGCCTTTTGGTATAAGTACGACTTTCAGAGTTCAACACTCCAATTTGTAGAAAACTATCCTTGGATACCGCAATTAGGTTTGCATTGGGCTGTGGGAGTTGATGGTTTATCGATGCCCTTACTGCTTCTAACAGGCTTAATAAATACTCTCGCAATATTCGCGGCTTGGAAAGTTACCACCAAGCCGCGATTATTTTATGGTTTGATGTTAGCGATGTACAGCGCCCAGCTTGGCGTATTTGTCGCCCAAGATTTGCTACTGTTCTTCCTAATGTGGGAAATCGAGTTAGTGCCGGTTTACCTGCTGATTTCCATCTGGGGAGGACAAAACCGCCGTTATGCAGCTACTAAATTCATTCTTTACACCGCCGCCGCATCAATATTTATCTTGATTGCCGGTTTTGCAATGGCCTTCTCTGGAGATACCGTCACCTTCGACATGGCGACTCTAGGAATGAAAGAATACCCCAAAACTTTGGAATTGTTGGTTTATGCAGGTTTCTTGATTGCCTTCGGTGTGAAGTTACCGATTTTCCCATTACACACTTGGCTACCTGATGCCCACGGTGAAGCATCAGCACCCGGTTCGATGATTTTGGCTGGTGTGTTGTTAAAAATGGGTGGTTATGCCCTTATCCGTTTCAATGTGGAAATGTTGCCCAATGCTCATGTGACTTTTGCCCCAGTGCTGGCAATTTTGGGTGTGGTTAACATTGTCTACGGTGCTTGCTGTGCCTTCGCTCAAACCAATCTCAAACGCCGTTTGGCTTACTCTTCAATTGCCCACATGGGATTTGTGCTGATTGGGATTGCCTCTTACACAGAACTGGGTATAAGTGGTGCAGTGTTACAGATGGTTTCCCACGGCTTGATTGCTGCTAGCTTGTTCTTCCTGTCTGGCGTAACTTACGATCGCACCCACACCTTGATGATGGATAAAATGGGCGGTATGGCTAAGGTAATGCCCAAAACCTTTGCTCTGTTCACCATCGGTTCAATGGCTTCTCTCGCCTTACCCGGAATGAGTGGTTTTGTGGGTGAGTTGATGGTATTTCTCGGTATCGCCACCAGTGATGTTTACAGTTCCAGCTTCAAGATTGTAGTCGTGCTGCTGTCAGCAGTTGGCGTGATTTTGACACCGATTTATTTACTGTCGATGCTGCGTCAAGTATTCTACGGTGAACAAAGTAAAGAATTGCACTTGGATGCTGTAATATCTGATGTCAAACCCCGCGAAATATTTATTACCGCTTGTTTGCTGCTACCAATCATCGGAATTGGTTTCTATCCCAAATTAGCAACGCAGACTTATGATGTGAAAGCAGTAGAGTTAGCCGCCCATGCTCGTCAAGTTCTACCAATCGTTGCTCATCAACAACCATCAAGTTTGTACTCGCGGATTTTCTCTGCGCCAACATTGGCTGATTCTCAAGTTGAAAGTTCGATTAACATTTCTGAGTAAATTAACTTCCCATTAAGGGGGCTGCAAGTAAATTCTAAATTATTAGGGCAATAAAGGGGTGGTTACGAAACCACCCCTAAAATTTTGGCATTACTCAATTCAATATATTTCTAGATCGTTCACTTCAAAGTCGAAGCCTGCCGTCCACCTAAGCGTTGTCCTGGCGCTGTAGGCAAGACATTAACAGAGAT
Source organism: Nostoc cf. commune SO-36 (assembly GCF_023734775.1). Lineage (NCBI taxonomy): Bacteria > Bacillati > Cyanobacteriota > Cyanophyceae > Nostocales > Nostocaceae > Nostoc > Nostoc commune. The sequence continues at coordinate 85,790 of NZ_AP025732.1, read as the reverse complement.
AGTTGCATAAACGCCCTGTTTTTGACCAATCATGATTAGGCGAATAAAATCTCCCAAGCCTTCTACCAATCGAGCATTACGTAAAACACCAGAATCTACTGCTAAAAATCCGATTTCTTCAGCAAGCTCGATGACTATTTTTCTGGCTTCCTCATCATCTCCTGCAACAAAAACAGAAACTCCATAATTCTTTAGTGGTTCAGGTGCTAATTCAAAGACTTCCTGCGCCATTGTATTAAAAGCTTTTACCACTCGCGCATTCGGTATATCTCTAGCAAGCTTTTCCGCTAGCGATTGTTGCTAGCTTACAGCGAAATCAAAGCCAGCAACGAAGAAGTCGAAGCAGAAGTTATTTTTGATAGAGAACGCGTTGGGCTTTGCCCCGCCGTAGGCATCGCTACCAAGTCGTTCACGCGGGATGGTCAAATAAGCGCCGTGTATATGGCTGTGTTTTGCATCTGGATATTAAAAACGAAAAAATTTGGATTCAACACGATGGTACTGAAGGAGGTATTGCCAATGAACTTATTAATAGAGGCGTACCCAAAAAAGATATCGTTTTAGCTTTTCATTCCCCCTTTAAACGACAATTTACCGAGTTCGCTGTTGGTTAAAGTAATTTCAATTGCTATTTTCGTGATTTAGGATATAGCCAAAAGCTAAAGAAACGGCTAACTCTAGGCATGACAATATATGTCAACAGTAAAACCATTGTAATCGTAACGATCAACGAAATAATTAAGGGAGGTAAACCACGAAGTAAGGGGACTATAAACGTACTCAACAAATTAATTAACACATATACGGCTCCCCAAGTTAGCAATGCTATTTTATAGCGCGGTGGAGTTTTCAGTGGTTGTCCGGGAAGAGAAAACCAAGCTTCTAATCCACAGATTTGTTGAACATCAGGATCGGATTCCACCAAATGCTTACCTTGATTGAGCCAATATTCGCGATCGCGCGATGTCATCCATACCTTTAAATTTTCATAATTGTCAAACCGGAAGATAATCACATATTCATTTCGCACGCCAAGTTGGGGACGAATTACATTTGTCCCCATGTGACCAATATAGGTTCTGGCAACACTAGTAACATTTTTTAACCAAATTTCGTAAGCGTTTTCGCATCCTGGTTTGACAAGTTGTGTAATGACCACGGTTACAAATTGCTCGTCCTGTTCCATCTCCATTAGTTATGTCACCATCAAGTTAACAATTCTGAGTTTTTGTAACCGTAGCATGATTGAGTCATTCTCAAGTTAAGGAATACCCAATTTTTCCAACTTCAAGCCGAACAACATTAGCAGGAACGACACCTGTAGGTGGAGGTAAAAACATTCCACCATTAGTTACAACATAAATCGCGGTGCTATCGCTCTCTGTTTGACCAAAAGCCACGGCTGTGCTGCCAATTACACCTTGCTCGGCTTGAGCAATGATAGTAGTAGTGCGATCGCTTGCAATTCTTACTACACTGTTGTAAATATGCGTTGCTCCATAAAGGTTGCCTTCTACATCAAAGGCAAAGTCATCAATATTAGTCTGCTCAACAAAAATTTCCGGCTCACCTGGTTTATTAGCGGTATCAATGGGAATCCGCAACAGCAACATTTTTTCTGTATTTGAAACGTAGAGGAAATCACCAAAACGCTTCAAGCCATTTGCAGCCGGAAACACGCTCTGCGAATTGCTACGAGCCAGCATTGGATGTTCTAGCCAAATTGAGCCACTGGGTTGAGCAACATCAATCAGCCAGATTGCACCACGATAGGAATCTGCTGTCAAATATTGAGTATCGGAAAGTGGCGTGATGCCATTGAGAAACATTGCGTCTGGCAGTGTCAGCAAGGTTTTCACCGTGCCATCACTTGTAACTAGAGAAACCACGGGTATAGAATCAGCATTCCAGCCTGTTGCCACCCGCCGTTCGCAGTGAAAGCAAGACCACTTACTTTGCCTTCAACAGTGGCATGAATTTGCTGATTGCCATCTGGGGTAATGCGAACAATTTCGCCAACTTCGTGATTGCTTACAAAGATTGTGCCATTTGGTGCGATTGCTAGATTTTCCAAAAAAGTATTAGCTGGGAACGAGGTAATAATTTTAGCAGGTGCTAATTCAATCGGCTTATCTGCGTAAATAGGCGGTAAACCTGCGGAATTTCCCATATTGACCTACCATTGTAATTGAATGGGGCCACCAAACTTTCGCATCTCTGCAAAAAACATTCCTTGCGCTCCTCCATCGGGAAGTGTTGCTAAATAGACAGCAGTTTCGGCTCCTTCTTCTGCTGTGAACGGGGCATTATCTCCCCCCATGTCTGTCTTCATCCAACCTGGAGAATAGGCATTTACAAGAATATTAGTACCTTGGAGTTCCTTGGCGAGAAGCACAGTTAGTCCATTTACTCCCACCTTTGAGAGTCGATAGGAGGGCGCTAAAGGGTAGTAATCAGTGGGAACTGATACCAAAGATGCCATTTCCGTAGAGATATTGACAATACGACCGTAGTTTTGCACCTTCATCAACGGAATTAATGCTTGAGAAATTCTAAGTACTGCTAAAACATTAGTTTCAAAGGTTGATCGCATCGTTTCCAGTTGCACAGTTAGTAAGCTGGACTCCTCCGGCTTCGTTGTGGGATTTACACCTGCATTATTGACCAAAATATCTACTTTGCCGTAAGTTTCATGCAACCACTTGGTAAACTGCTGCACACTTCCATCATTGGTGACATCTAGCGTGTGATAGTCAATATCAAGCCCTTCACTGGATAACTGCTGCTTGGCAGCAATGCCATCTGTTTCATTACGACTCGTCAGAATTACGCGGTTGCCAATTTGGGATAATTGACGAGAAATTGCATATCCTAGCCCTCGGTTACTGCCTGTTACCACAGCAATCCTTTTTTGAGTCGTCATTTTTATGACCTTCAAACTGGTTTTAAGTTTACTGTACTGAGATGTTGGAAATTAAGCAAATTGATTTTAGCAATATCTTTTAGGATTTCTGCATTGACAATAAACATCAAATATGTACATAAGTGTACAGCAATGCTAATATGTGTCAAATTAAGCTCAAATCCTTTTAAACCTCGTTTCCAGCCATTAGAGCAATTTGTTTAAATCTATAATAGGGATTTTGATGAATTGCAATCAAGACTACGCGGACGGCGTAGTAATCATCTATGAAGTTTCAATCCCTAATAGGGATTTTGATGAATTGCAATTTGACTGGCTGGTAGCACCTGGGGACTGTGATAATCTATGTTTCAATCCCTAATAGGGATTTTGATGAATTGCAATCCCCTGGTTCTATAGCTAATTCACAGTATTTTTGGTTTCAATCCCTAATAGGGATTTTGATGAATTGCAATTAGATTTGGTGGTCGTTTTGGTTTGATTCCAGAACGTTTCAATCCCTAATAGGGATTTTGATGAATTGCAATGCTAGATACATTCGTCGTATTACATTTGCTAAAGATGTTTCAATCCCTAATAGGGATTTTGATGAATTGCAATTACCACTGGGAACCTGAAAACTTTTAGAACTATTGTTTCAATCCCTAATAGGGATTTTGATGAATTGCAATATTAGTGACTAGCTGGCGCTGATCTGGCAGAGCGTTTCAGTTTCAATCCCTAATAGGGATTTTGATGAATTGCAATCTGATGGTGGCGTTGGTAAAACCAAATTTCTTTATGTTTCAATCCCTAATAGGGATTTTGATGAATTGCAATCCATGTTTTTTCATTAGATACAAATGAGTGTTGAGCAAGTTTCAATCCCTAATAGGGATTTTGATGAATTGCAATCTGAAAAAAAAGTGAATGCCGATGAAATTTCCCAAGTTTCAATCCCTAATAGGGATTTTGATGAATTGCAATGATAATACCCCTCGAAAAAAAGATGGCATCTTGGATGTTTCAATCCCTAATAGGGATTTTGATGAATTGCAATTATTCTGTTATACCTAATACTGATCCTAACTTTAGTTTCAATCCCTAATAGGGATTTTGATGAATTGCAATTTGACTGTTGAAGAAGTACGATCGCAGTACGCTAGTTTCAATCCCTAATAGGGATTTTGATGAATTGCAATTCGTTAGTGACATCTTCGATGGCATCCTGATTTATGGTTTCAATCCCTAATAGGGATTTTGATGAATTGCAATAGCTAGCTTTTGATTGTTACACAGCCATGATTCAGTTTCAATCCCTAATAGGGATTTTGATGAATTGCAATCAAAAAAAAGATGCCACCTAAGATGGCATCCGAGATGTTTCAATCCCTAATAGGGATTTTGATGAATTGCAATAGCGGAAGCCCGAAAGCCAAGCTGTATTTAGTTTTCAAGGTGCGGTTGCGCGATTCTAGAGCAATCATAGCATTAGAGAATTCCTTTGGAAAGAGTCTCGGTAAAGGTTGAAGGCTGACACCCAGTTTTTGTAAGCATTTCAGAGATTGCGCGGATGACAATTGGGCAATTAGTGGGGTGAAATGCTTGCTGGTGTTGAGGTAGAAGCACTTTTTTCAGGCTGTGGAATTTGTACACCTACCCTTCCGCGCATCTGAGACGGAGAAACTCTGTGAAACGCTACGCGATAACCTAATGGTGATGGGGGGCGCGATCGCTGCCTTCAGAGCCAGAAATCTCAGTCTTTATATGCTTATAGCCTCCCACATCACACGCGGCACTTGATAATGTTAGTCTTGAGACTCCTCAGAGTTCGGTTCCGATTCGGTTTCAAGTTCTACTGTTTCAAGTTCTTCTGTTTCGACTTTGACTGGGGGTTTGACGGGTTTTGGCCCACGCGCTAGGGCAGGATTTCCCGGCTGCCTGTTTTCATCCCCATAGGATGCTTTTTTCCCTTTGTCAGATGAGCGATTATGGGTCGGTTTTGCACTTTTGGGGCTGGATTCAATAGGGGTTACAGAATCCGAATTTTCGGAATTGTTGTCAGTACTTTCTTTAGCCTGACGTTCCGATTTCTTGATTGGGCGTTCTACCATTGTTGATTTTTGTAAATTTATCTGTATATTACATCGGTTTGGTGACTATAAAACTGTTGAGCAGCATTTTTTAAATATTTTCTCAGAAAAGAATTCAGGAGCCAGAATTCAGAATTCAGAATTTAATTTGAGTCCTACTAGGGAATGAATTAAATGGGTTTAAGACTCCCACTAAAATCTTTCATATAGAACAAGCAAAGGAGGAGCAGCGTGCAAAACAATTAGTAGCAGGAAATCTCTCACTTTCTTGTTCTAAATATTGTAGCTTGCTTCCCTTAAGGTATCTGACTTTTGAATTCTTCTTCAACGCGAGAATTATTGAATGGCTCTAAAAAACTGATTTGACAAAAAGGCAGAAAAAAAACTCTATTAACATAACTCATCAAATGCAAAAATGGGCGCGTTATCGATAGTTGAACGCACCCGACAACTATTTGACAAAATTAGGTCTTGCTTGTTGTCTTGATTTAAACTTTTCCTCTAAAACCGCCCAATTTTCTTGCTCAATTAAATTAGTTAACTCATCGAGATTGTGACGATATTGTTGCAGCGATCGCAGCAATGCTTGACGATTATACCGCGCCATCATCACGCCCAACTCTGGATTACCGCCACCCACGCGACTAGTATCCCGAAAACCTGAACTAGCAAACTTTTGGGCTAATTGCAAAACATCGGGGTCAGTTTCACTTAAACAAGCAGCAATCAACGACGAACTGACCATTACAGGTAAATGGGAAATCCAACTAACAGCGCGGTCATGTTGCTCTGGCTGACAATAGTGGATATTCGCTCCGAGCGATCGCACAATTTCTTCTACAGCCATAATTGCACTAGTTGGTGTTGTAGTTATTGGTGTTAATACATAAGGTTTATTGACAAATAAATCTCGCTGTGCAGCTTCTATGCCACTGTCTGTTGTTCCCGCCATTGGATGACCGCCGATAAAATTATCCCAAAGGGGAGAAATATCCTTAACTATCTGTTCTTTTGCCGAACCCACATCAGTCACGACTGTATTAACAGACAAATGAGCGATCAATTGTGCAAATTGGGGCACAATAAGTGCTAGAGGTGTACAAATAAATACAACTTCTGCGGCTGCTAACAGGCTCAGATCAACAGATGCTTTATCAACACAGCCGAGGGTAACTGCCTTTTGACAGGTCGCTTCACGGCGACTGACTCCTAAGAGATGATGTCCTTGCGATCGCAAGTCAAAACCCAAAGAGCCGCCTATCAGTCCCAATCCTAAAATCCCAATATTCATTTTTGATTTTGACATTCCGTTTTTATGACTTTACCAACTATTAAAGTTGGCATCCAAGGGGTAGCATCAATGACTGTAGAGGAATTACTGGAACAATACGCAGCAGGAGTCTTAAACTTTAGTGGTGTTAACCTCGCCGAAGCTAACCTGAGTGGGGCTAAACTCAGTAATATAAATCTTAGCAATGCTAATTTGAGTATAGTTAACCTGAGTGGGGCAAATCTCAGTGAAGCTAACTTGAGCAATGCCAAGCTGAATGTAGCTAGGCTGAGTGGTGCGAATCTATGCGCCGCCATCCTCAACAAAGCCAGTCTTAACGTTGCTAATTTGATTCGCGCGGATCTGAGTCGCGCTCAACTCAGAGGAGCTTCATTTATCCGCGCCGAGTTAGTTCGCGCTGATCTGAGTCGAGCCGACTTGTCGGAAGCTGACCTCACTAGTGCTGATTTGCGAGAGGCGACACTCCGCCAAGCGAATCTCCGTCACACTAACTTGAGTGGGGCTGTCTTGAGAGGTGCTTCTTTAACCGGAGCCAACTTGGAGATGGCTAACTTAAATGCCAGTGACCTCAGTCGTTCTGATCTTAGCGGCGCAAATTTGCGAGATACCGAACTCAGACAAGCCAATCTCAGCCATGCTAACTTGAGCGGAGCAGATTTGAGCGGGGCGAATCTTCGGTGGGCAGATTTGACTGGTGCAAATCTCCGGTGGGCAGATTTGAGCGGCGCAAAATTGAGCGGTGCTGATTTAATTGGCGCAGATTTAAGCAATGCTAATTTAACGAATACCAGTTTAATCCACGCCAATTTAACTCAGGCCAAATTAATTAGGGCGGAATGGATTGGTGCTGACTTAACAGGAGCAACTTTAACTGGGGCAAAGCTTTATGCCACCTCCAGGTTTGGTTTAAAAACCGAAGGTCTGACTTGTGAATGGATTGATCTTAGCCCAGGTGGCGATCGCTCCATTATCCAAAACTTCCATTCTGAAGAATCACGAGATTTTTTTAACGAAACAGCGCCAACAATTCGGATTATTGTTGATGCAGCCCTAGAACACGAAGCCAATTTTGCGATCGCTGGTGCTTACTACCAAATTGCTCAAGAATATCGAGGGCTGAAACAACCCCCAAGCATCGAAAGTGGCCGTCGTCGAACTATTTTTACCTTTCATGTAGATAGCGATGAAGTATTATTTTCCACTGCTTATATTGTGATTTTACCCTTTCTAGATGCGGCATCTACCCAAAAGAATATTTCCAGCCTAGTAGAAATGATTAACAATGAAGTTGTTTCTAACGAAAATTTGCAATTGCTAAAATCGCCCCAGATAGTGAAACAATTAAGTATTCTTCTAGAGCAAGCCATGAGTCAGGCTACAACAATTAAACAAATGAAGAAAAATATCGAAGTAGCCGCAAAGTTAAATTTTTGCAAAGCCCCAACCCAAATAATATTAACGAATTCCAGCGCCCACACTTTGATTATCCATGACCATCCCAACTTTGGAAAAAGATTTATTAATCGCTCTGCTCTCAAAGCTTCAGCTTATGATGATATAGCCAGTGAATCAGCAAAATATATATTACCAACGATAGATATGATTATGGATTTTGTCAAAGGATTTCACCTATTTCCGCAAGGAGGCTCACACTGAAACGGAGTACCGTTTCAGTGTTGAGAGGAATTGCGGGGGAAAAGCGAAACATCCCTTGACCAATACTGAGCGTCAGCGAAGTTAGGGAGAGGGATAGTTGAGCTTTTCCCAAACAAATCTTTGGTACAACACGACTATTTTGAATGTATTATATTCACACGTGATTAGGTCGAAGTCATGGAACAAGTATTGACGCTAGTTTGCAAACTCAACCCCTCTCAAAGACAGGCAGAAGAAATCGAACTGGTACTAAAAGCTTTTGCTGATGCGTGTAACTACGCCAACGAAAAAGTTAAGTCTCAAATAACCAGTAAGATGACTATTCAAAATCTGGTTTATAACGAGATTCGCGCTTTTTTTGGGTTAAGCGCAAATTTAGCTGTTCGTGCTTGTGCCAGAGTTGGAGCTAATCGCAAAACTGCCAAACAAAAAGACAAGCCAGTTAAAACATTTAAGCCAACATCGGCTGATTATGATGCCAGAATTTTCTCATTTAGAGAGAAAGACTGGACTGTTAGCTTAACTCTGACTAATGGCAGAGAACACATCAAAATTGATGCTGGTAATTACCAAAGAGGTAAATTAAAAGGCAGAAAGCCAACATCGGCACAACTATGCAAGCATCGTGATGGTAACTACTATATCCACATCCAAATCAAGGATGAGCCACTAACACTAATCAAATCAACTAATGTAATTGGTGTTGATTTTGGGCGCAGAGACATTGCTGTAACTAGCAATAATGATAAGTGGGATGGAAAGCAAATTAACGATATTAGAGACAGATTTTCTAGAGTGAGAAGTTCTTTCCAAAGGAAAGCCACGAAAGGCACAAGGTCTACTCGCCGCAGAGCAAAACAGACTTTGAAACGGTTGTCGGGGAAGGAGAGAAGATTTCAACAATGGCTAAACCACAACATTAGCAAGTCCATTATTCAGGACGCATTAAAAAATAATGCAGCAGTGGCAATTGAAGACTTAACGGGTATTCGTGAAAGAACTAATCAAAAGCCAAGAAACAAAACAGAGCGTAGGCGTTCAAATTCTTGGTCTTTCTATCAATTAAGGTCTTTTTTGGAATACAAAGGCATCCAATTTGGAGTAGAAGTAATTGCTGTTCCTCCAGCATGGACTAGTCTTACTTGTCATCAATGCCTACATATTGGACTGCGTTCTGATAAGCGTTTCAGATGTACTAATGAGGCTTGTTCTTGGAGTGGTGACGCTGATTTAAACGGAGCAAAGAATATTGCTACTATTGGGGCGAATCTTGTAAACTCGCCCAGAGGCTCGAACTGTTTGTGCTGTAAACTCAGTGTAGATAGTTCAGGGCTACTAAAAGCCTACACTGTACGCGAAGCGTCAGTGTAGGTAGTTTACTATATTATTCATTAGGCATGGGACTAATAACTAATGACAAAAAATTTTGGAGGATAAAATGCGCGATACCTTTAACAGAATCGTTGGTCGAACTCGCTATGTAGTTTTTCGCCTATTTCTGCACTTAGGGGGAGGCGAGGTAGCGCCAATTTTGGGAGTATTAAATAGTGCTGGACGGGATGCGATCGATGCCAATGGTGATTTAGAAGTTTTGGGAGAAGCGTTGGTAGAAATTAGCCAAACCCTGCTGCAATATGATGAATATTGGTTTTCTGCTGCCAACGAAGGCGACGTATTTTGGGATGAAGGCGAGGCGGGAGATTATGTCAACGAATTATTTACTGACTCTGCCCAAAGATATCTCAGTGAACCAGATTATAGATCCGACTCTGAATTGAATGAACCTTTATCTATACCTGTTACCCGCAATGTCATTGTGATGCTAACAGTAGCGTATGAAGGAGAAGTAGCAGATTTGGAAACTGATCTTTCTAACGTTCAGGCACTCAAGGAAGGATTGAAAGCATTGATAAATTTGCATTATAAACATAGATTTAAGGCAATCCAAGTGCATTTTTCGCCAGCCCAATTAGGCGATGAACTCACTAGCGACCAATTGTTGCAATATTACCCAGAATTGATTCCTTTATAATGTGTTGGGTAGTCCGTACTTACTACTCACACTACTCATATCGAGAAATTGTTAAGCTCAGAGATAGGACAATAATCCAATGATCATGACCATAGTACGTAAATTTACAGCCGTTTTTTTAGCTCTGAGTTTGTGTGTGACAACTGTCGCCTGTGGCGGCCAAAACCAGACTAATTCTTCAGCTAAGAACGTTAGCCAAACCTCTACTAACACCAAGCTGAGTGATGGACAGTATCAAATACAACAAGCCACTTATGACGATGCAAGTGGTGAATATAGCCTGTTTTTACTTAACAATAATCCTCCAACCTTTGCAACCGAAAATTTGCAAATGGCACGGTTAACTGATGATGAAATTAAGCAGGGCAAAAAAACCTATCTAAAGGTAGATAAAGGACAACCGATTTTATATCTGACAGAAGATTTTAAAATTGAGTACGTCCACAACGTGACTGAAAATAAAACTAATCCCCAAACAGGACAACAAGAAACGGTTGTAGTTCGTCGAGAAAATAGCTTCTGGGCACCGTTTGCTGGATCTGTGGCTGGTAGCTTGGCTGGTCAGGCGATTGGCAGTATGTTGTTTAGACCCCAGTATTATGTACCCCCTGTTTATCAATCAGGGCAAGGATTAAGTGGCTTTGGCGGATATGGCGGAAGCTATGGCCAAGCAGTTCAAAGCTACCAAAGCCGCTACAATACGCAACCCGCAGCCGTGAGAAATCGCACTGCGTTCCGCAATACAGGGACAATTAGAAGGTCATATCCTGGAAATTCAACTGTACGCAATACACCTCGTAGCACTACAGGTAACAACCGTCCTTCTGGTTCTGGTTTTGGTGGTAGCACGTTGCAACCTTCTGGCAGAGCTACTTCACCGAGACGCAATTCTGGTAGTGGTTTTGGTAGTGGGCGTAGTACAGCGCCCCGCCGTTCTACTGGTTTTGGCAGCAGACGCCGTTAGGAAGTTTCAAAATGAACTTATTAGTTTGTCAAGTTTAAATTGATGAGTAAGCAAGTTCGTAGTAAGGATTTTAGTCCTTATTTTCTAAGCACTAAAGTGCTTACTACAAACTCTCAAAACTAACTTGTACATTCTATTACCTCTAGCTAGCTTATCTGCAAGACGTTGCCCGATCGCTCAAGCTAGAGGTTTATCTAAACAGAATTCAGGAGTCAGGAGTCAGAATTCAGTATGAATTCTGTACGAGTGGTGGATGAATAAACGGATTTAAGACCACCAAATTTTCAATTTGGTGGTCTTAAAGACGCTCGATGACTCGCTAACGCTACGCTATCAGTGGTGGGTCTGAATCCCCCACTGATTTATTCTGACTCCTGAATTCTGACTTCTGAATTCTTCTTCAAACATCCGCCCTCAAAATGCTACTTTCAGACATTCTTGAAGAAACTGCTGGGGAATTTCTCTATTTTGTCCCCAATGCAAATGAACGTAAGAAGCATGGACGTTTGCAGGAAAACCCCATCCCTCGCATCCCATATTTTCTTCACAATCGTAGCGAGAAGTTTTAAATAGGGGCTGAGTGGGAGTTAAGGTTAACTGGGAACGATGAAACTCATGTCCGTAAATAGTTGTACCTGCTTTGACTAATAGATTATCTTGTAAAGCTACTGCCTGACGATAGCCTAAAGTTAAACGCCCACCCATCACCGCAGATGTTGGTAGTACTCCCGTCATTGACCAAGATTTACCTTCAAAATCGATAATTTGCTCACACAAATACATCAATCCCCCGCATTCGGCAATTGTGGGCATTCCTTGAAGAATTGCTGTTTTCACTGCATCACGAACGTTAGTATTTTCTGCTAATTGCTGGGCAAAAACTTCTGGGAAACCTCCGCCAAAATACATTCCCTGCACATCTTTTGGTATTGCAGCATCTTCTAAGGGACTCCAGAAAACCAGTTCTGCGCCAAGTTGTTGCAGCAAATCAAGATTATCTTGGTAATAAAAATTAAAAGCGCGATCGCGGGCTACTGCAATCCTGACTGGGGATGACGGGGGATGAGGCAGATAAGAGGCATGAGGGAGAGGTTCGGATTTTAACAAAGGTAATAAGTGTTGCCAATCGAAGCAGGTATCTCCTAAATCGGCGAGGCGATCAATTAAGGCATTGAGTTCGGGAAGTTCTGCTGTGGGTACTAAACCCAAGTGGCGATCGGGAATTGTGATGTTATCTTGACGGCGCAGTACGCCGAGAATGTTTAATTGTAAGGGTTCTAGAGAATCTTTCAGGAGAGAGAGATGGCGATCGCTCCCCACGCGATTTAATACTACCCCAGCTATTTTAATTCGGGGATCAAAAGACTGGTAGCCGTGAGCGATCGCAGCTACAGAACCAGATAAACGACTACAATCAATCACCAACACCACAGGTAAATCTAAAAGCCGGGCGATGTGTGCAGTACTCGCAAAGTCGGTCATTTGTCCTTTGTCTTTTGCAAATGACAAATGACTATTGACTAATGACGAAACTCCATCAAATAACCCCATTACCCCTTCTACGAGGGCATATTCACTCAGCTGACTATGATGGGCAAAACATTGCTGAACGTAGGCTTCAGAAGTTAATACGGGGTCTAAATTGCGACAAGGAAGACCAGTTACGTGTTGATGAAACATTGGATCAATGTAGTCTGGCCCCACCTTGAAAGATTGCACCAGGCGATCGCGACGGCGTAAAGATGCTAAAAGGGTGAGCGTGACTGTTGTCTTGCCCACCCCACTACGTTCCCCGGCAATGACTAAAGCCATAAATGAAACAAATTAGGTTTTTATGCAGCAACTATTTTGACGGTTGGCTGTGCGTCTATACTCGCTTTTGGCAAAATTAGATGCGCCAGTTTGTGATTTATTTTAAAACCAACTAACTCAAACTTATACCAATTAGAAACAAGAAAACCAACCAATTAGGGGAGTTAAGCTGAAAAAGTCTGTTTAATAATAGAGTTGGAGTTAACCGAGATCGGATAGCAATAAGCTACCAGAAGAAGAACGTTTTATGATAGTTGTGCATCATCTTAACAACTCGCGATCGCAGCGTGTGCTGTGGTTGCTTGAGGAATTAGGTATCGAATACGAGATCAAATTCTATGAACGCGATGCAAAGACGATGCTAGCACCGGAGTCGCTGCGCCAAGTTCATCCGCTTGGCAAATCACCAGTGATCACAGATGCAGACTTCACGGTTGCTGAGTCGGGCGCGATCGTCGAATACCTCGTTAATCGCTACGGTAATGGTCGCTTAGTTCCGGCATCCGATACACCAGAGCATCTGCGCTATACATATTGGTTGCATTATGCTGAAGGCTCTGCAATGCCACCTCTGGTAATGCGACTGATATTGAACAATTTTGGTGCAGGCGAGAGCAGTGTGGTTAGCGGATTCGTCGCGCCCCAGATCAAACTTCACTTTGATTACATAGAAAGTGAACTGCGTAAAAGTACGTGGTTTGCGGGCGAGGAATTTACCGCCGCCGATATCCAAATGAGCTTTCCCTTGGAAGTAGTCGCTAGCCTCCCCGAAGAGGTTGAGAGTCGGCCAAAGCTCAAAGAATTTATCGAGCGCATTCATGCACGATCTGCTTACAAACGCGCCCTTGAGCGTGGAGGCAAATACGAGGTATCCTTTCAGTAACAGAATTTACGCAAAACAAACAATAGTCGAAACCTAGATTTTCAGGCAAGGGCAATTCATATAAACCCAAAGCGTTTGCAAAAATCTATCCAACATCATGAATTGACTGTAGGGGCGTACATCTGTACGCCCCTACCAATGTATTTACCGTATTGGGGTGGTTAGGACTGAATTAATTCGCCAATTTGAAAATTTTTGCTGTCACTCCCAGGCTTTCTTCAAAAAGTGACTCGCGACCCCAGCGTTGCACCTGCTGACTTAGCAAAGCTTCCGCCTTTTGTTCCGAAAGTGAAGTCACCTGTTGAAACAGACCGGCAGATTGAGCGCCACCGTGGGTTTCCATCCGCATACAACCACCAGTTTCTGAGCAGATAACTGTACCACAGTCTGCCTGGAGATTTGTCGAACTGAGGCGCAAGGCAATCAAGTCACCAACAATATCGCCTACATCAGCAACTGGAACTCCTGCTAACTCTGCTTCTACTTGTCGCTGCTCTTGAGCAATAAAACGGATGCGAGTGATGTCATAATCACCGCTTTCCTTTTCATAAGAAACTGGCTGCCATTGCAACCGACTTGCCAGCCAACCCAAAAACAGCAAAGCTTGGGCTGGATTGCCTTTTTCGTAATCAATCGTAACGCGGTCAATTTCTTTGAGGGCGGCGCGACGGTTAGGTGAGTCGTAAGCCTCAGCTGTCAATTCTTGCCATGATGCGAGGCGACGCCAGTTCAAGTCAGCTAAAGGTACACCCGTTTCTACCAACTCTTGTAAGTGAAGTAAATCACTTTCTGGCTCGTTGAAGTTGCAAGAATCTACAATCACATTATTGCAGACTGCTGCTAGGCGCTTAAATAGACCGTTGTTAGGGTCTGGTGTTGCCTTCCACCAGAGAAACTTTGGCAAGCCGCCAATTAACAAGGCCGGAATCATACCACCGATGCGTTCTAAGGCAGCAGCAGTTCCACTGAGAGTGATATATTCGCAGCAGATAAGTGTGCTTGACGATTGCTTTTGGATGGGGCAATAGGCAGAAACTTGAGCCTTAACCCCTTCATCTTCGCCAGCAATGGGAAATAGCGCAATGATGCGGCAGGGGTTGCGGAGAGCGATTTCATCGGCAATTCTGGGGCTGCCACCACTTAACCCAGCAATAGCGTGTTCTCCACCAGTCCCAACTCGCTGACCTTTAGCGAATTCTTCTCGTAATATTGTCAGAGTTTCTTGTGTTGCTGTTCCAGTTTCTGGCAGTTTATGTTTCTTTTGGAATTCCCGCAATGCTGCCACCATCTGTGGCCCTAAAATCCCATCAATTGGGCCGTTGTAAAATCCCAAAGCAGCCAACAAATACTGAGTTTCTTCTGGTTCGTAGACCACTAAAGTAAATGTTGTTGCCCTAGTAGCACTGGGAAGTCCACCGTCCTCGCCAGTAATGCCGTAGCTTTGCCAAATTTGATTGAGTTCGGCATCTATTTCGTTAAGCGAAATATCTTTTGGTGCCTGGAGCGAGAAAATTGTAGAAGTTTGGGTAGGCATAGGAGATTTTGGATTTTGGATTTTGGATTTTGGATTTGAGATTTTGGATTTTGGATTTGAGATTAAGAACTAGTAATTTTGTAATTAGTAATTGGTAATAGTTTTTCATATTCCCTATTACCTATTATCTATTTCCTATTTCACCGCCCCCAATCTAAAATCTAAAATCTAAAATCTAAAATTCTACAGTCTGCGCCAGCGACGGCCATCCTGGTTAATTAAGAGTTCTGCTTGTTCTGGCTCCCAAGTACCGGCTTCGTACTGAGGAATAGTATTAGGATCGGCGGGTGCATCCCAAACGGAAAGGGCTGGTGTTACTACTTGCCAAGCTGCTTCTACTTCATCGGCGCGTGTGAACAATGTTTGATCGCCCATCATACAATCAAGGAATAAGCGATCGTAGGCATCGGATGTTGCTTGGATGCCAAAGGAACCATAACTAAAGTCCATATCAACGGAACGGGTGCGGAATTCTGCCCCCGGCATTTTCACATCAAAACGCAGGGAAATACCTTCATTTGGCTGAATCCGCATCGTCAAAATATTGGCGTTTGTCTGCTGGGCGGCCGATTGGAACATCCGAGATGGAACTTCGCGGAAGTGGATGGCAATCTCACTCACTTTTTTCGGCATCCGCTTTCCGGTACGCAAGTAGAAAGGAACACCTTTCCAGCGCCAGTTGTCTACCAAAAACTTCATCGCTACATAAGTAGGTGTGGTGGAGTTGGGGTCAACGCCTGGTTCTGTCCGATACCCTGGCACTGCTTGACCTTTCATCCAGCCAGCACTGTATTGCCCACGCACTGCTGACCGCGACAGATTGTGAACATCAGCTAAACGAGTAGCTTGGAGTACCTTCACTTTTTCTGTGCGGATGCTATCGGCATCCATTGCGTTTGGTGCTTCCATCGCCGTTAAGCAGTAAAGTTGCATGAGGTGATTTTGCAACATATCCCGCAGTGCGCCGGCGCTTTCATAGTAACCAGCCCGGTCTTCTACGCCTACGGTTTCTGCTACGGTAATTTGTACGTGGTCAACAAATTGACGATTCCACAAGGGTTCAAAAATCGCATTGGCAAAGCGAAACACCAGCAAATTCTGGACTGTTTCTTTACCTAAGTAGTGGTCAATGCGGTATACTTGGTTTTCTTTGCAATATTTCTGTACCACTTGGTTAAGACTTTGGGCAGAAGCCAAATCCCGACCAAAGGGTTTTTCAACTACTAGACGATGTTTGTAGGGATCTTCTAGCATCCCGCCGCTTCCTAGCTGCTTAATCGCTTCAGGAAAGAATGAAGGAGCAACGGAGAGGTAGAACATGCGATTACCTCGCGTGCCCCGTTTTTCGTCTAATTCAGTCAATAAGGTTTTTAGTTTTTTGTAGCTTTCGGGGTTGTCTATATCCCCAGGGCTGTAGAACAGACCTTGTGAGAAGTCTTGCCAAAGTTCCCCT
Organism: Nostoc cf. commune SO-36; assembly: GCF_023734775.1. NCBI lineage: Bacteria > Bacillati > Cyanobacteriota > Cyanophyceae > Nostocales > Nostocaceae > Nostoc > Nostoc commune. The sequence continues at coordinate 69,170 of NZ_AP025732.1, read as the reverse complement.
AAATCGACATCAGGATGTGCCTCTTCCATGCCCTTCTGCATTTGTTCGCGGAAGTATTCATGGCTCCATTCTCGACGCGCTACGCCGACAATAGTAGTTTCTGGTGGTATCCGCCGTTCTCGCCGCAGTTTGTAAAGTGCTGGCACTAGTTTGCGCCAGGTGAGATCACCAGAAGCGCCAAAGATAACTATAATCTGGGGTTCGGGCATCCCTTGTTGTTGCAGACCAACGCGCAAGGGATTTTCTAGCAGACTAACCATAGGAATTTTGGGTTTTGGGTTTTGGGTTTTGGATTGGGCATGGGGCATTGGGCATTGGGCATGGAGAAGAGGCAGAGGGGCGGAGTGCTGCTCTTGCAGAGGAGAAAATTCTTCTCCCTTGCTCCCTGCTCCCCTGCTTCTTCCCCACTCCCCACTCCCCAGTCCCTACACTGGTGACAATACCTTGATCTTGTCTTCTAAAGAGTTCATCAAGGACTGGAAGGGCTGAATGAACTTGTCGATACCTTCATCTAATAGTTCATCCATTACGGTATCGAGGTCGATGTTGATGTCGGCATCTTTGAGGTTTTCGATCAGCGTGTAAGCTTTATCTACATCTGTTTCTAAGCGATCGCTTACATTACAATGATCGGCACAAGCTTTTATTGTCGCTGGTGGTACGGTGTTAACAGTATCTCGCCCTATCAACTCTTCGATATACATCACGTCGTTGTAGTGGGGGTCTTTGGTGCTAGTACTAGCCCAAAGTAGCCGTTGTACTGTGGCTCCTTTTTCTGCCAAGGCTTTCCAACGCTCACTTCTAACGATCTTCTTGTATTCCTGGTAGGCTACCTTGGCGTTAGCGATCGCTACTTTCCCCTTAACAGCTCTTAGCTTTGCTTCTACGGAAATATCATCAATGCCTTTTTTCAACTTAGCATCAATTTTGCCATCAACGTTACTATCGATCCGGCTGAGGAAGAAGCTAGCGACTGAAGCAATTTTACTGATGTCTTTACCTTCAGCCAGCCGTTTTTCTAAGCCCCGAATATAAGCCCAAGCTGTGTTTACGTAGCTTTCTACAGAAAACAGCAACGTAATATTAACATTCATTCCCTCGGCTATTACCTGCTCCACTGCTGGCAAACCAGGTTTTGTACCGGGAATTTTAATCATCAGATTTTCCCGACCAATTTCTTGGAAATAGCGCCGAGCTTCGCTGATTGTGGCTTCCGTATCATGGGCGATGGTTGGCGGTACTTCAATACTCACATAACCATCTAGTCTATTCGAGGCTTCATAAACAGGGCGTAATATATCACAAGCATTACGGATATCTGCAAAAACTAGGGATTCGTAAATTTCCTGTATTTGTAAGCCAGCACGAACTCCGGCTTCTATATCAGCATCATAAATGACATTACCTGCGATCGCTTTTTCAAAGATAGCTGGGTTAGAAGTAATCCCAGATATACCTTGATTTTCAACCATGTCTTTGAGTTCACCTGATTGAATAATGTCACGAGTCAAGTTATCCATCCAGATACTTTGACCGTATTGGTTAATTTCTAGTAGATGATTGGTAGACATAGCTAGTTTATTTCACTCCTGTATTGTGATGCTTCTAAGTAAAGTTGGCAAAACGCATCAAATTATTGATGGTTACTTTTGAATTGTGGCGTTGCCAATCACTTATCGCATCGGCCAGCTGAGATAATCCTTAATTGATCTTCAAAAAAGCGCTATTTTGCATCCCCAATCTTAAATCACCATGATTAACGTTTAATTAATGGCAGATGAGAGTACAGCACAGAGAAAATAAGTCACCCTTACAAAACGTCTAAAACCCTTACGTAACAGGAATTACGAATTACGTTAGCGTAGCGGTAGCGAGTCCGCGTACTCTTTCAGAGAAGCAAGCTACGCTTTTAGCGTCTCGTAGAGAGCATCATTACGAATTATCTTCCTAGTGTCCGTTTTGAATAAAAGACTCCACCTTTGCTACATCTTCTTTGCTACCAATAATCAAAGGTGTGCGCTGATGCAGTTTTTTCGGCACAACATCCAAAATATCCATCAGGCCTGTAGTCGCACGACCCCCTGCTTGCTCAATCAAAAAGGCGAGAGGAGCGGTTTCATAAAGCAAGCGCAATTTTCCTTCTGGATTTTGAATTGTGCCTGGGTAGAGAAACACACCACCTTGAACCAAAATTCTGTGGATATCGCTTACCATTGCGCCACTATAACGAGCGCTGTAGCCTTCTGTGCGATGAACGTAGCGGATATATTCTCGAATTGATTCTTCCCACTGCCAGAAGTTACCTTCGTTCACACTGTAAACAGACCCGTGGTTAGGAATGCGAATATTTTCTTCTGTGAGAATAAATTCCCCTAAGCTGGGATCAAGGACAAAGGAATGAACGCCCTTACCTATAGTATAAACCAGCATCGTGCAGGGGCCATACAGGATATATCCAGCAGCGAGTTGCTTACGTCCATTGGTGAGAAGGTCGCTTGCCTTACCATCGCTATCAGTTCCTTCTTGTTGGCGAATGGCAAAAATGGAACCCAAGCTGAGATTATTATCAGTGTTGGATGAGCCATCAATTGGGTCATACAGCAGAGTGTAACGTCCAATGGGGCAATTTTCGGGGATGTAGTAGGGTTTTTCCATTTCCTCAGAAGCGAGGCGACAGACTAAACCGCTTTGCTTAAACACTGAGATAAACACATCATTGGCATAGATATCCATCTTTTTGACGGATTCTCCTTGTACATTCACTTCCCCAGTAAATCCGAGAACGCCTTCCATTAAACCAGCGCGACTCATGCGACGAGCAACCAGTTTGCCGGCAAGGGCGATGCGATTCATTAGCGCACTTAAATCTTGTGCATCTGGCGAAAAACTCTGAAGTTGTTGTAGAACGTGACGAGATAAGGTTGTACAATCACGATCTAGAGCTAAGTCTGTAATTTCGTTGACAGATAAGTCTAAAGATTCTGGCGCTTTAGCCATTTTTATGTTCTCCGCAGCCACAGCTGTTAATTGGGTTTTATTCGTGTATGGCAACTTATAGTTGCTGCTTCTATCTTAGAAAGGTAATTTGATAACTTAGATGCGACTTTAGATAAACTAAAGAATTGACAGTCTCAGGGCTAAACCCACTCGTGCCGCTTCCTTCCCAGGTCTAAAGACACTGAGTTTGCCGCATCCCGCATATCATATAAATCTTCCGTGGCCCGATGTCCAGAGTTAAAGATGCATAGTCAATCTGAGCAAGTTCTGATAAAATAGAAGGTCTTGGGCGATTGGCACAGGGGTAGCGCACATCCTTCACACGGATGGGGTCACTGGTTCAAATCCAGTATCGCCCACTTAAGTAATATAAAAAGTTTCAATTAACCAAATATCCTTCAGCTAGAGCGCCAGTCCAGTAGAAAATATTGACAAATTAATTAGACTGTGATGCAGATAAAATGGAGAATTCTTGTGGTCTAGTGTGGGACATACGAGCGAGGACATGAAGATTGTGAACAACAGCCATTCTTCGGAGGTCAAAAAGGTTTTTGCGTAGTCCAATATAGCGAGATTTGTCTGTTTGCCACTGACCAATATGAGCTAAACTATGCTCAACACTGACACGTTCACGGAGTTTGGCGCGTCCGGCCACAGTAGTTTGGCGCTGACGCAGTTCCACAAGTAAGGATTCATCAGGATGAATGGAAATACTGCGACTATTTTTGCTAGTCGTACATTGAGAACGGATGGGACAAGCATCACATTCATGTTTAGGAAAGTGGACAATACCCCCTTCATGAAATGGTAAAGTGACTCCATTTGGGCAACGAATCAAATGGGTTTCCCAATCAAGAACAAAAGCATTTTTATCAAATAGTTTACCGTTGCGTACTTTCCATGCCTTGCAAATAATAGCCAGATCAGATGTGCGCTGTTTAACCCAATGGCTGGTTAAATATGCACGGTCAATATGTAATTCTTTAATAGTTACGTGTTGTTGTTTTAAATCTGCTTCAATATCTAAAGTTACTGATGCTTCAGGTGCGTTAGCTCTAGTAACACCAACAGCCCTAATCATTTCTAATTCTAAATCCTTGGCAATATGGCGTTTATAACCATCAAACTTTTGACTACGGCTTTTACGTCCATGTCGCATATCCTCATCTTCAATAGAAATACGTCTGTCTTTGGCAACACCATTACGGAGCTTTGGGGAAGCATCTGATTCCTCCTCCACATCTTGTGTCTCAATTTGTCGTGCAATTGCCAGATTTTGATTGACAAGGCTTGTGGTTAAATCGGACAAATCGGTTTTTTGATTAACCAAAAACTCCACTGAGCTCAACGTTTGTAAAATTGTCGATAATGCCACCTTCCTAGATTCTGGGTCATCCCAATCTAAATCTAGAGCCGCTTTCAGGCTGGTTTTAGCGACAATTTCTGCTCCCATATTTGCCGCAAGGCTTTCTAAACTTTCTTGAGTATTTTCAGAGATTATTTCTAATGCTTTTCGCAACGCATGACCTAACAAATTATATGTATCTTCAACTCTTGCTGCGCCCCATAATGGACTTGAATCTAATGCTATTTTTAGGGAATGTGAATTATAACCTCCTCGAATTTTTGCCATTTCAATTGTTTTTTCGATTAACCGTCTGTCCAAAGATTTTGATATTAACAACGCCCTGAATCTTACTAGTGTTCCTTTTCCAAATGGGGCTTTTTCACAATCCAGGCAATCCAAAACTATCTGCCATCTTCTATCCATTTCTATGGCTTCTATTGCCTCGTCATCTGATACTCCTGTATATGCTTGAAGAATAATAAATAGTGCCAATTGTGCTGGTGGTACTGGGCATAATCCCACACTACTATCCTTAAACATCGTTGCTAATTCTAACTGAAAATCTGAGTCAAATAGTTCGTGGCGTATCTGTCTCAAAAATCCGAACAACTTGGCTTTACGTATACGTTTTACTACTTTTTCTTCTGCAAGTGATAATTCAATGGGAGGATTCCAGAATGAGGGACGCATCTTTTATACACTCCTAATACTGCGCTCTTCAATATTAGCCTCTGCAAAAACTGTACTTTTTGTCAATTACTTCTACTGGACTGGCGCTCTAGAGTATGCCATTGCTGAACTGTATTCGTTACTCAGTTTAGTGGCGGCATATAAACTGGCGTTTGAAAACGCGCTCTAGCCTGTAAATATACGTATGGAGCTAGATGAGGCTTAAATTATATCAGCGAAATATTACTGTAATTTTTGAAGGTTTATATATACATAAATAATTCATTTCAGAGGATTTACGGTAACAATAAGCAGAGCGATCGCGGTACTTTAAATTCAATAAATCTTACTATTGTCAGGTTAAAAAACCCAGAAAGTATGACAGGTAAACAATGTAGGAATCCTAATTATTACCCGATCCTAGTCTACAAGTGATACGTTAAAACTCTGAAGAATGCCGAATGTGTTCTGCTTTAGAGTATGAGAAGCCATCTACTAGGCGTATGTGCGCGCGTCTCAGAGGTTTTAGGCTAAAAACCTCTTCCTTCGGACTTCCGGCTTCGCTGAAGACTTAGGCAGTGTATAGGTTTTGATGATGGAACTTTTAAATAATTTTTTCTCTACTAACCAGTTTATCCCCCACGGACATTGCTATCTCTGGAAACCAGGATTAGTTTGGTTGCATTTGGTTTCAGATGTATTAACTGGATTTGCTTATTATTCAATTCCAGTGATGTTGATTTATTTTGTCCGTAAACGACGAGATGTACCTTTCGACTGGATATTTCTCATGTTTGGCACATTCATCGTTGCTTGTGGCACTACCCATTTGATGGATGTTTGGACGCTTTGGCATCCTACCTATTGGCTATCAGGGTTACTCAAAGCTATCACCGCTTTTATCTCCGTATTGACGGCTGTAGAGCTTGTGCCATTAATGCCAAAAGTGCTGGCTCTACCGAGTCCTGCTGAACTAGAGGCTGCAAACTGCCAACTAGCCAGGGAAATTGCTGAACGCATACGGACTGAGGAGGTTTTGAGAGAAAGTGAACAACGCTGGCAATTAGCTTTGCGCGGCAATAATGATGGGATTTGGGACTGGAATGTTAAAACCAATGAAGTTTTCTTCTCACTTCGCTGGAAGGAAATGCTCGGTTACGAAGACTACGAAATTTCTAACCATTTAAATGAATGGATGACAAGAGTGCATCCGAATGATCTTGATTGGGTGAGACAAGTAATTCAAGATCACTTTGCTCAGAAAAAACCATTTTATATTACCGAGTATCGAATTAAATGTAAAGACGGCACTTATAAATGGATTTTAGATCGAGGCCAAGCACTGTGGAATGAAGATGGTAACGTCGTGCGGATGACAGGTACACACAAAGATATGACTGAGCATAAACAAGCAGAGGAGGCACTAAGTAGCCTGCTGGAACAACTAGAAAGCAAGGTTGAAGAACGGACAGAAGAGTTAACAATAATTAATCAATCACTACAGGCAGAAATTACTGAGCGACAGCGAATAGAAGAAGCATTGCGAGAGAGCGAACAGCGATTTCGGGCTGCATTCCATCAAGCTGCTGTTGGCATTGCCCATGTAGCAATAGATGGAAGCTGGTTGTTAGTTAATCAAAAGCTTTGCGATATTCTTGGTTACACACCTGAAGAAGTACAGTTGCTAACTTTTCAAGATATTACTCATCCTGATGATATTAACATCGACCTACAATATGTTGAGAAAATTTTAGCAGATAATATTCAAACTTACTCAATGGAAAAGCGTTATTTCCGCAAAGATAATTCTATCGTTTGGGTTAATCTCACCGTGTCTTTAATGCGCGAACCTACTGGGAAGCCAAAGTATTTTATTTCTGTAGTCGAAGATATTAGCGAACGGCAAGCCGCGCTGTGCGAACGCAAGCAGTGGGAGGAGCAAATTCAAGCATCACTTTTAGAAAAAGAGGTGTTATTAAAAGAAATTTACCATCGGGTCAAAAATAATTTACAGGTTATTTCCAGTTTGCTAAACTTGCAATCTGCCTATATTAAAGATAAAGACGATTTGGTAATATTCCAACAAAGCCAGCAACGGATTGCATCAATAGCTCTAGTTCACGAAAAATTGTATCAGTCTCAAGACTTGGCAAGAATTGATTTTGGTGAATATATTCAAGATTTGGTCGCAAGTTTATTTGCTGCTTATGAAGTGAATGAAGATGCGATCGCTCTAAGAATAAATATCGAGGAGCAAGTTTTTCTAGGTTTGGATACAGCAATTCCTTGTAGCTTAATCATCCATGAGCTTGTGTCTAATTCTTTAAAATATGCATTTACCAGAGATAATAATGGTACGATTAGTATCAAAATTGAAAAAATAATTAATAATAATTTAACATTGATAGTTAGTGATAACGGTATTGGCTTACCAGCAAACTTTGATTTTAAAAAACTAGCATCATTAGGCTGGGAGCTAGTAGATGCTTTAACCCATCAGCTAGCAGGAAATATCAATATTATAGGCGCTACTGGGGTAGAGTGTCAGATAACATTTCCTTTAACATAAATACATAATTAATAAAAAATGACAAACGCGAAAATTTTAGTTGTGGAAGACGAAGCTATTGTTGCCAAAGATTTACAATATCGACTTAGAAAATTTGGTTATAGAGTACCTGCTATCGCTTCTTCAGGAGAAGAAGCGATTAACATAGCAATAGAAATATCCCCAGATTTAGTGCTAATGGATATTAAGCTCAAAGGCTCAATGGATGGGATAGAAGCTGCTCAGGAAATCTATAAACATTTGGATATTCCAGTAATTTATTTGACTGCTTATGCCGACGAGAACACATTAGAACGAGCCAAGATAACTGAGCCGTTTGGCTACCTAATCAAACCTTTTAAAGAAAGAGAACTACAAACAAATATTGAAATAACTTTGACTAAACATGGTTTAGAAAGGGAATTAAAAGTTAATAAAAAATGGCTGGATGCACTTTTGAGAAGTATTGGCGATGGTGTGATTGCTAGTGATTTACAAGATTTGATAACTTTTATGAATCCGGTTGCTGAAAAGTTGACTGGATGGAAACAGCAAGAAGCTTGTGGCAGAAATTCATCAGAAGTATTTAATATTGCCAATGCCAAGACTCATAATCCTATTGGAAGTCCGATTATAAAAGTTCTTCAAGATGGTAGTATCGTTAATCTCCCCGCAGAAACTGTTTTGATTACTAAAGACGGCGCAGAAATACCAATTGATGACAGCGCTGCACCAATTAAAGATGACAAAGATAATATTACAGGCGCTGTACTAGTGTTTCGAGATACTACCGAGCGCAAACGAGCAATTGAGGCGCGTCAAAAGCAAATTGAGCAAGAGCAACTTGTGGTGCAATTGGAGGAGATAAATCAACTCAAAAATGACTTCTTGAATTTAGTTTCTCACGAACTGAGATCGCCTCTGAGTAATATGAAGATGATGATTCAAATAATACAAGCATCTCTGGGTACTGAGGAAGCTCAACGCTATCTAGAATTGATGGAAAGTGAGTGCGATCGCGAGCTAGGATTAATAAATAATTTACTAGATTTACAACGGCTAGAAAGCTCATCCTATCCGATTGTACCTGATGCATTGCTCTTACAACAGTGGTTAAGTTGGGTTATTGAGCCGTTTCAAATCCGTGTTCAAGAACATCAGCAAACTCTACAGCTGAATCTCCCTGCAAATCTTCCACCACTGCTCTCAGATAGTATTATTTTAGAACGAATTTTGGTAGAATTGCTTAATAACGCCTGTAAATACACACCTGCGGGTGGTGAAATTATCTTAAGTGTAAGTCACAATTCCTTAGAAGCGCCTGCAAAAACTATTATTACTATCAGTAATTCAGCAGAAATTCCGGTGACAGACTTACCACGAATCTTTGAGAAATTTTATCGCATCCCCAATGCAGACATCTGGAATCAAGGTGGTTCGGGATTAGGTTTACCTATAGTACAGAAATTAGTTGAACAACTGCAAGCAAACATTCAAGTAGAAAGTAGCAATGGATGGACAAAATTCACTTTTACATTAACTGATTTATAGATTTTTGGTTTCTATTATTTATAAAAATTTAAGTGAAACCCAACAAACCACCAGAAATGTTGGGTTTGGTTCCTTAACCCAAGCTTATTGACTTATGAATTACTTTGTCAAAAAAGTTGACATAGTAGTTTTAATGTATTACAGTATATTACATAAATAATGGGTTAAATTAAAAGACTTCCTAACTAGTACAGTATGGAGAAAATAAACTTACCATTTGTACACAATTAGTTAAATTTACGAAAAAGTTTTTCAAACTCTCCTACTTGCTACAAAATAACTCGATTAACGCTGCATAACTAATAAATATGGATTTTGACTATTTTAGAAGTAATGAAGGTACTCCGACAAATAATAGCCGACAAAGCTTGCTTGCTAGCGGTTGGCGACCGTTTAACCGAGAATTAGACTGGGGGTTTTTGTGGCAAATATTGTACAGTGACTCCCGCGAATTAACTCAAAAAAGTTTGAATTTAGCGAGTAATGTTGCTGATATTTTGGGACGGAATAATTATGCTTGGTGGGCTAATTTATTAAGTGTTGTATCTGAAAATACCCGCTACGAAGTTGAAAAGTTTTGGAATTACATCACGCCAGATCCTCAATCACCAGATCATCGCTACAAAGATGTTTTGAGTACGGAAACGCCCATCGTCCAATTTGTCAGTCGTAGTAGCATTCCCATTGATTATGTTCTTAATCGACTGCAAGAAATTACTGTATTGCGAGTTTTAGGTGTATTGGGTAATCCTGATATTATTACCCAGTATCACTCAGAAAGAGACTTTTATTTTCCTATAGATAGATTTATTAGCTGGGAACGCTTAGACGTTATTAATACTGTTTATGCTTACTGGGCGAAGGATGACGTTTGGTTGCAAATTGATCCTTACGATCGCGGGCGACGACAATATACTTTAATGGCGAAAAATCTCGCGCCACTAATTAACAAAGCAACTTACGACTTAGCAGTGATGCTGAGTGGATATCAAAGTCGTGTTGGCAAGGTGCATAGTCAATTTAACATTCGGACATTTCCCGCAGATATACAAAACTTTACTGATTCTGTACAGCAAGCGATTCTTAATCAAAACCAGTTAGCAGTTGTTGTGCATGGGCAACCAGGTACTGGTAAAACAGTCTGGACACAGGCAGTAGCAAAAGAAATTCTTGTACCTTTAGGGTATGTCATTTTTATTTTAGATCATGATGCGATCGCTAACTTTGTTCCACCGACTTACATAGAGCGTATTTGTATAGTTATTAACGAGGCTGATAATTTAGCGCAAAATCGTGCTTCTGAGGTAGCGCAATACAATAACAAAACCGAACACATTCTCAGTTTGCTGGATGGCACTTTGTATCAGAGTGTAATTGATGACTCTGGTATTCAGATGCAGCAAAGGTTAGTTGTCTTGATGACTTGCAACACCACTGAAAGATTAGATCCAGCCATGTTACGTAAAGGTAGGGTGGATTTAATATATGAGTTTACGCAACTATTTATATGAAGGAGGCAGAAGACAGGAGGAATACTGGTTTTCTTGTTGAACTAGACTACTCTCCATCTCAGTCTTAGCCTAAATAAAAATTGCTGTAAATTTACTTTCAGCAAAGTTGCACCTGTCTTTGCGATACGAGCTGATGTTCTTTGCGCCAAGCCTGGGAGGCAAGCCGTGATGTTGGCGAAACTGGCGGGAGAAATGAGACACATCTTGATAGCCTAATTCTTTCGCTATCTTTTCGACTGTCTGATTATTATTTTGCAGTAAAAAACGAGCTCCCGCCATCCGGCGTTTGACAATCCAGCAGTTTACAGTCTCTCCTGTCTGCCTTGCTACTCGGTTAGTTAGGTAAGCCGGTGAGTAACCAACGGCAACAGCCACATCACACAAAGTAATTCCTCGATGATAATGGGCTTCGATAAAGTCGAAAACTTCTTTCAATTGGGGAATGGACGGAAAGATTGACTTAGAAGGAATCCTGGCATCTCTGTCAGGGGGTTCTCTGTTAAGGGCTTCTTGATCAGAGACTACGGCAACACCTCTAGCGATCGCTGTAGTATTATGATCTGCAAAGGCTGATTTTGAAGCTTTCTCGAATTGCATAGAACATAAGTGTTGGAGAGTCGCTTGCTTTTGTAAGCGAATTGCGATCGCTCTGAGTAATTCGTCTAGTGTAGAAGGTTTAGTAAGATAGTCATCTGCTCCTAATTCCATAGCTTTACGAACATCTGCTTTGCTACTACTACCAGTCAGAAAAATGAAGGGAATAATTGCTGTAGCAGGATCTTGGCGTAGCCTTGCTAAAACGCTATAACCATCCATATCGGGCATCATGATATCGCAAATCACTAAGTTGGGTGTATACTCTTGTGCTTTCTGGATGCCTGCAAGACCATTGTTAGCACCTATTGTATCAAAACCTTTAGCCTTAAGACCTTTTAAATAAAGATCGCGGGTAACGTTATCATCTTCAATGACGAGAATTTTATTTGGCGATTCAGACATCATTTTTTATTCCTATAGATTTTTGCAGAAGCTGATTACTAAACTTTTTGGTGAGTATCTAAATAGGCATAAGATAAATTCCCTCGTTCCGGGAGTTATGATTGTTAGTTAATTAACAACTGTCTGGATTTAAACATTCATAACTCGGAACCAGTTTACTCTGATTTTATTAATGGCAGGATTACCGTAAACGTACTGCTTACACCAAGTTTACTTTCTACAAAAACTTGACCGTGATGTAAATCTACAAGGGTTTTAAGAATCGATAATCCTAGCCCAGTACCAGGTATATGATCAATATTAGTTCCACGGTAAAATGGCTCAAATATTCGTTGTTGATCTGCTAATGGAATGCCGATTCCCATGTCTTTCACCTGGAAAGTTAACTTGTCATTTTGGCAATATAATTTCAACTCAATTGCAATTTCTGAGGGAGAATACTTTCTTGCATTATCCAGCAAATTCTTCAATATAGGCTCTAACAGTTTTTTATCTATACAGGCTGTTATAGACTTATCTTGAGTTACAAAATTGATTGGTTTTTGGCTACCGCTCATCTGCATTTGGGCAACTAAATCATGACAAAACTGAACTAATTCAAGCGGTTTCGGTTCAAAGTTTAATTTTGCTGCTTCTGCCTTAGAGAAGAACAAAATATCATCCAACATCAGGCTCAGTTGTTCGGTGGCTTTTTGAATGTGATCGAGTAATGGTTGTATTTTTTTCTGTGTACGTTTGTCTACCTCTTCCTTAAGTAAACTATTAGAAAATGAAACAATATTTAGCGGAGTTCGGAATTGATGGCAAACCATAGAAAGAAAACGCGCTCTCAGTTCGCTAAGTTGTTTGGCTTGTTCTAGAGCTTGGTTAAGACCTAATTCTGCATATTTATAATCGGTAATATCGATACCTGCAATCATTTCTACTGGGTTTCCCCCAAAATCCAACCCTTCATCAAGCTTGGCAACTGAACAGGCTAGCCAGCGCTCTGTGCCATTTTTTGTTAAAATACTCATCTCCTGGTATTCAAAGTTAGCTGCTTCTTCTTGCTGACGTATCTGCCTGCGTTTTTTGCTTTTAATCAGTCGGCGAAGATCAAAACCCGTTAGCAGTTCCTCTTTTGTGTAGCCAGTGAGTTTCTCTACTGCTGGATTTATGTAGCAAAGTCGCGTGCCTTGAATCAGAAAAGTGCTGGTATCTGTAGTTTCTGCTAAAGTTCGAAATCTAGTTGCGTTCAATCGTAATGCTTCTTCAGTCTGTTTGGATTGAGTAATATCCCAAATACTCCACACTCTACCAATAATTTTGCCTTTGAGCCACTGAGGTTTAGAGTAGTGTGCAAAAACTCTCCCATCTTGCAACTCCAAAATATCATAGCTCTCGAAATCAGATTGGCTCGATACTTCCCAAATCAGGCGATTAAAGGCATCTGGATCTTTGAGTTGATTCTCAAAAAAGGCTTTGCATCGAGGACATTTCTTGGATAATATTAAGGACTCCGGGATCTGCCACATATCAACAAATTTCTGATTCAAGCTCAGAATATCTCCCTCAAAGTTAACTGCAACAATACCAATGCCAGTAGATTCGAGAGTAGAACGAAGCAAAGAAAGAGATGTTTCTAGTTCTACTTCTTTGGCCTTGAGTTGAGAAAATTCCTGTTGCAAATTATCTTTGGCATCCCTTAATTCATCAGTCCACTTTTGCACGCTTAGTTCTACTATTTCATCAGTCTTCTCACGCGCAAAGGCACAGCCAAATTCTATCTCTTTGTATTTGACATAGTTCATGGATATTTCTACTAAAAATATCCGACCTCCTTTTGTCCGGTAGCGAGATTTAAAGGTAACGGAACTCTGTGAGCTAATCTCTGACCAATTACGTAGAGAAAAGTCTACATTCTATATCATGCAACCTCATGGAAAGTAATTCCTCACGGGAATACCCAGTCATTAGGCAAGCCGCATCGTTGACGTAAAGAAATTGCGCGCTTGCTCCTAAACAGAAGGCAGCATCTACAGCGTGATTAATCAGGAAGTGAGCAAAGTTCATCTCTACTTCTGGTTCTATTACCCTTTGATTGTTTGATCTAGTCAATGTAGGTTCGCCAGAATTCATATTCATAGTTGCTCCTGGTAATTAATCAGCGCAATAGTCATTAATGAATTAATAGTCATAATTTACTTAAATTATTGCTGCACTGTCAGGCTGTTAAAAAATCAGATTATTAATTAGTAAAACAGCAAAAATTACCAACGGTGTTAACAAAACTTATCATACCAGTAAATAGAAACTTATTGAACTAATTTTTCCTAAAAAAACTAAATTAATTCAGAGTTTTTTACTGACTTCAATAGCCTTTTATGGCAATAGCGAATTCAGACAAATCAAATTTAGATTAGTCAGTAAAACTTCTTAGATAGGAGTTGAAAACTCTTAATCTATAAGTAGAAAAAATATTTTAAATTTAAACTAGCCCTACAGCAGAACTAAGTATGTTTCACCAACCTAAAATTGCTGGGTTTCGACTGGGGGAAGGTTAAAGTATAAGGATTTTTTATCCTTTAACCTTTCCCGTGTCAAGGGCTTTAGCCAACTACTAGTACAAAACAGTGGAAGTTGTACTACCTTCAACCAGTTGCTTGAGCAACTTGTCTGATTAATTAAGATGTTGGCTGGATTTACGCCATGCTGTCCTAGTGTAGACTCATTTGATTTTTAACATAAATGCGATGTACAGTGCTTGACTTGACCTAAATGAACAAAATTTTACTCAGCATGTTTATTATCTTAATTTATCTTAACTTGCTCTCTCATGTATATAACTATAGAAAAATATGCTTAGTCATCCGTCGTAAGAAGTACATTGAGAGTGAAAATATACGTATATTTTCACGTATAACATAGTGTTTATTTTGTCATAAATAAACACTACATCCTGTATTAAGTACAAAAAAGGCACTTATGTGTAACAAAAACGTTATTTGCTATTATTTAATACTGAACTTTTAGTCATCTTTCAAGACAAATATAGCGATTCTCATTTGAATAAAGTTAATAAACAATGTCTTTATCGTTACAAATAATTGACTCCAAGAGTTTTTGGTGACAAGATAAAGACCGCCAAACTGGTGGACTTCTGCTCATGCTTTAATTCTGATCAAAACTTGTGTAAGTCCCAAAGCAAAAGAATTTGCAAATATATCAAAAGATTTTTTATTGCAACTTTGGTCATATAATGCTTCTGCGATCGCAGCATATCAATCTTTTAAATCGACTAAGCTGGAAATGTCGCAATCACGATTTAAGCGAAAGAATTTACACCTAGATCAAAAGATTTTTCATTGTCAATTAGATTTTTATCATAGCGCTCGTCACAAATTAAAAACCTGCTATGCATATTAAAAAGTAGGTAGGTACTATTAAAAGTAGCTATATTAAGTTTTGTAAAGATTATGAGAAGTGCTTGAATCCAGGTTAGTTGATAGTTTATAGGCGTTTATATGCTTTAGTTTTTCCCTACCAACCTACTTAATTACTCTACCTATCAAGATGAAAACGAAAGATTTGACACCTCAATCAAAAGATTTTTGATTGTACAAGTATCTTCATCTCCCTTATTCTGGTTTCAAGAAGCACAGCCTCAACTGTTGTGTGCATTCGGTAAAAAAATTTTTTGGTACTGCGCTCACAAGCATCTATTAGCAGCGATCGACCATTTCTACAACCGACCAAGTTAGGTCATCGCTGTCATCAACAACAGAGTTGTTTGCCATAAATATTTCTAGCGCTGTGATTGTAAACTGAAAAGTCTTTGTGTAACTTCCTGTAATAATGTGAAACCAATGAGTCAAACTATACTGGTTCAAACTCTCCTCTCATCACCACTGAGCCATACAAGGAATTTCCAGCAAATAGATATGTCGAATCTGTGTCTGACGATACACGTCAGTTTGATGAATCGGAGAAAATGGTGCAATTGAGCCTTTTTTAAACGATGAAGTCGCCCCACCCCTATCAGTTGCCGATGCGATCGCTCAAATGTTGGTAAATTTGGGAGTAAGCTACGCCTTTGGTGTCGCCGGTGGTGCAATGGCGAGCCTTTGGGGTGCGCTATCCAATAGCAATATAGAAGTCTTGAACTTCCGGCATGAAGCAGGAGCTGCATTTGCCGCGACCGAAGCTTACTTTGCTAACAATCGTCCCACTGTAGTTTTTACCACAGCAGGGCCGGGGATCACCAACGCCCTCACCGGATTATTTGCAGCTCGTGGCGAAGGTGCAAAGGTAATTTTGCTATCGGCTTGCACCTCTGCACCGCAACGTGGACGTTGGGCAATTCAAGAAACCAGCACTTATACATTGCCAACTGGAGGGATTTTTACTTCAGGAGCGCTATTTAACTATGCAATCACTATTGAATCTGCGGCTGAACTACCGCAGATTTTCCGCAAACTTGCTTTAGCTATGGCGCAACCAGGCGGATTTGTCGCCCATTTGAGCATTCCCACCGCAGTGCAGACAAGTTTATTTGAGAATATATCCTTGCCTGAACTAGATGTTACTCCGTTTCCGATGACGGCTTCAAAAGAAGCGATCGCTAAATCTGTAGAGTTATTATCATCTGGCCCTTTTGCCATCTGGGTTGGTTTCGGTGCGCGTGACGCAGCAGAGGAAATCCTTGAACTCGCTGAAAGAACTGGAGCAGCCGTCATGTGTTCACCCCGTGGTAAAGGTATCTTCCCCGAAGATCATCCCCAGTTTGTGGGTGTCACAGGTTTAGGCGGTCATGCTTCCGTCTTAACTTATATGGAACAGCAACCTCCACGACGCACACTCGTATTAGGAACCCGCCTTGGTGAACCGACTTCCTTCTGGAGTTCGGCGCTAGTTCCCAAAGAAGGTTTTGTCCATGTAGATATTGATCCCGAAGTGCCAGGTGTAGCCTATCCCCACGTTGAAACTTTCGGAGTTCGGTCTGATATCAAAGCTTTTGTGGAAGAGTTATTGCAGCAATTACCAGATGCTCCTCATTCCACAACTTTGTCGCTACCTCGTCCAGAACGCAAAGCAATTGAACCTGCACCAGATGTAGATTATCCAGTGCGGCCAGAAGTATTGATGGCAGCAATTCAAAAGATCATTGTTGAAGATACCGATGCCGTAGTGATGGCGGAGTGCGGTAACTCGTTTACTTGGTCAACTCATCTACTCCAATTTTCCGAAGCTAATCGTTACCGAGTCAGCACCGGAGTTGGCGCAATGGGTCATGCCGTCACCGGAGTATTGGGTGCAGCGCTGGCGAACAATAGCAAAGCTGTAGGAATTGTTGGCGATGGAGCCATGCTGATGAATAACGAAATCAGCACGGCCGTGAAATACAGAATTCCCGCTATTTGGATTGTACTTAACGATGCGCGTTACAACATGTGCCATCAAGGGATGAAAATTTTGGGATTAAAGGGTGCAGATGCAACACTCCCACCCACAAACTTCGCCATGATTGCTCGTGGTATGGGAGCAGAAGCGATCGTAGTCCTCAGAGAGTCAGATATCGAAGCAGCATTAGAACAAGCGATCGCATCAAATGTTCCCTTTCTGATCGATGTAGTGATTGACGCTGATCGACCAGCACCATCTGGCGCACGTAATAAAAGTTTAGCAGCACAAGGAGTTAAATCAAGTTCGGCTAAAAATCCAGCCAAGCAAGTTTCATTTCCAATGATTTAATTTTAAAAACTGGCAATCGAATGAGATTGTTACAGACATTACTTGCTTCCGGCTCAAAGATTTATTAACGAACCGCCAACGTGTAGCGTCATGTAGAGAAGGACGCTAAGGAAGAGAGTAAAACACGGGAGCATTCCAATCTTTCAAAAATTCACGACACTGATGTAAAAACCCTTTGTAACTCTCTTACCTTTGCGCTCTTTGCGCCCTTTGCGGTTTATTTTTTCACTCTCTTATTCCAGCCAAAAACACACTCAGCAAGCTGGAATTTCAAATGTTTGATTTTTGGACACTAAGAGATTTCTTACTTCACTCAATCTTAATATTCGAGAGTGTTTTTCTGTCTATATCCTTACATTTCGTAATGTTCATTACTTTCTCTAACCAATTCCCACCAATATCGAGAGGTCAAGATGCTGCTATTTGAAACTGTTAGAGAAATGGGTCACGAACAAGTTCTCTTCTGTCATGGTAAAAATCCCGAAATTAAAGCAATTATTGCCATCCATGACACGAGCTTAGGCCCAGCGATGGGAGCGACAAGACTCATGCCTTACGTCAACGAAGAAGCCGCTTTGAAAGATGCGCTTTCGTTTGAGTCGGGGAATGACATATAAAGCTGCTTGCGCCAACATTCCGGCTGGTGGAGGCAAAGCAGTCATTATCGCTAATCCTGAAAATAAAACAGATGATTTGTTGAGAGCTTATGGTCGTTTTGTTGAGAGCTTGAATGGGCGTTTTATTACCGGACAAGATGTCAATATTACCCCTGATGATGTGCGGACAATCAGCCAAGAAACTAGATATGTTGTTGGAGTATCAGAAAAATCTGGTGGCCCCGCTCCCATAACATCTTTAGGAGTTTTTCTCGGAATTAAAGCTGCTGTAGAATCTCGTTGGCAGAGCAAAAGACTTGATGGCATGAAAGTTGCAGTTCAAGGCTTAGGAAATGTAGGCAAAAATCTTTGCCGACACTTACATGAGCATGATGTCAAGCTTTTTGTTAGCGATGTAGATCCAGCCAAGGCAGAAGAAGCAAAACGGCTTTTTGGGGCAACTATTGTCGAGCCAAGCGAAATTTACTCTCTTGATGTAGATATATTTTCTCCTTGCGCTTTAGGAGGAATTCTTAATAGTCATACAATTCCTTTTCTGCAAGCTTCTATTATTGCTGGTGCAGCCAATAATCAATTGGAAAATGAGCAACTACATAGCCAAATGCTTGCAAAGAAAGGAATTCTTTACAGCCCTGATTATGTAATTAATGCTGGAGGGCTAATCAATGTTTATAACGAAATGATTGGTTATGACGAAGAAAAAGCTTTTAAGCAAGTGCATAACATTTATGACACCCTATTAGCAATTTTTGATATTGCTAATCAGCAGGGAGTTACTACTAACGATGCTGCCAAGCGATTAGCAGAAGACCGTATTCAGAACGGTAAACGAAACAAGACTAAAGCGATCGCAGCTTAATTTTTATTATCTTAAGGAGTGAGAAGTGGAAAAAAATACCTTTGCGACATCAGCTTATATTGCTACTTCACCAGAGAGCGCCTTTGACTACCTTTGTAGTTTAAAGAACTTGGATGAATGGACGCTTTATAGCCGGATGAAAGAACAAGTTGACGAAGATACCTGGCTCGGAACTGCATCCGGTTATCACAAAAATCTTTACTATCACGTTAAAAAGTTAGAAAATCCGCTATTTTATGGCATTGAGTGGCACTGCGGATTGGAGTATCAGAAATATTTTCAAGTTTACCCTGTCTTGTTGTTTCCTACAGACTACATCGAGCCAGGTACAGATGAAAAAGGTGTGTATTTTCATTGGTTGAGCTTTGTCGATCCCAAACGGCAAACTCAGATGATTATGCAGGGAATTCATACAGTACATACTTCCGAATGTCGTTCTCTCAAAGTATTTAGAACGCAAGGCAGGTCTGACATCAGCAGCTAAAGGCAGCCACTTTATTGATACAGACACAATTTATGTTGATGCCCCAATTGAAATCGGCATCGAATACTTAAAAGACCTAAACAACATAGATGAGTGGGCGCATTTATTACACCCAGATGGTGATATTACTCCTGAATCAGGTGAATTCAAAGATGAATATGACCAGAAAGTAAAAGTATCTGTACGTGTTCATAGTTTGAGTAAATACTACTTGCTTGAACAAGAACATTTTTATCCAGATTACGACTACTATCAGCGCTCTGTAGCCTTACTCATCCCAACCGCTTATGCATTCGCTGATCCCGAAGCTTCTGGTTTTATTCTGCATCGAATCACATTCTGGAAAACAGACGGAACCGTCACCCACGGCAAACTTCAAATTGAAGACTTTGGCGCTGAAAGCATGAACATCAAACGTTTACTAGAAGCCAAAGCTGGCAACCTCAAATCATTTGATCGAGGAATGAGCTATCTACCAAAAACTCCAGAAGCACTAGTCACCAACTAAAACCTCAGCGCTCCTCTGCGTTTCCCTTTGCGCCCCTCTGCGTTTAAAATCCCCCCTTAATTCCTCAAGATTACCTGCAACACATGAAACAGAAACAACTTACTATTACTTTCCTCACCTTTTGTGTTGCCGCTTTTTCTGGAATCAAAGCTGCCTCAGCTGCATCCTTTTCAGTCATCGCCGATGGTTTATATAACGCCGGAGGTTTGAGCTTTAGCCCTGATGGTAATCTCTATGTTACAGAGGCGGGAATAGGGGGAAGTGGCGCTTGTGTTCCACCGGCAAGCGGTCAAGGCGATTCATTATGCTATGGCACAAGTGGTGCAGTTACCAAAATTGAGAATGGTAAGACCGAGCGCATACTTACAGGACTTCCTTCCTTAGCATTACCAGATGGTACTGGAGCCGCCGGCCCCCGTGACATCAAATTTGATGCTACAGGTAAACCTTATGTTCTGATTGGGTATGGGGCTGATCCAACCTTTCGCGATCGCAATTTAGGTGACACTGACCTCGGTAAAATCATTGCTCCCGATTTTAATACCAGTTCCTGGAAGAGTGTTGCCGATTTAGCTAACTATGAACTCGCCAACAATCCCGATGGTGGTGATGTCGGTAGCAATCCCTTGGGTTTTGCAATAGATGGCAATAAGTTAGTTGCAGTTGATGCAGGTGCAAACAACTTACTCAGTGTTAACACTGATGCTAGTAATTTGCAGTCCATAGTTGCGTTTCCCCAAGACATCTTGACTAATCCAGTTTTTCCACCCTCCGGTACACCATCCAATGAGCCGGCACAAGTGCCATCTCAAGGTGAAGTGGTGCGATCGCAGTTTGCAAGTCAACCAGTACCCTCAAGTGTGACTAAAGGCCATGATGGCGCTTATTACATCAGCCAATTTACTGGTTTTCCCTTCCCGGAAGGTGGGGCAAAAATCTATCGAGTCGGTGCTGATGGCAAGCCAACAGTCTTCGCCGATGGATTTTACCCAACTCACAGACTTGGAATTTGATACTGAGGGCAATTTGTATGCTTTGCAGTACGCCAATCAGTCAGCTTGGAAGGGCGATTTTGATGGTTCTGTCATCAAAATATCTGCTGATGGGACACGCACAACTCTTCTGAGTGGGAATGGATTAGAGTCGCCTAGCGCCTTGACTATTGGTGCTGATAGCGCAGTATACGTCACAAACCGAGGCGATCGCCCTGGAGGTGGACAAGTTCTCAGAATTGAAAATATCAAATCTGTCCCTGAACCGAGTTCTGCTTTAGGCATATTAGCGATCGCTGCTTTTGGCGCTGGTTGCTTGCACAAAAAGAGAAGCTACTAAACCTCCCATAAATGGGTTTGTGGCGCTCAAGTAAAGAGTTTCAAACCAATCCTAAGTTCCTCAAAGACTGGGATTAGTCATCTTTTAATAACCATAAAGTTTTCCACTTATTTAATTCTCAATCTCCAAAGGTATGAAACTCAAATCATTTGCTCTTACATCTCTGACATTTTGTTTTGCTGCTATTTGTGGAACGCCATCTGTACAAGCTGCAACGCTAACGACAGTTGTTGATGGAGTCAGTAATGCACGGGCTGTTAGCTTTGGCCCCTGACGGTACTCTCTACGTAGCAGAGCCAGGTATCGGAGGAAACGGAATTGCCAACCATCTCCGAGTACCTTGTTTCAGCCTATCTGTGCTGGTAATAGTGGTTCACTGGTCAAAGTTGCATCAGATGGAACCACACAGCGTCTATTCAATAACTTTGAATCTATAGCAGAGCAACCTACTGGCAACCAAGGCGCTGGTATTCAAGATATACAATTCGACTCTCAGGGGAATGCTTATCTTCTAACTGGGTTTGCTGGTTATCCAGGAAATCGTGATTTAGAATCACTTAACCTTGGTTCTCAATTCACTATCCCACCACAGCAACTTGCTACTTTCCCGCCATCCACACCCGATAAAGTACTGAATACTCCGCTTTTAGCACAACTTTTCAAAGCTGACTTGAATACCGGAAAGCTGGAAAGTATTTTCGACTTCGGCAAGTATGAAATTACTAATAACCCAGACGGTGGGGATGTAGTTACCAACCCCTTTGATTTGACCGTTAGTGGTGATACTGCTTATGTCGTTGACGGTGGTGGAAACGCCGCTTATAAAATCAAACTTGATGGAAGTGAGTCTGAGGCGATCGCAATTCCCAAGAAAGTCCTTAGTGCCTCGACATTACCACCTTTACCACCAGGACAAGAACTGCCTCCAGGGTTAGTAGAAATGCTTCCAGGAGGAAACATCGCAATTCAAGCAGTACCTACAGGTGGCACGATTGGCCCCGATGGAGCCTTGTACGTTGCCGAATATTCAGGTTTTCCATATCCAGAAAATCAATCGCGGATCTTCCGCATCGGCGAAGATGGGAACCCAGAGGTTTTTCTGGATGGGTTTACACAAATCACAGACTTAACCTTTGATGATCAAGGCAATTTGCTGGTGTTACAGTTCGGCGACGAGTCTCAGTTAAAGGGTGACTTACGGTTCCTTCCCGGTTCTCTGATTAAAGTTGCTCCAGATTTAACTCGCACAATCCTGGTTGCTGCCGGTGAAGGGTTGGAATCGTCTGCTGGAATCGATATTGGCCCTGACGGGCAAATATACGTCACCAAACGCGGTGTTGGCCCAGAACTAGGATCGGTTGTTCGGGTGGATGGTATTGTTACAGAAAGAGTCCCCGAACCTACTTCAATACTTGGCTTACTAGCCCTTGCTAGTGTAGGCGCAACTGGTGCGATCGCCAAGCGCAAACGCCAAGACAAGTTGGGTGAATTGCTACCCAAAGCAGAGATAGTCTAATTCCTCATTACCTGATGTCAGGTAATGGTTAGAGAATAGGCTGCTGCCTCACACAGAAAGTTGCATTTCAAACAGGAGGCAGCAGCCCAAATATTAGGGTTCCCGAACTAGGACTGGGAACGAATATTAGTCTAGGAAAGAGTATACACTCATACAACCAGGACTTCAAACTCATGGGATTAGTCAAAAATTTCTCAATCGGCATTCTCGGTACTGGATTGATGGTCTTGGCAACAGCAGCCCAAGCCAAGGCTGTAACATTAACTTACGACAGAAGTATTGGTAGTCCTGGCTTCGGCCCTGGAGAACTTTTTGTTCCCCAAGGGATAGCGGTGGATAGCCAAGGGAATACCCTCATAGCTAACGGACGCGGTATTAACCCGGCGGATGGTACTCCTAACTTCGACCTTGGTAACAAAATTGAAATATTTAATCCTAGCGGTCAGTATATTGGAGCAATTGGCTCCGGTGGCACAGGGCCTGGGCAGTTTGACGAGCCAACAACTGTAGACTTTAATCCCGTAACAGGGGATTTGTATTCAGGTGATGTTTACAACAACCGCATCAATCAATTCGATTCTCAGGGTAATTTTATTAGATCCTTTGCAAACGGAGATTTTACCCCTCGCGTAAATGATAGGATTTTCTTTGGCCCATCTGGTTTGACATTTGACAAAACTGGCAACGTTTACGTAGGTGATTTTAACGGCGAAAGAATCCTTAAATTCACACCAGACGGACAGCCAATTGGTGTCATTGGTGGCGCTCTTGGCACTGCACCTGGGGAATTCCAAGGCGTAGCAGGTATAAGAATTTCCCCAGTTAGTGGAAATATCTTTGTAGCTGACCAGTATAACAACCGCGTTCAAGTACTCGATCCAACTGGTAATCCTCTGTTGGCATTTGGTTCAGCAGGTAGCGGGCCTGGACAGCTTCTTCAGCCATTGCATCGAAGTGGACGAACAAGAGAATGTTTATGTAGCTGATTCTATCAACAGCCGCGTTCAGGTGTTTGATAAAAACGGTAACTTCTTGACTTCCTACGGTGAACCAGCCCTAGATGCATCAGGCAACCCGGTACCGCCTCCAGCATTAACTGGCTCCTCCTTTTGGCACCCCCTCGACCTTACTCCCGGGAGATTTAACTGGACTGGGTGGCACAAGCCTCAAAGATGGCAAGCTTTATGTGGGCGATTTCTTCAAGGTCGCGTTCAAGTGCTAAACGTAGAGGGTACAACTAAAGTACCTTAACCAAGTTCAGCATTGGGTTTCGTATTGCTCGGACTTGGGGCTGCTACTATCACCTTGCGGAACGTGGGCAACAAAAGACAGTCTTCAGCTTAGAAAAGTAACTGCAAAAACAGTATTAAGTTCTGCTGATGCTTGAGTAACAGTCCTGGTAAGGTGCGTTATGCCAAAGGCATAACGCACCATGTAAATAATTTCGGTAGCGTACTCTCGGCGGTAACACCGGGCAAAAGTTTCAGGTAATTAAATCTGGAACAAGGCAGATAAAAACTGTATAAGACAGTAAAGCCAACATTATAAAAATGCTTTTAGGACATTACATAGTTCATGCAAATTCTGATTTATTCATATAACTATCATCCAGAACCAATCGGCATTGCACCTTTGATGACTGAACTAGCAGAAGGGCTAGTGAAACGAGGGCATCAAGTGCGGGTAATTACAGGTATGCCTAACTATCCTCAGCGTCAGATTTACGATCGCTATCGGGGTAAATTATACGTTACTGAACACAAAAATGGTGTCACCATTCAACGTAGTTACCTGCGGATTAAATCTAAACCTAACCTTATAGATCGCCTACTGCTAGAGTTGAGCTTTGTTTTTACAAGTTTGCCACAAGCTCTCAGGGGCGAGCGACCTGATTTAATTCTCTTAACAGTGCCACCGTTACTAGTCTGCTTACCTGCAACTTTAATAGCTTGGCTATACAACTGCCCAGTAGTACTGAATGTGCAAGATATCCTGCCGGAAGCTGCTGTGCGTGTTGGGCTAATTAAAAATAAGTTAATGATTTCAGCCCTGGAAGCTTTAGAAAAATTTGCCTACCGAACTGCACATAGCATTAGTGTCATTGCCGATGGCTTTGTAGATAATTTAAAAAATAAAGGTGTCCCGGCTAATAAAATTGTCTGTATTCCAAATTGGGTAAATCTAAATTTTATTCGCCCTTTACCGAAGGAGAATAACTCTTGGAGAGCTACTCATCAACTCGATGATAAATTTGTAGTGCTTTATTCAGGTAATATTGCTCTGACGCAAGGTTTGGAGACAGTAATAGAAGCAGCATCTCGCTTGCGTCATCTCAAAGAAATTGTCTTTGTAATTGCGGGTGAATCTCAAGCTCTCAAAAGGTTGCAAAAACATTGTCTTGCTTGTGGTGCAGATAACGTTTTGCTGTTACCATTGCAACCGCGAGAAAAACTACCGCAAATGTTAGCAGCCGCAGATGTCGGGTTGATTGTGCAAAAGAGCAATGTGATTTCCTTCAATATGCCTTCTAAAATACCACTGTTGTTAGCCAGTGGCCGCCCAATAGTGGGTTCAGTTCCCGCCACTGGTACTGCTGCCAAAGCTATCAAAGAAAGTGGTGGCGGCATTATTGTTGAACCGGAGTCAGCAGATGCTTTAGCCGGTGCGGTATTAGATTTATATAATCAGCCGGAATTAGCAGCAAAATTAGGGCGCAAAGGCAGAAAGTTTGCGGTAGAAAACTATTCCTTTGAGCAAGCGCTAAATCGGTATGAAGAGTTATTTGCTGATGTGGTTTCCAAACGGGCGACAACTTTGGATATCTTGCCAGAATTGAGTTCTAAGGAATCACTTGTTGATATTTGAAAATTGGGGATTGGGGACTAGTACCGCAAGGCGGAAGTCAAAAGTTAGAAGTCAAAAGTCAAAAGGAATGCAGCATAAGCGTTTTGTTGAGTTCCGCCGCGCTGTACATGCCCAATTCTAGGTTAAGCGACCTTTATAATATGACTGACTTATGATATTAGATCAGCTTAAAAAAACAGACGAAAGCTTGATTGCCTTACTGAGCGATCGCATATCATTATTAGCAGCATCAGAACAACCTTCTTTAGATGAACAACTGGCTGATGTGGCTCCCCTACTTGCTCAAGCTGGTATTCCTGAGTCTGTTTGGGCAGGTGTAGTAAATAGTTGCCATGCTAGTCTGATTCCTAAATCTGCAACAAATCACATCGCTCCCCGACAAATTACGATCATCGGTGGACGCGGCAGGATGGGAAAATTATTTAAAGAGCAGCTTTCGCTAGTAGGTCACAATGTTAATGTTCTCGAACATGAAGATTGGGAATACGCAGATAAACTGTTGAGTCACACAGAATTAGTATTAGTAAGCGTTCCTATCGAACATACGGTTGATGTTATCAAGCGTGTAGCAAAATATGTCGCCCCAATTACAGCTTTATGTGACATCACAAGTATTAAAACACAGCCAACTCAGGCGATGCTCGAACACCATTGCGGCCCAGTCATGGGTTTACATCCAATGTTTGGGCCAAATATCAAATCGTTTTTAGGACAAAAAGTGATAATTTGTCCAGGTAGAAACGATGATTCATTTCAATGGTTTTTAGATTTTCTTAAAAGTAAAGGTGCTGAGTTAGTCGCTTGCACGCCTGAAGAACACGATCAGATGATGGTGATTGTTCAAGCAACGCAACATTTTTGTAGATTTAGCCTTGGTGTTTTCTTGACACAAGCAAGAATCGATATAGAACAGAGTTTAACAATGTCAACTCCTAATTACCGCCAAGAAATTGACATTGTTAAACGTTTGTTTTCTCAAAATCCTCATTTATGTGTGGATATTATGCTAGCTACAGAAGAAAGGTGTCAGACAATTAGCTTTTTAGCTGATACTTATAGCCGATTGGCGAGACTGGTAGCGAAAAAAGATAGAGACGCATTAATTCAAGAGTTTGAAAACGCTCAAAGCTTCTTTGAAGAGAAAATTAGCAGTTTTATACAGCCTTTAAATGCAGCTGCTAAAACAGCTATCCAACGAGATTTTAAACCACAGATGCACACAAATATTAGCATTTGAGGAACAAAAACTATGCTGATAGACATCTTTCATGATACCGTTTGCCCTTGGTGCAGGATTGGTAAAAAACATTTGTTTGATGCATTAGCACAACGGCAAGAACAAGAGATAAATATTCGATGGCATCCCTTTCTTCTGGACAATACTGTTCCTATTGAAGGTTATGAATTCCGTAGCTTTATGCAAAACAGAAAAGGCATGAAAGCGGAAGAAATGCAACAGATGTTTGATAGCGCCCAACGCGCAGGTGAGGCGGCTGGAGTTAAGCTAGATTTTGATAAAATTAGTTTGGCTGTTAATACTAAGCTTTCTCATCAACTGATTGCACTTGCACCCAGTAATGTAAAAAATGATGTTGTAGAAGCTATTTATAAAGCTTACTTTGAAGATGGCTTGAATATTGGAAATATTGATGTGATTGTTGCCATCGGTACAGCATATCAGATGGATGCTAGCGAATTACGGCTACAATTAAATGATGATGCTGCGGTTGATAAAGTTGTCGCTGAATCAACATTCGCTCGATTAAATGGCATCAATAGTGTTCCGTTCTTTGTGATCAATAACAAAGTCAAGGTAAATGGTTCCTACTCGGTAAAGGCGTTCCTTGAAACTTTGAATCGTGCTGCACTTTTAGATATACCTGCAAAAATATGATAGTTGACATTAAGCAAAAAAGTAAATTCAATCTGCAACCAATTCATCAACGTGTTTCGGTTTCTTTCAACTACGAGGTTTACTTCACGCAAAATTTATTTGAGTTGAAAAATCCCACGTTGGCTCAAGTGATTACAGCAGATGGAGAAACTAAGCCAAAGAAAATATTTGCAGTTGTAGACGCAGGAATATTAAAGTATCAACCTGAATTGGTGAAGCAATTAGTTGCGTATACCAAGTTTTATGCAGAAGTACTAGCGATCGCAGCCGAACCAATGATAATTTCGGGAGGAGAAGCTGCTAAAAACGATCGCAATTTAGTAGATCAAATCCAGCAACAGATTGAAGCAGCTGGATTATGTCGCCACTCCTACATATTAGCGATCGGCGGCGGGGCTGTATTGGATTTAGTGGGATATGCAGCCGCAACTGCTCACCGAGGAATTCGCCTAATTCGAGTGCCGACAACAGTGTTGGCACAAAATGATTCTGGAGTTGGAGTCAAAAACGGCATCAATGCCTTTGGGAAAAAGAACTTTCTCGGCACATTTGCGCCACCTTACGCAGTTATAAATGACTCTGCCTTTCTGACAACCTTAGACGATCGCGATTGGCGTTCTGGAATCGCAGAAGCAATCAAGGTGGCACTAATTAAAGATGCTAGCTTTTTTGATTTTATCCACCGTCACACCCCAGCCTTGGTGTGCCGAGATATGGATAGTATGCAACAGATTATCTATCGTTGCGCTCAGTTGCACTTAGAACATATTGCCAATGGCGGCGATCCTTTTGAAATGGGTTCCTCTCGTCCCCTAGATTTTGGACATTGGGCGGCTCATAAGCTGGAGCATTTGACAAATTATCGCTTGCGTCATGGCGAAGCAGTTGCGATCGGTATTGCTTTGGATAGCACCTATTCCTTTTTAGCAGGATTGCTGGATTATTCAGATTGGCAACAAATATTAAAGACTTTATCGGCATTAGGTTTCGCGTTGTATGTGCCAGAACTAGCCCAGAAGTTATCACAATTGGAAGATCCTGATTGTCTATTTCGGGGTTTAACTGAATTCCGCGAACATTTGGGGGGAGAGTTAACTTTGACGCTGTTACAAGGGATTGGAAAAAGAATTGAGGTTCATGAGGTGGATTTGTTTTTGTACAGGGAAGCAATATCGCTGTTGCAAGAATTTAGGGTGAAGTTTTAAACGCAGAGTGACGCTGAGGGAAGCGCAGAGGAACGCTGAGTTTTTATGAATATACTACTTTTGGGAGAAGCGGAGTATTCTGGATAGCTTTATCAGAGAATTTACTAGAAAAGCAGTATAAAAAGCGAATAAATTGACACCCGATCTAAAAATTATTCAATGTATTATCTGCTTGATATCTAGTATTCTTAGATAAGAAGGAAAAAGTTTTTCATTACATCTTTTAGAAAGAATAGGCGAAAGAAAATATTTTGGCTTGGATTGAAAGTAAGCTGTCTAAGCCTGTTCTAAATTTACAAATAACTACTAATAATGATTAATGGTTATTGATTAATGACTGACTAATAACTATTACAGAGAAATAACTCATGGCTTTTGATTCACGTTCCTACAAAACCCTTGGCGGTGTAAGTATTTCTCGCTCCATCACCGAAGTTCAGATGGACACTGCCCTCGAAGATATTCTCTTCCACTTAAATTCTCAGCGTGGAGGCTTGTTAAGGAGTAGCTACGAATATCCAGGCAGATACAAAAGATGGGCGATCGGATTTGTCAATCCACCTTTAGAGTTGACTACACAAGAGAATGCTTTCACTTTGATAGCGTTAAATGAACGTGGGCAAACACTTTTACCATTCCTCTTAAAGCGTCTATCTCAGTCAGAACAGCTTGAGAAAGTCACCCAAGATAATCATAATATTGTCGGTTTTATTAAACCAACGAAAAAATCATTTACTGAAGAAGAACGCAGTAAGCAACCTTCATCATTTACAGTTGTCCGCGAAATTCTATATACTTTCTCTAGCCAAGAAGACGAACATTTAGGCTTGTATGGTGCTTTTGGTTATGACTTAGTTTTTCAGTTTGAACCAATTACCCAACATCTGGAACGTCCTACAGATCAGCGCGATTTGGTGCTTTATTTGCCAGATGAATTGATCGTTGTTGACTATTATCAGCAACGCGCATTTCGCATACAATATGATTTTGAAACAGCGCACGGCAACACCAAGAATCTTCCAAGAACAGGTGAGTCTGTAGATTATCGCGGTAAACATCTGCAACCGAGTCAAACTGCTGACCATAAAATAGGCGAATATGCGAAAAAAGTTGAGGTTGCACTCGATTATTTCCGCAGAGGCGATTTATTTGAAGTTGTTCCTAGCCAAAATTTTCTTGAGAGCTATGAAGACGAACCCAGCAAACTATTTAACACCTTAAAAGAAATAAATCCTAGTCCTTATGGGTTTATTTTTAATCTAGGTGGAGAATATCTGATAGGTGCATCTCCAGAAATGTTTGTGCGGGTTGAAGGTAGGCGGGTTGAAACTTGTCCAATTAGTGGCACTATTAGCCGGGGACAAGATGCTCTTGATGATGCCGTGCAAATTCGTCAGTTACTCAACTCTCACAAAGATGAAGCTGAGTTGACCATGTGTACTGATGTCGATCGCAATGACAAATCCCGCATCTGCGAACCTGGTTCAGTACAAGTCATTGGTCGTCGTCAAATCGAATTATACAGCCACCTGATACATACAGTAGATCATGTTGAAGGAACACTGCGATCGCAATTTGATGCTTTAGATGCCTTTCTGTCGCATACATGGGCAGTTACAGTCACAGGCGCACCCAAAAGAGCAGCAATAGATTTTCTGGAACGCCACGAAAAGAGCGCTCGACGTTGGTATGGTGGAGCAGTCGGCTATCTAAATTTCAACGGTAATTTAAATACTGGATTAATTCTGCGGACAATCCGCTTAAAAGATTGCATCGCAGAAGTGCGAGCTGGCGCTACAGTCCTTTATGACTCCATACCACAAGCAGAAGAACAAGAAACAATTACCAAAGCTGCTGCTTTATTTGAGACAATTCGCCGTGTTAAGCAAACCACTCAGAAAACTGCTCAATCCAGTTCTATAAAATTAACTAAAATCTTTCCAAGTGCAGCAGATGGCAAACGCATCTTACTAATAGATTACGAAGACTCATTTGTTCATACCTTAGCCAATTACATTCGCCAAACTGGTGCAAATGTCACCACGCTGCGTCATGGTTTCTCCGAATCGCTATTCGATACAGAACGCCCTGACTTAGTTGTTTTATCTCCTGGCCCTGGTAGACCAAGTGATTTTCGGGTTCCCCAGACTGTCGGTGCGCTTCTTCATCGCAAAATTCCTATTTTCGGAGTTTGTCTAGGACTGCAAGGCATTGTTGAAGCTTTTGATGGAGAATTAGGAGTCCTGCACTATCCCCAACATGGTAAATCTTCACGGATTTTTGTCACCGATTCCAATTCTGTTACCTTCAAAAATTTACCACAATCTTTTCCAGTCGGTAGATATCACTCATTGTTTGCCCTACCGCAAAGTTTGCCAAAAGAACTTAAAGTAACAGCGATTTCTGATGACGACGTAATTATGGGCATTGAACATCAAACACTTCCCATCGCCGCCGTTCAGTTTCATCCAGAGTCAATCATGACTTTAGCTGGAGAAGTCGGTCTGGAAATCATTAAAAATGTCGTGCGTGCATATACAACCAAAGAGTCATTAGTCGTTGGTCATTAGTCATTGGGCAATTCAATTTTAGATTTTGGATTGACAATTTTAGATTGAAATTTAATCCAAAATCCAAAATCTAAAATCTAAAATTCTTACTCCCCACTCCCCACTCCCCAAGCAGTTTATGACTAACCAAGTTACCACTTCCCGCCATATTCTTGAAGAAATTGTGTCGCATAAAAGGCAAGAAGTTGCCCAAATGCAGCAAGAACTGCCTTTAGCCTCCTTGCGAAAACAGTTAAATGCAGCCCCGACTGTGCGAAATTTCTTGACTGCTTTACAAGAAAATCCTCACCAACCGAGCTTAATTGCCGAGGTTAAAAAAGCATCGCCTAGCCGGGGGATTATCCGCGCAGATTTTGACCCAGTAGCTGTTGCTCAAGCTTATGAACGGGGTGGTGCAGCTTGTTTATCAGTCCTGACTGACCAAAAGTTCTTTCAAGGTGGTTTTGATAATCTGCGAAGAGTGCGTCAACAAGTTGCATTACCCCTACTGTGCAAGGAGTTCATCATTGACCGCTATCAAATTTATTTAGCACGGACAGCAGGCGCAGATGCAGTATTATTGATTGCTGCCATTTTATCAGATGAAGAACTCCAAGATTTTTTGCGAGTGATTCATGATTTGGGGATGACTGCGCTGGTGGAAGTTCATACCTTGGCGGAACTCGACCGGGTGTTAAAGCTTGAGGACTTACATCTAGTCGGAATCAACAATCGCAATTTAGAAGATTTTACCCTTGATATAAGAACAACACAGCAACTTTTAGCAGAGCGTCAACAACAATTACAAAGTTTGGATATCACCCTCGTTAGCGAGTCTGGACTGTATACACCTGCTGATTTATCTCTTGTGGCTGAGGCTGGAGCGCGTGCAGTTTTGATTGGAGAGTCTTTAGTTAAACAAAGCGATGTAGAGCAAGCTGTACGCAGTCTTTTGAGCCTTTCTTAAACCTATTATCTAATTACTAAAATCTGTAATTAAAAAAAATGAAACTCTGATACTCGCCGACGGAGATAAAAGACTCGTTAACGGAGATAAAAGACTCGCTCACGAGTATCAAAGACTCGTTAACGGAGATAAAAGACTCATTCACGAGTATCAAAGACTCGTTAACGGAGATAAAAGACTCGCTCACGAGTATCAAAGGCTCGTTAACGGAGATAAAAGACTCGCTCACGAGTATCAAAGGCTCGTTAACGGAGATAAAAGACTCGCTCACGAGTATCAAAGGCTCATTAACCAAAAATTTAGCGTGGACATCGCTAATTGGTAAGTGTTAATTATTCCAAAACTATTAACCAATCATTAACTATATTTCAGCATGACTTCTATCTCAGCTTCCTTTCAAACTTTACGCGATCGCCAACAGTGTGCTTTAATCCCCTTTATCACAGCAGGCGATCCTAACTTAGAAACCACCGCCGAAGCATTACGTATTTTAGATCGCAACGGTGCAGACTTTATCGAGTTGGGCATTCCCTACTCCGATCCTCTCGCAGATGGGCCTGTAATTCAAGCAGCAGCAACCCGCGCTTTGCAAAAAGGCACGAAATTAGAACAAGTGCTAGAGATGTTGCACACAGTGATTCCTAGTCTAAAAGCGCCAATAATTCTATTTACTTATTACAACCCTATTTTGCACCGAGGTATTAAGCCATTTTTAGGAAAAATTGCTGCTGCTGGCGTCCAAGGCTTAGTAGTGCCAGACTTACCCTTAGAAGAAGCAGAAGAATTAATCCAAACTGCTGCATCTTACGGAATTGAGGTAATTTTACTCGTAGCTCCTACCAGTTCTCAAGATAGAATTGAAGCGATCGCTCGTCAATCTCAAGGTTTTATCTACCTAGTGAGCGTTACAGGTGTTACAGGTATCCGCGCTCAAATCCAAGACCGCGTAAAGCATTTAATTACAGATTTGCGAAGCGTCACCGATAAACCCATCGGTGTTGGTTTTGGCATCTCCGGGCCAGAACAAGCACATCAAGTAATGGAATGGGGTGCAGACGCGGTGATTGTTGGTAGTGCCTTCGTTAAAAGGTTAGCTGAAGGTAGCTCAACCCAAAGATTGCAAGCTGTCGAACAACTCTGTCAGGAACTTAAAACAGCTATTACTCAAGTATCCCTGCAACAAGTTGGTTCCGCAAAATAAAAAACTCTCTTTTTTCTCTCTCTGCGTTCTCTGCGCCTCTGTGGTTCGACAAAAAATAACAAACCGCAAAGAACGCAAAGGAAGAAATACAAAGGAAATCTTGGCTATGAAATCCCTGCTGAAATCCGTCAAAATACTAATTTATAGCTTACTTCTAGTTAGCGCCTGTGCGATCGCAGTCTTCGCCCATGATCGCATTGACTACAAACAATACAAATACAATTGGGATCACAATGTTGGACAATACGCTCGCCCAGATGTAAGAAAGAACGTAACTGACCTAACATCAGCAGAGAAAACAGCCTTCGTCAAGGCAATCAAAACCTTAAAAACTGTAATCCCCGCAGGAAGCAAGCTCAGTATTTACGACCAATTCGTTGCCATACATATAGGGGCAACACGCTTGATTCATAACCATAAAGGACATTCCAATGGTTCGGTTCAAGAATTGGCTCATGAAAATGCCGCATTTTTCCCTTGGCATCGAGAATATATTCGCAGATTTGAACAAGCACTGCAAGCAGTAGACCCAAATGTTACTCTCCCCTACTGGGATTGGACAGATGCCAAAGCACTTGATGTAATTTTTAACGATGACTTTCTTGGTTCTAACGGTCAAGGAGTAACCATTAAAATTCCCAATCAAGGAAACTTTACAGGTGGCATTGTACCAGGCGCTTTTTCGGCTGCTTATGGCTGGGTTATGAATCCAGCATTAAACATTGACTTAGATACCAACACATCATTAGGTACATCACTTGTCCGCTTTCTAAAACTACCTCCTGCCACCGATTACCCTGTCCCCAAAAAAGATGTTGAGCGTGCCTTGGCTCTTAATGATTATTCTCTATTTCGCCCTGCTTTAGAAGGATTTATCTCTGTAGATGAGCAAGGTAAAGTTACCCCAGGGGGATTTGTACACAACTATATTCATGGTTTAGTTGGTGGGGTACAGATAGACGCAAGTACAAGACCCGTAAAGTTTAAGGGCTTGGGTACTATGAGCAATATACCAAGTTCGCCTTATGACCCAGTGTTTTGGTTGCATCATGCAAACGCAGACCGCCTCTGGGCTGAATGGCAAGAGAACGGTCCATCAAGGTAGCGATTTCTATCCTGCTGATGGTCAGCCTTACGGACACAACCTTAAAGACCTAATGTGGCCTTAGGGATGGCGGTATGTCTACCCCCAAAGCTACGGCATTAGGAGATTTGCTATCCCTATTACCAAATTTTGACTCTAAGGATTTGGTGCGCCCTATAGACGTTTTGAATCACAGGGAATTGGGCTATACCTACGAAACCCGTGAAAAAGAAACGCGAAAAGAATTTTATCTGTGGAATAAGTTCTAATACCATTTTGAATTTTAGATTTTAGATTTTGGATTGGAAACCACTTACTGTATCTGGGTTTTCTCTGTCCATCTGCCGCAATCATTTTTCAGATTGGGATAAAAAGTTAGAACAAAAGTAAAAAATACTTGAACATAAAGGATTTTCAACTGTGGTAAGCATACAAGACATCAAGACTGCAACTGTGCAACCAGATTCTCTAGGCAGATTTGGAAAATTTGGCGGTAAGTACGTCCCCGAAACCTTAATGCCTGCATTAAGTGAATTGGAAGCGGCATTTAATCAATATTGCAACGAGCCGAGTTTCCAAGCAGAACTGCAAAACCTACTGCGCGATTATGTAGGACGACCCAGCCCATTATATTTTGCTGAACGGTTGACAACAAACTACGCTAGACCAGATGGCACAGGGCCACAAATCTATTTAAAGCGCGAAGATTTAAATCATACAGGCGCTCACAAAATTAATAATGCTTTGGCTCAAGTATTACTCGCTAAACGCATGGGCAAAAAACGAGTAATTGCAGAGA
The DNA here is from genome assembly GCF_023734775.1 of Nostoc cf. commune SO-36. Taxonomy (NCBI): domain Bacteria; kingdom Bacillati; phylum Cyanobacteriota; class Cyanophyceae; order Nostocales; family Nostocaceae; genus Nostoc; species Nostoc commune. The sequence continues at coordinate 33,937 of NZ_AP025732.1, read as the reverse complement.
CAGGCGCAGGACAACACGGCGTAGCAACTGCAACTGTATGTGCTAGGTTTGGTTTGAAATGTGTGATTTACATGGGCGTCCACGATATGGAACGCCAAGCCTTGAACGTGTTCCGCATGAAGTTGATGGGAGCAGAAGTTCGACCAGTAGAAGCAGGTACGGGAACTCTCAAGGATGCAACTTCTGAAGCAATTCGGGATTGGGTGACGAATGTAGAAACAACCCATTACATCCTCGGTTCTGTTGCAGGCCCTCATCCCTACCCAATGATTGTCCGTGACTTCCACGCGATAATTGGTGTAGAAACTCGCGCTCAAGCTCAGGAGAAATGGGGAGGATTACCAGATATTCTACTGGCTTGCGTGGGTGGAGGTTCCAATGCGATCGGTTTGTTTCATGAGTTTATGCGTGAACCTTCGGTGCGCTTAATCGGAGTAGAAGCGGCGGGTGAAGGTGTAGATACAGAAAAACACGCTGCTACCTTGACAAAAGGAAAAATAGGTGTGTTGCACGGTGCAATGAGCTATTTACTGCAAGATGATGATGGTCAAGTCATCGAACCCCATTCAATTAGTGCCGGATTAGATTATCCCGGTGTAGGGCCAGAGCATAGTTATTTAAAGGATCTTGGTCGCGCCGAATATTACAGTGTTACCGATAAACAAGCGTTAGATGCATTCCAAAGGCTTTCGCAACTAGAAGGGATTATCCCAGCCTTAGAAACTGCTCATGCGATCGCATATCTCGAAACCCTTTGTCCTCAACTAGAAGGCAACCCCCGCATCGTCATCAACTGTTCCGGCAGAGGTGACAAAGATGTGCAAACGGTCGCCAAAGTCCTTATTCCTTAGTTTTCTCTTCTTGTCATTAGTCATTTATCCTTCGTGAATGACTAATGACCAATGACTAATGACCAATGACTAACGACAAATATGATAGCTGTAACTAAAACCCCACTTGACAACATCCCCGTCACTTCTGAGTTATACAACTGGCCAGCTTTATTGCAACAGTTGTTTGCTCGGCAATCGTTGACAGTTTCCCAAGCTGCGGATTTGATGCAAGGTTGGCTCACAGATGCCATTCCCGATGTCCTCTCAGGAGCGATTTTAGCCGCAATCCAAGCTAAAGGCGTATCCGCCCAAGAATTAGTCGGGATGGCCAGTGTCTTACAATCCCAATCGCCAGTACCTAGCACCCAGTACCCAGCCCCCCTAATTGACACCTGTGGAACTGGTGGAGATGGTGCTTCAACCTTTAATATTTCCACTGCTGTCGCCTTTGTTGCCGCCGCCGCCGGGGTAAAGGTTGCCAAACATGGCAATCGTTCTGCATCCAGCAAGACTGGTTCGGCTGATGTGCTGGAAGCTTTGGGTATAAATCTCAACGCCACTCCAGAAAAAGTGCAAGCCGCAGTGGGTGAAGTTGGAATCACCTTTTTGTTTGCTCCCGGTTGGCATCCTGCACTAAAGGCGATCGCTACTTTGCGAAAAACTTTGAAAGTAAGGACTGTTTTTAACTTACTCGGCCCGCTAGTAAATCCCATGCGGCCAACAGGGCAAATTATTGGTGTCAACGATCCGCTTTTACTAGAGGAGATTGTGCAAGCTTTATCTCAATTGGGATGTCAGCAAGCGATCGCCCTCCACGGACGGGAACGTTTAGATGAAGCTGGTTTGGCAGATGTCACTGATTTAGCTGTACTCCAAAATAAAAAAGTGCGTTCTCTAACCCTCAATCCTCAAGAACTTGGTTTGAGTTTTGCACCCACTGCGGCGTTATGCGGTGGAGATGTTGAAGAAAATGCCGAAATTTTGAAGGCAGTTTTGCAAGGTAAAGGCACTCAAGCGCAGCAAGATGTCGTCGCTTTAAATACAGCTCTCGCGCTGCAAGTTGGTGAAGCGATTGATGGGGAAACTGATGTTTTAGCAGGTTGTGTTAAAGGTATTGCCCTTGCCAAGGAAATTCTCCAAAGCGGTGCGGCTTGGACAAAACTAGAACAACTTGCTGAATTTTTGCGCTAATTCCCAAGGTAAGGGCACAGCATTGCTGTGCCCCTACGAACGGACTGTATTAAACCCAAAAACTATACGGAAGGAAAAATAGATGATTATCATACTTAAGAGCGGTACACCTGTTGAAGAAATTACTCGCATCAGCCAAGAAGTGAGTGAGACTTGGGGAGTCACGGTAGAAAAAAGCGTTGGCACTCATAAAGTTGTGCTGGGGCTAATTGGTGATACCATTAGCATGGATATATTACAGGTTCAAGAGTTCAGCCCTTGGATTGAGCAAGTATTACGAGTGCAACAACCTTTCAAGCGGGTAAGTCGAGAATTTCGACATGGAGAAGCCAGCGAAGTTGTTGTACCAACACCTAACGGTGATATCTATTTCGGCGAACTTCACCCGATTGTAATCGTAGCTGGGCCTTGTTCTGTTGAAAATGAAGCGATGATTGTCGAAACAGCAAAGCGCGTCAAGGCAGCAGGAGCGCAGTTTCTCCGTGGCGGAGCTTACAAACCCCGCACTTCACCTTATGCGTTTCAAGGTTATGGTGAAAGCGCTTTAGATTTATTAGCAGCAGCACGAGAAGCTACTGGTTTGGGTATCGTCACAGAACTCATGGATGCTGCCGATTTATCAGCAGTGGCGAAAACAGCTGACATCATCCAAATCGGGGCGCGGAATATGCACAACTTTTCGTTGCTCAAAAAGGTAGGCGCTCAAGATAAACCAGTGCTACTCAAGCGGGGGATGTCTGCCACAATTGACGAGTGGCTGATGGCAGCAGAATATATTTTGGCATCTGGAAATCCAAATGTGATTTTGTGTGAACGGGGAATCAGAACCTTTGATGGCAAATATGCTCGGAATACTTTAGATTTATCGGTGCTTCCGGTGTTGCGATCGCTTACCCATTTACCGATTATGATTGATCCCAGTCATGGTACGGGTAGGTCTGAATATGTGCCATCGATGGCAATGGCTGCGATCGCAGCTGGTACAGATTCCTTAATGATTGAAGTTCACCCCAACCCCGCAAAAGCTTTATCCGATGGCCCCCAATCTCTCACCCCTGATAAATTTGACCGCTTAGTTCAAGATATGTCAGTTCTCGGCAAAGTAGTCGATCGCTGGTCTAAACCTGCATATAATCGCGTTGGTGAAACCCAAATTATGCTCACTCCAGAACTCTCAAAGTAGTTCCCCTCTATAGACCAATACGGTTCAGTTAAGGCTAAAACTCTGGTTCCAAAGTCAATTTTTTAACGAACCGCCTTCTCTACGAGAGGCTTTCGCCAACGCGTAGCGTCTCGTAGAGAAGGCGCAGAGAACGCAGAGAGAAGAAAGAGATGCTTAACTGAACTGTATTGCTCTATAGACTTCTTGCATAAGTCGGTAAAAGGGGAAAAGGTTCTGTATTGTCCCCTTCCCCTTTAACCTTTACCCTTTTCCCCCTTGCAAAAAGCACTTTTGCAAGAGGTCTTATCTAGCTAGTCTTACCCGAACTAGCAAGATAATTGCGCCAGCCGCCATACTGGGAAATATCTTGTGCATCGGCAATGACATAAGGTTCACATAAAAATCCTTTAACTGAGGAACCGTCTTCCAAGTCTAAAGTGCCAATCACTAGGGGCGGCGGTACTGCGGCGACAAAAGTACCAAAGCCTTCTGCACTCAGTTGCCATACTTCTACTTCAATACCTACCCCAGAACCATCGAGAACTTTCACTAATCCAGGTTTGGCAGGTTGGGTATTGGCAAGGGCGTAGAAGCGATAGGTGGAGGCGGTTTCGCAGGTTTTCAATAAAGTAGCATGACGCTCTTGCAGTTGATAGTTCAAGGGTTGCCCAGTGAGATGAGCGCCAACAACAGCAAGAGCAATCATATTGGTGGATGCGGTTGTCATGCAGAAATCCTCGCAGCAGTTGTTTTACCAGAAGTATTGCCCATTTGATGGTGATACAAACCACCTAATTGACACAGTGCCACATCTTGAAACGCTTGCCCGATTAAAGTAATGCCAACGGGTAAACCATTGGCACGGAAGCCAGAGGGAAGAGCGATCGCACACAAGTCCATCAAGTTCACGAAATTGGTGTAGTAACCTAGGTTCGTGTTGAGTGCGATCGGCTCGGCTTCTACTTCCGCTTTGGTGTAGATAGTTCCGGTGGTAGGCAATGCCAAAATATTGACTTTTTGCCACTGCTGTGCAGCTTCTTGATTGAGTGCTTCTAGAGCGTAAAAACCCTTGAAAGTATCTACTGCTGTGTAGCGTAAACCATTGCTTATAATTTGGCGCACAACCGGATGAATAGCATCAGCTTGAGTTTCAAAGAACGGTTGAATAGCGGCGAGTCGTTCTGCCACCCAAGCACCAGAGTAGAGCAAATTAGCGGCTTGCTGGAAGGGCTGAAAATCAATTTCAACAGGATTCCCACCGATCGCTTTTAAATGCTGTAATCCTTGTTCATACAAATCTGCTGCGGCTGCATCACCAAAGAACTGCAATTGATCCGCCTTGGGTACTCCAAAGGAAAAAGATGATGGAATTGCTGCCGTTTGTGGTGGAACTTGGCGGGAATAACTATCGCAGATATCAAAGCCACTGGCAACTTGCCAGAGAATTTCAGCATCTTGGCAATTCAATGTGAAAATAGAAACGCAATCGAGGGAACGACAGGCAGGCACTACGCCGGAAGTACTTAATACACCTCTGGTAGGTTTGAGTCCGACAATATTGTTAAATGCTGCTGGGACTCGTCCAGAACCTGCTGTATCAGTTCCTAGTGAAAAGCTTACCAGCCCTGCTGCCACGGCCACGGCGGAACCAGAACTAGAGCCACCAGAAATATAATCTTCATGGAAAACACTGCTACAGGCTCCATAAGGCGATCGCACCCCGACTAACCCCGTGGCAAACTGATCGAGATTGGTTTTACCGATCAAAATTGCCCCAGCTTGAAGCAAGCGATCAACTACCGTTGCCGTTTTTTCGGGGATGTAGCTGTAAGCTGGACAGCCAGCAGTCGTAGGCATTTTTGCCACATCAATGTTATCTTTCACCGCAAAAGGGATGCCATAGAGAGGTAACTCATCGATATTCCTGCCAGCGAGGGATTGAGCTTGAGCGATCGCCTGTGCTTGTGGTAAGAGATGAATCCAGACGGCATCGTTTCCCCGTGCGGCAATCCGGCGATAAACTGACTCAATCACATCCGTTGGTTGCAATTGAGCGGTTCGATAAGCTGTAAGCAGCGATGTAATATCCAGGTGGAGCAAGTCTTTCACACAATTTTAGATTTTAGATTTTTTGACTCTCTGCAATTGCCGTTTTAACACTCAAGCCATTATTTAAAACTCCAAAATGCTGGTGTTAATTGTCGCATAAGCCAGACTGAATTTAAGGAACAAAATATATTTTAGAAGTTTTAACCATACATTTACCTGCTCTTCAACTACCTTTGTTAACCTTTCTAACAACATCGGATAAATAATTTAACCCAAAGCGCACAATTCAGCCTGCATAACTTTCCGTCTCAAGGACTTCCAGAAATTAAATTATTCAATTTTGGGAGCGAAGACGATCGCTAGATTCTTCCTCCCCTGCGCCCCCTGCTTCCCCTGCTCACCAAAGTGATGGGTATTTTTTTAGTTGGAAGTCCCTCAGCAGCGTTTATAAAACTCACCGTAATTGTGACGATTACGCTAGAATTGTTAAAGGTTCTTTACAGAGTTTGCTGATCATCCCCAATTCTGTTAGAAAAGCCTAGCATTCAAATGTAATGTAAATCTCAAAACCCAACTCTAGAGTTCACCAAAAGCTTCTAGGACGCTCCCAATCGCAACGTCGCCATTATCGCCCACGTTGACCACGGTAAAACCACGCTGGTTGACGCACTCCTCAAACAATCCGGCATTTTCCGCGAAGGCGAAGGACGTTCCGGATTGCGTTATGGACTCCAACGCCCTAGAAAGAGAACGGGGTATTACCATCCTTTCCAAAAATACGGCGGTTCGCTACAAGAAACAATAATTAATATTGTTGATACTCCTGGACCACGCTGACTTTGGTGGCGAAGTCGAACGCGCTACTCGGCATGGTTGACGGATGTCTTCTAATTGTCGATGCCAATGAAGGCCCCATACCCCAAACGCGCTTTGTCCTCAAAAAAGCTTTAGAAAAAGGACTGCGCCCCATCGTTATTATCAACAAAATTGATCGTGGACAAACTGACCCCCACGTTGCTGTTGATAAAGTATTGGATCTGTTCTTAGAATTAGGCGCAGATGAAGACCAGTGTGATTTTACCTATCTGTTTGCCTCCGGTATGGCAGGTTTTGCTAAGGAAAGCTTGGAAGCAGAATCGGTAGATATGCAACCCCTGTTTAACGCAATTCTGCAACACGTTCCACCACCAGTAGGCGACAGCAAGAAACCTCTGCAATTGCAAGTTACAACCCTAGATTATTCTGAATATCTGGGACGGATTGTCATTGGCAGAATTCACAACGGTACTATCCGCTCAGGACAACAAGCAGCTTTAGTAACAGAAGACGGCACCATTGTCAAGGGTAAGATTACCAAATTGATGGGCTTTGATGGACTGAAGCGTGTAGAGATGGAAGAAGCAACCGCAGGTTATATTGTCGCGGTGTCTGGTTTCGCTGATGCTTATATTGGGGAAACGATTACTGACCCCAATGACCCACAAGCTTTACCACTAATTAAAGTAGATGAACCAACCTTGCAAATGGCCTTCTGGGTGAATGATTCGCCCTTTGCCGGTCAAGAAGGCAAGTTGGTAACTTCCCGTCAAATACGCGATCGCCTATTCCGCGAACTCGAAACCAACGTTGCTTTGCGTGTCGAAGAAACTGATTCTCCCGATAAATTCCTCGTTTCCGGTCGTGGAGAACTCCACCTGGGTATCTTAATCGAAACCATGCGTCGGGAAGGCTTCGAGTTTCAGGTATCTCAGCCACAGGTAATTTACCGCGAAATCAACGGTCAACCTTGCGAACCTTACGAACTCTTGGTGTTAGACATTCCTGCTGATGGCGTGGGTAGCTGTATTGAACGCCTGGGACAACGCAAAGGCGAAATGCAAGATATGCAACCAGGTAGTGGCGATCGCACCCAACTAGAGTTTGTCATACCCGCCCGTGGTTTGATTGGTTTCCGGGGTGAATTCATGCGGATGACTCGTGGTGAAGGCATCATGAACCACAGCTTCTTAGACTACCGTCAGATCAGTGGCGACATTGAAGCCCGTAATAAAGGCGTTTTAATCTCCTTTGAAGAAGGCGTTTCTACCTTCTACGCCATGAGAAACGCCGAAGATAGAGGAGCATTCTTTATTACTCCCGGCACAAAGGTTTACAGAGGCATGATTGTGGGAGAACACACTCGCTCGCAAGATTTGGAACTAAATATCTGTAAGACCAAGCAGTTGACCAACCACCGCGCTGCTGGTGGCGATGAATTGGTACAACTGCAAGCACCGATAGACATGAGCCTAGAGCGTGCTTTGGAATACATCGCAGCCGATGAACTGGTGGAAGTTACACCCCAATCGATTCGCCTGCGGAAGATGTCGAAGAAGTTGGCGAAACGATAAGTAAAGCAATAACTTAATTAATTTAAAAAGCCCGCAGCTGCGGGCTTTTTAGTTTGTCATTAACCTGAGTTCAGGTTAGACATCTGAAGGTAAAAGCCACTCAACTTGAAGTCAATCAATTCGTAAGTGGCGATGGCGATCGCAAATGCTGTAATTATCATCTGCCAGATGCGTGGAATTTAGCGCCACTACAAGCGACTGTGAACAAGTCGCTTTTCTAACGATGTATTTCATGCAATAATTAAGAATCTTTCTTATTTAATTAAGGGGTTATATAGCTTGCTGGGGTACTTAATGCCAGAGCGATCGCTATGACGTATTACCCCAAAATAAGCTGGCTGGGAGAGGACATAAGCATCCTACAGCATTTTTGCTTTTTGGATAATTCTAAACAGCGCCTCAGCCCCAATCACATATCAGCTTGATAATGACAGTAATTATTATTAAACCATGACAAAAAGTTTTACAGATACAGAGTGGGAAGAACTGTGGCTAGAAAATAAGGCAAAATGGCGCAATTTCCAGTCAATCAAAGGGGGTTGATACTATCCACCAAGGGAAGATTTTAAATATCTCTAATATCTATGAATGCTGGATAAAATTACGTAATGGATTGTCTATCTGTATAAATGAAAGGGAGTTTATTGATGATCTTGTGTGGGTTAAATATAGTTTGGATGAATTTCAATTTGGATTGAGTTTTTTTCTCTCAGGAAAAGTCAGAATTGAACGCCACGGTTTAACTGATGAGACTGACGAATCAGTAGGCAGATATTATTTGGAATGTAACTGCGATATCAAAGAAACGGAGTGGTGGAAAGCCGGTGAGAAGTTTTCACGAATTTATCTGAAAATCGAACCTCAGGAATTTTTTCAAAGTTTTGACGAGGAAGAATTAGAACAAATACCAATTTCCCTGCGCCAAGCTTTAATCGGTGATAAGTTACAGCCTTACTACCACCAAGGAGAAATCACACAGCAAATGTGGACAGTGTTATCTAATATTCTCCAGTGTCCTTATCAAGGCTTGATGAAGCGAATGTATCTGGAAAGTAAGTCGATGGAATTGATTATGCTTCATTTTCAGCAATTTCAAGAGCAGGATGTTCATAATCATAGGTTTCCAGCCAGGGATTTGAGCGATATTGACAAAATTTATCAAGCCAAGGAAATTTTGCTGGGTAATCTAGAAAATCCACCCAGTCTGATAGAGTTAGCACGACAAGTAGGGCTAAATGACTTCAAATTGAAGCGTGGATTCCGTCAAGTTTTTGGGACATCTGCGTTTAAATATTTGCACGACTATCGGCTAGAAAAAGCCAGACAACTTTTAGTATTAGGAGAAATGAAGGTTGAAGAAGTGGCATTTAGGGTAGGTTTTGATAGTCGCAGCTACTTTGCCTTTGCTTTCCGTAAAAAGTTCGGCTTGAATCCTAAACAATACTTTCAGCAGCGCCAAAAATCCGTCTAGCGTTCAAATAAAATCCGTCTAGCGTTCAAATAAAAAATCCGCATCCTTTATTATGCATACACTGCCAGTTTAATTAAGAAAATTTCTTAATACTGTCAAGTAGTGTGAGGGAGTGCGGGTGACTAAATGAAGTTAGATAAATTGTTTCAAAGTCTGCTGCTGACAGGTGCAGTTGTTGTTTTAATCAACATTCCTGCTAGAAGTGAGGATGCTAAACTAAGCGAGATTTCCCATGCAGAATTACTGGTACAGTCGCCAGCATCTTCATCAGATATTGTGCAAGTAACGGGAGTGAAAGCCAATCCTACAGATAAAGGTGTGGAGGTGATTTTACAGACGGCTCAAGGGGAACAACTGCAAATCACAAATCGTAGTGCTGAAAATAACTTTATTGCTGATATTCCTAATGCTCAATTGCGTTTACCCAGTGGCGATGCTTTCATATTTCGTTCCCAAAAACCAGGTGAGGGTATTACTGAGATAACGGTCGCAAATCTGGATGCCAATACTATCCGGTTGACAGTCACAGGTGAGGAGGGATTGCCAACGGTTGAGTTATTTGACGGTGATGAAGGGCTAATTTTTGGCGTGATACCAGCTGTAACTGCGGCGCAAAAACCAGAAACACCGCAACCTCAAGAAAAGCCAACAAGTGAGACACCCCAAGAGGAACCAGCAGCACAGCAGGATGAGCCGATTGAGTTAGTGGTAACGGGTGAGCAAGATGGATATCGCGTACAGGATGCTACAACTGCAACAAAGACAGATACCCCTTTGCGCGATATTCCCCAATCAATTCAGGTAGTGCCGCGAGAGGTGCTGGAAGATAGAAACGTCAGAAGTCTAGCTGAGGCGGTGGAAACCGTCAGTGGCGTAGTTGACGGCGCTGACTACAACGGTTCACCTGCACAAGACTTCATTATCAGAGGATTTGAACAGGGTGGAAGTTTCCGAAATGGCTATCGAGATGTAGATTCTTACAGCTTGACAGGAGTGGGGACGATTGAGCGAGTGGAAGTTTTGAAAGGGCCTGCCTCGGTTCTGTTTGGGGCTGTAGAACCTGGTGGAATCATCAACGTCGTCACCAAACAACCCTTGAGTGAACCCTATTATAAGCTCGAATTTGAGGCGGGGAACCGTGGATTTTATCAGCCCAGTATTGATTTCTCAGGGCCTTTAAACAGTGATAAAACTTTGCTTTATCGGTTAAATGCCAGCTATCAAACTTCAGATGGTTTTCAAGATTTTGTCAACACTAATCTGACTACATTTGCACCTACAATCAGTTGGAAATTGGGTGATAAAACAGACCTGACTTTATACTATGAGTATATTAACTTTAAAGGAACTTTTGAGCAATATACCTCAATTCTTAGCAATAATACCTTTCTGCCTCGGAGCTTCTATCAGGCATATCCTAATAATGCTTTTGTAGATAATACAACCCAAAAGTTTGGCTATACGTTCAGCCACGAGTTTAGTGATAACTGGCAAATTCGTAACAACTTTGCTGTGGTTACGAATAGAAGCTATGAAGAATATACTTTAGCAACAGGGATAGTAAACGATCAGTCCTTACGGCAATTTGCTCAAGATCGTGATTTCACAAGAGACAACTATTTTGGACAGATCGACTTACTTGGAAAGTTTAATACGGGATCAATTTCACACCAAATCTTAATGGGTTTTGATTTCAATCGTAATATTAATACTTTTGCAAGGGTAAGTTCAAAGGGATGTTCCTAATCTAGATATTTTCAATCCCAACTACGACATTGCTGGCTTCAACTATGACCCACGCTCTAGTTCTACCGATCGTTCTCAAACCTACGGGATTTACCTTCAGGGATCAGATTAGCTTTCTAGATAATCTGAAGCTATTGATCGGTGGGCGCTTCGGATTGGATTTCCAGCGAGAATACAGATGACATTACAGGGACTACTACACAAAACCCGGAGAATAGTGCTTTTAGCCCCCGAATCGGCTTGGTATATCAGCCCAGCAAATCTATTTCTCTCTACACCAGCTACAGTCAATCTTTCGTCCCTGTAACTGAAGTAAACCCTGATGGTGAAATATTTGAGCCTACAAGAGGAACACAGTATGAAGCAGGTATTAAAGCTGATTTTCTGGAGGGTAGGCTGTCGGCAACACTGGCAGCCTATCAGATTACCAAGTCAAATATTCTAACTCCCGATCGTGAACGAGCGGAGCCTGATTACTTCATTCAGGTAGGGGAGCAAAGAAGTAGAGGGATTGAGTTAGATGTTACAGGGGAAATTTTGCCCGGTTGGAAAGCGATCGCTTCCTATGCTTACACTAACGCAGAAGTAACTGAAGATAACGATATTCCTGTAGGCAATCGATTAGTGAGTGTGCCAGAAAATCAAGCTAGTCTCTGGACAACCTATGAATTTCAAAATAGCGATTTGAAGGGTTTGGGATTTGGTTTGGGGCTGTTTTATCTGGGTACGCGATCGGGAGATTCAGCTAACTCTTTTGAAATACCCGATTACTTGCGTACCGATGCAGCGATTTACTACCGTAGAAATGGTTTTAAAGCTGGGATCAATATTCGTAATCTATTTGATACAGACTATATTAGAACCTCTGACGATGGTAGAACATTCCTGCGAAGAGGTGCGCCTTTTACAATTTTCGGCTCCATTTAGCTGGGAGTTTTAATTCTCTCTTTTGTAGAGCCTGAATATATTATCAGTCTTCTGAACAACCTGCCAAATATTAGTTAATTCAAAATATTCCACAATGACAAAGAAAGCCATTAGTACAATTATGCGGTTGTTACTTGGTGTTAAAGCTGCTTGTGCTTTGACTTTTACTAAATTTGTTTGGGTTGCCAAGACTGTTTTTTCAAGATTGCGTGTCTTGTGGCAATCCCGACAGGGTAAGAGTAATTACAAATTTTTACCATTCTTTCTGACCATAGTTGTGGTTTTAGCGATCGCAGCCTGTAATACAACACACCTATGGGAACTCACAAGTCAGCGCTTGCACCAAAGCCAATAGAAACAAAAACGGTTAGCCATGCTTTAGGTAAAGTTGAAATTCCACTTCAACCGCAGCGCGTTATTGTGCTAGAAGAAAATGTGGTTCTAGATTCTGTACTGGCACTGGGTATAAAGCCCGTTGGTGTCATGTATTGTGCGAGCTGTGAGGAAAAGTTTCGAGGGTATACCCAGCGACTTACTTGCTGGCGTTCCAGTTGTAGGCAGTATTGGGAGCCAACCTTCCCTAGAGAAAATTATTACTTTAAAACCCGATTTAATTCTGGCGTTAACAAATCGAAAGAAGTCATATAAGCTCCTTTCCAGCATCGCGCCTACAGTACTGATCGATTTTCCTACCATGTACGACTTTAAAAAAAGACTACGATATGTAGCCCAGGTGTTGGGAAAGAGCGATCGCGCCGAAGAACTTCTGACTCAGTATCAAAATCGCATCCAAGAATTGCGGCAGCAATTAGGAAAAGAACTAGAAGCAAAAACAATATCTGTAATTTATCTTGCAGGTTCGGCAGATATTTTCTATAGCTATAGAGGAGACTTTCTACCTTATGGCCAAATCATTAGCGACGCAGGTTTACAACTAATCCAACAAAATCAAAAACAACGCGAGTTAACATTAAGTATTGAAGTTTTACCCAAATACGATGCCGATTTTTTATTTATTATGACCGATTTATTAAAAAGAGATTTTAAACGAGCAAATCCTGAGTTTTTATCTTTCTTGAAAAAGCCTATTTGGTCGAAGCTTAAAGCTGTTCAGAATAAACAGGTATACAACGTAAATTGGAATGTCGGAGGGACTATCGGAGCTAATAGAATAATTGATGACCTCTTCAAATATATAGTAAAAATACCTTAAATCATCACAAAGGGGCGATCGCCTATAAAAGTTTCCCTCAACTATATTCTTTGTATATACTTGCTAAATTTAACTTGAAATTGCCATTTTAGGATAAAAAATTGCCATTTTAGGATAGACTTATGCACGAAAAGATAGTAAAATTTGCTAGGTGAAAAACATAAATTTCCCACTTTTAATCATTACAATGAAATCAAAAGTTAACCTAGTAGCAGATAAACGCTCTCCTCTCCAACGCTTACTCAACTACGGGGACAAATATCGCCCACAAATTTTTCAAGCCACAACCTATTCTGTTATCAATACAATTTTAGATTTAGCACCACCTTGGTTAATCGGTGTTGCTGTAGATATATTAGTCCAACAGCAAGATTCCTTTATAGCTAAATTTGGCATTAAAGAAGTAGTATGGCAATTTGCACTACTTTCACTAATCACTATTATTGTTTGGATATTTGAATCACTTTCTCAGTACGCTTATGATAGACTGTGGCGAAATTTAGCCCAAAATATTCAACATAATTTACGCTTAGATGCCTACAATCATTTACAAGAATTAGAATCAGCTTATTTTGAAGACAGTAGTACAGGCGGTTTGATGTCTATTCTCAGTGATGATATCAACCAACTCGAAGACTTTTTAAATGGGGGAGCCAATGAAATTATCCAAGTTACTACTTCATTTATAATTTTAATTTGCGGTGCATTCCTAATTTTACCTTTAAATATCACCATAGCAGCAATGCTACCAATGCCTTTTATACTCTGGGGTTCTTTAATATATCAAAAACGCCTTGAACCTTGTTATGCTGATGTTAGAGAAAAGGTGAGTTTTTTGAATTCTCGTTTAGCTAATAATATTAGTGGTATTACCACAATTAAAAGTTTCACTGCCGAAAATTATGAAAGTGCGAGACTAGCAACCGAAAGTGAAGCTTATAAAAAAAGTAACGCCAAAGCAATTAAACTTTCTGCTGCTTTTGTACCTGTAATTAGAATGTTGGTTTTAGTTGGATTTACGTCTTTATTATTTCTGGGAGGTATGGCAGCATATTCTCGTAAAATATCGATCGGTAATTACAGTGTTTTACTAGTTTTAGTCCAAAGATTATTGTGGCCATTGGTGTTTTTAGGAGAAACTTTTGACCGATATCAACGGGCGATGGCTTCTACAAAGCGAGTTATGGATTTGTTAGATACTCCCATAGAAATTACTACGGGAGATATGTCTTTAGTTGTTGAACAAGTACAGGGGGAAGTTGAGTTTAAAAATATTACTTTTGCTTATCGAAATAGTAGAACAATAATTAAAGATTTATCCTTATATATTCCTGCTGGAAAAACTATTGCGGTTGTTGGTTCTACTGGTTCAGGTAAAAGCACCTTAGTAAAACTATTGTTACGATTTTATGATGTTTCTAATGGCTCAATTACCATTGATGGAATTGATATTCAAAAGTTAAATTTATCTGACTTGCGTCGCAGTATTGGTCTAGTTAGTCAAGATGTATTTTTATTTCATGGTACAGTGGGAGAAAATATCGCCTACGGTACTTTTGAAGCTACAGATGAAGCAATTATTAATGCAGCAAAAATAGCTGAGGCACACGATTTTATTACGCAACTACCCCAAGGTTATGAAACAATAGTTGGGGAGCGAGGACAAAAGTTATCTGGAGGACAACGCCAACGGATAGCTATTGCTAGAGCAGTTTTGAAAAACCCGCCGATTTTGATTTTGGATGAGGCGACATCTGCTGTGGATAATGAGACGGAAGCAGCAATCCAACGTTCTTTAGATAAGATTACCCAAAATCGGACAACAATTGCGATCGCTCATCGTCTTTCGACAATTCGCCACAGTCATTGTATTTATGTGATGGATCATGGTCAAATTGTCGAGCAGGGTAAGCACGAGGATTTACTACTACTTGATGGTATCTATGCCAGTTTGTGGTGCGTACAGTCTGGGTACTTGGGACTGACGCAGTAATTAGATGTCTTGCATAAATCAAAAATAAAGAACCCCATCCCGCATTTGAGTAAAGCAAGCGCTCATTGGGAAGGGGTTGGGGGTTGCTGCGATCGCTCTAGAAGGGATTTTTTGCCTTTTCGGGTGCATTAATGCCAGGTTTGACACGCAATTTGTGGGATAATATTAGAAATATTTATCATTTATCATTTATCATTTATCATTTATCATTTATCACTCAGCCATTTTTACTTAATTTAAGTAAGGAAAAAATTGCTTAACTGAACTGTATTGGTACTCTTATTGAAAATAATTTTGGAATAATAAAGTAGATATACTGATAATAATTCCAGCATTTACCATCACCCCGCATAACTCATGGCAATCCTTCAACTGATTAAACCCGAAGTTAAAAATCTGGGTGGGTCTTTTGCCCGCCGCTCTTTGCCGTATCCTAATCGCCAAATGGTTGGGCCGTTTATCTTTTTTGATCATCTTGGCCCGTCCGTTATGCCCCCAAATCAAGGCATCGATGTCAGACCACATCCTCATATTAATCTTGCGACGGTGACTTATTTATTTGATGGTGCTTTGATGCATCGTGATAGTTTAGGTACTGTGCAGTTAATCCAAGCAGGTGCAGTAAACTGGATGACAGCTGGAAAAGGAATTGTACATTCAGAACGCTCACCTGATCTTGATCGTCACCAAGAAACTACTATTCATGGCATTCAAACCTGGGTTGCCCTGCCTGTTGAAGAGGAAGAAATCGATCCAAATTTCATTCACTATCCTGCTGAAACCCTTCCTACTTGGGAAGAGAATGGCGCTGTGATCAAACTTATTGCTGGACAAGTGCTGGGCTATACCTCACCTGTGAAAGTTTTCTCACCTATCCTTTATTTAGATGTGGTGTTGTCTGCCAATGCTCACTTCACTATCCCTGCTGATTACTCAGAAAGGGCAGTATACACCGTCACAGAAGGATTGAGGATTAACGACCAACCGATAGAGCAACATCATCTCGCTATCCTAGAGCCAGGTGATGAGGTCAAGGTTTCTGCTACTGCTGCTGCTCGATGTATTGTCATTGGCGGTGAGCCGTTGGGTACACGCTACAAATGGTGGAATTTTGTCTCTAGCCGCTCAGAGCGAATAGAGCAAGCTAAAGCTGATTGGCGCGATCGCCGCTTTGCTAATGTGCCAGATGAAACAGAGTTTATTCCACTACCAGAAGTGGTAACAGAAGCTAATCCTTTTTCGTGAACTATCTACACTTCTACTAATATTGATACGCAGATATAAGTAAATAAGTTACTTAATAGCTACAGATAACTCATCTTTGTTTATCAGTGGCTAATTGTTTTGTTGCTAAACCGCCAAGTCATGATTATTGCAGCGATCGCTAAACCAATAGCCAGTCCCCACCAAAGACCAATAGCTCCAGATCCCGACGAGATTCCCAAAGTATAACCTGTGAATAAACCAACACACCAATAAGCAAAAATACCAATCAACATCGGAATTCGAGTGTCTTTTAGCCCGCGTAATGCTCCCGCCGCAGTAACTTGCACACCGTCAACTATTTGAAAAATTGCTGCCACTCCTAGCAATTTCACTGCGAGGGCAACTACATCTGCATTGTTTGGATCGCTGATGTCAATATAAAGAGCAATAATCGACTTTGGTACTAACCAAAATGTAATGCCTGCTATACCCATTGATATAGCTGCAATGGCAATGCCTACATATCCAGCCAAACGGGTAGCAACTAGGTCATTCTCTCCTACTAATTGCCCAACACGTACTGTTGTTGCTAAAGAAATTCCTAGTGCAATTTGGAATGATATCGAAATTGTTTGTAAAGCAATTTGATGAGCAGCAAGAGCGTTTGTTCCTAATTGTCCTATTAAGAAGGTAACAACTGTGAACAGTCCCACTTCAACCGCAATCAGCCCCCCAATAGGCAATCCAATCTGAAAAATCTCACTAATGATCCGGCGATGCTCTAGGGAAAAAGCTTTTTTAGATAAAGGTCGAAAAATATTGTAAGCTGCAAAGTCAGGCTGATTACATATATAAACTGTTAAAGTAAGAAACATACTCCAAAGTGAGAGCGTGCTTGCCCAACCGATACCTGCTAAACCCAGCGCAGGGAATCCCAGTTTGCCAAACATCAGCATATAGTTAACTGTGATGTTAAGCAGAGTACCCAAAACCACTGTCACCATGACTAATTGCGGTTGCAACAAAGCAGAAAGAAAGCTTTTAAGTACTGCAAAGCCCAAACCAGGAATAAAACCCAGTGCGATCGCTCTTAAATAAATCTCTGCTAGTGCTACTGTGTTAGCATCCTGCCCTAGTAGAAGTAATAAAGTACCTCCATTGTAAAGCAGCAATGTCATTGGTATTCCTAATAACAGAGATATCCCTAGTCCCAGCCGGATAATTGTACCAACTTTTTCTCTATTGCCGGCTCCGTATGCTTGAGCAGCTAAGGGGCTTACGGCAGAAACGATACCAGTAAGGATGAACAGACAAAAATTAAAGGTAATAGCTGCCAAACCTCCAGATGCAATGGTTTGACTTCCCAACCAGCCCATCATTACTGTGTCCACAAAAGCGGTTGCAGATTGAGCCAATTGTGCTGCTGCTAAAGGTATGGCTAACGCAAGACTTTTTTTAGCTTCAGAAAACATAAACCTCATCTAAGTTGAGAACCATAGTTTTCGCCCTCACCCTAAATCCCTCTCCCATATATGGGAGAGGGACTTTGAAATTCTAGCTCCCCTTCTCCCAGATATGGGGGATAGGTTGGGGGATAAGGGCAAATCCTTTTCATCAGAGAAGAACTACAGGTTTCAAGATAGACGTGGTTTATATAGCTTTTTTGGCATTAATTAAGTCTTGGATTTAATATTTTAACAAACTATAAGATTGTTAATTGCTCTACCTTTTTTTATGTATCTTAAATGCGGCACTTAAAAGTCAATTGATATTTTTCCTAGCTTTCATTCCCAGGTAAATATTGAATATTTATTTCTCAGTAGCTATTAATTTTTAAAGGATACAATGGCTCAGATCCATTTAGTTGCCAAATTCTAAATACTAATACAGCAGCTACAGTTAGCCACACACAAGAAAATGATAAAGTCATTCCTGCCACAGAATTAGTTTGCCAATAAACTGCTGTGACTACTAAAGCAGAGAACCAAAGGCCTAAAATAACTACAGGTACAGCAGCACCTAATCTCCGTTCTACAGTAAAAATCGTATTCCAAGTATCCCCTAAAGCCAGATGTACCACAAATAAAATTAAAGGCAGCACTAAAAATTGGTGATTCATTTGCTGCCAAACCAATACAGAAGAAATTACCCGTAAAACGGCAATTATCATCCAAACTATGGGAAATGCTAAAGGTGGAGGAGACCATCTTGGTCTGATTACTTGGTCATAAGTTTGACGAGAGCGGGTATTATCTAAAAGAGAAAAAATTCGTGACCGAATACTTAAGATAGCAAAGAATAATCCAGTAAATAAAGTGCTAAACCAAATGGGAAAAGAAGAATTATTATCAATTAACATTACTAATTTTTCCATTCCCAGCAACACGAGAATCATAACTAGTATTTGTAGGATGGTTCCTAGTGTATAAACTAAAACTGCTCTAATATCTAGTTCTTTTGTATTAGCTATTGATGTATTTGGAGACTGTTGTTGATTAAAATTTTTTACTCCCATCAATGTATTAACAAACTGTTCAACTATTCCAGTCTTATTGGATTGATTCATAATTAAGGGATTGGGCGTAGTTTGTAATTAGTGATAATAAGTCATTATATGGTAGTCTACTGATTAAAAGCAATTTTTGTAGGCTTTTTTAACGTCAGAGTTTATAATTTCCGAACTAATGTAGAGTTTTTCATAATTGATATTGAGGTAAAAACGTGGAATTTCAGAAGTTATTGTATATTTTTACTTTAGGAAAGATTGCTACATTTGCTCTGAGTGTACCTGTATTTGCTCAAATCGCACAGGCTCCTGCCAATGTTTCACAGTCGAGTTGTCGTGCGACTAAAGTAGACACTCCGATTTTTAAAGATCCTTCAACATCATCCAATGCTATCAGAATATTGTCGGCAAAAACAAGGATTAATTTAGCATATATACCAGTTAGTGGAGATAAATTTGTCAGAATTCAATCTCCGACTTCAGGGTTTATTCAAACTGCTGTGCTGAGATATTGTCAGACGAATAGCAACCCTCCAACCCTGTTGAGTAGACCTACTATTGGCAGTGCATGTCGGCGAATTGTACAACCTGAAACTTTACGTCGCCAACCAAGTATAAAAGGAGATTATATTACAACACTTTATCCAGGCGCAATTGTGTATGTGAACTTAGTTACAGGTAATGTAGTTAAGTCATACAAATCTGAAAATTATATTTGGGTAGAAATTGACCTTTCCAGAAGTTTCCCTGGAGAGTTATCCGGTAATGGTTGGATAGCCAATAGAGACTTAGTAAATACTCCTAGATTGAGTAGTCTGGCTTATTGTAGTTAGTAAGTTTTTTTGCTTAATATCTCCATCCGCTTTTTTCGCGCCTTCAACTGTGTAGCGCCATTTTTCCTCTTGAGGAACAGGTTACTCAGCCAATATTGCTTGATTTATAAGAAAAACTTAAGCATCTATTGCAAAAGTATAAGTAGTTGTAGCAATTGTTTAATACTTTGCAGCAAATGCTAGTCCATGTATAAGAAACGTTTAAGCATTTGTTGCAAACATATAAGTAGTTGTAGCAATTGTTTAATACTTTGCAACAAATGCTAGTCCATGTATAAGAAACGTTTAAGCATTTCTTGCAAAGGTATAAGTAGTTGTAGCAATTGTTTAATACTTTGCAACAAATGCTAGTCCATGTATAAGAAACGTTTAAGCATTTCTTGCAAAGGTATAAGTAGTTGTAGCAATTGTTTAATGCTTTCTAACAAATATTGTTCCATGTCTAAGAAACGCTTAAATCATTGCAGCAATTGTTGTAATGAGCTTATAAAATAATTTGCTACTTGAATCTAAAAATAGTCTAAGTAAAATTGACTAAAGTTTTGGAGATGCGATCGCAATGCCTTCATTGGTGTCAACTTAAGCAAAAAACCTTTTCAAATCTCGTTTCCAGCCTAGAGGCTGGAAATGCTGCTCTTGGCGGCTCTGCCGCCAGCAAAGGAGGCGGAGCCTCAACGACGGGCATTCCCAGTCTCCGACTGGGAACGAGGCAAATTTCATCAAAGTCAACAGCCTACCCCCCGCCCCCTGCTCCTTGCCCCCCTGCTTACACCGCAATAGAATATTTTTTTAGTTGGAAGTCCCAAAGGCGGGTTTTGTCTGTGTAGTCGCAATTCTATTCGCCCACCTACTTTATCTATAAACTAAAAAATAGTAGAATCTATCAGAGATATTGTTAATAACCATCGAGATGCTTCATAATGGCAACCACATCTACTGTTCAGGTGACTATTTCCGTAACTGAACTGGGTTTAGACGAAGAGGAGTTGCAAGCAGAAGTACAGAATTTGCTCCCCCAGGTTAAAGAGGTGGATGGAGTAGAAGATGCAGATTTAGTGGCAGTTACAGAAGTCCCCCAAGGTTCCAAAGCTTTAGGGGGTTTCTTGTTGGCCACATTAAAAGCAGTGGGCAATCCATCTCTCATCAAGCCTTTGTTCGAGTTTTTAAGTACTAGACTTACTGGAAAAACTATTGAAATTGAAGTAGAAATCAATGGCAAGAAACTCAAAGTAAAAGCTAGCAATCAGGAAGAGTTTGCATTTGCCAGACGGCAAGCTGAAGATTTTATGAAAAATATCAAAGATATATAAGACAGCTAACATGGCAAAAGTAGCATTACTAATTGGGGTTAGTGAGTATGAGCAGGGGTTAAACCCGCTACCAAGTGCTATCAAAGACGTCGAGGCTATGAGCCAAGTGTTGCTGAACCCAGAAATGGGTAGCTTTGCCAAGGCCGAGGTGCTAAAAAATCCCTTACGGCAGGAAATGGAAGATAAAATTTATGACTTATATAGTATCAATCGTAATCAGGATGATGTCTTGCTGCTGTATTTTTCTGGTCATGGCATAACTGATAGTGGCGGTGAATTTTACTTCTCAACTCGCCAAACCCGTAAAGATCAGCAAGGAAAATTAGTACCAACCTCGGCTGTAGCAGCCAGAGAAGTACATCGTTGGATGAACGCAAGCAAGTCAAAGCGAATGGTTGTAATTTTAGACTGCTGCTTTGGTGCAGCTTTTGCCAAAGGTTTGACAGCTAAAGATAGCGGCACTATCAACCTAGAACAACATTTAGGAGGTGAAGGACGGGCAATTCTTACGGCTTCGACTTCGACACAGTTTGCATTTGAGCAAGAAGGTTTTGAACTTTCAATTTATACTCACTATCTAGTTGAGGGTATTGAGAATGGCGCAGCAGATCAAGACGGGGATGGTTTGATATCGGTGGATGAGTTGCATGGGTATGCCAGCAGCAAAGTTCGAGAAGTATCTCCAACAATGACACCAGAATTTTATCCCGTTAAGCAAGGTTATAGGATTTTTCTGGCAAAGTCGCCCAAAGATGATCCTAAACTGAACTATCGCCAGGAAGTGGAAAGTCGTGTTAAGTCGGGTAAGGGTAAGTTTTCTGTCTTTGCTTTAGAAATACTGGAATCTAAGCGGATTGATTGGGGACTAACTGAAAATGAAGCAAAGGCAATTCGAGAAGAAGTTCTGCAACCATATCGGGAGTATGAGCGTAAACGAGTTCAGTATGAAGCGGCGCTAATTCGTGCAGTCAATGAAGAATATCCTTTTAATGAGGAGGAGTTGGAAGAATATCAACAACATCTAGGACTGAGGGATGAGGATATTGCCTCAATAAAACAGCGAGTGCTTGCGCCAAAACAAGCAGAATATGAGCGCCAGCAGCAGGAAATAGAAAGAATACGCCAACAACAAAGAGCCGAATATCAAAGACAGCAAACCGGATTAAAGGAAAAACCAGAGAGTGAATTATCTAAAAATGTTTTTCAACCGCTATCTTTTTTAGGTATTCAAACTCAGCCGTTTGAGTTCGAGACTGCTACTATAACTGTAAAATCAGGATTGTTTGGCTTAGGAAAAACCTGTGAAATTAACCGCGATCGCACACAAGCGGAGTTTTTCTTAGAAAATTTGGGTTATGGCGTATTTATAGAAATGGTTGCAATTCCTGGTGGGAAATTCTTGATGGGTTCCCCAGAAAGTGAGCCAGAACGACGCGATTCTGAAGGCCCCCAGCACACTGTTACTGTTCAACCTTTTTTTATGGGTAAATTTCCAGTTACACAAAGCCAATGGGCAGTTGTAACGGCGCTGGAAAAGGTAAATATTGATTTAGAAAAGCCCCAACCATCCAAATTCATAGACGCTAATCTTAATCTACCTGTTGAGGGCGTGTCTTGGGATAATGCAATTGAATTTTGTGCCAGATTATCTCACAAGACTGGGAAAATCTATCGCTTGCCTAGTGAGGCAGAGTGGGAATATGCCTGTCGTGCGGGAACTACCACCCCATTTTATTTTGGTGAGACAATTACGACTGACTTAGCAAATTATAACGGTAACTATACTTATGGTGCTGGGACAAAGGGAGAATATCGTGAGCAAACAATAGATGTCGGAAAATTTCCACCAAACTCCTTTGGTTTATCTAATATGCATGGCAATATATGGGAATGGTGTCAAGATGCTTGGCACGAAAATTATAATGGCGCGCCACCAGACGGTAGCCCTTGGATGAGTAGAAATGATAAGCGGCTGCTGCGTGGTGGTTCGTGGCGCAACGATCCGGGGTACTGCCGTTCTGCGGTTCGCAGTTCTTACAAACGTGACAATAGGAGCAACCTTGTGGGTTTCCGGGTTGTGGTTGCTGCTAGTCTCAAGACTTAGTAGCCCTTTACGCTCTTACCCTTTTGCAATCTTAGCTCTTGAGAGTACGAATAACATATTTTTTAAGAGTGGTTTAATTGCTCCAGAAAAAATTCTTCAAAAAACGGGTAAAACTCCCGTGCTAAAAGCTCAAACTTTTCTCCAATGGAATCAGGACGAGTTATTTCATATCCTCTGGCATTGAACCAATTATAATTATTATCTGGTTGATAACGTAGATTAGCCGTACCATCTTTGTAATAGGCTAATAAAGTCAAAGTATTGATTTTGGGGAAAAAATTTACTTGAAAATTCTCCAAAGCATGGTTTTGACTTTTAAAATTTATAGTCAAATTATAATTACCGATTTTTGAGGGCAATAATTTAAACTGGTTTTTAGGCAGAACTAAACCTGCATGAGTACTGCCAATTATCCTTGCCAATAATCGGAATTCCGTCTGAGGAAAGGCTAAAGCTGCAATATTAGCAGCCTCAGTTTGAAAATCTGCTTTGACAGTGTAAAGAAGCCTTTCTAAATCAGTATTAGACATATTTTTACTTTTACAAAAATTTGTATGATGACGCTTATGACTTCAAGGGATATTATTTCAATTCCGTAATACTGTTTCAAATTTTCTTAAAGTTATATGTTGAATGATATTGTCATGTCATTGGCTTGATGAACATAGACTACTACTTGCCCATTCTCATTGGGTTGAAACCTTGTAGGTTCAACATGACGATCAATCAAGCTCTCCACTGACGGTAAATTATGCTGTATTTGAATTGGGTTTTGCAGATCCATTGCTTTTTCTCCATCGCTTTGACCAACAACTCATCTTTGCCACTTTTAACATTATGCTTATGACATCAGCAAATGTTCAAAATTAAAGTTAACAAAGTGGTTTGGAACGTCTACTCTTAATTTCATGCCAATTTCATTTTGAGATGAAAGACTGGGTATAAGGTGCAGAAAAATCCCCAAGACAAAGCTAGTTTTGTTTATCAAAAATTGCGATCGCAATTCCTTTGCACCCATACTTCAGATTTTCTCATAACGATGCCCAACTCTCTGCGTTTCCAACCACTTCTAACCATGCGTTGTGTTTCTGGTACACTTGTCGGCTTACTATTATTGGCAAGCCCAGTAGTAGTTGTAGCTCATACCGGACACGGAGATGAATTTCACCAGGAAAGTGAAACCACTCCAGCAACTAGCTCTATTCAAGTTGACGCTGAAACTGCCCAACGCCTGGGAATAAAAATTGAGCCAGTAAAAAGCCAGCGTTTAGCTATGGGTATAAAAACCACAGGACAAATTGAAACTCTACCTAGCAAACAAGTAGAAGTCACCACACCAATTGCAGGCGCGAAGGTGGTTGAGTTATTGGTAGAACCTGGTGCATTAGTTAAACAAGGTCAACCCGTCGCTATACTATCTAGCCCAGATTTGGTAGAACTACGGGTTAACTCCCAAGAAAAACTGGCTCAAGGACAGGCTGATTTACAACAAGCCTTAGCTGATTTTAAGTTAGCGCAACAAAACCGCGATCGCTATCAACAAATTACCACAGCAGAGATTGCCCAAGCCCAAAGTCAAGTGGCATTTTCCCAAGAAAAGTATGATAAAGATCAAGAATTAGTTGCTCAAGGTGCTTTACCACGGCGTAATGCTCTCGAATCTCAAACTCAACTAGCACAAGCTAAAGCTGAACTTAGCAAAGCCAATAGCCGCCGAGAGGTGATTGAAGCTGAAAATCAACTTAAACGCGCTCAGGCATCTGTTAACGTAGCAAAATCCCGGATCACTCTCAGTAACAGCACGTATGAAACTCGGCTGCAACAACTGGGAATTCGTGGCAATGCCAAAGGATTGGTGACAGTAACATCTTCCATTTCTGGGAAGGTTGCAGATAGAGAAGTTACCCTTGGTCAAACCTTTGAGGATGCAGGTGGTAAATTGATGACGATTGTTAATGATGATCAGGTTTTTGCCACAGCAAATATATATGAAAAAGATTTAGACAAAATTAAAGCAGGACAACAAGTTAGGGTTAAAGTTGCTTCAGTTCCGAATCGGACTTTTACGGGGCGAATTGCGGTAATTAATTCTGTAGTAACAGGCGAGACGCAGGTTGTACCAGTGAAAGCCGAAATCAATAACCCTGGTGGTGTACTCAAACCAGGAATGTTTGCAGACTTGGAAGTTTTGACAAACCAAAGCTCCTCAGCTATCTTGGCGATTAAGAGCGCGGCTGTGGTAGAAGCTAATAATAAAAAAGTTGTCTACATCCAAAATGGCAATACTTATCAACCAGTTGAAGTTACATTAGGTCAAACCTCTGGGGACATGGTTGAGGTCAAAACAGGTTTATTTGAGGGAGATATGATTGTCACCCAACGCGCACCGCAACTTTACGCCCAATCTCTGCGAGGTGGGGGGAAAGTAGAGAAGCAGGGGGCAGGGGAGAAAGAAGTAACTGCTAATCCCTCATCATTACCTTGGTGGGTTGGGCTTGGGGGAGGAACTGTATTAAGCATTGTAGGCTTTATCGGCGGTACTTACTGGGCTAACCGCCGCACTCAATCCCGCCTAAAACCAGAAACACCAATAATCAATCACAACCCCCAATCCTCAGTCCCCCCTCAATAAACCTCCGCGTACCTCCCTTCGGGTTCACCAGTCGCCTGCGGAGGGAAACCCTCCCGCAGCGCTGGTTCACTGCGCTTCCCTTTGCGTCCCTTTGCGTTTAAAATATGCTCAATACCATCCTCAAGTGGTCAATTATCCAACGCTGGATAGTCGTGCTACTCGCAATAGTAGTCACAATTTGGGGTACATATAACCTCACCCAAATGCCCCTAGATGTCTTTCCTGACTTCGCCCCGCCCCAAGTCGAAATTCAAACCGAAGCCCCAGGACTAGCACCAGAAGAAGTTGAAACACTAATTACCTTACCAATTGAAAGCGCCGTTAATGGTACACCAGGAGTAGAAACGGTACGTTCTTCCTCTGCTGTCAGCATCTCCGTTGTCAAAGTCATCTTTAAATGGGGGACTGATGTTTATCAAGCCCGTCAACTAGTAACAGAACGATTACAGCAGGTAATACAAAAATTACCAGAGGGCGTGGAAAATCCCCAAATTTCGCCCATTTCTTCCCCCATTGGCACAGTTCTACAGTACGCCTTCACTGCTGAAACAACCCCACTTATGGAAGTGCGGTGTTTAATTGACAGGGATGTTACCAATAGATTGCTAGCTGTACCGGGGATTTCTCAAGTAATTGTTTATGGTGGTGATATTCGCCAGTATCAGATATTGGTGAATCCAGCGAAATTAAAAGCCTTCAATGTCACCTTAGATGAAGTCACATCTGCGGCTAGAGGAGCTAACGTCAATGCTGCGGGTGGCTTTTTGGTCAATCCAGACCAAGAGTTAATTATTCGTGGCTTGGGGCGCATCGAGTCAATTGAGCAACTGGGTAAATCTGCAATAACGGCACGTAACGGAACGCCTGTACTGTTGCAAGATGTGGCAGATGTCCGCATTGGAGCCGGCTTAAAACGTGGCGATGGCAGTTTGGATGGTAAACCAGCAATTGTGGTGATGGTCAACAAACAGCCGCAGAATGATACTCCCACAGTTACGAAAGCAGTTGAAAATGCGATCGCAGAAATTAAATCTAGCTTACCCCAAGATGTCAAAGTCACAGAAACCTTCCGCCAAGAAAACTTTATTGAAGCTGCGATTGAAAACGTTACCAGTTCTCTGCGCGATGGCATTATCATCGTTTCCATCATCTTGTTGATGTTTTTGATGAACTGGCGCACCGCGATTATTACCCTCAGCGCCATTCCTTTATCAGTCTTGATTGGCATGATGATTCTGGGCTTATTTGGCCAAGGTATCAACACGATGACACTGGGAGGATTAGCTGTTGCCATTGGTTCAGTCGTGGATGACTCAATTGTAGACATGGAAAACTGTTACCGGGGTCTACGCAAGAACCAAGTAGCAAGCAATCCGGTGCATCCCTTTAAGGTTGTTTATGATAGTTCTGTAGAAGTTAGAGTCAGTGTTATTTTCTCAACGATAATTATTGGCGTTGTCTTTGCCCCAATTTTCACTCTTACAGGTGTGGAAGGTCGGATATTTGCGCCAATGGGTGTTGCTTATTTGGTATCAATTTTTGCTTCTACCTTAGTGGCAATGACCTTATCCCCGGCACTTTGTGCGATTTTGCTAGCAAATCGACAACTACCAGCCGATGATACCTGGATAAGTGCTTTATCACAACGAATTTATCGACCTCTGGTCAATTTTTCCATCCGTTTCCCGACAATTATTTTGGCAGTGGCGGGTGCATCTTTAGTAGCATCTTTGGTGATTTTACCGAGTTTGGGAAGGGTATTTTTACCAGAGTTTCAAGAACCATCCTTAGTGAACACAGTTTTGCTTTATCCAGGGAGTTCTCTGGAGGCGACAAACCAAGTCGGATTTGCGTTGGAAGATGCGCTTAAAGACGACAAGCGATTTAAGACAGTGCAATTACGAGCCGGACGCGCGGCTGGTGATGCGGATGCTGGGGGGGTGAATTTGGGACATTTAGATGTGGAATTGAGTCCAGCAGGATTAAAAGATCGAGAAGGGAGTATTGAGAAGCTGCGGCAGGAGTTTGCTAAAATTCCTGGAGTTGCTTCCAACATTGGCGGATTTATCTCGCACCGCATGGATGAGGTATTATCAGGAGTAAGAAGTGCGATCGCAGTTAAAATATTCGGCCCTGATTTAGCAGAATTACGCCACATCGGCTCTGAAGTTCAATCTGCAATGACAGGTATTTCAGGAATTGTGGACTTACAACTCGAACCCCAAGTCCCGATTAAACAGGTGCAAATTCAATTCAATCGGGAAGCCGCAGCCCGTTATGGCTTAACTGTAGGTCAACTCACTGAAATGCTAGAAACCGCACTCAATGGGCGAGTTGTCTCTCAAGTACTCGAAGGACAACAATTATTTGACCTTGTAGTTTGGTTACAACCAGAATCACGCAATAACTTAGATGTAATCCGCAATTTACTAGTAGATACCCCCACAGGGCAAAAAATTCCTTTAGCGCAGCTTGCCAGCATTGATTATGGAACTGGCCCCAACACAATTAATCGGGAAAATGTCTCACGCTTAATTGTCGTTTCTGCTAATGTCTCAGGTCGAGATTTAGGCTCGGCGGTAGAAGAGATTCAAACTAAAGTTAGTCAAGCAATCCAATTACCCACAGGCTACTTTATTCAATACGGCGGTCAGTTTGAATCAGAGCAACGAGCTACGCAAAATCTACTGGTATTTGGAGGACTGGCAATTGTCATCATCGCAGTTTTAATGTACTTCGCAGTTAAATCTGTTACTGCCATGTTGATGATTATGATTAACCTACCTCTGGCGTTAGTAGGGGGTATATTTTCCATTGCTTTGGGAGGTGGGATTATATCTATCGCTTCCTTGGTAGGATTCATTACTCTATTCGGCATAGCAACGCGCAATGGACTGCTGTTAGTAGATAACTACAACAACAAATTGGCGCAGGGAATGCCTTTAAAACAAGTTATTGTTGAAGGTTCAATGGAGCGATTAGTTGCCATTTTGATGACGGCTCTAACTTCAGCTTTAGGAATGATCCCCTTAGTAATTGGTACAGGTGCAGGTAAAGAAATCTTGCAACCACTTGCCATAGTAGTGTTAGGTGGGTTGTTTACTTCTACAGCTTTAACATTATTGGTATTACCCGCATTGTATGCCCTGTTCGGGAAATTATTGATGCCTAAACAAACTCTATCAGATGGAGAGCATAGCACCACTATTGGAGCAGCTTTTGACTGGTAATAAACTCTAATAATTACAACTTTTGACTCAATTATCAATAATTTTCAGGAGCAAAAATAATGAACTCAATAAAATCTGGTTTGATTCTTATTGCAAGTGCAGGACTACTTTTATTAGGAGCTTGTACTAACAGTAATCAAGCAGCTAATACAGAAAATATTCCAGCTAGCTCTAGCTCAAATACTCAGCCCTCAGCTTCACCTATTCCTAAAGTAGAGGGACAGCATGGCAAATCTCATGGAGGTCAAATTGTCG
Source organism: Nostoc cf. commune SO-36 (assembly GCF_023734775.1). Classification (NCBI taxonomy): domain Bacteria; kingdom Bacillati; phylum Cyanobacteriota; class Cyanophyceae; order Nostocales; family Nostocaceae; genus Nostoc; species Nostoc commune. The sequence continues at coordinate 4,886 of NZ_AP025732.1, read as the reverse complement.
AGACAGGAGCTTACCATTTAGAATTTGTCCCAGTCAAAGAGGCTAATGGCACTCATCTAGATTTATATTTACAAAGAGGAGACAATCACGAGGCAATACCTAATGCCAAAGTTACGGCTCAAATTCAGTTACCTGATGGAACACAAAAGACAGTACCTTTTACTTATGATGTAAAAGGTAAACATTACGCAGGTTTATTAAAAGAAAAAATAAATGGTCAGTATCAGGTGAAAGTTAATGCAGATATTCAAGGGAAAAAAGTAGACGGGCGTTTTAATTTTAATCGGTAACTCGTAGGGTGCGTTAAAAGAATTCGCAATTCGCAATTCGCAATTACGTTTTGCGACGGGGACTTAACCCCCAAAGTTAGTTAAAATAGCTTGAAATATTAGTGCCGACTTACTTAATTACGAATTACGAATTAGTATGACAAGTGAAATTTATGCGAGTGCTATTAGTAGAGGATGAAACAGATTTAGGCGATGCCATTAAGCGAACTCTTACCCAACACAAGTATTTAGTCGATTGGGTACTGGATGGTAATGATGCATGGGCATATTTAGAAAATAGCTGGACACAATATACACTCGCTATTTTCGATTGGATGCTACCAGGAATATCAGGATTAGAATTGTGCAAACAACTACGCTCCCATAAAAATTCTCTGCCTGTGTTGATGCTCACAGCCAAAGACAGCATGGAAGATAAAGTGGCTGGGCTAGATGCAGGTGCAGATGATTATTTAGTAAAGCCATTTGGCATGGCAGAATTATTAGCAAGATTGCGAGCATTGCAGAGGCGATCGCCCCAATTTCAACCCCAGGAATTAACTGTTGGCAATCTAACTTTAGATTACGGCAATAATTTAGTTATTGGTCAGAATGCTGCGGGAAATAAACACGAAATTACTCTAACAAATAAAGAATTCCAGTTACTAGAATATTTTATGAAGCACCCAAACCAAATTGTTACTACAGAACAAATTCGCAATCAGCTTTGGGAAGTAAGTGCAGAACCAGTTAGTAATGTGGTAGCTGCTCAAATGCGGTTACTGCGTCGCAAACTAGCTAATAGTGGTTGCGAAAACATAATTGAAACTTTGCATGGTACGGGATATCGTCTGAATCTTACTGTTGACAGTTCACGTTTTTAAGAAATATTAGGCTTGTCTTAACCACCTTGTTTAAAGCTTACTTTTGGCTGTGGGTGCTACTTTGGTGCTTTACGCCAACCATTTGTCACTGCTTCTGACTCGGTGCAAAACCATCTTTCTCCACGCGCTGGATCAATGACTGTTGATTCATAATCTTCGGCTCCTGGAACATGGTAAACCTTAGCCCTACTATCAATAGAGATGTTACCTTTGATTTTGCATTTAGGTTTAGTTACTAATTTAATTAGAGAAGGAGAGCGACTAGGGCTAAATTCTTGTGAAAGAATCACAATCATGAACATAACCCCAATACCAATAAATTTTGGCAGTAACCTGCGTTTATTGATATTTTGTTTTTTCTGCAAAGTTTGAGATATAACCCCTTCAATAGAGGCATTAGAAGCGCTAACTTTTCCATTTGCTTGAGTTGTTAGCTGGTAAAGAATCGTATCTCCCACTTTCGGACGGCGAGATGCTCCCTTCAATGCACTGATATGAGAAAAATTTCTTTACTTCCATGAGTAGGTTTTATGAAGCCAAAACCCCTATCATCCTTCCATGTTGTTAGTTGACCTTTTTGAAAACCAGGTTTCATGAACAACCCTCATTCTATGTGCCTATTTTTTAGTGTTCCCGTACAAAGGCTAGATGAATCAGAATAAACTATTTCAGCAAACTCGCCTGCGTTTAGCGCTGTGGTATGCGCTTGTCATGGCTTTGATTTTAAGCTTGTGCGGATTTGGCATCTACAGAGCAATTTCCCATGCCCATTGGATGACATTAGACCGAGAACTGGAGTCTGTCGCGGGAACATTGCATGATACTATTGAGTTAAAATTACAAAAACCTGGTCAATTGGAACCAGTAATACAGCAACTTTTACCTAATATTTGTGTAGTTGGTAAAAGTTGTATTCAAGAACAATCAATTTCCAAACGCCATATTTTAAGCGCTATCAATCAAAGCAATTATTATGTTCGTTTTTTCGATAATTCAGGAAGCTTAATTGCGATCGCAGGAACTTATCCAGACGAATTACCTATAATATTTAACAAGGAACTTTGGCAAACCCTTAAAGATAGCAAAGGCAACTTTTATCATCAAATTTCTTTTGTGCTGCACACCCAAGAAAATCTCGATTGGGGTTACATCCAAGTAGGGCGAAGTCTTGCGGATTTTAAAAGTTATTTGGTTGCAGTAAAACTCACTTTAGCAGTGGGATTACCAATTGTAATGGGTTTGGTTGGTTTTGCTAGTTGGTGGTTAGCAGGATTAGCAATGCAGCCAATTTATCGCTCATATAAACAAGTCCAACAATTTACAGCAGATGCCGCACACGAATTGCGAACACCTCTAGCAGCAACCCAAGCGACAGTAGAATCCGCGCTGATGATGTCTCAATTAGATGAAACAGAAGCGCGGGATATTCTACAAACCCTACACCGTCAAAATCAGCGACTCACAACTCTAGTTACAGATTTACTGTTGCTGACTCGCTTGGATCGTCAATCTGTGCCAATGCAACGGGAAATTTGTTGCTTGGATGATATTGTTAATGACTTAATAGAGGAATTTGCAGCCTTAGCGATCGCAGCCGATATTACACTAACATCTTCAACCTGGGTTTCAAATCCTCTAAATATTGTCGGCAATGAAGATCAGCTTTATCGCTTGTTTTCTAATTTAATTGTCAATGCAATTCAATACACCCCATCAGGAGGAAAGGTAACGGTTTCCGTAGACCGCAGTGATCATTATGCCGTGATTCAGGTGCAAGATACAGGCATTGGTATTCCCCAGCCAGAGTTAACACGAATTTTTGACCGCTTCTATCGAGTGAATAGCGATCGCTCCCGTAGCACTGGCGGTTCTGGATTAGGATTAGCGATCGCGCAAGCAATTGTTTTGGCACACCACGGCAGTATAGATGTACAAAGTCAATTCGGTAAAGGTAGCACTTTTACTATTAATTTACCTTTCGATGTCCGCCCACTCGATAGTGTACGCTCTATTTATCCATTTAAAATGCTATATCGTCGCTTGCATCAACAACAGTAAAATTGGTGCTGTTGCAAAAACTTTTAGAAAGAGATTGGTATTTAAACTAATTAAATCTGTGGAAAACTTGTGGAAAAACTCATTTACTTTTCCACAAGGTAATTATACTTAATAAAGTTTTATCAGTGAAATCTTAAGTTTTTCAGAGATTTATCGCTAAAAAGTAAGATTATTTCCAGAATTTAAGTTAAATTTAATCAATTTTTATACCTTACTTAATATTTTTGACTAATTATTCAACCGTCAAGGCTGATTATCAGAGTACTGGTTGTGGAAAACTTAAAATCAGCCTTCAGGATGGTTTTTGGGAACGGCTAGTCATATTTATGCGATCGCTCAGTTGGCGGATTGTTTGTGCTAAAGTGCGATCGCTCTGGTGAAGTTGAGTAATTTTATCGCAACTGTAGATTACCGTTGTATGGTCTTTACCACCAAACTCCTCCCCAATTCTCGGCAAACTCAGGGATGTATGTTGGCGCATGAGATACATTCCTAATTGACGCGCCCAGCTAATCTCTCTTCGTCGTGAGTTACTTTTAAGGTCGTCTATTGAAACATCAAAATTATCCGCCACCACCTTTAAAATTGCTTCTGGGGTAGCTGCCATTTTTTCGTTAGGCGGTTCTAAAACTGGTGTGATATTTTCCACCGTCATCGGCAAGCCCCAAATGGAAATATAAGCCACCGCCCGAATTAAAGCTCCTTCTAATTCTCGAATATTAGAAGTATAGTTAGAAGCGATATACTCAATCACATCGCGGGGAAGACTAATATTTTCATCCTCGGCTTTTTTTTGCAAAATTGCCATTCTCGTTTCTAAATCCGGCTTTTGGATATCTGCGATTAACCCCATAGAAAATCGAGAACAAAGACGTTCTTGCAAGCTAGGAATCTGGTTAGGAGGACGGTCGGAAGCAATGACAACTTGTTTGCCGCCTTCATGTAAAGTATTAAAAGTATAAAAGAATTCTTCTTGAGTATATTCTTTCCCCTCAAGAAACTGAATATCATCAACTAATAAAACATCAGCCGCTCGGTAATGCTCTCGGAAACTCTGCATACTATCCTTACGAATCGCTGTAATTAAATCATTAGTAAACTGCTCAGTAGAAACATAAAATATTTTACAATCAGGACAAATTTTCCAGCGATAATGACCAATAGCTTGCATCAAATGAGTTTTACCCAAGCCTACACCACCGCACAAAAACAAAGGATTAAACTCTTTACCTGGAGATTCTGCAACTGCTAAAGAAGCAGCATGAGCCATACGATTATTAGCACCAACTACAAATCGTGAAAATACATACTTAGAATTTAATTCAGTAGTTTTATGATTGCGATTAGGAATAGGCTCAGAAATACTGCTGGGATTTGGTGATTCCCAAGAAACCTCTCGTTCACTAAAATGAGAAACTTCATCACCTTGAGCAACAGTAATATAAATTCCTACAGGATGACCAAGAATATCTTGTACTACATGAGCAATAGTATTGATGTAATACTTTTGTAGCCAATTACGAGCAAATGGGTTAGGAGCGCGAATAACCAAGCAATTATTTTCTAATCGCTCCGCACTAGCAGTTTTGATCCAAGTTTCAAAGGTAGGTCGGGATAGTTCAAGCTGTAGACGCTCTAGTACCTGACTCCACAGACTTTCTATGGCAATTTCCAT